>NZ_JAAZSQ010000007.1:78013-83717 GCF_012395835.1 Arthrobacter mobilis
TAGGAGTCCACGACGTCGAACTGCTTCGCTCTGGCCTGCACGGCGTCACGAACGAGCCGAACCGATCGTGTTACAGGTTTGCTTCCTGACTGGACAAGATCGATGGTGATGCGTTCGTGCGGGTGAATTGGCACCCAGCGGCCCAAAGGACTGCCGAAAGACCTCGGCTGGGGCGCCGCAACTCCAATCCCCATGTCACTTTCAACCATGAAGATCACGTGTCTGATGCTGGAGACCTGCGCAACGATTTTCGCCTTTGGAAGGTGCCTGATGAGACCGGCGCCGACTGTTGTGTCCGGGCGCATGGCCACCAGGGGGAAGTCGCCGAGTTCGTCCCATGTAATGCGGTCGCGGGTGTAGAGCGGGTGCCCTGGCATCACGTAGGCCGACATCACAGTTGAAGCCAGCGTTGATTGCGGTGCTGAGCCCTGTGACAGGGAAGCGGGGCCGGTCAGCAGTGCGAAGTCCAGGGTACCGCGCTCAACATGCTCCAGAAGTTCGGGGGACGCCGCCTCGAGAAGCACGGGCTGTATGCCCATGTGGATCTTCCGCAGTTCGGCGATTACCGGAGTCACGATTGACGCGGCCAAGGCTGGGTTCGCGCCAATGTTCACGACGCCTGACAGGTCGTCAGTTAATCTAAGGGCGGTCTCAATAAGGGTGCGTTGGGCAGCTATCAGTCCCAGCGCGTCCTCGAAGATTCGTTTTCCCGCGTCGGTGATCGAGACTCCATGACGCCCTCTATTCAGGAGGACTACATTGAGTTCTTCCTCCAACGCCGTGATTTGACCGCTCATCACAGACTGGGCCACGCCGAGATGCTCGGCGGCGGCACGCATTGACCCCGCTCGTGCCGCTTCCACGAAATAGACCAGCCGCTCAACCCGCATGTGTTCACTATATGCGGTCACTCGTGTTCAGTAATGCCTTCTTCCAGCGAACATTTCTGGCTGTCAGAGTGGTGTGCGTCACTGTTAGAATGTCGAATCGAGGTAGCCATGGAGAAATCGACTCCTCCACCGCTTACAGGCATCCGCGTACTGGATGTTTCAACTGTGTTAGCGGCTCCTCTAACTGCCGCACTCCTCGGCGAGCTCGGAGCGGACGTCATCAAGGTTGAGCAACCTGGCCGCGGTGATCCCGCACGTCAATATCCGCCTCTCGTCGATGGCACGGCGGCGACCTGGGAACAGCATGGACTGGGAAAACGCAGCGTTGCCATCGATCTCCATACCAGCGCAGGGATTGATCTCCTGCATTCGCTGATCAAGGAGTGCGAGATCGTCATTACCAACTTCCGCCCCCCGACCCTCGCTCGTTTCGGGCTAGAGTTCGACGATCTGACACGGCTGCGAAAGGACGTGGTGATGCTGCACCTCACCGCGTTCGGACGCACAGGCCCCTATTCGGATCTGCCCGGTTTCGCCCGGGTCGTGGAGGCCTTCGCGGGCCTGACGCATCGGACCGGTCATCCGGATGGCTCGCCCATGTTCTCCGGGTATCCGATTGCGGATGGAGTCGGAGGTATCTACGGAGCTTTTGCCGTCATGAGCGCGCTACGCCAACGGGACCTGACCGGCCAACCGCAGCTGGTGGACCTCGGACTGTACGAGCCGATGCTCAGGATGATGGAGGATTCGATCCCTGCCTATCAGGCCACAGGGGCGTCCCCGGGCAGAATCGGCAACGACAATCCATCGATCGTGCCGAACGGCCTCTTCAGAACCCGGGATGATCGGTGGGTGGTTCTACCGGTCTCGACCGATCAGATGTGGCAACGACTCGTGAAGCTCCTCGACAACCCTGAGCTTTCCCAGTTGAGGACGATGGAGCACCGTCTGGCAAGACGTAGCGAGGTTAATAAGGCTGTGTCGGAGTTCGTCGCAAGCCATGACCTCGACGAGCTCCTCGTGCTCCTGCACGGTGCGGGACTCGCAGCGGGTCCGGTCAACACAGCCGAAGACATTGTGCGTGATCAGCACATCGTAGCCCGCGGTTCAGTGCTCCATGCGAGGGACCGACATGGACGGGAGACTCTCCTCGTCGCCCCCGCCGGCCGGTACTCGGGCTTTGACCATGTTGACCGCTCTCCGGCGCCCGAAGTCGGCGAGCACACCAACGACATTCTTGGAGGGCTAGTCGGACTCCCTCCCGGGCAGATTGACCAATTGCGGGATCGCGGCGTGATCCAGTGATACCGCCCGCCTCAATCCTTCCTATTGCTGGAGACAGACTTCCATGACCCCTGCTGACCTGTCCATCATTGTTCTCGTCGGTTTGTTCCTACTGGCGCTGGTTCCCCGTGCCCACATGGGTCTGGCCGCCTTTACCGGATCCTTGATCGTCGCGTTGTACGCGGGCATATCAACGGACCAGCTCGTCTCGTACTTCCCCTCGAACTTCGTCATCCTGATTGTGGGAGTGATGTGCCTGTTCGGAATACTTCAGGTCACCGGCGCGATGGACTGGTTCCTCAGGGGTGCGACCCGAGCCGTGGGAAACAGACGAGTACTGATTCCCGTTGTGCCGTTCGTCCTGGGAGCCGTGATTGCCGGCGTCGGAACCCTCCCGTTGGCCGCCTGTGCCATCGTTGCGCCAATCGGAATGGCTCTGGCGCGGCAGCACCGGATCCCTGCGTTTCTCATGGCATTCGTGGTGATGAACGGTGTCCTCAGTGGTCTGTTCTCACCGGTCGCCGTGTTCGGCCTGACCGCGAACAAGCAGCTTGCAGACCTTGGCGTTCCGTTGCCGATGCACAGTAGCTTGGTGATCTTCCTGGCATCCGTCGCCGTCGGTCTCCTGCTAACAGTTGCCTTGATGGTTGTCTACCGCAGGCAGCTGCGGTCCACGGAAGTGACAAGTTCAGAATCACCGCTGTCGGGTCCGACTGCGGGCATCGTTACCCAAGGTCCCGTCTCCCGCAAGCTGTCTCCTTTTACGAAGGAGATGGGGCCTCATACATCGGCGGCGCCAACTGCCGGCATCGCAACGCAGGTCTACTCCGAGGCACCGGAAACGATGTCGGGAACAGAGCATTCGAAGCCCGCGAAGATCCTCTCGATCATCGCCTTTGCCGTACTTGTCGTGGCCGGCGTCGGGTTCCGCCTCGATCTGGGTTACACAGCATTCGTTCTGGCCTTCGTCCTGATCCTCGTTCTTCGACTCGAGCCCACCCAGATCATCGCAAAGGTCCCCTGGGGCGTTGTCGTCCTGATCGGCGGTCTGCTCACCTACGTGGGCCTGATGCAGGAACTCGGTGCCTTCGAAAGGCTGAGCGAGATGCTTTCAGTTGACAACTCTCCGGCACTGTCTCTCCTGGTCCTGTGCTACATCGCCGCTCTTACATCGTTCCTGGCTAATTCAATTGCGGTCATTGTCACCACGCTGCCGTTGCTGCCACCACTCATCGCGGCCGGTGTAGATCCCCTCGGTGCGGTCATAGCGTTGCTGTTCTCAGCCGTTCTTGTCGATAACAATCCTGTGGGATCGGCAGGCGGGCTGGTGATCGGTGCCACCGCCGCGGAGGACCGCCAGCGGCTGTTCAGACGAATGCTGGGATACGGCCTGGGCGCTGTGGTCCTGGCACCGGCAGCCATGTGGGCAATCTTTGGCCTCTGGTGAGATAGACGGCCAGCTGGCCGAAGGTGCCAATCCCTGCAGCAGCGGGATGGCCCTGTTCAGACACTCACCTTCTAAGCCGACCGCCTCGAGCACGAATAACTACCTCTACCAAGGAACGGGTTCCCATGCCAGACGCAGTGATCGTCTCTTCTGCACGCACTCCGATAGGCCGCGCCTTCAAGGGGTCGCTTAAAGATCTGCGCCCCGATGACCTGGCCGCCTTCGCGATCGAAGCAGCGCTTGAGAAGGTACCAGCACTGGATCCGAGCACAATTGATGACGTCTATCTTGGCTGCGGCCTGCCTGCTGGAGAGGCCGGCTTCAACATGGCGAAGGTAGTCAACACCCTGCTTGGCCTCGACACTGTTCCGGGTGCGACAGTTAACCGCTACTGCGCTTCCTCGGTACAGACAACCCGGATGGCTTTCCACGCGATCAAGAGCGGCGAGGGCGACGTGTTCGTCTCCGCCGGGGTCGAGGCAGTATCCCGCTCCGGCAACGGCAACGCGGACCTCCCTGGCTGTGAGAATCCGCTTTTCGAGGACGCCCGTGCCCGTACCGAAGCCGCCGGCTCCAACCGGCCCTGGCATGATCCACGGCGGGACGGCAAGCTTCCGGACCCATACATCAGCATGGGCCACACTGCAGAGAACATCGCTGCGCTGCGCAGGCTCTCCCGCACAGAGCTTGACGAGTTCGCTGTTCGCTCACAGAACCTTGCAGAGGAGGCAATCGCAAAGGGTTTCTGGGCACGGGAAATCACCCCGGTTCCCCTCCCCGACGGTAGATCCGTTTCCGCAGACGACAGCCCACGCCGTGGCGTCACATACGAAGCCGTCTCACAACTCGCACCCGTCTTCCGCAAGGACGGAGTCGTCACCGCGGGAAACGCCTGCCCCCTCAATGATGGTGCCGCCGCCGTGGTGATCACCAGTGACACCAAAGCCTCCGAACTGGGACTCAAACCGCTGGCCCGCATCATCTCCACCGGAGTGTCTGGTCTCTCCCCGGAGATCATGGGACTAGGCCCGGTTGACGCAACCCGGAACGCGCTGAAGCATGCAGGCATGACCATCGATGACGTAGACCTCGTCGAGATCAACGAGGCTTTCGCAGCCCAGGTCATCCCCTCCTATCAGGACCTCGGGATCGATCTGGACCGCCTAAACGTAAACGGAGGCGCTATCGCGCTCGGTCACCCCTTCGGGATGACTGGAGCCCGCCTGCAGGCCACTATGCTCAACTCCCTCGACTTCCACGACAAGACGACCGGCCTGATCACCATGTGCGTCGGCGGGGGGCAAGGCATGGCGTTGATTCTTGAGCGGATGTAATGCGAATAAGACCCTGCAAAGGCCGAAATGGAGGAACAGGCGATCAGATCCGGTGTGAGCCGGCGTATAGGAGACCGGCGAACGAACGTGCGGGTCCGTGGTGAAGGGCCGGGACTTACCGTGCACGTCACTTTCACCGTTGCTCGATTAGACCGGTCTGAAACGGCCGGTTGCGGGGCATTCATCCCCGACGGTTCCACGGGTTCTTCCATGCAGAAAACGAGAGCTGAAAGGCAGGGCATACCCCGGGCTGCCGCGCTGTCCCGACCGAAGCAAATCCCTGGACGTGATAATACCTGTATGCCCTTCAGTAACCGGCGAGAACCGCTCCACTGCAGAGCAAATCCGTCGGATTCTCACCCAATGCGATTCGCCGGATTCATCAGGACATATGCGCTGTTATCGGTGTTTTGCTTGGAGTACGGTGGCCGCTGCGTCCGTCTCGCACTCCGACCAAAAACTTCAGGGATGGATCAAGCCTTCTGCTTTGGAATGCCTGATCCGAAAACGAGGTGAGCTGCCTGCCCGATCCAACCGCCGCCGGTGGTGCCAGCCCGCCGCGCCGCTGGCCCAGAGCAGGGCTCCTCCCGGCGCCCTAGGTGCGCCTACTCCAGATCCCAGTATCCGTAGAAGCACAGCCGACCGTCCTTTTCATACCTTTTCTCCCGTTAGGACCTTGGTGGTTCCTTAAGGGAAGAAAGAAATCTTAGTAGGTGTTGGGAAAAGGGTTAGGCGGTTGCGGCGCCCTG
>NZ_JAAZSQ010000007.1:83853-124256 GCF_012395835.1 Arthrobacter mobilis
CGGCGTAGCCGCCGTCGGCCCACACCTGCACGATGGAAGGGCATTTTCGCCCGGGCCGCAGGTTCCCGTCCGGCCGCCTGCCGGACCGCCCCGCGCAGCGCGTCGTGGACCCGCCGGTCGTGCCATCGGCGTTCGAGCGCTGGAAGTACCAGTAGACGGTGCCCCAAGGCGGGAAGTCATGCGGCATCATCCGCCAGGCGCACCCGGTACGGTCCACGTACAGGATCGCGTCCACGATCCGCCGCCGGGAATGCCTTGCGGGGCGGCCACCGGTCTTGGCCGGGACCAGCGGCCCGATCAGGGCCCACTGCTCGCCAGTCAGATCCGAGGGGTGGGGACGAGGCGAAGAACCTGCCATACCTTCACGCTGGCCTCCTCCGGCTGTCAGAGTCAACCACCCGCAGGACACTTTCCCAACACTTAGTTAGAGGGACCGGAGCACGACCGCGCTGCCCTGGCCGCCGCCGCCGCAGATGCCCGCCGCGCCGAGGGTGCCGGGGCCCTGTTCGGCCAGTTGCCGGGCCAGGGTCCCGACGATGCGGGCCCCGGATGCTCCGATGGGGTGGCCGAGGGCGATGGCCCCGCCGCGCGCATTGACGGTGCCGCCGTCCAGGCCCAGGGTGCGCAGCGACTGCACGGCAACGGCGGCGAACGCCTCGTTGATCTCCACCGCCGCGAGGTCTGCCGGCGCGGCGCCGGCCTTCTCCAAGGCGGCGAGGATCGCGTTCGCCGGCTGGTTGTGCAGCCGGACGTCCGGGCCGGCCACCAGCGCGTGCGACTCGACGGCGGCGAGCGGGGACAGGCCCAGCCGTTCGACGGCGGCCGGGCTGGCGAGCACCAGCGCGGCGGCCCCGTCGGTGATCTGCGAGGAGTTGCCGGCGGTGATCGTGCCGTCCGTGCTGAACGCCGGGCGCAGCCCGGCCAGCGTTTGGGCGGTTGTGTCGGCGCGCACGCCGTCGTCGTCGGCCACCACGGTCCCGCCGTGGCGCGAGGTGATGGTGTAGGGCTCGATCTCGCCGGTGTGGAAGGCGGCGTGCGCGGCAGCACGCTGGTGGGAGGCTGCGGCCCAGGCGTCCTGGCCGTCACGGTCCAGGCCGAGCTCGATGTTGCCGTCCTCGGTGGAGGCCCCCATGGAGCGGCACTCGAACGCGTCGGTCAGCCCGTCGAACTCAAGCGTGTCGATCAGCTCCATTGCCCCGTACTTTTGGCCGGCGCGGGCACCGAGTACGTGCGGGGCCAGGGACATGGACTCCTGGCCGACGGCCAGGACGATGTCGGCCTCTCCGCCGGTGATCAGGCGCTCGGCCTCGACGACGGCTTCCATGCCGGAGAGGCACACCGCGTTCAGCGTCAGCGCCGGCACCGTCAGGGGGATGCCGGCAGCGACGGCGGTCTGCCGGGCCGGATTCTGTCCGGCCCCGGCCTGCAGGACGTGCCCGGCGATGACCCGCTGGACCTCCTGGGGCGCGATCCCGGCCCGGCGCAGCGCGGCCGTGGCCGCGTGGGCCCCGAGCGCGGTGGCGGGCACGGAAGCGAGCCGGCCGTTGAAACGCGCGAACGGCGTCCGGGCATACCCGGCGATCAGCGCGCTCATGCCGGCACCCCCGCCTCGAGCTGCACACTGAACGGGGCACCGGTCAGGGCGCGGATCTGATCGACGTCGTGCCCGGGAGCGGTGCGGCGCAGCACCAGGGCAGAATTGGTGATGTCGAATACCGCCAGGTCGGTGACGATCCGGTCCACCACGGCGACGCCGGTCAGCGGCAGGGTGCACTGTTCGACGATCTTCGCCGAGCCGTCCTTGGCCGTGTGCTCGGTGAGCACCACCACACGCGGGGTGCCGGCGACCAGGTCCATGGCCCCGCCCATGCCCTTGACCATCTTGCCGGGGATGGTCCAGTTGGCCAGGTCCCCGGCCGCGGAGACCTGCATGGCGCCGAGGATGGCGACCTTGACGTGGCCGCCGCGGATCATGCCGAAGGAGGTGGCCGAATCGAAGACCGACCCGCCGTCCAGGATGGTCACGGTCTGCTTGCCGGCATTGATCAGGTCCGCATCCTCCTCGCCCTCGTAGGGGAACGGGCCCATGCCCAGCAGCCCGTTTTCGCTCTGCAGGGTCACCCGCACGCCCTCGGGCAGGTTGTTGGCCACCAGCGTGGGAATGCCGATGCCCAGGTTCACGTAGTCGCCGTCGTTCAGTTCCGCGGCGGCAATGGCCGCCATTTCGTCACGGGTCCAGGCCATGTCTCTCTCCTTCTGAAAGCGGTTGGGTCAGGCGCCGACGGCGGCGGGGCGGGGGCGGACGGTGCGTTGCTCGATGTCCTTGGTGCGGTTCGAGGCCTGCACCAGGCGCTGGACATAGACCCCGGGGGTCACGATGTGGTCCGGGTGCAGTTCCCCGGGCGCCACGATGACCTCGGCCTCGGCGATGGTCACCTTCCCGGCGGTGGCCACCACCGGGTTGAAGTTCCGGGCGGTGTACCGGTAGATCAGGTTGCCCTCGGTGTCGGCGGTGTGCGCGTGGACCAGGGCGAGGTCGGCCGTGATGCCGCGCTCCTGTACGTACAGTTCGCCGTCGAATTCGGCGTGCGGCTTGCCCTCGGCCACCTGGGTGCCGACGCCGGTCCTCGTGTAGAAGGCGGGGATGCCGGCACCGCCGGCGCGCAGCCGTTCGGCCAGGGTCCCCTGCGGGTTGAACTCCACCTCGAGCGTCCCGGCCAGGAACTGCTCGGCGAACAGCTTGTTCTCGCCCACGTAGGAGGCCAGCACCTTGGCCACCTGCCCGGACTCAATCAGCACGCCCAGGCCCTTGCCGTCCACCCCCATGTTGTTCGACACGATGGTCAGGTCCCGCACCCCCGACTCCCGCACCGCGTCGATCAAATCCGCCGGAATGCCCGAAAGACCAAAACCGCCCACCGCGACGGTCATCCCGTCTGCGAGCACATCCCACAGTGCTGCCGCCGGGTCTGCGCAAAGCTTTGACATCTGCTGCCCCTTGCCGTCGTTCCGTGTCTGTCCACTTTGTGGACGATCCAATGTCACGGAAGACTAGCCACGGTGCCGACGGTGCGTCAACAACGCCGAAAATTGGCCCTCATAGTGTGGACCGCGTGCCGTAAACTGTCCATATTGTGGATAGGACATGGTGGGAAGGAAGTACCTGATGGCAGGAGAGCCGGTGCAGGGAGCGCAGGTGGTGGGCCGGGTGGCGCAGCTGCTGCGGATTGTGGCGCGGGCAGCCGACGGCGGGGCGGCGCTGCCGGACATCGTCCGGGCCTCGGGGCTGACCCGTCCCACGGTGCACCGGCTGCTGACTTCGCTCGCGGCCGAGGGCCTGCTGGACCACAGCGCCGACACCGGAACCTGGCATCTGGGGCCCGAGCTGTATGTCATGGGCGCGGTGGCCGCGAACCGCTTTGCCATCGAGGACCTGGCCCGCCCCAGCCTGCGCCGGCTCGCGGACGAGACCGGGGAAAGCGCGTTCCTGTCCATCCGCCGCGGCGACGAAACGGTGTGCCTGGTCCGCGAGGAGGGCAGCTTCCCGGTCCGCTCCTTCGTGCTGCACGAGGGGGTGCGCTTCCCGCTCGGCGTGGCCTCGGCCGGGCTGGCCATCATGGCCTTCCTGCCGGAGGACGAGGTGGAGCGGCTGCTCGCGGACACCGGGCCCCGGGAAGGAAGGTTCGGTCCCGCGCACAGCGCCGGCAATATCCGGGCCAACCTGGAAGCCACCCGCAGGACCGGGTACACCGTCAACCCGGGCCTGATCCTGGAAGGCAGCTGGGGGATGGGCGCGGCCATCTTCGACCGCAACGACAGGCCGGCCTGGGCCTTGTCGCTGACCGGGATCGAACAGCGGTTCCGCCCGGAGCGGCAGGAGTTCCTGGGCCGGCTGCTGCTGGAGGAGGCCCACAAGATCACCCAGCAGCTGCGCCGGCAGCCGGCCGGACGGTAGTCGCTGCCGCAGCGCTCAGCCGTTCGGACGCAGTACTGCCTTGAGCAGCAGATTGCCCTCTGCGTCCGTTCCCTCGGCCGAGTGGTGCAGCGCATGGACCGCCTGGTCCATGGGATAGACCCTGACCAGCTTTTCGCCCAGCCAAGGCACGGTAGTCAGGAACTGCAGGGCTGCCTCATAGTCCTTCCGGCCCGAGGCGTAGCTGATCAGCGCCTCGAGCTTCTTCCCCGGGATGGTCTTGACGCTCTGCTGGGTTCCGGTCGCATAGACCGCTACCAGGACCAGCCTGCCGCCGGGCTTCAGGGCCTGCACAGCGGTCGTGAGCTGCTTGCCGGAGCCGGAGGCCTCCAGCCACACGTCGACGCTGTCCGGGTCCGGATCGGTGATGGTCCGCAGGCCGAGGCTGTCGGCCAGCATCTGCCGGCGCTCGTGCAGCGGACCCTCCCGGCCCACCATCACGACGTCGGCGCCCAGGCTCTTGGCCACCAGCGCGGCGATCAGGCCGATCGCGCGCGTGGTCGAGACTGCGACCCGGTCCCCGGGACTGATCCGGCCGACGACGGCGGCGGCGCGCCAGGCGATGGAGGCGGGCTCGGTGAGCACCGCCGTCGTATCCGGCAGGCCTTCGGGCACCGGGAGCAGGCTTCGCCAGGGGACAATGGCGCGGCCGGCGGCCGTGCCATTGCGGCCAAGGCCGAGTGAGCTGCCCCGCGGGCAATCTTCCGGCCGGTCCGCCACGCACGCCTCGCAGCGGCCGCAGCCGACGACTGCCTGCGGGACCACCCGGTCGCCGTGGGACGGCCAGTCCGGGACCAGCAGCCCGGTCGCGGTGACCACGCCGACGGCCTCCTGGCCCAGGACGGTTCCGGGAGCGACCCAGTCGACGACAGGATCCGCCTGGTAGACCACGACGTCGGCCCCGCACAGGCCGCACAGCGTAATGCTCAGCTCCACGTCCTCCGGCCCCAAGGCGGCCAGCGGATGGTCGACCAGGCCCACGCCGCCGGCTTCCACGGCAGTGCGCGCCAGGGCCGGAACCTCCCGGCCAACGCCGGTGCGGCGCCTGCCCGGAACACCTGCCGTCATGGACCATCCCTCCCTCGAATCCCTGGTTCCGATCCTATCCGGAGCCACGGGTGGGGGAACGGCAGAATTGCCAGTTTCAGCGGGCTGCGGCGGCCTGGCGGAACAGCTCGCCCAGGATGGCTGCGCCCCGGTGAGCCGGTTCCAGCGGGTGCCTTCGGCCATCACTTCGGCGAGTGCGTCTACCAGAGCTCGCCCACCTGCCGGTGCCGTTCCGCCGAGCGGAAACGGTCAGCCGGCGGGCGCCGGCTCAGGCTCGGGCAGCGGGGCGAACAGCTCCCCGTCGAGTTCGCCGGGACGGACCATGGGCGTGCGGGCGCGGTCGTCGAAGAGCAGCCGGGTCACGTCCGGGCGGGCGTAGTGCCCGGCCGGGTCCACGGTGTTCTTGGCCAGGTCGATCCGGGCCAGGTCCAGGTCGGCGTAGACGATGCCTTCGGTGGCCGGGTCCAGCGGCTCGGTGAGCAGGGCCGAATCCGGTCCGTAGACCCGGGCGTATCCACCGCCGCCGGTGTAGACCGGCGTGGGGCCGCCGTCGGCGGTGGGGAACTGGCGGGCGCCGGCCTCGGACATGATCTGGGTGGCGGTGATGACGAAGGCGCTGCCCTCCAGGGCGTAGGTCTGCGAGGCGGCCATGATGGGCTCGGGGCTGAGCGCCGGCACCTTGCCCAGGATGCCCAGGCAGGGCCAGCCGGCCACGTGGATCTGCTCGTTCTGGGCGTACATGGCGTACTTGGTCAGCGGCTGCAGGTGCTCGAAGCAGTTCAGTGCCCCGACCCGGCCGGCCGGGGTGTCGATGACCTTGATGCCGGAACCGTCGCTTTCGCCGAAAAGTGTCCGCTCCGCGTGGGTGGGCTTGAGCTTGCGCCGGTGCAGCAGGATCTGCCCGTCCGGGCCGATGACCGCCTGGGCCATGTACAGCGAGCCGCCGTCCTTTTCGCTGAAGCCCAGGACCACGGTGACGGAGTTGTCCCGGGCGGCCTCGCGGATCCGGCGCAGGTGCTCCCCGTCCAAGGTGGGGGAGTTGGCGTGGTAGCGGGCCACGAATTCCATCTGCTCGTACACCGGGTAGGACCACAGGAACACGGGGTAGCCTGGGATCCAGGTCTCCGGGAAGGCCATCAGGTCCGCCCCGCCCGCTGCGGCTTCCCGGATCAGCTCCACGGTCTTGGCAGTGGTGCCCTCGATGTCCAGCCACACCGGTTCGGCCTGCACGGCGGCCACGCGCACTGTCGGTGCCATTGGGTACTCCTTCTTCTGGGTGGGAATGGATTGTTTCCACGGTATGTTTCAGGTCACAGGCCTGTCCTTGACGTTTTCTGCACACGGCGGGGCGTTTCCTGCAGGCCCTGCTAAAGTTCCGGGAACCCGGCGGCCGTATGGCCCGCCGGCGGACCGACCGCGGATCGAGGAGGCATGGGTGGCAGTCATCTCCGCTGCCGACATCGGCACCTGGCAGCAGATCGCCGGCCGGCACTTCGTGCCGCTGCGCTGCACGACGCCGGGCAGCACCTTCACCGCCACCCTTTCCCCCGTCACGCTCGCCCCGGATGTGTCCGTGTGCCGGATCGGCTCCGGGCCGGTGCGGGTGGAACGTACGGACCGCCTGACGCGCCGCGACGACGGCGATGACGTGCTGCTGTCGCTGCAGCTGGGCTCCTCCGGCACGGTCAGCCAGCACGGGCGGACCGCCAGGATCGCACCGGGCGCTGCCGCCCTCTACGAGACCAACCGGCCCTATGTCCTGGACCATCCGCACCACGGGCAGGACCTGGCGGTCCTGCGCATCGGCCGGCGGCGCCTGGGCGTGCGGGACCGGCTGATTGCCGACGCCTGCGGCCGGACCCTGGACCGGCGGGTGCCCGGCATGGCAGCCTTTGCCGGCTACCTGCGCGGCCTGCTGTCCGAGGACGCCGTATCCGGCGCCGGGACGCGGCAGGAGCTGGGCGGGACGGCAGCGGACCTGCTCTCGATGGTGCTCCGCTCGTTCGCCGGCCTCGGACATGCCGGCTGGGACAGCGACCAGGTGCTGCTGGCGGCGGTGCATTCCTACATCAGGGAGCATCTGGCCGACCCCGGGCTGTCCGTGGAGGACCTGGCCCGCGCCCATCACGTGTCGGTGCGCAAGATCCATGCCCTCTTCTCGGCCGGCGGCCAGACCCCGGCGGCCTTCGTCCGGACCCAGCGGCTGCAGCGGGCCGCCGCCCTGCTGCCGGCCCGGGCGGCCACCGGCCAGTCCATCGCCGCGGTCGCGGCGGCCTGCGGCTTCGGCGACCCGGCCACCTTCAACCGCGCCTTCACCCGCGAATTCGGCTGCGCGCCGTCGAGATGGGAACCCGGGACGAACTGACGAAGCCGCGCCGGCCCGCTTACTCCACGGTGAACGTGAGCGTGTGCCAGCCGCTGGCCCCGTCGGGGACGGGCGGGGCCTGTTCGGCCGTCTGCAGTTCGCCCCGGCCGTCCCAGGCACGCACCCGGGCCTGGTGGCTGCCCGGCCGGGCGTCCTCCCACACGTAGAACCACTGGCGCCAGGTATCCACCGAGGCCTCGGCCGCCAGCTCCGCGTCACGCCAGCCGCCGTTGTCCAGCTGCACCTGCACCCGCGAGATCCCGCGGTGCTGCGCCCATGCAGTCCCGCCCAGGGCCACCCGGCCGGCGGGCACCCGGGCCAGCGGTCTGGGCACCTCGATCCGCGAGGCCGTCTTGACCGGCCCGCGCGCGGACCAGCCGCGGGTGGTCCAGTAGGCGGCCTTGTCCTGGAACCGCGTCACTTCCAGGTCCACCACCCATTTGGTGGCGGACACGTAGCCGTACAGCCCCGGGACCACCATCCGGACCGGGAAGCCATGCTCCAGCGGCAGCGGTTCCCCGTTCATGCCGATGGCCAGCAGCGCGTCCCGGTCGTCCTGCAGCACGTCCAGCGGCGTGGAGGCGCTGAAGCCGTCGATGCTGGTGGAGAGCACCATGTCCGCCCCGGGCAGCGGCTTCGCCCGGGCCAGCACCTGCCGCAGCGGGTAGCCCAGCCACTTCGCGTTGCCGGCCAGGTCGCCGCCGACCACGTTGGAAACGCAGGTCAGGGTCACGTATGCCTCGGTCAGCTCGGCCTCCAGCAGGTCCTGGAAGCGCAGCGTGAATTCTTCCTCCACCATCCCGTGCACGCGCAGGCTCCAGCCGGCCGGGTCGACTTCCGGCACGATCAGTGCCGTGTCGATGCGGTAGAACTGCGGGTTCGGCGTCACGAAATCGACGACGCCGGGGACCGGGGCCTGCACGCCGGCCGGCAGCGGGGCAGCGGGGGAGGCAGCGGCCGGCAGCCGCAGCGCCTCACGCACCGCCCGCGCCGCATTGCGGACGCCGGACAGGACGCTGCCGCCGGCGCCCACGACGGCGGCGGCACCGGCCAGCAGCGCCGCGCTCGCCAGGAACCTGCGCCGGCCCACCGCCTGGGAGGATTCCGGGCCGCCGTCGGCCGGCGCGCTGTCGGCAGCCGCGGCCCTGCCGGCCAGCAGCCGCAGGGCGGCCAGCCCGGCGGCAGTGCCCAGGACCGTCGGGACCAGGTCAAGGGCCGAGGCACCGGAACGGGTTGCCACGCAGGCGCCGATCACCACGGACAGCACCACCACCAGCCCGGCGCCGAGGCTCCAGCGGCGCCGGGCCAGCAGCCCGGCCAGGCCTGCCAGCAGTGCGGCCACCACGCCCATGGCGATGAACAGCACCAGCTTGTCCGCGGTGCCGAAGGTCGCGATCGCGAAGTCCTTCAGCCACGGTGGGGTGAAGTCGATGAAGGTGGAGCCGACGGCGGCCAGCGGCATGGCCGCCGGGCCGAAGAAGGCCGCGGCCAGCTGTGCCGTCCCGAACAGGACAGCCGCTGCCACCACCCCGGCCAGGACTCCCGGCCACCGGCTGGCCGTCCGCCGTCGTTCCACCGTTTCCATCGGGATCAGTTCCTTTCCGGGCAGCGCCCGGCCTCAGCGCACCACGCGGCGGCCCAGCACGCTGCCGAGCACGATCATGGCGGCGCCCAGGACGAAGTGCAGCCAGTTGTCCGCGGTGTTCACCGGGACGAAGTTGGCCGGCGTGCCGTGGCCGATCAGCATCCCGTACAGCCACAGCACCAGGTACACCGCGCCGCCGAAGAGCAGGTACCCCTTGGCGCCGGCTGCGCTCCTGGCCAGGGCGAGGCCGCCGATGCCGAAGAGCAGGTGGACGATGTTGTGCAGCACGGAGACCTGGAAAATGCCCAGCAGCAGGGCCCCGGATTCGTGCCCGGCGAAGGACAGTTCGCCGTAGTTGCTGGTGACGCCCGGGATGAACCCGAGGACGCCGACCAGCAGGAAGGCGGCGCCGACAGCCGCTGCTGCGGTTTGCACTGCGGTGCGCCGGCGCTGGGCGATATTCGAAGCGGTCATGGTTCTCTCCTTAATCCGGTACCTGCGGGCCCGGCGGCCCGCAGGTTCTCCTGCACCGGTACTTCGGAGCCGGACGGTCATCCGGATTGGAACACTTAAAGTTCCTGCAGCATGATCGGCGGGCTGGTTGGCTTGGCCGACCCGGCCGCCGGTTCGATGGTGATCCCCACGTGCGTGGCGCCGGCCAGACCGCCCTCCAGGACCTTCATCCGCGGCGCATCGGCGGCCGGAGCGGTCAGCATCCCGGCCGGCACCGCGTCGTCACCGGAAATGATCCAGAGCTCGTAGCCCTTGTCTTCCGGCAGCTGTGGCAGGCCGTGGGCCATGACCGCAGCTTGGTCCGCCGAGCCGGAATAGGCGACGGTGACCACCGCGCCGTCCATGCGCTGGGTGGCCAGCCGCGCGTCCTTGGCCGAGATAATCTGCATCATCGCCGCCTGCTCCCGCGACGCCGCCGCCAGCTGCTGCTGCAGCTGCCGCTGCTGGGCGGCCTGGCCGAGCACCCAGCCGCCCAGGCCGGCGACGGCCAGCAGGAGCACGGCCGCGGCTGCGGCCAGGGCGCGCACGGCGCCGGCCGGCAGCGCGCGCCTCCGGGCGCGGGACCGGGCCGAGGTGCCGGTGGCCGGCAGGTCGCGTACGACCGCCGGGGCCGGCAGCTGCCGGGTGTTCCGGATGGCGGCCATGACATTGTCCTTGACCCGGGCCGGCGGCTGGACAGCCTCGGTGCCGTAGGCGAGCAGCGCAGCGGTTTCGCTCAGGCTGCGCACTTCCTCCAGCGTGGACTCGGATTCCAGCGCGTGCCGTTCGAAGGCGGCACGTTCGACGTCGTCCACGGCATTGAGCGCATAGGCGCCGGTCAGCAGGTGCAGCTGTTCGTCCATCACGCCACTCCCAACTTGTCCCGAAGCCTGATCATGCCATCCCGGATGCGCGTCTTGACCGTTCCCACCGGCACCCGCAGCAGGTTCGCCACCTCCTGGTGCGTATAGCCGCCGTAGTAGGCCAGCCGGATCGCCTCCTGCTGTGCGGCGGTCAGGCTTTCCATCGCCTTCAGTACCCGTTCGGCTTCGAGCTTGGTTTCGACGCTCTCCTGGACATCGTCATAGCTGTCCTGGTACTCCTTGATGCCCTGGCGCAGGTCCCGCTCGGTGCTGGCCTGGCTGGCCCGCACACGGTCCACCGCGCGGCGGTGGGCCATCACCAGGATCCAGGACAGCGCCCTGCCCCGGTCGGCGTCGAAGCGCGTGGCCTGCTGCCACACTTCCACGAAAATCTCCTGGGTCACTTCCTCGCTTTGGGCCGGGTCGCGGACAATCCGGCGGACCAGGCCGAACACCGTCGGGGAGACGGCATCGTAAAGTGCCTCGAAGGCCGCCTCGTCACCGAGGGCGACGCGGCGGATGAGGTCTTCATGGGTTGGCGGCGGGGCCGGTGCCACGGCGCGCAGCCACGGTAGGCGCATATGCTCAACGTTCTCATGGCCGCCCGCCATTGGTCACCCTCCCCGCCGCACCTGTGCCGAAGCCGTTACTTGGCCGGAGGCATCAGGACCGAGTCGACCAGGTACACCGTGGCATTGGCGGTCTTCACGCCGCCGCAGATCACGTTGGCATCATTGACCTTCAGTCCGTCCCCGCTGCCGGAGACCTGCACTGCGGCACCTTGGGCGGTCTCGTGCTCGCCGGCCATCTCGTCCGGGGACAGCTGGCCCGGCACCACGTGGTAGGTCAGGATCGTGGTCAGCGTGTCCGAATCCGTCTTCAGAGACTCGATGGTCTTTTCCGGGATAGCCTTGAAGGCCTCGTCCACCGGGGCGAAGACAGTGAACTCGCCGCCGTTGAGGGTGTCCACCAGATTCACGTCCGGGTTCAGCTTGCCGGACACCGCGGCCGTGAGGGTGGTCAGCAGCGGATTGTTCGCGGCAGCCACGGCCACCGGGTCCTGGGCCATGCCTTCGACCGAGCCGGCCCCGTCCGGCACCTGCGCGGCGTAGTCGGCGCAGCCCGGGCCCACCAGGTTGGCCGCCGGGTCCATGGCCGCCTGGCTGCTCTCCGCGGTGGGCGAGCTCATCGACGTTTCGTCCGGGGCATTTTCCGCAGCTCCGGACCCGCCGGAACTGCAGGCGGTGAGCCCGAAGGTTGCGGCGGCGGCCAGGCCAAGCACTGCGGTCAGTTTCTTCTGGGTAGCCAGCATGGTGGCATCTCCTGTCCTCCGGCGGCCTGTGCGGGCCGCCGCTGTGGTCCCTGCCGTCTTAGGCGGCGCGGGCTGTCAGGAGTACTTCGGAGCCGAGGACTGATCGGATTGAAACAGTTTGGAAGCCATGCCCGCCGCCGTACGGCTGGGCGGGTTCAGCCGGCCTGCCGCCAGGCGTAGCGGCGTTCGGGCCGGCCCACCCCGCCGTAGCGCAGGCGGACCTCCACACGGCCCTCCTCGCTCAGGTACTCCAGATAGCGGCGTGCGCTGACCCGGGACGTGCCCAGCAGCTCGGCGGCTTCGGTCGCCGAGAGGTCCGTTTCGGTCTTCCGCAGCAGCTGCTCGACCAGTTGCAGGGTCTCCACGCTGCAGCCCTTGGGCAGCGGGCGTTCGGTGCGGCTGACGCCGAACACCCGGTTCACGTCCGACTGGTCGGCGGTGCTTTTCGCGGCGGCGAGCGGCCGGTAGGCCTGCTGGTAGTGTTCGAGCCGTTCGCGCAGGTCCTCCTGGGAGAACGGCTTCATCAGGTAGTGCACGATGCCCCCGCGCAGCGCCCGGCGCACGGTGTCCATTTCCCGGGCGGCGCTGATGATCAGCACGTCCAGTTCGGGCGCCGCCTCGCGCAGCTGCTGCAGCAGGTCCAGGCCGCTGATGTCGGGCAGGTGGATATCGAGCAGCACCAGGTCCGGGTGCAGGCGCCGGACCGCCTCGAGGGCCTGGGCGCCGGTGTGGGCCACGCCGGCGACTGTGAAGCCGGGCATTTGCCGGACGAATCCGGCATGCACTTTGGCGACCATGAAGTCGTCATCGATTATCAGGACCTTGATCATCAGCGGTGGCTCTGCTTCTTCATCCGGGCGGTAAACACCGCGCCGTTGTCGTTGTGGACGGTTACCTCGCCGTCGCGCCTGAGACATATTAGCCGGGTGAGGGCCAGGCCGAATCCTCTGCCGCCGTCGTTGGCGGAGGTCTTGGTGGTGAACCCCTGCCGGAAGATGTCATCCATTCGTCCGGCGGCGATCCCCGGGCCCGAATCGTGCACCATGACGACTATCTGGTCCGCGTCATCGGTGACCGTGATCCGCACCTTGGGGTCCGCGGTACCGCCGACGGCGTCCATGGCGTTGTCGATGAGGTTCCCGGCCACCGTGGTCAGGTCCCGGGAGAGGCCCTCGTCCACGCGGTCCAGGGCCGAACCTTCTGTCAGCTGCAGGGCCACGTTGCGCTCGGAGGCGAGGCTGGCCTTGGCGATGAGCAGCGCGGCCAGCGCCGGATCGTGGATCCGGTGGGTGACGTCGTCGTAGAGCCGGGTCCGGCTCAGGCTGACCCCGTTGACGAAATTGACCACTTCGTCATACTCGCGCAGCTGGATGAGGCCGGAAATAGTGTGCAGCTGGTTGGCGAATTCGTGCGTCTGGGCACGCAGCATATCCGTAGTCGCGCGGGTGGTGCCCAGCTCCTTTTCCAGGGACGAGAGCTCGGTGCGGTCGCGCAGCGTGGTGACGGAGCCGATGATCTTGCCGTGCGAGCGCAGCGGCATGCGGTTGGAGACCACCACGCGCTCGCCCACGAGGACCAGGCGGTCGGGGTCCGGCTGGTCGGTGGTCAGGACCTCGCGCAGCTGCGGCTGGATGCCGAGTTCGTCCAGGCTGCGGCCGAGGCAGTCGGGCGGGAGGTCGAGCAGACGGCGTGCGCTCTCGTTGGCCAGGGTGACGCGATCCTCGGGGTCCAGGGCGATGACGCCTTCCTTCACCCCGTGCACGATGGCTTCACGGTGCTCGACGAGGCCGGCGATTTCGTCCGGTTCCATGCCCAGGGTCTGCCGTTTCACCCTGCGGGCCAGCAGCACGGAGCCGGTGCCGCCCAGGGCGAGGGAAACCCCCAGGTAGGTCAGCAGGTTCGGGGCGGCCTCGCCGAGCCGTTCGAGGACCGAAGGGTATTCGCGTCCGACTGCGGCAATGCCGACCATCTTTCCGCTGTTGTCCAGCACCGGCACATGGGCGGCGAGGTAGGTTCGGCCGCCCACGGCCACCGGCCCCGTCCAGGCCCTTCCGGACAGGACGCGGCTGCCGCCCAGCGGCAGCTTGGAACCGAGCTGGGCCGGGTCGGGCGAGGTCAGGATGGTCCGGTCGGACTTGGCCAGGATGACGAACCGGGAACCGGAGACGGTGCGCACGGATTCGGCCACGGCGGGCAGGGCCGCGCCGAAGCCGGGTTTGGCATCCGGCAGGAGCGCGCGGACCACCGGTGTGGCAGCCAGGGATTCGGCGGCGGAGAGGGCCCTGCGGCCTTCCACCCGTTCGAACGCCTGGGCGGACTGCGCCAGGGAGAGGGCGACGACGCCGATCAGCACCACGGTGACGATCAGCAGCTGCAGGACAAGGTACTGCCCGGCCAGCGTCAGGCCGCGGCGCCGTTTATTCGCGCGGCCGCCGGCATGCTGATCCACTCTGATCCCTCCTGCTGGACCCGGACTCGCCGCCGGGGCCACCTGTTTGTCGGGTGAACTATATCCTCTGCCCCGGCAGGACGGGCATCCGGGCGTGAACACAATGAACTCAATTTTCTTTGAGAACGCAAACGTGCCCTGGGTCACATCCCGTTTTACGGTGAGTGAACTCCACCACTTTTGAGAAGAGGATTTCCATGCGTAGAAACAACGTGTTCCGCCTGGCCGCCGCTGCTGCCGGCCTGGCATTGGCCATGAGCGGCTGCGGCGTCACCGGATCGGGCAGCGGCAGCGACGCCGGCAACTCGGCTGCTGCCGGGGGCCCCGTCAGCGACCTGCGCATCATGGTTCCGAATACGCCCGGCGGCGGGTACGACACCACCGCCCGCGTGGCCGCGAAGGTCATGGAGGAGACCGACATCGCCTCCAATATCGAGGTCTTCAACCTGGCCGGTGCCGGCGGCACGGTGGGCCTGGCCCGCACAGTCAACGAAAAGGGCAACGGCGACCTGGCCATGCTGATGGGCCTGGGCGTGGTCGGTGCGAGCTACACCAACGACTCCGAGGCGAAGCTGACCGAAACCACCCCGCTGGCCCGCCTGGTCCAGGAACCCGGCGCCATCATGGTGTCCAAGGACTCGCCCTACAAGACTATTGACGACCTGGTGAAGGCCTGGAAGGAAAACCCGGGCAAGGTCAGCGTCGGCGGCGGCTCCTCGCCGGGCGGCCCGGACCACCTGCTGCCGATGCAGCTGGCCCAGGCCGTGGGGATTGATCCGAAGGACGTGAACTTCGTGTCCTACGACGGCGGCGGCGACCTGCTGCCGGCCATCCTGGGCAACAAGCTCGGCTTCGCGGCTTCCGGTGCCGGGGAGTACATCGACCAGATCAAGAAGGGCGAGATCCGCGTGCTGGCCACCAGCGGCGAAGAGCGCCTCGAGGGCGTCGACGCGCCGACCCTGAAGGAATCCAACATCGACCTCGTGTTCACCAACTGGCGCGGCATCGTTGCCCCGCCCCAGACCAGCGAGGAAGACAAGCAGAAGTGGATTGACGCGCTGGAGAAGATGCACGGCACTCCCGAATGGCAGAAGGCCCTCGCGGACAACGGCTGGAGCGATGCCTTCGTCACCGGCGATGAGTTCACCTCCTTCCTGAAGGAGCAGGACGAGCGCGTGGCCAGTGTCCTGTCTGAGCTGGGGCTTGCGTGAATCAGCTGGTTTCCCGGCTGAAAGGCCGCTCCGAGCTGGGCCTCGCGGCCCTGCTCGGGGTGGTCGGCGCGGCCGTCATCCTCGACGGGCTCTCGCTGTCCGTCCCGTATTCGCAGGCCGACCCGGTCGGACCGAAGACCATGCCGTTCATCGTCGGCGGTCTGCTGCTGGTCTGCGCGGTGCTGCTGGCCGTCAACGTGCTGCGCGGCGGCCAGGGCGAGGCCGAGAGCGGCGAAGACGTGGACCTGTCCCATCCCACCGACTGGCGGACCGTGGTCCCGCTGATCGGCGCGTTCGTGCTCAATATCGTCCTGGTCGACACCGTCGGCTGGGTGATCTCCGGAACCCTGCTGTTCTGGGGCAGCGCCTGGGCCCTGGGCAGCCGCCGCTACCTCCGGGACGCGATCATCGCCGTCGTCCTGGCCCTGGGCACGTTCTACGGTTTCTACCTCGGCCTGGGCATCAGCCTGCCGGCCGGACTGCTGCAAGGAGTGCTCTAAATGGAGACGTTCGACCTGCTGATGCAGGGATTTTCGACGGCGGCAACTCCCCTTAACCTGCTCTACGCCTTCATCGGCGTGCTGCTGGGCACCGCCGTGGGCGTGCTGCCCGGCATCGGCCCGGCCATGGCCGTGGCCCTGCTGCTGCCGGTGACCTACGGACTGGAGCCGACCAGCGCGTTCATCATGTTCGCCGGCATCTACTACGGCGGCATGTACGGCGGGTCGACCACCTCCATCCTGCTGAACACCCCGGGCGAGTCCGCCACCGTCATCACGGCCATCGAGGGCCACCGGATGGCCAAGGCCGGCCGGGCCGCGCAGGCCCTGGCGACGGCGGCCATCGGCTCCTTCGTCGCCGGCACCATCGGCACCGCACTGCTCGTGACGTTCACGCCGATGGTGGTGGACTTCGCCGTCAGCCTCGGCGCCCCCAGCTACCTGGCCATCATGGTCCTGGCACTGCTCGCCGTGACCGCCGTGCTGGGCTCCTCCAAGCTGCGCGGCTTCGCCTCCCTGGGCCTGGGCCTGGCCATTGGCCTGGTCGGCCTGGACAAGGTGACCGGACAGCAGCGCCTGGTCTTCGGCCAGCCGCTGCTGGTGGACGGGCTGGACATCGTCGTCGTCGCCGTCGCGATCTTCGCCGTCGGCGAGGCGCTCTGGATCGCCGCCCACCTGCGGCGCAAGCCGCTGTCGACCATTCCGGTGGGCCGGCCCTGGATGGGCAAGCAGGACTGGAAGCGGTCCTGGAAGCCATGGCTGCGCGGCACCGCCTACGGCTACCCGTTCGGCGCCCTGCCGGCCGGCGGCGCGGAGGTCCCGACCTTCCTCTCCTACGTGACCGAGAAGAAGCTCTCCAAGCACCCGGAGGAATTCGGCCACGGCGCCATCGAGGGCGTTGCCGGGCCGGAAGCGGCCAACAATGCGGCGGCCGCCGGCACCCTGACCCCGATGCTCGCCCTCGGCCTGCCCACCAACGCCACCGCCGCCGTAATGCTGGCCGCCTTCGTCCAGTACGGCATCCAGCCCGGGCCGCTGCTGTTCGACAACGAGCCGGAACTGGTGTGGGCGCTGATCGCCAGCCTGTTCATCGGCAACACCTTGCTGCTGCTGATCAACCTGCCGCTGGCGCCGGTCTGGGCCAAGCTGCTGCAGCTGCCGCGGCCGTACCTCTACGCCGGCATCCTGTTCTTCGCCACGCTGGGTGCCTACGCGGTGAACCTGCAGGCGTTCGACCTGGTCATCCTGCTGGTGCTCGGCCTGCTCGGCTTCGCCATGCGCCGCTACGGGCTGCCCGTGCTGCCGCTGATCATCGGCGTCATCCTCGGCCCGCGCGCCGAGGAGCAGCTGCGCAAGGCCCTGCAGCTCAGCGGCGGGGACGTGTCCGGCCTGTGGAGTGAGCCCATCGCCGTCGGTGTCTACATCGTTGCGGCGCTGGTCCTGGCCTGGCCGCTGCTCGCCTTCGTGCTGCGGAAAACCCGTGGTCCGCGTCCGGAAACGGCGGCTGCGGATCAGCCCGCGGCAGTGCCCGGCACGGACCTGGATGCCCCTGCCGGCGGGCAGAACCTGCGCCCTGTTGCTTCCCCTCAGGACGAGCACGTTGACGAGCGCATTAAGGAGAGGCCATGAGCGTCGTCGTCGGATACATCCCCACCCCCGAGGGCGAAGCCGCCCTGGAACGGGCCATCGCGGAAGCGCGGAACAGGCAGGACAGGCTGGTGGTCATCAATTCCTCCCGCGGCGACGCCTATGTGGACCAGCGGTTCGTCCAGGCCGACGGGGCCGAGGCCCTGGCCCGCCGGCTGGAAGCGGCAGGGGTCGACCATGTGCTGCTGCAGCCGCTGCGCGGCCACGACGCCGCGGACGAAGTCCTGGACGCGGCCGAATCCCACGGTGCCGGGCTCATCGTGATCGGCCTGCGCCGGCGCACCCCGGTGGGCAAGCTGATCATGGGCAGCACGGCGCAGCGGATCCTGCTGCAGGCAGAATGCCCGGTCCTGGCCGTCAAGGCCGCGGCCGGCTGACCGGCCCGCAACGGCCCACCCCGGACGGTTCGGCGGCGGTACTCCATAACGGGGCCGCCGCCGAACCGTCCGGCGCCTTTCCCAAGGCACCGGGCAAGCAGCGGTCCACCAGGCTTGCGGACGTTTTCGGGTCAAACAAGTGCATCACGGCCATTTGAAGTGTCAAGGCACGGCGTGCTGGTCAACGCCATCGCCCCGGGACCGATCAATACCCCCACTGACCCAGCGGATGAGCGACGCGTGGAAAACCCAAAAGGCTGTTGAGCTGCCGTTGGGGCGGTTCGGCAATCCGGACGAGATGGCACCCACAGCGGTCCTGCTGGCCAGCGACCCGGACGGGAACTTGTACGTCGGCCAAACCCTGGGACCGAACTCGGCGACGTGATGCCCTAAGGTCATCGTGCGCAAGTAACTGTCGCGGGTGGAGCTACACCCGCTCCACCCGAGGCCTTTGCAGATGACCAGGCACTTCAAAAGTTCAATCTTGGCCAGTCCCTGCTCCTAGAAGTGCACTCGGTCCTCCAAGGGAAAGATCTCGACCATGAAAACTGCGTCCTCATGCTCTTGGCAATCACCTCGCAGGTGAATAAGACCGCTTTCTGGCGGGCTACTGTTTCGCCGATAACCGTGACCATGACAATCAGTTGTGTGGATGACTGAATAAAAGCGATGCTCTATCAGCATGAGGCGGAACGAACGAGCTGCGATAGAGCTTTGGTTTAAGGAGCAGCCGTCATTCCGCCGCATGCATAAACTTTCAGATCTTAGCGAGTCGGTGGAGCACCCGGCTTATGCGACAGGCGTGCCTTCAGCATCCGGACAGTAGATGGAACCGTGTGGGGTAGCAGGGCTCACGCATTGAGCCTTGGGAAAGAGCCTCACACCAGCTCTGCCGTGGGTCGCCGTCGGCGTCTGCACTCCCGAACACGTCGGTGCATGGACGTGACTCAGCCAATTAAGCATCGGAGGAGTCGTCCGCGCGGGCACTGTGCTTTTACAGCGCTTGGAGAAGAACGAGGATGGCTCCCAGTGTGGACGCGCTCAAGGCTACGTGCCGGATGCGGCGTCGGTTCAAACGCCGGTTGAGTATGCGCGATAGGGCGAATCCCAAAATCATTGCCGGCGCCAGCAGCGCGGCGAATATCAGCGTGCGGTGGTCCAACGCGCCCACCCAGGCAAGGGCGGTCAGGGACATGATGGCACCCACCAGGAAGAAGGCGCTCATGGTGCCTCGCATTTGGGACTTCGACGAGCCATGCCATACCAGGGCCATTGGGGGACCGCCGATGGATGTGGCTGTCCCGAGGATCCCTGAAGCCGCACCCGCGGCTGCAACAGTGAGGGGGCGGGGCTTTGGGCGCCAACCGCAGATGCTGAGCATGACTCCGAAAAGCACAGCGCCTGCAAGTGTCAGCGCCAGTCCGCGGGCGGGCAGGATAACGACCAATAGAGCGCCGAGCGCCGTTCCCGGGACGCGTCCTAGGAGAGCCCAGCCGGCCCCGGCGAAGTTTATGGTGGTGCGATCACGAATGACACCGAGCGTGGTGGCACCGGCAGCGAGCAGCACGAGGGACCCTGGAAGCAGTGTGGGGTCGATCAGTGCGATCACCGGGGCTGCCATCAGCCCCAGCCCGAATCCGATTGCTCCCTGCAAGCATGAGGCAACAACGATCACCGTCGCGATGATGACAAGCTCTGCTCCACTCACGTTTGCACTTTCTCAGGCTGGATACGGTAACTCGGGTCGGGCTTGCTTCCTTGAGGCGCTGGGCAGGAAGCCCGCCGGGCCCCGCGGCATGAGGCACGCGGGCCGGCGGTGTCACGGCGGGCTACAGGGATGCGCCCCCGCAGATAGTCAGCTGCTGGCCAGTGATGGACTTCCCGTGAGGACCCAGGACTAGCCCTGCCAGCGCTGTCACGTCCCTTGGATCGACCAGCGATCCCAGCGGCGGGATACGGGGAGGCACCGACGCACGTCCTGGATCGGAGAGCATTGGCGTGTCCGTGGGGCCGGGGGCGATGATGTTTACGGTGATTCCCCGGGGTGCCAGTTCCATGGCCCAGCTGCGGCCGAGTCCGACGAGGGCTGCTTTGGTCGCCGCGTACTGACTCTTGCCGGGGTTGCCGGACATGGTGCGGCTGCCGATGAGCAGGATGCGGCCGTTGTTTTCGAGCCGTTCCACCAAGGCATCTGCCAGGGTTGCGGCGGCGTCGACGTGGACTGCGAACATCTCCCTCAAGGCGTTTCCGTCCAACCGGCCGAGTATTTCGGCACGTTGGAAACCGGCTGCATGAACGAAGGCGCGGATGTTCCCGACGTCTTTGACGGCGGCGGGGAGTTCCTGTGGCTTGGACAGGTCCGCCTGGAGCCACTCGAACCCTGCCTCCAGTTGCGGGCGGGTCCGGCTGAGCCCTGTGACCTGCCAGCCGTTGTCGAGAAGGTGCCGGGTGATGGCGAGCCCGATGCCGGAGCTGCACCCGGTGACGAGAGCGTGCGGATGCGCTGCTGTCATCACCGGGTGCCCTGGTAGGCCCATTGCGGATCGACGCGCACATACTTGATGGCTTGGCGGAAGTATGTGTAGGCGATATGCAGCTTTCCGTCAGGGCCTTCGTGGATGCTTGGATACGAGAATTCCCGGTTCAACCCGTCCCTGGAGTTATTGGAGAGGCAGTATCCGTCGCCGACGTCCAGGTCCCGACGGACAGGCCAGCTGCGTCCGCCGTCTTCCGAGATGGCCAGGGTCATTGGTGCCCGGGGGGTGCCCCAGAACGCCGTACGCCCGCCACGCGCGGCGGGATCGGGCTCGGACAGGATTGCCTGCTCTGCGGCCAGGCCGTTGTCGTCGATCTCGTCGTACAGGGAGAGCCGGCGCTCGGTATGCGCGTCGGCCCGGCTGTGGTTATAGACGAGTGCCAGACGGCCGTCACGGAGCCGGATGTACTGGATGGATGAGTTGTTGTTCGGCAGTTCGGTGGGCACGGGCTCGTTCCAGGTGCCGCCGCCGTCGGTCGAGCGGGATTCGTAGATGCTATCGGCCCAGCGGCTGCGGAACAGGGCGAGCAGGGATCCGTCTTCAAGCTCCTGGATGTCCATGTGAACGCAGCCAGTGCTGCCGGGCAGTACCTGCTGGGACCAGGTAGTGCCGGCGTCGTCGGAGACCATTATGGCGCTGTCGTCATTGTTGCCCACCCATTTCTCCCCGGGCGTGGTGAGGCACCGGAAAACGGGAATGATCCAACGGCCGGAGGAGAGGACGACCGGTGGCTGGCGGACGAAGATTCCGCCGTCTTCGTTCGCGGGGAAGAGGGTTTCGACAGGGCCCCAGGTGGCTCCGCTGTCCTCTGAGATGCGGCGGCGCACCTCGGCTGTGTCCTGGTTTCCGGCCAGTTGGGCGGTGTAAAGCAGCCAGACCCGTCCGTCGGGGGCGTTGAAGAGTATGGGGTTCTGCTCGGACCGGGCGGGGTCGTCGGAGAGGCGGACCGGTTCTGACCAGGCCGCGCTGCCGGGGGAGAGGGTGGAGAACCAGACGGAGATGTCGGGGACGCCTTCCTGCGTGCCGCCGAACCAGACGCAGCCAAGGCGGCCGTCCGGCAGGGTCATCAGGTTCGCGGCATGGCTTTGCACCGTGGGTGCCGGAAGGTAGGCGTAGGCCAGGTCCCCGTCATTGTGAAGCTTGCCGTCAGGGGTGATGGTGTCATAGGAGTTCATGGTCAGGACGGTCTCCGGGTTCAGTCTTCGAGTGCGGCGTTGAGGTGCTGCCGTGCTACGGCTTCCAGGTGGACAAGGTCGGAGGCGACGGTGGCGAACGTGTAGCCCTGCCTGAGCCGCTTGCTGGCCAGGGCGCCGTCGGCGGTGTGGATGCCGGCGGCGATGCCGGCGGCTTCGGCGGCTTTTGCCACCTTCTCCAGCGCCTCTTCGAATTCGCCGGCTACGGCCGGGTCGCCTGGGAAGGCGCCGCCGACCGCCAGGGTCAGGTCGGAGGGGCCCACGTAGACGCCGTCGAGTCCCGGGGTCGCGGCAATCTGCTCTACGTTTGCCAGTCCGTCGGGGGTTTCGATCATCGCGAAAACCAGCGTTGTGTCGTTGGCTTCTGCCGGGACCGGCCCGATTCGCAAGGCGGACCGCATGGGGCCGTAGGAGCGGCCGCCGAGCGGCGGGTATTTCGCGGCCGAGACCGCTGCCGCGGCGTCGGCTGCAGTGTTCACGAGGGGCACGATGATGCCCGCGGCGCCGGCGTCAAGGGCTTTGCCGATGGCCGTCAGGTCGTTGGATTCGACGCGGACGACTCCCGCTGACGTGTTCCCGGCGTCAATGGCGAGCATGCCGTTGAGTACGCCGGAGTAGCCCAGCAGGCCGTGCTGGGCATCCACGGCGACGTAGTCATAGCCCAGCCGGGCAATGCGTTCGGTTGCCACCGGCGCGTCCATGACAATCCAGTATCCGACGGCGTGTTCACGGGCACGGATCTTTCGGGCAAATTCCAGAGCTACGGGGGATGTCATCAGTGCTGCTTTCTTCTCGGATCGGTCCGGTACTGGAACAGGACGGCAAACTCTGGGAGCCGCCTGAAGTTTGACACGGGGTTAGCGGTTGTAGGCGGGCATCGGGCCGCGCAGCGCGGAGCCGACCTCATCGCAGGCAGCGACGATGTCCTGGGCGAGGGGTCCCTTCGCCACGGCCTCCAGGTTGGCCTGCAGCTGTGCCGCCCTGGAGCCGCCCAGAAGCATGGAATCGACGCCCGGACGGTGGGCCAGCCACCGCAGGGCCAGTTCGACGAGGCTGACGCCGGCTTCGCCGGCGATCCGGGTCAGCTGTTCGACGGCGTCAAACAGCTGACGGTCCCAGTAGCGCTGGGTGTACATGGCGGCCAGCTTGGAGTCGCCGAAACGGCCCTCTGCAGGTTTCTCATTGAAGTTGTGGCGGCCGGTGAGCAGCCCTCCTCCGAGCGGGTTGTAGACCATGGTGTGCAGGCTGTGGCGGGCGGCAAATTCCAGGTATTCCTCTTCGACGCGGCGGGCGACGAGGTTGTAGAGCTGTTGGGCCACGACGGGACGGGGGGCTCCGACGGCGGCGGCGGTGTGCTCCACGTCAGCGATCTGCCAGGCGGCGTAATTGGATACGCCAAGTGCCAGGATCTTGCCCTCCGCGGCCAGTTCCGCGACGGTGCCGAGGGTTTCCTCCAGGGGAGTCTGGCGGTCCGGCTGGTGGAGGTAGAACAGGTCCAGCCGGTCGGTCTGCAGCCGCCGGAGGCTGCCTTCCACCGAGGCGCGCAATGCCGGGGCGGACAGCAAGGGCCGGCCGCCTGCATCGGCGTGCGGCATGCCTGCCTTGGATGCAAGGAATACGCTGTCCCTGCGGCCCCGGAGCAGGCGTCCGAGCATGTCCTCGGTGGCTCCGCCCACGTAGGCGTTGGCGGTGTCGACGGCGGTGATGCCGGCGGCGAGGGCGGTGTCGAGCATCTCGGCGGCGGTGGCTTCGTCGGCGGTGTCTCCGAACGTCATGGTGCCCAGGACGAGCTTGGAGATCCCCGGCAGCTGCCGTGACGGGGCGGTCTGGTTGAGTGGGATGGTCATGAGTGTCCTTGTCTGGCTTAGGCCGGGGTCTTGAGGGCGAGCGAGGATACGACGTGGCGGGGTTTGATCCCGTGCATGGTTGCAGGGTCCAGGGCGGCCCGGCGCAGCCGGCGCGTGTAGTCAGCCTGCGGCCTGGTGAGGACCTGCGATGTGGTGCCGTTCTCGACTACCTCCCCGCGGCGCATGACCAGGACATGGTCGCTGATCTCCTGAACGACTCCCAGGTTGTGGGAGATGAAGACATAGGTGATGCCCGTGTCCGCCTGGATTTCACGGAGGAGTTCCAGAACCTGGGCCTGGACTGAGACGTCCAGGGCACTGGTGGCTTCGTCACAGACCAGCAGTTGAGGCCTGGAGGCGAGTGCGCGTGCGATGCCGATACGCTGGCGCTGACCGCCGGAGAACTCTGCCGGGCGGCGGTCCAGGGCGGAGGAGGGCAGGCCGACGCGGTCGATGAGGCGGGCGGCTTCCTTGCTGCGCTCGGTCTTGGATCTGACGCCGCGCAGCTTGAGGGGTTCGGCCACGATGTCCTGCGCGGACAGGTGGGGGTCGAGGGATCCGTACGGGTCCTGGAAGACCATCTGGAATTTGTGGCGCAGGGGGCGCAGCCGGGACTCGGGCAGGGATGCGAGGTCTGTGCCGTCGAGGAGGATTTTTCCGCCCGCGGGCTGGAGCAGGCGCATAAGGGCTTTGGCGACGGTGGATTTGCCGCAGCCTGACTCGCCGACGATGGCCAGTGTGCTGCCCCGGTCCGCGGTGAAGGAGACGTCGTTCACGGCGCGAACGCTGCCGCCGTGGACGTGGTATTCCACGACCAGGTTCTGTACGGAGAGGAATGGTTCAGACATGGCGCGGGTCCTTTCCGGCTGCCTCCGGCACCGTGGGGGAATCGGTCTCGTCCCATTCCCCGAGGGTGGGTACGGCGGCGAGCAGCTTGCGGGTGTAGTCCTGTTGCGGTGCGTCCACGATCTGGCGCACGTCCCCGGATTCGACGAAGACGCCGTTCTTCATGACGTGGATCCGGTCCGAGACCAGCCTGGCGACTCCGAGGTCGTGCGTGATCATGAGGATTCCGATACCGCGCTGTTCCTGCAGTTCCAGCAGCAGGTCCAGGATGCCTGCCTGAACCGTGACGTCCAGGGCGGACGTGGGTTCATCTGCCACCAGAAGTTCCGGTTCGCTGGCCAGGGCGATGGCTATGAGCACCCGCTGCAGCATGCCGCCGGAGAGCTGATGTGGATACTTCTTCAGTTGAGAGGCCGGGTCCGGGATATGGACCTGCTGCAGGAGGAGGACCGCGCGCTCCCGGGCAGCCTGGGTGGAGTCGGCGGCGCCGGCAATGCGGATGGCCTCGGTCATCTGCCGTCCGATCGAATGCACGGGGCTCAGGGCCGTCATCGGGTCCTGCGGGATCAGGGCGATGCTGCGCCCACGGACGGAGGTGATGGCCTTGCGGTCGGACAGGACGTCGCGGCCGGCGATGGAGACATGCCCGGAGAGCACGGCCAGGTCCGGCGGTAGCAGCTGGAGCACGCCCATCGCCGTCGTCGACTTACCGGAACCGGATTCGCCGATGATGGTCACGGTCTCACCTCGTCCGATGCTGAACGAGACGCCGTCGACCGCCCGGACGATGCCGTTCGGGGTGATCAGTTCAATCTGAAGGTCTTCGACGTGCAGCAGAGGCGCTGCGCTGCTTCGGCGGGCAGCCGCCTGGTCTGTCAGGGTCATCTCAGGCTTCCTTCTTCTTGCGGCGGGAACGGTCCCGCAGGCCGTCACCCAAAAGGTTCACGCCGATCACCAGCAGAACGATGAACAGGCCGGGCAATGTGACCATCCACCACGAGGTGGTGATGTAATCCTGGCCGTCGGAAATGATCCGGCCCCAGGTGGCGAAGGGCCTTTGCGGGCCGGCGCCAAGGAAGCTGAGTGCGCTTTCAAGCAGTACGGCTTGGGCCAGAAGCAGCAGCACTACCAGGCTGGCCTGCTTGAACACATTCGGGATGACATGGCGGAGCAGAATGTTGATCCTGTGAAGGCCGAGCACCCGGGCGGCAGCCACGTAGGGCTTCTCGCGTTCGACCAGGACCAGGGAACGGGTCAGCCGTGCAACTTCGGGCCACTGGGCAATGGCGATGACGAAGGTGATCACCGGAATGGACGGACCGAAGAGCGCGACCACCAGGAGCAGCATCATCAACAGGGGCAGCGACATCTGTGCTTCGAGCAGGCGGGAGACGATGGTGTCGATCCATTTGCCGTAGAAGCCGGCGGCGGCCCCGAGGATGATGCCGATGGCGCCGGAAACCAGAACCGCCAGCAGGCCAATGGTGAGGGAGACCTGGCCTCCGTGCAACACCCGGGAGAGCAGGTCCCGGCCCAACTGGTCGGTGCCGAAGAGGTGCCCGGCCACCAGCGGAGCCAATCGCCGCTGCGACAGGTCCTGGGCATTGGCATCCGCCAGCGGCAGGACCTGGGCCAGGGCTATGGGCAGAACCACGAGGAGGGTGCAGGCAGCGCCTATCCACAGCTTCAGTTTGGCAGCCCGTTCCCGGCGGACAGCAGCCGAGCGCGCGATGTCGCGGGGCGTTACCGCCGAAGGCCGGAGGGCGGCCGGGGGGAGGGTGTTGGTGGTGCTCATGCGGAGCCTGCCTTTCCAAGTCGGACGCGGGGATCCAGCAGGGGATAGGCCAGATCGATGAGCAGCTGGACAAGAACGGCCAGCAGCGCGGTGACCAGGACCGTGGCCTGGATCAGCGGGTAGTCCCGGGTTTCCAATGCTCGGACGATGAGTGAACCGACGCCGGGCCAGGCGAAGACAACCTCGACGACGACGACGCCATTGAGCATCGCTGCGAATCGGGTGCCCAGGGCCGTGAACACCGGTATGGCGGAATTCCCCATTGCGTAGCGCCAGGTCAGGGTTCGTTCAGATACGCCCCGGGAGCGCGCCACCGTCAGGTAGGGGGCGGCGAAGTTCGAGGCCATCTCCCGCCGGACCATCCGGGAGATCAGTGCGACCTGGAGGATGGCGATGGTGATGGTTGGCAGGACCAGCCCGCCCCAGGTTGCGAAGCCGGAGGCAGGGAAGACCGGAATCAGCACGGCGAAGGCGGTCAGCAGCATGATTCCGGTCCAAAAGTCCGGCATGGACTGGCCGGCGATGGTGAGGATGTTGGCGCCCAGTTCCTTCCCGGTGTCGGTGCGCTTTGCCATCCAGACGCCCAAGGGGATCGAGACGATGGCCGCCACGAGAATCGCGGACGTGGCCAGGGTCAGGGTGTAGGGCATGCGTTCGAGGACTACTTGCAGTGCCGGGGCCTGGAAGGAGTAGGAAGTGCCCAGGTTGCCGGTGAAGAGCTGCTGGAGGAAGATCCAGTACTGTTCCAGCACGGGCAGGTCGAGGCCGAACTGCTGGCGCACCTTGGCAAGCTGCTCGGTGGTGGCCAGCGGGCCGGCGTAGGCGACGGCCGGGTCGCCGGGAGCCAGGCGGATGAGGATGAAGACGGTGGAGACCGTGAGGAAGACCGTCAGCAGTCCCTGGCCCAGGCGTTTGATCAGGTAAGTGGTCATTGATCAGCTCTCCAACCGAACATCGGCCAAGGGATAGGAATTGTTTGCGGACAGGGTCAGCCCCTGGACCCGGTCCGTGTGGGCGAGCACCGACTTGGGGACGAAGGCCCAGGCACACGGCCAGGTATCCCACACTGCCTGTTGGGCCTCGGCCAGGAGCTTTTCGCGGCGGACCGGGTCTACTTCGGACGAAGCGGCCGTGATTTTGGCCGTCACTGAGGGCACGACGTAACCCTGGTAGGTGTCCCGCGTTTTTTCCTTCTCGGCGGTACCCGCGTACATGCCCTGGAGCATGGTGATCGCCAGACCCGTCGGGCTGGGGAAACCGTTGCCGAGCAGATCCCAGTCCCCGGCCTTGCCCTGGCGCCAGGCCAGGATATTGCCGCCGGGCTCGAACTGCTGGAGTTCGGCCGCTACTCCGATGTCGCCGAACATCTCGACGAGTGCCTCCATGACGGAGGTGTCGCTGGGAAATTCACCCGTTTCCCAGATGATTTTGAGTTTGAGGTCGGTGACGCCGGCCTCTTTGAGCATCTGCTTGGCTTTGGCCGGATTGTAAACATAGCTTCCGGTCCTGGTGTAACCGAACAGGCTGGAGGGAGTCACCCCCTCCGCCTGGGTTACTGAATCCACCATGACGTCCTTGACCAGGGCTTCACCGTTGACCGCATGGCTGAGTGCCTGGCGCACGCGCACGTCGCTGAGCGGGTGGCCGGCCGGCTTGCGGAAGTTGTAGAAGATCTGGTTCAACCGCAGGCTGGAAGCCTCTTTCAGGACAACGCCGGGCAGTCCCGCAAGCTGTTCGCGTGAATCGGGCGTAATGGTGTCGATGACATCCACTTCGCCGCTGCGCAGCGCGATGACACGGCTGGACTCCTCCGGCAGGAAGCGCACCTCAACGTTTTCGATGGCTGCCGGTTCGCCCCAGTAGTTGGGATTGCGCTGCAGGCTGTAAGTGCCGGCGCCGCGGTTGAACTTCTTCACCACGTAGGGTCCGGTCCCGACACCGGTCTGCAGTTCCTCCGGCTTGTTCTGCGCCGCCGGCGTAATCAGGATCATGCTCATCAAAGCATCGAGGATGGGGATGGGCTTTTCGGACTCGAGGGTGAAGGTACGTCCGTCCACCGGGACGACAGTGGGGAACTCCGGGAAAAAGCCTGCCACGAAGGAACCCTGTACCTGCCGGTACATCTTCAGCGCAGTTGAGACATCCTCGATGGTTACGGGGGACCCGTCGGAGTACCGGATGCCTTCGCGCAGACGCACGGTCCACTGCGTATCTCCGGTCATTTCGAACCGGTCCGCCAGCACCGGCACGGGCTTGATCTCGGGCCCGATGGCGGTTAGTGCCTGCCGCACGGCCCGCTGGACGGTGACGGCGGCGTCGAACTGGTTCAGCTTGTTGTCCAGGCTGACCAGCGAGCGGTTCAGCGCCAGGGTCAGCGTATCCGCCCCGGGAAGTCCGGTGGGGCCGGCGCAGCCTGTCAGCGCACCGGTACCCAGCAGGAACCCGGCGGCAGCTCCGAACTGCAGCAGGCTCCGGCGGGAAATCTCGTGCCCTGCGAAAGGAGCGGTCATCATCGACCTTTCGATTGATGGTTCGTAGCGGATCAGCAGGTCCGGCAAGAGCGGGCGCATTGAGCAGGCTGGACCACTACGGCTCGACTGATGTTGTGTGGATCACTCTCCCATAGATGCGCGTTTCGCGCAACGCTCCTAGCGCATTTCGCGCAACCGTGGCACCATAGTGGCAGACCCCCGAATACTCTTCCCTTACCGAGCCGGTCCGCGTAACGCAGCGCCGAACCTGCAATGCCAGGAGTTTCCCGTTATGGAAGCAACACGATCATGAACCGCATCAGCGTCCTCGCCGATGATTTTTCCGGTGCCGCCGAAGTTGCCGAACAGTTCCGGCGACACGGCCTGGCCACCGCGATCCTTACAGGGGAAGACGGACAGTTCGCGGGCGGGAGCGTCGAGGTGATCGTGCGGGATACGCACAGCCGCAACCTCCCGGCCGAGCGCGCCAAGGCCGCCGTTGCAAGGGCCATTAGCCGGAATGCAGACGCCAAAACCATGCTGTTCAAGAAAATCGATTCCCTCTGGCGCGGCAACATCGGCCCGGAACTGCTGGCCCTGCGGGAAGCCGGATGGCGCCCGGTCATTGCCGGTGCCCTTCCGCCGCTGCGGCGTACGGTCTCCGGCGGTGCCCCCTACGTGGACGGAGTCCCGCTGGGGCAGTCAGGAACCTGGGCGCTGGAACCGGCAGGCGCCCCACAAAGCATCTCCGACCTGTTGCCCGGCTTGAGCACCGCAGTCCTGCCGTTGCAGAAGGTCAGGCAAGAGGGCCTGGCTCCGGCACTGCGTGAAGCGCTGGAGACAGCCGAGGCGGTCATCGTCGACGGGGAAACGGAGCAGGATCTTGCGGCGGTCGCGGCCGCCGTCCGGCAGCTCGGATTTCGTGCCGGCGGGGACCGCCTGGTCCTGGTGGGAACCGGTGCCCTGGCCGGGGCGCTGGCAGCCCAGCTGGCACCGGCTGCCTGCCGGCCGGAGGCTGCTCCGCAGATTCCTGCCCGCGGCGTGCAAGGCACGGGACCCCGGCCTGTTCTTGTGGTCGTCGGGTCCGCCTCCGGTGCCGCCGTGGAACAGGTAGGGCAGCTGCGCGGAGCATCCGTTGCAGTCTTCGACGTCCAGACGGCGGAAACGGGACCAGAGACGGTGCAGGAGATTCAGCACACGCTGCGCGGCGGCAGCACCGCGGCTCTGACCGTCCAGCCCGGTGTGCAGGCGGATCCCGCCCTCGTGGTCGCCCGTCTGGCTGACACCGCCGCGGCCGTGCTGTCCGGTGTTCCGTCGACAGACCTGGTCCTGACCGGCGGGGAAACGGCCCGCGAGGTGCTGGACCGCCTCGGCCTTACCTTCCTGCGACCTCTGGGCCAGGTCCAGCACGGCGCCGTCGTCAGCCTGGCGTCGGACGGCCGGCTCATCGCTTCCAAACCCGGCAGCTTCGGCACGCCAGCCGTCCTGCTTGAACTGACCACCATGCTGCGCAGAATGCGCAGCATGGAATCCGCCACCCAAGAAACTGGAGCCTCCATGAACAATCCCTCCGACACCCGCCCCTATATCGCCGTCACCATGGGGGACGGCGCCGGCGTCGGACCCGAGGTCACCGTCGGCGCGCTGCTGGACAGCGCCGCGTACCGGGCAGGCCGGCCCGTGGTCATCGGTGACGTCCACCGGCTGCAACTAGCAGCAGCCGTCCTCGGCGTCACCGCCAGGATTGTGGAAATCGGCGACGTCTCCGAGGCAGTCTTCGAGCCGGGCCGCATTAACGTCATCGACCCGAAACTGCTGCCCGAAGACCTGCCCTGGGGACAGGAGTCCGCCGCCGCAGGCAACGCCGCCTACCACTACATCCGCATAGCCTGCGAACTCGGGATGGCAGGAAAAGTCCAAGGGATCTGCACCGCCCCGCTGAACAAAGCTGCCCTGCACAAAGCCGGCCACATCTATCCGGGCCACACTGAACTGCTCGCCCACTTCATGGGCGTAGAGGAAGTGTCCATGATGCTCTCCACCCCGAAGGTGAAGGTCATCCACGTCACTACCCATATCGGGCTGATTGATGCCATCGCCAAGATCAACCCGGGCCTGGTGGAGCGGACCGTGCGCCGCGGATATGAAGCGCTGCAGCGGGCCGGGGTACCTGATCCGAAAATCGGCGTCTGCGCCATCAACCCGCATGCCGGGGAGAACGGGCTTTTCGGCCACGGGGAGGAAGAGGAAAAGATTATTCCCGCCCTGGAGAAACTCCGCGCCGACGGAATCAACGCCGTCGGACCGCTGCCCGCGGACACGGCCTTCTTCCTGGCCGGCCGGGGAGACTATGACCTGATCGTGGCGATGTACCACGACCAGGGTCACGGACCGGTCAAGGTGCTCGGTATCGAGGCCGGCGTCAACATCACCGTAGGACTGCCGGTGATCCGCACATCGGTGGACCACGGCACGGCCTTCGACATCGCGGGCAAAGGCACCGTGGAGATCGGTAGCATGATTGAAGCACTGCGCCAGGCCGTGGAAATGTCTCCCAGCCCGGCTGCCTAGGACCATCAGGGAGGATGCCATGACCGCCAGTGCACGGGAGCGCCGGAGCGAAATCGTCCTGCTGGCCCATACCAGTGGCCTGGCCAGCGTCGAGGAACTCTCCCGCCGCTTCGAGGTGACCGCCTCCACCATCCGGCGGGACCTTGCCCGTCTGACCAGCGAAGGCAAGATCGCACGGACCTACGGCGGGGCCATGGCGATCAACGCCCAGATACCCGAACCGACCTTCCGGCAACGGCACCAGGAAGCCGCCGAGGCGAAGCGCGCAATCGCCCGCTATGCCCGCACACTGGTCCACGACGGCGAAACAGTGCTTCTGGACGCCGGGTCCACAGTGGCAGCCCTGGCGCACGAATTACGGGAGGACATCTCCCTGACCGTCGCCACGACCTCGCTGGCCGTGCTGGAGGAACTTGCAGAGGCTGACGGAGTGCACGTGGAATGCCTGGGCGGCACTCTGCGGCACCCCAGCCAGGGATTCGTCGGACCCTTGACCGAGGCGGCTCTTGAGCGCATGACCTACGACCGCGTCTTCCTTGGGGCTGACGGCGTTACAGCCGACGGCGCCATCTGCGAAGCCGACCTGCAGCAAACCCGGCTCAAGGAACTCATGTGCCGCCGGGCCCGGGAGGTCGTTGTCCTGGCAGACGCGTCCAAGCTGGGCCGCGCCCCCTTCCATGCCTGGGCGCGATTGCCCGCCGGCTGGATCTTGGTAACCGACCCGGGCGCCGCCCAGGAGTCGCTGCGTCCGTTCCTTGACGCAGGCGTTGACGTCCGCCTGGCTGAATGGACGGGCCGCGCCTCGGACGAAGTCGCCTGAGGACAAGACAGCAGCGTGTCGCGGACGCTGCAGGACATCCTCTTCGTGGGCGAGGCTGCCCGAAAAGATCGTGATGCTTCATCGGGCAGGAGCCGGGCAATGCCGACTCTGACAGGCACCCGGGAAAGTCCTGTCTTGAATTCTGTCTTTGATGCCCCGCAGATAAGGTCGAGATTGAGGTAAACGCCACGGACATCCGCCAGCGGACCGTACATCTCTAGATGCGGCTGGCGAAGCCGAACGGCCCGTCGACCCTTATCTGCCGATAACCGTGACTATGTCCGGAACGGGCAGTTCCCGGGTGTAGCCCGACACCAGCAGGACATCCTGGCAGCAGCTGTAGCCGTCAGGACAGCAGGTGCCGTTGCGAGGTCAAGCCAGGCGGGGCGCCGTCGGGAAGGCCACTGGCCCGGCCGGCAATGACTCAGTGATGAGCTTGCCGCCGAAGCCAACCAGGACCAACCCGGTCAGCCGGTCGATCACTGCCAGTGCCCGCGGATTGCCCATCCAGCGTTTGGCGTAGCTCCCGCCGAGAATCAGCACTGCGAACCACGCCAGGGTCAGCAGGCAGTGCACCCCGGCCAGTACCGCTCCCATCAACAAAGGTGAGGTCCCGGTGGGCAGGAACTGCGGGATGGTGGCGATGTAGAAGACGCCGACCTTGGGATTGAGCAGGTTGGTAAAGACTCCGGTCAACCACCCCTGCCGGGCCGAACCGGCCAATGCCGGCGGGGGCGCGTCGACAGGGGCGTCCAGCTGCCGCCGGCCCCGGAAGGATTTCCAGGTCATCGACACCCCGAGCCAGAGCATGTACCCTGCTCCGGCAGTGGTGAGGATCCGATAGGCAGTCTCCGAAGCGGTCAGCAGGGCCGAAACTCCCCCGGCTGCAGCGATGCCCCAGACCATGGCTCCGGTGGCTATCCCGGTGGCGGTGGCCCACGCATAGGTGCGGGTGCGGGTGAAGGAGGACCGCAGGACCAAGGCGGTGTCCAGCCCCGGCACGAGAGTCAGCACCCCGGCCACCACGGCGAAGGCCGGCACGGCATCAAGTACGGTCACTGAGACATAGTAAGAGTCCGACTCCTCAAGATCTAACGATGGAAGGTGGGATCCAGTGGCCGTTGACCTGCAGGAGTTGCTCCGGGACCTGGAACAGGAGAGCACCGGGCTGGAGGCCGTGCTCCGGGGGATCGGGCCCAGGGAGTGGGACCTGCCCACCCCCGCCCCTGACTGGACCGTACGCCACCAGGTCGCCCACCTGGACTGGACGGATGAGGCGCTGCTGGCCGCGCTGCGCGAGCCGGAGCGCTTTGCCCGGCTCGCCGCCGCCGATCCGGCTCTCATAGACACTGCGGCGCACGAGGGCGGGGCTGTCCCGGTGCCCGCGCTGCTGGCCCGCTGGGCCGCCGGCCGGCAAGTGCTCGCCGCGGCGCTGGCCGGACATCCGCCGGGGCGGCGGATCCCCTGGATCGGCCCGCCCATGGGGGCCGCCATGGCTGCCAGTGCCCGGATCATGGAGACCTTCGCCCATGGGCAGGACATCCGCGACGCGCTCGGGCTGCCGCCGGTTGCCTCGCCGCGGCTGAGGCACGTGGCGCACCTGGCCGTCGCCGCGCGGGACTTCTCCTTTCGCGGGCGCGGACTGCCGGCACCGGCCGAACCGTTCCGGATCGAGTTGGCGTACGACGGCGAATCCTGGGGCTGGGGGCCGGAGGACGCGGCGCAGCGCGTGGCGGGCCAGGCGCTGGACTTCGCGCTGCTGGCCACGCGCCGGCGCCACCGCGCCGACTGCCGGCTCGAGGCCCGGGGAGCGGACGCGCAGCGCTGGCTGGAGATCGCCCAAGCCTACGCGGGCGATCCCGGGCCGGGACGCCGGCCGCTTGGCAGCCACTGACCCGCAGACTTCCAGAGTCCGGAAGTGGCACAATCACCAACTAACAGACTTCCGGCGCGCCTCCGGCAATTCCGGCCAAACGCGTGAAAAGGTAACGCTCATGACCGAGGAGGGATCATGAGACAGGGCCTTGAACGCGTCGTCGCCGTCGTCAACGGCAAGGGCGGGGTCGGCAAGACAACCATTACCGCCAACATCGGCGGCATGCTGGCCGCCAGCGGCTACCGGGTCCTGCTGGTGGACATGGACCCGCAGGGCAACCTCGCCGAGGAACTCGGCTACACGAACAAGCCCGTCAACGACGACGGACTGGCGCTGTCGCGCACCCTGGCCTCCGGCAGCGCCGCGAAGCCCGCAACCGGCATCCGCGGGAACCTCGACGTGCTCATGGGCGGAGCCCACCTGGACAAGGCCGCGGCAGGGCTGACCATGAAGGCCCGCAAGGATCCGTCCGCTGCCAAGTCGGCCCTGGCCAACGCGCTCGCTCCGCTGGCTGCCAACTACGACCTCATCTTCGTCGATTGCCCGCCCGGCCAGGAAACTCTGCAGCAGGCCGCGCTCGCAGCCGCGCGGTGGGCCCTGATCCCGGTGAAGACGGATGCCTCCTCCCGGAAGGGGCTGCGGGACGTGGCCCGCCGGCTGGACGCGGTCATCGACATCAACCCCAACCTGGACCTCCTGGGCGTGGTCCTCTTCGGTGTCAACCGCTCGGCGCACCGCGTGGTGGAGGCCGCACGGGACGGCATCCAGGAGGACCTGGGCCAGGGCGCGCCCATTCTTTCGGCGACCATCCGGCACGCCGAGGCCGCCGCGCAGGAGAGCCGGGAGCGCGGACTGCTCGCCTTCGAACTCGAAGAAGCCCTCCTGGCCGCACCCAAGTGGTGGGAGCTGCGGCGCAACAACGTCCAGCACGACGGGCCGCGGTCCAAAAGCGCCGTCGGCGTGGCCGAGGACTTCCAGGCCCTGGGTGAAGAGATCATTGCGCGCATTACCGCCAGTGAAGCCGCAGCGCCCGCAGCGGCCCCTGCCAAGGCGGGGGCAGCTCGATGACCGCGCCGGCACGCCGCACCTTGACCGGGCTGGCGCCGCGGACGGCGGGGGATAAGGGCCTCAGCCGGCTCATCCGGGCCAACCGGGAGGACGCCGCGCCGGAACCAGCATCTGACACCGGGATGCCCGCGGGGGGATTGCCCACCGCGGAGCCGGCAGAGTCCGCGACTGACAGAGTGCCGAAGTACCTGCAGCTGCGGCGCCGGGAAGCCCGGGTCTACGACGACCAGGCCGACGCGCTCACCGTGCTCGCCCGGCGCCTGAACAACGGCAGGCGCCTGCCCGGCGGAAAAACCACGGGGGAGAGGATCACCGACAACACCCTGCTGCGGCTGGCCATCGACCTGCTGCTCACCCGGGCGGACGAGCTCGAGGGGACCACCGAGGAAGAACTGGCGGCCAGCCTGGGCCTGGAACCGAGGACGCCCGGCACGTAGCGGAACCTGCAGTAACGGCGGCCGGCTTCCCCGCGGGAAGCCGGCCGCTGCCGGCACGTGTCACCCGTCCGACGGCGGCTTCTGGCCCAAAAGGGTGGGCTGCATGGCGGCGGTCTGCCGGCGCAGCGCCTGGGCTACCGCGGCGACGGCGGGCTGGCGGAGCGAATCCGGGCGCAGCACCATCCAGTACGGGAGCTCTTCGGCGAAGTCGTCCGGCAGCAGCCGCACCAGGTCGGGGTGGCGGTCCGCCATGAAGCACGGCAGGAAGCCGATCCCGGCGCCCGCGCGGGTCGCTTCCACGTGGACGAAGACGTTGGTGCAGCTCAGGCCGTCGCGCATGGAGGGCACCAGCCGGCGCGGGGCGTCGAGGTCGTCCACCTGGAGCATGGAGTCCACGAAATACACCAGCGGATGCTGCACGAGTTCCTTCACCGTGGCCGGCGTCCCCCGCGCGGCCAGGTAGTCCCGCGAAGCGTACATGCCCAGCACGTAGGAGCCGAGCTGGAATGCCTCCGCCCGGTGCACCTGCGGTTCGCCCACCACCACCTCGATGTCCAGGCCGGAGCGGTGCTGCAGCGCCCGGCGCGTGACGGTCACGATCTCCACGCTCAGCCGCGGATGCTCACGCTGCAGGGCTGCGACCGCCGGGGCCACGATATAGGCGCTGAAGCCGTCCGTGGCCGACATCCGGACGACTCCGGAGATGGCGTCTGCCTTTTCCTCCTGCCGGTTCAGCAGCGCCACGGCAGCCTCCACGCCCTCCGCCGCGTGGACCGCCCGGCGCCCCAGATCGGTCAGCTCCCAGCCGCCGACGGTCCGGGCCAGCACCCGGCCGCCGAGCGTTTTCTCCAGGGCGGCGATACGCCGCGAGACGGTGGTGTGGTTCAGGCCAAGGCTCTCCGCCGCCGTCGTAAACCTTCCGGTACGGGACACGGCCAGGAGCACGAGCAGGTCGTCGGGGTGGGGCAGCTGGGCCGGCGGAATGCTGGGAAGGCTCATATCTGCAATTGTGCACTCCTTCCGTGCACAAGTGGCCATTGATGCACAGGCAGCCGGCCGGACATACTCGGGGGAGCCCGGCCGTGTTGCCGGTCACATACGCTGAACCGCAGGTGGGCAGCAACGGAATGTCATGTCAGGCGTCGCTGTGGACGCCGCGAAGGAGAGCCATGAGTGTCAATCAACGCAACGATGCGGGCGGCACCGCCGGGCCGGGCCGCGCCGCGGCAGGCCGGGAGCCGGCAGGGGCAGAACCGACCGGGCTGCGGAAGATCGTCGCCGCCTCCATGGTCGGCACGGTGGTGGAGTGGTACGAGTTCTTCCTCTATGCGACCGCGGCCAGCCTGGTGTTCGGCCAGTTCTTCTTCCCGGACGCCGGCACCGAACTGGACGGCATCATCGCCGCGTTCCTGACCTACGCCGTCGGGTTCGTGGCCCGGCCCCTCGGCGGCATCGTCTTCGGCCAGATCGGCGACAAGCTCGGCCGCAAGCACACGCTGCAGGTGACCATCATCCTGGTCGGTGTCGCCACCTTCCTGATGGGCTGCCTGCCCGGCTTCAACTCCATCGGCTACTGGGCGCCGGCCCTGCTGGTAATCCTGCGCTTCATCCAGGGCTTCGCCGTCGGCGGCGAATGGGGCGGCGCGGTGCTCCTCGTGGCCGAGCACAGCCCGAAGAACGCCCGCGGCTTCTGGTCCAGCTGGCCGCAGGCCGCGGTGCCGGTCGGCAACCTGCTCGCCACGCTGGTGCTGCTGAGCATGTCCTGGATCCTGCCGGCGGACCAGTTCCTCGGCTGGGGCTGGCGGGTCGCCTTCTGGGTCTCGGCAGTGATCGTGATCGTCGGCTACTACATCCGCACCCACGTGTCCGAGGCGCCGATCTTCCTGGAAGCGCGCGCCCAGGTCGAGGCGGAGAAGGCCGTCAGCTACGGCGTGCTCGAGGTGGTCAGGAAGTACCCCCGCGGCGTGCTGGGGGCGATGGGCCTGCGCTTTGCCGAGAACATCCTGTACTACATCATCGTCAGCTTCTCGATCGTCTACCTGAAGACCGTGCACCAGTACGACACCAGCCAGCTGCTGCTCGCCCTGCTGATCGCGCACGTGGTCCACTTCGCCGTCATCCCGCTGGTGGGACGGCTCTCGGACAGCTTCGGCCGCCGGCCCGTCTACCTGGCCGGAGCGGTCCTGGGCGCGGTGTGGGCGTTCTTCGCCTTCCCGATGTTCGATACCCGTCAGCCCGTGATCATCATCCTGGCAGTCACCATCGGCCTGTGCTTCCACGCCCTGATGTACGCCGGCCAGCCGGCCATCATGTCCGAGATGTTCCCCACCCGCATGCGCTACTCCGGGGTCTCGCTGGGCTACCAGGTGACGTCCATCCTGGCCGGTTCGCTGGCCCCGATCATCGCGACGGCGCTGCTGCAGCAGTCCGGGTCCTGGGTGCCGGTGGCCCTCTACCTGGTGGCTGCCTGCGTCGTCACCCTCGTCGCCGTCCTCACCCTGAAGGAGACCCGGGGCATCTCGCTGCACGACGTCGACGCCGCGGACGCGCGGCGGCACGGCCTGGCGCCGGCCGCCCGGGGGAACGCATGACCGGCGCACCATCCGTGGGCGAGCAGCACCTGCCGCTGAAGGGCCGGCGTGCCCTGGTCACCGGAGGCGCCGGCGGCATCGGCGCCGCGACGGCCCGGACGCTCGCAGCGCGCGGAGCCGACGTCGTCGTCGCCGACCTGGACGGGGCTGCGGCCGCCGCGGTGGCCGGGGAGGTGGGCGGCTCCAGCTGGGAGGTCGACCTGCTGGACCCGGCCCAGCTGGAGCCGGCCCGGCTCACGGAGGCCCTGGACGGCGTGGACATCCTGGTCAACAACGCCGGGTTCCAGCGGGTCAGCCCCATCGAGGACTTCGATCCGCAGGACTTCCGCCGCATCCTCACGCTGATGCTCGAGGTCCCGTTCCTGCTGATCCGCGCCGCCCTGCCGGGGATGTACGCGAACAATTTCGGCCGCATCATCAACGTCTCCTCCGTCCACGGCCTGCGGGCGTCCGCCTTCAAGAGCGCGTACGTCTCGGCCAAGCACGGGCTCGAAGGGCTGTCCAAGGTCACCGCCCTGGAAGGCGGGGAGCACGGGGTGACCAGCAACTGCGTTAATCCCGGCTACGTGCGCACCCCGCTGGTGGAGAAGCAGATCGCGGAGCAGGCCGCCGTCCACGGCATCCCCGAAGCCGAGGTGCTCGGCAGGATCATGCTGACCGGCAACGCGATCAAGCGCCTGGTGGAGCCGGAGGAGGTCGCCTCGCTGATTGCCTGGCTGGCCTCCGACGACGCCGCGATGGTCACCGGGGCCAGCTACACGATGGACGGCGGCTGGACAGCGCACTGACCCGCGGTCCTGCCGGATGCACAAGGGAGGTGGTCCTTCCCAACTGGGAAGGACCACCTCCCTTGTGCGGGATGAGGCTCAGCACGGAAGGCACGGCAACGACCAAGACCTCGGTCCCGGCATCGGCCGGGATGTTGCGATCAGCAGCTTTGCTACCTTTCTCACGTTTGGCATTGCCAATGCGCTGCACATTGTCACCATTCCGGCTGGGCCCCACCCTGCTGATGCTGCTCGGCTTCGTCATTGGCAACCCGCGGTCCCGGCGGCCGGGGGCTCCACTACGCTGCTGACCGGCAGCTCCACGCCAGCCGGGCAGGGGTGTTTCCGGAGTGAGTCCTGCGGAACCCAAGCCTTGGCATACCGACCGGTCATGCGTTAGATAGTTCCAAGGCTCGCGGTCTGCCGGCAGACTGCCGAAGGAGAGCTTAGGGAGGTGGGCACCATGCCCAGCGTCACGTTCACGGCCTTCGACGGCAGCGAAATCACCGTCGAAGGCTTTGCCGGGGACTCAGTCATGGAGACGGCGGTCCGCAATGGCGTTCCCGGGATCGTTGCCGAATGCGGCGGCAACCTGGCCTGCGCCACCTGCCACGTCTTCGTCTCTCCGGAAAGCCAGGACGCAGTGGACCCGATGGGGGAGGTCGAAGACGACATGCTCTACGGCGCGGCCGTGGACCGCCAGGAGAACTCGCGGTTGTCCTGTCAGATCAAGCTCAAGGATGGCGTGGACCTGCACGTGCAGACGCCGGAAACGCAGATTTGACCATGGCCAGCGAGACTTTCCCGGGAGTTCCGGATGAAGATGCTGCCCTGGGGGGACACCCCGAACCCCGTGGCACGCTCATCATTGGTGCCTGCCAGGCGGGGGTGCAGCTGGCCACGAGCCTGCGGGAGCTGGGGGATACGGAGCAGGTGGTGCTGGTGGGGGAGGAGCCGCACGCCCCGTACCAGCGTCCGCCGCTGTCCAAGGAGTACCTCAAGGGGGAGGCGGGGGCCGATATGCTCACCTTCCGCACCCACCAGTGGTACGCGGATAAGGGCATCGGGCTGGCCGTGCGCGAACGGATCGTCCAGGTCGCCCGGGATGACGGCGGCGGTGAGGCCGTGGCCGAGTCCGGGCGGGTGTTCCCGTTCAAACGGCTCGCGCTGACCACCGGGGCGGCGGCGCGGAAGATCCCCTTCGAGGGGTCCGAGTTCGAGGGCGTGAGCTACCTGCGCGGCGCCGACGAGGCCGGGATCCTGGCCGGGCAGCTGCGCGGTGCCCGGCACGTGGCCGTGGTCGGCGGCGGGTTCATCGGCCTGGAGGTCGCCGCCGGCGCCCGGGCCGAGGGCAGGAACGTGACGGTGATCGAGGCGGCGCCCCGGCTGATCGGGCGGGCGGTGTCCGAGGCCACCAGCGGCTTCTACCTGGACGCGCACCGGCGCCGCGGCACCGAGGTGATCCTGGGTGCCGCCGTCGGGCGGATCACCGGCCGGCACGACAGGGTGACCGGGGTGGAGCTGGCGGACGGGACGGTGGTGCCGGCCGAGGTGGTGCTGGTGGGCGTGGGCGCGGTTCCGCGCACCGAACTGGCCGGGCAGCTGGGCCTGGCGGTGGAGAACGGGATCGTGGTCGATTCCCGCACGCTGGCCTCGGACGGGCTGACCGTGGCCGCCGGGGACTGCGCGAACATGCCCAACCCGTTTGTGCGGGATTACGGCGCCGGGCGGATCCGGCTGGAGAGCGTGCAGAACGCGGTCGA
>NZ_JAAZSQ010000007.1:124359-182364 GCF_012395835.1 Arthrobacter mobilis
GCCGCTGAAGAAGCTGGCCACCGGCTAAGCTCACCATGGCGGCAGGAAACTGCCGGCGGCGCTTTTGCGCGCGCTTTGACGGCTTTTGGCAGTATCAACGGACGGAGAGAATCAGTGGTCACCTTCAGGGGCGGTTTCCGTGCGGGGTCGGGCGCATGAAGCAGCGGCCGCTCGGCAACACCGGATTGTTGGTCTCGGAAATCAGCTTTGGGGCCGGAGGCTACTGGGGTATGAAGTCCTTCGACGAGGGCAAGGCCCGGCGCCTGGTTGAGCTGGCGCTCGAGGGTGGGGTCAACCTCTTCGACACCGGCCCGAACTACAGTGGCGGCAATGCCGAAGCCCGGCTGGGCCGGATCCTCAAAGGCAGGACCGGGCAGGTGACCGTATCCACGAAGGTCGGCACCCAGCTGGTCGGCGGACGGCACGTGAAGGATTTCTCGCCGCAGGGCATCGAGCAGAGCGTGCTCACCAGCCTGCGCCGGCTGCAGCTGGACCACATCCCCCTGCTGCACTTCCACGGCTTCCCGAATCCGGCCGACGCGGCCATCGAAACCGTGCTGAAGCTCAAGGACCGGGGCCTGGTCGGTCATCTGGGCGTCTCCACCGGGAATGCCGGAGCCCGCAAGGTGCTGGATGCCGGTGTGTTCGACAGCCTGATGATCGAGTACAACATCATCAACCGCACCACTCCCGCCCGGCTGATTGACGCCGCCCACGAGGCCGGCATGGGCGTGCTGATCAAGTCGCCGCTGGCCCAGACCCTCTACTCCCGCGACATCTTCAAGCTCAAGGCCCCGAGCGACGTCTGGTACCTGCTCCGGGCCATGCGCAACCACCGCAGCAAGTTCCTGGCCGGCCGGAAGTACCGGTTCATCAACGACATCGAAGGCATGAAGGGCAGCGAGGTGGCCCTGGCCTACGTCCTGAACAACCAGCACCTCACCAGTGCCGTGGTCGGCACCGTCAACCCCGACCATCTGCTGGCCAATCTGCGGACCGCAGACAAGGAACTGCCGGCCGATTTGGTCCGGCAGATCGAATCCCGCTAGCACTGAGGGGCCCGGCAGGGGTCCTGCCCTGCACCTGACAGCCCTCCGCGTTGCCGGCCGCCATCTGGCGGCAGCCGCGGAGGGCTTTGTCGTGCCTGCATCCGGCCTGCGTTTCCCCGCACTTGCCATATACCCAGCCAGGGTATATCTTCACAGTGAAGCATACCCCTAAGGGGTATCGGCCTATTAGAGGAGGAATGTGATGACGACGGCGGAATACCAAGTAACTGGCATGACCTGCGGGCACTGCGAACTGGCCATCCGCGACGAAGTTGCCCGCATCGGTGGCGTCGAAGGCATCGAAGTGAGCGCCGCCACCGGCAGGCTCGCAGTTACCAGCCAGAGCCCGGTTGATGATGCCCAGGTGCTCGCGGCCGTGGACGAGGCCGGCTATCGGGCGGAACGGGTCTGACGATGCGCGTGCCAACCAAGTTGGGACTGTACGGGGCGGGGCTGGCGGCATTGTTCGCCGGCAGTCTCGCCGTCGCCCAGGCCGTCATGCCCGCCGAGGTAGCTCCCGGGTGGGCCGCGGCCGCAGCACAGGAAGGCGGAACCATGGAAGAACACGCCCCTTCGGGAACAACCGGCCCGGCAGCAGCCGGCACAGGGACGGACGCGCGCGGCCTGTCGCTCGAGCAGGACGGCTACGTCCTGGGCCCGGTGGAAGCACCTCATGAGACAGGCCAGCGGGGCAGGCTGTCGTTCACGGTCACCGGGCCGGACGGGGATCCGCTGACCGGGTACACCCGCTCGCACGAGAAGGAGCTGCACCTGATCATCGTCCGCAGCGACGGCGCCGGCTTCCGCCACGTGCACCCGGTGCGGGACCAGGACGGCGTCTGGTCGGTGCCCTGGCAGTGGGACGCCCCGGGCAGCTACCGGATCTTCGCCGATTTCGTCCCGGCCGCGCTGGGCAGCAACGTCACCTTGTCGCGGACGATCGACGTTTTGGGGGATGTTGCGGGGGAAACCTCCCCGGCGTCCCGCAGCATGTCGACGACGGCTGAAACCGGCGGCTTCACCGTCGCCCTGGACGGCTCGCTGCAGGCCGGAGGGGAATCAACGCTCCGCTTCACCGTCACCCGCGGCGGGAAGCCGGTCACGTCGCTGCAGCCGTACCTGGGCGCCTACGGGCACCTGGTGGCGCTGCGCGAGGGAGACCTGGCGTACCTGCACGTGCATCCCGAGGGCGAACCCGGCGACGGCAGGACCGAACCAGGCCCGGCAATCGAGTTCATGACCCAGGCGCCGACCGCCGGCACATACCTGCTGTACCTGGACTTCCAGGTCGACGGTGTCGTCCACACCGCCGGATTCACGCTCACCGCCGGGACCGCGGCGTCCTCGCCCGGACAGGGCGGGACCCACGGACATTCCAGCCACTGATCGAGGAGGAACCCCATGACCTCACCAGCATCCCGGCCCCAGGCGCCGGAGAACAGCATCGAACTGGAAATCGGCGGAATGACCTGCGCGTCCTGCGCCATGCGCATCGAGAAGAAGCTCAACAAGCTCGACGGCGTGACCGCCACCGTGAACTACGCCACCGAGACCGCCAGGATCACCGCTCCGGCGGATCTCGACCCGCAGCTGCTTATCCAGGAGGTGGAGAAGACCGGCTACACCGCGGCGTTGCCCGAGGCCGCGGCCGCGCCGGAAACCGTGGACGGGCAGCAGCCGGACCTTGAACTGGCTTCGCTCCGCCAGCGGCTGGCCGGCAGCATCGTGCTGTCGGTTCCCGTGATCATTCTGGCGATGGTCCCGGCCCTGCAGTTCACCTACTGGCAGTGGGCCTCGCTGGCCCTGGCCGCCCCGGTGGTCCTGTGGGCGGCGTGGCCGTTCCACCGGGCCGCGTGGACGAACCTGCGCCATGGCGCGGCAACGATGGACACACTGGTCTCCGTCGGCACGCTGGCCGCCTTCCTGTGGTCGCTCTATGCCCTGTTCCTGGGCACCGCCGGTACTCCCGGCATGGTGCACGGCTTCGAGCTGACCGTCGCACCCTCGGACGGGGCCGCCAACATCTACCTGGAGGTGGCCGCCGGGGTGACCATGTTCGTCCTGGCCGGCCGCTACTTCGAGAAACGGTCCAAGCGGCAGGCCGGTGCGGCCCTGCGCGCCCTGCTGGAGCTCGGCGCGAAGGATGTCGCCGTCCTGCGCAACGGGACCGAGACCCGCATCCCGGTCGACCGGCTCGCAGTGGGCGGCGAGTTCGTCGTCCGGCCGGGGGAGAAGATCGCCACCGACGGCGTCATCATCGACGGCCGCTCGGCGGTGGACGCGAGCATGCTCACCGGTGAGTCCGTGCCCGTCGAGGTCGCCGAAGGCGATCCCGTCACCGGCGCGACCGTGAATGCCGGCGGACGCCTGGTGGTCCGGGCCACCCGCGTCGGCTCCGACACCCAGCTGGCACAGATGGCCCGGCTCGTCGAGGACGCCCAGTCCGGCAAGGCCGAGATGCAGCGGCTGGCCGACCGCGTCTCGGGCATCTTCGTGCCGGTCGTGATCGCGGCCGCCGTCGCCGTCCTCGGCTTTTGGCTCGGGGCCGGCTTCCCGCCCGCGGCAGCCTTCACCGCCGCCGTCGCGGTGCTGATCATCGCCTGCCCCTGCGCCCTCGGCCTGGCCACCCCGACGGCGCTGCTGGTCGGCACCGGCCGCGGAGCGCAGCTGGGCATCCTGATCAAGGGACCCGAAGTGCTCGAGTCCACCCGCAAGGTCGACACGATCGTGCTGGACAAGACCGGCACCGTCACCACGGGCCGGATGACCCTCCTGGACGCCCTCCCCGCGGACGGCACCTCCGCCGAGGACCTGCTCCGGATCGCCGGCGCGCTCGAGCATGCCTCCGAGCACCCGGTTGCCCAGGCCATCGCCAAGGCGGCGGCCGCGCGCGTGGGAGCACTGCCCGTGCCGGAGTCGTTCGCGAACATCGAAGGCCGGGGCGTGCAGGGCGTCGTCGAGGGCCACGCGGTCCTGGTCGGCCGTGCGTCGCTGCTGGCGGACTGGTCCGTCAGCCTGGACGGGGACCTGGCCCGGGCGAAGGAGCGTGCCGAGCGGGAGGGGAAGACCGCCGTCGCGGTGGCCTGGGACGGCCGGGCCCGCGGCGTGCTGGTCGTTGCCGACGCCGTCAAACCCACCAGCGCCGAGGCCGTCCGGCAGTTCAGGGAGCTGGGCCTGACCCCGGTGCTGCTGACCGGCGACAACCGGGCCGTGGCCGAACAGGTCGCCGCCGAGGTCGGCATTACCGAGGTGGTCGCCGAGGTCCTGCCCCAGGACAAGGTCGACGTCGTTGCCCGGCTGCAGGCCGAGGGCAGGACCGTGGCCATGGTCGGCGACGGCGTCAACGACGCAGCCGCCCTCGCCCGGGCGGACCTAGGCCTGGCCATGGGCACGGGCACCGACGTCGCCATCGAGGCCGCCGACCTCACCCTCGTCCGCGGCGACCTGCGCTCGGCAGCGGACGCAATCCGGCTCGCCCGCGCCACGCTCGCCACCATCAAGACGAACCTGTTCTGGGCCTTCGCCTACAACGTCGCGGCGATTCCGCTGGCAGCCATGGGCCTGCTCAACCCGATGCTCGCCGGCGCCGCAATGGCGTTCTCCAGCATCTTCGTCGTCAGCAACAGCCTGCGCCTGAAGGCCTTCAGGTCCACCGCCGGCACCCCGGTGCCCACCGCGGCAGCGCACGCCCCGGTGCGGGCGCTGCAGGACGCCTGACCGCGAGGGGAACGGACCCGGGAACCGGAAGGGGGACAGTAGCCCCCTTCCGGGAATGCCCGTAGGATGCCGGACAGGGATACGGCGTTCCGGAAGGGGTTCCATGACCGCAGTCCAGCCCATCCGCACTGCCCTGATCGGCTTTGGCCTGTCCGGCCGGGACTTCCACGCCCCGTTCATCCAGGCGGACCCGGCCTACTCCCTGGACTTCATCGTCACCGGCAGCCCCGAACGCGCCGCCCGGGCCCGCGCCGCGTGCCCCGGCACCGCCGTCCTGGCCACCGTCGACGAGCTCTTCGGCCAGGCGCACCGGCTCGACCTGGTCCTGGTCTGCACCCCGCCGGCCAGCCACGTCGAACTGGCCGGCCGGGCCATCGAGCACGGCCTGAACGTGGTGGTGGACAAGCCCTTCGCCCCCACGTCCGCCGAAGCCGAGGAACTGATCCTCCAGGCCCGGCAGGCCAACGTCCTGCTCAGCGTCTACCAGAACCGGCGCTGGGACTCGGACTTCCTGACCCTGCGGCAGCTCATCGACGCCGGCGAGCTCGGCCGGATACACCGGTTCGAATCCCGCTTCGAGCGCTGGTCCCCGCACGGGCTGCGCACCTGGAAGGGGACCTCCGGGATCGCCGACGGCGGCGGGATCCTCTTCGACCTCGGTTCGCACCTGATCGACCAGGCCCTGCAGCTGTTCGGCCCCGTCTCCACCGTCTACGGCGAGACTGCCCGGCACCTCGGCGCGGAGGATTCCGATGCGGACGACGACGCCTTCGTGTCGCTGCTGCACGAATCGGGGGTGCGCTCGCATCTGTCCATGAACCTGGTCTCGGGACTGTCAGCGCCCCGCTTCCATGTCCTCGGCAGCGGGGCCGCCTATACCAAGTGGGGACTGGACGGCCAGGAGGCGGCCCTCGCCGCCGGCCTGCTGCCCACGGACCCGGGCTACGGCGTCGAACCCAAGGAACACTGGGGCACCCTCGGCGTCCCCGGGGACACCCGCAAAGTCCCCGCCGAGCGGGGCGCGTACCCGGAGTTCTACCGGCTGCTGGCCGAGGCACTGGCCGGGGACGGGCCGGTGCCGGTGGACCCTGCCGACTCCGTCGCCGTGCTGCGGATCATCGAGGAAGTTCACTGGCAGGCCGGCGGCTGAGCCGGCCGGCCTCGACAGCCGCCGCGGCGGCAGGATAAGGATGGACAGTGGCTGTCATCGGATTCCATGCGTCCCACGAACAGATCGGCCCCGCCCAGCTGCTGGCCGACGTCAAGCTGGCCGAGGAGGCCGGCTTCGACGCCGCCATGTGCTCGGACCACATCGAGCCCTGGTCCGCGCGCCAGGGCCACTCCGGGTTCGCCTGGTCCTGGCTGGGAGCCGCGCTCGCCACCACCCGGCTGCGCTTCGGCGTCGTGACCGCCCCCGGCCAGCGCTACCATCCGGCCACCATTGCCCATGCCTCGGCGACCCTTGCGGCCATGTTTCCCGGCCGGTTCTGGTTCGCCCCGGGCAGCGGCGAGAACACCAACGAACACATCACCGGGGGCGGCTGGCCCGCCAAGGACGTGCGCCAGCGGCGGCTGGAAGAGTGCGTGGACGTGATCCGGCGCCTGCACGATGGAGAGGAGGTCACCCACCGCGGCCTGGTCACCGTGGAACAGGCCCGCATTTGGGAGGTCCCGGAAATCAAGCCCGAACTGGTTGCCCCGGCGATCAGCGTGGAAACTGCCCGCCGCGCGGCGGCCTGGGCGGACGGGCTGATCACCGTGAACCAATCGCCGGAGCAGCTCAGGAAGGTGCTGGGGGCCTACCGGGACAACGGCGGCCGCGGCCGGGCCGCGCTCCAGGTCCACCTGTCCTGGGCCGACACCGAGGAGGAAGCCGCCGCCATTGCCCTGGACCAGTGGCGCTCCAACGTCTTCCCCTCGCATGTGGCGGCGGACCTGGCCACGGCGGCGCATTTCGACGCCGTGAGCGAGCACGTGGGCGAGGACCAGGTCCGGCAGGCGGTCAATGTCTCCGCCAGCACCGGCCGGCACGCCGAATGGCTGCAGGGGTACCTGGACCTGGGCTTTGACGAGCTGTACCTGCACTTCGTGGGGCAGAAGCAGCAGCCGTTTATCACCGAGTTCGCGGACGAGGTGCTGCCGCAGCTGCGTTGACCGGATGTCCGGCGCGGCGGCCCAGCAGGGGCAGGACAGGGACAAGGAGGACCATGCGGATCACCGATACCTCGGACCTGTGGTGGAAGACCGCCGTGGTCTACTGCCTGGACGTGGAGACCTTCTTCGATTCCGGCGGCGACGGCGTGGGGGACTTCGCGGGTCTGGCCCAGCGCGTGGACTACCTGGCGGAGCTGGGCGTGACCTGCATTTGGCTGATGCCGTTCTACCCGACCCCGGACCGGGACGATGGCTACGACATCACGGACTTCTACGGTGTGGACCCGCGGCTGGGGGACCATGGGGAGCTGGTGGAGTTCCTGCGTACCGCCCGGGACCGCGGCATGCGGGTCATCGCCGATCTGGTGGTCAACCACACTTCGGACCGGCACCCGTGGTTCCAGTCCGCCAAAAAATCCAAGGACAGCCCGTACCGGGACTACTACGTCTGGCGTTCGGATCCGCCGCCGGACACCTCCAAGGAGGTGGTGTTCCCGGACCAGGAGGACTCGCTGTGGACGCTGGAGGAAACCACCGGCGAGTGGTACCTGCACCGCTTCTATAAGCACCAGCCGGACCTGAACGTCACCAACCCCGCCGTCCGGGACCACATCGCCAGGGCCATGGGCTTCTGGCTGGAGCTCGGGTTGGACGGCTTCCGCGTGGACGCGGTGCCCTTCTTCCTTGAAACGATGGGGGATGACGGGACGCAGCTGCCCGACCCGCACGAATTCCTGCGGGACCTGCGCCGTTTCCTTGGCCGCCGCTCCGGCGACGGGATCCTGCTCGGCGAGGTCAACCTGCCGTACCAGGACCAGCTGTTGTTCTTCGGCGGCAGCGACGGGGATGAACTGACGGTGATGTTCGACTTCATCGGCATGCAGAACCTCTACCTCTCGCTGGCCCGGCAGGACGCTGCCCCTCTGGCCAAGGCGCTCACCGCACGGCCGGCGATCAACCCGGACAACCAGTGGGCGACCTTCGTGCGCAACCACGATGAACTGACCCTGGACAAGCTCACGGAGGACGAGCGGCAGGAAGTCTTTGCCGCCTTCGGCCCCGAGGAGCGGATGCAGCTGTACGGCCGCGGCCTCAAGCGGCGGCTTCCGCCGATGCTGGGCGGGGATCCGCGGCGCCTGCGCATGGTGTATTCGCTGCTGTTCTCGCTGCCAGGCACTCCGGTGCTGTACTACGGCGAGGAAATCGGCATGGGGGAGGACCTGGACGCCGAGGGCCGGCTGGCGGTGCGCACCCCGATGCAGTGGACCGACGCCGACAACGCCGGCTTCTCGACGGCGGCCCCGAAGAAGCTCATTTCGCCGCTGGTGGACGGCGGCTTCGGGCCGCAGTTCGTCAACGCCGCCCGCGCCCGGCGGGACCCGGATTCGCTCTGGAACTTCATGGCCCTGCTCATCCGGCGCTACCGTGAATGCCCGGAGCTGGGCTGGGGCCGCTTCGAGCTGCTCGACCAGCCCGTGCCCAGCGTGCTCGCGCACCGCTGCACCTGGGAGGAATCCACCATCGTCCTGGCCCACAACCTCTCAGCCGAACCGGCCACCGTCAGGCTGGAGCTGACCGGTGGGAGCGGGGCCGGCAAGGACGGCACCACCCGCCCGCTCGCCGGCGCCCTGCTGCTGGACCTGCTGGACGGCACGGACCTGGAACTGGCCGGGGATGGCAGCGTCGAACTGCCGCTCGACGCCTACGGCTACCGCTGGCTCCGCCTGCACACTCCGGACGACCGCCGGCTGCCGTAAAAAGTGCGGGGCCCTGCGTGAACTGGTCCCCGAAAGTTGGACTGTCTAATTAGAACCATAGGCTGCGAGGGCTTGGGTCCGGTATTCGGCCGGGCTCAAGCCCTCGAGGCGTGTGTGGGTCCTGACGTTGTTGTACCAGTGCATGTACTCGTCCAGTTCGGCGGTGAACGCCTCGACGCTGGGGTACCGGGCGTGGTTGAAGAGTTCCTCCTTGAGGTGTCCGAAGAAGCCCTCGATGACCGCGTTGTCCAGGCAGGTGCCCTTGCGGGACATGGACTGCTTTGCCCCGGCCCCTGCGAGCAGGTTCCGCCAGGAGCGGTGCCGGTACTGGAATCCCTGGTCCGAATGCACCATCGGGTGCTCGCCGGGCCGCAGCGTGGACAGCGCCTCCTGCAGGGGCGTGTTCGTTAGCTGCAGTCCCGGTGAGGTGCCCCAGGAGTAGGCGAGGATGGAGCGGTCGAACAGGTCCATCACCGGGGACAGGTAGATCTTGGACTCGCCGATGCGGAACTCGGTCACGTCGGTGACCCATTTTTCGTTCGGCTCTCCGGCGTTGAAGTCCCGGTCCAGCAGGTTCGGGGCGGCCTGCCCCGCTTCGCCCTGGAACGAGTTGTAGCGCCGGCGGCGGCGGACATGGCTGAACAGGCCCGACTGGCGCATGAGCTTCAGGACGGTCTTCTTCGCGACCTGCCAGCCGGCCTTGACCAGTTCGCGGTGGACGCGGCGGTGGCCATAGCGGCCTTTCGCGGTGTTGAAGGCCGCGTGGATCGCGGCCTTCAACCCGGTCTGCGGATCCGGCAGGGCCAGCCGGCCCTGGTGGTAGAAGAAGGTCGAGCGGGCCAGTCCTGCGGCCTCGAGCAGCAGGCCCAACCGGTGCCCGGCCTTGAGGGAGATGACGGCCTGGACCTTCACCGCCGTTCCTGCGCCCTCAAGGCCCGCAATTTTCCCAGGTAGGCGTTCTCCGCCCGCAGCCGCTCGTTCTCCCGGCGCAGCCGCTCCAGTTCGGACTCCTGACGCTCCGGATCGTCGGGAGTCCCCCGCGGGCGTCCCTTGGGCTTGGGCCGGAGCCCGTCCTCGCCCTCGGTGCGGTAGGTGTTCACCCACTTCTGGATGAGCCGGGGCGAGGACAGGTCGAACTCCTGCGCCAACGCGAGCTGCGTTTCACCCGCGATGGCCCGGCGCACCACTTCGAGCTTGAACTCGAACGAAAACGTCCGCTTGGTCGGCTTGGTCACCAGCGCTCCACTTCCACGAATCCGCCACCGGCCGTGCAACTTTTGGATCGGCTTACGGCCCGCTTGAAGCCGCGATGCCACAGCCTTATACCCATAACCAGCTTCGAACAACGCTACCGCTTCAGCGCGCTGGGCCTCGGACAACGAACTGCTTGCATACATGGAACTGCTCCCCAGTCATCGGATCTGAATTCTTCAGTCCAACTTCTGGGGAGCAGTTCAGCGGCAGGGCCCCACATTAAGCACTTTGTTCGGACAGCCTGCTCAGGAGGCGTGCCTGTAGGTCAGGCAGTCGGCATTGTCCGCGCCCGGCCCGACATGGACCTCGGGCGCACCGCACATCAGATGGTCGTTGTAAGTGCATTCGGCCCGCTGGCAGGCGCCGATGGTGGCCAGGACCTTCGGCAGGCCGCCGTGGACACCGATGTCCACGAAGGTGGCGCAGTGGGCGTGGTCCTCGTTTCCGGCCACGGTAATGGCGGACGCATTGCATTCATGGTGGTCGTTGAAGGAGCAGTTGGTCACGCTGCAGTCGGCAACATTGGTAGTCACGGGAAGTACCTCCGTCGTTGCGGCCTTCCGGTGCGGAAGGCACCCTGCCCCTAGGGTAAGCCCGGGGCGGGCGGAAAAATTAGTGCTGATTTTGTGACGTTTTCCCCGGCTCCTGCGGCGCCGGCCCACCACCGGTCCGACGGCAGCCCTTCACCGGGGATTCACCCCGCGGTGGCATCCCGGGCACCAGGGCAGGGAAGCATCGGGTCCGGCAGGATCAACAGCCAGCTACCGGAAGGACCCTGAACCCATGGCACCTCGCCTCGCCCAGGCCCTCGGCGCCGCGGCAGCCACCGCCGTCGTCGTACTTTCCCCGTTCGCTGCCCCGGCAGCCACCGCCCAGGAGCCGGACGCTGGCCGGCCGCTGCTGATCGGCCACCGCGGGGCGGCCGGCACCGCGCCGGAGAACACGGTGGCGGCCTTCAAGGACGGCCGCGCCTCGGGCGCCGACTTCATCGAAATCGACGTCCAGCTCAGCGCGGACGGCGTGCCGTTCCTGTTCCACGACGACACGGCGGCACGTACCACCAATGTTGAGGAAGTCTTCCCGGACCGTGCCCAGGCCCCGGTCACCTCCTTCACGTGGGCCGAACTGCGCCAGCTGGACGCCGGTTCCTATTTCGGCGAACGCTTCGCCGGCGAGCGGATCCCGCACCTGGACGACGCGGCCCGGATCGCCGCCGGCAGCACCGGGGTCTACATCGAGATCAAAGCGCCGAAGAATTCCCCGGGCATCGAGCAGCTGGTGGCGGACAAGCTGGCGCAGGACCCGGCCTGGCGCCAGCTCGTGGATGCGGGCAAGGTGCAGGTGATCGGTTTCGACGAGGCCTCCAACCGCGAATTCGCCCGGCTCGCGCCCGACATTCCGCTGCAGCAGCTCACCGGCACCGTTCCGGATGCCCGGATGCTGGCGTCCTGGGCCGGCTTCGCGGATTCAGTCGGGACGAACTATCGCAACCTCACCGCAGGCAACGTCGCGGACGTGAAGGCTGCAGGCCTGTCCCTGGGCGTCTACACCGTCAACGGACCCGAAGCTATCCAGGCCGTGGTCGACCTTGGCGTGGATGCGGTGACCGGCGACTTCCCGATCCAGGCCGCCCGCCAGTTGGACGGCCGGAAAGTGCTGCCGGCGGCATCCGGCGTGGAGATCGCGGACGCGCTGAACAACCCGGCCGGCAGCGACGTGCAGCCGGAGAACGGCGAGTACGTGCTGCTGCGCAACTCCTCCGGCCGCAGCGTGGATGTCGGCGGCTACGTCATCCGGGACGCGGCCGGCAACAAACTCACCATTGGGGAAGGCTACGTGCTGGCCCCTGGCGGGCAGCTGCGCGTGTACGCCGGGCCGGGCACCAGCACCGCCGGCCGCTACTACAACGGCGGCGCGGCGTCGGTCCTGAACAACGACGGCGACTCGCTGGCGCTGTGGACGTCCCGGGACCGGCTGGCGGATCTTTTCGCCAATTGACGCGGAGGGATCCCGCGTCAGTCCTCGTGCAGCTCGCCCCACTGTTCCTTCAACCGCGCGCGGGCAGCCGCGGCCGTGGCCTCGGCGCGGTCCCGGATCCCGCTCAGCAGCCGGCGCAGATCTTCGTCGTCCACGGGATTGTCCTGGATGAGCAGCTGCAGCGGGCTGCCGGCCTGCTCCTGCAGGTCCTCGGGAACCAGCCCGGCCGCCCTCTCCGGCAGAGCCTCCCGTATGGCCGGCCGGGGGACGGTGACCTCCTCGTCTTGAGCGTACAACTCCGGATACAGGTAGCGGCCCCGCTCCCCGTCCGCTTTGTCTTCTTCCACGGTGAGCGGGTTCGCGGCGGCCCAGGCGTCCTGCCGGACTCCGGTGACCTGCCAGCAGACCTTGACGTGCGGACGGTCGGTCCGGATGGTGAAGGCGCTGCCGTCGATTTCCTCGGCCACGATCACCTGGGCGAACTGCCCGACGGCGGTGAGCTGGTAGCGGAAGTCGGTGTTCAGCGCTTCGCAGTACTCGGGCAGCCGGACCTGGGCCGCGCCCTTGTCATCGGTGGTCACCGTGCCGCTGTAGACATTGAGCATCTCCGCGGACCAGACGGAGGAATGCGACAGGTACCTGTTCTCCGGATCGAGCGGGTGGTCGACGGTGAACCTGGTCCTGTTCCGGGTCCTGCTTCCGGCGCGGGCCCTGGCCGGAATCACCGTCGTCAAACCCTGCGGGCTCCCGCCCGGCACCCCGGTGCCGGTCCTGCCCTCGCACACGCTGCCGAAGAACCCGCCGGGGTCCTCCCAGACCCCTGCCGGCAGCGGGTGGCCGTCGATCTGCGCGGGCGGCTGCCCGCTGTTGGCCGTGTCGGATCCTTCTCTGCGCCCCATTGCGCCCCCCTTTGCGAGCATGGATGTACTGGCCGGCTATGCCGTACACTTCCCCCAGCATTGTTCCCGCGCCGGAACTTGACAAGAGTTTGGCTTGCAACAATTTGGCGACATGGGAAAATGCCCCCATGTCCACCCGGCTCCTGTTCCTGGCAGATACGCACGTCCCCAAACGCGCCCGCGCGCTGCCGGCGGCCGTCTGGGACGCCGTCGAACAGGCGGACGTGGTGTTCCACGCCGGGGACTGGCTAACCGTGGACCTGCTGGAGGAACTGCAGCTGCGCGCCGCGCAGCTGGTCGGGGTGTACGGCAATAACGACGGCGATGAGCTGCGCGCACGGCTGCCCGAGGTGGCCAGGGTGCAGTTCGACGGGATCCGCTTCGCCATGGTGCACGAGACCGGGCCCGCCCGCGGACGCGAGGCCCGCGCGGATGAACAGTTCCCGGATACGGACGTGCTGGTCTTCGGGCACAGCCACATCCCGTGGGACACGACGACACCGCGCGGTATGCGGCTGCTGAATCCGGGTTCGCCCACGGACCGGCGCCGCCAGCCGTTCTGCAGCTACCTCACGGCGGTGGCGGATGCCGGCCGGCTTGGGCAGGTGGAACTGGTGGCGCTGCCCAGGAGCGGGGCGGCTTAGGCCCGGTCAGGCCTCGAGGATGCGCTTGAGGTCCCGCAGGTCCCGGCGGTTGGCGGCGCGCATCATTGGGGCCATGACGGCGGCAGCCAGCCGGGAAAAGCCTGCCGGTTCACCGGTATTGCGCAGGGTCATCTGGGTAGCGGCCGGACCGGCGGCGGTCCAGGTGTACGTAGTCTGCATGGGAAACGGCCCCTGCGCGGTGCGCATGACCAGCTTCCGTCCCGGCACCAGTTCGCTGATTTCGTAGACGTAGTCCAGCTGCCGGCCCAGGAACTGCGCGGAAAACGCCACCCGCGAGCCGACCGCCAGCGGCTTCGGCGTCTGCCACACGACGGACGAGATGTTCCGGTACCACCGCGGTGCGTTGTCCGGATCCGTGGCGAAGGCGGCCACCTCGGCGCTGGGCCGCTCGATGACCGTTTCGGTCAGGACGTCAACCAATGTTCCTCCTCAGGCGCGAACTGCTGTTCAGCGTAGCGTGGACAGGCACCGGGAGTTTCCTGCCGGAGCTGGCGCCCGGGCTTTCCATCTACCTTTTCTTTCCTGCGAAACGGGGATCTGCTCACGTTTTGTACCCGGAGCAGATTCCCGTTTCGGAGGGAAAGCCGGGATCCGGGCTAACGGGGCCGCTTTTCCCCGGCCTCGACCGCGGCGTCGATGATATTGCCCTCGACCGGCCGCGGGCAGGTGCCGAAATCGGTGAAGGCGCTCGGGAAGTTGATCGCCCGGTTGAAGTCGATCGTGACCGTCCCGTCCGCCGCCGGCCGGTTGGTGACCACCTGGCGCCAACCGGCGGTGGAGCTCCCGTTGGTCCGGTCGTGGAAGGTGAGCCTGAGCGAACCGAGCTTCTCCGGCTCCGCGACCAGGGAGTGGCTGCGTCCGTCCAGCTCGAACGTGACCGTGCCGACGGCGGCGGCGGTACCGCCAACCAGCGGGTTGGAGGTCCCGATCGCCACCTGGCGGGGCTGGTCGTACGCCTCGAACCGGCCGGTAAGCGCCAGGTCCGAGTTGTACGCAAAGACCGGCACGCCGTCGAACCCGGTCAGCACCGGCGAGGCATTGTCCCGGGTACGGATGGCGTAGCGGTCCCCGCGCACGGCCAGTTCGACGACGGTGCTGCCGTACCGCACCCAGTTCAGCGATTCCTCGTCCGCCAGGGCCACGCTAAACGTTCCGGCGGCCGGTTCGCCGCTGTCCACGAAGACCAGCCCGTCCTCCGCCGCGGCGCTCAGCGTGGCGGAACCGCCCGCGGAGGTCGTGCCGTCGGCGCTCCACAATCCCGGCACCAGTTCCAGCGCGCAGGGTTCGGCCGGCAGCCACTGCAGCGAAGTCAGCGTCAGCCAGCCGTGCTCGGCGGCCAGGGCATTGTCCCGGTTGGCGCGGAAGCGCTGCCAGCGCTCCAGGAGCGCGTCGGGGGAATGGGTAACGGGGCTCATGCTCGGTACCAACATCGCGATGGCCACGCGTTATTCCACGTTAGAGTGGGGGCGAATCGATCCGATGAGCAGGAGGATACCTTTGGCCGAGCAGACCCCGCACCAGAACCTCACCTTCCCGTCCGCCGGCGGGAAAGCCCACGGCTACCTGGCCCTGCCCGAATCCGGCAAGGGCCCGGGGGTGATCGTCATCCAGGAATGGTGGGGCCTGGTGGACCACATCCGCGACGTCACGGACCGGCTGGCCGCCGAGGGCTTCGTGGCGCTGGCCCCGGACCTGTACGGCGGGCGGATCACGCACGACGGCGATGAGGCCGCCGAGATGATGTCGAAGCTGCCGGAGGACGAGGGCGCCAGGCTGCTGGCCGGGGCCGTGGACTACCTGCTCGCCAGCGACGCCGTGACCAGCTCCACCGTGGGGGCCATCGGCTTCTGCATGGGCGGCGGCTTTGTGCTGGCGCTCGCGGCCCAGCAGGGCGAACGGGTCAGCGCCGCGGTGCCGTTCTACGGCGTGGGCCAGGGCGTGCCGGAATCCTTCACGGGCGTGCGCGCGGCGGTTCAGGGCCACTACGGGGAACAGGATGCGTTCTACCCCGCCGACAAGGCCCACGAACAGGCCGAGCAGATCCGCCGCGAATCCGGCGCCGAGGTCACTTATTACTTCTACGACGCCCCGCACGCCTTCCACAACGACGAGAACCCGGCCGGCAACTACCGCCCGGCCGAAGCCAAGCTCGCCTGGACCCGCGCCGTCGACTTCCTCAAGGACAAAGTCCGCTAAAATCCGCCTGTCCTCCGGACGCAATTGGTGGCCACTGCCAGTTCATCGGCAGTGGCCACCGGGCGTATTGCCTCCTGTGACCCGCGGTTGCGCCGTGTTACCGCCACGATTGCACCTGTTGCCTGCACATCCCAAGATGGGATCCGGAATCAGGAGTCCCGACGTCAAGCCCTGGCTGGTTGGGCGGCAACCCTCATCGCTGTAGTGGGGTGCCCCAGGTGATGATTCGACGCGGCTTCGGCGCAGGACCGGGCCGCGTAAGTATGGCGCCGTGCCTGGCATGCGCCTCGACGCGAAGGAACACCATGACCGAAACTGCAGTACGGGACCTGGCCGAAGACCGCGCCGCACGGCTGGACGAGGCCGGCGCCTTCTGGAGCGGCAGGATTGCCGAGAACACCGCCAATGCCCGCCTGACCTTCAAGGCGTCCGGCGACGGCGAAGGCGCGGTAGCTACCCGCATTACCGCGGGCAAGCATGAATTCACCGTGGACGAGCCGGCCGGGCTGGCCGGCGACGACGCCGCGGCCAGCCCCGTGGAGTACGCGCTCGGCGCGCTGATCTCCTGCCAGGTGGTCGTGTACCGGCTCTACGCCCACCAGTTGGGCATCAAGTTCGACGAAATTAACATCGCCGCCGAGGGCGACCTCGACGTGAGCGGCCTGTTCGGCGCCGGCGACGGCGTCCGTCCCGGGTTCGAGGCCGTGCGCCTGAAGGTGGAGATCACCGGCCCGGAAACGCAGGAGCGCTATGAGGAACTGCGCCGGACCGTGGACGCGCATTGCCCGGTCCTGGACCTCTTCGCCAACCCGACGCCGGTCAGCATCCAGGTCACGAAGAACTAACTGAACATCCCCGGGCGGCCGGCCGCTCCGGCCGCCCGGGGGCTTCACGCAGTCGCGGGCGGGGTCAGACCAGGCGGGCGGCGGGGGACTTGGTCCTGGCCGGGTCGCGTTCGGCCAGTTCGCCCACGGCCTCGTCGATCCGGGCCATGATTTCCGGCTTCAGCCGTACCCCGGCGGCCTTGACGTTGGAGGCCACCTGCTCGGGCCGGGACGCGCCGATGATGGCGGAGGCGACATTGCGGTTCTGCAGCACCCAGGCGACGGCGAGCTGGGCCATGGTCAGCCCTGCCTCCTCGGCAACCGGCTGCAGCCGGTGCACTGCGGCGAGTACGTCGTCGGACAGCCAGCGCCGGATCATGTCCGCGCCGCCCTTCTCGTCCGCGGCCCGGCTTCCGGCCGGGACCGCCGCTCCGGGTTTGTATTTTCCGCTGAGTACGCCCTGCGCCACCGGGGACCAGACGATCTGCGAGATGCCCAGGTCCTCGGAGGCCGGGATTACCTCCTCCTCGATCACCCGCCAGAGCATGGAGTACTGCGGCTGGTTGGAGATCAGCTGGAAACCCAGCTCCCGGGCCAGGGAATGGCCGGCGCGCAGTTCCTCCGCCGTCCACTCGCTGACCCCGATATACAGCGCCTTGCCCGCCCGGACCACGTCCGCGAAGGCCTGCATGGTTTCCTCCAGCGGGGTTTCGACGTCGTAGCGGTGCGCCTGGTAGAGGTCCACGTAGTCCGTCTGCAGCCGGCGCAGTGAGCCGTTGATGGATTCCATGATGTGCTTGCGCGAGAGCCCGGTATCGTTGTGGCCCTTGGGGCCGGTGGGGAAGTACACCTTGGTGAAGATCTCTAGGGATTCCCGGCGTTCGTCCTGCAGTGCCTTGCCGAGCACCGTTTCGGCCGCGGTGTTGGCGTAGACATCCGCTGTGTCGAAGGTGGTGATCCCCGCATCCAGCGCCGCATGCACGCACGCGGTGGCGACGTCGTTCTCCACCTGGGAGCCGTGGGTGAGCCAGTTGCCGTAGGTGATTTCCGAGATCTTCAGCCCGCTGTTGCCCAGATACCTGAATTCCATGCCCCGATGCTACCGGCATCGGCCCGCCGGGGGCGCCGGGGGTCTACCGCCGTGCCGGTTGCGGCGGCAGGATGGTTTGAGCAGGTTCCGGACGTGGCGAAAGGAAGCGGCATGAGCGGGTATTTCGACGACGACCCCCGTTCCCAGCAGGAGCGGATGCTGGCCGGGGACCTCTACATCGCCGACGATCCGGTGCTGGCCCGGGCCAACCGCGAAGCCATGCGGATGGCCGCGGAATACTCCCGGATTTGGGCGGCCCATCCGGACACCGCGGCGCGGATCCTGCGCCGGCTGCTGGGTGCGGTGGGGGAGGGCACCGAAATCCGCGCGCCGCTTTATGTCGATTACGGCAAAAACATCTCCATAGGGGCCCGTACCTTCATCAACTTCAACTTCGTGGCACTCGACGTCGTGCCGATCACCATCGGCGACGACGTGCAGATCGGCCCCAACGTCCAGCTGCTCACCCCCACCCACCCGCTGGATGCCCGGCAGCGCCGCGACAAGCTCGAGGCCGGTAAGCCGATCACTATCGGTGACAATGCCTGGCTCGGCGGCGGCGTGGTCGTGCTGCCGGGAGTGACTATCGGCGAGAACACCGTGGTGGGCGCCGGCGCCGTCGTCACCAAGGACCTGCCGGCCAACGTGGTGGCGCTGGGCAATCCGGCGAAGGTGGTGCGCGAACTGTAAGCCGCCCCATTCCGCCGGATAGGCTGGAAGCCGGAGCAGAGGACGGACAAGGAGACGCACATGCAGCGGGCCCGTACTGCCGCACGGCTGGTCCTTCCGGCCATCTGGCTGGGCATGATCATCGGCATTTCACTGATCGAGGCACCGCTGAAGTTCCAAGCGCCCGGCATCACGGTTCCGCTGGGGCTGGGTATCGGCCGGCTCGTCTTCACCGCCATGAACATCGTGGAACTGGTGATCGCGGCGCTGCTGGTGCTCTCCAGCGTCCGTGCGGGCGTGGACCGTCTGTTCCGCGGCCTGCTCTGGGCTGCCGTCGGCGTGCTGCTGGTCAAGGTGGCGGTCATCCGGCCGGTGCTGAACCAGGAGACGGACCGGGTGCTCGCCGGCCTGTCCGGCGGCGGCTCCGGCATGCACCTGCTGTATATAGCGGCCGACGGCGCGCTGATCGTCCTGCTGGTGCTGCTGCTGGTGGCCGCCGCCCGGCGCTGGCTCGCGGTTCCGGCCCAGGCTCAGCGCTCGCCGCGGTCCTCCTCTATATAGCGTTCGCCGTGCTCGTCTTCGCGGACGATGTAGTTCTCCTCCAGGTCCTGGATGGCGGCGGCGTCGCGTTCGTTGGGCTCCTTGACCGGCTCGTCCACGGCCGAGCCTGAGCGTTCTGCATCCCCCCAGACCTTGCCGAGGCCCTGCGAGGAGCTCGCCGGCTTGTCGGCGTCGGGCAGCAATTCTTCATCCCGGCTGGGGTTCGGCTTTTCCGCCCGCTGGTCCTCATGGCGTTCCGAAGTCATGGTGCTCCTGCTTCCCTTGTGCGGTCATCTTCTGGACCTTCAGTTTTTCGCAGCACGCGGCCGGTTGCAAGCATGCTTACCATTGCGGGGCGGCGTCGTCCGGCAGCGTTGCAAGTTGCAAGTTGAAGGTTGCGAACTGCGGCAAACTTTGACTTTTCTGGGAATTTTTGGGTTTTTTACGCTTGTGACTTGAGTAACATTTCCCTTCTGGCTGGGAGCCACTTAGGGTTTTGACTAACGCCGGTCTGCAGCAAGGGGGTGCTGCGCCCGCCGGCGGGTGCAGGGCCCAATGACGGGCCATGGAGGAAATCATCCAGGGGGACGATACATGTTCGAAATTTTCCGGGACCGCAACCGGAAGTACCGCTTCCGCCTGATCGGCGAGAAGAACAGGGTTATCGCCGTATCCGAAGGGTACGACGAAAAGGCGCGGGTGGTGGCCGCGATCAATGACGCGCGCGAATACGCCGCCACCTCGCGGATCGCGGACAAGTCAGCCATTCCGGAGGGATTGGTACCGGCCAGTTAGCGTTCGCAGCGAGTGCCGAGGGCCCCGCTGTGAGCGAAGCGAACAGCGGGAAGGCACGATGCGCTGCCCCGCTGCGAGCTTGCGGGGCAGTAGGAAGGCGCGACGCGCTAATATGATGCGTTGACCGGACGACGGCGCCGCACCCGGCCAGGCTCTTGGGCCTGACCGGGTGCGTTTTGTTTTAAGGGCGGAAGGTTACTGGCATGAAAATTGCGGTGCTGGATGACTACCAGGACGTCGCGCTGGCGAGCGCCCCTTGGGCAGAGCTGGGCCCGGACGCCGAGGTGGTGCGGTTCACCGACCATGTGGACGACGTCGACGAACTGGCCCGGCGGCTGCAGGATGCGGACGTGCTGGTGCTCATGCGCGAACGCACTCCGGTGACCTCGGAACTGCTGGAGCGGTTGCCGAAGCTGCGGCTCATCACGACGACGGGCATGGCTAATGCCGCGATTGACCTGGCAGCGGCCCGCGGCCAAGGGGTGACCGTGTGCGGCACCATCCGTTCGACATACGCGGCTGCCGAACTGTCCTGGGCGCTGCTGATGGCCGCGGCCCGGGATATTCCGGCCAATGACCGCGACGTGCGCGCCGGCTACTGGCAGCGGCGCATCGGCATCGACCTGGACGGGAGCACGCTGGGGCTGCTGGGCCTGGGCCGGCTGGGCACGAAGATGGCCGGCTACGCGAAGGCGTTCGGCATGGAGGTCCTGGCTTGGAGTCCGAACCTGACCCCGGAGCGGGCCGCCGCAGGCGGCGCCGTCATGGTGGAGAAGGACGACCTGTTCCGGCGCAGTGACATTGTCAGCATCCATCTGAGGTATTCGGAACGGACCAAGGGGCTGGTGGGCCGCCGGGAGCTGGACCTGCTGGGCAGCGAGGGACGGCTGGTCAACACGTCCCGCGGGCCGATCGTGCAGGAAGCCGAACTGGTGGCCGCCCTGCACGGGCGGCGGATTGCTGCGGCCGCGCTGGATGTGTACGACGTCGAGCCGCTGCCTGCGGATTCGCCGCTGCGGGCCGCGCCGAACCTGATCCTGAGCCCGCACATCGGTTTCGTGACCAAGCGTGCCCACCGGCTGGGCTACACGCAGATGCTCGAGGACATCCAGGCCTTCCGGGCCGGGTCTCCGGTGAACGTCCTGACCTGACAAGACAATGACGGCGGCGGGCGGACCGGCTCAGAAAGCCTGTCCGGACGCCGCCGTCACCATACCAGGTGCGCGTCCCTCGTGTACTACGTGCCCGCGGGGGCGAGGACGATGTCGAAGCGTGTGCGGGCCCAGGTTTGGTTCCCGAGGTCGCGCCCGTCCGGGGTTTGTGTGCCGGGGGCCTGTTCCACGAAGGCCTTGATCAGGGAGTCCTTGACCCCGAACACGGAGTCGCCGATCTCCAGCTGGGGGTCGCCCTCGACGAAGATGTGGGTGACCAGGGTGCGCAGCCCGGGCGCGGTGACCATGAAGTGCAGGTGGGAGGCCCGCACCGGGGACCGGTTTACTGCCTCGAGCATCTTCCCGACCGGACCGTCGTGCGGGATCGGGTAGGGGGTGGGGGTCAGGCCCCAGAAGCAGTAGTTCCCGTCCGCGTCGGTGTAGAGGTGGGCCCGGCCAGCGGTACGCCCGTCGGCGTACTGGGCGTCGTAGAAGCCGTCCTCGTCGGCCTCCCAGACCTCGATCCTCGCCCCGGGCACGGGCTTGCCGCTGGTGTCGGTGACGGTGCCCTCGACCCAGCAGGGCTGGCCGGCCGCGCCGTGCGCGATGTCCCCGCCCAGAGGGATTTCGGGGGAGTCCTCGGCGAAGAACGGTCCGAACACGGTTGCCTCGGTGGCGTCCCCGACCGCCTGGTTGTTCACCGCCACGGTCATCATCGAGGCGCCGAGCACGTCCGAGAGCAGGATGAACTCCTGGCGCTTCTCATCGGTGAGGTGCCCGGCGGCGGTGAGGAATCCGATCGCCGTGTTCCACTCTTCCTCGGTCAGGCGCACCTCGCGGATGAAGGCGTGCAGGTGCCGGGTCAGCGCCTGCATCAGCTGCTTCAGCCGCGCGTCCGGGGTGTTCTCGAACGAGGCGAGGACCCTGTAGGTGAGGTCCTCCTCGATCCGGCGCTGCTGCCCGGAAACCGCCTCGCCGGCGGGGATGTGGGTGGTGTCGGTCATGGCGGTGTCCTTTACAGGTCGGTGAGCGTCTTGGGGTTCTCGCCGGTCAGGGCGGCGGTGAGCAGCGCGGTGAGGTTCTCCGCGGTCACGGGCCGGGGATTGGAGGCCGGGATCGCCGGCAGGGCGACCTCGACGGCCTCGGCGATGTTCTCCTGCCTGAACCCGTAGTCGGCCAGGGCGCGCGGGGCGTCTAGGGTTTCACGCAATGCCTGCAGGCCCTCGAGGGCACCGGCGGTGCCGAACGCGGCCGCAATCCGCCCGGTCGCTTCGGGGGCTGCGGGCGCGTTGAAGGCCAGCACGTAGGGCAGCACGGTGGCGTGGGTCTGGGCGTGCGGGAGGTTGAAGGTGCCCCCGAGCACGTGGCAGATCTTGTGGTGCAGCCCGGACCCGGCGCTGGCGAAGGCGACCGCGGCCAGATAGCATCCGTACAGGGCCTGCTCCCGGCCGGGGACTCCGGCCGGGTCTGCCGCCACCTGGGGCAGGCCCTGGTTCAGTGCGCGGATGCCCTCGGCGGCCAGGGCGGCGTTGATCGGGTCCGCGCGCGGTGCCCAGAGCGAGTCGATGCAGTGTGCCAGGGCGTTCAGTCCGGAGGCCACGGACAGCTCCACCGGCAGGGACAGGGTCAGGCCCGCATCGTAGACCACGCTCACCGGCAGGACACGGTCGTCCGTCCCGGTGCTCTTGCGCGCCGCCTCGGTCAGGCCCCAGACGTTGGTGGCCTCAGAGCCGGCATAGGTGGTTGGCACCGCCACGATCGGGATCCCGGTGGTCAGGGCGATCGCCTTGGCCAGGCCGGTGGTCGAGCCCCCGCCCACGGACACCAGCAGATCGACGTTGTACTCCGCCGCTGCCTCCCGGGCCTTCCCGGCGACCTCCACCGGCACGTGCATGACGACGTCGTTCCAGCGCAGCACGGGGGAAATCCCGGCACAGACCAGATCCGCGATCGCCGCCTCGGACTCCGAGGCGATCACCATCACCCGCGCAGCGCCCAGCCGCTCCACCTCCGCGGCCAGGTTGTCGGCCGCCTTCCCGGTGCCGAACAGCACCCGCTGTCCCAGCGTCACATGCTCAAAAACCAAAGACATTTCTACTCGCTTCTGCTCAGGATGGCGGACATGGCCTCCATCAGGGCTGCTTCGGGATCGGCGGGCAACTGCCGGCTGCGCCAGCCGACGTGCTTGTCCGGGCGGACCAGGACGGCACCGTCCTCGGCGACGCCGCGCAGCCTGGCCCAGTCGAAGTAGAGGTCGGTGATTTCGCGTCCAGGTCCGATGACCACAGTTTCCAACTTAACGCCGAGGCGGTCGGAAACCTTCTGCGCCGCCGTCGTCCAGTCCTCGCCGGTAATGCCGGTGAAGAGGGTGAACTGACCGTACGGGGCCAGGTCGTGCGTGGAGTACTTGTGCGCATTGTCGCCCACCCAGGCATGCGGGAAGCGGACCCCCGGATCGGTGGACTGCTCATAGTAGAGCTCCGGATCACGCGCCGGTGCAGGACGCCTCGTGCCGTCGCCGGCCACTGCCGCCGACCGGTAGTACTGGCCGAGTTCGACGCCGTGCGCGTTGAACTCGTAGTTCTTCAGCTCCATCGCCTCGAGAACCGCGGCCCGCTTGGCGGCGCCGGCAGGCGTGTTGTCCTTGCGCTCCTCGATCAGGGCGAGCATCTGCTCGGGGGATTCGGCCTTGTCGATGCCCAGGGCCTCGAACAGCTTGCCAAACTCGCGGCCTGACTTATTGGCCCGCAGCACGATCTGCTTGGCCACCGGAGCGCGTTCGGCCGAGTAGGTTTCCAGCAGTTCTTCGCCGGCCTGGCCGTTGAGCACGGCGGCCAGCTTCCACGCCAGGTTGTAGGAGTCCTGGATCGAGGTATTGGAGCCCAGACCGTTGCTCGGCGGGTGCTTGTGCACCGCGTCCCCGGCACAGAACACCCGGCCGGACTGCAGGTGCGTAGCGTACTGTTCGTTGTTGCCCCACAGCGAAATGCCGGTGATCTCCACGTCTAGGTCCTGCACGCCGATCAGGTTGCGCACAATCTGCCGGGCGTCGTCCTCGGACACCTCGGGGGTGCCTTCGCTGATGTCGAAGCCCCAGACAATCAGCCATTCGTTCCACGGCCGGACCATGCGCACCAGGCCCGCGCCGATGCCGCCAATGTTGGAGCCGGGCTGGACCACCCAGTACAGCACCGAGGGACGGTGCCCCACGAGCTCGGCAATGTCGGCCTTGAAGGTGATGTTCATCGAACCGGCGATGTCCATCTGCCCCTCGTACGGCAGCCCCAGGTCGGCGGCGACCTTGGAGCGGGCGCCGTCGGCACCGATCAGGTATTTGGCCCGGATGGTGTATTCGGTGCCGGTCAGCCGGTTCAGCACCCGGACGTTGACGCCATCGGAATCCTGCGTGTGCGAGAGGTATTCGGTGCTGAACTGGGTCTGGGTGCCGCGCATGGTGGCGTTCTTGACCAGGATCGGTTCCAGGTAGGTCTGCGGGATGTCGCAGTTCAGCGAGGGTGAGGCCAGCTCATAGTCCGCGTGGCGCGCCGGGTGCGTGCCCCAGGTGAGGATGCGGCCGATTTCCTCTCCGGCGATCGAGGTGCAGAAGACGGTGTCCCCGATCATGTGGTGCGGGGTCGCGTCCGCCAGCACCTGCTCCTCGATGCCCAGGTCGCGGAAGATCTCCATGGTCCGCTGGTTGGTGATGTGTGCCCGCGGGGTGTTCGCGGTCCAGCGGTACTTGGTGATCATGATGTTCGGAATCCCCAGCGAGGACAGGAACAAGGCAGCGGACGAACCGGCAGGGCCGGAGCCGACAATCAGGACATCCGTCTCGACGACGGCGGAATCCGGGGTCTGGGTCTCGGCGACCCCGTCATTGAAAATCACCATGGCATTACTCCACTTTCAACAGCCGGTCTTGTTCCGGACGACTGCTTCGAGTGTTCCAGCTCACAAGACTCCCCGGACCGCAGGAAGGCGATCACGGCGGATGCCGGCAAAAACGCGGCGGATCCGGTCAAAAAACCGCAACCCTCCCCAGCGTTGACGGTGCGGATACGGCCCTTCTCGGGGCTGAAAGGGGCCTTTTCTACGTCGTCGATGAGGAGGGCGAGGTGGGCGCGGCGGCGGACTTGCGGTCCTGCAGCGGGGAGAGGCCAAACTTCTCCTTGTAGCTGCGGGAGAAATGCGCCTGTGAGGCGAAGCCCAGCTGCGCGGCGAGGCCGCCCAGCGGCACCCGTGCGCCCGTGGGTGAGAGCAGCTGCCGCCGCGCCGCCTCCAGCCGTGCGTCCAAGATGGCGCGCGGCACGCTGCTGCCTGCCTCGGCGAAGACCCGTGACAGGTGGCGTTCCGAAATGCCGACGGCGGCGGCAATCCGCCCGGCCGACAGCCGCGGGTCCGCCAGCCGGGCGGTGATGAAGGCCTGGGCGGCGGCCAGATGGCCGGCCTGCCCGGCGCCGCCGCCCAGCAGTTCCGCCAGCAGCTCAAGCGCCGTCGTTTCCAGCCCGTCCCAGTCCGCGGTCCGGCCCGCCAGAGCACCCGACAGTGCCGAAGCCAGCGCTTCGGCATGTATGGACCCGGCGTCGGGCCCGCGGAAGCCGAAGACCTTCGGCCGGTTCAGCCCGGACCGTCCGGTGAGCTCGCTCAATGTCCGGCGGGGTACCTTCAGAGCCAGTTCCTTCAGCCCGTGCGAGAACCCGCGCATGAACGGCTGGTCTGCGTCATAGAGGATCGCCTGGCCGGGCTTGAGGATTTCGCAGCCGTCCCGGTGGTAGAAGAAGCCCTCGCCCTCGAGGGCGAAGTAGGCGACCACCGCTTCGGCCGGATGCTCCGCGATCTGGCGGGCCGAGCGTTCCACCACATGCGGATTGCCGGACACCTGGGCAAACTGCAGCCGGGGCAGGATCAGGTTCAGCTCCGTGGCTTCCAGCGCGCCGCCGGTGAGCGTGCGGGCCTGCAGCCCGACCAGGGCACGGGCATTGTGCTCTTCCCACAGCGAGATCCGCTGCGCGCCGGGCAGCCCGGCGGTGGAGAACCGGGTCAGACCGTGCGGGCGCGCACCGGGTGTGGCCTGCGTCATAGTTCACCAGTGTACGGGTGCTGCACAACCTCCAGGAAACGCGCCAGCACCGGTGGGGGCTGGATGTGCCGGGCCCGCACCAAGGTCGCGTACAGCGGCTGGACCGGCTGCAGCGGCGTATGGATCCGGACCCTGCTGCCGGCGATGTCCGCCACGGAGTGCGGCATCAGGCTGATTCCCATATCGGCCGAGATCAGTGGCACTGCCGTCTGCAGCGTGGACACGGTGCGGACCGACGACGGGCGGGTGCCCATCTCCTGCCAGAGCCGTTCGGCGATTTCGGGCAGGCCGGGAAAACCTGGACTGGCACTTGGCAGGATCCATGGCTCCCCGGCCAGTTCGGCCAGGTCCAGCGGCTCCGGCAGGTCTGCAAAGCGTGGTGGGACCACCGCCACCAGCGGCATGGCCAGTACCACGGCCATGACCAGCTCCCCGTGGGCAGCAGCAAGCCCCTCCGGATCCGATGTTGCCACGAAGCCGACGTCGGCACCGCCGGCGGCCACCTGGCGCAGGACCTCGGCAGGTTCAGGGTCGGAGAGTTCGACGGCGACGTCGGGCGCCTGTGCGGCATAAGCCTTTAGCAGCGGCGGCAAGTGGCCCCAGGCGAAGGTTGGCACCGAGGCGATGTGCAGCCTGCCGGCCAGCCCCTGGCCTAAGGCGCGCACCTGCTCCTCGAGGCGCTCGCTCCAGCGCAGCAGTTGGCGACCCTGGGTGGCCAGCAGTTCGCCTGCCGGGGTGGTGGAGACGCCCTGGTGGTGCTTGGAGAGCAGTTGCACGCCGAGCTGTTTTTCCAGCTGGAGCACCGACTGGCTCAGTGGCGGCTGGGTCATGTGCAGCGTGGCTGCGGCGCGGGAGACGGATCCCTCAGCCACGACAGCGAGGAAATACTCAAGCTGGCGCAGGTTCATAGTCGGAAATTGTATGGCATGGCCCACGAATTGATATTTGTCCTCTAGCACCCGCTCCGGGAGCCTGAATAGTGACCTGCAGCACAGCGAGCTGATTCCCAACTCCAGCTCTGAGGAGGAGCCATGACTTTTGCCGCGAACCGGATTCCGGCCCCCGGGCGGACGCCATGACAGCCAGGCAGTGGTCCGCAACTCTGGCAGCCCTGCTGGTCCTGGTTCTTGCCTCAGGCTGCGGCGTGGGCCGCGGCAGCGCCGTGGAGCTTGGCCCCGGTGCTCAAATCAAGGTCGGGGTGATTCCCGTGGCCGACTTCGCGCCGATCTACATCGCCGCAGAGGAGGGCTATTTCGCTGACGAAGGCCTGAACGTGAAGACCCAGGTCATGCAGAACGCCGCCGCGATTGCCCCGTCAGTGATCAACGGACAGTTGCAGTTTGGCACCGCCGCCGTGCCGCCGTTCCTGGGCGCCGTGCAGAAGGGCCTGCCACTGAAGGCGGTGGCCAATGGCACCTCCATTGCTGCCGACCCGGCCAAGGACCCGTCCGCTCTGGTTGCCGGGCCCGGCAACGGCATTACGCGGCCCAAGGACCTGGAAGGCCGCACGGTCGCCGTCAACGCGCTGAGCTCGATCGTGCACGTCACCGCGGCCGCCGCCGTGAAGGCCGATGGCGGGGACCCGGCGAAGGTGACCTTCGTGGCCATGCCGTTCCCGGATATGCTGCCGGCCCTGGCCCGCGGCGCCGTGGACGCCGCCTCCCTGGTGGAGCCGTTCCACGCCCGCTCGGTCGCCGAAGGCGCCCGGGTCATCGCCCACCCGTATTCGAAGGTGCTGCAGCCGAACGGTACTTTCACGGTGGTCTTTACTGCGCAGCCCTTCATTGAGACGAACCCCGGAATCGTGGAGAAGTTCGCCCGGGCCGTTGACCGCGCCAGCGTGGAGGCCGCGCGGAATCCGCAGAAGGTCGGGGCCGTGCTGGCCAAGTACGGCAAGCTTCCGCCGGAGGTCTTTGCCAGGATCCGGGTCCCCATGTACAGCGACAAACTGGACACGTCGGCGCTGGCCAGTACAGGTGAACTGATGCGCGGGCTCGGGTTCCTGCCCGGCAGCGTCGATGTGGAAAGCGCGGTATGGAAATGACAACGCAGATTCGGCAGTTGCCGGCGCAGGCCCGGGAAGGCACCGGCCGCAGGACGGCGCCGCGGCGCAGCTTCGCGGCCGGCAGGACCGGCAGGATGGCCCTCGGGGCCGGCACGGTCGTGGCCGTGATGGCCGTGTGGGAGGTGCTGGCACGCTCCGGTGCCTTCCCACCCGGCTCGATCCCGCCCGCGTCGGCCGTGCTGGCCGAATTCATCGGCCAACTGGGCACCCTAGGATTCTGGGAAGCCCTGTGGAACACGGTGTCCGTGGCCCTGCTGGGCCTGCTGCTGATCGTGGTGGTTGCTTCGCCGCTGGCACTGCTGATCGGCCTGGTGCGCCCGGTGCAGGAATCGGTCTGGTTCGTGCTGGAGTTCCTCAAGCCCATCCCGCCGGTGGCGCTCATTCCGCTGGGCCTGCTGCTGTGGGGGCCGTCGCCGGGGATGAAGCTGTTCTTGATCGTCATGGGCGCCATCTGGCCGCTGCTGACCCAGCTGATCTACGGGATCAGGGAAATCAACGGCGTCGGTGCGGAGATGGCCCGCAGCTACCGGTTGGGCCGGTGGTTGACCGTCAGCAGGCTCGTGGTGCCGTCGGTCCTGCCCTTCGCCCTGACCGGCCTGCGCATCTCGGCCTCCATCGCGGTCATCGTCGCCGTGGTGACCGAAATGATCGGCGGTGCCGCGGGACTGGGACAGAACATCGTGGTGGCCCAGTCCGCCGGGGCGCTGGCCGAGATGTATGCCCTGATCCTGGCTGCGGGCCTGCTTGGTTTAGCTATCAACGCCGGCTTCCGCGGGCTGGCGAAGCCGCTGCTGTTCTGGCACCCGTCCATCCGTCAGGAGGGAACCCTGTGAGCACTTTTCCATCCACCCGGTCCCGTGGCGGGATCCGGCTCATCCTGCTGCGGGCCTGGCTGCCAGCCGGACTCGTAGCAGCCTGGTGGCTCGCCTCGGCATCCAGCACCTCGCTGTACTTCCCGCCGCTGCAGACTATCCTCGAGACCCTCGGGGCCGACTGGGCCGGCCCCAGCTTCGCCGGGCACCTGCTGCCGAGCATCGGCAAGTTCCTGGCCGGCTTCCTCATTGCGGCGGTCGCCGGCATCTTCCTGGGCCTGGTGATCGGCATGTACCCGGCGCTGCGGGCGGCCGTTGAGCCGATCGTGCAGTTCCTGCGGTCGCTGCCGCCGCCGGTGCTGCTGCCGGTCGGCCTGCTGGTCTTTGGTATAGGCGCGTCGATGAACATCGCGATCATTGCCTTTGGAGCGGTCTGGCCCACGCTCCTGAACACCATCGACGGGGTCCGTTCGCTGGATCCGCAGCTGACCGAGATGACCCGGTCCTACCGGCTGACCCGGGCACAGAAGATCCGCTGGGTCATCCTGCCCAACGCCAGCCCGCAGATCTTCGCCGGCCTGCGCACCACCTTGCAGATGGCGATCATCCTGATCGTCGTGTCCGAGATGGTCGCCTCCACCAACGGCATCGGCTACTACGTGCTCAATTCCCAGCAGACCTTCGCCGTGCCGCAGACCTGGGCCGGGACCCTGGTCCTGGGGGCGCTGGGCTACCTGGCCAACCTTGTTTTCATCCGTATTGAAGGGTACGTCCTGCGCTGGCAGGCCGGCCTGCTCGCCATCACAGGAAGCGGTGCATGAGAATGACCGAAACCTATCCGCAGACCGGAACCGGATCCGCCCCGGGTTCCGCCGACGTCGTGCTGGAACTGCAGGCCCTGCAGAAAAGCTACGGGGCCGCGAAGATTCTGGCCGGGGTCGACTTCCAGATCCGCAGGGGCGAATTCGTGTGCGTGGTCGGCCCGTCCGGGTCGGGCAAGACCACACTACTCAAGTGCATGGCCGGACTGCTGGAACCGAGCGGCGGGCAAACCGTGTTCGAGGGGGCGCCGGTGACCGAGCCTCCGGCGAAGCTGGCCGTGGTGTTCCAGGACTACAGCCGCTCGCTGCTGCCCTGGATGACCGTGTGGGCCAACGTGGAGCTGCCCATGCGCAACAAGTTCGGCAAGGCCGAACGGCCCGCCCGGATCGAATCCGTGCTCGAGGCTGTAGGCCTGGCCGGCAAGGGCAGCCTTTACCCGTGGCAGATGTCCGGGGGCATGCAGCAGCGCGCCGCCATCGCCCGCGGCCTGGCCTACCAGCCGGACGTGCTGCTGATGGACGAACCCTTCGCCGCCGTGGACGCGCAGACCCGGATCGAGCTGGAGGATCTGGTCCTGCGGGTGAGAGCCGAGTTCGACACCACCGTCGTGTTCGTCACCCACGACATCGACGAGGCTGTCTACCTCGGCGACCGGGTGATCGTGCTCTCCGGAGCCCCCACCACCGTCAGCCGTAATCTCGCCGTCGACCTGCCCGCCCCCCGCAACCAGGTCCGGACCAAATCACTGCCCGAGTACGCCCGGTTGCGCGCCGAAGTGTTCGAGCTGATCCAGTCCGCCAAGTCCCACGCCACCATCCGCTAACCCCCGCACCGAGAGAAAGACACGCCCATGACCCGCAAATACGAGCCCCTGACCGCAACCGAGGCCGCCAAATACCGCACCCGCGTGACCCTGCTGGGCACCGCCGGCGGCCCGCCATGGTGGGACGGCTCGGACCGGAACGGGATCTCCACGGCCGTCACTGTCAACGGACAGGTCTACCTGATCGACTGCGGCGAGGGCTGGGGCCCGCAGTTCCGCAAGTCCGGCCTCGGCCCCGCAGGATTCCAGAAGGGCCTGGACAACCTGCGGGCGGTGTTCATCACCCACCACCACTCGGACCACATGGTCGACTACCCGAACCTTTTGCTGCTGGCCTGGCACAACGGCTCCGACGGGCTCAAGCAGCCCATCCAGATCCACGGACCGGGCGACCGCGGCGTGCTGCCGCCGATCTTTGACGAGGACAAGCGCGAGCACTTGCCCGAGGTGTTCCACCCCAAGTCCCCAACCCCGGGCCTGGTCGAATCCTCGGAAAAGCTGCTGCAGGCCTATGCCCTGGACATCAACGACAGGATGCGCGACAACGCCAAGCAGGACCTGCGGGAGATCTTTCAGTTCCACGACATCGAGCTGCCCGCCGGCACCGGGGACGACCCCAACGGGAACCCGACCCCGGCGATGGATCCGTTCGAGATCTACCGGGATGAAAACGTGCGGATCACCGCCATCCTGGTCGACCACCGGCCCATCTTCCCGGCCTTTGCCTTCCGCTTCGACACCCCGGACGGTGCCATTGTCATCTCCGGGGACACCGGGGTATGCCAGAACCTGGTCACCATTGCCGAGGGCGCGGACCTGCTGCTGCACGAGTGCATCGACCTGGACTGGGTCGACGGGCTGCTCGGCCCGGACTCGCCCAAGCCGGACCCGAACCTGATGCAGCACATGCTCGCCGCGCACACCGCCATTGAACAGGTCGGCCCTCAGGCCGAAAAGGCAGGGGTCAACACCCTGGTCCTGACCCACCTGGTTCCCGGCAACACCCCGGTGGAGAAGTGGCAAAAGGCCCAAGTTGGCTTCTCCGGCAACCTCGTCGTCGGCGAGGACCTGATGCACTTCGGCCTCGGCGAACCGCAGGGCTGACGAAGCCGGCAATGGCTGGGGGACGGGCGGTCTGTACCCCTCGGGGCTCCGGGCGTAGGCTGGCAGTATCGGCGCTGGTGCCGAAGCTCCGGCGTCGATACCCATCGATGAAGGAGGAATCATGAGCGTCGTCCGTGAATTCATGACGACGGATTGTCGGTGTATCGGGGAGAACCAAACCCTCGAAGAGGCCGCCCGCATGATGAGGGACATGGACTGCGGGTCGCTGCCGATCTGCGGCGACGACGGCAAGCTCAAGGGCTTCATCACCGACCGCGACATCGTGGTCAAGTGCCTGGCCGAGGGCCGGGACGCCCGGGAAGTGAAGGCGATGGATCTGGCGCAGGGCAAGCCGCACTGGATCGACGCCGATGCCAACATCGACGACGCCATTGCGATGATGGAGAAGTACCAGATCCGGCGCCTGCCGGTCATCACCGACCACAAGCTGGTGGGCATCATCAGCCAGGGTGATATTGCGCGCAACTACAGCGAACAGAAGGTGGGCGAGCTGGTGGAGCATGTGTCCGCCAAGAAGCCCATGCAGATGATGTAGCCGCAGTCGGGGACCTTCGCAGACCCCCGGATAACCAACGCATCTGCGCCACGGAGTCCGCTCCGTGGCGCTCTTGTGTGGCTGTCCCGGGCCGGTTCCGTTATTTTTCCGGGCGCAGTTTGGCCTGCTCCACCAGCTCGGTTATCCAGGGCCGGGTCCCGCGGTGGAGCACCAGGCCTTCGGGCAGACCCTGGACGGTGGCGCTGGTGCCGGAGGCATCGATGGTGATCCGGCCGGCGCCCGTGGGGGCGTTAGTGATGTGCAGGTGGCCGAAGGACTGCGGCAGCACCGGGTCTATCCAGACTCCGCCGAGGGAAACGTGGGCGTCGTAGCGCAGAAGGCTTGTCACCAGCTGGATGGGCGTGGTGGCGGCCCAGGCCTGCGGCGAGCACGCCGTGGGATAGGGCACCGGCTGGTTGAACTGTTGCCGGTCAAAGCCGCAGAACAGTTCGGGCAGCCGGCCCTCCGAGTACTCGGCGGCCTCCAGCAGGGCGGTGGCGATCCGCTGTGCCTGCTCCACGAAGCCGTAGCGCATCAGGCCCGCCGCAATGATGGCGTTGTCGTGGGGCCAGACCGAGCCGTTGTGGTAGCTGGCCGGGTTGTAGGCGCCCATGTCGGACGCCAGGGTGCGCACGCCCCAGCCGCTGAACATTTCCGGGGACATGAGCTTCTCGGCCACCAGCGGCACCTTGTCCTCATCGACGAGGCCGAACCAGAGGCAGTGCCCCATGTTGGACGCGCAGGCGTCCACGGGCCGCTTGTCCCTGTCCAGGGCGACGGCGTAGTAGCCCTTCTGCGGCAGCCAGAACTGTTCGTTGAACCGCTGCTTCAGCCGGGCCGCGCGCTCCCGCAGGTCGGCCGCCAGAGCCAGGTCACCGGCGTCGTAGGCCATCCACGCCCGCGCCATGTACGCGCCGTGGACATAGGCCTGCACCTCGCACAGGGCGATGGGCGGTTCCGCCATGCGCCCGTCGGCGAAGTTGATCCCGTCCCAGGAATCCTTCCAGCCCTGGTTGATCAGCCCCCGGTCATTCAGCCGCGCATATTCGACGAACCCGTCGCCGTCCCTGTCCCCGTAGTTCTCGATCCACTCCAGCGCCCGGTCCGCGTGCGGCAGCAGTGCGGCAATGGTCTCCTTGGCAAAGCCCCAGCGACTGACCGAGCCCAGCACGACCACGAACAAAGGGGTCGCATCCACACTGCCGTAGTACGCGGACTTGCCGCCCAGCGCCAGCCCGCTGGAGACGTCCAGCCTGACCTCGTGCAGGATCTTGCCCGGCTCCTCCTCACTGGCCGGGTCCACCACCGTGCCCTGGCGGTCGGCCAGCGTCTGCAGGGTACCCAGGGCCAGCGAGGGGTCCACCGGCAGCGACATTTCCGAGGCCAGCAGCGAATCCCGCCCGAACAGGGTCATGAACCACGGCGCCCCGGCGGCGACCACCACCCGCTCCGGATGCTCCGGGTCCTCGATCCGCAGCGCGCCCAAGTCGTCGTAGCTGCGCCGCAGGGTCCGTTCGATCGAGCGGTTGCCCATGTGCAGCACCGGGATCTTCGCCACCCATTCCTGCCGGCGCCTGTCCCGCGGGGACATGTCTCCCGGTGCCGGGTGCGCAAACGGCGCCGCCGGACCGTGCCCGTCGACGGCGGGCACCACGCTCAGGCGGGTGCTCCAGTGCCCGTGCGGCGGGACGGTGATCCGGTAGGCCAAAGCCTCCGGGACGGCCTCGGCACCGGCGGCCCTGACGACGACGCCCTTCCGGACGTCCTGCCAGACAGCCCGGATGGTCAGCGAACCGTTCCCGGGCTCCCGCCTTTCGTCCCATTGCCGCTGGATCCGCGCCTCCTTCACCTCGAACAGGTCCGCGAAATCCGCTTCCACGGCCAGCGCGACCACGCACTCGGCGGGGTCCGCCGAGAAGTTGCGGACGGTGATGTCCTCGAGGATTCCGGCCCCGACTTCCCGCAGCCGTTCCACCAGCAGCGGGCTGTCCGCATAGCCGTCCGAGCGCGGGACACGGCCGGCGAACAGCGCCCGGTACGGCTCCTTTGTTTCTGCGGCCAGGGGCTCGATCGGCTGGCCGTTGACGGTCAGGTTCCAACGGGACAGGATGCGCGTGTCCTGATGGAACACCCCGTGCGGCAGTTCCGGATGGATATCCCCATTCGCCGACGAGATGCAGAAGGACGAACCTTCCACCAAAGTAACCGTCCCGGACCCCAGCGGCCCGGCCGCCGTATCAGCATTCCATCCAGCCATGCCGGTTCCTCGCAGCGGATTGGTGCGGGTGTGGCCGCGGCACGGAGCCTTGGGCCGGCCGCCGCCTCTGCCGTTAACCGACGCTACGCCGGTCTGCGTCCGTGCGCCAGCCCCGTCCGGCTGAACCGGACGGCGCCCGCACAGTTCCCGGTTCAGCCCGCGACCGGGCCGCCTCTGAGTTTGCCGGCAATCACTTCGACCACCTCGGCACTGGCCGGCAGCACGTTGACCATGGAGAAGAAGGCGTGCATCTGCCCCGGCCACCGGTGGTGCTCCACCGGCACGCCAGCCTCGCGCAGCCGCCGGGCGTAGGCCTCGCCCTCGTCGCGCAGCACGTCGTGCTCGGCGGTGATCACCAGCGCCGGCGGCAGTCCCGTCAGGGACTCGGCGCGCAGCGGGGCGGCCTCCGGATGCAGCCGGTCCTCCGGGGCCGGGACGTAATGGTTCCAGAACCAGTGCATGAAGTCGGTGGTCAGGAAGGACTGGTTCTCCGGCTCCAGATAGGACGCCCGGGTGAAGTCGGCGTCGGTGACCGGATAGACCAGGATCTGGCTGGCCAGCGCGGGACCACCGTTGTCCCGCGCGCGCAGCGCGGTGACCGCCGAGAGGTTGCCGCCGGCGCTGTCGCCGCCGATGTAGAGCGGCACCCGGGCCCCGGCGATCTGCTCCAGGTGCTTGTCCGTCCACTGCAGGGCGGTCCAGCTGTCCTGGACCGGGGTGGGGAAGGGGTGCTCGGGGGCCTTGCGGTATTCGGCCAGCACGACGGCGGCGTCGGACTTGTGTGCCAGCTGGCGGGCGAGGGTGTCGAAGCTGTCAATGTCCTCGAGTACCCAGCCGCCGCCGTGCAGGTAGAGCAGCACCGCCGCGGGGGCCTGCACCGGGACGTGCACGCGAACCCGGAAGCCGCCGCCGTCGGATGCGGCCAGAGTGTGGTCCTCGGTGCGCAGCATTTCCGGACCCGGTCCGTAGAGCTCCTTCAGCCCGCTGCTGGCCGCGCGCGCCTCGGCGGGGCTCATTTCCCACAGCGGCTTGGCGTCCGGGCCGCCGGCTTCGGCCATGCCGGCGAGGAACGTCAGGGTTGCCTCATCAAGTGCCATGGATTCTTCTCCTCTATCTATAGGTTGACGTTCAGGCGAGCACGGATTGCCCACCGAGGCTGTGCCAGGTGCGGTTGTGGAAGACCAGCGGATCCGGGGCAGCGTCCGGGACCCGGGCCTGCAGGACCTGGACGGCGACGACCGTCGAATCCCCAGCCTCCATACGGTCCACGACGCGTCCACGCAGCCAGGTCTGGGCGTCCGTCAGGACAGGTTCGCCGGTTACCAGCCGGGACCAGCTTGTATGGTCGGCGAACCTGTCGATGCCGCCGGTGGCGAAGGTCTTGGCCAGCTGGACCTGCCCGGCCCCGAGCAGGTGGACCACCACGGTTTCAGCCCGGGCCAGGGCCGGTGCAGCCGAGGAGAAGGCCGAAAGCGAGAACACCAGCAGCGGGGGATTGGCCGAGACGGAGATGACCGAGCTGGCGGTCAGCCCCACCGGCCCGCCCCCAGGATCGGCGGTGATCACGGCGACGCCCGCCGGGTGGTTGCGGAAGGCCGCCTTGAACTCATCGGCCGGGACCATGTCCTCGAAGGCGCCCTCGGCCACCCGCCGGGCGGAGCGGATGCCACTCACCGCTGCTTCTGCACCAGGGAGAAGAAGACCCACTCGGAGTCCTTGGCCAGGCCGGCGAGCATCCGGCCGCAGGCCTGCAGCACCACGGGCCCGGAGGTCATGTGCTGGGTGCCGGCGTGCATGTCGCGGAAGAAACGCTGCAGGTCGCCCTCGCGCAGGGCAGCGGTGGCCGCCCACTTGTAGACTGTCATGCAGACCTCGTGCGCGGACCATGTGGCGTTGTTCAGGGCCAGCCGGGTCAGCGTCTCCTGCTCGTCGGAGAGCAGCTCGCCGCGATCCAAGGCCGCCTCGTTGTCCGCCCAGACGTCCATGACGAACGCGCGGGCCGAGCGCAGGGTTGCCTCGGCCTTGGCGAATTCGGCGGCGAACTGGTCGGTGTCCACGCTGGCACCGGGGGCGCCGGACTTCTTCTGCGCCAGCACCTTCATCTCGTCCAGCATCCGGCGGCCCACGCCCAAAGCCCAGCCGGCGTGGTTGATCCCGGACATGTTGGCCAGGCCCATCCGGTAGATCGCGCCGCCGTGCACGCAGTCCTTGGTGGCCACGTTGTAGGTGTAGGCCTCCGGGACGAAGAGGTCCTCAGTGCTGTAGTCGATGCTGCCGGTGGCCCTCAGGCCCATCACGTCCCAGTTGTCCACGATCTGCGCCTGTTCCTTGGGGAAGGTGAAGATCAGCGGCTCGCCGGTTTCCTGGACCAGGGCCGCGGTGTGGATGTGGCTGGCGTGCGGCAGCCCGGAGGCAAAGCTCCAGGACCCGGTGAGCAGATAGCCGCCGTCGACCTTCTTGGCGGTGCCCAGCCGGGTACCCTGGCCTGCCATCAGGTGGTAGCCGCCGTCGGCGAACAGCTCGGCGGTCGCCTCGGCGCCCTGGTAGGCGGCGGTGGTGCCGGTGATCATCTGCAGGGCCATGACCGCCCAGCCGGTGGAGGCATCCGCGTAGGCGAGTTTTTCGATCACCTCGATGACCTGCCGCGGCGAGGCTTCATAGCCGCCCAGATCCCGCGGAATGCCCAGTCGGAAGACGCCCGCGGCGTGCAGGGCCTGTGCCGCGGCCTCGGTCAGGTGGCCGAGTTTCTCGTTCTGTGCGGCCTGGGACATCAGCAGCGGGGTGATTTCCTCGATCCGCTCCAGCAGGCCGGGAACTTCGGCACTGACGTGCAGTTGCCCGGTGGTTTCGGAAATGGTTTGGGACACTTCTGTGCTCCTTTGCCCGATGGGTGTGACGTGCATCTCATCGTGGCAGTGGAATGTCCCGTCCGGGGCCGATGGCTGAAACAGGCAAAATCTTTGTCCCGCAGGGACAAGTGCACGGCCAGCCGCATCCGTCAATCGGCGCGTGCGTCGCGCGGGGTGCGGCCGTACGCCTGCTTGAAGGCGCGGGAGAAATGTGCGGCGGAAACGAAGCCGACGGAGGCGGCGATGGCGCCGATCGGTGTGCTGCGCAGCTGCGGGTCGGCCAGCTTATCCGCGGCGCGGCGCAGCCGGGCGTCCATGATCTCCCGGGTGGCGGTGGTCCCTGCTGCGGCGAAGACGCGCGTCAGGTGGCGGTCACTGATGCCCACGGCGCGGGCAATCCGGGCCGCGGACAGGTCCGGTTCGTGCAGGTGGCGGCGGATGTAGTCACGGGCACTGGGCAGGTAGCCGGACGTGCCGGCGTGCGTGCCGGTGAGCAGGTCGAAGAGGTCAAGGGCAGAGTCCTCCACCTGCTGCGGGTCCGGCGGCGGGGCTTGCAGCGCATCGCGGATCGTGCGCACAGCGGCCAGTGCGTGCGCGGCGAACGGCAGGCCCGGTCCGGGGCGCAGCACGCGCGGCGACGGCAGGCCGGACTGCCCGGTCCGCTCCTCGTACAGTCCGCGGGGAACTTCGAGGATCACCTGGCGCATCGACGTCGAAAAGCCGTACATGAACGGCCGGTCCGCGTCGTAGAGGATCGCGTCTCCGGCGCCGAGGACCTCACAGCCGTCGGAGTGGTAGTAGAAGGCCTGGCCCTCCAGCAGCAGGCAGAGCGGGAGCGTGTCGGCCGGGGTGGAGCGGATGTTCTCCGGGGACCGCTCCACCACGTGGTCGTTGCCTTTCATCTCGGTGAAGCGCAGGCGGGGCAGGCGCAGGTTGCGTTGCGCAGCCAGGAGCCCTGCGGCGGCCAGGGTGCGGCAGTGCAGGTCGATCAACGAGCGCTTGTTGTGCTCTTCCCAGAGAGGCAGGCGGTCCTGCCGCGGCACCTGCGTGGTGGAGAAGGCGGTGGCCACGACGGAAGGGGTCCCAAAGCCCAAGTCCGGCTCCTTCGGCTGACGGTTGAGTTGTCCAACGATACCTGTGATCGCAGCCACAGGGAATGTATGTTGCGGAAGGGTGGAGAGGGGCGCGGAGGTCCCCAAGCGGATGCCGAGGGCTGCACTTCGGCGTATATCAGGACCCGTTGACATCCCGCCGTACCGGGACAAGGATCGGGTGGAGGACGCGCGAACCATGCCCGAGCAGCTGACGGCACCTGCGCGTCCGGTGGGCACGTCGTCGGCCGGAAGAGGCGGCACATGTTCGAGGACCGGGTGGATGCCGGGCGGCAGTTGGCCGAGCGGCTGGCCTACCTGCGCGGGCAGGATCTCGTGGTGCTGGGGCTGCCGCGCGGCGGCGTGCCGGTGGCCTGGGAGGTGGCGCAGTCCCTGGGGGCCGCGCTGGATGTGATCGTGGTGCGCAAACTTGGCGTCCCGTACCAGCCGGAAGTGGCCATGGGTGCCATTGGCGAGGACGGCGCCCGGGTGCTGGACCGGCGGATCATGTCCCAGGCCCGGGTGGGGGACGACGACGTGCGGCAGGTCGAGGAGCGCGAGCGCGAAACCCTGCGCACCCGGGTGGAGCGGTTCCGGCGCGGCCGGCCGCGGGTGCCGCTGCAGGGCCGCACGGCCCTGATCGTGGACGACGGGCTGGCCACCGGTTCGACGGCGCGTGCGGCCTGCCAGGTGGCCCGCCACCTGGGCGCCGCGAAGGTCATCCTGGCGGTGCCGGTGGCTCCCAAGGATGCGCTGCGGGATCTGGAGGGCCCTGATGAAACCGTCTGCCTGAGCACGCCGGCGCACTTTACCGCGGTCGGCTGCCATTACCGGGACTTCTCTCCGACGTCCGACGACGAGGTGGTGGTCCTGCTCGATGCCGCGGCCAAGCGGTGGGCGGACGGGGAGCGGGCCGGCAACGCCCCGGATTTCGACGGCGACGTCGAGATTCCGGTGGGCGCGCAGACGGTTGCCGGGCACCTGTACCTGCCGGAGCCGGCCGCCGGCGTCGTGCTGTTTGCCCACGGCAGCGGCAGCAGCCGCTTCAGCCCGCGCAACCGGTACGTGGCCCAGGTGCTGGAACAGGCGGGCCTGGGCACGCTGCTGCTGGATTTGCTCACGCCCGAGGAGGAACTGGACCGGGCGAACGTGTTCGACATCGGCCTGCTGGCCGGACGCCTGGCGGCGGCCACCGGCTGGGTGCTGGAGCGCCCGGACGCGGTCGGCTGCCGGATCGGCTACTTCGGGGCCAGCACGGGAGCCGGCGCCGCGCTGCAGGCGGCCGGGCAGCCCGGGGCACAGGTCGACGCCGTCGTCTCCCGGGGCGGCCGGCCGGACCTGGCCGGAGACTGGCTGCCGGCGGTCACCGCGCCGACCCTGCTGATTGTGGGCGGGCTGGACACCCAGGTGCTGGAACTGAACCGGCAGGCCCAGGACCAGCTGCGCTGCCCGAGCGAGCTGGCGGTAGTGCCCGGGGCGACGCATCTGTTCGAGGAGCCCGGGACGCTGGCCGAAGCGGCGGCGCTGGCCCGGGACTGGTTCGTCCGCCACCTGCTGCCCGGGACGGCGGCCCGGGACGGTGCCGCGGCGGCCGGAGGAATGCAGTGAACGTGGGAGAACGCGGGCAGGATCCGGCCGGCGCCGCCGGGCAGATCCGGTCCCTGGCCAGGCCGCTGGCCGGCCCCGGGGACCTGGATCCGCTCATCCGGCAGGTGGCGCCGGACCGCTTTGTCTGTATCGGCGAGGCCTCGCACGGCACGCATGAGTACTACCGCTGGCGCGCCCTGCTCAGCCGCCGGCTGATCGAGGAGCACGGCTTCCGCTGGGTGGGGGTGGAGGGGGACTGGCCCGACTGCTGGCGGATCAACCGCTGGGTCCGCGGCCAGGAGGAGCAGGACCTGGACGTGTACCAGCTGCTGGCCGGCTTCGAGCGCTGGCCCCGGTGGATGTGGGCCAACCGCGAGGTCGCGGAATTCCTGGACTGGCTGCGCCGCTGGAACGCGGACCGGCCGGAAGCCGAACGCACCGGATTCTACGGGCTGGACGTGTACTCGCTGTGGGATTCACTGCGGGAGATTATCGGCTGGCTCCAGGCGAACGCGCCGGAGGCCGTGGAAGCGGCGATGGAGGCCTGGCAGTGCTTCGTCCCGTTCCATGAGGACCCGCACAGCTATGCCTGGAGCACCCGGCTGGTCCCGGACACCTGCGAGCAGGACGTGGTGGATTTGCTGATGCAGGTGCGCCACCGTGCCGAGGAGCGGGACGACGACGAAGCGGCCTTCAACGCGCTCTGCAATGCCGAGGCGGCCGCCAACGCCGAAAACTACTACCGCAGCATGGTCCGCGGTGACCGGCAGTCCTGGAACGTGCGCGACGTGCACATGGCGGACACCATCGCCAGGATCGCCGAGCACCTCGGGCCCGGTTCCAAGGGACTCGTCTGGGAACACAACACGCACATCGGCGACGCCCGGGCCACCGACATGGCCGACGTCGGCATGGTCAACGTCGGGCAGCTGGTGCGCCAGCGCCATGCCGAAGATGGAGTGTCGCTCATCGGCTTCGCCGGCGGCCGGGGATCGGTCATCGCGGCGGATTCCTGGGGTTCGGCCGAGCGGACCATGCCGGTGCCGGCGGCCCGTCCGGGCAGCCACGAGGAGCTGCTCGGGCAGGCGCTGCCCGGGCCGTCCCTGCTCATGTTCGACGGGCGCGACGGGCCCTGGCTGTCCGCCTGGCTGGGCCACCGGGCGATCGGCGTGGTCTACGATCCGCGCCGCGATGCGGGCAACTATGTCCCCACGCTCATGGGGGAGCGGTACGACGCCCTGATCTGGTTCCCCGATACCCAGGCCCTGCAGCCGCTGCAGCATGAAACCGGAGCCGAAGGCCCGGAACTCGAGACCGAACCCACCGGCTTCTAGATCCGCGGCCGGGCGGCCCAGCGCACCGCCTTCATCGCCAGGTGCAGCTCCAGCCGGATCCTGCCCCGCAGCGGGTCCGCACCGATGATCGAACGGATCCGGGCCAGCCGGTTGTACACGCTGCTGCGGTGCAGATGCAGGCGGGCGGCCACGTCGGCCACCGAGCCGTCGGTGTCGTAGAGCAGTTCCAGCACCGGCAGCAGTTCGCCGTTGCGGTCCTGTTCGGCCAGGTCGCCGAAGTACACCGACTCGGCACCGGCCGGACGCCGGGAAGCGGCCAGGAACTGGTACACCCCGGTGTTGCGGTAGTCCACCAGCCGGTCGATCCCCGGGTCCACGGCTGCGGCCTGGACGGCGGTCTTGGACTGCGTGTAGGCCTCGGGCAGGCGCCGCAGGTCGCTGAACGGCTCACTCAGCCCCAGCATGTCCGGTCGCTCCGGATGGCCCCCGCGCAGCGAGATCTCGGTCCCGTAGCGCTTGAGCACCGCCTCGTGCTCGGCGCGTCCGGGCAGGTCGCGGAAGAGGATGACGGCGTGCAGCTGTGCGCCGGCGCTGAACAGGGCCGGCCGGATGCCCACGGTGGCGTGCAGCGCCGCGATGCGCTGCAGCAGCACGCCCGCCTCCGGATCCGCCAGCTCGGCCAGCGCCGTGTCCGGGTCCTCGATCCGTTCCATGATCGTGCCCACCACCCAGGGCGCCCGCCCATACACCTCCGGCCAGCCTGCCACCGTGTCCACGGCGTCCGAATCCCCGGCGCAAGCGGCCAGGAACAGGGCTTCCCGGCGCCGCCGGGCTTCGGACTCGGGGGTGTTGGTGTCCAGCAGCAGTTCGGCCAGCTGGTCCAGCCGGCCCCGGATCCCCGGCAGGGCTCCGAGGATGGCGTCCGGGGATTCCTCGGCGTCGTGGATCACCCACAGATAGCCCACCCGGAACCCGCGCACCAGCAGCGGCACGCAGACCCGGCCGAGCATGCCCAGCTGCTCGTTGGCCGGGACCACCACCGGGCGCACGGCGGTGGCGATCCCGTGGCTGAGCTGCCAGGCGCTGACATCCGCGGGCACCTTCTTGCTCAGCAGGAAGTTGACCCGGACCTGGTCGGCGGTGGACTGGTGGCTGCTGTAGCCGAGCAGGACGCCGTCCACGTCCTCGACCGAGACGCCGTGGCCGAGGGCGCCGGCAATGGCCTCCACGGACTCCTCGACGTCCGGGTTCCTGATGCTCATCCGCTCCTCCACCCGCTGCGCTTCCCGGTCCCACTGTAAGACAGCGGGCGACAGTTGCCGAGCCGGGACTCGACATTTGTCGACTGTCCCCGCCACAGGCTCTGTGGTAGCAGTCACACTGCTGAAGTGCAGGGCCCGTGGGCCGGCGGCCCCGGGGTTCCGCGCGGCGGCGCGGATTCCAGGCCCTTCCCGGCACGACGGCGCGGCGCGGCGCCGGCCACGCCGGCCGCCGCCGTCGTACCTACCCTCCGGCAGGCGCCGGAAGGGCCGCCAAAACCCGCTCTTACAGTTGAATTACCGCCGGTTCCGGCGCCGCTATCGATCCCACCTCCAGGAGTCCTCCCGTGATTATTGGTGTTCCCAAGGAAGTCAAGAACAATGAGTTCCGCGTGGCCATCACGGCCGCCGGTGTGCACGAGCTGCGCGGCCGCGGCCACACCGTCCTGGTCGAGGCCGGCGCCGGTGCCGGCTCCGGGATTTCGGACCAGGAGTACACCGCCGCCGGCGCCGAAATCGTCGCCACCGCCGATGAGGCCTGGGCCCGCGCGGACATGGTGCTGAAGGTCAAGGAACCCGTCGCCTCCGAATACCGGCATTTCCGGGCCGGCCTGGTGCTGTTCACCTACCTGCACCTGGCCGCCGAGCCGGAGCTGACCCGCGCCCTGCTCGAGTCCAGGGTCACCGCCATCGCCTACGAGACGGTCCAGACTCCCAACGGCGCCCTGCCGCTGCTGGCCCCGATGAGCGAGGTCGCCGGGCGCCTGTCCGTGCAGGTCGGCGCCAACGCCCTGACCAAGCCGGCCGGCGGCCCCGGCATCCTCCTGGGCGGGGTCCCGGGCGTCCGCCCGGCGAAGGTGACCGTGCTGGGCGCCGGGGTGGCCGGCACCAACGCCGCGGCCATGGCGCTGGGCCTGGGCGCGGACGTGACCATCCTGGACATCAACATCCACCGGCTGCGCGAGCTGGACGCCCAGTACGCCGGCCGGCTGAAGACGGTGGCCTCCAACAGCCTGGAGATCGAGCGCTCCGTGGTCGAGGCGGACCTGGTCATCGGCTCCGTGCTGATCCCCGGCGCCAAGGCCCCGAAGCTGGTCACCAACGAGCTGGTGGCGAGGATGAAGCCCGGGTCCGTGCTGGTGGACATCGCCGTGGACCAGGGCGGCTGTTTTGCCGATTCCCGCCCCACCACCCACGAGGACCCGACGTTCACCGTCCACAATTCGCTGTTCTACTGCGTGGCCAACATGCCCGGCGCGGTCCCGAACACCTCCACCTACGCGCTGACCAATGTCACCCTGCGCTACGCGGTGGCGCTGGCGGACCTCGGGGTGCAGGCCGCCCTGGCCAAGGACCACGCCCTGGCCGCGGGCCTGAACATCGCCGCCGGACGCGTCATGCACCGCTCGGTCGCCGAGGCCTTCGGCCTGGAACTGGCCGAAGGCCTGCCGGAGCTCGTCAACGCCTGAACAGCCGCAGGTCTGCGAACCGACGATTAAAACCGCGGGGCGGGTGCCCGGGAATTTCCCGGCACCCGCCCCACGGTCCTGGAGCGTCTTAGTGGTGCCCGGCAGCTACCGGCTGCTCGGCCGGCTTGCGGATAAAGAACGCCCCGGCGATGGCCGGCAGCGAGATGAGCGCCCCGGTCAGGAAGGCCGCCTGCACGCCGCCGGCAACAGCCTCGATCCCGGCCTGCCCGCCGGCCGCCAAGGCCGCGGACTGGACGGACATGACGGTCACGAACAAGGCGGTGCCGGCGGCGCCGGCCACCTGCTGGACGGTGCCGACAATGGCGGAACCGTGCGAATACAGCTCCGGCCGGACGGCGCCCAGGCCGGCGGTGAACAGCGGCGTGAACAGCAGGGCCAGACCCAGGCTCAGCACCAGGTGCGCGGCCAGGACCATCAGCACCGGGGTGTCCTGGTTCATCGTGGACAGGAACCAGAGCACCGCACTGACCAGGACGGTGCCCGGCACCACCAGGACCGTGGGGCCGGACCTGTCGTAGCGCCTGCCGACCGCCGGGGCCAGCAGCCCCATCAGCAGCCCGCCGGGCAGCAGCATCAGGCCGATCTGGACAGGTTCCAGCCCCATCACCTGCTGCAGGAAGATCGGCAGCAGGATGATGGTGCCGAACAGCGCCGCCATGCTTACGGTCATCAGGCCCACGGCGATGGAGAAGGCCGGGGCCTTGAAGGTGCGCAGGTCCAGCAGCGCGCCGTCGTGCCGCTGCAGCCGCAGCTGGCGCAGCACGAACATCAGCAGTGCCGCGCCGCCGGCGCCGGCGGCGGCCCAGACCGGCAGCACCGCCCCGCCGTCGTGCCCGCCGCCTTCGCCCACGGTGCTGAGTCCGTAGACCAGGCCGCCGAAGCCGACGGCTGCCAGGATGACGGAGGCAACGTCCAGGGGCACCGGGCGCGGGTCGGTGACATTCTCCACCCGGCGCGCGCCGATCACGAGCATGGCCACGGCGATGGGCAGCACCAGCCAGAACATCCACCGCCAGGAGAGGGTGTTCAGGATGACGCCCGAAATTGTGGGGCCGATGGCAGGGGCCACCGAAATGACGATCGAGACGTTGCCCATGGTCTTGCCGCGCTGGGCCGGGGGCACCAGGGTCATCAGGGTGGTCATCAGCAGCGGCATCATGATGGCCGTGCCCGTGGCCTGCACGATGCGGCCCAGCAGCAGCACCTCGAAGCCGGGGGCCAGGCCGGCCAGCAGTGTGCCGGCCGAGAACAGCGCCATCGCCGTGGTGTAGACCGGGCGGGTGTTGAACCGCTGCAGCAGGAAGCCCGTGATGGGAATGACCACCGCCATGGTCAGCATGAAGGCGGTGCTCAGCCACTGGGCGGCGCGGGCGGTGATGTCCAGGTCTGCCATCAGCTCGCTCAGCGCCACGCTCATGATGGTCTCGTTCAGGATGACCACGAAGGTGGCGGCCAGCAGCAGGCGGATCACCCGGCGGTCCCGCCGGGTCCGGTCCTCCGGCGCCGGCGGCAGGGTTAAAGCGGGCTGGTCGGACAGGGGCTGGCTCACGGCGGATTCCTCATCAGGAGCGGGGGAGTGGAATGAGGGGAACAGGAAGCGGCAACAGGCCTGCGTGGTCCGATATTCCCGTGCCCCAGTGTAGCGCTGGCCGGCCGTCCCGAAGGCCGCCGGCAGCCGGTGGTGGCGGACCTCACGGCAAAGCCCCCTCCGGCCGCCGCACCAGCTGCCCGGTCAGCGTACCCCGATGCCAGCCTCGAGCACCGGCCCCCAGCGCCGGACGTAGTCCGCGGCGCTGGTGTCCGTGTCGTAGCTCTTGTCCAGCTGGTACAGCCCCGGGGCGGGGCAGATCGCGCCGAGTTCCACCAGGACGGGCTTGAGCAGCAGCTCCGGTGCCATGGCGTGGGCGGGGCCGGCGCCGAGCATCAGCGGCACGGCCGTGACTCCGCGCAGTCCCTCGCCGGTATCGAACTGGTCCAGGAACAGTTTCAGCAGCCCGGTATAGGTGGCCTTGAACGTGGGCGAGGCGACAATGGCCAGGTCGGCGCCGGAAACCAGCTCCACCGCCTGCCGCACTGCCGGATCACCCCAGCCGAGCAGTCCGGGCCCGAGCGTGGTGACATCCAGGATGTCCGGCGATTCGGCGCCGAGCAGTCCGGCCAGCCGGACGCCTGCGTCCAGGGTGCGGGAACTGGGCTTGGGGTTTCCTGCGACGACTACTGTCTTCACGGCGCTCCTAGGCAAGTTTGTGACTGCGGTTCTCGGGTCCGGCCGGTCACGGGTGCAGCCGGCCGGCCCGGGTTCATTCTGCCCGGTCCACAGGGCCGAGTCGACCGGCGGGCGGGTCAGCCGCCCAGCCTCCGGGCACGCAGCACGCTGTCCGCCAGCACGGCCTGCTGACCGTCCGGACCGGTGACTTCGCGGCTGGACGAATCGACAACTTCAAGCCGCCAGTTTCCATCATCCAGGCCCAAGCTGCGGACCAGTTCGGCAGCGGTGGGCAGCGGAACATCCGGCTCCGGATGCCGGGACCACGGCGGGAAGGACTCATGACCGACTACCAGCAGTGTCCCGCCCGGGGCTACCGCTGCCGCCGCAGTGTGCAGAATCTTTTCGCGCGGCAATTCGACCGGGGAATGCAGGAACTGGGCCGACACCAGGTCATAGGAGCCGTCCGGGGTCCAGGCGGCAAGGTCCTGTTGCTGCCAGTCGATCCGGTCGGCAACGCCGGCGTCTGTGCCATGGCCGGCTGCGCGGCGGAGGGCAACGGCGGAAATATCGACGGCGGTCACGCGCCAGCCCTGTTGCGCCAGCCAAATGGCGTCCGCACCCTCGCCGCAGCCCAGATCCAAGGCCAGGCCCGGGGCCAGGCCGGCGGCTTCGCGGACCAGCACGGGATTGGGCTTGCCGCTCCACACCTGGCCGCGCTCCCGGTAGAAAGAATCCCAGAACTGGTCGGCCGTCTTGTCCATGCCTCCAGTGTGCCCGTTCCGGGCCCTCGCCGCAGCTACGCTGGCACCATGAGGACGCTCGGCGTTGACCTGTCCGCCAACCCGGTGAAGACCGCCGCCGCGGTGCTGGAATGGACGCCGGGACAGGCCCGGCTCGCCGAGCTCCGGCTTGGAGCCACCGATGAGGACATCGTCCGGCTGGTCGGGAATTGCGACTACACGGGCATCGACTGCCCGCTGGGTTGGCCCGCCCGGCTGGTGCCGTTCCTGCAAGGCCACCTCGGCAACGACGCCGGCGCGGTCCTGGCCCACGACGGGCCCGAGGGCCGGCGCGTCCTCGCCTACCGGGAAACCGACCGCTTCGTCGCCGGGCTCCTGCGGCTGGTCCCGATGAGCGTCTCGGCCGACCGGCTCGGACACGTGGCCATGCGCTGCGCCGTCATCCAGGCCAAGATCGCCCGCACCGCCGGACCGCGGCGGCGGGACGGCTCCGACGGCCTCGCCGAAGTCTATCCGGCGGCTTCGCTGAAGGCCTGGGGGATCACCGCCCGCAAGTACAAGGGAGGGACGGACGCGGCGCGGCTGGCACGCGAGGCGTCCCTGCGGTCCCTTCGGGACCAGGCCGGCTGGCTGCGGCTCGAGGGTGCGGACGCGCAGCTGCTGGCTTCCGACGACGACCTGCACGATGCGCTCATCGCGTCACTGTCGGCCCGTGCGGCCGCGCTCGGCAGGACGTGCCCCGTGCCGGCGGGGCTGGAACAGGCGGCAGCGGAGGAAGGCTGGATCCACGTCCCCAACACGCCCTTGGCCGGGTTGATCTGAGGGGTGCCCGCTGCCGGCGGTCCTAGCGCGCCGCTGGGTGCGCCCGGTCTGGACGGGTTCCCCAGCGGGTGCGTCCCCAGGGCTTGACCACGCCGAGCACCGACGCAAACGCCAGCGTCGTAAAGGACACGCTGACCGGGAAGAGCACCTGGACCGGGAAGGTGCCCAGACCGGCCCGCACCTGGTCTCCGGTCGAGGCAGGCTCCAGCTTGGAGACGCTGCCGACAGTAGGCAGGAGCAGCAGCCATACCAGCGCCGTCAGAATCAGCGAGAGCACCAGCTTCACGAACACCCACCAGTACTTCAGCAGCCCCCACTGGGTTCCGACGCCCAGCAGGATCCCGGTGGCGGTCATGGCCAGGGCCAAGTAGGGCACGGTGGCCGGGACCAGCACGGCGATGGCCTGGTAGCAGGCGGCGGCGAGCCGGCCGTCACCGGTGGTGAGGCCGGTGAGCGCCAGCGGCGCGAGGGCCAGGTCGACGCCCATCCAGCCGGCGCCGGAGACGAGGTGGACCAGCAGGACCACCTGCCGCCATCGGCGGCCGAGCCTGAAGCGGCTGTTGGTCATGGCGGCCATTCTAGGGCGGAGCGGTACTGGAACGGAGCGCCAATCTCTCAGGCCAGGAGCACGGCGATGACCAGGATCACCGGGAAGGACAGCAGCGAGGTGAAGAACACCACGTCCCGGGCCACCACGGAGTCCATCCGGAACTGGCCGGAGAACAGGAACACGTTCTGCGCGGTGGGCAGGGCGCTCATCGCCACCACCCCGAAAAGGTCCACGCCCTCCAGTCCGAACACCCAGCGTCCGGCCACATAGCCCAGCGCCGGCATCAGGAGCAGTTTCACGCCGCTGGCCACCAGCGTGTCCACCACCAGCTCCCGGGACCCCAGCGGGCGCTGCCCGTACAGGCTCATGCCAAAGACCAGCAGCAGCAGCGGCACGGAGGCATGGCCGACCAGCTCCACCGGATTCCACAGCACCTCCGGCAGCTGAAGCCCGGACGCGGCCACGGCCAGGCCCGCCGCCGTCGCCACGGTGACGGGGTTGGCGAACGGTGCCGTCACCGCCCGCCACAGGCTCCGGCGCGCGCCGTCGTCGGCTTCCCTGCGCCGGCGCCGCTCGGCAGCCCAGGAGAAGATGCCGATGTACAGCGGGGCGACCACGAGCAGCTGGGCAATCAGGACGGCGACCACGGGCACGGAACTGCCCACCGCGTACAGGGCGATGGGCAGTCCGATATTGCCGGCATTCACATAGGAGGAGCTCATCGCCCCTACGGCCACGGTGCCTGCGTTCCGGCGGAAGAACGCCAGGGCCAGGAGCGCATAGACCAGGCCCGTCGCCGCGGCGGTGAGCAGGGCGGCGGGGGCGAAGACGCCGAAGACGGCCCCAAGGTCCGTCCCGGCCAGGAGCACGAACATCAGGGCCGGGTTGGTGATGTAGTAGATGACCTGGGTCAGGGCCGGCTGCGGGTCCGTACCGCCGCCGAGCCGGAATGCGGACGCCAGATAGCCGGCGCCGGCGATGAGCAGGACGATGCTGAATCCCTGCAGGACGCCCTCCACTCAGGCCGCCTTTCCTGAAGTTGTTCGGTGGGCGTGGAGGGCCCGGACCCCTCCGGGCCCTCCACGCAGCAGGTCAGCGGACCAGGCAGGGCCGCTTCGGGTCGAATTCCCACCCCTGGATCAGGTACTGCATCGCCACCGAATCGTCGCGGGCGCCGAGCCCGTGCTCCAGGTAGAGCGCGTGCGCGGCCGCGAGCGCGTCGCGGTCCAGTTCGATGCCCAGGCCCGGTGCCTGCGGAACCTTGATCTCGCCGTCGCGGATCAGCAGCGGTTCCTTGGTCAGGCCCTGGCCGTCCTGCCAGATCCAGTGCGTGTCCAGGGCGGTGATCTCCCCGGGCGCCGCGGCGCCCACATGGGTGAACATGGCCAAGGAGATGTCGAAGTGGTTGTTCGAGTGCGAACCCCAGGTCAAGCCGAACTCATTGCACAATTGCGCCACCCGGACGGAGCCGGCCATGGTCCAGAAATGCGGGTCGGCCAGCGGAATGTCGACGGCGTTGCTGCGCACCGCATGGGCCATTTCCCGCCAGTCGGTGGCGATCATGTTCGTAGCGGTCTGCAGGCCGGTGGCGCGGCGGAACTCGGCCATCACTTCGCGGCCGGAGAACTTGCCTTCGGCGCCGCACGGATCCTCGGCGTACGCCACCACGCCCCGCATGCGCTTGCCCAGCCGGATCGCGTCCTGCAGCATCCAGCCGCCGTTGGGATCCAGCGTAATGCGGGCGTCCGGGAAGCGCTCCTTGAGCGCGGCCACTGCGTCGACCTCAAGGTCCCCGGCCTGGACGCCGCCCTTGAGCTTGAAGTCCTGGAAGCCGTACCGGGCCTGTGCCGCCTCGGCCAGCCGGACCACTGCCTCCGGCGTCATGGCCTCCTCCCGACGCACCCGCTCCCAATCGTCCGCGCCGTTGGGCTCGTGCAAGTACGGCAGGTCGGTGGCGTCCGGGTTGCCCACATAGAACAGGTAGCCGAGCATCGGCACCGCTTCACGCTGCTGTCCGTCGCCAAGCAGCTCGGCGACGGGGACGCCCAGGAACTGGCCGTGCAGGTCCAGCAGCGCCGACTCGATGGCCGTTACCGCGTGCACGGTGGTGCGCAGGTCGAAGGTCTGCAGGCCGCGGCCGCCCGCGTCGCGGTCGGCGAAGGCAGCAGCGATCTCACGCAGCAGGCTGCGGAACCTGGCCACCGGACGGCCGGTGATCATGGCGCCGGCATCCTCGATGGTGGCGCGGATCTTCTCCCCGCCGGGCACCTCGCCCAGGCCGGTGCGGCCGTCCGAGTCCGTCACGATCACCACGTTGCGGGTGAAGAACGGGCCGTGGGCGCCGGAGAGGTTCAGCAGCATGGAGTCGTGCCCGGCAACGGGCACCACTTCCACCGAGGCGATGGTGGGTTGGGTGCTCATCGGTTGCCTCCGGCGAGTTCGATGTTGCCGTCGACCAGGCGGTTCAGCTGCCAGGGGTTGGCGTCCTGCACCGGCGCCGGCAGCAGTTCCTGCGGGATGTTCTGGTAGGCCACCGGGCGCAGGAAGCGCTCGATCGCCAAGGTGCCCACGGAGGTCGAGCGCGGATCGGAGGTGGCCGGGAACGGGCCGCCGTGCACCATCGCGTGGCCCACTTCGACGCCGGTGGGCCAGCCGTTGGCGAGGATGCGCCCGGCCTTGCGCTCCAGCACCGGCAGCAGCGGGGCAGCGGTGGCGTAGTCCGCCTCGGTCAGGTGCAGGGTGGCGGTCAGCTGTCCCTCCAGCTTCCGCGCGGCTTCGGCCAGTTCCTCGGCCGAGGCGTAGCGGATCATCAGCGAGGCGGCGCCGAAGATCTCCTCGTGCAGCACGGTGTTGGACAGGAAGGTGTCCACGGAGGTGCCGAAGACCGCCGGTGCCGGGGCGTTCTGCGTGCCGCCGGCCTGCCCGCGGGCCACCAGTTCGACGCCGTCCTGGGCACCGAGCGCCTCGACGCCGGCATTCCAGGAGTCGGCGATGCCGCGGGTGAGCATGGTCTGTCCGGCAGCACCGGACAGGACGCGTTCGACGGCGGCGGCGAACCTGTCGCCGGCCTCGCCTGCGGGCACGAAGACCAGCCCGGGGGAGGTGCAGAGCTGCCCGGAGGAACCGGTGACGGAGGTGACGTAGGCCTGGGCCAGCGCATCGACGTCGCCCTTGAGCGCGCCGTCGAAGAAGAAGACCGGGTTGATCGAGCTCATCTCGGCGTAGACCGGGATGGGTTCGGGGCGGGCCGCGGCCGCGGCCATCAGGGCGGTGCCGCCGCTGCGCGAGCCGGTGAACCCGACGGCCTTGATGGCCGGGTCGGTGACCAGGGCCTGGCCGATGCTGCTGCCGGGACCGTAGATCAGGGAGAAGACCCCGGGGTGCAGGCCAAGGTCGCGGACCGCGTCCGCGATGGCCCGGCCGGTGATCTCGCTGGTGCCCGGGTGCGCATTGTGGGCCTTGAACACCACCGGGCAGCCTGCTGCCAGCGCGGAGGCGGTGTCGCCGCCGGCGGTGGAGAAGGCCAGCGGGAAATTGCTCGCGCCGAAGACGGCCACCGGGCCCACCGGGACCTTGCGCTGGCGGATGTCCGCCCGCGGCAGCGGGGTGCGTTCAGGCAGTGCCGGGTCGATGCGCACACCGCGGAAGTCGCCCCGGCGCACGACGGCGGCGAAGAGGCGCAGCTGTCCGGTGGTCCGGGCACGCTCGCCGGCCAGCCGGGCCTCGGGCAGGCCGGTCTCGGCCATGGCCCGGGCAATGAGCTCGGCGCCGGCGGCCTCGATGTTGTCGGCGATCCGCTCCAGGAACGCCGCGTGGGTTTCCGGATCCAGGCTGCTGAAGGATTCGAAGGCCGCTTCGGCAGCGGCGGTGGCCTCGGCCAGCTGGCCGGCGTCGATCAGCGTGTAGGCCGGTTCGAGGATCTCGTTGGTGGCCGGGTTGAAACCGTTGGCGGTGCCGCCGCGGCCCGGGGCCGGCTGCCCGGCGATGATGGAGTGGCCGGTGAGGACCGCCTGTTGCGTGGGCATGGGGATGCTCCTTCGGTAGTGCGGTTGGTCTATAGGTATCAGACGTGTGCCGGCAGGGCGGCGTCGGCCGGGCGGATGCCGGCGGCGTCGATGAGTGCGGACAGGTCGGCCACGTCCTGCTCGGTCAGGTCCTGCAGCGGCGGGCGCACGCCGCCGGCGTCGCGGCCGATGGCCTTCAGCCCGCCCTTGACGATCGAGACGCCGTAGCCCTTGACCCGGTCACGGATCTCCAAGTAGGGCAGGACGAAGCGGTTGAGCTTTTCGGTCACGCCCGCACGGTCCTGGCGGCGCACGTCCGCGTAGAACTCGAGGGCGAACTCGGGGACGAAGTTGTACATGGCCGAGGAGTAGGTGCTCATGCCCAGCTGCAGCAGCGGCAGGGCGAAGGTCTCGGCGGTCGGCAGGCCGCCGAGGTAGAACAGCCGGTCACCGTTCTTCGCGTAGACCTTGGTCAGGTGCTCGATGTCGCCGAGTGCGTCCTTGAAACCGATGAAGTTCGGGTGGCGCTCGGCCAGCCGGGCAACGGTATCGGCCGAGTAGATGGCGTTGGCGCGGTTGTAGACGATCACGCCGATGCTGGTCGCGGCGCACACCGCCGAGACGTGTGCCAGCAGGCCAGCCTGGTCGCATTCGGTCAGGTAGGGCGGCAGCAGCAGCAGGCCCTCGGCGCCGGCTGCCTCGGCATCCTTGGCGTTCTGCACCGCCTGGGCGGTGGAACCGCCGGCCGAAGCCAGCACGGGCACGCGGCTGCCGGCCTCCTCGACCGCCATCCGGACAACCCGGGCGGACTCCTCAGGGATGAGGCTGAAACCCTCGCCGGTGCCGCCGGCGGCGAACAGCCCGGCCACGTCGAAGCTGGCCTGCCACTCCAGGTGGCGGCGGTAGGCGGCCTCGTCGATCTCCAGGTTGGCGTCGAATGCCGTGACGGGGAACGACAGCAGGCCGTCCTTGAGCTTGGCGGCGAGTTCTTGGGGTGTGTACTGGGCCACGGGCATCTTCCTTTGCGACGGCGCCGGCGACGGCGCAGCTGGGGTCTTCGCGTCCAGCCTAGGAAGGCCCGGTGATGCGTGTCCAAGCCCCTTTTTGTATGGATTGATGCACGGGGAGCATAATCGCGTTAGTCCGTCTTGAGCTGCATCACATCGAGCAGCCGTTCCAGCGCCGGGTTGCGCGTCCCGCGTGCCCACAGGGCGTGCAGCTCCACGACGTCCGTGGAGGCGCCGGCCAGCCGCAGGTAGGACACCCCGCCGACCCCCAGCAGCCGGGCGGACTCGGGGACGAAGGCCACGCCGCGTCCGGCGGCCACGAGGGCGACCATGGTCAGGATCTGGCTGACCGAGTGGACCTCGTTGCGGTGCTCGATCGGCAGCAGGCGGACCGAGAGGTCATAGAAGTAGCGGGCCTTGGTGGGGTGGTGCATCACCAGCGGCACGTCCACCAGGTCGGCGGCCTCCACCGGACGCTTCAGCTCATCCAGCGGGTGGCCCTCGGGCACGGCGACCAGCAGGCTTTCGGACAGCAGCAGGCGCGACTCGAACTGGCGGGTGTCGAACGGCGGGCGCGCCAGCCCCAGGTCCAGTTCGCCGGCGGCCAGCGCCTGCAGCTGCTCCCCGGTGACCATCTCCTGCAGGTCCACGTCGACGTCGGGCAGCCCCTCCTCGATCTCGGCCAGGAGCGGCCCCAGCAGGCTGTAGCCGGAAGCTGCGGTGAAGCCGATGCGCAGCACACCGGCCCGGCCGGCGGCGATCCGCCGGGCGGTCTGCGGCGCCCGGTCGGCGGCCACGGCCAGCCGGCGGGCCTCCGCCAGGAAGGCCTCCCCGGCGGCGGTCAGCGCCACCTTGCGGTTGTCGCGCTCGAACAGGTCGACGCCGATGCTCTTCTCCAGCTTCTGGATCTGCCGGCTGAGCGGCGGCTGGGTCATGTTCAGCCGCTCAGCGGCACGGCCGAAGTGCAGTTCCTCGGCCACGGCAATGAAGCTGCGCACTTGGTCAAGGGTGAACATGATTCCCTCCGGGTATTACTCAATGCAGTAATGGGCTTGGACATGCATCATAACTTTTTTCTAGGCTCGTTCAGCGAACCACTGGTGACCGGCTTCACATTCGGCCGGATGCCAAGCCACCCCTACTCGAGGAGTCCACTCGATGAAGTACTTCCCCACCCGCCGGATCCTGCTCGGCACCGCCGCAGCCTCCGCCGTGCTGGCGATGACCGCCTGCGGCGGCAATGTCGGCGGCGCCTCGGGCTCGGCCGATGCCTACCCGAGCAAGCCGATCAACGTCACGGTCGGTGCCGCCCCGGGCGGTTCGACCGACCTGATCGCCCGTGCCGTGGCCGAGGGCGCGTCCGAGGACCTTGGCGTGGCCATGCCCGTGGTCAACAAGCCCGGCGCCAACGGTGCCCTGGCCCTGAAGGAAGTCCAGGGCAAGGCTGCCGACGGCTATGAGCTGGCCACCCTGAACGCCTCCCTGATCACCATCACCCCGCTCGCCGTCAGCGAGGCCGAGGCCGTGAGCCTGGACGACGTCGAGGTCATCGTTGGCCTGTCCCAGGACGACTACGTGCTGGTCGCCAACCCCGAGGCGGGCGTGAAGACCGTCAAGGACCTCACCGCAGCCAAGGACCTGACCTTCGGCACCACCGGCGTGGGTACCGGATCGCAGCTGGCCCAGGCCCTGCTGCTCAAGCAGGCCGGCATCAAGGGCACCGAGGTGCCGTTCGACTCCGGCGCGCCCGCAGTCACCGCGGTCCTGGGCAACCAGGTGCAGCTGGCCACGGTCCAGCTGGGCGAGGCCAAGGCACAGATCGACGCCGGCAAGCTGGTACCGGTGGTGGTCTTCTCGACCGAACGCAATAAGTTCCTGCCCGACGTCCCCACCGCGACCGAGGAAGGCTACGACATCCCCGTGTCGCAGTACCGCGCCATGGTGGCGCCCAAGGGCACCCCGGAGGACGTCCAGGCCCGGCTCAAGACCGCCTTCGAGAACACCTTCAAGACCGAGGCCTACCAGCAGTTCAACGAGCAGAACCTGCTGACCCCCCGGGAGGTCTCCGGCGAGGAAGTCGTCAGCGAGTGGACCGAGCTGGCCGCGAAGTACAAGCAGCTGACCGAGAAGTACGACATCTCCCTGCAGGAGAACTAAGCAGCGGCGCCAGGCACCCAGGAGCAGCACCATGAATGAGACCACCAACCTGACCCCGGCACCGGCTGGCCGCGAGGAGGACCTGACCCCCGAACAGCTGGCGGCGCAGTGGGAGTCGGAAGCGCCGCGGGCCGCCGGGCCGGTTGCCAACCTCGTCTCCTCGGCGGTGGCGGTGGTGCTTGGCGCTGCCGGCCTCATCCTGTCGCTCCGGCTGGGGCTGGGCACACCCAGCCAGCCCCAGCCGGGCCTGTGGCCGTTCGTCATGAGCCTGGTCATCGCGGTGCTCGGCCTGGCGCAGATGGTCATCGGCAGGCACGGCGGGGACGGCGAAAAGTTCTCCCGGCTGTCCTGGCTGGTGCTCTTCGGCACCGCCACGCTCGTGGGGCTGGTGGCGCTAATGCCCGTGATCGGCTTCGAGATCCCCTCGCTGCTGCTCTGCTTCGTCTGGATGAAGTTCCTCGGCGGCGAATCCTGGCGCTCGGCCGCACTCTATTCGGTCCTCGTCATCGCCGCGTTCTACGGCATTTTCATCCTGGGCCTGGGGACCACCATCCCCCATCTGTTCTAACGGCCTGAGAGAGGCTCCTCCATGGATTTCCTGCAACCGGTGCTGGACGGCTTCGGCGTTGTCCTGGCCCCGACCAATCTGCTCTACTGCCTGCTCGGCGTCGTCATCGGCATGCTGATCGGCGTGCTGCCGGGCCTGGGCCCCGCGGCCACCATCGCCATCCTGCTGCCGCTGACCTACGGGGTCGAGCCGGTCACCGCCATCATCATGCTGGCCGGCATCTTCTACGGGGCCCAGTACGGCGGCACCATCACTTCGGTGCTGCTGCGCCTGCCCGGCGAAGCCAGTTCGGTGGTGACGGTCTTCGACGGCTACATGCTCGCCAAACAGGGCAAAGCCGGCACCGCGCTCGGCATCGCCGCCATAGGCTCATTCGTCGGCGGCACCGTCGGCATCATCGGCCTGACCTTCCTGGCCCCGGTGGTCGCCGGCTTCGCGCTTTCCTTCGGTCCGCCCGAGTACGCCGCCCTGGCCCTGCTGGGCATCCTGCTGGTGGCCACCATCAGCAGCGGCAGCAAGTCCAAGGCACTGATCGCCGCGGCCTTCGGCCTGCTGCTGGCCACCGTCGGGCGCGACGTGTTCACCGGCGCCGAGCGCTTCACCTTCGGCAACCTCAGCATGGCCGACGGCATCGACTTCGTCCCCGTGGCCATGGGCCTGTTCGGCCTCGGGGAAATCCTCTACAACCTGGAGGAACGCCACCGGGCCGCGAAGGCGCCTGCGAAGGTAGCCAACGTCTGGCCGTCGCGTGCGGACCTGAAGCAGTCCTCGGGCGCCATCGGCCGTGGCTCGGTCCTCGGATTCTTCCTGGGCATCCTGCCCGGCGGCGGCGCCACCATCTCCTCGATGGCCGCCTACGCACTCGAGAAGAAGCGGGCCAAGCAGCCCGGGCGTTTTGGCAAAGGCGCCGTCGAAGGCGTTGCCGCTCCGGAAACAGCCAACAACGCGGCCGCCACCAGCTCCTTCATCCCGCTGCTGACCCTGGGCATCCCGGCCAACGCCACCATGGCCCTGATGTTCGGCGCACTGCTGATCCAGGGCGTGACCCCCGGGCCGCAGCTGGTGGACCAGCACCCGGACCTGTTCTGGGGCGTGGTGAACTCGATGTACATCGGCAACATCCTGCTGCTGATCATGTCCATCCCGCTGGTCGGCGTCTTCGTGCGCATCCTGCGCGTGCGGGCCGCCATCCTGGCGCCGATCACCGCGCTGATCACGCTGCTCGGCGCCTACACGATCAACAACTCGATGTTCGACGTCACGCTGGTGGTCTTCTTCGGCATCGTCGGCTACCTGATGAAGAAGTTCGGCTTCGAACCCGGGCCGCTCGTGCTGGCCTTCGTGCTCGGCGAACTGCTGGAGGCCAACCTGCGCCGGTCGCTGCTGGTGCTCAACGGGGACCTGGGCGGGTTCTTCGAACGTCCGATCTCGGCCAGCCTGCTGGCCATCTTCCTGGCCGTCGCCCTGTGGCCGGCCCTCCAGTCCCTGCTGGCCCGCCGGAAAGCGGCCGGTGCCGTCGAAACCGTCAAGACCCAGAAAGCCAAGGAAAAGGTATGAGCATCCTGGTCGGATACATCCCCACTCCCGCCGGGGAGGCGGCCGCACAGGCTGCCATCGCGGAGGCCAAGCTGCGCGGCGAAAAGCTGTTCGTCGTCAACTCCGTGCGCGAAGGCGCGTTGGTGGACAAGTCGGTGGCTTCCGACACGGACCTGGGCCGGATTGCCGCCGAGGCAGCGGCCGCCGGCGTCGAAGCGTCCATCCTGCAGTCCACGCATTCGGACGACCTGGCCGAGGAAGTCCTGGCCCTGGCCGAGGTCCACGACGTGTCGCTGATCGTCATCGGCCTGCGCCAGCGCACCCAGGTCGGCAAGTTCATCATGGGTTCGCACGCCCAGCGCATCCTGCTGCAGGCGGACCGGCCGGTGCTGGCGGTCAAGGCCGGCCAGGACAAGCACTGACCCACCCCCCCGGACGCGGGGCCGGACCCAAGGCCGGCCCCGCGTCTACTGACAAAGGAGCCCTATTAATGTCCTCATCCCTGAGCGTTTCCGGCCTCGAGCCGGCTCCGGCCCAGCCCTCTCCCCATGCCGGCCAGGTGGTGGTGACCGGTGTGACGGTGAC
>NZ_JAAZSQ010000010.1:0-26911 GCF_012395835.1 Arthrobacter mobilis
ACCGCCGGCCCGAACGTCGCCACAATCTTCGCACGCCTCATCCGGCTCACCTTCGTTTCCACTTCGCGGATGGCTTCGTCAGATGCCGAGTTCGGTACGCAGCCGCGCCACATGTCCCTGGGCGGTGACGTTGTATTCGGCGGAGCGCACCGTGGCGCCCGGACCGAGCATCACGGTGGAGCGCAGGATCCCGGTGACGGTCTGCCCGTTGACCTGCTTTTCGCCGTAGGCACCCCAGGCCTTGGCCACCGCGTGGTCCGGATCCGAGAGCAGCGGGAAGTTCAGCTGCTGGTCGGCGGCGAATGCCGCGATCACCTCCGGTTCGTCCGGGGAGATGCCCACCACCGGGTACCCGGCGCTCTTGAGCGAATTCAGGTTGTCCCGGAAGTCGCAGGCTTCGGTGGTGCAGCCCGGCGTGGCGGCCTTGGGGTAGAAGTAGACCACCACGTTGCCGTCCGCGTAGTCGGAGAGCGAGACCTTCCGGCCGCTGCCGTCGGGCAGGATGAAGTGCGGGGCCGTGTCACCGGGAGTGAGTTTGTCGGACATGCGTTCTCCTTATTCCATAATGTGAGAAGTAATTTTTATTATACGGAACCCGATGTGCTTTGTCCCCTCCGGCAGGCAGGTCCTGGCATCCCCTGAGCACACGCAGCTTCGAGCGCGTGCACGGTCCGGGCCCGGGCTCCGGCCAGGCAGCAGGCCCGGCACGGGTGGGCGGCGGGCGCGCCCAGCGCGCCGTCGGCGTCGAAGGGGCCGCGGACCGGCAGGGCCTGGGTCAGCCGGCCTTGACGGCCAGGACCGGGCAGGTGGCCTGGAGCAGGATGGTCTGGGCCACGGAACCGAGGATCAGCTTGCCCACCGGGCTCCGCTTGCGCAGGCCGAGCACGATCAGCGAGGCGTTCTCGGCTTCGGCGATGTCCAGCACTTCCTCGGCGGGCGTGTTGCCGCGCACGTACTGGCGGAACTCGGCGTCGGTGCCGGAGCTGCGGAGCCGGGCCTGGAGGTTTTCGGTATCGGCAGCGTCGGCGATGATGGACCCCAGGACCGGGCCGGTGCCGGCGCCGGCGTTGATCACCAGCAGCTTCTCTCCGCTGGCCTTGGCCAGTTCGATGCCCTTGTCGACGGCGGCGCGGCCTTCGGGGCGGGGTACGTATGCGACAACGATGGTCATGGTGTCTCCTTCGGGGCTTCCGGGGCCGCGGCCTGCGGCCCCCGGGGCTATCGTTTCATTTGCCCGGCCGGCCGGGCAGCCACCGGTGCCCTGGGCGGGCTCAGGTCCAGATACCGGAGCTGCCCCGGCGGTGGCTGCCCACCAGGTGCGTATCCACCATCCCGATCGCCTCCATCAGCGCGAACATGGTGGTCGGCCCGACGAAGGCAAACCCGCGCCGGCGCAGCGCCCTGGCCAGGGCCACCGACTCCGGCGAGGTGGTGGGGACCTCCCCGATCGTCCTCGGTGCCGGGGTGGCCGCCGGCTGGAAGGACCAGACGAAGTCGCTCAGCCCGCCCTCGGCGCGCAGGGCGGCGGTTGCCCTGGCGTTGGTGATGGCCGCGCGGATCTTGGCCCGGTTGCGTACGATCCGGGGGTTGGCCATCAGCCGCTCCACGTCCTCGTCCGTGAATGCGGCGACGGTGTCCACGTGGAAGCCGGCGAAGGCTTCGCGGAAGGCCGGACGTTTGCGCAGGATGGTGGCCCAGGACAGGCCGGCCTGGAATCCTTCCAGGCAGATGCGTTCGTAGACCGCCTGCTCGCCGCGCACCGGCATGCCCCACTCGGTGTCGTAGTACCGGCGCAGCAGGGGGTCCGTGGCGGCCCACGCGGGCCGGGCCAGGCCGTCGTCGCACAGCACGACGCCGGTGGCGGTCTCTTCCATGGGTTCCATTTTCCCTCCCTCCTACCGTCTCCCTCTCTTCCCCTCCGGTTGACGGGGCGGAAGATGCCCTTCCCCGCGCTGGGAAGGGCATCTTCCGCCCCGTCAACGGGAAGGCGCGTTGCCTCAGCTCATCCCGGTGACGCGCAGGGTCAGGTTCAGCCGGCTGCCGGCCAGCCCGCATTCCGGGTTGGCGGTGCCGGGATGGATTTTCGGCACGCCGTGGTAGGCGAAGCGGGCCGGGCCGCCGAAGACGAACAGGTCCCCGGAGCGCAGCCGCAGGTCCGTGTACGGCCTGGTCCGGGTTTCGGTGTTGCCGAAGCGGAACAGACAGTCATCGCCCACGCTGAGCGAGACCACCGGGTCGGCCGCGTGCTCGTCCTTGTCCTGGTGCATGCCCATCCTGGCCTCCGGGGAGTAGAAGTTGATCAGCGCCGTGTCCGGGCGGTAGCCGGCCGCGGCGGCAGGATCCCCGTAGGCATCCGCCACCGCCTGCCGGCCCCAGTCCGCCAGCCAGCCAGGCAGCTCCGGGACCCGGGCGCCGTTGACGTCGTCGGCGGTGCGGGTGTACCGGTAGGGCTGCCAGTGCCAGCCCAGGCAGAGGGTCTGCACGCTCATTTCGTGCCCGCCGGGCAGCGCCGCGGCCCGGTACGGGACCGGCCCGCGGCCGAAGCCGCGGCAGGCCTGGACCAGCTCCCGCTGTCGGGCCAGATCCAGCCAGCCGGGAAGGTGGACCGCTCCCGGGGCGATCTCCCGCGGTGCGCCCGGTGCCGGGTCGAAGAGGGTGCTCATGCGGCTGCTTCCAGGCCCAGCAGGTATGCCTTGGCCTGGGGCCCGCCCAGGTAGCCGCCGAAGGAGCCGTCCGCGCGCAGCACACGGTGGCAGGGGACGACGACGGGCAGCGGGTTGGTGGCGCAGGCGGTACCGACGGCACGGACCGCCTTCGGGCTGCCGACGGCGGCCGCCACCTGGGCGTAACTTTCGGTGTGCCCGTACGCGATCCGAGGCAGGTGCTCGAGCACGCTGAGCCGGAAGCCTTTGGACAGCCGGCGGTCCAGCGGCAGCTCGAAGCGCCGGCGGGTGCCGGCGAAGTATTCGTCCAGTTGGCGGACGGCGTCGGCCAGCCGGGAAGGTGCGTGCAGGATGCGCGGGCTGATGCTGCCGGCCAGGGCGGCGAGCACGGCGTCGTGGTCCTCGCCCTCGAAGGCAACCCGGACCAGGCCCCGGTCCGTGGCGGCCAGCAGCAGCCGGCCCACGGGGGTGGCGGTGGTGGTGTAGGCCAGGTCCAGGACGCCGGCGGCCGCGGCACCGGCTTCGAGCCGGGCATGCAGCCGGTCCAGCAGGGCCGGGTCGGGCGCGGCCAGGGAGGTGAGCACGGAGTCCGGGGCGGTCATGGTACTGCTCCTTGTGCGGCGGGGGATTCGTTCGGGAACTCAGGGCGGTAGGCCAGGCGCAGCTTCGCCACGCCGTCGGCGGCGGCCCGCCGGACCGCTGCCGGGGTGGAACCGGTCAGCTCGGCCGCTTCCTGGTAGGGCAGGCCGGCCAGATAGTGGTAGGCGATCGCCTCGCGCTGCCGCAGCGGCAGCAGCCCGACGGCGTGCCACAGCCCGCCGTCGTCGCCGGGATTGCCGTGCGTCGAGGCCGCTTCGGGCAGGATGGCCACGGGAACCGGGCTGCGGGCCCGGGCGCGGACGATGTCGATGGCCTTGCGCCGGGCGATCGTGACCAGCCAGGCCTCGTGGTTGGCCCCGGCCGGCAGCCCGGGGTAAGCCTTCAGTGCGGCCAGGAAGGTCTCCGACCAGGCATCCTCGGCGTCCGGGCCGGGGCCCAGGACCACGCGGCAGATGCGCAGCACCGCGGCGCCGTGGTCCGCGACCAGCTGCTCGAAAGGCTTCATCTCCACACCCTGCAGACGCTCCGATCCGGTGTTATGTGAGGTCCGGCCGCCGGGCAGTTCAGAACAGCCTGGCCGCTGTGGCCTCAGCCGGTTCCTCCAGCTCCAGCAGGAAGCGCTTGCGCTCGATGCCTCCGGCGTAGCCCACCAGCGAACCATCCGCTCCGACAACGCGGTGGCAGGGCACGACGATGGAGATCGGGTTGCGCCCGTTGGCGCTGCCCACCGCCTGGGCAAGACGAGGATCGCCGAGTTCCCGGGCCAGTTCGCCGTAGGTGCGGGTCTGGCCGTAGGGGATCTTGCGCAGCAGCTCCCATACCTTGAGCTGGAAGGTGTCGCCCTTCGGGTTCAGCGGCAGGTCGAACCCGGTGCGCTCGCCGGCGAAGTACTCCGTGAGCTGGCGTTTGGCCTCCGCGAAGTCCGCGTCGGAACGCTCCCCGAAAGTCGAGGCGTCCGGAAGCCCCTTGTGGCTGCGGAAGTAGATGGCGGTCAGCGCGCCGTCCCCGGCCACGAGCGTCAGCTCGCCAACGGGGGTGTCCATGGTGGTGTGCACGGTGGTCATGGCGCTCCTTCGTCCCGTTCCATTGTCTCTGATGGGTAGACGCCGGAGAGCGTGGAATGGTGGGCGGGTCAGCCCCGGTGCCGGAAGACGGTGTCCTGCCACTGCTTGTGCGCGCCCGGGTCCCGGCCGAGCATCACATGCTTGATGTTGGTGTATTCTTCCAGCGAGTAGGCGGACATGTCCTTGCCGAAGCCGGAGGCCTTGTAGCCGCCGTGGGGCATTTCGGACACGATCGGGATGTGGTCGTTGATCCAGACGCAGCCGGCCTGGATCTCCGCCGAGGCGCGCAGCGATCGGTCCAGGTTCCGGGTCCAGGCCGAGGCGGCCAGCCCGTAGGCGGTGTCGTTGGCCAGGGCCAGGCCCTCGTCGTCGGAGCCGAAGGGCAGCGCGGCCAGGACCGGGCCGAAGACCTCGTCCCGGACGATTTCGGCGTCCTGGGCCGCCCCGGTGATGAGCGTGGGCCGGTAGAACGCCCCGGCGGCCAGGTCCCCGCCGGGGGCGTACCCGCCGGCCAGGATGGACGCGCCGGCGTCCCGGGCGCGGTCGACGAAGCCGGCGACCTTGTCCCGGTGCCCGTGGCTGATCAGCGCGCCCAGGTCCGTGTCGGGGTCGGCCGGGTCCCCGACCACCACCTGTTCCATCAGCTCGGCCACCCGGGTGGTGAAGGCCGTAAACAGCGGCGCCTGGATGTAGGCGCGGGTGGCGGCGGTGCAGTCCTGGCCGCCGTTGATGATCGCCCCGGCCACCGCCCCGTGCGCGGCGGCCTCGACGTCGGCGTCGTCGAAGACGACGAACGGGGCCTTGCCGCCCAGCTCCAGGTGCACGCGCCTGGCGGTGGCGGCGGCCAGGGCCATGATCCGCCGGCCGACGGCGGTGGAACCGGTGAAGGAGACCATGGCCACGTCCGGGTGGGTGACCAGGTGCTCGCCGATGCCGCGTCCGGTGCCGGTGACAATGTTGATGACCCCGTCGGGAATGCCCGCGGCCTGGGCGGCCTCGGCGAAGAGCAGGCTGGTGCCCGGGGTGAGCTCGGAGGGCTTGAGCACGATTGTGTTGCCGGCGGCGATCGCCGGCAGGATCTTCCAGCCGGCCATCTGCAGCGGGTAGTTCCACGGGGCGATGGAACCGATGACGCCGACCGGCTCGCGCCGGATCATCGAGGTGCCGCCGGCCCCGTACTCGCCGGCGGCCAGGCCGGCCAGCTGCCGGGCCGCGCCGGCGAAGAAGGCCGCGTTGTCCACCGTGCCGGGCACGTCGAACTCCGTGGACATGCGGATGGACTTGCCCGTCTGGGCGGTTTCGAGCCCGGCGAGCTGTCCGGCGCGGGCCTGAAGCTCGGCCGCGAGCTTGTGGATTGCCTCCGAGCGTTCGCCCGGGGTGGCCCGGGACCAGCCGCGGTACGCGCGCCGGGCCGCGGCCACGGCGTCGTCGACGTCGGCGGTCCCGGCATAGCGGATGGTCTCGGCCACCTCGCCGGTGGCCGGTTTGATCCGCTTGGCCTCCTCGCCGCGGCCCTCACGGTACGTACCGTCAATGAACTGGTGCATGCTGTGTTCCTGTCTTTTCTGCAAGGTGAAGACCGGCAGGGGGCCGGTCAGGAGTCGAACCCCATGCCGACCGAGTCCAGGAGCCTGAGCCAGGGCCCGCGGCGGCCCCGGTTGCGGTCGGCCCGGATCATGGCCGCGGTGGTGAGCCTGATCCCGAGCCAGGCCAGTGGTTCGGGCGGGAAGGGCAGCGGCTTCCGCCGCACCATGCGCAGCGCGGTCCGCTCGGTCGGGGAGCCGGAGAGCAGGTCCAGCATCACGTTCGCCCCAAAACGGGTGGCCCCGACGCCCAGGCCTGTGTAGCCGGCCGAGTACGCGGTGCGGCCACCGTGGGCGGTGGCGAAGAAGGAGAAGAAGCGGCTGCAGGTGTCGATCGCCCCGCCCCACTGGTGGGTGAACTTCACGCCCTCCAGCTGCGGGAAGGTGGCGAAGAAATGCGCCGCCAGCTTCCCGAAGGTCTCCGGGCGCTGCTCATACTCCGGCCGCATCTTCCGGCCATAGTGGTAGACGGCGTCGTAGCCGCCGAACAGGATCCTGGTCCCGCCCTGCGGGTCGGTGGCCAGCCGGTAGTAGTGGAAGCGGTTGTTCAGGTCAGCCAGCCCCTGCCGGTTGGTCCAGCCGATGGCCGCCAGCTGCTGTGCGGTGAGCGGCTCGGTCATCAGCGCATAGTCGTAGACCGGCACCGTGTACAGGCGGGTGCGCGGCAGCAGGGACGGGAACGCGTTGGTGGCCAGCGCCACCCTGGCGGCCGTCACCGTGCCGCCGCCGGTGGCCAGGCGCACCCCGTGCCGGTCCGCGGCCAGGCCGCGGACCGGGGTGTGCTCGTGGATTTCGACGCCGAGTTCCCGGCAGGCCCGCTGCAGACCCCAGGCGAGCCGGGCCGGGTTGAGCATCGCGCTGCCCTGTTTGTCCCAGAGCCCGGCCCGGTACAGCGGGGAGCCGACCTCGGCGCGGACCGCCGCCTCGTCGAGGAAGACGGCGTCAGGGTCCTGTTCCGCCTCCTCCGTCAGCCAGGCAACCTGGTGCTCCTCAGTGGCCACGCTGAGGGTCCCGGTGCGCTCGAAGCCGCAGTCGATGCCATAGCGCTCGATGGTGTCCGCGATTTCCTGCAGGTTCTGCAGCCCGAGGCCGGCCAGCCGTGCGGACTCCTGCGGCAGGTGCCTGCGCCCGTTGGCCTCGCCGTGGGTGAGGCTGGCTTCGCAGAAGCCGCCGTTGCGCCCGGAGGCGGCCCAGCCGATACGCCGTCCCTCCAGCAGCACCACGCGGCGGCCGGGATCGCGTTCCTTGGCCAGCAGCGCGGTCCACAGCCCGGTATAGCCGCCGCCAACCACTGCCAGGTCCGCCGCCGTGTCCGTTGCCAGGGCGGGCAGCGGCTCCGGCCGCGCCGGGTCGTCCAGCCAGAAGGGCACGGGGACCGCCCCCGCCAGCGCCGCGGCGACGTGCCCGGCGGGAACGTCCCGCCCGGCCAGCTCGTAGGCGGTCAGGCCGGCCGCGGGAACGGGCCGGGCCAGGGTGCCGCTCACGCGGGCGCGCCCTGCCGGTCCCGCACGTGCACGGCCTGCCCGCCCACCATGGTCAGGTCGGCGCGCACCGTGTGCAGGTCCTCCGGGGCCAGTTCGAACGGGTTGCTGTCCAGCACCACCAGGTCCGCGAGCCCGCCAACCCGCACCCTGCCGCCGTCGTCCAGCCGGTTCAGCCGCGCCGAGCCGGAGGTATACGCGGCCAGTGCTGTCTGCAGCGGAAGCGCTTCGGCAGGGACCAGCGGCGCCGCCTCCGGGGAGCCGGGGGCGCGGCGGTTGACAGCCACGTGGATGGCCTGCCACGGATCCGGGGTGGAGACCGGCCAGTCCGAACCCATCGCCAGCGCGGTCCCGGCGGAGACCAGCGAGTTGAAGGGGTACTGCCACCCGGCCCGCTCGGGCCCGAGGATCGGCAGGGTCAGCTCGGTCATCTGGTCGTCGTTGCAGGCCCAGAACGCCTGGGCGTTGGCGGTGACCCCGAGGGCGGCGAAGCGCGGCACGTCCTGCGGGTGGACGACCTGGATGTGGGCCATGTGGTGCCGGCCGGCGCTGCAACCGTTGATCTTGCGGGCGTGCTCGACGGCGTCGAGGCCGTTGCGCACCGCGCGGTCGCCGATCACGTGCAGGTGCAGGTCGAAGCCGGCCGCGTCCAGCGCGGCGGCCGCGGCGAGCAGGACCTCCCGGGGCAGGTAGGTCAGGCCGCGGGTCTCCTCCGCGGCGGCGTGGCCGGTGGTTTCCGCACAGGAGCACGGGCGCAGGTAGGGCTCGAGCATGGCGGCGGTCTGGTTCTCCGCCACTCCGTCCACCATGATCTTGGCGCTGGTGGTGCTGAAGCCCGCGGCCGCGTTCTCCCGGCGCCGTTCCTCGAAGCCGGCCACCAGCTCGCCGAGGTTGTCCGCCGTCGTGCCGCGCGGCACCCACAGCGCGCCGGTCGCCCGCCCGGTGAGCAGTCCCTCGCCGGCGAGCCGGCGGTAGATGCGGCTGGCGTCCGGGTATCCGGCATAGTCGCCGAGGATCGCTTCCTGCCAGCCGGTGACCCCTTGGGCGTGCAGGTAGCGCTGGGCCTCGAGCAGCCCCTCGATTAGTTCCTCCTCGGTCGGTTCCGGGACGAACCGGCCGACCAGGTCCATGGCGCCCTCGTGCAGGGTGCCGGCCGGGTTGCCCCGGCCGTCCCGCTCCAGCCGCCCGTCGGCCGGATCCGGCGTGCGGGCGTCGATGCCGGCCAGCTCGAGGGCCCGGGAGTTGACCCAGGCGCCGTGGTGGTCGCGGTTGATCAGGTACACGGGCCGGTCCGGCACGACGGCGTCCAGCAGCTCCTTGGCCGGGGTGCCGCCGGGGAAGTCGGCCATGTGCCAGCCCCCGCCGGTGATCCATTCCCTGTCAGTGGCCGCGGCGTACTCCCGGACCGTGGCGAGCACGGCGTCGGCCCCGCTGACCTGGGTGAGATCGCAGCCGAGCCGTTCGACCCCGCCGTAGACGGCATGCACGTGGGCGTCGGTGAAACCGGGGGAGAGCAGCCGGCCGTCCAGGTCCACGGTCCCGGCCGCACTGCCGGCGGCGGCGCGCACCTGTGCGTCGGTGCCGACGGCGGTGATCCGCCCGTCCGTGACGGCCACCGCCGTCGCCTCCGGGTGCAGGCGCACGCCGTCGAAGATCCTGCCGGAGTGGAATACCCAGTCGGCCATGTTGCTCCTTTGCTGTCCCTGGTCGGTTCCGTGCGCCCGCCCGCTGCCGCGCCTGCCGGAACGGCCGGAAATGAGCAGGATTCACTTATGAAATCGGCCCCGGCCCAATTTGTCAACGGCGTTGACTTGCGGCTGCCGGCGTTGTTCACTGGTTCTTCGCGGCCCGGCGCTGGTACCGGTCCGCCGGAGGAAAGGACGGCATGGCGGCAGCGGGCAAGCCCCGGGCGGACGGCGCCCGGCGAGCGCACGGGCTGACCCGGGAGGGCATTGTCGATACCTGCCTGCGCCTGGCGGACGCGGAGGGCAGCACGGCCCTGACCTTCCGCCGGATCGGCCGGGAGCTCGGTGCCGATCCGACGGCGCTGTACCGGCACTTCAAGGACAAGGACGAACTGCTGCTGGCGCTCGCGGACCGGCTGATCGGCGAGGCCCTGCGGGACTTTGCGCCCTCCCCGTCCTGGCGCGCCACCCTGCGGGACCTGATGGTCCGGGGCCGTCGGGCCTATCTGGCGCACCCGCAGGTGGCAGTGCTGGCAGCGGTGCGCATCACCCGCCAGGAATCCGAACTGCGCTTTGTGGAAACCCTGCTGGCCACCCTCCGGGACGCCGGATTCCCCCGGGAGGAGGCGGCACGCGCCTACCGGGCCTGCGCGGACTTCATGCTGGCCTGGACCGCCTTCAGCGCCCAGCTGAAATCCCTGGGCGACCAGTCCGCGCAGGATGACCGCGCCTGGGTGGAAAGCTATGCGAAGGTCCCGGCCGCGGAGTATCCGCATGCGGTCGCCGCGGTCCGGACCGTGGTCGGCATCAGCGACAACGAGAACTTCGCCTTCGCCCTGGACCTGCTGCTCGACGGCCTGGCGGCACGCCTGCCCTGACACCCCCCTCGAAAAACCGCCAGCAGATGTCCCCATAGACGGGAAAGTGCACCGCGGACCTGCGCCCGCGGTGCACTTTCCGGGAAAAGGCGGCAGCTGCAGGCCACCTTTCTGCCGGGAGCAAGCTCAGTCCAGTGCCACCGGGCCCAGCTCGTCCAGCAGCTCGCCCGGCCCCGGGTTCTCCGGCGCCGCGCTGCCGCCCAGGTGGTTCACCACGCCCCAGACGGCATTCAGCCCGGTGGTCACCGCGCCCTCGGCCCAGCCGGCGGTGAAGGACACGTCGTCCCCGGCCAGGAAGATCCCCCGCTGGTGCGCCGGCAGCGCATCCTGCTTGAAGTGGGTGAACAGCCGCTGCTGGTAGCGGTAGTGCCCGGGCAGGTTGGCCTTGAACGCGCCCATGAAATGCGGATCGTGCTCCCAGGACACGGTGACCGGTTCGCCGATGATGTGCGAGGCAATGTCCACGCCCGGATAGATCTTGGACAGCGAGTGCAGCATCAGCTCCGTCCGGCGCTCGGCGTCGAGGGCCAGCCACTTCAGCGCGTCGTCGTTCCAGGTGTAGGAGAGCAGGATGACCGCCGGCTTGTCGTCGCCGTCGTCGAGCAGGTAGGTGGCCCGGTTGATCCGGTCCGTCAGGGTCATCGACAGCACGTCGCGCCCGGTGGCCGGGTCCTTGTCCTTCCAGAACGGCCGGTCCACCATGACGAAGGTCTTGGACGACTGCATGTAGTGGCTGCGTTCGATGGCCGTCCACATCGGGGCGGGGAAGAGCGCTTCCTCGGTGTCGATGCCGGTGGAGAGCAGCCAGGACTGGCAGGTGACGACGGCGGCGGCGTAGCTGCGCTCGCGGCCCCAGCGTTCGGTGACGGCCACCGTTCCGTCCGGTCCGCGCCGGATCTTCGCGACCGCGCCGCGCGGCGCGCCCTGGTGCAGCGAGGCCAGCGAGGTCCCGGCCGGCCAGTGCGCCATCTGTCCGGGGGAGTGGGTGAACAGGGCCTCGGGCAGGCGCTGGGCGCCTCCGCTGATGCGCCGGTGGCCGTCGTCGGCGTTCGTGTACACCACCCGCAGGATCTCCAGGATCGAGTTGGGGAAGTCGGTGTCCCAGCCCCCGGTGCCGAAGCCCACCTGGCCGAAGGCCTCGCGGTGGGCGAAGCCGGCATCCTTGAAGGCCTTGGACTCGGCTATGAAGCCGTAGAAGGTCTGCTCGTCCAGTGCGGGCAGCAGGTTGTTCCAGAGTTCCTTGATCCGGCGGGTGTCCCGGTCCCGGATTGCTTCCTGCATCTCGGTGAACTGGGCCCCGTCCTCCAGCGCCCGCCGCCAGGCCTCGGCCACCTCCTGGAAGAACGGCGGCAGCTGGTCGGAGGTCTCGGCGTAGTGCCGGCGGCCTTCGAGCTCAATCACCGTGCTGGGGGTGGCCTCGGAGAGCGGGTTCGGGAAGGCCTGGGTGTCCAGTCCCAGCAGGTCGATGTAGTGGTAGAGCGCCCTGCCGGAGACCGGGAAGCGCATGCCGCCCAGGTCGGCCACCACGTCCGGGGCGGACGGGAAGGCGTCGGTGCGCAGCCGGCCGCCGAGCCGCCCCGCCTCGTACAGCACCGGGCGCAGGCCGAGCTTCATCAGTTCGTAGGCGGTGACCAGCCCGGACAGCCCGGCGCCGACGACGGCAACTTCGGTGCCGTGCAGGTGGGCCGGGACCGAGCCCAGGCCTGCCGGATGGGCCAGGTAATGGTCGTAGCTGAACGGGAAGTCGGGGTTGAGCATGGTCACCGGGGCACCGGCTGCGGGGGTCGATGTCAGTTCGGTGGCGATTGTCATGGGGAAGGCGCTTTCGTGTCTCGACGGCGGGTTGGTCGGAGGATGGTGTGCTGGATGGTGGCTGGAAAGGATGCGGTCACCGGGCCGGGACGGCCGCCGGAACAACTGCCTCGACGGCGGTGTCCTCCGGGGCCTGGGCGCTCAGATGCTCGTAGTCGGCCTGGCTCAGGGCCGCGACCCGGGAGTGCCGGCGGCCGTAGCCGAAGTAGACGGCCGCGCCCACGGCCATCCAGGCGCCGAAGACCCACCAGGTGCCCGGGCCGAGGTTGGCCATCAGGTAGATGCACATCAGGGTGCCCAGGATCGGGGTGGCGGGGTAGAGCGGGACCCGGAAGGTGCGCGGCAGGTCGGGGCGGCTGCGGCGCAGGTAGATGACCGAGAGGTTGACGAGCGCGAAGGCGAAGAGGGTGCCGATGCTGGTGGCGTCGGCCAGTTCGCCCAGCGGGACCAGTCCGGCCGTCAGGGCGACGGCGGTGCCGACAATCAGCGTGCCGGCCACCGGGGTGCCGGTGCGTGCCGAGACCCGGCCGAAGACCGCCGGCACCAGGCCGTCGCGGGACATGGACATCAGGATGCGGGTCTGCCCGTAGAGCACGGTCAGCACGATGCTGGCAATGGCCACGATGGAACCCAGGGCGAAGAGCAGCGCGATCCACGGCTGGTGGGTCAGTTCCTCCAGGATCTGGACCAGGGCCGCTTCGGTGCCGTCGAACCAGGTCCACTCGCGGGCCCCGACGGCGGCCAGGGCCACCAGGATGTAGAGGCCGGTGACGATCGCCATGGACAGCAGGATGGCCCGGGGCAGGTCCCGCTGCGGGTTCCTGGCCTCCTCGCCCGCGGTGGACGCGGCGTCGAAGCCGATGTAGGAGAAGAACAGCCGGGACGCGGCGGCGGACATGCCGGCGGCCCCCATGGGCAGCAGCGTCTGGAAATGGCCTGCATTGAAGGCGGTGAAGGCGATGGCGATGAACAGTAGCAGCACGGCGACCTTGATGACCACCATGGCGGTATTGACCCAGGCGCTTTCGCGGGCGCCGCGGACCAGCAGCAGCATGGCCAGGGCGATGATGACGACGGCGGGCAGGTTCAGCAGGCCCCCGTCGGCGCCCGGCGGGGCCGCGACGGCCGCGGGCAGGGACAGGCCGGCGGTGGACAGGGCTTCGTTGACGTACTCGCTGGCCCCGACGGCGACGGCGGCCACCGAGACGGCGTACTCCAGGACCAGGCACCAGCCGCAGATCCAGGCGATGCCTTCACCCATGGTGGCGTAGGCGTACGAGTAGCTGGAACCGGAGACCGGGACCGCCCCGGCCATTTCCGCGTAGGAGACCGCCGACAGCAGTGCCGCCAGTCCGGCGACCAGGAAGGAAATGAAGATCGCCGGACCGGCCAGCGGCACCGAGGAGCCGAGGACGACGAGGATGCCCGTGCCGAGGGTGGCGCCGACACTGATCATGGTCAGCTGCCAGACGCCGAGGCTGCGGCGCAGGGCGGGGCCGCCGGTGCTGGTGCCGGACTCCCGGATCATCTGGGCAAGGGGTTTGCGGCGCGCCAGCTGCCGGGCCAGGCCAAGCTGGCGGCGGGTGCCTGTCTGCTGGGTCATCGTTGGGTTCCAATCCTGCTGGGCCGGCCCCGGGCCGGCGGATTCATGGACCGCCGGCCTGCTGCCGGGATCTCCACCGCCTCAAGAATGGCATGTGACCACGGTTACAAGCCGGGACAAAGTGCCCTAGTATTTCCCTTCATGGGACGTTTTGCACCTCAGCCTCCGCTTCCGGGCGGCACCGGCCAGCTCGGGCAGGTGACGCTCGGCGGGTTCCTGGACGAGCTGCCCGCCGGGATCCAGGTTCTGTCCGACGAGGCCACCGCGGCCGCCGCCCGCGGCGCCGCCGTCCGGTGGGTGGAACCCAGCGAGCTGGAGGACCCCACTCCCTACCTGCTGGAGGGCGAGCTCGTGCTCACCGCCGGGCTGCCCTTCCTGGGGCCCGGAGGAACAGCCGCGGCACTTGAGGACTATGTCGCCCGGCTGGTGCGGGCCAAGGTCTGCGCCCTGGGTTTCGGCATCCAGCCCTACTTCGACGAAGTTCCCGGGGAGCTGGTCCGGGCCTGCCGGCAGCAGCAGCTGATGCTGCTCCAGATCCCCCAGAGCGTGCCGTTCGCCGCCCTGGGGCTGCACTTTGCCCGGCTGCTGGAGGCTCAGAACCTGCAGGCCCTGCGCCGGCTGTCCGAGGCAACGGGCCAGCTGCTCAAAGCCGTGCTCTCCGCCCGCCCCGACGCCCAGGTGCTGGAGACGCTGGCCCGGCACGCGCCGGTGAGGGCGCTGCTGGCCGGGGCGGACGGCCGGATCCGCGCCCAGGCCGGGCACGCCCCGGATCCGGACAGGGTGGCGGCGCTGCTGGGCAGGCTCTTCGCCGGCAGCGGCCCGCGGATCGAGGTGGACAGCTTCGCCGAACCCGGCTTCGGCACCGTGACGGGCTATCCGCTGCGCAGCACCCGGGACGCCAACATCGGTGCGGTGCTCGTCGGCGCGGACGGGACGCTGGGCCCGGTCGAGCGCAACATCGTGGAAACCGCCGTCGGCCTGCTCGAGGCCCTGCTGCGCCAGCGCACCAGCGGCGCCCTGGCGCCTGGCCAGCTGGCGACCGGCCTGCTGCTGCATCCGGAGACGGCCCTCTCCGGGGCCTCGCGGCAGGCCGGGGCGGGCCAGGACCTGCTGGCCCAGTGCACCTCGTCGGCACGCTCCGGCACATTGCGCGTGGTCCAGGGCATCCCGGCCGCCACCGGCGCCGCCGGGCGGCGCGGTGCGGGGGAGGGGCCAATGCGCGAGCTGCTGCAGTGGCGCCGGCTGTTTGATACCAAGCTCGTGGAGCTGACCGACTACGGCTTCTGCGCCATCACCCGGCTCAGGGTCGACGGCGCCGCGACCGCGGAGGCGGAGCGCCTGGGATGGCTGCTGGCGGTGTCGGAACCGGCCGAACCGTCGGACCTGCCCGCCGCCTACCGGCAGGTGACCTCGCTGCGCCGGCAGCTGCAGACCTCGGGCCGAAGCGTCCGGGCTGACCAGACCAGCTGGTCGGTCGCGGGCCTGCTGGGCCCCGAGGCCGGCAGCATGCTGGCCCGGCAGCTGCTCGGGCCGCTGCTGGACCTGGAGCCGGCGAAATCGCACGGGCTGCTGCGGGTGCTGCGGGGCTGGCTGGCGGAAAACGGCAGCTGGGATGCCTCGGCCAAAGCCCTGGGGCTGCACCGCAACAGCGTGCGCCGGCAGATCGGCCAGGTGGGCGAGCTGCTGGCGGTGGATCTGGCCGACGCCGCCACCCGGGCGGAACTGCTGATCGCGCTGCGGTTCGTCGATCCTCAGCCGGCCGGGGTGTCGGCCGCCGCAGCACCCCACGAGGGGTAGAGGTCCGGCCGCCGGTCCTTCAGGTAGGGGACGGCGGAGCGGGCCTGCCCGATCGCTGCCGGCTGCACATCGGCGATGATGACGTCCGGGCCCGGCCCGCCGGATCCGGCCTGGGCCAGGACGGAGCCGTCCGGGCCGATGATGATGCTGCCGCCGCCGAACTCCAGCGTGCCGCCCCCGGCAGCGGGCGCGCTGCCGGTGTGGTTGGCATAGGCCAGCGCCACCTGGCTTTCCAGCGCCCGGGCCCGCAGCAGCACTTCCGGAACGGCTTCGAAGCCGGTCCCGAGCGCGGTGGGCACCAAGGCCAGGTCCGCCCCGGCGGCGGCCAGGGCGCGTACGCTCTCGGGGAACTCCGCGTCGTAGCAGATCAGCAGGCCCACGCGCAGCCCTTCGAACACGGCCGTCCCCGGAGCCGCCGACGCCGGCACGAACGTGGCGCGCTCCTCGTCCCCGAACAGGTGCACCTTGCCGTAGCGCAGCAGTTCGCGGCCGGACCTGTCCACCAGCACCGCCCCGATGTGCCAGCCGCCGGGGGCCGGTGAGGGCACGCTGTAGGCCAGCCCGAGGCGGTGTCTGCGCGCAATCCGCGCCGCGCCGTCGTCGATCCGCCGCACCAGCTCCGCATCCAGGTGCGAAGCCAGCACCGCGGGCGCGTAGCCGCAGGCGAAGAGTTCCGGGGTGAGCAGCAGGTCGGCGCCCGCCCGGGCCGCCCGGGCCGCGGCGGTCTCGACCAGGGCCAGGTTCTCCTCGATGTCCAGGACCTTGCCGGCCGCCTGCATGGCTGCGATCCTCATCATGTCTCCTTGCGCCTGTGTCCTGTTGGGCTGCTGCCAGCCTAGACCTGACCGGGCCTGCATCCGGTGGATAAAAGGACCTGAGTTGGCCTGCGCCGGGATGAAATGCACCGTACTCCCGCAGTGCCGCCCGGCCCCGCGGCCGGCGCCGCGTCAATTTCCGCAACATTTCTGTTTCGTATCCCGGGTAAACGTAGGCTAGCCTTACTTCGGTTCGCTCAGCCGTCCACTCCTACCGTCCACTCCGCCTTCCAAGGAGACATTCCATGGCCAACCCACGCCTGCGCCGTTTGCGCGCCGCAGCGGCCGCCGCCGCAGCCGCCCTGCTGCTGACCCTGACCGCCTGCTCCACCGGTCCAGCCTCCGGTGCCGGTCCCTCCGCCGCTGCGGACAGCGGCGGATTCCCCGTCACCATCAAGCACGCCTTCGGCGAGACCGTCATCGAGGAACAGCCCGAACGCGTGGCCACCGTGGCCTGGGTGAACGCCGACGTCTCCCTGGCGCTCGGCGTCGTCCCGGTGGGCATGGCCAAGGACGAGTGGGGCGGCAACGACAACGGCTCCACCCCCTGGAAGGACGCCAAGCTTCAGGAGCTGGGTGCAGCCATCGGCACCGACAAGGCCCCGGTGCAGTACTCCGAGGCCGACGGCATCGCCTTCGACGAGATCGCCGCGCTCACCCCGGATGTCATCCTCGCCGCCTACTCCGGGCTGAGCCAGGAGGACTACGACACGCTCTCCAAGATCGCCCCGGTAGTCGCCTACCCCGACCAGGCCTGGGGCACCCCCTGGCAGGAATCCACCCGGATGATCGGCAAGGCCCTCGGCAAGGAAGCCGAGGCCGAGGAGCTGGTGGCCACCACCGAGCAGGCCATTGCGGAGAAGGCGGCGGACTACCCGCAGCTGAAGGACAAGACCTTCATTTACGGCAACCTTGAGCCCAACCGCGGCGACGGCATCAATATCTACCTGGAAGAGGACAACCGTCCCCGCTTCCTGACCAGCCTCGGCATGACCATGTCCCCGTTCGTGGCCAAGGAAGGCAAGGATTCGCCGGAGTTCTACCTGCCCTGGTCCAACGAGCGCGCCAACGAACTCGAATCCGACATCTTCGTGACCTGGGTGCCCGATGCCAAGACCAAGGACGCCATCATCAAGGACGAGCTGCTGGGCCAGATCCCGGCGGTGAAGACCGGCGCCCTGGTCGCCGACTCGGACAACACGCTCACCTTGTCCATTTCCGCGGCTTCCCCGCTGAGCCTGCCGTGGGCCCTGGACAAGTTCCTGCCGCTGCTGGGCGAGGCGGCCGACGCCGCGGACGCCGCGGCGAAGTAACCATAGCAACAGCACGACGGCGGCGCAGGCTAACGCCTGCACCGCCGTCGTGCTTTCCGGGTGCCTCTGGGACAATGGCCCGGTGCCCAAGCCCTTCACCATCGTCCAGCTGCGCTACTTCGCCGCCGTCGCCGAATCGGAGAACATGACCGCCGCGGCCGAGCGCCTGGGCATCACCCAGTCCGCCCTGTCCACGGCCATCGGCCAGCTGGAGCAGGCGCTGGAGGTCCAGCTGTTCATCCGCCGGCCGCAGCGCGGATTGCACCTGACCCCGTCCGGGCGGCAGTTCGCCAAGGACCTGGGCCCGTTCCTGGAGCAGGCGGACGCACTCTACGAATCGGCGCGCGGCTATGCCGATGCGCTGGTCGGAGAGCTCAAGGTCGGGGTGTTCGCCCCGCTGGCCCCGTTCCGCGCCCCGGTCATCCTGCAGGCATTCGAGGCCCGGTACCCCGGCGTGCACGTGTCCTTCCTGGAAGGGGACCAGGAGTTCCTGCGCCGTTCCCTGCTGGAAGGCCACTGCGAGCTGGCCCTGATGTACAACCTCGGGCTCGACGGCGGCTTCACCACCCGGACAGTGGAGCGGATTCCCCCGCACGTGCTGGTCTCCGCCGACCACCGGCTGGCGGCCCGGCCGGAGCAGGAGGTGGCGCTCCGGGAGCTGGCCGACGAGCCGATGATCCTGCTGGACCTGCCCCATACCCGGGAATACTTCATGCAGCTGTTCCAGCTGGCCGGCATCACCCCCACCATCCGGCACCGCGCGTCCGGCTACGAGACGGTACGTTCCTTCGTGGCCCGCGGCCACGGGTACGCCGTGCTGAACCAGCGGCTGCACCATGACCTGACCTATGCTGGCGGCCGCGTGGTGCCGCTGCGGCTGACCGACGACCTGCCAGGCATCGAAGTGCTGCTGGTCCGCCCGGAGGGTCTGAAGCCCACCCGCAGGGCACTTGCCTTCGAGGACGTGTGCCGCGGGATCTACGGGACCTGACCTCCGGCCGGAGCTCAGCTTCCCTTGGCGTACTCGGCGGCGCTGAGGAACTCGTAGCCCTCGTACGGCTGGTCGCCTTCCACCCAGGCATCGTGGCCCGGCGGAATGGCGTAGGAATCCCCGGCCTTGACCGTGGCCCGGGTGCCGTCATCCATCTGCACCGTGATGGACCCGGCCGTGCAGAGTCCCACGTGGCTGATCTGGCAGGACTCGGTGTTGACCACGGGCTTGATGCATTCGGACCAGCGCCAGCCGGGCTCGAAGCGGAATCGGGCCAGCGTGTAGCCGCTGACACCGACCACGTCGACCTCGGTCTTGGCCGGACGGCGCTTTTCGTCCGGGGAGTCGAAGGATTTTGATTCGAGCTGGGAAACCACATTGCCGGGCATGATGCCCTCCGGATCGGGATTGGGCCGTGCAGCGGACCTTCCGGCGGTGCGGCCCGTCACCCGGTCCGGAAGCGGGGCCCGCCGGCAGGCGTTAGGGCGAAGCGGCGGACAGTCGGGAAACACAGATGCAGTTACAAGGTTCCTCCCCGGTGCGCGGCTTGTCGAGAGGTCCCCGGTCTTCGCCCGGATGCTGCGGCCCGCTAGGCTCGCATGAAGCAAATCTATAGGTGTCAGTAAAAGAATCAATTAGACACATGTGATGGGGACCACAAATACTGGATGTACTTCCGGCCGGTGGCCGCAGGGGCGCCGGCCGGGTGCCCCGCGGGCCGGTGCACTCCCGTTCATCCAGGAGGAACCGTCCATGTCCGTCCAGAGAACAGATCTTCCCCCCGTCACCGCCGCAGACACCTCGGTGCTGCAGCCGCCTCGCACGGCCACCGGGATGCAAAAGCGCGTCCTGGCCGGCGGCAGCGTGGGGCAGTTCATCGAGTTCTACGACTTCACCCTCTACGGGCTGTCCGCCGTCGTGCTGTCCCAGCTCTTCTTTCCCGAGGGCAACGCCTTCGCCTCCCTGCTGGCGACGTTCGCCACCTTCGGTGTCGCGTTCCTGATCCGCCCGCTCGGCGGGCTGTTCTTCGGCGCGCTCGGCGACCGCATCGGCCGGCGCAAGGTCCTGTACATCACGCTGCTGTCCATCGGCGCAGCGACGGCCCTGATCGGCCTGCTGCCCACCTACGCAGCCATCGGGGCGCTGGCCCCGGCGCTGCTGGTGCTTTGCCGGCTGGTCCAGGGCTTCTCCGCCGGCGGTGAATCGGTCGGCGCCCCGTCCTTCGTGTTCGAGCATGCCCCGGTGCACCGGCGCGGCTTTTGGCTCAACATCACCCTGGCCGCCACCGCCCTGCCCTCGGTGGTGGCCGGCACGCTGATCCTGGTGCTGAGCCAGTCCATGTCCGACGAGTCCTTCCTGTCCTTCGGCTGGCGCATCCCGTTCCTGCTCGCCCTGCCGCTGGCGCTGTTCGGGCTGTGGATCCGCTCCCGGACCGAGGAAAGCGAAGCCTTCAAGCAGGTGCTCGCCAAGGAATCGGCGAAAGAGTACAGCCCCATCCGGGAAACCTTCCGGGAGAACAAGGGCCGCATGCTGCAGGTCATCTTCGTGATGGGCCTGACCGCCATGGGCTTCTACTTCCTCTCCGGCTACTTCGTCCCGTACGTGCAGACCACCGGCAACCTCAGCCGCGAGGCGGCGCTCATGGCCAACGCCGCGGCCATGCTCTGCTACGCGCTGCTGCTGCCCGTCGGCGGCATCATCGGGGACAAGGTGGGCCGCAGGCCGATGCTCATCGCCGGCTCGGCCGCCCTGGCGCTGCTGTCCATCCCGTGCTTCATGCTGGTCACCAGCGGCTCGCTGCCGCTGGCCATCCTCGGGCAGCTGCTCTTCGTGGTCCCGATGTGCATCTACGGCGGCGGCTGCTACACCTTCTTCGTGGAAATCTTCACCACCAGGACGCGGTTCACCTCCGCTGCCGTTAGCTACAACGTCGCCTACGCCATCTTCGGCGGCACGGCGCCGTTCGTCGGCACCGCCCTGGTGGCCGCCACCGGGATCCCCGGCTCGCCCGGCTTCTACATGACCGGCGCAGCCATCATCGTCCTGCTGCTGCTGACCCTGACCCGCGTGCCGGAGACCCGCGGCCGCCTGCACTAAGCACAGCAGCCTGCCCCGTCCCGTCCGCCCGACCCGTTGAGGAGCACCACCATGTCCGCAGAATCCTTCCTGAAGGATTTCCACCATGTCGCCACCATCGGAGCCACCGCCAACCACGGGGTGGACCGGCAGGCAGCCACCGCGGAGGATGCCCGCACCCGTGCCTGGTTCGCCGGCTTCGCCGCGGACCGCGGCTGGGAGGTGCGGGTGGACGGCATCGGCAACATGTTCGCGCTGCTGACCTGGCGCCCCGGCGCCCCGTTCGTGCTGATCGGTTCCCATCTGGACAGCCAGCCGCTGGGCGGCCGGTTCGACGGCGCGTACGGGGTGATCGCGGCCCTGCACGCGGCGCAGCGGGTGGACCGCCGGATCCTGGAATCGGGCATGCTGCCGCCGTTCAACCTGGCCGTGGTCAACTGGTTCAACGAGGAAGGCGGCCGCTTCGCCCCCTCCATCATGGGCAGCTCCGTCTTCGCCGGGCTGATGGACCAGGAGAAGATGCTCGACGTCGCCGACCTGCAGGGCACCACGGTGCGCCAGGCGCTCGAAGGCATCGGCTACCTGGGCACGGACGAGCGGCCGGAACCGGTCAGCTACGCCGAGATCCACATCGAGCAGGGCCGCATCCTGGAGCGCGAGGGCCTGCGCCTCGGCGCCGTCGAATCCAGCTGGTACACCCAGAAGCTGGACATCGAGGTGCTCGGCGAGCAGTCCCACACCGGCGCCACCGCCATGGCCGACCGGCACGACGCGCTGGTGGCCGCCTCCAAGGTCGTGCTGATGGTCCACGACGTCACCAAGGACTTCGAGGAAGAGGCCCTGGTCTCCTCGGTCGGCCAGCTGACCCTGGAGCCGAACTCGCCCATCGTCGTCGCCCGCCGCGTACACCTGGTTGCGGACCTGCGCTCGGGCAGCCCGGAGATCGTCCAGGCCGCCCGGGACAAGCTCCTGAAGGACATCGCTGCGCTGGCCAAGGAGCACGACATCCGGATCAACGTGCGCGACTTCGACATCCGCCCCGTCCAGCACTTCCCGGAGGCAGGCATCGAGCTGACCGAGAAGGTGGCCGCCAACCTGGGCCTGGGAGTGCGCCGGATCCGGACCATGGCCGGGCACGACTCGGTGGCCATGAACCGGATCGTGCCCGCGCTGATGATGTTCATCCCCTCCGTGGACGGCGTCTCCCACTGCGAGCGCGAGTTCAGCACGGACGCGGACATGGTGGCCGGGGTGGACGCGCTCACCGAGGTGGCCCTGGAGCTGGTCAACGGGGCGCTGGCCGCCAGTGGACGGAAGGACTGACATGGCCGGATCCGGCAGCAAGCTGCATTACCTGGACGCCGTCTCCGCGCTGGAACTGTTCCGCAGCCGCGAACTGTCGCCGGTGGAGCTGATGGAGGCGGTCATCGCCCGCACCGCCGAGGTCAACGGCACCGTCAACGCGTTCACGGAGACCCTCTTCGACGAGTCCCTGGCTGCGGCGCGGGCCGCCGGGCAACGGTACCTGCGCGGGGAGGACGACGGCGGCGCGCCGCTGCTCGGGCTGCCCGTGGCGGCGAAGGAGAAGCACGCGCTCGCCGGCCGCAGCTTCACCCAGGGCCTGGCCGCCTGCGTGGGGCAGACCGCCGCGGCCGACCATCCGGTGATCGAGCGGATCCGCGCCGCCGGGGGCATCATCCATGCCCGGACCACGTCGCCGGAATTCAGCTGCGCCACGGTCACGCACAGCCCGCTCTGGGGAGTCACCCGCAACCCCTGGGACCCCGCCTACTCGCCCGGCGGCTCCTCCGGTGGCGCCGGGGCCGCGCTCGCCGCCGGCATGGCCACCCTCGCCACGGCCTCGGACATTGCCGGCTCCACCCGGATCCCGGCCGCCTGCACCGGGACGGTCGGGTTCAAGGCGCCCTACGGCCGGATCCCGGGCCTGCCGCCGCTTTCGGCGGACTGGTACCGCGGGGACGGACCGATGGCGCGCACCGTCGCGGACACCGCGCTGCTGGCCAATGTGCTGGCCGGTCCGCACCCGCTGGATCACAGCACCGTCGCCGCCGCGGACCCGCTGCCGCTGCGGTTCGCCCCGGTGGAGCGGATGCGCATTGCCCTGTGCGTCAGGCTGGGCGACTACCCGGTGACTGCCGACGTCGAAGCCAATACCCGGGCCGTGGCGGCGGCCCTGGCGGCGGCCGGCGCCGTCGTCGAGGAAATCGAACTGCCATGGAGCACCCGGCGGATCAGCGAAACCATCTTCACGCACTTCGGCCACATCCTGGGGCCGGCCATGGAGGAAGCCACCGCCGGCTCCGAGGAGACGCTCGCGGCCTACACCCGCCGGTTCATGGCCGATGCCCGCGCTGCCGCAGCCCGGAATTCGTTCCTTGACGGGCTCAAGGCCGAAGCGGCCATGCAGGCCGACCTGGCAGCGGCCATGCAGGGCTTCGACGCGCTGCTCTGCCCGACCTCGGCGGTCCCGGCGCTGCAGGCGGACGGGGACTACCTGGACGGGATCGACGTGGACGGGGTGCACCTCGAGCATTACTGGGAGGCGCATATGACGGCCCCCTTCAATGTGAACAACCGGTGCCCGGTGCTGGCCGTGCCCAGCGGCCTGAGCTCCGCCGGCCTGCCCACCGGTGTGCAGATCGTCGGCCATCCCTATGATGACCAGACCGTCTTCCGCATCGGGGCTGCCGTGGAGCGTGCCCGTCCGTGGGCGGACAGGCTCCCGCCGCTCTAGCCCGGAAGACTAGAGTAGGGAGGTATTGCCGCCGGCAACGGGGGAAGGGGGCCGGGATTGACATCACGCAGCGGGGTCCGCCGGGCCTCCTCCGGCGCCCTCCTGATCGCCGGGGTCCTGCTCGTCGCGGCCAACCTGCGCCACGTCCTCACGGCCGTCGGGCCGCTGCTGGGGCAGATCCGGGCGGACACCGGACTCGGCGCCGCGGCGCTGGGGCTGCTGGCCGCCGTCCCGCTGCTCGCCTTCGGGGTCATTTCCCCACTGGCGCACGGGATCAGCGGGAAGTTCGGCGTGGAGAAGACCGTCTTCGCGGCCCTGCTGGTCCTGGTGGCCGGCACGCTGCTGCGCCCGCTGCCCGGCAGCCTGGCGTACCTGTGGCTCGGCACGTTCATCATTGGTGCGGCCATCGCCATCTGCAACGTGCTGCTGCCGGCCATCCTGAAACGGGATTTCCCGGAGCGCATGGCCTCGCTGACCGGCACCTACTCAGCCGTCCTCGGCGGCGCCGCCTCGCTGGGCGCAGGCCTGTCCGTCCCGCTGTCCCTGCTGCCGCTGCCCGGAGGCCCGGCCGGCTGGCGGTTCGCGCTGGCCGCCTACGTTCTGCTCATCCTGCCGGCCGTGCTGCTGTGGATCCCGCAGCTGCGGCGGCCGCGCCCCGGAACGCCGGAATCGCCGTCGGTGGGGCCAGTTGCCGCCGTGCCGGGCCCTGCACGCGGAGCCGTCTGGAAGTCGGCGGTCGCCTGGCAGGTCACCTGGTTCATGGGACTGCAGTCCATGTCGTTCTACATCCTGATCACCTGGCTGCCGACCTTGGAGCGGTCCTACGGCCGCAGCGAGGTGGGGGCCGGCTGGGACCTGTTCACGTTCCAGCTGATCGGCGTGGCAGCGAGCCTGCTGACGCCGCTGTTCCTGCGCGGCGGGGACCACCGGGCCGCCGCCGCCCTGCCGCCCGCGCTCGTCGTCGCCGGCGTGCTGGGCCTGATGCTGCTGCCCGGGGCCATGCTGCTGTGGGTGCTGCTGGCCGGTTTCGGGTCCGGCAGTTCGCTGGTGACCGCACTGGCGCTCTTCGGCCTGCGGACCCGGACCCACCGGGAGGCCAGCGCGCTCTCGGGCATGGCCCAGTCCGTGGGCTACCTGATGGCGGCCGCCGGCCCGCCGCTCTTCGGCGCCTTGTACGGGGCAACCGGGGGCTGGGTGCTGCCGCTGGTCATGCTCGCCTGCGCCGGCGTCCTGCAGGCGGTCACCGGCCTCGCGGCGGGGCGGGACCGGTTCGCCTTCGCGGCCACGGGAGCAGACCGGCCGGTCGTGGACTGATCAACAATCTGGCACGATCGAAGCATGGACGAATTCATGGATGTGCTGCTGCCGCTGATCGCTGTGCTGATTGCCCTGGCCGCCGCCCTGATCGCCACCGCGATCCTGCGCCGGGTGGCCAACCGGCTGCTGGGGCGGGTGCCGGACATCCGGCAGATCTCCGCCCGCGGGCGGAATCCCTTCCGCGTGGCCCTGGCCGCCATCGGGCTGCGCGTGGCCTTCGACCTCACCTCCACGGACGCGCCGTGGCATGCAGCCGTGGACTGGATCCTGCTGGCGGTGATCATCGGTGCGCTGACCTGGTTCGCGGTGGTCGTGCTGCTGGTGATCGAGGCGGCCCTGCTGGCCAGGTACAGCACGGACACCACGGATGACCGGCACCTGCGCCGGCTCAAGACCCAGGTGACCCTGGGACGCCGGCTGGCCGTGGCACTGCTGGTTACCATCGCCGTCGCCTGCGTGCTGCTGACCATTGAGCAGGTCCGGGCCCTCGGTGCCGGCCTCCTGGCGTCGGCCGGCGTGCTGTCCGTCGTCGCCGGCCTGGCGCTGCAGGGTTCGCTCACCAACGTTTTTGCCGGGATGCAGCTGGCCTTCACCGACGCCATCCGGGTCGACGACGTGGTGGTGGTGGAGAAGCAGTGGGGCACCGTCGAGGAGATCACCATGACCTATGTGGTGGTCCATATCTGGGATGACCGGCGGCTGATCCTGCCCTCCACCTACTTCACCACCACGCCGTTCGAGAATTGGACCCGCACCTCCGCCGCGCTGCTGGGCACGGTGGAACTGGACGTGGACTGGCGGGTGCCCGTGGACGCGCTGCGTGCCCACCTGAAGACGGTGGTGGACGGAACCGAGCTTTGGGACGGCCGCACCGCCGTCCTGCAGGTCACGGACGCGGTCAATTCGCTGGTGCGGCTGCGCATCCTGGTCAGTGCGGCGGACAGTGGGGCGCTGTTCGACCTGCGCTGCCTGGTGCGCGAATCGATGGTGTCCTTCCTGCAGGGCGAATACCCGCATGCGCTGCCGCGCCAGCGCTGGGAAGCCGTGACTGCCGGGGACCGGCACAGCACCGTGAGGAACAGCACCGTCCGCCACGACGACGGCGCCGCCCGCGGCGGTGCCGCGGCGCCGTCCCTCCCCGGGGAGGACGCGCAGCTGTTCACCGGGTCGGTCGATGCCCTTGAACGGGCCTTTGCCGGCCCGGGCGAGGAAGCCTTCCAGGAGCGCGGCCGCAAGGCGGAGCAGGGCAGGTAGCGCCGGGCTGCCCGCGCCCTAGCCGCGCTGCCGGTAGGTTTCGAGCTGCCGGTGCCGGCGCAGCAGGCTGTCCCGGCGGTGCTCGTCGCCGCCGGCGGTCAGGTCGATGTGGCGCTTGCCGTAGCGCCACAGCAGCAGGTCGTCGAGCAGCCGGTCCGGGCCCGGCGAGTAGCGGTGGGCCAGGGCTTCGCGCACGTCGGTGATGGCCTCGGTCTGCAGCAGGCCGGCCAGGTCCATGGTGGTTTTCAGGCCGTGGGCAGCCAGCAGTTCGGCCGCCCAGCCCCAGTCGTCGTCGGACTTGCGGTCCACGTGCGGCAGCAGCGTCTGCCACACCTCGCGGATCCGGCGCGGCGTCAGCGGGGCGGCGCCCTCCCCGTCCTCGTCCCAGTAGCCGGCGATGGTTTCGTAGCGCTCATGCAGTTCGGCAAAGGCGGATTCGACGGTTTCGAGCATTGCCGCGGTGGCGGTGAACTGGCGGTCGGAGTAGGGGCTGCGGGCGCGCGGTTCGCTGGCCTTGAAGCGGATGCGGTGCTCGATCTCGGACCAGGCATGGGCCAGGATGGTCCGGATCTGGACTTCGAACAGGTAGCTGCCGGTCGGCCTGCCCGTCGCGGACAGTACCTCCTGGTACTGCTTCACCGCGCTGCTCTGGATGGTGCGTAGGATCAGGTGCCGGCTGGAATAGCCGTATGTGCCGGACTCGATCGAGCCGATGTCCTTCTCCCGGTCGGCCCGGCAGTCGAACTCGTTCCGCTGGCGCTTGATCAGGGTGGCGGCACTGCGGATCTCATGCGGCAGGCTGACAATCACCCGCACGCCCACCAGGTCATGCAGGTCCTTGAGCGGGTCGGGGAATTCCAGCACCGGCACGGCGCCGGTCTCCACCGGCTTCAGGACCCGCGACGCCTTGTCCCGGAAGGAATCGACGCCCTTGGTGCGCGCGGTGATGAACAGGGGAGTGGGCTCGGTGTCCCGGAAGATCTCCTCGATCCAGGACCGCATCTGGGCCGTGACCGCTTCGAGCTGCGGCCGCACCCGCTCGAATTCCCGGACAGCGGCGTCCACGCCGGGCCGCAGCCGGTCATCCAGTTGGTCCCACAGCACTCCCATGGTTGCTCCTCGCACGTCCGGCGGGCTGCACGTTTCGCAGCCCGCCGGACAAGTTGTGTTTCGCGCTCCGCTCAGCCCTCAGCGTAGCGGTCCGCGACTTCCAGGGCGTGGTCG
>NZ_JAAZSQ010000010.1:27004-27760 GCF_012395835.1 Arthrobacter mobilis
TTCGGCCCGATGATGTCCTCGCCGAGCCGGGCGGCGTTCTCCACCATGCCTTCTTCGGCCATGGCGGTGATGGTCGCGACGGCGGCGGCGCAGGCCAGCGGGTGCCCGGAGTAGGTCAGCCCGCCCGGGTACACCCGCTGGGCGAAGGTGGAGTAGATCTCGTCGGAGATGGCCACCCCGCCCAGGGGCACGTAGCCGGAGTTGACCCCCTTGGCGAAGGTGAGCAGGTCAGGGATAACGTCCCAGTGCTGGATGGCGAACCACTTACCGGTGCGCCCGAAGCCGGCCATGACCTCGTCGGCGATGAACACGATCCCGTGTTTGCGGGTCAGTTCCCGCACCCCCTCGAGGTAGCCCGGCGGGGGCACGTAGATGCCGGCGGTGCCCGGCACCGACTCGAGGATGAGCGCGGCGATGTTCTGCGGCCCCTCGAGCAGGATCATGTCCTCGAGGTGGCGCAGCGCCCGCCCGGTCTCCTCCTCCCCGGTGGCCGAGCCGAAGTAGGACCGGTACGGGTAGGCCGGCATGAAGTGCACCACGCCGGCGTCGCCGTGGTCGTTGGGGATCCGGCGGGGGTCGCCGGTGAGGTTGATGGCCAGGTGGGTTCCGCCGTGGTAGGAGCGGTAGGCGGAGAGGACCTTGTAGCGGCCGGTGTGCAGCCGGGCCATGCGGACGGCGTGCTCGACGGCGTCGGCGCCGCCGTTGGTGAAGAAGACGTGGTCCAGGTCCCCGGGGGTCAGGGAGGCGATGAGCCGG
>NZ_JAAZSQ010000010.1:27895-151312 GCF_012395835.1 Arthrobacter mobilis
GATGCTTCGGTAGCCATAAAGCTGCCTTTCGGGAGTCCGGCGCCGTCTCAGGCGTTCTGCGGGAAGCCCAGGTTGAGGCCGCCGTGGCTGGGGTCCAGCCAGCGGGTGGTCACGGCCTTGCCCCGGGTGAAGAACTGGAAGCCCTCGGCCCCGTAAGCGTGGGTGTCGCCGAAGAGCGAGTTCTTCCAGCCGCCGAAGGAGTAGTAGGCCATCGGGACCGGGATGGGCACGTTGATGCCCACCATGCCCACCTCCACCTCGTTCTCAAAGCGGCGCGCGGCGCCGCCGTCGTTGGTGAAGATCGCGGTGCCGTTGCCGTACGGGTTGGCATTCACCAGCGCCAGCGCTTCGTCGTAGCTGTCCGCGCGGACCACCGAAAGCACCGGCCCGAAGATTTCGTCGGTGTAGATGGACATCTCCGGGGTGACGTGGTCGAAGAGGGTGGGGCCGAGGAAGAAGCCTTCGCCCTCGGCGTCGGCCTCGACCTGCCGGCCGTCCACGACGACGGTGGCGCCGGCGGCCTCTCCGGCGTCGATGTAGCCGGCCACCTTCTCCCGGTGCGCCCGCGTGACCAGCGGGCCCATATCGGTCCCGCGCAGCCCGTCGCCCACGCGCAGGGTGCGGGTGCGCTCAGCGATCTTGGCCACCAGTTCGTCGCCCGTATCGCCCACGGCCACCAGCACGGAGATGGCCATGCAGCGTTCCCCGGCGGAGCCGTAGCCGGCGTTCACCGCGGCGTCGGCGGCCAGGTCCAGGTCGGCGTCCGGCAGCACGACCATGTGGTTCTTGGCCCCGCCCAGGGCCTGGACTCGCTTGCCCGAGGCAGTGCCGCGTTCGTAGACGTAGCGGGCGATCGGGGTGGAGCCCACGAACGAGACGGCCTTGATATCCCGGTGGTCCAAGATGGTGTCCACGGCCTCCTTGTCGCCGTGGACCACGTTGAACACCCCGTCCGGCAGCCCGGCTTCCTTCCACAGCTCGGCCAGCCAGTTGGCGGCGCCCGGGTCCTTCTCGCTCGGCTTGAGGATCACGGTGTTGCCGGCGGCGATGGCAACGGAGAAGAACCACATCGGCACCATGGCCGGGAAGTTGAACGGGCTGATCACGGCCACCGGGCCCAGCGGCTGGCGGACGGAGTGGATGTCCACCTTGGTGGAGGCGTTCTCGCTGTAGCCGCCCTTGAGCAGGTAGGGCGCGCCGCAGGCCAGTTCCACCACTTCCAGGCCCCGGGCCACCTCGCCCATCGCGTCGGCGAGGACCTTGCCGTGCTCGGCGGTGATGATCGCGGCCAGCTCGCCCTTGCGCGCGTTCAGCAGCTCACGGTAGGCGAAGAGCACCTGGGTGCGGCGCGCCAGCGAGGTATCACGCCACTCGGGGAACGCGGCCCTGGCTGCGGCGACGGCCTGGTTGACGACGGCGGCATCCGCCATGGCGACCTGCGAGGACACCTTGCCGGTAGCCGGATTGGTGACATCCTGCAGGCGGCTGTTCGCCGGGGCAGTGAACGCGCCGTTGATCCAGTGCTGGGTGGTCTGCATGGCATCTCCTTGAAGTTCGGGACTTCCGGTGGCTATGCCACCATCCTTGCGCCGCCGCGCGGCGGCCGCTATTGGCATGCTGTAACGGAAAACGTGTCTGCTCATACAGCATGTAAACGCTGGGTCTTGAAATTCCCGTACTGTCCGCCAAGGCATAAGGATGGTGCGGGACGCCGGGCGACAGCGTCCAGCCGCCTCCCGCCGCTCGTTCCGTTCGCGGCGGCTAGGCTGGGATCATGACCCAAGCAACCAGCACCGAACACAGCACCAAAGGTGCGTACGTCCAGACGGGCGCGGAGTTCAACCGGGATACCAATTACATCGAGGACCGGATCCTGCGCGGCGGGGACAACCCGCGGGAAGGCCGCTGGCCGGTGGAACCGGGCCGCTACCGCCTGATTGCCGCCCGCGCCTGCCCGTGGGCCAACCGCACCATCATCGTGCGCCGGCTGCTGGGCCTGGAGGACGTGATCTCGCTGGGCCTGCCCGGCCCCACCCATGATGCCCGCAGCTGGACCTTCGATCTGGACGAGGACGGCAAGGACCCGGTCCTGGGTATCGAGCGGCTGCAGGAAGCGTACTTCAAGCGGTTCTCCGACTATCCGCGCGGCATCACGGTGCCGGCCATCGTCGACGTCGCCTCCGGCGCCGTGGTCACCAACAGCTACGCGCAGATCACTCTGGACTTTTCCACCGAATGGACCCAGTACCACCGCGAGGGCGCCCCGGACCTTTATCCCGTGCACCTGCGCGAGGAGATGGACCAGGTGATGAAGCGCATCTTCACCGAGGTCAACAACGGCGTCTACCGCTGCGGCTTCGCCGGAAGCCAGGAGGCCTACAACAGCGCCTACGGGCGGCTCTGGACGGCCTTGGACTGGCTGGAGCAGCGCCTGTCGGACCGGCGCTACCTGATGGGGGAGACCATCACCGAGGCGGACGTGCGGCTGTTCACCACCCTGGTGCGTTTCGATCCGGTCTACCACGGCCATTTCAAGTGCAACCGCAGCAAGCTCACCGAGATGCCGGCGCTTTGGGGCTACGTCCGCGACCTGTTCCAGACCCCGGGTTTCGGGGACACCGTGGACTTCGTGCAGATCAAGCAGCACTACTACATCGTCCACGAGGACGTGAACCCCACGCAGATTGTCCCGCAGGGCCCGGACCTGTCCAACTGGCTGACCCCGCACGGCCGCGAAGCCCTCGGCGGACGCCCGTTCGGCAACGGCACCGCCCCCGGCCCGGTCCGGCCCGGCGAGCAGGTCGCCGCGGGCCACAACCCCCTCTACCCCGCCAGCTGACCGCAGGAGCCGCAGATGGACCAGCATCCGGACAGCCGCCCGCGCATCGCTGTCAGCTTCGCGCGGACCGCCGCCAGCCACCCGCCGCATTTCGCCGCCGAATTGGCCAGGCTGGCGGCCCGGGCGGCCGCCGGTGTCGAAGCCGCCGGCGGGGACGCCGTCGTGATCGATTCCGCCTCCGGGGAAGTGTTCAGCGCCGAGGATTTCGACGGCGTGCTGATCCTGGGCGGCGGGGACGTGGATCCCGCCCGCTATGGCGGGAACGCCGCCGAGCCCACCGTCCACGGGGTGGACACCCGCGCGGATGAGACCGAGATCGACCTGGTGGTCGGCGCGCACGAGCTGGGCAAGCCGGTGCTGGGGATCTGCCGCGGCCTGCAGCTGATCAACGTGGCCTTCGGCGGCAGCCTCATCGAGGACCTGGGCAAGGAGTCGGTGCACCGGATCCACCAGGAGCAGGCACCGATGGCCGTCCACAAGGTCGGCATCGAACCGGACTCCATCCTCGCCGGCGCGCTGGGCACCGGCCCGGTGCCGGTCCAGTCCGGCCACCACCAGGCCGTGCGCCGGCTGGGTGACCGCCTGCACGTGGTGGCCAGGGCCGACGACGGCGTGGTGGAGGCCGTCGAGCTGGACCGGCCGGACGAGGGCTGGCTGCTGGCGGTCCAGTGGCATCCGGAGGACGAAGGCTCGCCGGAGGGGCAGCTGGCGGCCCTGATGGCACCGTTTGTTGCAGCCTGCCGCGTGTCGGCCCGGGCCTAGGCCAGCTGCCCGCCGGCCCCGTCAGGCCAGGTGCCGGTCGGCGTAGATCTTCATGGCGTCCCGGACGAACCCGGCCCCGGCCTCGCCGCCATAGTTGGCACTAAATCGCGGGTCCGCCACGTACATCTCGCCCAGCCCGGTGAAGTACCCGTAGCCGACCTCCTGGCCGCCGTTGGCGCCGGCAAGCCAGTGGAACTGGCGCCGGGCCAGCTCCTGTGCCTCGTTACTGTCCGGGGCGGTGCCGGAGGCGGCCGCGTCCACCCAGTCGTTTTGCAGCTGCCGGCTGTGCTCCAGCCAGTCCTGCCGTTCCCGGGTGCTGAGGCTCCGCCACCACCTGTCGCCCTTGGCGTAGGCCTCCCGGCCCCAGCGCTGCTCCACCTCCTCCTTGTACTGTGTGTGGTCGAAGCCGTCGAACATTTCCTCGGGCATGAGCTGTCCGCCCCTTTCCGTAGCGTCGATCGTTTTGCGGACGGCGGCGATCCGGCGTTCCAGCCGGTCCCGCTCCTCGAGCAGGACCGCCAGGTGCGTGTGCAGGGCCGCGGCCGGCCCGGTGCGTCCCTGCAGTACTTTGCCAATCTCCTCCAGGCCCAGCCCCAGGTCCCGCAGCAGCAGGATCCGCTGCAGCTGTAGCAGGCACGCGCCGTCGTAATAGCGGTAGCCGTTGTGGCCCACCCGGCTCGGCTGCAGCAGGCCGGCTGCCTGGTAGTGCCGCAATGTGCGGCTCGTGGTGCCGGCCGCTCTGGCGATCTCCTGGATGGACCATTCGCGTCGGCCGTGCTCCGGGGGAGTCTTCATGGCTACCACTATGGAAGTTGACGCAGCGTCAAGGTCAAGCCCCGGCCGCGGGCCTGCTGCCGGGGGCAGGGAAAGCGCGGCATGTCCCGGCGCCGGGCCCCACCGGTGGCTAGGCTGGAGGGGTGGCTCTTGAACCTCAGACCGGGATCCGGGTGCCGGCTGCCGCCGCCGTCCTGCTGGCCATGGCCGGCGGCGTGGGGCTGGCGGTGCAGAGCAAGCTGAACAACGAACTCGGCCTGGCCCTGCAGGACCGGATCGGGGCGGCGCTGGTCAGCTTTGCCACCGGCTTCGCCGCAGTACTGCTGTTCGCGCTGGCGATGCCGTCGGTCCGGGCGCGGCTGGGCGGGCTGGCCCCGGCCTTCCGGCAGCGCAGCTACCCGCGCTGGTACCTGCTGGGCGGAGCTGTCGGGGCCTTCTACGTCTTCACCCAGACCGCCGCCGTCGGTGCGGTGGGACTGTCCCTGTTCACCATCGCGATCGTGACCGGGCAGCTGGTTTCCGGGCTGCTGGTGGACAAGTTCGGCCTGGGCTCCGGGCGGCCGATTGCGGTCTCTCCGCTGCGCGTGGGGGCGGCGGTGCTCGCCCTGGCGGCCGCGCTGATGGCGGCGGTGCCGCATTTCGACGGCGGCGGACAGCACGGGTTGCTGCTGGTGCTGATGCTCCTGCCGCTGCTGGCCGGGCTGCTGCAGAGCGTGCAGCAGGCCACGCTGGCCCGGGTGGCGGCGGCCCACGGTGGTCCTGCGATCTCGACGCTGCTCAACTTCGGCGTGGGCGTGGTCCTGCTGCTGGCCCTGTGGCTGGCCGCGGCGGCGGCGAGCGGCAGGGCGGTGCTGCTCACCCCGGAATGGTGGCTGTATGCCGGGGGCCCGCTGGGCACCCTGGTGCTTGGCTCGGCCACCATCTGCACGGCCAGCACCGGGGTGCTGGTGATGACTCTGGCGATCACCGGCGGGCAGTTGGTGGGGTCGGTGGTGCTGGATGTGCTGTGGCCCTCGGCCGGAAGCATCGTCGATACCGCGACCTTGGCCGGCATCGGACTGACCTGGCTGGCGCTGCTGCTGGCCGCCAGACCGTGGGGGCGCCGGCAGGCCGGCTAGATGATCTATTCCTATTGACGGGAAGACTGACCGGCACTGCAGACGTGAGGCGGAGAGTGTTAAGCCGGGTTTGTGGACTCACAACTGAACACTGTCCAGACTTCACTGTACGTCTTTCTCACCGGCCGGGTCCTGCCCGATCTCGGTGTCTTCCATGAGCACCGGCCCGCTGCTCGGGGTGTCCTCGGAGGCCGGATGGGTTCGCTACGCGCGTTCCCACCTGGCCGGCATGTTCCCGTACATTCCCCGGCAGCCCGGTTACAACAAGCATGTCCGGGCCGCCGGGGCCCTGGTTGCTGCGGCGGTTACGGCTTTGGCCCGGGACACCCCTTCCTGGTACGACAAGCTGCGCCTGCTGGACTGCGCCCCGGTGCCCTGCGGAACGTCGAGGGAAACCGCCCAACGCTCCGGTCTGGCCCGGAAGGCCGGCTACGGGTACTGCCGCTCCCATCACCGCTATTACTGGGGCCTGCGCCTGCACCTGGTCAGCACCGCCGAGGGCATGCCCGTGGTGTGGTGCCTGGCGCGGCCGGGACCTGGCGAACGCGAAGCGACCGCCGCCTTGCTCGACCGCGACCGGCACCTGGTAGCCGCCGGGCAGGTATTCGTCGGCGACAAGGGTTTCGCCGGCGGCGGGTTCGAGCGCTTCGTCACCGAGGACCTCGGGGCCGTCCTGCTCCGCCCGGACCGCCGGGACGAAAACCCCGGCTCGGCAGCCTCGGCGGCATCCGGCAGTGGGTGGAATCCATCTTTGACACCCTCAAGGGACAGCTCACCTTGGACCAGCACGGCGGCGGACTCTGGACGGGGTCAAGCCTGGAGGGCCTCCCGGCTGCTCGCCCTGGCCGCCGCCATCTGGCGCATTGGCGCACCCCGTAAGCGGTCCCTGACTGCTTACGACCATTAGGAATGGATCATCTAGTGGCGGATTCCGGTTTCGGTGCGTGCGACGTCTCCCCCGGCCGGGAGCTCGAGGTTCCCGGCGGCGTTGGACGGTGCCTTGGTCCGAGCGTGGGTGACGTAGAGGGGCAGCGCCGTGAACAGCAGGCCGCCGACGAGGTTGCCGAGCACCGTTGGGATTTCGTTCCAGACCAGGTAGTCCAGGATGGTGAACTCGCCGCCGAGCAGCAGACCCGACGGGAACAGGAACATGTTAACGATCGAGTGCTCGAAGCCCATGAAGAAGAACAGCATGATCGGCATCCACATCACGATCACTTTCCCGGGGACGTCCTTGGCGATCATGGCGCCGGCCACGCCGATCGACACCATCCAGTTGCACAACATTCCGCGGACGAACAGCGTCAGCATCCCGGCCGCGCCGTGCTCGGCATAGCCAAGCGTGCGCCCCTCGCCGATGTGGCCGATGGCGACACCGACCTCGTTCGGCGGGATGGCGAAACCGTACGTCACGACGACCGCCATCAGCAGGGCCACCGTGAACGCTCCGATGAAGTTTCCAACGAACACCAGCCCCCAGTTGCGGAGCACGCCGCGGACGGTCACGCCGGGTCGCTTGTCCAGGAGCGCCAGGGGTGTCAGGACGAACACCCCGGTCAGCAGGTCGTAGCCGAGCAGGTACAGCAGGATGAACCCGACCGGGAAGAGGATCGCCCCCGCCAGCGGGATGCCGGTGGTCACGCTCACAGTGACGGCGAACGCGGCCGCTAGGGAGAGCAGCGCACCGGCCATCGCCGCGCGCAACACCGTGTCACGGGTGGACATGAATACCTTCGACTCACCAGCGTCGATCATCGTCGTGATCAGATCACTGGGCTTCACATAGGACATGGGATACGCTCCAGGGGTTCGAGCTTCATATGCGGTCAGGGCTGGGCGGCACGGGAAGACCGTATCTGTCCGGTATTTCGGCCAGGTTTCCTCAGCGCCCTGCCGCGTTACTTTTGGCGCACCCTTTCGCTCGTTCGCTGTGAGAAGCCTGCTCTGTCCTTGCCTCGGCAACTCCTGTATACGCCTGCGGCTCCTTGCTGTTCAGGCGACAACCAGGAATCCACCAGGAACGGCACAGCCGCCGCTTGGTTCTTCCTTAGTAGGAATACCACCCCTGGCCGCTCTTGCGGCCCAGCTTGCCCTCGGCCACGAGCGCGGCAACCTGCGGGTCCGGCCGGTCGGCCTCGTCCCCGGTCTCGGCATAGGTGGCCTGGGCAATGAAGTCGATGACGTCCAGGCCCACCATGTCCATCAGCTCGAACGGGCCCATCGGATGCCCCAGCGCGGTGCGCGCGGTGGTGTCGATGTCTTCCTTGCTCGCGATGCCGGCCGCGGCCAGGGCGAGCGCCTCCTTCTGGACGGCGCCCATCAGCCGGTTGGCGATGAACCCGGGAATCTCGCGGTTGATCAGCACCGGCTCCTTGCCGAAGCGGCGGGCCAGCTCCAGGGTGGTCTCCACCGTGGCCTGCGAGGTGGCCTCGTGCCGGACCACTTCCACGCACTTCATCACCAGTGCCGGGTTGAAGAAGTGCATGTTGCACACCCGGTCCGCCCGCCCGGTCGCGGCGGCGACCTTGGAGGAGCCCAGCGTGGAGGAATTGGTGGCCAGGATGGCGTGCTCCGGGGCCAGCTGCCCAATCCGGGCGAAGATCTGTTCCTTGACATCCAGCCGCTCGGTCGCCGCCTCGATCACGAAGTCGGCCCGGGCCGCGGCGGACTCCAGGTCCGTGGAGAAGAACAGCCGGCCCAAGGCAGCTTCCGCCTCTGCAACGGTGAGCCGGCCCTTGGCCACGCTGGTGTCCATCCGCGCGGACAGCTCCGCCTTGGCCTTGGCCAGCATCGGTTCGGAGATGTCCTGGACGGTGGTGTCATAGCCGGCCAGGGCGGCGACTAGGCCAATCTGGCTGCCCATGGTGCCCGAGCCGACCACCAGGATGCGCTCGATGCCGGAAATCGATGGTTCCGGGTTCATGCTGCTCCGCCTCTCAGGTACACGGTGGTGGTGTGGGTGAAGAATTCCCTGGCCGCGGCGCCCTGTTCCTTGGGTCCGTAGCCGCTCTTCTTCGCCCCGCCGAACGGCACGTGCGGATCCGCGCCGGCGGACTCGGAGTTAATATGCAGGATGCCCACGTCCAGTTCGTCGATCGCCTCCAGCGTGCGGGCGACGTCCCGGGTGAAGACCGCCGCGGAAAGCCCGAACTCGCTGTCGTTGGCCAGGCCGAAGGCCTCTTCGGCGTCGGCGGCGCGGCGCAGCGTGAGCACCGGGCCGAAGAATTCCTCGCGCCAGGCCGGGTTCGCGCAGGCCCCGGCGCCGGAGACTTCCAGCACGGTCGGGGCCACGAAAGCCCCCTCGGCCAGCGCACCGCCGTCGTAGCCGCCGGCGCCGTCGGCACCACCCCCGGCCACCACCTGGGCGCCCTGCTGCACCGAGGTGCCGATACCGGCGAGGATGGACTTGCGGGCTGCCTCGCTGACCACCGGGCCCATCTGCACCGCCGGATCGGTCGGATCGCCCACGGTCCAGGCCGCCAGCCGGGTCCGCAGCCGGTCGAGGAACTCGTCGGCGACCGGCTCGGCGACAATCAGCCGCGAGGTGGCCGTGCACTTCTGGCCGGTGGAGCGGAAGGCGCCGAAGAGCACCTGTTCGCTGGCCAGCTCCAGGTCGGCATCGGCCAGCACCACGGCGGCATTCTTGCCGCCCATCTCGGCCTGCATCGGTACCCCGCGGGCGGCGGCCTGGCCGGCCAACTGGCGGCCGACGCCGGTGGAGCCGGTGAAGGTCAGCCCGTCCAGGCTGGGGTGGGAGACCAGGTCGTTGCCCATCGGCCCCGGCCCGATCAGCAGGTTGAGCACGCCGGCGGGCAGCCCGGCCGCGTCCAGCGCCTGGGCCAGGCGCATGGCCAGCAGCGGCACGGCGCTCGCCGGCTTCCAGACCACGGTGTTGCCCCAGACCAGCGCCGGGGCGATCTTCCAGGCCGGGATGGCGATGGGGAAGTTGAACGGGGTAATGACCCCGACGACGCCCAGCGGCTTGCGGGTGATCAGGATCTTCTCGCCGCGGCGGGGGGAGGAGAAGATTTCCCCGGCGCTGCGGTCGGGCTCGTTGCCGTAGTAGCGCAGGATCTGTGCCGCGCGCAGCACCTCGCCGCGGCCTTCGGCAGCCGTCTTGCCCTCTTCCCGGGCCAGTTCCAGGCCCCAGTCGCCGGCGTTCGCCTCGACGACGGCGGCCGCGGCCAGCAGCACCGCGCCGCGCTCATGGGCGGGCGTGCGGGCCCAGTCGCGGGCGGCCCGGCGCGCGGCGGCAACGGCATGGCCGACCTCGGCGGCCCCGGCCTGCCGGCCGCTCGCGACCGTCTCGGACGGGTGGGCCGGGTTGGTGGAGGTGAGCAGACCACCGTCGCCGGTTTCCCAGCGCCCGGCAAGGTAATGCTGCAGTTCGACAGTCATCTTCTTCTCCTGCTGTGGGTTCGGGTTAGCGGAAGGCAGGGATGCCCGTGATCCTGCTGCCCAGGACCAGGGTGTGGACCTCGTCGGTGCCCTCGTAGGTGCGCACGGATTCGAGGTTGTTGGCATGGCGCAGCGGAGAGTAGTCCAGCGTGATGCCGTTGCCGCCGAGGATGGTGCGGGCCTCGCGGCAGATCCCGATGGCCTCGCGGCAGTTGTTCAGTTTGCCCACGGAAATCTGGTGCGGGGCCAGGGTCCCGGCGTCCTTGAGCCGGCCCAGATGCAGGGCCAGCAGGAAGCCCTTGTTGATTTCCAAGGCCATGTCCACGAGCTTCTGCTGGGTCAGCTGGTAGCCGGCCAGCGGCTTGTCGAACTGCAGCCGCTCCTTGGAATAGTCCACCGCGGCCTGCCAGGCGTCCCGGGCCGCGCCCATGGCGCCCCAGATGATGCCGTAGCGGGCCTCGTTCAGGCACTCGAACGGACCCTTCAGCCCCCGGGCGTGGGGCAGCAGCGAGTCGGCGGGCAGGCGCACGTCGGTCAGTTCGATGTCGCACTGGATGGAGGCGCGCATCGAGAGCTTCGGCTCGATCGGGACGGCCCTGAATCCGGGGGTGTCCGTCGGCACGACGAAGCCGCGCACGCCGTCGTCGGTCTGGGCCCAGATGATGGCAACCTGGGCCACCGAGGCCAGGCCGATCCAGCGCTTGGAGCCGTTGAGGATCCAGTCGCCCCCGTCCCGGCGGGCGAAGGTCTTCATGCCGGAAGGATCCGAACCCGCGGTTGGCTCGGTCAGGCCGAAACAGCCGATCGCCTCACCCCTGGCCATCGCCGGCAGCCAGTGGTTCTTCTGCTCCTCGGAGCCGTGTTTGTGGATCGCGCTCATGGCCAGCGAACCCTGCACCGAAACGAAGGTGCGCAGCCCGGAGTCCCCGGCCTCCAGTTCGGCGCCGGCCAGCCCGTAGTCGACGGCGGAGCGGCCGGCGCAGCCGTAGCCGGTCAGGTGCATGCCCAGCAGGCCCAGTTTCGCCAGTTCGGGCACGATCTCCAGCGGGAAGACTGCCTTCTCGTACCAGCCGGCAATGTTCGGCTTGATGGCCGACTCCACGAAGGAGCGCACGCTCTTCTGCAGCAGCCGCTCCTCCTCGGTCAGCAGGGATTCGAAGCTGATCAGGTCATAGTCAAGGGACATGGTGTGCTTTCTCTCAGGTAGCGGGGCAGGGGTGGCAATGGGACTGGTGACGGCGGGTTCAGGCGAGGGCGGAAGCTGCGGCTGCGGCGGTGCTGTCGCCGGCTTCCCCGGCGACCTCCAGGATCGTCTGGCGGAGCACCTGGAGCCCGTCGATGAGCAGCTCCTGGCCGATGACCAGCGGCGGCAGCAGCCGGATGATGTTGCCGTGTGTTCCGCAGGTCAGCGTCAGCACGCCCTGCGCATGGCAGCGGGCGGAGATTTCCTTGGCCAGGTCCGCACGCGGTGCCAGGGTGTCCCGGTCCGCGAACTCGAGGGCGAGCATGGCGCCGCGGCCGCGGAACTCGGCCACCACCCCGGTCTGCCGGACCAGTGGTTCCAGCACTTCGCGGGCCGCGGCCTCGATGGCCCGGGCATTGGCCAGCAGGGAGCCGTCCTCGAAGGCCTCGAATACCGCCAGGGCCGCCTCGCAGGCCAGCGGGTTGCCGGCGTAGGTGCCGCCGAGCCCGCCGGTGTGCACGGCGTTCATCAGTTCGGCCCGGCCGGTCACCGCGCTCAGCGGCACGCCGTCGGCCAGCGCCTTGGCGCTGAGTGTGAGGTCCCCGGCGATGCCCTCGTGCTCGCTGGCGAAGAGCATGCCGGTGCGGCCCATGCCGGCCTGGATCTCATCGACCACCAGGATGATGTTGTGCCGGTCCGCGATCATGCGCAGTCCGGCCAGGAAGCCGGGGGCCGGGACCACGAAACCGCCCTCGCCCTGGATGGGCTCGATCACCATGGCGGCGAATTCTTCCGGTCCATGCTCGGCCAGCGTGGCCTCGACCGCGGCCAGGGCCGCGGCAGCCACGGCTTCCGGACCCTCCGGCGCCGCGGGGGAGCGAAGCGGGTTGGCGGACGGTGCCCGCACGATCCCGGCCGGGAACGGGCCGAAGTTGAGCTTGTAGGGGTTGACCTTGGCGGTCATCGCCATCGTCAGCAGGGAGCGGCCGTGGTAGGCCTCGTCGAAGACGAGCACCTTTTCGCGTCCGGTGGCGGAGCGGGCGATCTTGACCGCATTCTCCACGGCCTCGGCACCGGTGGAGAAGAGCGCGGTGCGCTTCTCGAAGCTGCCCGGGGTGTGCTCGTTGAGCCACTTGGCCACCTGCGTGAAGGACTCGTACTCGGTGACCATGAAGCAGGTATGCGTGAAGCGCTCCAGCTGGGCGGCGATGCGTTCGCGGACCCGCGCATGGCTGGCGCCGATGCTGGTCACGGCGATGCCGGAGGCGAAGTCGATGATCCGGTTGCCGTCCACGTCCTGCAGGATGCCGCCGCCGGCCCGGTCGATGAAGACCGGCAGGGCCACACCGAAGCCGTCGGTGACGTGCGCCCGACGTTCGGCGTGCAGGGCCTGCGAGCGCGGGCCGGGGATGGCCGTGGCCAGGTGGCGTGTCTGGGGGAGCGGGTCAGGCAGGGAATCCGTCATGGGCACCACCGTAAGGGCCAGCGACGTTCCGGTCATTGGATGTCCTGTCCAATTTTCGGATAATCCGGACAGCTTGCTGCATAATCGGGCCATGGTTTCGCTCGCACAGCTGTGCAGCCGGCTGGGGAGTTCCCTGCAGCCCGCGGCCGGCGGCACTGTCCCCGGCCGGCAGCTTTCCGGCGTGCACATTTCGGAGCTGGAAGACCCGACGCCCTACCTGGAGGGCGGGGAACTGCTGCTCACCACCGGCATCCCGCTGCGCGGCGCCGCCGGCGGCTCCCGCCAGCCCGGTCCGGCCGGCCCGTTGAACCAGGCCAACACAGCTGCCTACGTGCGCCGGCTCGCCGAGCGTGGCGTCGCGGCGCTGGGCCTGGGCCTGGGCGAGGGGCTGGACGAGGTCCCGGAGGCCCTGGCCGGGGCCTGCCGGGCCGAGCGCCTGGAGCTGCTGGTGGTTCCGGACGGGGTGCCGTTCATGGACGTTTCCCGCGCGTACTGGGACCTGGCCGCCCAGAGCGGCCAGGCGGACCTGGTCGCCGGGCTGGGCACGCAGACAGCACTGGCCCGGTCGGCCCTGCGGCCGGATGCCCTGCCCGCCGTCGTCAAGGGCCTGGCCCAGGCCCTCGGCGGCTGGGCCGCCTACCTGCCCGCGGACGGCGGGCCTGAGACCTTCTGGCCGGGCAGCGTGGCGGCACTGGTGCCGGAGCTGCGGCAGGAGACGGTGCGGCTGAACCAGGCCGGCGCCCCCGCGGCGGCAACCTTCGGCCTGCACGGCGGCGCGGTGGTGGAGTACCCGATCCTGGTGGGCCGGCGGATCGAGGGGTTCCTGGCCATCGGTGCCGGGCGGACACTGGCCAAGGCGGACCGGCAGATCATCCTCACCGTCTGCGTGCTGCTGTCGCTGAAGGCCCAGCAGCGCCAGGAGCTGGCCGGTACTTCGGCGGCGCTGGGAGCGGCGGTGGCCAAGCTGGTGCTGCGCGGCCACGCCGAAGCGGCCCGGCTGCTGGCCGCCGACACCGGGCTGGGACCGCTGGCCGAGCGGGTGCGCGTGCTGGCGGTCCGCGGCGGCAGCCCGGAGCGGCTGGGCGCACTGGCCGGCCTGGTACCGGCGCTGGCCGCGCAGGAGGAGCTGCCGGGGCTGGCGGAGCAGTTGGCCGCATGCGTCTTCCGGCTTGCCGAGGACGGCCTGGCCTGGTTCCTGCTGCCCGCCGACCCGGCCCCGGGCTCCGGGCCCGGCACCGCAGCGGACAACCTGGCGCAGCCGTGGCAGGAATGGGGCTGGGACCAGGATGGCTGGGAACAGGGCGACGCCGGTAGCGTGCCCGCGAAGCCGGGCGCCGCCGTCGTGCCCGGGCCGCCGCCGGCCGCGCCCGCGCGTCCGGCGGACGACGGCGCCGGCCTGCCCGGGGCCGCGCTCACCGAACCGCTGGCCCTGGCCGACGTCGCCGGCCGGGCCGCCGCGCTGCGGCAGGCCGCACTGCAGGCCCCGGCCGGGGAGCTGGTGGGCACCGGCGGAGGCGCCGAGGCCCGCGCCGACGGGTGGGTGGACCGGCTGGCCGCCTACAGCCGGGCGGACCTGCCGGGCACGGTGGCCGCGTACCTGCGCCACCGCGGGCACTGGGAGGAGGCGGCCCGGGAGCTGCAGGTGCACCGCAACTCGCTGCGGCACCGGATGGCGGTGGCCGGACGGCTGGCCGGGCTGGATCTGGACGATCCGGACACCGCCGCCCACCTCTGGCTGGCGCTGCGCCGCCGCGGGCTCTGACCCGCCGCCGTCAGCTTCCGCGGCGGGTCAGCTGCGCAGCCACGCCAGCACGGACTCCGTGTGCTCGCCCAGGGCCGGCGGAGCCTGCGTCCGCACCGCCAGCGGCGGGGTCCAGGTGACCGGGTGCCGCACCTGCTTGCCGACCGTGCGGCCGGCGGCGTCCTGCACCTCGATGACCGGGTCCAGCCCCAGCGAATCGGCGTAGTCCAGGCCCTCGTCGATGGTGGCCACCTGCCCGGCGGGCACGCCGGCCCCGGTGAGCTTGTCCTGCCAGATGCGGGCCGGGGCGGCGGCCAGGGCCTGCTCCAGCAGCGGGACCAGCTCGGCCCGGTGGTGCACCCGGGCGCTGTTGGTGGCGAACCGGGCATCCGTCGCCAGCTCCGGCGCCCCGATGGTCTCGGCCAGCTTGGCGAACTGCCCGTCATTGCCGCAGGCCACGGCCAGCGGTCCGTCGGCGCATTCGAGCAGCTGGTACGGCACGATCGACGGATGCGCGTTGCCCATCCGGCCCGGGATGGTGCCGGCGCCGAGCCAGGCCTGCGCCTGGTTGGCCAGCGCACCCTGCAGGCTGGAGAGCAGGTTCACCTCCACGTGGCTGCCGCGGCCGGTGGCGGCCCGGGCGCTCAGCGCCGCGAGGATCCCGATGGCGGCGTCCTTGGCCGTGAGCACGTCGACCAGCGCGACGCCGGCCTTGCAGGGGGAGCCGTCCGCCTCCCCGGTAATGCTCATCAGGCCGCCCAGGGCCTGGACGATGAAGTCGTAGCCGGGCAGCCCGGCCCCGGCGGCGGAACCGAAGCCGGAGATCGAGGCGTAGACCAGCCCGGGGTTTTGTGCGGACAGCTCCTCGTAGCCCAGGCCGAGCCTGGCCATCCCGCCGGGCTTGAAGTTCTCCACCAGCACGTCCGCCCGGCGGGCCAGTTCCCGGGCCAGCTCGCGGTCGTCCGGGTTGGCAAGGTCCAGGCAGGCGGACTCCTTGTTCCGGTTCACGCTCTCGAAGTAGGTGGCTCCGGTGGCGGAGAAGGGCGGGCCCCAGCTGCGGGTATCGTCCCCGCTGCCCGGGCGCTCCACCTTGATGACGCGGGCGCCCAGGTCGGCCAGCGTCATGGTGGCCAGGGGGCCGGCGAGCACGCGGGAGAAGTCGGCGACGAGCACGCCCTCCAGCGGACGCTGGCCGGACGACGGCGGGGGGCTGGGTGGCAGCGGCATCGGTGCCCTTTCGTAGCGGGGAACGGAGGCCTGGCGCGGTCGGCACCGGCCGGGGACATGGCGTCCAGTCTAGGAAGGGGCACGGACCCGGGCATTGGATGCCCGGGCCCGGAGTTGGATGGATTGCACAACGAGGGCGATTCCGGCCGAGCCCGGGGCGGGCGGACTAGGATTCTGCGCATGGAAGAGGTGTCCCGCGACGTGGCGGGCCGTCTGGACGGGACCGATGCCGGCAGCCGGGCGGCCAAAGCCATCCTGGACCGGTTGGAGGCCCTGGCGCCTTTCTGCGCCCGGGATGCGGACACCGACGATATCGAGCCGGATTCCCCGCTGGCCTGGCTGGACGCGCGGTTCGCGTCCCTGCACGGCGTCAGCGGCCTGCTGAAGCAGTCCCTGTCCGCCGCGATGGACAACACGCAGGCGCTGCGGCGGCTGCTGTTCGTCGAAGAGCCGTCCGGCCGTATCTTCTACCGGCTGAACACCCATGCCCCGTACTCGCTGGTGCGCACCATCATCGAGTGCGGATCGACGGTGCTGTGGGCACTGCTGCCGGACGAGGGACGCGAGAGCGCCCGGCGCAGCCTGGTGCTCATAGCCCGGGAGGTGTTCAATGCAGCCTCCTTTTGGGGCACCTACCTGGAGGAGTTCCACCCCGTCCGGCACGGCCAGGCCCTGGAGTATTTCGACGGCCTGCGCCGGGCGGTCAACGACTCGGCCGAAGCCCTGCAGCTGCCCCCGGTCTTCTCGCAGAAAGCCGGAGGCAGCTGGGGGTATGCCACCAAGAACCGCACGCAGACGGCGATCCTGAAGGACCTGCACGGCCAGGTGGCGCCGGAGCTGATCTATGTCTGGCAGTTCTGCAGCGGGTACTCCCACGGGCTGGAGTGGGCCTCGGCGAACGGGAGCATCTATCCGGATCCGTTCGCCGAGCCGGGCCGCGAACATCTGCCGGCCGGCAGCATGGAGCAGTTGCGCCGGGTGTGCGACGTGGCATTCGATCTGGTTCCCCAGGCGTGGGCCATCTACGACATCCGGCGCCGCGCCTGGCCCCTGCTCTAGCCCGCCCCGCTCCCATCGACTTACCGGATCGCGCCCGTTCCGGCGTCGGATACGGGCGCGATCCGCCCAGTCGATGGGGAAGAGGCGCGGAAATCTTTTGGAAACAAAGCTTTTCATCACGTTTACGCGCAATGTGTCGCGGCGCATATCCTTGGCCGTCCAGCGCTTACTAGCCTTGCACTTGCAGCGTCCGGAGGGGCTGCCGCACACCCGCCGGAAGCCGCTCCGAAAAATTCCTTGCCAAATAAATCATTCACAAATACAGTTTTTCAGTGACCCACCTCACGTGAGGCGCATCACCAGGGGCAGCCGGGGAATCCACCGGAACCAGCAAGCTTAAGACCTTCCCGCTGAAGGAGATCAATGTCCGCCGAAATGACCCGGCCGGCCGACCAGCCGGTCCTCGACGAGGATGCCGCGCACCTCGCCTCGCTGGGCTACTCGTACGACCAGCAGTTCAAGCGCGAGATGACCTTCTGGGGCAACGTGTCCCTGGGCTTTACCTACCTGTCCCCGGTGGTGGGGATCTACTCCCTGTTCGCGGCCTCGCTGGGCCTGGCCGGACCGCCGATGTTCTGGTCGCTGCTCATCGTGGGTGCGGGCCAGCTGCTGGTGGCCACCGTCTTCGGAGAGATCGTTTCAAACTACCCGGTGGCCGGCGGCGTCTACCCCTGGGCCCGCCGCCTGTGGGGCCGCAAGTGGGGCTGGATGAACGGCTGGGTCTACCTGTGCGCCCTGCTGGTCACCATCGCCAGTGTCTCCTACGGGGCCGGGCCGTTCCTGAGCGCGCTGCTGGGCATGGAAGCCAGCGTGGATTCCACGATCATCGCCGCGCTGCTGGTGATCCTGGTAGCCACCGTGCTGAACCTGTGCGGCACCAGGATCCTGAACAAGGTGGCCATGCTGGGCCTGCTCGCCGAGCTCGGCGGCGCCCTCGTCGTCGGCATCTGGCTGATGGTCGCTGCCCGCCAGCACGACCTGGGCGTGCTGTTCCAGAGCTTCGGCGCCGGGGAGGGCGGCGACTACTTCGCCGCCTTCGCCGCAGCCGGCCTGATCGGCATCTACCAGTACTACGGCTTCGAGGCCTGCGGCGATGTGGCCGAAGAAGTGCCCAGTCCCGGCCGGACCATCCCCAAGGCCATGCGGATGACCATCTACATCGGCGGTTTCGCGGCCATGTTCGTCTGCCTCTCGCTGATCCTGGCCGTGCCCGATTTCGGCGCGGTGATCTCCGGCTCCGACGCCGACCCGGTGGGCAGCGTGCTGCTCTCGGCCTTCGGCCCCGTCGGCTTCAAGGTGGTCCTGGCCGTGGTCATGATCTCCTTCGTCTCCTGCGCCCTGAGCCTGCAGGCGGCCACCAGCCGCCTGGCCTACTCGATGGCCCGCGACGGGATCCTGCCGGCCAGCCGCCTGCTGAGCAAGTTCAGTGAAACCCGGCACGTGCCGCCGTACGCCCTGCTGGTCGCCGGCCTGGTGCCCGCCCTGATCGTCATCGGCTCCAAGGTGTCCGAGGACGCACTGGTGGCCATCATCTCCTTTGCCGCCATGGGTATGTACATGGGCTTCCAGATGGTGGTCCTGGCCTCCCTGCGGGCCCGGCTCAAGGGCTGGCAGCCGCGCGGCGCGTTCCAGCTGGGCAAATGGGGCATCCCGGTCAATATCGCAGCCCTCGTCTGGGGCGTCCTGGGCATGGTCAACATGGCTTGGCCGCGCACCCCCGAGGCCGGCTGGTTTGTGAACTGGATCGTGCTGATCTCCTCGGTCACCGTGGTGGCCGCCGGGCTGATCTACATGGCCGTCAAAAAGCCCTACCTCAAGGGCGACGCCCCGGCCGCCGATGCCATTCCGGCAGCCACCTTGCGGGCCCGCTGAGCCAGGTCTCCGACCGTTCCACCAAGCACCGTTGATCCACCCAGCAGCACAGAAAAGGTTTCCTCCATGAGCACACCTGCCATCGAATTGCCAGCCGTTCCCTACCTGGACATCTCCGATCCGTCCTTTGCCATGCAGTCCGAGGCACTGCGCACCGCCCGCGAGCAGAGCTGGTACGCCCGCACCAATTTCGGGCTGGCGGTGCTGCGCTACGACGAGGTCAGCAAGCTGCTCAAGAGCCCCAAACTCTGCCAGGGCAGCGCCAAGTGGCCGGCACACAACGGCGTGCACGGCGGCCTGTTCTACGACTGGTGGACGAAGAACCTGCTGGTGCTCGAGGGCGAGGACCACCACCGCATCCGCCGGCTGCTCAACCCGGCCTTCTCGCCGCGGCTGATCAAGGACCTGGTGCCCCGCTTCCAGGACCTGGCCAACGAACTGATCGACGCCTTCATCGACCAGGGCGGCTGCGAGTTCATCCGCGACTTCGCCGAGCCGTACGCCACCCGGGTGCTGACCATCCTGCTCGGGATCCCCGAGAGCGAATGGCCGAAGATCGCCCGGCTGGCCTCCACCGTGGGCCTGGCCCTGGGCGTGACGTTCAAACAGGACCTGGACAAGGTCGAGGCGGCGGTCGCGGAACTCTACGAGTACGCCGAGGAGCTGATCAAGGACCGCCAGGCCAACCCGGGCGTGGACTTCGTCTCCCGCCTGGTGCTGGCCAGCCGGGATGGGGACCGGCTCAGCGACGAGGAGCTGCGCAACGCGCTGGTGCTGCTGATCTTCGGCGGCATGGACACCACCCGCAACCAGCTGGGCCTGGCCATGCAGTCCTTTATCCGCAACCCGGAGCAGTGGGAGCTGCTGGCCCGGCGCCCGGATCTGGGCGGCAAAGCCGTGGAGGAAGTCATGCGGACCAACCCGACCGTCACCTGGGTGACCCGCGAAGCCGTGGAGGACTTCGAATACCAGGGGCTGTCCATCGAAAAGGGCACCACCGTCCACCTGTTCACCCAGTCCTCCGGCACGGACCCGCGGGCCTTCCCGAACCCGGAGCTGGACCTGCTCGGCGAGCACGCCCCGCATTACGGCTTCGGCGGCGGCGTCCACCACTGCCTGGGCCACTTCGTTGCCCGCGCGGACATGAGCGAGGCGCTGCCGCTGCTGGCCCGCCGCCTGGCCAACCCGCACCTGACCGGCGGGGACGAATGGCTGCCGGACTCGGGCAACACCGGCCCCACGCGCCTGCCCATCGGCTTCACCAAGCGCGCCTGACCCACCGATTTCGCGCCTGACCCACCGATCTAACGACAGCACCACCAGAAAGCAGGACCGTGATGAAGACCATCGATGTGGACCGCAGCCTCTGCGACAACCACGGCCAGTGCGCCATCGCCGCCCCGGCGGTGTTCCGGATGAATTCCGACGGCGTGCTCGAGTATGAGGAGACGTTCGACGACGCGCTGCTGGACGAGGTCGAGGAAGCCGTCGACGTCTGCCCGGTGCAGGCCATCTTCCTGAAAGACTGAAGGAGCCTGACCATGACGCGCAGGATCATCGTCGCCGGCGCCTCCCTGGGCGGCCTGCGCGCGGCCGAGCAGCTGCGCGCGGCCGGCTGGGAGGAGGAGATCGTCGTCGTCGGCGACGAGGCCCACCCGCCCTACAACCGCCCGCCGCTGTCCAAGGAACTGCTGGCAGCCCCGGGAGGGTTCGACGAAGCCTTGGCCTCGGTGCTGCTGCGGCAGCGCCGGTCCGCCACCGGCATCCAGTGGCGGCTCGGCGCCGCCGTCGTACGTGCGGACCTGGCGGCCCGCACGCTGACCCTGGCCGGCGGCGGCCAGCTGGCCTGGGACGGCCTGGTCGCCGCCACCGGACTGCGTCCGGCGCGCGTGCAGGCCCCCGGCCCGCTGCCCGGCCGGCACGTGGTCCGCACCCTCGACGACGCCCTCGGGCTGCACCGGGAGCTGAAGCCCGGCCTGCGCGCCGTGGTGGTCGGGGCCGGATTCATCGGCTGCGAGGTGGCCGCCACTGCCACCTCGCTGGGCTGCCGCGTCACGCTCATCGAAGGCAGCGGCGGCCCGATGGAGCGTCCGCTCGGGGCCCGGCTCAGTGCCGGCGTCCGGCGCTTCCTGCAGGAGCGCGGCATCCACTGCCTTCCCGGGCAGCGGGTGTCGGCCTTCACCGGCACCGGACGCTGCACCGGCGTACGGCTGGCGGACGGCACCGAGGTGGCCGCCGACGTCGTCATCGAGGCCGTCGGCTCGCACCCGAACACCGAATGGCTCGACGGCAACGGGCTGGACCTGGCCGACGGCGTGCTCTGCGACGAATGGCTGCGGGCCGTCGGCGCCGGGCAGGCACTGCCCCATGTCGTGGCCGTCGGGGACCTCGCCCGCTATCCGGACCGGCGCACCGGCACCGGCCCGCGCCGGGTGGAGCACTGGGCCACCCCCGCGGACACCGCCAAGATCGCCGCGCCCGCCCTGGTCGCCGGAGTCAACGGCACCCCGGTGCCCGAACCGGCAGCACCGCTGCCCTCCTTCTGGACCGATCTCTTCAAGATCCGCATCCAGGGCGTGGGCAGTCCCGCGCTCGCTGAACAGACCGAGGTCTTCGAAGGGGACCCGGCCCGGCCCGAGGACGGGGTGGCCCTGGGCTACTACCGGGCGGGAAGGCTGATCGGCGCGGTGACCGCCGCCCTGCCCGCCGACAGGCAGCTGCACTACCGCAGGCTCGTCACCGAGGCGGGCCTGCCCGCAGACTCCCGGCTGGCCGCCGTCTAAGGCACCGCCGGCACCGAGCACCAAGCAGAAAGAAGACTGACATGACCCTCACCCCCGTCCGGCCCGAGACGGCCGCCACCGACCTGCCGGCCTCCCTCACCGGCGCACTCAGCGACTCGCTGAATGACAACCAAGCCTTCGGCCGCCACCAGGAGCGCAACCTGCGCCCGGAGACGGTGCGGGACCTGGGCCGGAAGATCGAGGAAGCCGGCGTCGAGTACATCTACTACGCGGTGCCGACCATCGGTTCGCGCATGGTGGCCAAGATGGTTCCGGCGAACCACTTCCGCCGCAACCTGCAGAAGGGCATCGCCTTCCACCGCACCGCCCTGTCCGACCTGCAGAACGACCGCTTCGGCAACCTGATCGGCGGCGGCATCGAGGCCCGCGAATTCTGGGCACTGCCGGAACCGGAGACCTTCGTGGTGCTGCCCTGGGACACCTCGGTGGCGCGCATCTTCTGCACCGCCTACGAGCCCCCGCACCTGCCCGGGGTCGGCGGCCGCCCGCTGGCCATCGACACCCGTGCCCTGCTGATCCGCGCCCACGAGGCGTTCACCGCGCGCACCGGCTTCGAGGTCCGTTCCGGCACCGAGCCGGAGATGACCTGGGAAGGCCAGGGCCTGGAGGTCGTCAAGAAGCCCGGCTCCAGCCCTGCCTACCAGGTGGAGAACCTGGAACGGATGCGCCCGATCTACAAGCAGCTGGTCACCTACGCCCGGGCCATGGGCCTGGACATGATCGAGGGCGACTACGAGGACGACGGCCAGATCGAGCTGAACTGGATGTACGACCGGGTCGAGCACACCTCCGACCGGCTGGTCACCTACCGGCAGATCTGCAAGCAGGTGGCCCGCGAATTCGGCGTCACCGCCAGCTTCATGCCCAAGCCGTACAACGGCCAGATGGGCAACGGCTGCCACCACAACCTGAGCCTGTGGGACGGGGAGACCAACGTCACCGAGGACGCCGGCCGGGTGGAACTGCACGTGTCGCAGACCGCGCGGCACGCCATCGGCGGCCTGCTCGCGCACGCCGCCGGCTCGATGGCGGTGATGGCCTCCACTGTCAACTCCTACAAGCGCTTCTGGGATGCCGGCCAGTTCGCCCCGAGCCTGGCCAACTGGGGCCTGGACAGCCGCGGCTGCCTGGTCCGCATTTCCTCCAATGGCCGGATGGAATACCGCGTGCCGGACGCGGCGGTGAACCCGTACCTGTCGCACACCCTGATCATCGCGGCGATGGAGGACGGGCTGGACCGCCGGCTCGATCCGGGCGAGCCCGACGCCGGCGGACAGGTTGCCGCCGGCGGCCAGCTGCCGCTGACCCTGGGCGATGCCATCGACGCATTCACCGCTGACGGCTACCTGACCTCGGCGCTGCCGGCGGACCTGGTGGCGATCTACACCCAGCTGAAGCAGGAGGAATGGGCCCGCTACTGCGGGGCCATCACCGAGTGGGACCGCGAAATGTACTGGGAGACCATCCCGTGAGCACCTCCGGAACGCTCTCGCCGGGCATCCTGCGCCTGGCCTGCATCGACTCCGAGGCCCCGCCGCTGTTCCACCTGGCCGGCGCCGGGCCCCGGCGCGGGTACGAACCGGCGGCGGCCGCCCTGGTCGCCTCCGTGCTGGGCCTGCGCGTGGAGTGGGAGTTCATGGCCTGGGACGACATGCTACCGGCCGTGCGCGACCACCGCGTGGATGCCGTCTGGTGCGGCCAGGGGATCATCCCCGAGCGCCAGGCGGTGGTGGACTTCACCGAGCCGTATGCGGTCTTCGACGAGACGGTGCTGGTACGCAAGGGTGATCCGGCCCGGGCGCCGGAGGACCTGGCCGGGTACAAGGTGGCCGCGATCGAAGGCAGCGCCAACATGCGCCTGGCAGTGACCTTCCCCGGCGCCGAGCCGGTGGCCTTCACCGGCGAGGACGTCTTCGGCGACATGCTCGCTGCGCTGCGCCGCGGCGAGGTGGACGCCATGGTGGACGACGACGTCGTCACCGTCCCGCTGGGCGAGGACCCGGCCTACGACGTCGCCTTCACCGTGCGCACCGGCAACCGCTGGGGCATCGGCGTGGCCAAGGACAACCCGTTCCTGCTCGCCGGACTCAACGCGGCCCTGGCCACGGTGGTCTCGGATGGCCGGCTGGAAAAGGTCTGGGCCGCGTGGATGCCGCACCTGCCGTACCCGCTGGGTGAACGGGTGTCCGCATGAGCCGGCCGCTGATCGGGGTGCCCGGGATGTGGTCCAGCTCGGTCCACGGGCTGCGCTTCGACGGCGTGGCCGTGGCCGTCCAGGTGCTGCGCAGCATCGCCGCGGCCGGCGGCGAACCGGTGGTCATGTTCCCGGGCAGCACCGACGGCTCCCCGGACAGCATCACCGCGCAGCTGGCCCGGTTCGACGCCGTGGTGCTCCCGGGCGGGGCAGACGTCTCCCCGGCGCTGTACGGGGCGGAGCCGGACGAGCACTACTGGCCCGCGGACTACGAGGGCCAGGACGGGTTCGAGGCGGGCATCATCACCGGCTGCATCGAGGCCGGCGTGCCCCTGCTGGCGATCTGCCGCGGGCTGCAGCTGCTCAACGTCGGCCGCGGCGGCACCCTCGTCCAGCATCTGGCGCCCGGACCCGTCCAGCACAAGGACGCGCTGCATGCCGTCGAAGTGGCACCGGGTTCCCTGCTGGCCTCCGTCATCGGCGCGCAGCCGGCCGAGGTGTCCTCCTACCACCACCAGGCGGTGGGGGCGCTCGGCGAGGGCCTGCGCGTCACCGCCACGGCTCCCGACGGAGTGGTGGAGGCGCTCGAGGTCCCCGGCGTCCCGCTGCTGGCCGTCCAGTGGCATCCGGAGGACACCGCCGCCACCAACCCGGCGGACCACGCGCTGTTCGAATGGGTGGTCGGGGCCGCGCGGCAGCGGCGCGGGCGGCTGGACCGGGACAGCGCCGCCGGCGGAACGGCCCTGGCCGAGGCGGGCGTGCTGTGAGCGCGCTGCGGGTGGAGCCCGCCGAGGTCATTCCCGCCGGGTTCGCGGAGCTGCCGGCCGGCGCGCCGCGGATCGCCGTCGTCGTCTCGCTGACCTTTCCCGGCATGACAGCGCAGACCCTGGAGCTGATGCGGCGGTTCACCCGGACCGCCTTCGAAGCCCTGCTGGCCGCCGGGGCGCGCGCCGAGCTGGTGGACAGCGCCGCGGCGGACCTGCTGCCGCCGGCGGAGCTGGCCGGCTGCGACGGCGTGCTGTTCCTCGGCGGCGGGGACGTGGACGGCGCCCTGTACGGGCACCACGGATACGTCCCGAACTCCTACGGCGTGGACCGCCGCGCCGATGAATACTGCCTGGAGCTGATCCGCGGCGTCCTGGACCGGGACCAGCCGCTGCTGGCCATCTGCCGCGGCTCGCAGCTGCTGAATGTGGCCTGCGGGGGCACCCTGGTCCCGGACCTGGATCCCTGGCAGCTGCACCGCGGCGGGCCGGGGAAGCCGATCTTCCTGGACGAGGAGGTCAGTCTGGTACCCGGGTCCCGGATTGCCCGGATCCTGGGCCGCGAACGGGCCACCGTCCGCTCCGGCCACCACCAGGCGGTGGGCACGGTGGCCCCGGCGCTGGCCGTGGCGGCCGTGGCGGACGACGGCGTGGTGGAGGGCACCGAACACCGGGAGAAGTCCTGGGTTCTCGGCGTGCAGTGGCATCCGGAGGACTCGGACGGCAGCGCCGGGGACAGGGCACTGCTCTTCGAGGCCTTCGTCGCCCGCTGCGCCGGCCGGCCGGCCCCGGCGGACGCCCTCGCCCGGACATCCTGACCGTCGGCGCGGGGGTTCAGGACTCTTGTCCTGGACCCCCGCTGCTGCACAGCAGGCCCAGGTTCAGATAGGGCACCTCCAGCGGGACCAGGGCGAAGCCCGGCGGCTCGGTCTTGATCCGCTCGCCGACCAGGAACCGGCCGGAGTTGCCCAGGACCACGCGGTTCTCATTGCCGTTCACGATCGCCGCATCGCCGGGGACGGCCCGGATCATCGGGATGAACACCTCCTCGAGGTCGCGGATGCGCAGGTCGCAGCCGGTCACCCCGATGAAGCTGCCGTGGACGTAGCTGGGCACGGTGCAGGTCATGATGTATTCGTTGAAGCCCAGATAGTCCACGTACGGGCCGGCAATGGTCTGCCGGCCCGTGCGGGCGGCCACCGAAAACCACGGCAGCTGTTCGTAGTCGTAGAAACTGTTGCCTTCGGGGGCCAGGTCGAAATCCAGTTTTTCGATTCCATTCCGGTCATTCCTGACCCACCATTCCAAAACGCCCTCGGCGTCCTGAATGGACGAAATGGAAAAGATGACTCCGGCGCCCACGACGCTGGAATGGGAATTCAGGAAATGCTCGGATTTCTCCCGCAGCCCGGACAGGTCGCGCTTGGAAATCTTGGTCCGTTCCCCGAGGGCCGATTCCAGCAGCAGCCCCACCTCGCCGGACATGGCGTCCAGGTCCCGGTACAGCGCGCTGAGCCAGCCGGCAATCGAGGCGGCCGCCGCCGCGGTCGTATCCTGCAGGCTCACATGCTCTCCCGGGTCCGGTCCGAATAGCTCAGGGTCAGCTTGGTGTCGATCAGGTGGTAGATGTTCCGGCGGATGTGCTCCAGCGCCAGCCGCTGGGCCGTTTCCGGATCGTCGCTGCGGATGGCCTGGACCAGCTGCAGGTGTTCGACGGTCGTTGTTTCGACGTCGAAGTCCCCGGCCAGCGGGGTCCACAGCACCTGGCTGATTTCGCCCTGGAGGCGGATTTCCGAGGCCAGCAGCCGCGGCGACTGGGCCGCGACCGCCAGCTCGATGTGGAAGCGGCTGTCCGCCCGGGCCCGAGCCTCGGGGGTTTCGGCGCGGGCCTGGGCCCTGGCCAGCTGCTCGAGCCGGTCCAGCGCCTGCGGGTCCGCGCGCCCGCAGGCCAGCCGGACCGTGGCGGCCGTGATGGCGGCATGTTCGTCGCCCAGGTCCCGCAGTTCGGCCAGCGAGGTCTCCGCCAGGTAGCGCCGCATCAGGTCCCGGGCCGCCGGCGGAGCCTTGACGACGAAGGTGCCGCCGCTGCGGCCCCGGCGGGTCTCGACAATGCCCTGTTCGCGCAGCGACGCCAGCGCGTCCCGCAGCGTGGCCCCGGCCACCCCGAACATTTCGGACAATTCCGATTCGGCCGGCAGCCGCTCGCCTTCGCGGAGCATGCCCAGGGAAATGGCCGTCGAAATCCGCTGGGCAATGGTATCGGCGCGCTCCAGCGCGGGAAGGGTCCGGTAGATTTGCGACTGGAAAGCAGCCGGCGAGGCCATGGGCACCTCCTTTCCGGCGCGGTAATCGGCAGAACCGCCGGATGCAATAGGCTGGTCCCAATATATCGGCTGCCCGCCGCGGGGGCCGGAACCCATTTCCAGATGAAGGAAAATGAATTCCGGCCCGGGTCCCCTACCGGTAGCTGCGGCGCTTGTTCTCGTGCCGGGACGGTCCGGGGGACGGCTCGGCGATCCACGGGCCGGTGCCCTCGGAGGCGTCGATGATCCCGGCCTCCAGCCAGGTGAAGTCGCCGTCGAGCACCTTGGCCGCCAGCCGGTGGTCGGCGGCGTCGGTGTTCTGCCAGAGCTCGTCGAACAGCTGCCGGACGCGGGTGCGCGACTGCCGGCAGAAGGCATCCGCCAGTTCCCGGGCGCTGCTGCCGCGTGCCGGGTCCTGCTGCCTCAGCAGTTCGGCCCGGCTGCAGCAGGCGGCCATGGCGAACAGTTCGGCGCCGATGTCCACGGTGCGTCCAAGGAACACCTGCCGGTGTTCGAGCCCTGCCTGCCATCGGGCCATGCCGGCGAAGGTGTTCCGGGCCAGCCGGCGCGAGGCGCGTTCGATGAACCGCAGGTGCGTTGCGAGCGGGCCGAACCCGGCGTAGGACCGGGGGTTCAGGCCCTGGCCGGCGAGCAGCCGGGGCAGCCAGCCGGCGTAGAAGCCGCTGGCGCCGACGGCGGCGCGGGCCTTGGCGGGCAGTGCGGCCTCGGCCGAGGCCAGGTCCCCGGCGGCGGTCAGGTGGGTATCCACCGCCTCCCGGGCGATGAGCAGGCGCATGATTTCGGTCGATCCTTCGAAGATCCGGTTGATCCGCAGATCCCGCAGCTGCTGCTCGACCGGGACCGCGCGTTCGCCGCGCGCCGCCAGGGACTCGGCCGTTTCGAAGCCGCGGCCGCCGCGGATCTGGACCAGGTCGTCGGCGACCTTCCAGGACAGCTCGCTGGCCCAGAGCTTGGCCAGGGCCGCCTCGATCCGCACGTCCTTGAGCCCGGATTCGGCCAGGGCGGCCGAGAGTTCGAAGACGGCCTCCAGGGCGAAGGCGGTGGCGGCAATGAAGGCGACCTTCTTGCCCACGGCCTCGTGCCGCCCGATCGGCCGGCCCCACTGGATGCGCGCCGAGGACCATTCGCGGGCGATTTTCAGCGACCATTTGGCGCTGCCGGCGCAGATGGCCGGAATGGCCAGGCGCCCGGTGTTCAGGGTGGTCAGGGCGATCTTGAGCCCCTGGCCCTCCTTGCCCAGCCGGTTGGCCGCCGGCACCCGGACCTGGTCGAACCGGGTGACGCCGTTCTCGAGCCCGCGCAGGCCCATGAAGGCATTCCGGTGCTCGACCGTGATCCCGGGGGAGTCCGCCTCGACCACAAAGGCGGTGATGCCCCCCGCCGAGTCCCCGTGCGGGGGGACCTTGGCCATGACCACGACGAGTTCGGCGACCACCCCGTTGGTGGTCCACAGCTTGCTGCCGTTGAGCACGTAGGACTCGCCGTCCTCGGCCGGTTCCGCCGTGGACGAGAGCCGGGCCGGGTCCGAACCGACGCCCGGCTCGGTGAGCAGGAAGGCGGTCACGGCCCCGGCCGCGCAGCGGGGCAGGAACCGGCGCTTCTGCTCCTCGGTGCCAAAGACCTTCACCGGCTCGGGCACGCCGACGGACTGGTGGGCCGAGAACATCGCCCCGAGGCTGGGGTGCACCGAAGCGAGCAGCATCAGGGCCCGGCCGTAGTAGGCCAGCGACAGGCCCAGGCCGCCGTATTCGACGGGGGTCTTCATGCCGAAGGTGCCCAGCTCCGCCAGGCCCTGCAGGTACTCGTCGGGGATCTGCGCGTCGCGCTCGATCCGCCGCCCGTCCATCGTCCGGGCGTATTCCTCCAGCCGGGCCAGGAAGGCATCCCCGGCGGCCTGCTCCTCCGCGGACGGCACCGGGTGCGGGTGGACCAGGTCCAGGTCGAAGTTCCCCAGGTACAGGCCCTTGGCGAAGCTTGGCCGCGTCCATTCGGTCTCCCGCGCGGCTTCGGCCACGGCGCGCGCGGCACGTTCGCTGACTTCTTCGGGTGTGGATGGCTGGTGCGTGCCAGTGCTCATGGTTGTCCCCTTCGACCAGGGCCGCCGCAGGCCGGAGACCCTTTAGCTGTGCCATTACCGTACTACCGGCCACCGGCAATTGTTACTCCCCGGTACGGGTATTTTCAGCGGCGCGGACCGAACCTGAATTACATGAAGCTCCAAGTGCCTGTGCGCATCGACTACGACGAGCTGTCCGAGGAGAAGCTGCTGCTGCCCGCGACTGCCTCCTTCGAGCGGGCCGGCCCGCTTGGCCTGCCGCTCTGCATCGCGCTGCTGTCCGGACCGCAGGATGTCGCCCGGCGGGTGGAGTACTACCGCGCCTGCCTGCAGCAGAACATGCCGCGGACGATGGGCCAGTACGCGCTCTTCGGCCACGGCCGCTACACGGCCCAGGTCGGCCTGGGCGGGCTGCCCTTTGCGGAAACGGCCAGGTCGATCGAACAGCTGGCCACCGGGATCATGCCGGTGGCGCAGAAGGAGACCCGCCCGGCCCGCCGGCCGTAGCAGGTCCCGGCCCCTGCTGCCCCGCCTGCGCCGGCTCCGCCTGCGCAGTGTGGGCCAGGATGGCGGCGGCACACGCCGCCGGCTGCTCCCAATGCACCATGTGCCCGGCGCCGGGGATCTGGACATGCCGCCAGTGCGGGTGCCGGGCCATGAAGCCGGCCACGGCCTCGGGGGTGCGGGTCGCGTCCCGGCTGCCGGTGACCACCATGGTGGCGGCGCTGATCAGCTCCGGCACGTCCGCGGCCGCCCCGGTGAGGCCGGCCAGCATGCTGGCGCGCACGACGGCGGCCGGGAGCCTGAAGGGGGCCAGGAACGTTTCGCGGTCCGCGCCTGCCGGTTCCGGCCCGCCGCGGAACCAGGCCGCGATGATTTCCTCCGCAGCGCCCGGACCCGCCGGTCCGGGTCCGCCGAACAGCCGGAGCAGCCGGGACTGCGTCGCCGCGGACGGCTGCAGCGGCACCATGCCTACCAGGGTCACCGAGGCGGCCAGCGCCGGCTGCCGCGCGGCGATGGTGGCCGCGACGCTGCCGCCGAGCGAGTGGCCGATCCAGTGGGCAGGTCCGGTTCCGCCCAGGTCCGCGGCCAGTCTGGCCGCGACCTTCTCCACGGTCCAGTCGGCGCCGGGATCCAGGGCCTCGCCTCCGTAGCCGGGCAGGTCCGGGGCCAGGACGCTCCGGCCGGCCTGGCCGAGCTCCCGCGCCAGCGGCGCCCAGTAGGCGCTGGAGCACGCCCAGCCGTGCAGCAGGATCAGGGGAGCGGACATGCTCCGATTATGCCCGCTGCGGGTGCCGGGATGATTAGGAAAGAAACCTGTTGCCTAATCAACCCATTCATAGGTTAGGCTTGCCTTGTTTTGTTGTTCCGGATACTGGTCCGGCCGGGTCGCCGGGCAGGGGGGAAGACATGAAGGCAGCGGTGTCCGCGCAGGAGCGGTCCGTGCCAACTGCCGGCTCGCCAACTGCCGGCTCCCGGGCCCCGGGGCGGGATCTGCCTGCTGCCAAGCCCCGGCGTCTGGCCGCAGGCACGCTCCTGGTCATGACTGTGCTGCTGGCGGCCTGCCTGGCCTCGCTGGCGTTCGGCGCGCGTCCGGTCGGCATTGGTGCCCTCCTGGAGGCGTTCACCGCTTTCGACCCGGCCAACGGGGACCATGCAGTGGTCCACTCGCGGATTCCGCGCACCGTGACCGGCCTGCTGGCCGGGGCCGCCCTCGGGCTGGCCGGCGCGGCCATGCAGGGCGTCGCCCGGAATCCGCTGGCGGACCCGGGCATCCTCGGGGTCAACGCCGGCGCCTCGCTCGCCGTCGTCACCGGCATCTACGCCTTCGGGATCACCCAGCTCTCCGGCTACATCTGGCTCGCTTTCCTCGGGGCCGCGGCCGCCGCCGCCGTCGTCTACACCATTGCCAGCCTGGGCAGGGAAGGGGCAACCCCGGTGAAGCTGGCCCTGGCCGGCGCCGCCCTCTCGGCCGGGCTGGGTTCCCTGCTGCACGCCGTGCTGGTCACCAGCCGGGACACCCTGGAATCGTTCCGCTTCTGGCAGGTGGGCTCCCTCAGCGGCCGGGACTGGGACGCGGTCGGCCAGGTGCTGCCGTTCCTGCTGGCCGGACTGCTGGTCACCGGCTGCACCGGACGGCTGCTGAACAACCTCGCCCTCGGGGACGACGCCGCACGCGGCCTGGGCCAGCAGGTGGCCCTGTCCCGGGCCGTCTCGGCACTGGGCATCGTGGTCCTCTGCGGGTCCGCGACGGCGCTGGCCGGTCCCATCGCCTTCGTCGGGCTGGTCATCCCGCACGTGGTGCGGGCCTTCACCGGGCCGGACTACCGCCGGATCCTGCCGCTGTCGGCGCTGCTGGCACCGGCCCTGCTGCTGGGGGCGGATACCCTCGGCCGGGTCATCGCGCTGCCCGGCGAAGTCCAGGCCGGCATCATGACCGCTGCTGTCGGGGCCCCGGTCTTTATCTGGCTGGTCCGCAGCCGGAAGGCGGCCGGGCTGTGAGCGCCACCGGCACCGTGGCCGGCCGCGAGGCCGCCGGGACCCCGGACAGCATGAACACCGGCGGGCCCAGTGCGGACACCGCCGCCCCGGTGCTGCGCCGCCACCGCCGCGGCCGGATGGTTGCCGCCGGCCTGGTGGCCGCCGTCGTTGCTCTGTTCCTTGCCGGCGTGCTGCTGGGCAGCTACCTGGTCAGCCTCCCGGATTTCTTCCGGCTGCTGGCCGGGGCACAGATTCCGGGCGCGAGCTTCATTGTGATGGAGAACCGGCTGCCGCGCGCCGTGGTCGGGATCATGACCGGCATCGCCTTCGGGCTGGCCGGCAGCATCTTCCAGACCATGCTGCGCAACCCGCTGGCCAGCCCGGACATCATCGGCATCAGCTACGGCGCCAGTGCCGGCGCGGTGGCCGCGATGGTGCTCTTCGGCGCCGCCGGGTTTGCCGTCTCCGCCGCGGCCATGGCCGGGGCGCTGCTGGTGGCCCTGCTGATCTACGTCCTCTCGCACCGGCACGCAGGCCCTTCGAACGCTGCCTCCAGCCGGCTTATCCTCACCGGCATCGGCTGCGCCGCCATCCTGCAGGCCCTGGTCAGCTACCTGCTGACCCGGGCCGATGTCCGCACGGCCCAGGCAGCACTGGTCTGGCTCAACGGTTCGCTGAACTCCAGCAACTGGGACCGGGCCGCCGTCCTGGCCGCCTGCCTGCTGGTCCTGCTGCCGGCCGCGGCGGCCCTGTCCCGGAGCCTGCGCGGGCTGGAAATGGGCGACGACGCCGCCGCCGGCCTCGGCGTGACGGTGGCACCGGCCCGGCTGGGCCTGGTCACGGTGGCGGTCCTGCTGGCCGCGGCCGCCACCGCCGCTGCCGGCCCCGTGGCCTTCGTCGCCTTCCTCTCGGCCCCGATCGCCCGCCGGCTGCTGCGCGGGCGCGCTTCCCTGGCGGTGTCCGCCCTGGTCGGCGCCGTGATCGTGCTCGCCGCCGACTTTGCCGCCGCCACCGTGCTGCCCCAGTTCCTGACCAACGGCACTGCCCTTCCGGTGGGGGTGGTCACCGGCGCGCTCGGTGCACCGTTCCTGCTGTGGCTGCTGGTCTCCGCCAACCGTGTCGGCCGAGGAGGCTGAATGCACATGCTCGAATCCCGCAACCTCACCCTCGCCTACGGCGGCCACCCGGTAGTACAGGACCTGACCGTGGCCGTGCCGCCGGGACGCATCAGCATCATCGTCGGCGCCAACGCCTGCGGCAAGTCCACGCTGCTGCGCGGCCTGGCCCGGCTGCTGCGGCCGGAGGCGGGGCAGGTGCTGCTGGACGGCAAGGACATCCACTCCCGGCCCACCCGCGAGGTAGCCAGGGTCCTGGGCCTGCTGCCGCAGTCCCCGGTCGCTCCGGACGGGCTGACCGTGGCGGAGCTGGTGGGCCGCGGCCGCTACCCGCACCAAGGCTGGTTCCGGCAGTGGACGCCGCGCGACGACGAGGCCGTGCGCGCCGCGCTGGCCGCGACCGGCACCCTGGAGCTGGCCGGCCGCAGCGTCGACGAGCTCTCGGGCGGCCAGCGCCAGCGGGTCTGGATCGCCATGGCACTGGCCCAGGAGACGGACATTCTGCTGCTGGACGAGCCCACCACGTTCCTGGACGTGACCCACCAGGTGGAGGTGCTGGACCTGGTGACCGACCTGAACCGGAACCGGGGCACCACCGTGGCCATCGTCCTGCACGACCTGAACCTGGCCGCACGCTATGCCGACCACCTGATCGCCCTGAAAGCCGGCCAGGTGGTGGCCGAAGGTGCCCCCGCCACGGTCGTGACCGAGGCACTGGTGGCCGAGGTTTTCGGGCTGCGTTCCCGGATCATCCCGGACCCGGTCTCCGGCACGCCGATGGTGGTGCCGGTGGGCCGGCACCACGGACCCGCCCCCAGCAGTACCCGGATCAAGGAAGGAGCCGCAGTATGAGCACAGTGGCCGCAGAGGTAGACAACGTTATTCCCGTGATGGCCTTCGAGGTGGCCGTGGACCGGGTGCAGGAGCTCTCGCCCAGCTTCCGGCGGATCACGTTCACCGGCGGGGGGCTGCACCGCTTCGGCGTGGCCGGGCCGATGCTGGACCTGCGGATCAAGGTCATGATCCCCCCGCACGGCGGCGGCGGACACCAGGTGCTGCAGAGCGTCGGGCAGGCAGGTGGCGGCGTCGTCGCGCTGGACGCCGGCTGGTACCAGCGCTGGCTGGCCATCGATCCTGCCCTGCGCGGCTCCATGCGCACCTACACGGTCCGCCGCTTCCGCGGCGGGGCGCGGCCGGAACTGGACGTGGACTTCGTGCTGCATTTCGACGACGACGGCGTCGGCGGCCCCGCATCCTCCTGGGCCGCACACGCTGCTCCCGGGGACCGGGTGAGCATCATCGGGCCCAACGCCGCGGCGGCCAACTGCCCGACGGCCCGGGCCTACGGCGGCATCGAATGGCGCCCCGGCCTGGCCTCGCACGTGCTCCTGGCCGGGGACGAGACGGCGCTGCCGGCGATCGCCGCCATCCTCGAATCGCTGCCTGCGGACATCACCGGCACCGCCGTCCTCGAGGTGCCGCACGCGGCGGACTTCCAGGACCTGGCCACCGCCGCCCGGGTGGACATCCGCTGGCTGGAGCGCGGCCGGCGGCCGCACGGGGAACTGCTGGAGGCAGCGGTGCGCCGCGCCGTCGCCGTCCCCGGAGCCGGGCTGGCCCCGGCGGCCGGCAGCGAGCCGGAAGAGGTCAACGTGGACGAAACGATCCTGTGGGAAACCACCGCCGGCTCCACCCGGCCGTTCTATGCCTGGATTGCCGGCGAGGCGGCGGTGGTCCGGGAACTGCGCCGCTATCTGGTGCGCGATGCCGGCATCGACCGCAGGCAGGTGGCGTTCATGGGCTACTGGCGGCAGGGCAAGGCCGAGCTCTGAACCACCTGGAGGGCCGTCGGCGGTTATGGCGCTGCTTCCCACCGGTGCAGGAAGCCGCGCAGCACATGCCGGTAGAGTTCCGATTCCTCGAGATGGGGAAGGTGGCTGCTCCTTTCGAAGATGACCAACTCGGATCCCGGTACCAGGCTGTGGTAAAACTCCGTCTCCTCAGGCCGGGCCTCGTCGTAGCGGCCGCACAGGAAGAGTGTCGGGCCCGCGAGCCGGCCGAGGCGGTCCGTGATGTCGTAGTCCCTGTGGATTCCGGTCACGCGAAACTCGCTCGGGCCCTGCATCTGCTCGTAAATCGTCTGGTTCAGCTGCTCAAACGTCCGCATCAGCGCGTCCGGCCAAGGGTCCAGGCGGCAAACATGCCGCCGGTAAAACTCCATGGAGGCTTCCTGGTACTCCGCGGAGTCGGTGCTGCCGGCGGCCTCATGCCGGTCCAGCACTGCCCGTACATTCTCCGGCAGTCCGGCACGCAGGGCCGCGGTGCCGGCGGCGTAGCGTGGAATACTCAGGCAGGGATCCGACAGAACCAGGCCCGCCAGCCGTTCCGGCGAACGCAGCGCATATTCCGCCGCGACGATCGTCCCCCACGAATGCCCCAGCAGGTGGACCAAGGATAGTCCGAGGGCATCGAGGACCTGGCCCAGTTCCTCGACCAGCCGTTCGTTGGTCCAAAGGCTGGTGTCCTCCGGCACATCCGACTTGCCTGCGCCAAGCTGGTCGTAAAATACAACCGCCCGCTCGTCCGCCAAAGCCTCCAGCGGCTCCAGATAGTCGTGGGTGGCACCCGGGCCGCCGTGGACGGTGACCAGCGGGATCCTTGGTCCGTCGCCGACTACCTGGTACCAGACGCGGCCGCCTCGAACCTCGACGTGGCCTTCCCTCACGTGCCTATCGGCAGCCATGGTGCCTCCCATCGGACAACGCGCCGGATGCCAGCAAGCTCCTCCCAAAGTAGACCTCGGGCCTCGTGCAACGTCAATGGCTTGCCACGCACCTGGGGAATAGCAGGGCGGCGGCGGTGGCCGGCATCCATGCCGGCCACCGCCGCCGCCATTCTTCGCACCGCGCCACGGTTACAGGTGATTCAGCCCTTCGGTCAGGACCGAGCGCAGGATCTGCTCGATCGCATCGAACTCGGCCTGGCCGATGGTCAGCGGCGGGGCCAGCTGGACCACGGGGTCCCCGCGGTCGTCGGCCCGGCAGTACAGCCCGGCGTCGTAGAGCGCATTGGACAGGTAGCCGCGCAGCAGCCGCTCGGATTCCTCGTCCGTGAAGGTCTCCTTGGTGGCCTTGTCCTTGACCAGCTCGATCCCGTAGAAGTACCCGGCCCCGCGGACGTCGCCGACGATCGGCAGGTCCTTGAGCTTCTCCAGCGTGGCGCGGAAGGCCGGAGCATTGGCCTTGACATGGTCGTTGAGGCCCTCGCGCTCGAAGATGTCCAGGTTGGCCAGGGCGACGGCTGCCGAGACCGGGTGCCCGCCGAAGGTGTAGCCGTGGTAGAACGTGGTGTCCCCGTGGGCGAACGGCTCGAACAGCTTCTCCGAAGCGATCATGGCGCCGATGGGGGAGTAGCCACTGGTCAGGCCCTTGGCGCAGGTGATGATGTCCGGCACGTAGCCAAAGTCCTCGCAGGCGAACATCGACCCGATGCGCCCGAAGGCGCAGATGACCTCGTCAGAAACCAGCAGCACATCGTACGCGTCGCAGATCTCGCGCACCCGCTGGAAGTAGCCCGGGGGCGGCGGGAAGCAGCCGCCGGAATTCTGCACCGGCTCCAGGAAGACGGCAGCCACCGACTCCGGGCCCTCGAACTCGATCGCCTCGCGGATGCGCTCGGCGGCCCAGAGCCCGAAGGCCTCCGGGTCCTCCAGGCCCTCCGGGGCACGGTACTGGTTGGTGTTGGGCACGCGGAAGGTGCCCGGAACCAGCGGCTCGAACGGAGTCTTCATGCCCGGCAGCGAGGTGATGGCCAGCGCGCCCTGCGGGGTGCCGTGGTAGGCCAGCGCGCGGGAGATCACCTTGGTCTTGCCCGGCTGGCCCTTGAGCTTGAAGTACTGCTTGGCCAGCTTGAACGCCGACTCGACGGCCTCGCCGCCACCGGTGGTGAAGAAGACGCGGTTCAGGTCCCCAGGCGCGTAGTGCGCGAGCCGCTCGGCCAGGTCGATGGCCGGCTCGTGAGCGTAGGACCACAGCGGCATGAAGGCCAGCTCCTTGGCCTGCCGGGCCGCGGCCTCGGCCAGTTCCTCGCGGCCGTGGCCGACCTGGACCACGAACAGCCCGGCCAGGCCGTCGATGTATTCGCGCCCGGCATCGTCGTAGATCAGGTGGCCCTCGCCGCGGGTAATGACCGGGACGGTGCCGCCGGCGGCCAGGTGCGAGTGGCGGGCCATGTGCATCCAGAGATGGTCGCGGGCCGCCTGCTGGCGGTCCGTGCCGCGGGGCGTTGTCGAAGTGCGGGTAGAAGTGCGCGTAATGGAGGTTTGAGTCATCGTGTTCCCCAGTTGTATTCCTGCTTGCGCAGGGACAGGTACATGAATGTTTCGGTGCTGCGGACGCCCGGAATGCTTCGGATCCGGCCAACCAGCAGCATCAGGTCGTCGTCGTTTTCGCAAACCACTTCGGCCAGGATGTCGAAGGATCCCGCGGTGACCAGGCAGTAGGACACCTGCGGGATTGCCGCAATTTCGTCTGACACCGCCAGCAGTCCGGCATCGGCCTTGATGCCGAGCATGGCCTGCCGGGAAAAGCCCAGCTGCATTGGATCCGTGACGGCGACGATCTGCATCACGCCGCTGTCGGTGAGTTTCTGGACCCGCTGCCGCACGGCCGCCTCGGACAGGCCCACGGCCTTGCCGATGGCCGCGTAGGAGCGCCTGCCGTCCTCCTGCAGCTGCTCGATGATCGCCTTGGAAACGGCGTCGATGGCGCTGCCGGGCCCTGGACCGGAGGCAGGCTGCGATGTCAAAGGTATCCACCTCCCGCAGGTCAGCTCGGGGCCGCCGCGCGGCCATGCCTGCTATTGAACCCCGGGACAGGGCCGGGCACAAGGCCTGGCACCGCGAATTAAGCGTCAGATATGGCCAAAGTCCTTCTGGATCAGTTGCGTAACCAAATTTTTACAACGGAAAGCCTTGCCGCACCGCACCTGCTCTGGAAGTATCGTCGGCACGGCGGCCCCTCCGCGGTGCCGTACGTGCCGGCCAGGGGCGGCCGGCGGGTACCGCCGGGCCGGAGAACGCCGCGGTGTGGCGGCCCACCCGCTTTCCCAACCACTTGGAGGACCAGATGCCGAAGCGACTTCCCGACGATCCGCTGCTGCGCCGGCTCGTGGCGGCGCAGCTGTCCCGCCGCAAGGTCCTGCTCGGGGCCGGCGGGCTGACCCTGGCGTCGATGCTGGCCGCCTGCGGCACGTCGGGGACCGGGAAGGCGGCGCAGGACGGCGCCACCGCGGCCGCGGCCGAGGACCTGTCGGCCCAGGAGAAGGAGGTCAACTGGGCCAACTGGACGCTGTACCTGGACTACGACGAGAAGACCGGCAGCTACCCTTCGCTGGAGGCCTTTACCAAGGCCACCGGCATCACGGCCAACTACTCCGAGGACATCGACGGCAACGACACCTACTTCGGCAAGGTCCAGGCGCAGCTGGCCGCGGGCCAGGACATCGGCCAGGACATCATCACCCTGACCGACTGGATGGCCGCGCGCCTGATCCGGCTCGGCTACACGCAGGAACTGGACCACGCCAACATTCCCAATGCCGCCAACCTGCTCCAGAACCTGCAGGACGTGGACTTCGACCCGGGCCGGGCCCATTCGCTGACCTGGCAGTCCGGCTTTGCCGGCATCGCCTGGAACAAGGAAGCCGTGCCCGGGGGGCTGCGGCGCGTGTCCGACCTGTGGAAGCCGGAGCTGAAGGGCCGGGTCGAGGTCCTGGACGAAATGCGCGACACCATGGGCCTGCTGATGCTCGAGGACGGGGTCGACATTGCCGGCAGCTGGGGCGCGGCCGAGTTCGACAAGTCGCTCGAGGTGCTCACCAGGCAGATCGCCGACGGCCAGATCCGCCAGGTCAAGGGCAACTCCTACAAGGAGGACCTGATCTCCGGCGACGCGCTGGCGGTCATCTGCTGGTCCGGGGACATCACCCAGCTGAACTTCGAAGAGGGCGGCAAGTGGGAGTTCGCCATTCCGGAATCCGGCTGCACGCTGTGGTCGGACAACCTGATGGTGCCCGTCGGTTCCCCGCACAAGGCCAATGCCGAAGCGCTGATGAACTACTACTACGATCCGGTGAACGCGGCGACCGTGGCCGCCTACGTCAACTACATCAGCCCGGTGCAGGGCGCCCGCGAGGCGATGGAGAAGATCGATCCGTCGCTGGTGGACAATCCGCTCATCTTCCCCTCCGACGAGGACCTGCAGCGGGCCCATGTCTTCCGCACGCTCAGCGCCGACGAGGAAACCGACTTCAGCGGCCGCTTCCAGCAGGCGATCGGCAACTGATGGTCCAGGATCAGCTGACGACGCCACCCGGGGAAGCGGCCGCCACCGGAAGCACCGGCGGGGCGGACCTGTCCCTGGTCTCGGTCACCAAGCGGTTCACGGACTTCACCGCCGTGGACGGACTGGACCTGACCATTCCGGCCGGCTCCTTCTTCGCCCTGCTGGGCCCCTCCGGCTGCGGCAAGACCACGACGCTGCGCATGGTGGCGGGCCTGGAGCAGCCCACCTCCGGGAAGATCACCATCGGGGGCCGGGACATCACCGGCACCAGCGCCCACGAGCGCCCGGTGAACACGGTCTTCCAGAACTATGCCCTGTTCCCGCACATGAGCGTGCTGGACAATGTGGCCTTCGGGCTCAAGCGCCGCAGGGTCCGCGGCGCCGAGGAGCAGGCCAAGGCGGCACTGGAACTGGTGGAGCTGGGCCACCTGGCCGCGCGCCGGCCCGGGCAGCTCTCCGGCGGACAGCAGCAGCGGGTGGCCCTGGCCCGGGCGGTGGTCAACCGCCCCGCAGTGCTGCTGCTGGACGAGCCGCTGGGCGCACTCGACATGAAGCTGCGCCGCCAGATGCAGGTGGAACTGAAGAAGATCCAGACCGAGGTGGGGCTGACCTTCGTGCACGTCACGCACGACCAGGAGGAAGCCATGACCATGGCGGACACCGTGGCGGTGATGAACGGCGGCAAGGTGGAGCAGATGGGGGCCCCGCGGGACCTCTACGAACTGCCGCGGACCGCGTTCGTGGCCAATTTCCTCGGCAAGTCCAACCTGATCGCCGGAACCGTCGCCGAAGACCGCGGCGACGCCGTCGTCGTCGACGCCGGCGGGCACCGGCTGGCGGTGCGCAAGGACCGGGCCGCGGTCCACCAGGGGCCGGTGCTGGTCGGCATCCGGCCGGAGAAGCTGACGATGCTCTGGCCCGCCGACGCGCCGGCGCCGGAGGCGAACCTGCTGCACGGGCGCGTGCTGGACACCTCCTTCACCGGCGTAAGCACCGAGTACCTGGTCCAGGTCCCCGGCGTGGGCACGCTGGGGGTGTTCTGCCAGAACCACGGCCAGCAGCCGGCCCGGCCGGGGGACGACGTCGTGCTCGCCTGGGACACCGGGCATGCCTTCGGGCTCGGCGGGGACCAGGACAGCACCGCCGGCGCCGCCGGGGAGGACGGGCCGTGAACGTCCTGGCCGCGCCCGCGAAGCCGGCCGGCGGGCCCGGCGCCGCGGAGAAAGCCGGAGGGAAAACGCTGCAGCGGCGGCGGGGACGAACCGGCTACCTGCTGATCCTGCCCGGCTTCATCTTCATGCTGCTGTTCTTCGTGCTGCCGGTGTTTTCGCTGCTGGCGACCTCGCTGTACACCAAGCCGCCGGGAGCCGACATCGGCCAGTTCGCCCCGGCGCTGGAATTCGGCAACTATGCGGTGGTGCTGGGCAGCTACTGGCCCGAACTGCTGCGCTCCTTCGCCTTCGCGCTGGTCGCCACCGCCGCGGCGCTGCTGATCGGCTACCCGATGGCCTACCTGGTGGCGGTGCGGCTGCGCGGCCGGAAGCTGCTGCAGGGGATCCTGCTGGTGCTGATCATTGCCCCGTTCTTCACCAGCTTCATCCTGCGCACCCAGGCCTGGAAGCAGATCCTGGCCGACGAGGGCCCGGTGGTGCCGGTGCTGCGGGCGCTGTCCCTGCTGCCGGCAGACGGGCGCCTGACCGCCACCGCCTTCGCGGTGGTCTGCGGGCTGACCTACAACTTCCTGCCGTTCATGACCCTGCCCATCTACGCGAACCTCGAGCGGCTGGACACCCGGCTGATCGAGGCCGGCTCGGACCTGTACGCCTCCGGCTTCACCACCTTCCGCACGGTGACCCTGCCGCTGTCCATGCCCGGGGTCATCGCCGGCACGCTGCTGACCTTCATCCCGGCCTCGGGCGACTACGTGAACGCCGCACTGCTGGGCAACAACCGGGACACCACGATGATCGGCCAGGTGATCGATTCCCGGTTCTTCCGGGTGGTCGACTATCCCGGGGCCGCCGCGCTGTCCTTCATCCTGATGCTGGCCATCCTGGTGCTCGTGACGGCGTACGTGCGCCGTTTCGGCACCAAGGAACTGATCTAGGGGGGCCGTAATGAGGAAAACCATCGGCCGCTGGCTGGTCCCTGTCTTCGGCGGGCTCGCGTTCATCTTCCTGCTGGTGCCCATCGGCTACGTGTTCGCCTTCTCGTTCAACGACGCCGGCCGCACCAACCTGAGCTGGCGCGGCTTCACCCTGGAGAACTGGCTCAACCCCTGCGGGGCGCCGGCGGTCTGCGAGGCGCTGGGCAACAGCCTGCAGATCGGTGCCGCCGCCACCGTGATGGCCACCATCCTGGGCACCGCCATCGCGATCGGCCTGGTCCGGTACCGGTTCCGGTTCAACGCCACGGCGAACATGCTCATCTTCCTGCCGCTGGCCACGCCCGAAGTGGTCCTCGGCGCCTCGCTGCTGGCCCAGTTCCTGAACATCGGCGCCGAACTGGGCATGGGCACCATCATCATCGCGCACACCATGTTCTGCATTTCCTTCGTGGTGGTCACGGTCAAGGCCCGCGTCGCCAGCCTGGACCCGAAGCTGGAGGAAGCCGCCGCGGATCTGTACGCCTCGCCGCTGCAGGCCTTCTGGCGAGTCACCTTCCCGCTGCTGCTGCCGGGCATCGTGGCAGCGGCGCTGCTGGCCTTCGCCATGAGCTTCGACGACTTCATCATCACCAACTTCAACTCCGGCAACGTGGACACCTTCCCGAAGTTCATCTACGTGGCCGCCACCCGGGGCATCCCCGCCCAGGCCAACGTGATCGGGTCGGCCATGTTCCTGATCGCCCTGGCCATCGTGATCGGCGGGCAGGTGCTGTCCCACCGCCGGTCCAAGCTGCTGGCCGCCCGCTGACGCCGGGGCGCGTGCAGCGGAGCACCGGGCCCGGCGGGGGAAACTGGTGCCATGACGATCGCCAAGTCCATCCTCCTGTTTGTCCTCGCCGCCCTGGCCGAAATCGGCGGCGCCTGGCTGATCTGGCAGGCGGTACGCGCGGACCGGGCGTGGTGGTTCGCCGGGCTGGGGGTCATGGCGCTGGGCGCGTACGGCTTCATTGCCGCGCTGCAGCCGGACGCCCATTTCGGCAGGGTGCTGGCTGCCTACGGCGGGGTCTTCATTGCCGGGTCGCTGCTCTGGGGCGTCGTCGTCGACGGCTTCCGGCCGGACCGCTGGGACCTGGCCGGGGCGGGTATCGCGCTCGCCGGCGTCGCCGTGCTCATGTATGCCCCGCGCAGCGGCGCCTGATCTCCCGGGGCGGGACGTGTGGTTTGTTAATCTGTTCGGGTGACATTCACTGAACGTTTCGTTGCCTTGGGGGACTCCTTTACCGAAGGCGTCGGTGACGAGGACCCGACGCTGCCCAACGGGGTGCGCGGGTGGGCGGACCGGGTCGCCGAGCAGCTGATGCTGGCCGACACCGGCTGGGGCTATGCCAACCTGGCAGTCCGCGGCAAGAAGATCGGGCAGGTGCTCGGCGAGCAGCTGGAGGCCGCCCTGGCCCTGCAGCCGACACTGGTGACGCTGTACGCCGGCGGTAACGACATCCTGCGCCCGAAGGTGGACATCGACGAGCTGATGGCAGGGTACGACGACGGCGTGACGCGGCTGGCCGCGTCCGGCGCCACCGTGGTGCTCTTTACCGGCTTCGACACGTCCAAGTCCGCCGTCTTCGGCCGCACCCGCGGCCGCACCGCCATCTACAACGAATGGGTGCGCGAGATCGCCGACAAGCACGGCACGCTGCTGGTGGACTACTGGCGCCTGCGCGAGTTCCAGGACTGGCGCTACTGGGCCGAGGACCGGCTGCACATGTCCGCGGCCGGCCACACGCTAATGGCCAAACGGGTCCTCGAGGTGCTGCAGGCCGACGACGCCATCACGCTGCCGGAACTGCCCGCGCTGGAAACCCTCTCCCGGCGGGCAGCCTTCGCCGCCGATGCCCGCTGGGCGCGTCAGCACCTGGTGCCGTGGGTGGGCCGCCGGCTGCGCCGGGTCTCCTCCGGGGATGCGCTCACCGCCAAGTACCCGCAGCTGACCGGGCTCCATCCCGCCCGCTGACCGCGCCGTGGGGCCGTGCCGGGGATTGGCTGTCCTTGCTGGCCGGTTCCAGGTTTTAGTGCTTCCCTGTAGTTATGGGCAGCCGGTCCGGACAGCAGCGGGCGGTGGATCCGCGCCCGCATGAGAACGAGCCGCACGAGCTCGCCGGCCTGGCCGCGCGGCTGAACTGGCTGCGCGCCGGGGTGCTCGGAGCCAACGACGGGATCGTCTCGGTGGCCGCGCTGGTGGTCGGCGTCGCCGGTGCCACCACCGATTTCGGCACGCTGCTGGCAGCCGGCCTGGCCGCCATGATCGGCGGTGCCCTCTCAATGGCCCTGGGCGAGTACGTCTCGGTCTCCAGCTCCGCGGACAGCCAGCAGGCCCTGATCGCCAAGGAAACCCGGGAACTGCGGGACCAGCCCGAGGACGAACTCGCCGAACTGGCCGCGCTGTACCGGGCCAAGGGCCTGAGCCGGGACACCGCCGTCCGGGTGGCCCGGGAACTCACCGCCCATGACGCGCTCGCCGCGCACCTGGACGCCGAACTGAACATCCGCGAGGAAGATGTGGCCAGTCCGTGGCATGCCGCCTTCGCCTCAGCCGTGTCCTTCGTGGCCGGCGCGGTCCTGCCGCTGCTGGCCATCCTGCTGCCGCCGGAACCGCTGCGTGTGCCAACCGCCTTTGCCGCGACGCTGCTGGCCCTGGCCGGCACCGGGGCGCTGGGTGCCTGGCTGGGCGGGGCCAGGCTGGTCCGGGCCGCCGTGCGCGTGACGGCCGGCGGGGCGCTGGCCCTGGCAGCCACCTACCTGATCGGCACCTGGCTGGGGGTTTCCGGCGTCGTCTAGCCGGCCCGCTGCACCTCCGGCCACCCCCTCGACGGGCGTCCCGTGGTTAAGGTCATAGAAATTTCCGCGCCGTGGCCGCTCCGGCACCGGTTCCGGACCGCTCCTGATTCGGCTGCATCCGCACGCTGGCAGGGATTTCGCGCGCCGCCGGGGCCCGCCCGGGCGGACCGCCGCAGGGGGCCGGTTTTGGTTGCCCAAGGCACCCGGAACCGGCGCATGCCGCCCCTTCCGCCGGGGACAAACGCCGTGCCTCGCTAGACTGGATGGCCTGCCCTGGGCCCGGACAGGCCCGGCAGTGTGCAAGTCACGTGCAAATGACCTCGATGGAAGAAGGCCCAAATGCCGAAAGACGTCCACCCTTCAGCGGCCGCAGCCGCCGGAAAAACAGGCCCCGCCGCGGCCCCCGGCGGTGCCGGCACCGGCCGCCGGCCCGCACCGGCGATGCGCAAGCGGAAACTGCGCGTGGATGACGTGACCGTCGTCGAAAAGCCGATGCTGCGCAAGGCCGTCGGCGGCACCGTGGTGGGCAACGGCATGGAGTGGTTCGACTTCGGCATCTACGGCTACCTGGCCGTCACCATGGGCCAGCTCTTCTTCGCCGGCGGCGAGGAGGGCGAGGGGCTGCTGGGCAGCCTGGCCGTCTTTGCCGCCAGCTTCGTCGTCCGGCCGCTGGGCGGGCTGTACTTCGGCCGCCTGGGGGACCGGATCGGCCGGCAGAAGACCCTCGCCCTGACCATGATCATGATGGCCGCGGCGACCTTCGCCATCGGCCTGCTGCCCACCTACCTGGCGGTCGGCGGCTGGGCCACCGTGCTGCTGGTGCTTTGCCGCCTGGTCCAGGGCTTCTCCACCGGCGGCGAGTACGCCGGTGCCACGACCTTCGTGAGCGAATACGCGCCGGACAAGCGCCGCGGCTTCCTGGCCAGCATCCTGGACACCGGCAGCTACCTGGGCTTCGCCCTGGGCGCCGCCGTCGTTTCCGTCCTGCAGATGACCTTGGGCAACGAGGCCATGCTGGCCTGGGGCTGGCGGATTCCGTTCCTGCTCGCCGGCCCGCTGGGCCTGGTGGGCCTGTACTTCCGGATGCGGATCGAAGAGTCCCCGGCCTTCCAGGCCGCCCAGGACGCGCAGGAGGACAAGACCCGGGCCGCTGAGGACGGGCCCAGGACCTACCGCCAGATCATCGCCGGCTACTGGCGCCCGATCGTGCTGGCCATGCTGCTGGTCGCCGCGGCCAACAGCGTCGGCTACGCCCTGACGTCCTACATGCCCACCTACCTGCAGGACACCATGGGCTACGACGCCTTCCAGGGCACGCTGCTGACCATTCCGGTGCTGGTGCTGCTCTCCGCCGCCATTCCGGCCACCGGACGGCTCTCCGACCGTATCGGCCGCCGGCCCGTGCTGCTGGCCGGCGCGGTGGTCACGATCGTGCTGGGCATTCCGGCGTTCCTGCTGATCGGACTGGGCCAGATGTGGGCCACCCTGCTGGGCCTGGCGGTGCTGGGCGCGGCCACCGCCTTCTATGTCGGCAACCTGGCCTCGGCCCTGCCCGCGCTGTTCCCCACCGCGAGCCGCTACGGGTCGATGGGGATCGCCTACAACTTCTCCGTGGCGGTCTTCGGCGGCACGACTCCGCTGATCACCGAGTCCCTGATCCAGGCCACCGGCAACGAGCTCATGCCGGCCTTCTACCTGGTCGCCATGTCGGTGTTCGGCCTGTTCGCCATCTGGCGGATTCCGGAAAGTGCCCGGCGCCCGATGCCCGGCTGCATGCCCTCGGTGGACACCGAGGAGGAGGCGCGCGAGCTGGTGGCCGGCCAGGACCGGAACCCGCTGCTCGACGTCGACAGCATGCCGCTGCCGCTGGTTCCCGTGCCTGCGGACGCGGCCGGCAACCGGCAGCTGCAGCCGGCCGCCGGGTAGGGGCCGCGCCGCCTGCCGGCCCGCCCCCGCCGGGATGCGGGCCGGCAGCAGTTAAGCCCCCGGCGTGAAACTTGAAGCATCAAGTGATTGTGGCACAATAGTTGCATGACGAACGCACGCTGGCTGGACCCGGAGGAGCGGCAGGCCTGGCTGGCCCTGCTGGCCGTCACCACCTTGCTGCCCGGAAACCTGGACGGGGCCCTGCAGCGCGAAGGCCGGCTGACGCTCTTTGACTACAACGTGCTGGCCATGCTCTCCGAAGCCGAGGACCGGACGCTGCCGATGAGCGAACTGGCCGCGCGCACCTATGCCTCGCTCTCCCGGCTCTCGCATGTGGTCAAGAAGCTGGAGCAGCGCGGCTGGGTTCTCCGCAGCCAGTGCACCGCCGATGCCCGCGTGACCATGGCGGCCCTGACGGATGATGGCTTCGCGGCGATCGAGCAGATGGCGCCGGGGCATGTCGAATCGGTGCGGCAGGCAGTCTTCGACGGGCTGGACCGCCGGGACGTGGCTGACCTGGAGCGGATCGGCAAGCGGATCGTGCACCAGCTGGAACCTTCAAGCTGGGTGCTGCGCGAGCCTCGGATCAACAGCTGAGCGCCCCGGGGACCCGGTTTGAACGAATCGAAGCCGGGTACTAGGATAGAGGGGCGTTGAGTCACGCGGCCGAGGTTGCGCATGCCCTGCATGCGGATGCCGACGCTGTATGGCGACCCGGACCTTCACCGTCTTCCACGCGTCGAGGCACTTCGGCTGGATCTCACCCCGCCAGGTTAACCTCCGGAAAGTCGCAGTAATAACGGTGTCAAAACTGGTGACGGGCGCTGATATGCAGGTTCAGAGGCAGCATGCCGCTGTGCCTGTGGTGGCCCGTCAATATTTACTACTACTGGAGGAGAGATCATGGCAGCATACTGCCAGGTGACCGGAGCCGTCCCCGGCTTCGGGCACAGCATTTCGCACTCGCACCGCCGCACCAAGCGCCGGTTCAACCCGAACATTCAGAAGAAGCGCTACTGGGTTCCGTCCCTGCGCCGCAACGTGACGCTGCAGGTTTCCGCCCGCGGCATCAAGACCATCGACGTGCGCGGCATTGATGCCGTCGTCGCCGAGCTGCTCGCGAAGGGTGTGAAGCTCTAATGGCCAAGGAAAAGGACGTTCGTCCGATCATCAAGCTGAAGTCCACCGCGGGCACCGGCTACACCTACGTCACGCGCAAGAACCGCCGTAACGATCCGGACCGCATGGTCCTGAAGAAGTACGATCCGGTCATCCGCAAGCACGTCGAATTCCGAGAGGAGCGCTAAACATGGCTAAGAAGTCCAAGATTGCTCGTAACGAGCAGCGCAAGCTTGTTGTGGCGCGCTACGCGGAGAAGCGCCAGGAACTGAAGAAGATCCTGGTGGACGAGAACGCTACCGACGACGCCCGCGAGGCCGCCCGCCTGGGCCTGCAGAAGCTGCCCCGCGACGCTTCGCCGGTCCGTCTGCGCAACCGCGACCAGATCGACGGCCGCCCGCGCGGCACCCTCCAGAAGTTCGGCATCTCCCGCGTCCGCTTCCGCACCATGGCGCACGCCGGCGAACTGCCCGGCATCAAGAAGTCCAGCTGGTAGGAACCGACTGGGCGCATTGCCCGTGCCAGCCCAAGGGGCGGCGGTCCTTCAGGACCGCCGCCCCTTGGCGTCTTAAGCAGGCCGCAGAGCCGCACAGCAGGCCCGATTCGGCGGAAATTCCCTGAAAAGTCGCAGAAATACGCGGGTTTTGCCCGTCCCCGGCAGCTCAAGCTGGTAAGTTTCCCACAGAAGCTTTTCACGGCCGTGGAAGGCTCGGACCACGAAGCAGTCCAGGAGGACAGAAATTGGCTATCAATCGCAGTGAACTCGTTGCAGCAGTCGCGGAGAAGAGCAACAACAGCCAGAAGGCCGTGAATGATGTGCTCGACGCTGTTTTCGACGTCTTCGCCACCTCCATCGCCCAGGGCGAGAAGATCACCATCCCGGGCTGGCTCGCCGTCGAGCGCACCGACCGCGCCGCCCGCACCGGCCGCAACCCGCAGACCGGCGAGACCATCCAGATCGCTGCCGGCCACAGCGTCAAGCTGACCGCCGGGTCCAAGCTGAAGGCCGCCGTCGCCAAGAAGTAGTCCTGCAGGACTGCGCAAGGGCCGCCCGATCCTGCGGGCGGCCCTTGCTGTTTAACTCCCCGATTCGCTCCCGGCCGCGTGCAACTGGAGAATAGATACCGTGGCAGTACCCAAGAACACCCCGACGCCCCCGCGTCCCGGCGGCTCCCCGGCAGCCGGGGAGCCCGGCTGGGCGTCCCTCGGCGCCGGCGGGATCGGCAGGCTGTGGCTGCTGGGCGCTGCGGCAGTCGTCGTGCTGGCCCTCGTGGCAGCCCTGACGTTTTCCGGTGCCGCGGCCGCGCGGGCGCTTTCGGATCCGGGCGCGCTGACGCGCTGGGCCCTGCCGCTGGCCAAGGGCGTGCACAACCTCTCCGCGGCAGCGGTCATCGGCGCCCTGGTCTTCGCCGTCGGCATCCTGCCCCCGCGCCTGCGTCCGCCCGGCCGCGGCCGGGCGGACGCAGCGGGCAGGCGCGGCGGCGGCGACGATCCGGAGCATCCGGCGTTCAGCCGCACCCTCGCGCTGGCCGCCGCCGCGTCCATTGCCTGGACCCTCTCCGCCGTAGCCGTCCTGGTGTTCTCCTTCTCCGACGTCGCCGGCCAGCCGCTCAGTGCGGACGCCGGCTTCACCTCGGCGCTGGTGGGCTTCATGACCGACATTTCCACCGGCCGGGCCTGGCTGGCCGTCACCATCAGCGCGGCCATCGTCGCCACGCTGGTCTTCGGCGTGCGCTCGGTCGGGGAACTGGCCGGCACGTTGGCCCTGGCCATTGCCGGCGGCCTGGTGCCGCTGGCCCTGATCGGGCACTCCGCCGGCGGAGCCGACCACTACGGCGCGGTCAACTCGATAGGCCTGCACCTGCTGGGCGTGTGCCTGTGGGTGGGCGGCATCATCGTGCTGGCGGCCCTCTCCGGCACGCTGGAGTCCAGGGACCTCACTGCGGTGGTGCTCGGACGGTTCTCCGCGCTGGCGGTCTTCAGCTTCTTCCTGGTCTTCGCCTCCGGGGTGGTCAATGCCTCCATCCGCGTCACCTCCCTGTCGCAGCTGACGACGCCGTACGGTTCACTGCTGGTCTTCAAGGCCCTGGCCACGCTGCTGCTGGGCATGATCGGCTTCATGCACCGCCGGTGGATCATCCCGCAGCTGGGCAGCAAGCCGGCCGCCCGGGTGCTCTGGCAGCTGATCGCGGTGGAACTGCTCATCATGGGAGCGGTCTCCGGCGTCGCCGTCGCCCTGGCCCGCACGCCGCCGCCAACGCCGGAGGATCTGCCCCTGGATGCGTCCCCGGCCCGCATCCTCACCGGCTACGACCTGCCGCCGGAACTGACTGCCGGCCGCTGGCTCACCGAATGGCGCTGGGACTGGCTCTGGGTGGCCTTCGCGCTGACCGCAGCCACCGCCTACCTGGTGGGCATGGCCAGGATGCGCCGGCGCGGGGACTCCTGGCCGCTGCTGCGGGCGGTGAGCTGGCTGGTTGGCCTGGCCGCGCTGACCTACATCACCTCCGGCCCGCCGGCGGTCTACGGCATGGTGCTCTTCAGCGCCCACATGGTCGACCATATGGCCCTGACCATGGTGGTCCCGCTGTTTCTGGTCCTGGGCGCCCCGGTCACCCTGGCGCTGAAGGCGCTCAGCCCGCGCCAGGACGGCAGCCGCGGACCGCGCGAATGGATCCTGTCGCTGGTGCATTCGAAGTTCTCGGCGGTCATCACCCACCCGCTGGTGGCCGCGGCGAACTTCGCCGGCTCCATCATCATCTTCTACTACACCCCGTTGTTCGGCTTCGCCCTGCGCGAGCACGTCGGCCATGAGCTGATGAACGTGCACTTCCTGCTGACCGGCTACCTCTTCATCCTCTCGATGATCGGCCAGGATCCGGTGCCGCGGCGGGCGCCCTACCCGCTGCGCCTGGTGCTGTTGTTCGCCACCATGGCCTTCCACGCGTTCTTCGGCGTGGCGCTGACCAGCTCCACCACGCTGATCCAGGCATCCTGGTTCGGGAACATGGGCCGGACCTGGGGGCCGGATGCGCTGGCGGACCAGCAGCTCGGCGGGGCCATGATGTGGGGCATCGGGGAAATCCCCACCCTCTGCGTGGCGATCGGGGTCGCCTACATGTGGTCCCGCTCCGATGCACGTGAAACAAAGCGTAAAGACCGCGCGGCCGACCGGAATAACGACGCCGAACTGGCCGCTTACAACGATATGTTTGCCCGGCTGGCCCGGCAGGACGCCCGGCAGGTCCCGCCAGGGGGCCCGGCCGGCCGGCGGCCGCAGAACCAGGCTGCTTCCCCCGGCGGTGCGGCAGACGCGACAACCGATGAACCCAGCAGTATCCAAGGAGAAACCAGATGACCGAGGCGGCCGAAACGTCCATCCGCAGCAACTACCGGGTGCGTGCATCCCAACTGGTGGGCCTCGAAGACCTGGGCGGCAAGATTGTCCTAGCGGGCTTCTAGTCTGGGTGCGTGACCGCACCCATCACACAGAAAGCAACGTCACCGCCGGACGCCTCCGCCGCTATCTATGTACGTCGATCCTCGCGGCAAAACGGCGGTAAGAACTTTTCCCTCGCTGAACAGGAGGCCGACTGCCGTGCCCTCGCTGAGCGGCTCCGCCTCGACGTCGTAGAGATCTACGCCGAGCGGGAAGGCACTGGAGCTTCCTACCGGTCGGGTAGTGCGCGCCCTGAGTGGCGGCGCGCCCTCGATGACCTCGACGCTGGAATCCGGTTCCACACACTGGTCGTCTCGTCTCTGGACCGCGCCGACCGCCGAGGTGCTGATACGCTCGCCGCCCTTCTGACAAAGCACGCCGCCACTGGCCGCCGCATTCTTGGCGTGGACGGTACCGACACGAGCGACGAGCGACAACGCCTCGTGAACATCATCCGGGGCGAGATGGCCCGCGAGGAGGCGGAATCAATTGCCAAGCGCGTAGCCCGCACCAAGGCGGCGCGTCGTCGCGGTGGATCGTGGCTCGGCGGGAAGCCGCCCTTCGGGCTCCGGAACGTCGACGGTAAGCTCGACCCGGACCCGGAGACGGCGCCGATCGCCCGCAAGATCGCCGAGGAGGCCCTCGCGGGGAAGTCCCTATGGGAGATCGGCCGCATGCTGAACGACGAGGGAATCCCGTCGCCTACCGGGGTGCTCTGGCGGACCTCGGCGATCTCCCAGCTCCTCCGGACGCCGGGCTTCGCCGGGCTCCAGTCGGCCCGCCGCCGGACGGCCTCGGGCGGGTGGGCCGCGATCGCCGACGTCTACCTCGACCCGGACACTCACAAGCCGGTCAGCGTGGGAGAGGGCATCATCACGCCGACGGAGCGGGCCCTGATCCTCGCCTCTATGGCGTCACGCACCGCTGAGCAGGCGCACGGCATCATTCGCGGTCGGAAGCCCCACACGACCGTGACCGGCGCCCTGATCCGTTGCGCCTCGTGCGGGGGCCGAGCGGCTTCCTCCAGCGGCGGAGCGGCCAGGTCCTACCGCTGTAGCCAGCTGGCCAACGGGCTGCCGTGTGCGGCGCCTTTCACGGCTCCTCGCGATGGTGTCGACGATTACGTCGCCCATCGTTTCCTGAGCTACCTCGCAGCTATGGAGCCCGACGACAAGCGGCTGATCGGGATAGCCGAACGCTGGACCGCGCACGTCGACCCGGCCAGCGTCGAGGAGCGGACCGCCGCCCAGGCCGCGCTCGGCGCCGTCGACGCCGACCTCGCCAGGGCCCGCAGGCTGGCCGTCTCCGGCGTGCTGACCGAGGAGGAGGCCGCCGTGGAAATGGCTCGCCTCCGTGGGCTCCGGGCCCGGGCCGCTGAGGCGCTGGAGGCGCTCCCGTCGGCCTCCGTGGACGTCTCGCCGCTCCTCGACCTCGCACAGTCGCGAGAGGCGTGGGAGGCGCTCCCGGCGGCCGAACGGCGGGCCCTGCTGCCGCTGGTGATCCGCGAGGTCCGGATCTCCAGGGCGACCGGGCGGGGCGTGAGGTTCAAAGGGGAGGAGCGGGTCGAGATCGTCTGGCTCGACTAGGCAGCGAAAGCTCGCGGTTTGAGCCGAGGGGAAGAAGCAGAAGCGGTCCTGAGTCATGGAAAAGCCCCCGTTCGGAGCAGTCGGGGGCTATCTATCGGGAGCCTTACGCCTTCCGCTGGCGCATCTGGCGGGAGCTCCACTGCTCCCGCCGCCAGAGGACCGTTACCAGGACCGGGATCTCGGGGTCGTGCCGGTCGGGTCCAACCACGGCGATGAGGTCGTGCCGGACTTGGGAGCCGGTGCGGGCATCAGGGCCGGCGCGAGCTTCGGGGCAGTGACGACCGGGCGCGGGCGGGAATGACCGGGCGGGGCGCCGGGGCCGGGCGGGGGATCTTCACGGCGGCGGTGCGCTTCATCCGGGGATCCTTTCGTAGGTCTTGTTGGCGAGGTCGAAGATCTCCTTCGGCTCCTCCTTCACGCGGTAGTGGCGCTCGGGCGGGACGACGACGGTCACGGCCGCGGCGGAGGGGCTCTCGGACTTCGGGGCGCCGTGGAAGGCGCGGCCGGTGCGGGCTGGGGCGGGACGACGTAGATCGAGCTGATGACGTCCTCGCGGATATGGACGCTCGTGCCGTCGTCGGCGTCGGTCGGGCGGATAAAGAGGCGGGGTGTCATTCGGCGATAACCTCCTCGACCTCGTCGAGGTAAAAGGTCTCGTCGACCCGGCCGGAGGGGATGCTCAGGATTTGGAAGAGGTCCGGGTCGAGCGGGTGGGGCCGGACGGTGCCGGTGGCGGGCGGCCTTGCCGGAGTCGAGGACGACGGTCACGGTCGAGCTGGAGGCAGCGGCCCGGCGGATAGCGGAGGGTGGAGGCCATTGTGGTGATCCTTTCTAGCGTCAGTGGTTCGGACGTCCTAGAAGGTGGCCCGCGGGCCGGAGCTACTCGGGGGATTTTTGGGGGGAGTGGCGAAGTGAAGGTGATTTCTTATTTAGTTAGAAGGAGGAGGGGTCTTTCTAATAAATGGAGAGTGACGATAGATCTGTCACTTTGTCGCTGCCGGGACGGGGCGGAGCCCTCCTCGGCGATCGTGTAAACGGCTCCGCTGGCGTTATTCCCGGCGTTACGCTGCGTTGCTGCGTTTGGTCCGTTTACGCGCTGCGCGGGAGAATAGACGGCATGACTGAATCTGTGCGTTCCGCCTACCGCGTCCGTGCCTCCGAGCTCGTCGGCCGAGGCTGGCTGAATACCGGCGGGAAGGACCTCTCGCTGGAGGACCTCCGGGGTAAGGTTTTGATCCTCGACTTCTGGACCTTCTGCTGCATCAACTGCCTGCATGTGCTGGACGAGCTGCGCCCGCTGGAGGAGAAGTACCGGGACGTTCTGGTCACCGTGGGCGTGCATTCGCCCAAGTTCGAGCACGAGGCGGACCCGGTGGCCCTGGCTGCCGCCGTCGAGCGCTACGAGATCCACCACCCGGTGCTGGATGATCCGGAGCTGGTGACCTGGCAGGCGTATTCGGCCCGTGCCTGGCCGACGCTGGTGGTGGTGGACCCCGAGGGGTACATCGTGGCGCACCTGTCCGGGGAAGGCCACGCCGGCGGCCTGGAGTCCCTGGTCGAGGAACTCATCAGCGAGCACGAGGCCAAGGGCACGCTGCACCGCGGGGACGGCCCCTACGTGCCGGCCGAATCGACCGCCGGGGACCTGCGCTTCCCGGGCAAGGTGATCGCCCTGCCCGACGGCGTGGGCGCACCGGGGGAGACCTTCCTGGTCGGCGATACCGGCCACCACAGGCTGGTGGAGCTGGGCGCCGACCTGGCCACCGTGCTGAATGTCTACGGCTCCGGCGTGAAGGGCTGGCTGGACGGCGGCGCCGCCGAGGCCCGCTTCAACGAACCCCAGGGCCTGGCCCTGCTGCCCGGGGACGTCCGCACGGCGGCCGGGTACGACGTCGTCGTTGCCGATTCGGTGAACCACCGCCTGCGCGGGGTCAACCTGGCCACCGGCGCGGTGACCACGGTGGCCGGCAACGGCGTGCAGCGGCTGCTCGACGCCGGCAACCAGCGCGCGGCTGCCGGCGGGGCCCAGGCCGGCCCGGGCTCGGAGGCGGACGAGGCAGGCGCCGGCGAGGAACTGGGCGAGGAGCTCGCGGACGCCATTTCCACGGCCCCGCGGCTGGGCAAGGACCCGCTCGAGGTCTCGCTCAGCTCGCCCTGGGACGTGCTCTGGTCCACCCGGCTGCAGAAGCTGGTGGTGGCCATGGCCGGCGTGCACCAGATCTTCGCTTTCGACCCTGTCACGGGCTCCGTCCAGATCCTGGCCGGCACCGGGCTGGAGGGCCTGCTCGACGGCGAGGCGACCGCCGCCTGGTTCGCGCAGTCCTCCGGGCTGGCCGAGGACGCCGAGGGCAGCATCTGGGTGGCGGACTCGGAAACCTCGGCCCTGCGGAAGATCTCCTTCGTGGAAGTCCACGGCGAGGAGCGCGCGCAGGTGCATACCGCCATCGGCACAGGCCTGTTCGACTTCGGCTTCCGCGACGGCGAGGCCGGGCAGGCACGCCTGCAGCACCCGCTGGGCGTGACCGTGCTGCCGGACGGCTCGGTGGCCGTGGCGGACACCTACAACGGTGCCGTCCGGCGCTTCGACCCGGCCACCGGCACCGTTTCCACGCTCGCCCGCGGCCTGGCCGAGCCTTCCGACGTGCTGGTGGATGCCTCCGGGACCGGCGAGCCCCTGCTGCTGGTGGTGGAGGCCAACCGGCACCAGCTGGTGCGCATCCCGATCCCCAAGGAAGCCCTCACCGTGGACGAGGGGGCTTCCCAGACGCAGCGGCCCAAGACCGAGGTCTCGCCCGGCCCGCTGGCCCTGACCGTGCGCTTCGCCGCGCCCAAGGGGCAGAAGCTGGACGACCGCTGGGGCGACCCGACCCAGCTGAAGATCTCCTCCTCGCCGGAGAACCTGCTGGTCTCGGGCGCCGGCACATCGGTGGGCCTGGTGCGCGAACTGGTCCTCGCCGAGGATGTGCCCGAGGGCGTCCTGCACATTACTGCGCGGGCGGCGGCCTGCGACGGCGAGCCCGGCGGGGAGATCCCGGACCACGCGGCCTGCCACCTGTACCAGCAGGACTGGGGCATCCCGGTGGTGCTGGGCCAGGGCGCCGCGGAACTGACCCTGGACCTGCGCGGCGTCGACTAAGCCGGCACGGGGGCAGCCGGCACAAGCAGCAGTCCCGTGCCGGCTGCCCCCGTCCAGGCCAGGGAAAGTGTGTTCCGACGTCGTGCTGTTCTGCCTTCGCTGCCTGGCTCCCCTGGAAGCGCTGCTGCCCGCAGTCCTGCGGCGCGGCCGGCGGGTGCGGCAGGTTCAGATAGCAGCAGCCGGTCAGTACTTGACCACGGGGGTCAGGGTGACGTTGTCGTCGTCGACGTTCAGCTTCCCGGCAAAGCTGAACTGCTGCTCCAGCTCGCGCGGAATGGCGGCGCCCGTGAACAGGTCGATCTCCACCACCTTCAGCTTCGCGGTGCCGGTCAGCGGCTTCACCACCCAGTTGCCCCGGAAGGGCTCGATCGAGACCTCGGGGTACTTGACGATGTCCCAGTCGATCGTGTTGTTCTGCACCCGGTCCAGCGGGAAGCTGAACGGGCATCCGGCCGGCTGCAGCACCTTCTGCTCCGCGCAGTTGTCCAGGAACCCCTTGACCTGGCCGCTGGCCTCCTCCATCAGTTCCGGGGTGGGCTCGGTGGCCAGCGAGATCTGCGCCTGCGCATCGGCATGCTCCAGGACGGTTTCCACTGCCGGGGCGGCAAAATTCTCGCTGGTGTAGTGCGCTTCGAAAACCCCCGGGTAGAACGCCGCGAAGGTTCCCTTGCCGCCCGGCAGCGCCACGCGCGTACCGTTGAGCGAGGCCTCGGCCTCGTTGACGACCTGGACCTCGACCGTGGGCAGGGTGGACGGTTCAAAGGACCAGCGGTTGAAGAAGAGCCAATTGGTGCCCACCTTCTCCAGCTTGAAGACGGTGGTGTGCCCGCGGCCGTCAATGGTGTAGCTGACCGGCACCTCCACATGGGTGGGGTCGGTCTCGACGGCCTCGCCCAGGCGGATGTCCTCCACATCCGCGACCGCCCGCTTCAGCGCCGCGCCGTCCAGCATCGCGGGGTTGGCATCCGGGACGCTGGCCCGCAGCAGCCCCAGGGCCTTGGAACCTTCGCCGTTCTGCAGGGCCTGGAAGTAGTCCCGGATCTGCTGCTGGGGGCCGTAGACCTTGGCGTTGACCAGGACAACGGTCAGGGCGCCGGCCGCGATGGTGAGCATCAGGCACAGCAGCCAGACGGCCACAGTGCGGAGTACGGTCGAATTTCCCACCCTCCTACGTTACCTGCTCCCGCAGGCTTGCCCGCCGCTGCGGGCGGGGTTACGTGACGGGGTCAGGCCAGCAGCCAGGCCAGTGCCATCATGGCCGGCACGGCGATGATGGTGGTCAGCAGCACGGTGTCCTTGGCGATGACGATGCCGCGCTCATACCGGGCGGCAGTGACAAAGACATTCTGGGCGGTGGGCAGGGCGGCCAGGACGACGGCGGAAAACAGCAGGTGCCCGTCCATGCCCAGCACGAAGTGCGCCAGCAGCCAGGCCAGCGCCGGCTGGAGGAAGAGCTTGAAGGCGGAAGCTGCGACGACGTCGGCGCGCCGGCCGCCGCCGGCCTGCAGCGGGCGCGAGCCGTTGAGCGAAATGCCGAAGGCGATCAACATGGCCGGCACCGCGGCCCCGCCGATGAGGCGGATCGGTTCCATCACCAGCTCCGGCGGCTGCCAGCCGGTGGCCGCGAGGACCAGGCCGAGGGCGGTGCCGATGAGCACCGGATTGCGCACGACCTGGGCGGCGAAGCCCGGCAGGGTGGTCCGGTGCCGGCTGGCGGCCGAATCCATCACCATCAGGAACAGCGGGGTGAAGAACGCCAGCTGGAAGATCAGGACCGGCGCCACCAGGGTGGCGTCGCCGAGCACATAGGCCGCCACGGGAATGCCCAGGTTCGCCGAATTGACCAGCGAGGCGGACATGGCCCCGACCATGGTTTCGGTCAGGCCGCGGCGCAGCCAGAACCTGGCCACGGCGGCAAAGATGACCGCGGTGGCCACCGCGCTGGCCGCTGCCACCACCAGGGTCTCGGAGAAGATGACCGCCAGGCTGGAACGGCTCAGGGTCTCCAGCAGCAGGCAGGGGCTGGCCACGAAGAAGGCCAGCCGGCTCAGTGCCCGGCTGCCGTCCGGGCCGAGGACCTTGGTGCGGCCGACGAAGAAGCCGGCCAGGATGACTACCCAGACAACGGAAAACCCCGCGAGGACCCCCAGCACGCGGCGGAGCCGCTACTTGACGGCAAACGGCGGGCGCACGAACTCGTCGCTCAGCGTCTCGGCCGGATCGCTGCCCAGCTGGACGATCCTGTTGTCCGCGTCCACGTGGACGACCTTGGGCACGAAGGCCCGGGCTTCCTCGGTGGCCATCTGCGCATAGGTGATGAGGATGACGGTGTCACCCTCGTGGATCAGGTGCGCTGCCGCGCCGTTGATCCCGAGCACGCCCGAGCCGCGCTCGCCGGCGATGGTGTACGTCTCGAGCCGGGCACCGTTGGTGACGTCCACGATGGAGACCAGCTCGCCCGGAAGGATGTCGGCGGCGTCGAGCAGATCCAGGTCGACGGTGACGGAACCGACGTAGTGCAGATCGGCATGCGTGACGGTGGCCCGGTGGATCTTGGACTTAAACATTGTGCGGTTCATCGCTACCCAGTGTATCGGCCGAGGGACCCGCCGCGAGCTTGCGAGCGGTGGGAGGCCGGTGCACGGTATCGGCCGAGGGACCCGCCGCGAGCTTGCGAGCGGTGGGAGGCTGGTACACGGTATCGGCCGAGGGACCCGCCGCGAGCTTGCGGACGGTGGGAGGCCGGTGCACGGCAACGTCCGGCCTGCACCCGCCGGGGAGGAAGTGGAGCGGGCGACGGGAATCGAACCCGCGTATCAAGCTTGGGAAGCTAGCGCTCTACCATTGAGCTACGCCCGCATGAGGGGCAGGCCCCTCAAAGCAACGCTCACTAGCTTACCCTAGTCCGCGGCTAACCCTGAACCGGGACACGCTGGCGCTCCCGGGCCAGGTTGATCTCCTCCTTGCGTGCCGCTTCCGCCTCCGCCGTCAGTGCCTGGCCCGCCTCGGCGTCGCGGGTAAGGTTCAGGCCGGTTTCCGGATCGAACAGATGGACCCGGCGGGTGTCCACCCACAGCTGGGCGGGCCGGCCGCCGCGGATCCTGCTGGCGGCATCGAGCGTGACGACAATCTGCGGGCGCAGCTCCTCCGCGTCCATATCCCGGGCCAGGTTCTCCAGAAGCCGGCGGATCTCGGGGGAGGGGTCGAAGCTGATGTAGCCGTACTGTTCGTTGCCGAGCCATTCGCTGTGGGTCAGTTCCGCGGTGAAGGCGTAGCCGTGCCCGCGCTTGGCCTCATCCACGAGTGCTGCGTCCTCGAAGTACTCCGGCCGGATGCCGGCCAGCACCACCTGCCGGCCGGCGGCGGCCCGGAGCTTGTCCGCGGCCAGCGGGATGTCCCCGACCGGGGTCCGGAGCCGGTCCGGCTCCACTGCCGCCGGCAGGAAGTTCATGGACGGGGACCCGATGAAGCCAGCCACGAACAGGTTCACCGGCTGTTCGTACAGTTCCCGCGGGGAGGCGATCTGCTGCAGCACGCCCTTTTTCAGCACCGCCACCCGGTCGCCCAGCGTCATCGCCTCGGTCTGGTCATGGGTGACATACACGCTGGTGACCCCGAGCCGGCGCTGCATCTGGGAGATCTCCGAGCGCATCTGGCCGCGCAGCTTCGCATCCAGGTTCGAGAGCGGCTCGTCGAACAGGAACGCATCGGCCTTGCGCACGATTGCCCGCCCCATGGCAACCCGCTGCCGCTGGCCGCCGGAGAGGTTGGCTGGCTTGCGCTCCAGATGGTCCGTCAGCTCCAGCGTCCTGGCGGCCTCGGTGACCATGCGCCGGATCTCCTCCTCGCTGTGCCGGTGCTTGGCCAGCCGGAGCGGGAAGGCGATGTTCTCGAAGACGGTCAGGTGCGGGTACAGGGCGTAGTTCTGGAAGACCATGGCCAGGTTGCGCTCGCGCGGGGCCTTCTCGTTGACACGCTCCCCGTTGATCAGCAGGTCCCCGGAGGTGATGTCCTCCAGGCCCACGATCATGCGCAGCAGCGTGGACTTGCCGCAGCCGGACGGGCCGACGAGGATGATGAACTCGCCGTCGGCGATGTCGATGCTGACGTCGTTGACCGCGGGGAAGCCGTCCCCGTACTGCTTGACGAGGTTCCTGAGGGTGATCGATGCCATGGCGCCGGTCCTTCCTGCTCTGTTTGCCGTCTGCGCGTCAGCCCTTGACTGCGCCCTGGGTCAGTCCGGAGACGATCTGCCGCTGGAAGAGCACCACCAGCAGCACCACCGGGATGGTCACGATGATGGCCGCCGCCGAAATGGCCCCGGTCGGTGCCTCAAACTGCGAGGCGCCGGTGAAGAACGCCAGCGCGGCGGGCACCGGGCGGGCCGCCTCGGTCGAGGTCAGCGAGATGCCGTAGACAAAGTCGTTCCAGGCAATGAAGAAGGCGATGATCGCCGTCGTGAACACCCCGGGGGCGGCCAGCGGGACGATTGCCTTGCGGAAGGCCTGCCAGGTGGTGGCGCCGTCGACCTGCGCCGCCTGCTCCAGCTCCCACGGGATCTGCCGGAAGAACGCAGCCAGCGTCCAGATCGAGATCGGCAGGGTCAGCGACAGGTACGGGATGATCAGCCCCGGCCAGGTGTCGTAGAGGCCGATGCTGCGCCAGAGGTTGAACAGCGGGGTGACGATGGAGATCACAGGGAAGATGGACACCGCCAGGGCAGTGGTGAGCACCAGCCTCTTGCCGGGGAAGTCCAGCCGGGCAATCGCGTAGGCGCACAGCGTGGCCAGGACGACGGCGATGAACGTGGCGATCAACGCGATGCCCACCGAGTTCCACAGCGCAGACAGGAACAAGCCTTGCGCGTTGCCGACCAGGATCTGCTCGTAGTTGTCCGTCACCCATTCGGTGGGCAGGAACTTGCCCGAGGTCAGGTCGCTGGGCTGCTTGAACGAGGTGGCGAAGATGGAGGCCACGGGGAAGAGCGCGTAGAGCAGGACCAGGATCGCGATGGCGGCCCAGATGGCCCGCTCGCGGCCGGCGGACGTCTTCATGACTTACCTCCTCGGGCACCGGCCAGATCCACCTTGAACAGCTTGATGGCGATGAAGCAGATCAGCAGCACGCAGATGAACAGCACTACCGAGACCGCCGAGCCGAGCCCGATTTCGAGCCGGCCGATGGAGGTCCGGTAGGCCAGCAGGGACAGTACCTCCGTGCCGTAGGCCCCGCCGGTCATGATGAACACGTTGTCGAAGATGCGGAAGGCATCCAGCGCCCGGAAGAGCACCGCGACCATGATCGCCGCCTTCATGTTCGGCAGGATGACCCGGCGCATCCGCTCCCACCAGGTGGCGCCGTCGACCAGGGCGGCCTCGTTGAGTTCGTCCGGCACCTGGGCCAGGCCGGCCAGCAGCAGCAGCGAAATGAACGGGGTGGTCTTCCAGATCTCGGAGGCGATGATCACGAACAGCGCCGTGCCCGTGTCCGCGAACCAGTTCAGGTCCTGGTCGATGCCCGGCAGCCAGCCGAACCAGTTGTTGACGTACCCGGAGTTGATGTCGAACGCGTAGAACCAGGCGAAGGCCGAGACCACGGTGATGATCCCGTAGGGGACCAGGATGGCGGTCCGGAGCAGCCCGCGGACGGATTTGAGCGCCTTGTGCATCACCAGCGCCAGCGCGAATCCCAGCACGAGCTCGACCAGGACCGTGACGACGGTGATCAGGACCGTGACCCCGAGATCGCGCCAGAACAGGTCGTCGGTCAGGATCACGCCGTAGTTGCCCAGCCCGACGAAGCTCCGTTCGCCGGGGGCGGTCAGGCGGTAGTTGAACAGCGAGTCGTAGGCGGCCTGCAGGATCGGGTAGGCGGTCACGGCCAGCATCACGACGAAGGCGGGGCCGGCCAGCAGCCAGCCGAGACGCCGTTCGGCCCGGACGCGCTCGCTGTAGCGGGCCGGGGCCGCGCTCCTGCCGGTGCTGCGTGCTGCCGCGGATGCTGCTGTCTTGGTGGACGTGCTCACAGCAGTTCCTCCCCTCTGAGTACCGCGAGGATGAAGTTGACGGTTGCCTGCGGCGTGCCGGAGGGGTTGACTGCGCGCGGCGGTGCCCAGTTCTGCTGCACTCCGGTGGAAACTTCGTTGTAGTACGGCGTCTGCGGGCGCGGGGCGGACAGTTCCAGGGATTCGCGGATGGTGTCGGCCATCGGGAAGGCCTCCTGGATGCGCGGATCCTCGTAGGCCTCGGTGCTCGAGGGCGGGTTGCCGTTGGTGACGAAGTAGTCCGCCTGGTTTTCCGGGCTGACAATGCACTCGATGGCCTCGAAGGCCAGTTCCGGATGCTCGCTCGCGGCGCCGACGCCGAGGTTGATCCCGCCCAGCGGGGGAGCGGCCGGCTGCCCGTCCTCGACCCGCGGATAGAGCGTCCAGCCGATGTCCTCCAGCAGCGGCTTGGGCAGCGAACCGTCCTCCACCGCCGCCTTGGTGGCGGGCCAGACGAAGGGCCAGTTCACCATGAAGGAGCCCTTGTCGCCCTGGAACAGGATCATCGAGTCATTCTCGTTCTGCGTCGGCAGCCCCGGGCCGCCCAGGCCTTCCTTGCCGATGGTCGAGATGATCTGGGCGGCCTTGGTGCCTGCCTCGCTGTCCAGGCCCAGCTCGATCTGGTCCGCCGGGGCCTCGGGATTGAGGATGATCTGCCCGCCGGCGGATTCGACGAGCGCATTGACCCAGACTGTCATCGATTCGGCCAGCGCGCCCTGGACGCCCAGGTACTTGTCCTGGTCCGCGGCGGCCTCGATCAGCTGGTTCCAGGTCACCGGCTGCGACATGTCCAGTCCGGCCGCCTCCGCCACGGATTTGCGGTACCAGAGCAGCTGGGTGTTCGCCCAGAACGGCACGGTGACCAGTTCCCCGTCCCAGCGCGCGCCGGCCAGGGCACCGTCGACGACGTTCTCCGTGGTGCGCTGCGCGACGTCCTCCGGGACGGGAGCCAGGAAGTCCGGCTCGGCCAGTTCGGGGATGAAGGGCGGATCCAGGCTCATGATGTCCAGCGAGGAGTCCCCGGCGGCCAGGCGGCGGGCCAGCTGTTCGCGCTGCGAGGCGGCGTCGTTGGGCAGCAGTGATGTCTCGATCCGGTACCTGCCCCCGGCCGCCTCGGTGCACTTGGCGGCGATGGCCGCCTGGCCGCCGGCGTCGGGGTTGATGTACCAGGTCAGGACCGGGGGGCCGGCCTCGGCGGCACAGCCGGTCAGCAGCAGGGCCGCCGACGCGAGCGCGGCCACGGCGCGGTGCCTGGCCCGGGGCCGGTGTTGTTGATCCACTGGCATGGGTACCGCGCCTCCACATCTTCGTCGATGGCCTGAGCGGGCGCACAGCCGCACACAAGGCGGCGATGCTAAGCAGCCTTGGTACTGACGATAAACCCGGGACGGTGATTGCGCTACAGGTAGCGCCGCCTTGGCACAAAAGCCTGCATTCTTTGTGGCAGGATCGCTCCATGACTGTGACCGCCCGGGACCTGCGCAGCGTCGTCGACGGCGTGCTGGAGCGTTTTGCCCTGCTGCCGGACGAGGCCTGGGACCACCCGGCGCTGGAGCTGGACTGGACCTGCCGGGAAACCGCCGGGCACCTGGTCGATGACTTTGCCGGCTACGCACTGCAGCTGTCCGGAACCTGCCCTCCGCAGGAGGACTACGTGGAGCTGCTGGAGCCGCCGCCGCAGCGCGCCGGCGGGCCGCGGATCATCTTCTGCCCGGATCCGGCGGCCGGCACCCCCGGGCTCATCCGCTGCCTGGATGCGGCCGCGGGGCTGCTCTGCGCGGTAGTGGCGGCGGCAGATGGCAAGCGGGGCTACCATCCGATGGGAATCTCCGATGCCGAGGGGTTCGCGGCGATGGGGATTGTGGAAGCGGCCGTGCATGCCTTCGACATCCTGGCGGCCCAGCAGGTTCCGTATGCGGCGGATGGCGAAGTCTGTGCCAAGGTTCTGGACAGGCTGTTTCCGCAGGCCGGGCGGACCGCCGACGCCTGGCAGGACCTGCTGCGCAGCTGCGGGCGCACTCCGGACACGCGCGGTGCCGCCTGGCGGTGGGATTCGTCGGTACGCTGATCAGCCCGCGTATTCGGGCTGGCGCGTGAGCCGCCGCAGGGCCGGCTCGGCGAAGCGGGCGGCAATGGGACCGGCGACGGCCATCAGCATGACATATGCCGCGACCAGGGCGTTCAGCGCCTCCGGCAGCACCCCGGAGGCAACCGCCAGCCCTGCAACGACAATGGAAAACTCGCCGCGGGCAATCAGCACGGTGCCGGCGCGCACCCGGCCCCAGCGGCCGATCCCGGCGCGCCGGGCGGCCCAGGCGCCGGTGGCCATCTTGGTCGCGGCCGTGACAATGGCCAGCAGCACAGCCCAGCCGATCACCGGAGGCATGGTGGAGGGGTCGGTGTTCAGCCCGAACACCACGAAGAACGTGGCGGCGAAGAGATCCCGGAGCGGCTCCAGCAGCCGGGCCGCACTGTCCGCCGTCGCCCCGGAAATCGCGATGCCCAGCAGGAATGCACCGACGGCGGCCGAAACCTGCATCGCCGAGGCCAGCCCGGCCACCAGCAGGGCGGCGCCGATGATCTTGAGCAGGAAGGTCTCCTGTTCCGGACTGTGGATCCAGGCGGAGATGCGGTGGCCGAAGCGCAGGGCGGCCAGCAGCACGGCCGTGACCACCAGCAGCGAGATGCCCACCGTCGTCGCCCCGCCGAGCAGGCCGATGCCGCCCAGGACGGCGGTCATGACCGGCAGGTAGCCGGCCATGGCCAGGTCCTCGAGCACGAGCACGGCCAGGACCACCGGAGTTTCCCGGTTGCCCAGCCGGCCCAGGTCCGTCAGGACCTTGGCGGCGATGCCGGAGGAGGAAATATAGGTCACCCCGCCCAGCACCATGGCCCCGACCGGTCCCCACCCCAGCATGTATGCCAGCAGCGCGCCCGGAGTGAAGTTGAGCACCAGGTCCATCAGGCCGGCCTGCCAGGACTGCTTCAGCCCGGTGACCAGTTCGGCGGCGGTATATTCCAGCCCGAGCATCAACAGCAGCAGCACCACGCCGATTTCGCCCGCGATGTGGCCGAACTCGGCAACGCCGTGAAATTGGATGAAGCCGCCCTGGCCGAAGGCCAGCCCGCCCAGCAGGTAGAGCGGCACCGGGGACATGCCGAAGCGTGCAGCCAGCCTGCCCAGGATGCCGAGCCCGAGGAAGATGACGCCGAGTTCGATGAGCGTCGCCGTCGTGGCGCCCACGGCAGCCTAGCTTCCGTGCAAAATGGCAGCCGCGGCGTCGAGCCCGTCCGGTGTGCCGACCACAACGAGCAGGTCGCCCGGTTCGATCACGTCGTTCGGCGAGGGTGAGGGCAGCACTTGGCCTTCCCGCAGCATGGCCACCACGGAGGCGCCCGTGCGCGTCCGCATTCTCGTGTCACCCAACGGACGGCCGGCGAACGGGGTGCCGTCGGTGACCAGGAACTGGCGCGTGCTCACGCCCGGCAGGTTGCTGTGTTCCTCGGCCAGCTGGGCCACCAGCTGCGGTCCGCCGAGCAGGCTGCCCAAGGTTGCGGCCTCCTCGATGCTCAGCGGGATCGAGGCCAGGCAGGCGTCGGGATCGTCGACCTTGGAGATAATCAGCTCGGTCTGGCCGTCACGCTGGATGACGAGGCCCACCCGGCGGCCGTTGCCGAGTACGATCTCCCGGCGGATTCCGATGCCCGGCAGCGGCGTTTCTTGTACATCCATGGCATAACTCTAGACCGCCCGGACAGGCGGGATCCGGTGGCCGTAATGTTGTCCCATGGCGGTGGACAAGAACACCCGCAGCATCGAGAGCGGGATCGAAACCGATTTCTCCGGCAAGCTCAGCTACGGCTCCTACCTGCAGCTGGACCGGCTGCTTTCGGCGCAGGTACCGGTCAGCCGGCCGGAACACCACGACGAGCTGCTGTTCATCATCCAGCACCAGACCACCGAGCTCTGGTTCAAGCTGGTGCTGCACGAACTGGCTGCGGTCCGCCGGCTGCTGCAGGCGGACGACCTGCGCTCTGCCCTGAAGGGCATTGCCCGCATCAAGCACATCCAGCACATCCTCACCGAGCAGTGGTCGGTGCTGGCCACCCTCACCCCGGCGGAATACGCCGAATTCCGCGGGGACCTGGGCCCGGCCTCGGGCTTCCAGTCCTTCCAGTACCGGGCCGTCGAATTCCTGCTGGGCAACAAGAACGCCGGCATGCTCAAAGTCTTCGAGGGCAACCCGGCGGCCCACCGGATGCTCGCCGGGCTGCTGGAACAGAGCAGCATCTACGACGAGTTCCTGGCCCTGCTGCACCGGCGCGGCTACGCCGTGCCCGAGCGGCTGTTGGCGCGCGACTTCCGCCAGGCCCACGTCTTCGAGCCGGAACTGGTGCAGACCTTCAAGCACATCTACGAGCATGCGCAGGAGAACTGGGAGATCTACGAGGCCTGCGAGGAGCTGGTGGACCTGGAGGACAATTTCCAGCTCTGGCGCTTCCGCCACCTGAAGACGGTGGAGCGGATCATCGGCCTGAAGCCCGGCACCGGCGGCTCCTCCGGCGCCGGCTTCCTGCGCAAGGCCCTGGACCTGACCTTCTTCCCCGAACTGTTCGCGGTCCGCACCGACATCGGCCGGCCCGGTGCCGGCGGCGGCTCGGCGCCGGCTACCGGAAGACGTTCCGGGACTTAAAGCCGGTGGATTCGGTGCTGCGGGTGCCGAAGGCGCCCTGGCTGTACGGGTAGTACTTCAAGGTGCCGTTGCCGAACCTGGCCATCAGGCCGGTGCTGCCCTTGCCGGTATAGCCGCGCAGCGGGGTCAGGCCGGCGACGGCGTCCCAGCCGCGGGAGCCGATCCTGCGGGCCGTGCCGCTGAGCTTCCCGGCGCCGTCGCCGCGCTGGACATAGAGCGCCTGGCCGCGCACGGCGAGCAGATCCTGGCGGCCGTCCTGGTCCCAGTCCGCCATGGTGAGCCGGCTGGCGGCGAAGCCGGAGGCGACGGTAATGCCCTTCGAGACGGCCCCGCCGGAGGCGTTGCGGTAGTAGCGCAGGGCCCCGGACGAGGTCCGGCCGACGAGGCCGGGGTACTTGTGCGTGCCGGACCAGCGGCCGGCGGCCAGGGTGATGCCCCTGAAGCCGCTGCCGGCCCGGACCGGATTCCTGAACCCGCCGCCGGCCTTGCCGTAATTGACCAGCAGGCGCCCGTCCTTCATCTGCAGCAGCAGGTCGCGCACGCCGTCGCGGTTCCAATCCAGCGCGAAACCGGCCTGCACCGTGTCGTAGCCGCCGCTGTCGATCCTGACCCGGGGCCCCAGCCTGCCGGTACCTCCCGGGTAACGCCAGAGCTCGCCGGCGGAATCGGCGGCCAGCAGGTCGGCGCCGCTGCGGATGCTCGGTTTGCCCAGCACGTAGTAGTGCTCCAGCGTGGGAACCTTCCCGGCCCGCAGGGCAGCGGCCAGTTTGACCCCCACGTAGCGCAGGTGCCACGGCTCGTAGGTGTAGCCGGTGACCTGCTGCTGGCCCTTGGGATAGCGGATGATGAAGCCGTACCGGTACGCGTTCCGGGCCACCCACCTGCCTTCGGCGGTGCTGCCGAAGCAGGCCGCCAGGCCGCAGGAACCCGAGGCCAGTCCCACGTCCACGGCCAGGCCGGTCTGGTGCTCGCTGTAGCCGGGCCGGGCCGAGATGGTGTCCGCGTAGGCCCGGCCGTAGCTGCGCACATAGGAGGCGTAGAGCGCATCCTGCTGGGCATAGGAACGGTAGGCGCTGATCACGGCCAGCCGGTGTCCGGCCTTGCGGGCACCGCTGAAGAGCCCGGCCAGCTTGCCGGCTGCCTCGGTGCGGAGGGCAAAGCTGGTGCCCTTGATAGTGGCCAGGTCCGCAGGCCGGTACCTCAGCGGGCTGAGTGGATGGTCCTTGTTGACGAAGACCGTAATGCTGCCGGCGTCGCGCACCGGCTCCGCCGCGCGGGCCGGCTGTGCCGGCAGCAGGGGAGTAGCGGGCAGGCCCACGCCCGCCAGGCACAGCGCGGCCGCCGCTGCGGCGGCCAGCGCTGTCCGCAGCCGCGTGCGCGGAGACTTTAGCTGCCGGGAGTTGCCGTCGGTGCCCACCTGTTCATGGTGCCAGCAAAGCGGCAGTTCCGGCATCGCAGCCGGTCGGTGAGCCGGCCCGGATGCGATATTTTTAGTAGGTGCTGCTCTCCGACCGTGATATCCGCGCCGAACTTGATGCCGAACGGATCGTCCTGGACCCCTACCTGCCGGACATGATCCAGCCCTCCAGCGTGGATGTGCGCATCGACAGGTTCTTCCGGCTCTTCGACAACCACAAGTACGCCCACATCGATCCCTCCGAAGAGCAGCCGGAACTGACCCGGCTGGTCGAAGTGGAGCCTGATGAGCCGCTGATCCTGCACCCGGGCGAATTCGTGCTCGGTTCCACCTACGAGACGGTCACGCTGCCCGAGGATATTGCCGCGCGCCTGGAGGGCAAGTCCTCGCTGGGCCGGCTGGGCCTGCTCACGCACTCCACCGCCGGGTTCATCGACCCGGGATTCTCCGGCCACGTGACCCTGGAGCTGTCCAACATGGCCACGCTGCCGATCAAGCTCTGGCCCGGCTCCAAGATCGGGCAGCTGTGCTTCTTCCGCCTGACCTCCCCGGCCGAGCACCCGTACGGGTCCGGGGAGTACGGCAACCGCTACCAGGGCCAGCGCGGCCCGACGGCCTCACGCAGCTACCTCAACTTCCACCGCACGCTCATCGGCCGCTGACCCCTTCCATCGACGTCGCACATCACGCCCTTTCCGGACCCGGGAAGGGGCATCATGTGCCACGTCGATCCGGTTTGGGGCGGGGAAGGTGCGGCGGCGGCTTCACCGGCAGCAGGACGAGCAGTCCGGCCAGCAGCACCACCAGGATGCCCAGGATGCCGAAGCGCTGCGAGCCGAAGATGCCGATGCACGCGGCGAACAGCGACGGCGCGAGGAAACTGACCGCCCGGCCCGTGGTCGCGTAGAGGCCGAAGAGTCCGCCTTCCTCGCCCTCCGGGGCCAGCCGGGCCAGGTAGGCCCGGGAGGAGGACTGGGCAGGACCGACGAAGAGGCACAGCAGCAGCCCGAAGACCCAGAAGGTCAGCGTCCCGTCGAATGCGACGCCGAAGAGCACGTGTTCGTCCGGGCCCAGGGCCAGCAGGGCGCCGCCGGTGGCCAGCAGCCCGGCCAGCGCGCCGATGATCACCGCCTTGGGACCGGCCCGGTCGTCGAGGAAACCGCCGGCGACGGCGCCGGCGGCCGCCACGATATTGCCGGCGATCGCGAAGACGATGACCTCCGTGAGGGCGAAGCCGAAGGTGCCGGCCGCGATCACGCCGCCGAAGGTAAAGACCGCTGCCAGCCCGTCCCGGAACACCGCGCTGGCCAGCAGGAAGTAGATGGTGTGCGGGTCCGTGCGGTACAGGGCCCTGATCCGGCGGGCCAGCAGCCGGTAGGAGGACAGGATGCCTGCCGCCGGGCCCCCGGGCCGGCGCGGGACCTCCGGCACGGCGAACAGCACCGGCAGCGCGAAGAGCAGGAACCACAGGGCCGAGAAGACCGCCACGAGACGGATGTTCAGCCCGTCCTCCGCCGTGGCGCCGAACCAGCCGGTCTCCGGCAGCACGAAGCCGGCCAGCACCAGGGCCAGGGCCGCGATGCCGCCGGCGTAGCCCATGGCCCAGCCGAATCCGCTGATCCTGCCGATGCTGGCAGGAGTGGAGACCTGGGGGAGCATGGCGTTGTAGTTGACGTTGGCGAACTCGTAGAACACGTTGGCCAGCGCGATCAGCGCCACCCCCGGCAGCAGGAACTCCGGGGACGGCCGGATGAAGAAGCACAGGGCGGTCAGCACTGCCACCGCCGCGCTGTTGATGCCCAGGAAGAGCCTGCGGCGGCCGCCGGCATCCGAGCGCTGTCCGGTCACCGGAGCCAGCAGGGCAATGGCGGCCCCGGAAGCGGCCAGGCCCCAGCCCAGCACGGCCGAGGTATGGGCCTCGCCGCCGAAGGCATCGGAGGTGAGGTAGACGGTGAAGACGAAGGTGGTCATCACCGCGTTGAAGGCGGCGGAACCCCAGTCCCAGGACGCCCAGGCCAGCACCCGGACGGCACGGGCCGGGAACCGTCCGGACCGGGCGCCGGCCGGCCGGGAGGGGCTGTTCGCGGTGCGGCTCATACCGTGATGCTATCGGCCCCGGCGCCGGATGCACCGGCACCGGCGGCTGCCGGGCACAAGCCGGGCAAAGGCCGGTTTAGGCCGAGGTGAACCGGGTCACGCCGGAGCGTCGCCGGGCAGCCGGACGTATGCCTTTGCTAGCATGGAAGCGGGCCGTCCCGCCGTCCGCAGGCATTTCCTTGTCCCCGACAAGCCCAGAAAGGTGCTCCGGAGAAAACCGTGCTCATTGTGCTCACCCTGCTCTTTGCGGTGGCCTTTGCAGCGCCCTTAATCTTCCGGAAACTCGGCCGCTCCACGTTCTATCTGCTGGCCGCCGTGCCCGCCGGCGGCTTCGTCTGGCTGCTGGCCACCTTCGGACGGTACATCGGCACGGACCAGCGGGCGCTCGACGGCGCGCCGAACGCCCCGCCGTCGGAAGCGGTGGCCTGGATCCCCCAGCTGCGGCTGGAACTGGCCTTCCGGATGGACGCACTCTCGGCGGTGCTCGCCCTGCTGATCCTGGGCGTCGGCGCGCTGGTGCTCTTCTACTGCGCCCGCTACTTCCGGTCCGGGGACAGCCACATCGGACCGTTCGGGGCGCAGCTGCTGGCCTTTGCCGGAGCGATGTTCGGCCTGGTCATCACCGATGACCTGATCATGCTCTATGTCTTCTGGGAACTGACCACCATCCTGTCCTACCTGCTGATCGGGTTTGCCCGGCAGCGCCTGGCCGCACGCCGCTCGGCGCTGATGGCCCTGATGGTCACCACTTTCGGCGGCCTGGCCATGCTGGCGGGCCTGGTCCTGCTGGGCCAGCATGCCGGGACCTACCGGATTTCCGAGATTCTCGCCGCGGCTCCGGCCCTGCTGGCAGAGGGCGCCGTTGCAGAGGTTGCCATCGTGCTGATCCTGGCCGGCGCCGTCAGCAAATCGGCGCTGGTGCCCTTCCACTTCTGGCTGCCGGCGGCCATGGCCGCCCCCACCCCGGTCAGCGCCTACCTGCACGCGGCCGCCATGGTCAAGGCCGGGATCTACCTGGTCGCCAGGCTCGCTCCCGGGTTCGCCGGCACCGGGTACTGGGACGCGGTGGTGACGGTGCTCGGGCTGCTGACCATGCTGGTGGGCGGCTGGCAGGCCCTGCGGCAGTTCGACCTGAAGCTGCTGCTGGCCTACGGAACCGTCAGCCAGCTCGGCTTCCTCACCCTGGTAGTCGGCCTGGGCGGCCGGGATGCCGCCCTGGCCGGGCTTGGCCTGCTGCTGGCGCACGGGCTGTTCAAGGCGACGCTGTTCCTGGTGGTCGGCATCATTGACCACCAGTCCGGCACCCGCGACATCCGCGAGCTCTCCGGGATCCACCGGGCGGCACCGGTGCTGTTTTCGGTCGCACTGGTGGGCGCGGCGTCCATGGCAGGAGTGCCCCCGCTGCTGGGCTTCGTGGCCAAGGAATCCGTCTACGAAACGTTCTTCCACCAGGCGCAGCACGGCGGCTGGACGGACTGGGTGGTGCTTGCCGGCGTGGTAGCCGGTTCCATGCTGACCTTCGCCTACAGCGCCCGTTTTGTCTGGGGCGGCTTCGCCACCAAGCCGGGCGTGGAGCCGACGGCGTTCACCCCGGTCTCCCGGGCCTTCCTTGCCTCCCCGGCGGTCCTGGCCGCCGCCACGGTCCTGTTCGGCCTGTGGCCGGTCCCGGTGGACGCCGCGGTGCAGCCGTACACCTCGCTGTTCCCCTCCGACGGCGGCGCCGACGGCCACCTGGCGCTCTGGCACGGCCTGACCCCTGCGCTGGGCCTGACGGCGCTCACCCTGGCCGCGGGGCTGCTGCTCTTCCGCGGCCGGCGGCGCATCGAGCGGCTCCAGCGCAGGAGCATCCGGTTCCTCGATGCCGAACGGGCTTACCGCGGCGCCGTGGGCGTGCTGGACGAGTTCGCCATCTGGATCACCGGCCGCACCCAGCGCGGGTCGCTGATCTTCTACCTCTTCGTGATCCTGTCCGTGGCGGTGGCCGCCCCGGTGACCGTCCTGCTGGTCATGGGCGCGCCCTGGCCGGCGGACTGGGTCTGGTTCGACAGCCCCGTCCAGGCGCTGGCCGGCCTGGCCGTGATTACCGGGGCGCTGGCCGCCGTCCGGGCGAACAAGCGCTTCCTGGCCGTGCTGATGGTCTCGGTCACCGGTTACGGCATCGCCCTGATCTTTGCCCTGCAGGGCGCCCCGGACCTGGCACTGACCCAGATGCTGGTGGAGACCATCATGCTGGTGGCCATCGTCCTGGCGCTGCGCTCGCTGCCGGCCCGGCTCTGGCTGCGGCCTCCGGGCGGATACCGTCTGCTGCGCGCCGCGGTGGGCCTGGCCTTCGGCCTGGCCATGATGGCCATCGCGGCGGTGGCCATGGCCTCCCGCACGGCTGAACCGATCTCCAGGGCATTTCCGCAGCTGGCCTACGAAGGCGGGGGCGGGGCGAACATCGTCAACGTCACGTTGGTGGACATCCGGGCGTGGGACACTTTCGGCGAGATTTCGGTGCTCGCCCTGGCCGCCACCGGCGTCGCCAGCCTGATCTTCGTCCGCGGCCGCGGTGACAAGCGCCAGCGCGCCGAGTCGGTGCCGACCGGCTCGGTGGACCTGCTGGCCGAGGTGGACGATGAGCAGGGGAGCCAAAACTCCGCCGTGCTCGCCGCCCGGCGGCGATTTGGCGCGGCAGCCCGTGATGCCTGGCTGGTGGCCGGACGCACGCTGGCCCCGGAGCGGCGTTCGATCATCTTCGAAGTGGTGACCCGGTTGATCTTCCACTCCGTGATGGTCTTCTCCGTCTACCTGCTGCTGACCGGACACAACCTGCCCGGCGGCGGGTTCGCCGGCGGGCTCCTGGCCGGCACGGCCCTGGCGGTCCGCTACCTGGCCGGCGGCCGGGTGGAACTGGCCGAGGCCACGCCGGTCAGCGCCGGCGTGCTGCTCGCCGCCGGCCTGGGCACGGCCTCGCTGACCGCCGTCGCCCCGCTGTTCTTCGGTGGCCAAGTCTTCCAAAGCGCCATCATCCACTTCAGTTTGCCGGTCTTCGGGGACCACAAGTTCGTCACCTCCACCATCTTCGACATCGGCGTGTACCTGGTGGTGGTGGGATTGGTCCTGGATGTGCTGCGCAGTTTCGGCGCCGAAATCGACGAGCGCGGCGAGGCTGCTGCCCGCCGCCCCAAGCACGCAGTCCGGGACGAGGCGCTCGAACCACTGGATGAAGAGGTGTCGCGGTGACGGCGAACGTTACGCTGCTGGCAGTCATCGGCGTGCTTTTCGGCGTCGGCATCTACCTGATCCTCGGACGCAGCCTGACCCGGGTCATGCTGGGCCTGATGCTGCTGACCAACGGGGCGAACGTTTTGATCCTGGCCACCGGGGGAGCGGCAGGCCTGGCACCGCTGTACGGTTCCGGCATCCCGGCCCAGGCGTATAACGATCCGCTGCCGCAGGCGCTGATCCTGACCTCCATCGTCATTTCCTTCGCGGTGACCGCCTTTATGCTCGGCATCATCTACCGCTCCTGGGTGCTGGGCCGCCAGGACGAAGTCCAGGACGACATCGAGGACCGCCGCGTGGCCAACCAGCCCAGTTACGACGCCGAGGACGACGCGGAAATGCCGGCCGAGACCACCGAGTTTCTTCGGGCCGAGGCAGAAGAGGCTCCGGGCAGCCGGCCTGTGCCCGGGCAAGTGCGCGCAGAGGAGGAACGATGAACGCCGCGTCCCTGGCCCCGCTGGCCGTCGTCCTGCCGTTTATCGGCGCCGCCCTCGCCTTCCTGCTCATCCGGGTGCCCCGGGCGCAGCGCGTGGTCACGATCTCCATCCTGTCCCTGACCCTGCTGCTGGAGATCTACCTGCTGTACTCGGCATGGACCGCCGGCGTGCAGGCGGTGAACCTGGGCGGCTGGCTGCCGCCCTACGGGATCAGCATGGTGGTGGACGAGTTCTCCTCGCTGATGCTGGTAGTCTCCACCTCCGTCAGCCTCGCGGTGCTGGTCTATGCCACCGGGCAGGGTATGGCCGACGGCGACGAGGAGGGGCCGGTCTCGATCTTCCACCCCACCTACATGATCCTGGTGGCCGGGGTCTCCAACGCCTTTTTGACCGCCGACCTGTTCAATCTCTACGTCGGCTTCGAGATCCTGCTGACCGCCAGCTACGTGCTCATGACCATGGGGGGAACCGGGCCGCGGGTCCGGGCCGGTGTGACCTACGTGGTGGTCAGCGTGATCTCCTCGGTGCTCTTCCTCGTGGCCATTGCGATGGTCTACGCGGCCACCGGCACCATCAACATGGCCGATCTGGCCCTGCGGCTGGACGAGTTGGATCCGGCCACGAACATGATGCTGCACTTGATGCTGGTGGTGGCCTTTGGCATCAAGGCCGCCATGTTCCCGCTGTCCTTCTGGCTGCCGGACTCCTACCCCACGGCCCCGGCGCCGGTCACCGCGGTATTCGCCGGCCTGCTGACCAAGGTCGGCGTCTATGCCCTGGTCCGGACCGAGACGCTGCTCTTCCCCGGGGACCGGATCAACACCCTGCTGATGGTCACGGCCCTGCTGACCATGATCGTGGGCATCCTGGGCGCGCTCGCCCAGATCGACATCAAGCGTATGCTCTCCTTCACCCTGGTCAGCCACATCGGCTACATGGTCTTCGGCCTTGCCATGTCCACGCGGCTGGGCCTGGCCGCAGCGGTGTACTACGTGGCACACCACATCATTGTGCAGACCAGCTTGTTCCTGGTGGCGGGGCTGATCGAACGGCGTGGCGGAACCACCAACATGGACCGGCTGGGAGGCCTGGCCCGGCTCTCGCCGGTGCTGGCGGTGCTGTTCTTCGTGCCGGCGATGAACCTGGCAGGCATCCCGCCGTTCTCGGGTTTCCTCGGAAAGCTCGGGCTGCTCCAGGGCGGCGTGGATCTGGGCACGCCCGTGGCGTACCTGCTCGTGGCCGGCGGCGTGCTCACCTCGCTGCTGACGCTGCTGGCCATGGCACGGGTGTGGAACCGCGCCTTCTGGCGTATCCCCGAGGACGCCGAGCACCCGGATCCGGTGCTCCTGGCCACCACGGCGGACGGCTCGATGCTGCGCACCTCGCGGTCCGTCTCCCACAAGCCGTCCGGCCGGTTCACCGGCAAGGGCTCCGTCGCACTGCTGCCGCGCACCATGATGGCCCCTACCGCCGGCCTGGTGCTCCTCGGCGTCGCCCTGACGGTGTTCGCCGGACCGCTGTTCGAGCTCAGCGACTATGCAGCCGGGCAGATGCTCGAACGCACCCCGTACATCGACGCCGTGCTCGGCCCGGGGACGGGTGCCGGCACCGACGGAAGCATCAGCGAAGGAGCAGGACCATGAAGCGCCCGGACCGGCGGCCCCGGATCCCGTTCCTGACCGAACTGCCCCTGCTCATCTGGCTGGTGCTGCTCTGGGGGGCGCTCTGGCAGGACTTTAGCGCCGGCAACCTGCTGTTCGGCGCCCTCATCGCAGTGGTGGTGGTGAACCTGTTCTACCTGCCCCCGGTGGAACTGGGCGGACGGCTGAACGTCCTTGCCGGTGTGCTGTTCCTGGTGAAGTTCGTCTACCAGGTGGCCGTGGCCAGCTTCCAGGTCTTCTGGCTGGCCGTGGCCGCCGGTCCCAGGATCCGCAATGCGGTGCTGGCAGTGCGGCTGCGCACCCGGTCCGACCTGATCCTCACCGCCACCGGGCACGCGATTTCACTGATTCCGGGCAGCCTGGTGGTGGAAGTGGACCGCTCCACCTCCACCCTCTACCTGCACTGCCTGAACATTCCGGGGCCGCGGGAAGCCGAGGCCTTCCGCGGCCAGGTGCTGCGGATCGAGGCGGCGCTGATCCGCGCCTTCGGCACCCGGGAGGAACTGGCACTGGTCCGGGCGGAAACCGGCAGCGGGCCGGTCCCGGAAGAAGCGGGGAAGCCATGACCGAAAGCTTGGCGGGGGCCGTCCTGGTGGCGGTTGCCGCGCTCCTGACGGTGTCCGCGGCCGCGGCCATTGTCCGCACCATCAGGGGCCCGTCCCTGCTGGACAGGGTGCTGGCCATCGACGTACTGCTCTCCGTGGTCTCGGCGGCACTGATTACCGAGATGGCCGTGAACGGGCACCAGAACAATCTGGTCCTGGTGGTGGTCATCTGCCTGGTCGGCTTCATCGGCTCAGTGACCGTCGCCCGGTTCGTCATCGACAGGCGGCCCCATGAACATTGACCTGCTGCTGGACCTTGCCTCGGCGGCCTGCCTGGTGATCGGGGCCCTGATGTCCCTCGCAGCCGCCATTGGCCTGCTCCGCTTCCCCGACCTGCTCTCGCGCATGCACGCGGCCACCAAGCCGCAGGTCTTTGGCCTGCTGCTGCTGCTCACCGGCCTGGGCCTGCAGCTGCGCAGCTGGGCGGTCGTGCCGCTGCTGGCCATTGCCTGGCTGTTCCAGCTGCTGACCGTCCCGGTCTCCGCCCACATGGTGGGGCGGTCCGGCTACCGGACCAAGCACCTGCGCAAGGACACACTCAGCGAGGACGAACTGGACGCGGTGGTGCAAAAGGCCGCCGCCGACCCGGCCGGCGACGGGGCTGCTGCTCGAGTGGGGCGCGAGGGCCCCGCCGTGGCGGCGCAGCCGACACTGCGGGAGCGCCCCAATCCCTAGACCAGGTCCCGGGTCTTCGTGAAGCGCGCGATGGCCCGCTGGGTCCCGCGCTGGGACAGCACCCGGATGACGGTGCTGACGGCGCCGGAGACCAGCGCGAAGGCCAGCGTGGCCCGCAGGCTGTTTTCCATGTCGTCGTCGCGCTTGGGCGAGTCCTTGCCCGTGGCCTTCTTCCAGACGACGTCGATGACCTTGCTGGCAAGCAGGCCCGTGCCGATGCTGACCAGGGTCCCCATGACCTTGAAGAATCCGTCCACTGCAACTCCCGTTCCTCGGCATCCGTCATATCCGGCTCCAGCCTATGCCGCCGAGGGCCCCGCCGCGAGCGCAGCGAGCGGTGGGAGGCGGCGTAGGCGCTATCGCTCGCAGCGAGTGCCGAGGGACCCGACCCGCTGCCCCGTGGTGCTTCGCACCCGGGGACCCGCATGCGGAGCGTGTGGGGCAGGGCGCGAACGGGGAGGCCGGCGTCCCCGGCGCGTCCGCCCCGGCGTCCCGGACCCGGCGGCGACGGTGTAGACTGGAACACGCTGAAAACAGCACATCAACGACAGGGGAGCGTCCGTTCCCGCGGCCTTGGGCCGGCCGGGACGGGACGCTGAGAGTGCGGACCACCGCAGACCCTCGAACCTGCTCCGGTTAGTACCGGCGAAGGGAGTCGAGTTCTCAGAGTGTCCGGAACCGGGCGGCGAGCCGCGCCGGGCCGGGAAGCACTTTCCCCTCCTGTACCTCAGGAGGACAACATGACTGAAGTTCCTGCCACAGCGTCCAAGGCTGCCAGGACCGGCTACCACTGGCGCGTCGTGGACATCGTGGTGGCAGCCCTCATCGCCGTCGCCGGCGGCGTGATCTTCTGGGCCTGGTCCCAGGGCGCCCACCTCGTTTCCGCGCCGCTGAACGCCATCTACCCGCCCCTGACCGGCCTCTACGCCGGCGGCTGGATGATTCCGGCCGTGCTGGGCATGCTCATCATCCGCAAGCCGGGCGCGGCGCTGTTCTGCGAAACCGTCGCCGCCACCGGGGAGCTCATCATGGGGTCGCAGTACGGCACCACGGTGCTGATCTCCGGCCTCCTGCAGGGCCTGGGCGCCGAACTGGTGTTCGCGGCGTTCGTCTACCGGAAGTTCAACCTGCCGGTGTCGCTGCTGGCCGGGGCAGGGGCAGGGCTGTTCTGCGGCCTGAACGACTCCTTTGCGCCGTGGGGCTGGAACATCGCCTATGAGGCCGGGGACAAGCTCGCCTACATCGTGTTCACCGCGGTCTCCGGAGCGATCATTGCCGGGGCCCTGTCCTGGATCGCCACCCGGGGCCTGGCAAGGACCGGGGTGCTCAGCTCCTTCGCGTCCCGCCGGGCCGCCTCGGAGCCGGTCTTTTCCTGATGTCCGCCGACAACAGCAGCGGTCCGGCCGCGGTGCGGCCGGCCGCCGTCTCCGCCCGCGGCTGGGGCTGGCGGCATGCGGGCCGTCCGGCCCCCGCCGTGCATGGCCTGGACCTGGAGATCCTCCCGGGCGAGCGGGTGTTGCTGCTGGGCGCCTCGGGCGCCGGCAAGTCGACGTTGCTGCACGCCCTGGCCGGGGTGCTGGGTGACGACGACGACGGTGCCGACGAGACCGGCACGCTGCTGGTCGACGGCGCCGCGCCCCGGGCCGGCCGCGGCCGGGCCGGGCTGATGCAGCAGGACCCGGAAACCCAGGTGGTGCTCTCCCGGCTGGGCGACGATGTGGCCTTCGGCGCCGAAAACCTTGCCGTGCCCCGGGAGCGGATCTGGCCGCGCGTGCAGGAAGCGCTTGAGGACGTCGGACTGGCCGGCTTTGCCCTGGACCACCCGACGTCGTCCTTGTCCGGCGGACAGAAGCAGCGCCTTGCGCTGGCAGGCATCCTGGCCATGCGCCCCGGGCTGGTCCTGCTGGACGAGCCCACCGCCAACCTGGATCCGGCCGGCGTGCTGGAGGTGCGCGACGCCGTCGGCCGGTGCCTGGACAAGACCGGCGCCACCCTGGTGGTGGTCGAGCACCGCGTAGCCGTGTGGAAGGATCTCGTGGACCGGATCGTGGTGCTGCAGCCGGGCCTCGACGCCCAGGGCCGGCAGCAGCCGGCGGTGCTGCTGGACGGTCCGCCGGAGCAGGTGCTGGCCCGGGCCGGGGCCATGCTCGCCGCCGCCGGGGTGTGGGTGCCCGGCCACCTGCCTGCCACCCGGGCCCGGCGCGGCGACGGCGGCGGCAGCCTGCTGCTGGCCGCCGAGGACCTGGCGGTGTCCCGGGAACGGCAGCGCCGCCGGGGCCCGCGTCCGGTGCCGGTGCAGTCAGGGGTCAACGCCGAGGTCCGGGCCGGCCGGGCCCTGACCATCACCGGCCCCAACGGCGCCGGTAAGTCCACGGTGGCGCTGACCTTGGCCGGACTGCTCGCACCTGCCGCCGGCAGGGTGGTTGCCACGGAGGCGCTCGGCGCAGGTGCGGGAACCGACCCGTACCGGTGGAAGGCGGTGCAGCTGATTTCGCGCATCGGGACCGTTTTCCAGGAGCCCGAGCACCAGTTCGTCGCCGGCACGGTCCGGGACGAGCTCATGTTCGGCCCGCGGCAGCTGGGCCGCGGCGCAGAGCGGGTGGACGAACTGCTCGAGCGGCTGCGCCTGGCACACCTGGCGGAGGCCAACCCCTACACACTCTCCGGCGGCGAGAAACGGCGGTTGTCGGTGGCCACCGTCCTGGCGGCGCACCCGCAGGTGCTCGTGCTCGACGAGCCCACCTTCGGCCAGGACGCGAACACCTGGGCCGAACTGGCCTCGTTCCTCTCCGAACTGCTCGATGCCGGCACCGCGGTGGTTTCCGTGACCCACGACGAGGAATTCAGCGCGGTCCTGGGCGGCACCGGGCTCCGGCTGGGCTCGGCCCCGATGACGGCAGGTGCCGCATGAGGCAGGCCCTGACCCTGCACGGCAGCCAGGCACTGCTGGCGCGGGCCAACCCGCTGGCCAAGTTCGCCGCCGTCATGCTGATCACGCTGGTGCTGGCGCTGTCCATCGACTGGGTGTCCGCGTCCGTGGCGCTGCTGGGCGAGCTGGCGCTCTTCCCGCTGGCCGGGCTGACCGTGCGCCTGCTGTGGCAGCGCGGCTGGCCGCTGATCCTGGCCGCCTTGCTGGGCGGCTGGAGCACCGCGATCCTCTCCGCGGACAGCGGCGAGGTGCTGCTCGACGCAGGCATCTGGTCCATCAGCGAAGGATCGCTGCAGCTGGGGCTGGGGTTCATGCTGCGCGGCCTGGCGATCGCACTGCCGGCGATCCTGCTGATGAGCTGCACGGACCCCACGGACCTGGCCGATGCACTCGCGCAGAAGGCCAGGCTGCCGCACCGCTTCGTGCTGGGCACCCTGGCCGCGCTGCGGCTGGTCGGACTCATGGCGGAGGAGTGGCAGACCATCGGCATGGCGCGCCGGGCCCGCGGCGTCGGCGCGCAGGGCGGCCCGCTGCGGCGGGCGCACGCGATGCTGGGGCAGAGCTTTGGGCTGCTGGTCCAGGCCATCCGGCGGGCCTCCCGGCTGGCGGTGACCATGGAGGCCCGCGGCTTCGGCGGCGCCCGGCGCAGCTGGGCGCGGGAATCGACGTTCAGCACCATCGATGTGTGGGTGGTGCTGGGCGGGCTGCTGATCGCCGGCGCCGCCCTGGCAGCGGCGGTGGGCGCCGGGACCTGGAACCTGGTGTTTGCCTGAGGTTAGTCGCGGCTGCCCTTGACCAGCAGCGCGGTCAGTTCCTCGGTCAACTCCCGCGAGACCGGGATCTCCTTGCCGTCGATGCTGCGCACCGGAGCCATCAGCCGGATGCTCGAGACCAGCCAGACCGCGTCGGCCTCGAACAGATCGTGCGGCTCCAGCGGGCCGTAGCCGAGGTGCCAGCCGGCTTCTGCCGCGGTCTTGAACAGCGCGCCCTGGGACGTGCCCGGCAGCACCCCGCTTTCCAGCAGCGGAGTGGTCAGCGTCTTCACGCCGTCGCGCACGGTGGCGATCAGCACCGTGGAGGTGGGGCCTTCGAGCACCCGGCCGTCGCTGGAGGTGAAGATGACATCGTCCGCGCCCTGCTTCTTCGCGTAGCGCAGCGCCGCCATGTTGACGGCGTAGGAGAGGGTCTTGGCGCCCAGCAGCAGCCAGGGTGCGCGTTCGGCCACCGAGCTGTCATAGCCGCGGTCCAGCAGCAGCACCTCGATGCCGGTCTCGCGCTGCTGCCGGCCGGAGGTCCCCGGGGCGCTGGCCTGGACCCATGCGGTGGGGGTGCCGGCTCCCTCGACCCCGCGGGTCACCAGCAGCCTGACCACCAGCTCGGTGGCCGGAGGATGCTCGGCGAGGGCAGTGGCGATCGCCCTTTCCCACGCCGGGGCGGGCGGGATCACCAGGTCCATGGCCTCGGCCGAGGCGGCGAGCCGGGCCAGGTGGGCGGAGAGCTTCCGTGGTGTTCCGTCCACGGCGAGCATGGTTTCGAAGATGCCGTCCCCCCGGGTCACACCTTGGTCGGTGGCCATCAGCTGGGGCTTGGACGCATCGGCTACCCGGCCGTTTTCATGGTCGGGATCGAGGAACACCAAAACTGTCATGCATTCCAGCCTAGCGGCAGGGGCCCCGCTTGAGCTTGCGAAAGCGGGGGAGCCGCGACGCGTTAGTCTAGGGACAGCGACGCCGAAGGCCGGCGGGAGGGGGGAATTACGGGACGTGTTGTGGCCGCTGGCGGGGTGGGGCGCATTCCCCAACTGGGTGCTGGTCCTCTTCGGTATCCTCGACATGGTCATCCGCCTCGCCGCCCTGGGCATTGTGCCCGGCAACCGCCGGCCCACCACGGCCATGGCCTGGCTGCTGGCGATTTTCCTCATCCCGCTGGTGGGCCTGCCGCTGTTCCTGATGTTCGGCAGCTACAAGCTCTCCTCCCGCCGGCTCCGCCAGCAGGCCGAGATCAACCAGAAAGTCCTGGAGGCTACCCGGGAGCTGAAGGAGCCGCGCAGCGCGATGGAGGCGCCCACCTGGGTGCATTCGGCGGCCGAACTCAACCGCACGCTTGGCTCGTTCCCCGTGCTGGACGGCAATACCGTGCAGCTGTTCGCCGACTACCGCGCCTCGATCGCGGCGATGACGGAAGCGGTGCGCCAGGCCCGCGAGTACGTCAACGTCGAGTTCTACATCATGGCCAAGGACGAGGTCACGGACGAGCTGTTCGAGGCGCTGCAGGAGGCTGCCCGCCGCGGCGTCACCGTGCGCCTGCTGTTCGACCACATCGGCACCCTGCGGGTGGCCGGCTACCGCAAATTCCTGCGCTGGCTCAAGCAAAGCGGGATCCAGTGGCACCGCATGCTGCCGATCTTCCCGGTCCGCGGCCAGTGGCGCCGGGTGGACCTGCGCAACCACCGCAAGATCCTCGTGGTGGACGGGCACGTGGCTTTCACCGGTTCACAGAACCTGATCGAACCGGGATACCTGCGCGCTTCCAGCCGCCGCACCGGCCGCGGCTGGGTGGAACTGATGGCCCGGCTGGAAGGACCCATCGTCACCGCGCTGAACGTCGTCTTCGCCACCGACTGGTACAGCGAGACGGACGAGCTGCTCGCGCACGAACTGTTCACCCCGTCCAGCGTGACCGAGTCCGGGCCGATGACCTGCCAGGTGGTCCCGAGCGGCCCGGGCTTCGAGGCGGAGAACAACCTGCGCCTGTTCAACACGCTCATCTACTCGGCGGTGGAGCGGCTTTCGGTGTGCAGCCCGTACTTCGTGCCGGACGATTCGCTGCTCTATGCCATCACGACGGCGGCACAGCGCGGCGTGGACGTGGAGCTGTTCGTCTCCGAACAGGGCGACCAGTTCCTGGTCCACCACGCCCAGCGCTCCTATTACCAGGCGCTGCTGCAGGCCGGGGTGCGGATCTACCTGTATCCGAAGCCGATGGTACTGCATGCGAAGTTCCTCACGGTGGACGGGTACGTGGGGGTGCTGGGCTCGAGCAACCTGGACATGCGCTCCTTCTCGCTGAACCTGGAGGTGTCCCTGATGATGCTCGGCGACGACATCGTGCCGCGGCTGTTGGAGATCGCCGACAGCTACCGGAAGGTTTCACGTGAACTGACGCTGGACGAATGGGCGCGGCGGCCGCGCGGCGAACGGTACATCGACAACGTCTGCCGGCTCACCGCAACCCTGCAGTAACCCGGCCCGTGCCTACTGGCCGGCGACGGTGCGGCCGATGAGCCGGGCGACGGCGGGGAGGCCGGAGAGCCGGACCAGGGTGCGGCGGACGGCGGAGGCCAGCGGCGTCGCGGGCACGAACCACTTCGCGGCCGCCCGTCCGGCCGCCTGGTGCCGCAGCACCTGCGGCCGCCACCGGTCCTCGAAGGATTGCAGCCCGGTGGCAGGATCCGGCTGCGCGGCCAGCTCCCCGGCCAGGACCTGCGCGCCGGCAACGGCCAGCGACGCCCCCTGTCCGGCCAGCAGGGAAACCGCCGCCGCGGCGTCGCCCAGCAGAACGGTCCGGCCGGCATGCCAGCCGGGCATCTGGATCTGCGCGACCTGGTCGTAGTAGAACCGGTCCGGGCAGTGCGCCAGGGCCGCCGGGCAGATCCAGCCCAGCCGGCCGTACCGCCGCCGCAGTTCCGCCCGGGGATCGGCCGGCAGCGCCGGGGAGTCCGTCCGATGCACGGCCATGGCCGTGGTGCGCCCGTCGCGCAGCCGGTAGAAGAACATGGCCTCGTCCCGGGTATCGGTCACCGCCACCCGGTTGCCCAGCTCCGCGGCCACCTGCGCATCCTCGAACAGGTAGGCGCCCACGTGGTAGCCCAGGAACCGGAAATAGTCCTGCTCCGGGCCGAAGACCAGGCCGCGGACGGCCGAATGCACTCCGTCGGCGCCGACGAGCAGGTCGGCTGCGAAGCTGCCGGCCCTGCCGGCGGCCACCTGCACGCCGTCGTCGTCCTGCTGCACCGCGGTGACCTGTATGCCGTAGCGCAGGTCCACCGAGTCCGGCAGGCAGCCGCGCAGCGCCTGTTCGAGGTCCGGCCGCAGGATGCTGGCCAGTGCCCCGCCGGCCAGGCGGGAGAAGCCGGCGGAGCGGAGGCTGGCCCGCCGGCGGCCGGTGCGGCCCACGTAGTCCACGCGGGGGATGGCGTAGCCGGCTTCGCGGATCCGCTCCAGCGCCCCCAGGGAGTCCGCGGCGGCCCAGCCGGGGCCGAAGAAATCGATCAGATAGCCCTCGGGCCGCGGTGCCGGAGCCTGTTCCAGCACCGTCACCTGCCAGCCGCTGCGGGCCAGGAACCCGGCGGCGGACAGTCCGGCAATCCCGGCGCCGCAGACCAGGGCCTTCATGTCGTGCTCCTTCGCCTGCTCCGGGCTCAGTCCGGAAATTCCGCGCCCAGGGCCGAGAGCACCCCGAAGGCCTTGGCCCGCACCTCGTCCCATTCGTCCTCGGGAACCGAATCCGCGGTGACCGCGCCGCCGACGCCGAGGGAGAGCCGGCCGCCGTGCATCACCAGGGTGCGGATCACCACCGACAGATCAGCGGCCCCGTTGGGCGAAAAATATCCGATGGCGCCGGAATAGACCCCGCGCGGCCCGGACTCGAGCTCGTCGAGGATCTCCATCGTGCTGATCTTCGGCGCCCCGGTCATCGACCCGGCCGGAAAGGCCGCGAGCACGGCCTCGGCCCGCACCGCCTCCGGGGACAGCTGTGCGTCGATGGTGGAGACCATCTGGTGCACCGTGGCGTAGCTTTCGACCGCGCAGAGCCGGCTGACCTGCAGCGAACCCGGCACCGCGAAGTGGCTCAGGTCATTGCGCAGCAGGTCCACGATCATGATGTTCTCGGCCCGGTCCTTGGCACTGGCCAACAGGTCCGCCCGCAGTGCGGCATCAACGGCCGGATCCGCGTCGCGGCGCCGGGTGCCCTTGATCGGCTCGGCCCGCAGCGCCCCGCCGGCACTGATCCGCAGGAACCGCTCCGGGGAGGTGCTGGCCACCGCCAGCCCGCCCAGCCGCAGGAAGCTGGCGAAGGGGGCGGGGTTGCTGCGGCGCAGCGCCGCATAGATGCGCAGCGGGTCCACCGGTTCCGGCAGCCGGGCCTGGAGCGCCGTCGTCAGGCAGACCTCGTAGGAGTTGCCCTCGCGGATTTCCTCCTGGGCGCGGCGGATCTTCGCCAGGTATTCCTCCCGGCTGTCGCGGACGCTGAACTGCAGCCGTGGAAAGCTGCCGGCACCGCCGGAGGCCGCCGGGCCGCCGGCCGTCCCGGCCGTGCCCGCGACCGCGGCCCGGGCTTCCGCCAGCCACCGGTGGACTTCGTTCCCGTCATGCCCGGGCACGGCATCGCTGCCGGTGGCACCGTCGTCGCCGGACAGTGCCAGCAGCCAGGTGCAGCGCTGCTCATGGTCCAGCAGCACGGCCCGGCCGGCATGGACCAGGGCGGCATCGGGCACCTCGGAGGCAACGTCCCGGGCCCCGGCCTCGCGTTTGAGCTCGTAGCCGAGGTAGCCGACCCAGCCCAGGGCGAACTCGCCGGGCACCTGGGCCGGCAGCGACGGCCCGCCGGTCCAGGCGGATTCGAGCCAGCGGAAGAACGGTCCGCGGACCCGGGTGGTGACGGCCCCGGCCCGGACACAGGTGGTGCCGGAACGGTGTTCGGCGTAGCGGCCGAAGCTGCCGGCATCGTCGGCGAGGATGCTCAGCGCGCTGCGGGCCGGGGCCCCCGGAACCGGGGCCGCCCCGGCGTCGGAACTGTCCAGCCACACCGCGTGCTCGGCCTGCCCGTAGAGCCGGCCGAACAGGCGCTCGGCGTCGGGGTAGGCATCCACCCGCTCGGCCAGGAGACGGTTGCCCCGCTGCCTGGCCAGGTGGGCGTGCTCGGGCGCCAGCAGGGCCTCCAGCTGGGGCAGGGTGGCCAGCGCGCGCAGCACCTCGGCGGGGGTGCTGTCCCCGCCCGGCCCGTGCACGACGACGTCGGCCTGGCCGCCGACGTCGTCGCCGGCCAGCCAGGCATCCTCCTGGGCCGCCCACATGTCCCAGTACGGCTCGTAGCCGGCGCCGTCGCGCGCCAGCGCGCGCCGGCGCCGGGGGGCTGCCTCGGCCTCGATCCAGATGGTCGCGCCGATCAGCTCCCGCGCGGCGGCGTGGGCGGCGCCGACGCCTTCCACCAGCACCACTTCGGCAGGATCGGTGGTGCGTGCGGGTCCGTCCGTACCGCGCTGCCAGTCCCAGCTGGTCCACACGGCCTGCCGGCCGGCGGCCAGGGGCTCGAGCACCATCTCGCGGTAGCGCCGCTGGCCGTCCGCCAGTCCGCCCCAGCCCGGATAGATATCCTCCAGATGGAACAGGGCCACGCCGCGGTGGGCGCGCAGCAGGGCCGCCAGTTCCACGGCCAGCGTGGTTTTGCCGGCACCGGACCGGCCGTCCACGGCAATGATGAACGGCTTAGCGGCGGGCATCGAGGGATTTCCTCACGTACTCGACAATCCCCGGCACGGCCGATCGGATCATCTCCCAGCAGGCGTCGAAATCCGCGTCGTTGCCGAACCACGGGTCGTAGATGCCCTGTTCTTCGGGAGCGCGTCCGGCCAGGGCCGGATCGAAGGAGCGGAACATCCTCACCTTGCCGCGGGCTGCCTCGTCCGGGGCCAGGCGCAGCAGTTCGTCGAAGTGGTCGGCGTCCAGGGTGAGGATCAGGTCCCGGTCGGCGAACCAGAGCAGCTCGAACTGCCGGGCGCGGTGCGCCTCGCTGGCCAGCCCGGCCAGGGCCAGCCGCCTGGCCGCCCGCGGATCGATCGGCCGGCCGGCCTCCCAGTCCGAGATTCCCGCCGAATCCACGGTGACATCGCTGGCGAGCCCGGCCTCGGCGACGGCCTGCGTGAGCATGAATTCGGCCATTGGCGAGCGGCAGATGTTCCCGGTGCAGACGGTGATGATGCGGTACATAGCCATGAGTCTAGTTAGAGCAGCGCCAGCATCAGACCCACGCTGATGAACAGGACGCCGAAGGTCCGGTTCAACAGCATCAGCCCGCGCACGGTGCGGGTGAAGCGCTGGAAGGACCTGGCCGCGGCGGCGAAGAAGAACCACATGACCAGGATGTCCACGGCCACCACCGTGGCGATGAGCACCAGGTACTGCGGCAGCTGCGGCTCATCCAGCCGGATGAAGCCGGGCATGAAGGCCAGGAAGAAGACGATGGCCTTCGGATTGAGCAGGTTGACCCACAGGCCGCGCCGGAACATGGAGAAGGCCGGTTCGTCCCGCCGGGACTCGGCCACCGCCGCGCTGCCGTGCGGGCTGGCGAAGAACTGCCGCAGGCCCAGGTAGACCAGGTAGGCGGCGCCGGCGTACTTGATGGCTGCGAACAGCACCGGGGAGTTCGAGACCAGCAGGCCCAGGCCCAGGGCCACGATGGCCACATGGATGACCAGTGCGGCCTGCTGGCCGAGGATGCCCCAGAGGGAGCGGCGGAATCCGGCGTTGAGCGAGTTGCTCATGGTGTTGATGGCGCCGGCGCCCGGGGTGAAGCTGATGACGATCGCGGCGCCCAGCAGCGCCAGCCAGAGGGAAAACTGCACCAGCCGATCCTACGGCCCGGACCGCTGCACAGCGGCCGGGCCGGCCCCGCCGGTGGTTCCGCGGCGTCCGCCTACGGCTTCCGGGCCAGGATTTCCCCGTTGGGGATGAGGAACCAGCCGTCCGGGGCCTTGGCCCAGTCCCGCCAGCCCTGCGCGATCCGTTCCAGCCCGGCCTGGTCGGTGATGCCGCGCTCCAAGGCCTGTTCGGCGTAGGCCGAGTGCAGCACGCGCTCGGACCAGACGGTGCCCTGCCAGGCGCGCTTCTCCTCGGTGGCATACAGCCAGTTCGAGGAGGACGGGGTGATGTCCCGCAGTCCCGCCGCCAGGGCCCAGGACAGTAGGTGCCGGCCGGCGTCCGGCTCGGCCTGGTTGCCGCGGGCGATCTGCTGGTAGGTCTCCATCCAGTCGTCCAGTTCGGGCAGGGCCGGATACCAGCTCATGCCGTGGAAGTCCGCGTCGCGCACGGCAATGATCCCGCCGGGCTTGGCCACCCGGCGCATCTCGTAGAGGGCGGCCACCGGGTCGGCCAGGTGCTGCAGCACCTGGTGCGCATGGACGACGTCGAAGGTGTCGTCGTCGTACTCCAGGTCGTAGATGTTGCCGCTGGCGAAGGTGGCGTTCTCGATCCCGCGCAGGGCCGCCAGCTCCGCCGCCTGCTCCAGGACGTCCTCGGAGCGGTCCAGCCCGATGACTTCCCCGGGGGCCACCAGCTCGGCCAGGTCGGCGGTGATGCTGCCCGGGCCGCAGCCGACGTCGAGCAGGGCCATGCCCGGCTTCAGGTGCGGGAGCAGGTACGCCGCACAGTCCGCGGCGGTACGGACGGCGTGGGCATTGACCACGCTGCGATGGTGGCCGTGCGAGTAGACCTCATGTTTCATAGCTGGAGGTTACTCCGCATGTCCCCCCGCGGCGTAGCATGGCGCCGGTACTGTTGCGCGAGGTTAAATTCCTGCCCGTTTCCCCCGGTCCGGCCGTATACTCCGTCGGCCAAACTTGAGCCTGTTGCGCTCAGGTTTGTTTGACATCGGTACAGAGGCGGGTAAACTTGAGTGCAGAACGCTCAAGACGGCCGTCCTGCGGCCGAAAGTGAAAGGAAAGCGTATGTCCCGCGCAGTAGGAATCGACCTGGGAACCACCAACTCAGTGGTCTCCGTGCTGGAAGGTGGCGAGCCCACCGTCATCGCCAACGCCGAGGGCAGCCGCACCACGCCCTCCGTGGTGGCCTTCTCCAAGGCAGGCGAGGTCCTGGTCGGCGAGATCGCCAAGCGCCAGGCCGTCAACAACATCGAGCGCACCATCTCCTCGGTCAAGCGCCACATGGGCACCGACTGGTTCAAGGAGATCGACGGCAAGAAGTACACCCCGCAGGAAATCTCCGCCCGCATCCTGCAGAAGCTCAAGCACGACGCCGAATCGTACCTGGGCGAGAAGGTCACCGATGCGGTGATCACCGTTCCGGCGTACTTCAACGACGCTGAGCGCCAGGCCACCAAGGAGGCCGGCGAGATTGCCGGCCTGAACGTGCTGCGCATCGTCAACGAGCCCACGGCCGCTGCCCTGGCCTACGGCCTGGACAAGGGCAAGGAAGACGAGCTCATCCTGGTCTTCGACCTCGGTGGCGGCACTTTCGACGTGTCCCTGCTGGAAGTGGGCAAGGATGAAGATGAGTTTTCCACGATCCAGGTCCGCGCCACCGCCGGCGACAACCGTCTCGGCGGCGACGACTGGGACCAGCGCGTGGTCGACTACCTGCTTCAGCAGGCCAAGGCCAAGGGGGCTGACCTGTCCAAGGACAAGATCGCCCTGCAGCGCCTGAAGGAGGCCGCGGAGCAGGCCAAGAAGGAACTGTCCTCGGCATCCTCCACCAACATCTCCCTGCAGTACCTTTCGGTCACCCCCGAGGGTCCGGTCCACCTGGACGAGCACCTCTCCCGGGCCAAGTTCCAGGAACTGACCGCGGATCTGCTCGAGCGGACCAAGAAGCCGTTCCATGATGTCATCACCGAGGCCGGCATCAAGGTTTCCGACATCGACCACATCATCCTGGTCGGCGGTTCCACCCGCATGCCCGCCGTCGTGGAACTGGTCCGCGAGATGGCCGGCGGCAAGGAACCGAACAAGGGCGTGAACCCGGATGAGGTCGTCGCCGTCGGCGCCGCCCTGCAGGCCGGCGTGCTCAAGGGGGAGCGCAAGGATGTGCTGCTCATCGACGTCACCCCGCTGTCCCTGGGCATCGAAACCAAGGGTGGCGTGATGACCAAGCTGATCGAGCGCAACACCGCGATCCCGACCAAGCGCTCCGAGACCTTCACCACGGCCGACGACAACCAGCCGTCCGTGGCCATCCAGGTCTTCCAGGGCGAGCGCGAGTTCACCCGGGACAACAAGCCGCTGGGCACCTTCGAGCTGACCGGCATCGCCCCCGCTCCGCGCGGCGTGCCGCAGATCGAGGTCACCTTCGACATCGACGCCAATGGCATCGTGCACGTGTCCGCCAGGGACAAGGGCACCGGGGCCGAGCAGTCGATGACCATCACCGGCGGCACCGCGCTGTCCAAGGAGGACATCGACCGCATGGTCCGCGACGCCGAGGCGCACGCCAACGAGGACAAGAAGCGCCGCGAGGCTGCCGACCGGCGCAACTCCGCCGAACAGCTGGCGTACTCGGTGGACAAGCTGCTGGTCGACAACGATGACAAGCTGCCCGAGGCGGTCAAGACCGAGGTCAAGGCTGACGTCGACGCGCTGAAGAAGGTCCTGGAGTCCCAGGACAACGACGACGAGGTCAAGGCCGCGTTCGAGAAGCTGCAGCAGTCGCAGACCAAGCTGGGCGAGGCCATCTACGCCCAGGCCCAGACCGGCGGCGCCTCCGCCGGTGCGGGTGCGTCCGACGGCGCCGGCTCCGCGGGTACCTCCGCCGGTGGCGACGAGGACATCGTTGATGCCGAAGTTGTTGACGAAGACGAGAAGAAGTAACCATGCCCCATCACGGACACGAGGAAGAGCACTCGGCGCCCGGCCAGGAACCGATCGAAATCCGGGACAACCGGAAGATCGATCCGGCGACGGGCAAGGTGCGCGGCAGCGGGCACCCGGAGGCGCCGGCCCATGAGGAGGTCCGCCCGGTGGACGAGGCCCACGATTCGGGGGACGCGCTGGCCCAGGCCGAACAGATCCTGAACGAGGCCTCGGCCGGGACGCAGGAGCAGAACCTCGCCGAGGAACTGCGCAACGACCTGCTGCGCCTGCAGGCGGAGTATGTCAACTACCGCAAGCGCGTCGAGCGCGACCGCGCGGTGGCCGGTGAGCTGGCGGTGATCGGCGTGCTGAACACGCTGCTGCCGGTGCTGGACGACATCGAAGCCGCCCGCCAGCATGGCGACCTCGCGGAGGGGCCGTTCGCCGCGATCGCGACGAAGCTGGAAACGGCACTGGCCGGACTCGGGCTCGAGCGCATCGGGGAGACCGGCGTGGAGTTCGACCCGAACATCCACGAGGCACTGATGCAGCAGCCCAGCGCCGAGGTCAGCACCGACACCGTGCAGCAGGTGCTGCGCCAGGGCTACAAGTCCGGCGACCGCATCCTGCGCGCGGCACAGGTGATTGTGGCAGTACCGGAGTAAACCTCACCTTGGGCGCCGGATCGGTCTCCGAACGGCGGCAACGAAATTTCCGGCTCGCAGAGCTCGCAGGAAATATTAAAGCCGCCTTCCTCGGAGACCGATCCGGCTTCCGTACCGTTGGCACATACGCGGAACCTGGAATTTTCGTATTGATGAGGAGGCGGCTGGATGGCTAGCCAGGATTGGGTCGAGAAAGACTTCTACAAGATCCTTGGTGTCGCCAAGGACGCGTCCGACGCGGACATCAAGAAGGCTTACCGCAAGCTGGCCCGGAAATACCATCCGGACACCAATGCCGGCAACGATGCCGCGGAAAAGATGTTCAAGGACGTGTCCGAGGCCTATTCGGTCCTGTCCGACCCGGAGGAACGCCAGCAGTACGACGCGATCCGCGCCATGGGCAGCGGGGCGCGCTTTACCGCGGGCGGGGCCGGGGGACCGGGTGCCGGCGGCTTCGAGGATATCTTCGGGAACCTGTTCGGCCATGCCCCCCGCGGCCGCTCCGCGGGCGGGTTCGGCGGGGGCAACATTCCGCCGGAGTTCGCCGACCTCTTTGGCGGAGGTTTCGGCGGCGGCTTCCAGCCTCCGCAGGCGCCGCCGCGCAAGGGCGCGGACCGCACGGCCTCGACCAGCATCTCCTTCGCCGGCTCGATCAACGGCACCAGGATCGGGCTGCGCGAGCCCTCCGGGGAGGTCATCGACGTCCGGATTCCTGCCGGCATTAAGGATGGCCAGAAAGTGCGCGTCCGGGGCAAGGGGCAGCCGGGGCCGGCCGGCAACGGCGACCTGATGGTAACCGTCAACGTCCAGCCGCATCCGTTCTACACCCGGGACGGCGACAACCTCCGCATTCACGTACCCGTGACCTTTGCCGAGGCCGCACTGGGGGCGGAGATCGACGTCCCCACGGTGACGGGGGAGACGGTGAAGGTCAGGATTCCGCCGGGCACGCCATCCGGACGCACACTGCGGGTCAAAGGCCGGGGTGTCCGGACATCCAAGGGCGCCGGCGACCTGCTGGTGACGATCGACATCGTGGTGCCGCAGAATCTGAACAAGCAAGCTGAGGAGGCGGTGCGTGCCTTCGCGGAAGCCACCGCTGATGCCAATCCCCGCCGGGATCTGGCAGCGAAGGCCAGGCTGTAGGCCGGGCAGAAGGGGGTAACAGTGAGCATTGACCGGCATGCGCCCATCTTTGTGATCTCCGTTGCCGCCGAACTCGCGGAGATGCATCCGCAGACGCTGCGCCAGTACGACCGGCTCGGCCTGGTCTCCCCGTCCCGGCAGGCGGGCCGCCAGCGGCGGTACTCGCAGCAGGACGTGGACACCCTGCGCGAAGTGCAGCGGCTGTCCCAGGAAGGCGTCTCGCTGGCCGGCATCAAGCGCATTCTGGAGCTGGAGCACCAGGTTTCCGCGCTGCAGTCCCGCATTAAGGAGCTGAGCACCGAGCTGGCGGAGGCCAGGCAGCGGGAGGAGCAGGAAGCCGGGCGGGTTTTTGCCGCGGGCCTGGCCGGCGACGTGGTGAGCTTGCTGCGCGGACAGCGGCCCCGTCCGCGCAGCCAGGCCATGGTTATCTGGCGCCCGCAGCGTTAGCGTTCAGCCCCGGCGTGCCAGCTCCATGGCGGCAGCGATCCGTGCCGCGAGCGCCGGGCCCACCCCGGGGATCTCCTGCAGTTCGGCAGGTCCGGCCGCGCAGACGCCCGGTGGGCCGCCCAGCCGTTTGAGGATCAGCCGGCCCAGTTCCAGGCTGCTCGCCGTCCGGGTGCCGGTCCCGATAAGCAGCGCCAGCAGTTCGGCATCGCGCAGTTTCTGCAGGCCCACCCGCTGCAGGCGTTCCCGCGGCCTGCTGGATGCGGGCAGTTGCGTGATACTGATGTGCTGTGCCATGACCCCAACCTAGGCCGGCGGAGACCCGGACGGACCCGGACGGCGCACCGGTGTGCACGAATCCGGCGCCGGCCGGACTGTGCAGGAGAAGTCGCCGGTCGCCGCCGGGCGCAGCTGCGGCCATCCGGTGAGAGGGGGCGTCGCGCGGACGGCCGCAGGACCTGGGGAAGCGGCTACTTCCTGACCATCTCCCCGTCGGGTGCCACGACGTACCACACGTCGTTCACGCCTTGGCCGGTGGTGTCGCCGGGTGCCTTGTCCTTGACCCAGTAGTAGATCGGCATGCCGTCAATGGTGATCTGCTTCCTGCCCTCCGGCGTCGTAATGGTGCCGATGGTTGCCGTGATGCCCTCCACCTTGGGGTTGTCGCTCTCGGTCAGTACCGGCGGCCAGGCCGCTATGCACTCCCCGGTGCAGTTGCTCTTGCCCGAATCCTTGACGTCCTTGGTGAAGTAGTAGACGGTCATCCCTCGGGAATCCACGACGATCTCGCCGAGGTCCGAATCGGCGACCTTGAGCTCGGCCCCGCCCTGCGGTTCCGGCGCCAACGGTGTCTGGGGCACCGACGGTGTCGGCGGGGCCGGAGCCACGGATTCGGGTTCCGGCGCTGTCGCCGTGTTGTCGCCGGCCCCGCAGCCGGTGAGTCCCAGGAGGCCTGCCGCCAGCAGGGCTGCCGCGGCGCTGAATGTGAGCTTCATGAGGTGTTCCTTACCGTCAGCCGGATGGTACCGGGCACGCGATCCACCGGATGCGGGCCGCTACCTGCAAAGACGCCGGACCGGGCCGCAATGGTTCAGCCGGCGACGGTTTCCCCTCCGGTGTTTCCACCGCGGCCGTCCGGACAGCCCGTGCGGTTGCCTCCCACGGAAGTTCCAAGCGGACCCGGGTGTACTGGCCGCGGGGCGCTGAACCTTTTCCCATGGTGTGTGCGTCCTTATTGTTGGATGCGGTTCCCGGCGCTGCCGGCGGACTGCGGGCCAGGAGGTCGCCAATGCCCATGGAGGATGAAGCCGTCGCGCAGTTGTACCGTGACCACGCGGTGGCCCTGCGGCGCTTTGTGCTGGCCGCCATGGCCAACCCGGACCAGGCCGAGGACGTGGTGCAGGAAACCATCCTGCGGGTGTGGCGCCGCGGGGCCGATCCGGGGAACCTGCGCGGCTACCTGTACCAGACGGCGCGGCACGTCATCATCGACGAGTACCGCAGGCGGGCGCGGCGGATCCAGGCAACGGGCTTTCCGGACGACGACCCGGCCGCGCCCGACCAGGTGGACAAGCTGCTGCTCCGGGTCCTCATGGAGGAGGCGCTGGGACGGCTCAGTGCCGAACACCGCAATGTGATCCTGGCCCTGCACTACCAGCGGCTGACAGCCGCAGATGCGGCCAAAGTGCTCAATATCCCGCTGGGAACGGTGAAATCCCGTGCCTTCTACGCCGCGAAGGCGCTGCGGGCCGTGCTGGACGAGATGGGGGTTGCACCATGACGGACAGCCATGGGGACCTGCGCCTGCTGCTGGGGGTCTACGTTCTGGGCGGGATCGACGAGGGCGAACGGTTGCTGCTTGAGCAGCATCTGGCCGCGTGCGCCGACTGCCGTGCCGAACTGGCCGGACTCCGGTCGCTGCCGGCCGCGCTCGCGGGCCTGACGGAAGATGAGGCCATGGCGCTGGCCGCCCCCGGGCCCGAACAGGTGCAGGAGGCCGCCCGTTCCCTGATGGCGGAACTGGCCCGGCGCCGCCGGCGCCTGCGCCGGCGGATGGCGGCCCTGGTGGCCGGTGTCGCCGCGGCGTGCCTGGTTATCGGCGCAGCGGTTGGGCCGGTGCTGCTGAGCCCGCGGCAGGAGACGGAGAACTACACGATGACCGCTTCCTCCGGCCTGCAGGTTGAGCTGGACCTGGTCCACAAGGCGTGGGGCACCGAACTGGCCGTGGACGGCACGAGGCTGCCGGAAGAGGGGGTGCTCTCCCTGTGGCTGACTGACCGCACCGGCATGGACTGGCAAGTGGCCACCTGGCAGGCGACGCCGACGGGGAAGGTCAGGCTGGTCGCTGCCACCGCGACAATGCCCGAGGACATCACCTGCGTCGAGATCCGCAACTGGCGCGACACCCCGGTCGCCGCCGTCTACATGCACGGCTGAACCGGGGGAGCGTCCCAATCCCTAGCGGCGCCGGAACGTCAGATCGAAGATCCCGCGCCCGGCCTTGTGCGCCTTCTGCTCGAAGCTGGTCAGGGCCCGGCCCTCGAACCGCGGGGCCCAGCCGCCGACCGTGTCCACGCCGCCGTCCGCGCTGGCATTGCCGGTGCTGACCGGGGCCCGGCCGTCGCGCACCGGGGCCCCGCCGACCAGTTGTTCGACGCCGCTGGCCCAGACCCGGGTCAGCGGGCTGTCCGACCCGGCGCGCTCGCCCTCGTGCACGTTCTCGAACTCCGCGGCTGCCTGCCCCACCTCGCGCATCTGGATGGCGTAGGAAGACCAGTCGGTGGCCAGCCGCCACAGGCCGCCCGGCTGCAGGACCCGCGCGGCCGCCGCGGCAAAGCTGTCCTGGACCAGGCGGCGCTTGATGTGCCGGGTCTTGTGCCAGGGGTCGGGGAAGAAGACCCACAGCTCGGCCACGGACCCCGGCGGCAGCATGGTGGCGAGGACCTCCGCGGCGTTGGCCTGGACCACCCGGACATTGGCCAGGCCCTTCTGCCCGATCCGCAGCAGGGTCTGCGCCAGCCCGGGCCGGTAGACCTCGACCGCGAGGAAGTTCCAGTCCGGATGCTGCGCTGCCGCGTGGCAGACGGCCTCGCCGAGCCCGGAACCGATTTCGACGACGAGCGGTGCCTTCCGGCCGAAAGCGGCCTCGGGGTCGAAGACAAAGTCCGGGTCCACCGACGTGTCGGCTTCGCGGCGGGGGACATCGAGCACGAAGTCGGCAGCGTACTGGTCCCAGGCCTGCTGCCGGCGCCCCTGCAGCCGCGAGCCGCGGCGGACAAAGCTGAGCGGCCGGCGGTGGTGTTCTGCTGCCGGCGCGGCATCGTCGGCAAGCTCGCCGAGGCTGCCGTCGGGAAGGGCGCCGGAGGGCCGGCCGGGGGTGCTGGAGGCTGTAGTCATCCCTACTAGGGTATCGAGTACGGGCCCGGACAGGCGGGGGCCGCCGGGCCCGGGCACGGTTCCCGCGGCATGCACTGGTAGAATGGCTCTACTTGGAACATCATCCGGTGCTTTGCCGGGGATGTTCCCTGCGTCGATGAACGCATGCAAACTTCTCCCGCAGATCCGGTTCCGCGCACCCGTGCCGCCGGGAACCACGCGGTTGACGCTGTCTGGCTTTTCTTCGGCGACCCCTGGGCCATACCGGTACCGGGGCCACTGACCGAAAGTTTTTCCCGGAACTATGACTGTTTCTGCTGCCGTGCGCTCCTTTGCCGAGCTCGGCGTCTCCAAGCCCCTCGTTGCTTCGCTGGCCGCCGCCGGCATTACCGATCCCTTCCCCATCCAGTCCGAAACCCTTCCGGACACGCTCGCAGGCCGCGACGTGCTCGGCCGCGGCCGCACCGGCTCCGGCAAGACCCTGGCGTTTTCCCTGCCGCTGGTCTCGCGGCTGGCGCAGCGGGAGGCCGCCCGCCGCCGCCGGCCCGGGCGCCCGCTGGGACTGGTCCTGGCCCCGACCCGCGAGCTGGCCACGCAGATCAACGCCGTCATCGAACCGCTGGCCGGCGCGTTGGGCCTGAACACGACGGTGGTCTACGGCGGCGTGCCGCAGCAGCGCCAGGAAAAGGCGCTGCGCGCCGGCGTCGATATTGTCGTGGCCTGCCCCGGCCGCCTCGAGGACCTGATGAGGCAGAAGGTCCTCACGCTCGAGGCCGTGGAAATCACCGTGCTCGACGAGGCCGACCATATGGCGGACCTGGGCTTCCTGCCGGTGGTGCAGCGGCTGCTGGCCAGCACGCCGGAGCAGGGTCAGCGCATGCTCTTCTCCGCCACCTTGGACAATGGCGTGGACAAGCTGGTCCGGCGGTTCCTGTCCGACCCGCTGACCCATTCCGTGGACGATCCGCAGGCTGCGGTCACGACCATGGAACACCACGTGCTCGTAGTGCCGGACCAGGCCGGTAAGCGCCACCTGGTCAAGACCCTGGCCTCAGGCCAGGGCCGCCGGGTGCTGTTCACCCGGACCAAGCACCAGGCCCGGAAGCTGGCCAAGACCCTGACCGATGCCGGCATCCCGGCGGTGGACCTGCACGGGAACCTCTCGCAGAATGCCCGCGACCGCAACCTGGCCGAATTCTCCTCCGGGGAGGTGCGCGTGCTGGTCGCTACCGACGTCGCCGCCCGCGGTGTCCACGTGGACGAGGTCGAGCTGGTAGTCCACGTGGATCCGCCCACGGAGCACAAGGCCTACCTGCATCGTTCCGGCCGCACCGCACGTGCCGGCTCCGACGGCACGGTGGTGACCGTGGCGACGCCGGAGCAGAAGCACGAAGTCGGCAAGATGATGAAGGCTGCCGGCGTCGACGTGGCCTTCGAGGAAGCCTCCTCCGGTTCCGGACTGGTCGCGCGGCTCGTCGGTGAAGTCGCCGCCAAGGTCGACCCCGAGGCCCGCAGGGCCGCCATCGAAGCCAGCCGCCGGCCCGCGAACCATGGACAGGGCAAGTCCACCGGGGCCAACGCCCAGCGCAAGCGTGCTGCCCGAAGCCAGTCCGGCAGCGGCAGGGGACAGGCCGGACGGGGCCAGGCGGCACGCGGACGCGCTGCCGGGTCCGGGCGGCAGGAGGAACCGGCCGCCCGGACTCCACGCCCCGCCGTCCGGTCCGCCCAGGCCCAGGGCGCGCGGAACGAACAGCGGGGCAGCGGCTCCGCGCCGTCCCCGCGCCGCGGGCACCGCCGCGCCGGTGCCCCGGCAAGCAACGCGCGCCGGGACAGCTAGCCCCGAGGGCCCCGCTGCGAGCGAAGCGAGCAGAGGGAAGGGGTGACGCGCTAGCCCCGAGGGCCCCGCTGCGAGCGGAGCGAGCAGAGGGAAGGTGCGCGCCAGGCCCGGCTTGCCCGCGCCATCAGGGAAACCCCTGATGGCGCGGCGGCCGGGAGCAGGCCAGAATGTCGGGTATGAACGCCGTGCTTAACATCATCTGGCTCGTGTTCGGCGGCATCTGGCTGGCACTTGGCTACTTCCTGGCCGGCCTTGTGTGCTGCCTGCTCATCGTCACCATTCCCTTCGGCATTGCCTCGTTCCGGATCGCCGGCTACGCGTTGTGGCCTTTCGGGCGCACCGTGGTGGACCGCGGCGGCCGGATGCCCGTGATGTCGGCGCTGGGCAATGTCATCTGGCTGCTGGTTGCCGGGATCTGGATCGCGGCCGGCCATGTCCTCACGGCCATCGCCCAAGCCCTGACGGTCATCGGCATCCCGCTGGCCATCGCCAACCTGAAGATGATCCCGGTATCGCTGACACCGCTGGGGAAGGAAATCGTGCCGGTGGAACGCGCGTACGGGGTTTACGGCCGGCAGTACGGGCCTCGGCTGGCCCGCTGAGGCCCGCAGCCTGCGCCGGCCCGTCCGCGTGGTTCCGGCCGCAATCCTTGCGTCACTCGACCTGGAAGCGGTGGGAATCGCCCAGTCCCGGACCGCGGCGCACCGAGGGCGGGACAGTGAACCGGCGCCCGGAAATTTCCCCGGGCACAATCCGGATGAAGTTGTTCTTCTCGCCGCCCTGCCAGGGGAAGAGCGGGAGCAGCGCCGAGGTCGGGACGTCTTCGATACTCGTCATCCGCTCGGCCCTGCCCTTCAGCACCGCGCTCCAAGCCTGGCCCGTGGAGGGACTGAAGCCATCCACTTCGAATGCGACAGGGGCCCCGGAGAGGGCACCGTCGAGTTTGGTGCCCGGTGCCGTGCGGAAGACCACCGTGCCATGGTCCACGACATAGTTGATCGGAAAGAGTTCCGGATGGTCCGCAATGACCACTGCCAGGCGGCCGAAGTCGGCCTCGCGGAAGATTTCCCAGCACTGGCTGGGGGAGAGTTCCTCGACGGACGCGGAAAACTCGTGCGGGCCCATAGGCCCAGTGTATTGAGCGGCCCCGGGCCGCGGTAGGGCGGATGACGCCGCCGCCGGACCGGCCTTGGGGCCTTGGAATCGCCTCGGACTTGGGAAAAATTTCGCTTCCGGCACCGTGCATTGTGCCCGGGATTGTGTTGGAATAGCCCTCATAGCCCACCAGCTATAGAGTTGCCGGGTCAGGTAGTAGTCAGCTGCTGTTCTTGCCGGTAGTATCTGGCCCCCGATCCAGGAGGCTGCCTGCATGCCGGAACTATCATCCGCATTCTCGGGGGAATGGCGGATCGACCCCACCCACTCACGTATCGGTTTTTCCACCCGGCATGCGATGGTCACCAAGGTCCGGGGAGCGTTCAACGATATTGAAGGCATCATCCACGCCGATGTCGACAACCCGGTGAACTCCAAGGTGAGTGTGAAGATCAAGGTCGCCAGCATCGATACCCGCAATGCCCAGCGGGACGAGCACCTGCGTACCAACGATTTCTTCGATGCACCGAACTACCCGGAGATCACCTTTGAGAGCACCCGGATCGACCAAGTGGAAGAGGACAGTTACATCGTCAACGGCAACCTGACCATCCGCGGGATCACCAAGGAAATCGGCATCCCGATCCAGTTCACGGGCATCGAACGGGACCCGTCCGGCCAGCTGCGTGCTGGTTTTGAAGGCTCCCGCCGGATCGACCGGCAGCAGTTTGGCGTCAAGTGGAACACCGCCCTGGACTCGGGCGGCCTGCTGGTGTCGGACAAGATCACCCTCGAGTTCGAGATCTCCGCCGTCAAGGTCGAAAGCTAGCGCAGCGGATGGCGGCAGCGTGCCCGGCGGGCCGGGGCGTCAGAGCTGCCTGTCCCAGTTGAGCACGTACCGGTCCTCGTAGCTTCCGGTTCCTTCCCCGCCCTGTTCAGGGTTTCGTTCGAATCCGAGCGTCCGCAGGACATGGACGGCTGCCGCCTCCTCCGGCCGGACCCGGGCCAGCACCGGCGGCAGTTCGAAATACTCGTTGGCCTGTTCGACGACGGCGGTAGCCGCCTCCCGTCCGTAACCCCGGCCGCGCGCGCGGTGGTCGAGCAGGCAGTGCAGTTGAAGCACCGCCCGGCCGGCCCACCGGATGTGGGCGATGCCGGCGAAGCCGATCGTCCGGTCCCTGCCGCGCAGCCGCACGGTGTAGCACCCGGCGTCGTACTCTTCCCACTGCCGGTCCCAGCGCTGGAAGAGACCCTCGGCTTCCTCCCGCCAGCACACCGCATCAGGCCAGTCGGCCGGGATGTTCCGCCGGTCCGAGAGGATCCGGAATATATCCTCCAGGTCCTCGGGAACCGGCCGCAGAAGCGTGAGCCGCTTAGTGTGCAGCCTGGTGTCCATGCCGCCTCCGCAGAGCCCAAGTGGCCGGTCCCATGCCACTAAGCCTATCCGCCGAGGGCCCCGTTCCGAGCGAAGCGAGGAGCGGGAGGCGGAGAGGCGCTATCCGCCGAGGGCCCCGTTCCGAGCGAAGCGAGAAGCGGGAGGGGGAGAGGCGTTATCGTTCGCTGCTTCCCCGCACGCTTCGCGCACGGGGACCCCCGGCAGCTCTCTGGCCGACGGCCCGCAGCGGACGCGCCTTTCCGGGGGAGCTGCGGCGGTGCCACCATGGGTAGAAGGTGCCCTCCGGCACCTGTGGATAACTTTACTTTCAAACCTGAGTCTACTACACTCAACTTAGCTGCTTTGAAACCTGTAAGGCACCGGCTTGAAGGGAGCTAGTGTTGGACGCCAAATTCACTACCAAGAGCCAGGAGGCGCTGTCCGCAGCGGCCATGAACGCCTCGACGGCCGGCAACCCGCAGATCGAACCTGCCCACCTGCTCAAGGCGCTGATGGACCAGCGCGAGGGTGTGGCGGTGGCGGTGCTCAAGGCGGCCGGGGCGGACCCGGATGCGGTCAGCGTGCAGGCCAGTTCGGCCATCAAGGCCCTGCCGTCGACCTCCGGATCCTCCGTGGCGCAGGCCCAAGGTTCGCGCAGCTTCCTCAAGGTCATCTCCACGGCCCAGGAGGAAGCGGAAAAACTGGGGGATTCCTACGTCTCCACCGAGCACCTGCTGCTGGGTCTGTCCGCGGACACCGGCCCGGTGGGCCGGATCCTGCGCGATGCCGGTGCTTCGCATGAGGCGCTGCTGGCGGTCCTGCCCGGCGTGCGGGGGGACCGCAAGGTCACCAACGAGAACCCGGAGAACACCTTCCAGGCCCTGGAGAAGTTCGGCGCGGACCTGACCGAAATGGCCCGGGCGGGCAAGCTGGACCCGGTCATCGGCCGTGACGCCGAGATCCGCCGGGTGGTCCAGGTGCTCTCGCGCCGGACGAAGAACAACCCGGTGCTGATCGGCGAGCCCGGCGTCGGCAAGACCGCCGTCGTCGAGGGCCTGGCCCAGCGCATCGTCGCCGGGGACGTGCCCGAGTCGCTGCGCGGCAAGCGCCTGATCAGTCTGGACCTGGGGTCCATGGTTGCCGGCGCCAAGTATCGCGGTGAATTCGAGGAGCGGCTCAAGGCGGTCCTGGAGGAGATCAGGAATTCCGAGGGGCAGATCGTTACCTTCATCGACGAGCTGCACACCGTGGTCGGTGCAGGTGCGGCCGAAGGTTCCATGGATGCCGGCAACATGCTCAAGCCCATGCTGGCCCGCGGCGAGCTGCGCATGATCGGTGCCACCACGCTGGACGAGTACCGCGAAAACATCGAGAAGGATCCGGCCTTGGAGCGCCGTTTCCAGCAGGTCTTCGTCGGCGAGCCGAGCGTCGAGGACACCATCGGCATCCTGCGCGGCCTGAAGGAGCGCTACGAAGCCCACCACAAGGTCTCCATCGCGGACTCCGCGCTGGTGGCCGCCGCCACGCTCTCCAACCGGTACATCTCCGGCCGCCAGCTGCCGGACAAGGCCATCGACCTTGTCGACGAGGCCGCCTCCCGGCTGCGGATGGAAATCGACTCCGCTCCGGAGGAGATCGACCAGCTGCGCCGCGTGGTGGACCGGCTGACCATGGAGGAGCTGGCGCTCCAGGGCGAAACGGACGAGGCCTCGCGCGAACGCCTCGAGGCGCTGCGCGCGGACCTGGCGGACAAGAAGGAGCAGCTGGCGGAGCTGAACGCGCGCTGGGAGGCGGAGAAGGCCGGGCTGAACCGGGTCGGCGAACTGCGCGCCAGGCTGGACGAGCTGCGCAGCCTGGCGGACAAGGCCCAGCGCGAGGGGGACCTCGCCGAGGCTTCACGGATCCTCTACGGCGAGATTCCCTCCCTGCAGAAGGAGCTCGACGCGGCACAGGCGGCCGAGACCCAGGACAAGCAGGATCTGATGGTGGCCGAGGAAGTGACCGCGGAGGACATTGCCGAGGTGATCTCGGCCTGGACAGGCATCCCGGCCGGCCGGATGCTGCAGGGCGAGTCCCAGAAGCTGCTGCACATGGAGGAAGCCATCGGCTCCCGGCTGATCGGCCAGCAGAAGGCCGTAGCCGCGGTCTCGGATGCCGTCCGGCGTGCCCGGGCGGGCATCAGCGATCCGAACCGGCCCACCGGCTCCTTCCTGTTCCTGGGCCCCACCGGCGTGGGCAAGACCGAGCTGGCCAAGGCGCTGGCGGACTTCCTCTTCGACGACGAGCGCTCCATGGTGCGCATTGACATGAGCGAGTACTCGGAGAAGCACTCCGTCTCCCGCCTGGTCGGTGCCCCGCCGGGATACGTGGGCTACGAGGAAGGCGGCCAGCTGACCGAGGCGGTCCGGCGGCGGCCCTATTCGGTGATCCTGCTGGATGAGGTCGAGAAGGCCCATCCCGAGGTCTTCGACATCCTGCTCCAGGTACTCGACGACGGCCGGCTCACCGACGGCCAGGGCCGTACAGTGGACTTCCGCAACGTGATCCTGGTGCTGACCTCCAACCTGGGCAGCCAGTTCCTGGCGGACCCCTCGCTGTCCGACCAGCAGAAGAGGGACGCCGTAATGTCGGTGGTGCATTCGAGCTTCAAGCCCGAATTCCTCAACCGCCTGGATGATGTCATCATGTTCGATCCGTTGAGCATGGAGGACCTGACCCGCATCGTGGACCTGCAGGTGAATGCGCTGGCCGCCCGCCTGGGCGAGCGCCGGCTGACTCTGGAAGTCACGGACGCGGCCCGGGAATGGCTGGCCATGACCGGCTTCGACCCGGCCTACGGGGCCCGTCCCCTGCGCCGGCTGGTGCAGCGGGAGATCGGGGACCGGCTGGCCCGCGGCCTGCTCGCCGGGGAGATATCCGACGGCGACACCGTGCTGGTGGACCGCGAGGCCGGCACGCTCGAAGCGCCCGCCGAGGGGCTCTTGGTCCGGTCGAAATAAGCCGGAGCCGCCGGCCGGCGGCTGCCGGGGGACAGCGGGGGTCCGTCCGTTTGGGCGGGCCCCCGCTGCGCGGCCGGCGGATGGCGGCCGGTCAGCTTCCGGTCACTTTCCGATCAGGGATCCGGTCAATTTGTTGCCGCCGTCGGCGATGACGAAGCAGTCGATCCGCCGGTCGCCTTCCTGCCAGGTGCCCTCGGAGGGCATGCCGTAGGTAGTGCGCAGGGCCTTGTGCTTCTGCGCGTCCTGGTTCAGTTTGACCGCGCTGCAGACCTCCTCCGCCTTCACGTTCAGGGCATCCTTGCCCGGGAAGGTGTCGGAAGGCTGGTAGGAGAAGGTTCCGATGATCTGGGCAGCGTGCGGGGTGCTGCAGGAGACCACCGTGGCATTGCGGGTCACCGCCTCGAAATCGACGAAGCAGTCCCCGGCCTTGAAATCGAAGGGGGAGACATCCTCGGCGATCACCCCGTCCGGACCTGGGCTGGACGATACCGGGGAGGAGTCCGTGGTCTGCGCGGAGGACGTGCCGCCGCGCAGGCTAAAGACGATGCCGGCAATGGCAGCGAGGATCAGGACGGCGGGGATTCCGGCAAGCAGCCAGCGCTTCCACCGGACCGGCCCGGCAGCGTCCGGCTTCCGCTCCGGCTCGGGCGTTGCGCCGGCCGCCGGGGCGGGATCGGCATACCAGCCGGGCTGCGGCGCTCCGCTGCCGGGCGCCGGTTCCCATTCCGACGCCGGGAGCGGTCCGTCCGCCGCATCCTGGGGATCCGGGGTCCGGCCGGGAGTTGCGTCCTGGCCCGGGGCGGCCGCCGGCGCCGTGCCGGCGTCGGCGGAATCCTTCTGCGGCCCGGCTGCGGCACCGCCTGCCGCGGACGCCTCCGGGTGCCGCCCAGCCCCGGGGCCGCCTCCGGGCGTGCTGCCTCCGCCGGCGGTCCTGGACTGTTCACTCATGGGGAAATTACCTTCCTGGCCTATGGTTCCGGCGGTTCTTTCCGGATTCGAAGTTCATCTAGACTTTAGCCAACGATGGCCCGCCGGCGCAGGTTTTCCGGGCATGGCGGCTGCACCGACGACCGCGGATCCTGTCCCGTCCGGGGGCTGCGGGAACAGAGCGCGGCGCGTCGCGGTTGGAAAGCATGTACCCTATAGGTACGACAGAAATGATCCATATTCCGGGGCCTCGCGCGTTCGCCCGTGCGACCACCTCCGGATCGACGTACAAAAAAAGGGGGTCACGCCATGGGGCGCGGCCGTCAGAAGGCAAAAGCGACTAGGCAGGCCCGGGACATGAAGTACTTCAGCCCGGCTACCGACTATTCCGCACTCCAGCGCGAACTCGGCGCTGCGAAAAGCCATGCTTCGAGCCAGTATTCCGAGGATCCGTATGAGGCGGACTACTCGGAATACGAGGACAAGTACGCGGATCAATATGACGATGACGACGACGAGGACAGTCGCCGCATCGGTTAACTGCCGGCACCGCGGCCGCTGCCGCATCCAGCAGGCGAATCCCTGAGCGAGCTATTCCCGCCAGCGGTGTGCCCCGAGGGGCGCGCCGCCGGCGGTGTTTAAGCGCTCTTCGCTGCGGCCTGGTCGACTTTGCGATGGTAGCGCTGCCCGGCGATGCCGCCGAGCACTGCAGCGCCCAGGATGATGAGTGCTGCGACCACCACGGCGATGATCCCGGCGGCGGCCTCCTGGTCTACGGGAATCTGCGGAAAACTGTTCAGATTGGCCAGGACATTGAACCGCGTGCCGGCCAGGGCGGCGACCACTGCGGCCATCAGGACGGCCCAGAGCCAGACGGCCAGGCCCTGCTTGGCGCCATCGAAGCGGGCCATCCTGCCGGCCACGTATCCGCCGCAGTAGTAGGCAACAAACAGGACGGCGGCCAGGATGGCCGCACTGGTGAGCCCGGTCCCCGTCGGGCTGCCTGTTGCCTGTTCGGCGAGCCGGCGCGGGGTGAAGTCGTCGGTACCCAGGGCGGTGCCGACGGCCGCCACGGCGGCCGTGAGCAGGACGGCCATGCCCGAGGCTGTCATCCAGCCGAAAAATGCCGAGCCGAGTTTCATGCCGCGGAGCCGGTATTTTCCGCCGGCAGCCGGCCTGCCCCGGTGGCCCCTGGGAAAGCTGGCTCCGGCAGTATTGGCATTCATGGCTTTTGTCCTTCGTTGGGTCGTCCTGCGTCCGCCGCCGGCGGGCAGCAGCGGTGCGCCGGCTGCGCGTGGCGCGGCCGGCACTGCCTGCCCGTTTCCCGTTCCTTCTTCGATGCCCGCTTTTCACGCTACGCAGGCGGCCGGGGCGGGACAACCGTTTTTATGCACTCGTGACCGGGCCCGGGATTCTTTATGCCGCCGTGACGGTCGCGGGGCTGCAGCATGGGCGGAACCGGCACCGCCGCGGTGTCTGGTGCCGGTTCCGCTGCCGCCAAAGGTGCCGGGAGCCGGCGTTCCCTATTCCTCGCCCGCGGCGGACTCGGCCAGCTGCAGGGCCAGCTTCTTGACCTTGTCCCGTGCGGCTTCCTCCTGGCCCAGGTTCTCCTCCAGGAGCTCGACCACCTGGCGGGCGCCGAGCACGCTCGCCATCATGACCAGCGTCTCGTAGACCGCCACCTCATGGTGCTCGGTGGCCAGTGCCCCGGCGAGGATGACGGCGTCGGCCAGGCCCTTGTCCGCCTGGCCGAGGACGGACCTGACCTCTTCAGCCATCGCCTTGCTGACCGGGCAGGGCTGGTCCTTTCCGGCCTGCCCGAGCATTTCCAGGCAGCGTTCGACATTCCCGGCCTGCTGCCGGGTTTCTCCGGCGTGCTCGGTCAGCAGTTCCTTGACCTGGCGGTGCTGCGCTGCCTGCTCCAGTTCCCCGAGCAATTTGAGCACATCACGCTCCATGGTGAGCGCGGCGCCCAGCTTGAAGTCGAGAAGCTGCTCGAGAGTCGTGAGCTGTTCGGTCATCATTCCTCCTGGTGGCCGCCGAAGCGGCGTCGTGGCTACCTCTTCGAAGACCGGGCCGCGCGATCCGGGACCCGCCCGCAAGGCAAGCTAAGCATGCTTAGTTTTGCCGTGCAACGCTCTGCCGGGTGCCTTCCCCGGCAGGTGCCCGGGACGCGTCAGGGGAGCGGGCCGTTCCACACTTCCACGACCTTGCGGAACCTGCTGTCACCACCGGGCCGCATGTCCACCAGGGCCACCTGGCGCACATCCACGGTGTCCCCGGGATGCAGGCGGGTGGCCTGGTGGCTCACGTGCGGACGGAAGTGCTGCCGGGTGTGGTGCGGGCTGAGCACATGCACGTCGGGGCCGAGCGCGTCGAGCAGGCCGTCATGGAGTGCCTGCAGCCGGGCATCGGGTTCCACCAGCGAGACCTTGACCGAGCCGTTGCGTCCGAAGCGCGCGTCCTGGCCGATCCGCACGGTAAAACCCAGGCCCGCGGACAGCGGAGCACCGATCCTGCCGCCCACGGCGTCGGCGCTGTCCCTGGTGTCGAACCGGGCCAACGTCACATGCAGCGGCCACGCGGTGCGCGGGAAGGTGAAGCCGGCTTCCACCGGCTCGACAAAGACGACGGCGACGTATGCACCCATGCCACCAGTCTGCCACGCCCCTTCACACGAAACTGGCCCGGCAACCCCTCCCGGCGATGGCAGGGGTTGCCGGGCCAGCCGGTGGGACCGGGGGTTCAGGCGTAGCTGTTGACCAGGTGCACGGCGCCGCCGTCGACACCCTTGGCGCCCTGGACGAAGTCCGGACCGGTCAGCGAGCTGTCCACGGAGCCTACGCGGCCCATCACCCAAGCCGGCAGGCCGCGCTCGTTCAGGCGTGCCAGGGCGGCGTCGGCCGATTCCTCGGCCACGATGGCCACCATGCCCACGCCCAGGTTCAGTGTGCGCTCCAGGTCCGGCTGCGGCACCCCGCCCAGTTCGGCGATGAGCTTGAAGACCGGCGGCAGCTCCCAGGTGGAGCGGTCCACGGTGGCCATCAGGCCCTTGGGCAGCACCCGGGCCAGGTTCGCGGCCAGCCCGCCGCCGGTGACGTGGCTGAAGCCGCGCACGCCCGCGCCGCCGGCAGCGGGCAGGTACCGGGCCAGATCCAGGCAGTCGGCGGCGTAGACGCGGGTGGGCTCGAGCAGTTCCTCGCCCAGGGTGCGCCCGAGTTCGGAGACCTGCCGGTCCAGCGCCCAGCCGGCGTGGTTGATCACCCGGCGGACCAGGGAGTAGCCGTTGGAGTGGATGCCGGAGGAAGCCATGCCGATCACCACGTCGCAGTCCCGGACCCGGTCCGGGCCCAGCAGCGCGTCCGCCTCCACCACGCCGGTGGCCGCGCCCGCGACGTCGTACTCATGCTCGCCCAGCAGGCCCGGGTGCTCGGCGGTCTCGCCGCCTACCAGCGCCGTGCCGGCGACCTCACAGGCGGCGGCGATGCCGCGCACAATGTCGGCGATGCGCTCGGGAACCACCTTGCCGCAGGCGATGTAGTCGGTCATGTACAGCGGCTCGGCGCCGACCACCACGATGTCGTCCACCACCATGCCAACCAGGTCGAAGCCGATGGTGTCGTGGATGTCCATGGCCTGGGCGATGGCGACCTTGGTACCCACCCCGTCCGTGGAGGTGGCCAGCAGCGGCTTGCGGTAGGTGAGCAGGGCCGAGACGTCGTAGAGCCCGGCGAAGCCGCCGACACCGCCGAGCACGTTCGCGTTGTGCGTCGCCTTGATCGCGTCCTTCATCAATTCGACGGCCTTGTCCCCGGCTTCGACGTCGACGCCGGCGCTGGCGTAGGTGATCGGGCTGGCATCCTGCGGGCGGGAGGTCATACTCGTTCTTTCTTGTCGTCGTCGGTCAGCAGGTTCTCCAGGTCCGAGTCCGGGCCCGGGTCGCAGGAGCCGTGGTCCTGTTCGACCTGTTCGCCGCGCTCGAGCACGTTCTTGCCAAGCCGCTTCGCATCCGGCAGCTCGATCGGGTACTGCCCGGTGAAGCATGCCGTGCACAGGCGCTCGCGCGGCTGCTCGGTGGCCTCGATCATCCCGTCCTCGGAGATGTAGCCCAGGGTGTCCGCCCCGAGCGAGGCGCGAACGTCGTCGATGCCGATGCCGTTGGCGATGAGCTCGGCCCGGGTGGCGAAGTCGATGCCGTAGAAGCACGGCCACTTGATCGGCGGCGAGGAGATCCGCACGTGGACCTCGGCGGCCCCGGCCTCGCGGAGCATGCGCACGAGCGCGCGCTGCGTGTTGCCGCGGACGATCGAGTCGTCGATCACCACGAGCCGCTTGCCCTGGACCACGTCCTTCAGCGGGTTCAGCTTCAGCCGGATGCCCAGCTGGCGGATGGTCTGGCTCGGCTGGATGAAGGTCCGGCCCACGTAGGCGTTCTTGACTAGGCCCTGGCCGTAGGGGATGCCGGAGGCCTCCGCGTAGCCGATGGCGGCCGGCGTGCCGGATTCCGGGGTGGGGATGACCAGGTCCGCCTCCACCGGATGCTCCCGGGCCAGCCGGCGGCCCATTTCCACGCGCGCGGCATGGATGCTGCGGCCGTTGATGGAGGTGTCCGGGCGGGCCAGGTAGACGTATTCGAAGACGCAGCCGGCCGGCTTCTTCTCGGCGAAGCGCTGGGACCGCAGGCCGTTTTCGTCGACGGCGATGAATTCGCCGGGTTCGATCTCGCGGACGAAGGAAGCGCCCACGATGTCCAGTGCGGCGGTCTCGGAGGCGACCACCCAGCCGCGCTCGAGCCGGCCGAGCACCAGCGGGCGCACGCCGGCATTGTCGCGGGCGGCGTAGAGGGTCGTTTCGTCCATGAAGGTGAAGCAGAAGGCGCCGCGCAGCTTCGGCAGCAGCTCCATGGCCCGCTCTTCCAGCGTCTGCCCGGGTTCCCCGGCCAGCAGGGCCGTGACCAGTGCCGTGTCGGTGGTGTTGCCCTGGGCCAGCTCGCCGCGTGCAGGCTTGCCGAACTTCTCGATGACCTTCTCGTACAGTTCCGCGGAGTTGGTCAGGTTGCCGTTGTGGGCCAAGGCCACAGTGCCGGCGGCGGTGGCGCCCAGGGTCGGCTGGGCGTTGGCCCAGGTGGAGCCGCCGGTGGTCGAATACCGGCAGTGCCCGACGGCGATGTGCCCGTTGAGGGTGTTCAAGGTCGTTTCATCGAAGACCTGGGACACCAGACCCATGTCCTTGTAGACATTGATGCGCTGGCCGTCGCTGGTGGCGATGCCGGCTGACTCCTGCCCGCGGTGCTGCAGGGCGTAGAGTCCGAAATAGGTAAGTTTTGCTACTTCCTCGCCGGGGGCCCAGACTCCGAATACGCCGCAGGCGTCCTGGGGGCCTTTTTCACCGGGGAGAAGATCATGGGAAAGTTTTCCGTCGCCGCGTACCACCCGAGTATTGTCTCATGCCCGCGGAGGGGCCGGAGAACGCCGGGCTGCCGGTTCCAGGCAGCCCGGCGTTCTCCGGGAACTACTTGCTGCCGTGGATGCGGTTGTCCAGGTCGTGGATCGGCGTCCTGAACGTCTCGCGGGCCCACAGCGCGCCGGCCACCGCGACGATCGAGGAGCCGGCGACGATCCAGGCTGCCGGTCCCCAGTTGGTCTTGTCGGCCCCGACCAGGGCGGTACCGGGCAGCGGGGTGAAGCCGGCGTCGAGCGAGCGGCGGACCAGGTAAGCCACGATGAGCACCACCAGGGACAGCCAGAACGGGATCCGCCAGCCCCGGGCCAAGCGGTCGGCCTCGTCCATCGCGGCCACGGGCAGGAACACCAGGGAGGCCGGCACGATGCCTGCGGAGATGCCGCTCATGGCAAACGCAGGGAAGAAGGCACGGCGGCCGACGGGGGGGATTTCTCCATGGTCGGTGCAGAGGCACCGGCGGTTTCGGCGCCGGCGGACAGCCCCAGCATCAGGCGCAGCACGACCAGCAGGACCGGTGCCAGGTAGCCTGCCGTCCGGAAGTCCGGCAGTACCCCGATCAGGAAAGTCGCCGCACCCATCAGCACCAGGGTCAGCACGAGCGTGTTCTTGCGCCCGATGCGGTCGCCCAGGTACCCGAAGACGATGGCGCCGAAGGGGCGGGCCACGTACGCCACGCCGAAGGTGGCGATGAGCGCGGCCGTGGGATTTCCTGCCGGGAAGAAGATCTGCGAGAACACCAGCGATGCGGCCGGGGAGCCGCCGAATGCTACCGGTGTGCGGTCCCCGGAGCGTCCGGTCCGTCGGGATCCGCCTGCCCGGCGCTGCCTTCGGCCGGACCGGGGCCATCCGTGCCGGTCTGCGCTGCTGTGCTGGTCTCTTCAGCAGTGCCGGTTTCCTCTGCGGGGCCGGTCTCCTCTGCGAGGATGAGCTCGGCACGCCTGACGCTCAGCCGGTCCAGGACCAGGGCCACAATGCCGCCCGCCAGCAGGCCGGCCGTGCCGAAGAGCACGGCGAAGAAGCCGAAGATGCTGCCGCGGGTGAATTCGGCGTTTTCCGGGCCGGCCAGTGCCACCACTGCAGCTGCCACGACGCCCAGCACCGCGCCGGCGGCCAGGAAGGGGGTGAACTTTGGGGCGCGCCGGACGCTGAGCTCCCTTCGGGGAAGGCCCGGCCCGGGGACACCGCGCCCGGGCGCGGGGGACTGCTCTGAACTCATGCCTTCAACCCTACCGGCTGGCCGGACCGTCCCCGGCGCCGACGAGCGGCAGCCAGTCGGACAGTTCGGCGCGCAGGCCGGAGGCGGCAACCTTGCCGGCGGCCACGGCCTCGGCCCAGCTGAGGGCGCCGGTAGCCAGCTGCAGCCAGGTGACGGCGTCGCACTCCACCACGTTCGGCGGCGTGCCGCGCGTGTGCCGGGGACCTTCGATGCACTGGGCCACCCCGTACGGGGGCACCCGCACCTCGACGCTGTTGCCCGGGGCGCGCTCGGCCAGTTCCTCCAGGCAGTAGCGCACCGCCGCCGCCAAGGTTTTCCTGCCTTCGGGTCCATCGGCACCGCCGGCTCGCCAGGCCGCGAGGGCCGCCCGGCCGTCCGCCGCGGACACCCGCCGCCGTACCGCCACGGCTAGTCCAGCAGGGCCATCACCGGTGGAGCCAGGCGCAGCCGGCCCACCGGCTGGCCGCGGCCGAGCACCGGCTTGACCACCCGGTCCAGCACGGGCCCCACGTCCACTGCCCCGACGGCCCCGGCCGCAGCCAGCAGCGTGAGCGCGATTAGCGAGGCGGCCCGCAGGCTGCCGTCGAGGATCTTGACTGCCACCGAGACGCCAGTGGGGGTGCCCATGACCATCACGCCCTCGGCGCCGAGCTTGGCCAGGATGCGCAGTTCCTCCATCACCACGGTGTTTTCCTCGCCGCGGCCGTGCACGGCCCACGGGTAGTCGACCATGGCGGTGGCGATGGTGGCGGCGCGCGCGTCCGCGTGCCGGTCCGCAGGCGCCTTGGCCAGCTGGCCGACGGCGCGGGCCAGTCCGTGCAGGGACACCGCCGGCACCGGGGCGCCGCAGCCGTCCACGGCGATATGGCTGATCCGCTCGCCGGTGTACTCTTCCACCGTTTCCATGACCATCCGCTGCATCGGGTGGTTCGGCTCCAGGTAGGTTGAGGTGTCCCAGCGGTTCTCCTTGCACGCCCAGAGGAAGGCTGCGTGCTTGCCGGAGCAGTTGAAGGCCAGCCGCTGCCTGCCGCGGTCGGCACGGATCAGCCACGTCAGGGCGTCTTCGTCCGCGGGCCAGGCCGGCGGACACTGCAGATGCTCGCTGGTCATGCCCGCGGCGCGCAGCATGTCGGCGGCCACCGCCATGTGCTCGCGCGAGCCCACATGGCTGCCGCAGGCCAGGGCCACCTGCGCCCCACGCAGCGGGACCCCCGAGCGCATCGCGGCCAGCGCCTGGAACGGCTTGAGCGTGGAACGGGGGAAGATCGGGGCGGTGATGTCCCCGAGCTCGGTGACCACCGACCCGTCGGCGGCCATCACGACGGCGGAGCCCAGATGGCGGGACTCAATGAAGCCGTTGCGTTCGACGACGGCGAGCTCGGCAGCGTCCGAGGCCCTGAAAGTCTCAAGCATGGGTTTAGTGTATGGGTGGGGGAGCAACTTCTGGGGCGGCGCGCGGAGCCAGTAGGCTTAGACGTTGTGAAGGTTCTTGTGATCGGCCCGGGAGGCCGCGAACACGCCATTGTCCGAGCCCTGCTGGCCGATCCGTACGTTACCGAAGTCCATGCGGCACCCGGCAATGCAGGCATCGCCGAAATTGTGCCCACGCACAGCATTGACGCCAATGATCCCCAGGCCGTGACCGAACTGGCCCGCCGGCTCGAGGCGGACCTGGTGGTGGTCGGCCCGGAAGCCCCGCTGGCTGCCGGTGTTGCCGATCCGCTGCGTGAAGCAGGTATCCCGGTCTTCGGACCCAGCAAGGAAGCGGCGCGGCTGGAAGGCTCCAAGGCGTTTGCCAAGCAGGTGATGGCCGCAGCCAACGTCCCCACGGCCATGGCCCACGTGGCCTCCAATGCGCAGGAAGCGGCCGAAGCCCTGGACCGGTTCGGCGCCCCCTTCGTGGTCAAGGACGATGGCCTGGCCGCGGGCAAGGGAGTGGTTGTCACCGAGGACCGCGCGGCGGCCCTGGCCCACGCGCAGTCGTGCTTCGACGCCGGCGGCGAGGTGGTCATCGAGGAGTACCTGGACGGGCCCGAGGTCTCCCTGTTCGTGATTTCCGACGGCGAGCATGCGGTCCCGCTGGTGCCGGCCCAGGACTTCAAACGGATTTTCGACGGCGACCAGGGCCCCAACACCGGAGGCATGGGCGCCTACACGCCGCTGGACTGGCTGCCGGCAGGCTTCGTGGACGAGGTCATGGAGCGCGTGGCGCTGCCGACCATCCGCGAGATGGCCCGCCGCGGCACGCCGTTCGTCGGCGTGCTCTACTGCGGCCTGGCCGTGACCCGCCGCGGCGTGCGGGTGATCGAGTTCAATGCCCGCTTCGGCGACCCGGAGACGCAGGCGGTGCTGGCCCGGCTGAAGACCCCGCTCGGGGGACTGCTGCTGGCCGCCGCCAAGGGGGAGCTGGACGGTGCCGGACAGCTGCAGTGGGCCAAGGAGGCGGCAGTCGCCGTCGTCGTCGCCGCGGAAAACTACCCGGGGACCCCGCGCACCGGGGACCGGATCAGCGGGTTGGCGGAAGCCAACGCGCTGCCGGACGTGCACGTGATCCACGCCGGCACGCGGCTGGAGGACGGTGAAGTGGTCAGCGCCGGCGGCCGCGTGCTCGCCGTCGTTGCCCTCGGCCAGGACCTGGCGCAGGCACGCGAACGCGCCTACGCGGGCGTGGACCTGATCGGGCTTGAAGGCTCCCAGCACCGCACCGACATCGCGCTCAAGGCCGCCCGCGGCGAAATCCGCATTCCTGCCGCGCAGGGCAGCGCCCCGGCCGCTGCAGGCAAGGAGTAGGCCATGGCATTCGCACCTCCGCACCTGGACCTGCCGGGCTGGACGCACGTGTACTCGGGCAAGGTCCGCGACCTCTACGTCCCGTCCGTCCCCGCGCGGGTGGCCACCGACAGTGAGGACATGGCCGCCGAGGGGCTGCTGGACCAGCGCAACGACACCATCCTGGTGGTGGCCAGCGACCGGATCAGCGCCTATGACCATGTGCTCGACACCGAAATCCCGGACAAGGGCCGGGTGCTGACCCAGCTGAGCCTGTGGTGGTTCGAACAGCTCGCCGCCGGGCCGGACCCGGTGGCCAACCACGTGGTCTCGACCGACGTCCCGGCCGCCGTCGCCGGGCGCGCCATGATCTGCCGGAAGCTGGACATGTTCCCGGTCGAGTGCATCGCCCGCGGCTACCTGACCGGCTCCGGACTGGCCGAGTACCGTGCCTCGCGCACCGTCTGCGGTCTGCCGCTGCCCGAGGGCCTGGTGGACGGCTCGCGGCTGCAGCCGGCGATCTTCACCCCCTCCGCCAAGGCAGAGGTCGGCGAGCACGACGAGAACATCACCTTTGACGCCGTTGTGGACGCCGTCGGTGCCGGCACCGCCGAGCGGCTGCGGGAACTGACGCTGCGGATCTACACCCGGGCCGAAGAGATGGCCCGGGCCCGGGGCATCATCCTGGCCGACACCAAGGTGGAATTCGGCACCAACCCGGCCACCGGCGAAATCACTTTGGGCGACGAGGTGCTGACCCCGGACTCCTCCCGCTTCTGGGACGCGGATACCTACGAGCCGGGCCGGGCGCAGGCGTCCTTCGACAAGCAGTTCGTCCGCGACTGGCTGACCTCGGCTGAATCCGGCTGGGACAAGTCCTCGGATACACCGCCGCCGGCACTGCCGGAGGAGATCGTGGAGAAGACCCGGGCCCGCTATGTCGAGGCCTACGAGCGGCTGACCGGGCGGAAGTTCAGCTAGCACCGAGGGCCCCGCTGCGAGCGAAGCGAGCAGTGGGAAGGTGCGACGCGCTAGGGATTGGGGCGCTCCCGCAGTGTCGGCTTCGCCGCCACAGCGGGTCCCTCGCGCCCCACTCCAGAGGCCCCGCTGCCAGCAAGCGCCAAGGGTCCCGCCGCGAGCGGAGCGAGCGGCGGGACGGCGCGACGCGGCGAAGCGAGCAGTGGGACGGCGCGACGCGCTAGGGATTGGGGCGCTCCCGCAGGGGAGCCGTCAGGAGTCGCTGCGGCCCCGCCCGGCGGCCTGCTCGGCTGCCACGAGGCAGCGCTCGAATTCTGCCACGGCGCGGGAGTATGCCGCCAGTTCGGCAGCGCCCCCGCGGTGGACCGCCCCCAGGCCGCGCGGGCCGGGGGCTGCCTGGCGCAGCTGGGCGGCGTGCCGCATGGCCCGGATCATGGCCGCCGTTTCGGCCCGCCTCACATCGGTGATCGCGGGAGCCTCGAGATGGCCGGCGGGGTCCAGTTCATAGCGGGCCCAGCGCGCCAACGCCGCATCATGCCGTGAGGTCAGCTCCTGCCAGGCCCGGTGCCTGCCGGAGGGGCTCGTCTCGGACCAGCGCCGGCTGACATGCAGGACCGCCGGGAGGGAGCAGGCCAGGACCAGCAGGATCAGCGCCGGTGCAGCCGCCGGGTAGGCCACCGCGGCGATCAGCACCACGGCCGCGACGCAGCATAGCCCCGCAAAGCCGTACCAGAACACGGCGTCCAGCCGCTCCTGCCGCCGCAGCGCGGTGCCGATGGCCCAGGCCGTCAGCGCCACGAGGCCGGCGGCCAGCACGGCGGACAGCCCGAGCTGTCCGTAGTCGGTCAGGCTCATACCGGCCTCCTGCCAGCCGAGGTGCTTGCCGTGCCGCCGCCTGGGCGGTCCCCGTACAGCCATTGCAGTACCGCCCGGGCGCCAAGTCAATGGGGCGGCCGGACCTCACTCCGGTCCCGGGAAGCGCCCCAGCCTGTCCGCGGTTTCCGCAGCCCGTCCGCTCAGGAAGCCGACGGGCCGAGCACCGAGTCCAGCTGCTTCAGCCGCAGCTGCCGCGGAATCAGACGCAGGACGGTGTCGCGCATCTTCCGCAGCCCCGGGCGCTCCAGCTGCGCCAGCCGTCCCATGGTGCGGGAGCGGTTGACGATCCGGGAGGTCCGGGGGACCCGCTCGGCGTCGTAGGCCAGCAGACCCTCCCGGACGCTGCCGTGGGCGGCCAGCGCATCTGCCAGGGCCACCGCGTCCTCGAGCGCCTGGCAGGCCCCCTGGCCGAGGAAGGGCAGCATGGGGTGGGCCGCGTCGCCCACCAAGGTGGCCGAGCGGCCGGACCAGACAGGCTCGGGTTTGCGGTCGAAGAGTTCGTGCGCCATGACGGCTTCCTCAGGGGTCTGCCGGATCACCTGGGCGATGCCTTGGTTCCAGTGCCCGAACCTGTCCAAGGCCATGGCTTTCAGGGTGGGCAGGGACGAGGTGCGGAACTCCTCGTTGCTGATGGTGCCGTACCAGTAGATCCGGTTCCCGCTCAGCGGGGTGATGCCGAAGACCGCTCCCGGCCCCCAGGTCTCGCCCCATGGGAGGTTCCCCGCGCCCTGGTCCGGTGATGGGCAGATCGCCCGGAATGCTGTGATGCCCGAAGAGCGCGGGGCCGGGCCGCCGATCAGTCCCTTGCGGACCACTGAATGCAGCCCGTCCGCCCCGACCACCAGTTCGGCGCTCTGCTGCCCGCCGTTTTCCAGCGTAACCGTGCTGGTGGGCGCCCCAGGCTCGAAGCGGACCACCGGCAGCCCGCGGTGGACGGTGTTGACGGCCAGGGCCCCGGCCAGCAGCGACATGAGATCGGCGCGGTGGACGGTGCGGATGGGACGCCCGTAGCGGCTGCTGACCTCTTCCTGGTCCCATGCCATGATCGGCCGGCCGTCCAGATCCAAGGTGCCGCCGTGGACGGGAACGGAGACCCGTTCGAATTCCCGCAGCACGCCGAGCCGTTCCAGGGCCGCGGTGCCGTTGGGCAGGAGGGACAATCCCGTGCCCGGCCCGGCCGTGGAGCCGGAGCGCTCGATGATGTGCACTTTCCAGCCGGTGTTCTGCAGTGCCAGGGCAGTGGCAAGACCGCCGATTCCTGCTCCGACAATGATCGCCGAGCGTCCCGAAGTAGCCATGGCACTCATACTACTGGTGCGTCAATGTGCGGCGGCAACGGCCCAGGCGTCCGCAGGCGCGCCCGGGTGGAGGATTGCCGGAGGCCGGAAAACCTGGGCCCGCATAGGGAAAGGCCCCCCGGTACCGGCCTTCCGGCCGGCCCCGGGGGGCCTTTCCCTTCCACACTGTCGGGGTGACAGGATTTGAACCTGCGACCTCGTCGTCCCGAACGACGCGCGCTACCAAGCTGCGCCACACCCCGTGAACCCGGTCCCGAAGGGCATTTCCTCCGGTCCCTCGCTGCGAAAGCAACTGTATAAGAGTAGCTGAGAAACCTTCCAAACCAAAAACCGGGCAGGTGTGACGCTCGCCTCACGCGCCCGCCGCCGACGGTCAGGAAGGCTTGGCCACCAGCGACAGCAGTACCGCCTCCGGACGGCAGGCGAACCGGACCGGGGCCATCCGGGAGGTGCCGATGCCCGCCGAGACATTCAGCGGGACCTGGCGGCCGGCGTGCTCCCACCAGGTCAGCCCGCGGGCGCGCCAGGTGGGCAGGTCGCAGTTGCTGACCAGGGCGCCGTAGCCGGGGACGCAGACCTGGCCGCCGTGGGTGTGCCCGGCGAGGATGAGCTCGGCACCGCCGTCGGTGAAGTAGTCGAGCACGCGCTGGTAAGGTGCATGGGCGACGGCGATCCGCAGGTGGGCGGCCTGGTCCGCGGAGGCCGATCCGCGGGGGAAGCCGCTGTATCTGTCGCGGCCCAGATGCGGATCATCCACGCCGGTGAAGTCCAGGCGCAGCCCGTCCACCACCAGCGACTGGTGGCGGTTGGACAGGTCGATCCAGCCGGAGTTCCCGAAGGCCGAATGCATCCGCCGCCAGGGCAGCTCCCGCGAGCCGTAGTCAGTGGGCGGCTTGGACGGACCGGTGAAGTAGGTGAAGGGGTTCTTCGCCACCGGCGCGTAGTAGTCGTTGGAGCCGGGCACGAAGACGCCGGGAAACTCCAGCAGCGGATCCAGTGCGTCCAGCAGCGGGGGAACGGCCTGATGGTGGCTGAGGTTGTCGCCGGTATTGACCACCAGGTCCGGCCGGGTGTCCGCCAGCGACCGGAGCCACTTCTGCTTCAGCTTCTGCCCGGGTACCAAGTGGATGTCCGACAGGTGCAGCAGCTTCAGCGGCCGGCGCCCCGGAGGCAGGATCGGCAGGGTTTCCTCGCGCAGGCTGAAGAGATGGCGCTCTACCAGTGCCCCGTAGGCCAGGGCGGCGCCGCCGGCGGCCGCGGCGCAGGCGGCAACCCGCCCCGCACCGGCCAGCCGCCGCCGGATCAGGGCAGCATCCATGCTCAGTTGTTGCCGTCCGCGCCCGAATCGGCGCCGGCATCGGCACCGTCCTGGCTGGCGGCGCTGCCGCCGCCCTGCTCCGGGCCGCTGGCCTCGGCATTGCCGCCGTCGCCGTCACCGGCAGTGGTGCCGCCGCCGTTCCCGGCCTCCTCCTGGCCGGCGGCTTCGGCATTGTCGCCGCCGTTCCCGTTGCCGGCATTGCCCTCATTGTCCGGGCCGCTGGCCTCGGACTCTTCGTCCTCGTCAGGGTCCGGCTGGGACGGCTGCGGCGATCCCTTCATGCTGTCGGGCACCTGGCCGAAGGAGCCGCTCGGATACAGCGGCGCGACCGCGCTCATGTAGTCGGTCCACTGGGCGCCGGCAATGGTCGCTCCGTCCACGTACTCACGGGCCACGCCGTTGATGGCAATGCCGTTCATCGACGTGTGCGACTTCCAGTTGCCCACCCACGAGGCGGTGGAAATGCCGGTGGTGTAGCCCACGGTCCAGGTCTGCTCGGACAGGTCGGTGGTACCGGTCTTGGCCGCCGCCGGCACGCCGATCGGACGCATGTAGCCGGGGCTGTTGTTGACCAGGTTGGCCAGCGGAATGCTGACGGCCGCCGCAACCTCGGGCGAGATGGCCCGGTCGCACTGCTTTTCCGGGACCTTGTACTTGTTTCCCTGTGCATCCTTCACCGAGGACAGCGCGATCGGTTCGCAGTAGGTGCCGCCGCTGGCAAAGGTGGCAAAGGCCGCAGCCATGGTCAGCGGCGAGACTTCCTGGCCGCCGATGATGAACGAGGGGGTGTTCACCTGGATCGGCTCGCCGTCCACGGCGCGGTGCACGCCCATCCGGCTGGCGGCATCCCGGATGTCGCACAGATCCAGCATGGCAGCCTGCGCCGCCGTGGCGGAGTTCACCGACCAGGTCAGGCCCTGGCTGACCGTCATCGAACGCTGGTAGCCGGGCAGGGCGTTCTTGAAGTCCCAGGCCTGGAAATAGGCGCCGTCCGGCAGGCAGCTGGCCCGCCACGGATAACCGGCCGGGTAGCTGGTCCGCCGGGCGTCGATGACGGCATTGAGCGACCGGCCGGACTCGAGCCAGGCCACCGTGGTGAACGGCTTCATGGTGGAGCCGGGCTGGAAGCCGTAGGAGGTCCCGCCCATGTCCGGATCGACGTTGAAGTTCAGTTCGGTGTTCTTGCGGCCCTTGGCCGGGTTGTAGTCGGTGTTCTGCGCCATCGCCAGGATCTTGCCGCTGCCCGGCTCCACCGAGACCATTGCCGACCCGACACCCGAGGGATCGCCCTTGGGGACCTGCCGCTGGATCTGCCGCTGGGCTTCCTTCTGCAGGCGCGAATCCAGTGTGGTCTTGATCGTCAGGCCGCCGCGGGCCAGCAGCTTGGCCCGCTCCTCGGCGTTCTTGCCGAAAGCATCGGACTGCATGATCGCGTGCTGCACATAGCTGCAGAAGTAGTCCGCGAAGTTGGCAGCCACGCAGCCGGACTGGACCGGCTTCAGGTTCAGCTTCAGGTCGGAGGCGACGGCCTTGTCGTATTCCTTCTGGCTGATCTTGTTGTTGCGCAGCATCGCGGCCAGCACGATGTCCCGGCGCTGCTTGGTGGCCTCGGGATTGCTGACCGGGTTGAAGTAGTTGGGGGACTGCACCATGCCGGCCAGCATCGCCGACTGGGCGATGTTCAGCTCGCTGGCATGCTTGCCAAAGAAGGTCCGGGCGGCGGCTTCGATGCCGTAGGTCTGGCCGCTGAACAGCACGATGTTCAGGTACCCCTGCAGGATTTCCTCCTTGGAGTACTTCTTCTCGAGCGCGATGGCAAGCTTCGCCTCCCGCAGCTTGTCCCCGATGGACTTGGTGCCGCTGATGGTCAGCTCCTCCGCGGACTTGCCCTCGGCCGCACCGGCGTCGATCAGCACGTTGTTGACGTACTGCATCGTCAGTGTGGAGGCGCCCTGCATGCTGCCGCCGGCGAGGTTGCTCACGGCCGCGCGCATGATGCCCTGCGGGTCGACGCCGTTGTGCTCGTAGAAGCGCACGTCCTCAATGGAGACGATGGCGTCCAGCATGTGCTGGGAGACCTTCTCCAGCTTGACGGGCACGCGGTTCTCGGCGTAGAACGTGGCAATGAGCTTGCCGTCGGCCGAGTAGATCTTCGAGGCCTGGGACAGCGGACTGGTGTTCAGTTCGGCCGGCAGCTGGTCGAAATACTCGATCGAGGAGGTGGCGCCGACGCCGGCGACCGCTGCCGCCGGGACAAGCAATCCAGCGGCGAGTACACCGCACAGGGCACTGATTCCGAGGAAAGCGACTATTTTCCCCAGCGTTGTCGCAGTGTCGAAGAACGGTGATTTACGAGGCGCCATGCCGACCAGTTTACAAGCTGGGGTTAGGCTTTGACGTATGACCACATGGGAATACGCCACGGTCCCGCTGATCGTGCACGCCACCAAGCAGATTCTTGACCAGTGGGGGGAGGACGGCTGGGAGCTCGTCCAGGTCCTCCAGATGCCCGGTACCACCAACATTGTCGCCTACCTGAAGAGGGAGAAGCACTAGCATGGCCGAAGCCCAGAACGTCTCCGTGTCCGCCGTCGAGCAACGTCTGGCCGACCTCGGGCTGAAGCTTCCCGAGGTCGCGGCTCCGGTGGCTGCCTACGTTCCGGCCGTCATCTCCGGCAACTATGTCTACACTTCCGGGCAGCTGCCCTTCGTCGAGGGCCGGCTGCCGGTATCGGGCAAGGTCGGCGGGGCCGTGTCGGCCGAGCAGGCCGCCTCCCTGGCGCAGACCTGCGCGGTCAACGCCCTCGCCGCGGTCAAGAGTGTGATCGGGGACCTGGACCGGATCACCCGCATCGTCAAGGTTGTCGGGTTCGTGGCTTCGGACCCGGAATTCACCGGTCAGCCGGCCGTGGTCAACGGGGCCTCCGAGCTGCTGGGCAAGGCGCTCGGCGAGGCCGGGTCGCATGCCCGTTCCGCCGTCGGGGTGGCCGTCCTGCCGCTGGATTCCCCGGTGGAGGTCGAGTTGATTGCCGAGTTCAGCTAGGCCCGAGGGCCCCGCCGCGAGCGAAGCGAGCGGAGGGGAAACCCGGCGCGCCGTCGGCGTGCGGCGGCTGTTCGAGCTGCCCCCGGAACATCTGGGGGCAGCCCGCAGCTGGCTGGAGCACGGGGAACGGACTCCGCGCATGCCGCGCCTTGCCTCCTCCGTGGTGCTGGTCAGGGACAGCCCCCGGGGCGTGGAAACCTATCTGGGCTACCGGTCGGGCAATTCCCCGCTGGGCGCGGTCGCATTCCCAGGCGGGAGCGTGGAGGCCGCCGACGACGACGCGGTGACCTGGTACGGGCCGCCCGCCGCGAAGTGGGCGGCGGCGCTGGGCCTGACCGACCACCGGCAGGCCCGGCTCCATGTGGTGGCCGCGATCCGCGAACTGTTCGAGGAAACCGGGGTCCTGCTGGCCGGGCCGGACGAGTCCTCGCTGGTGGAGGGTCCCGCCGGGGAAGAGTGGATGGCCGCCCGCGAAGCCGTTGCTGACCAGGAAAAAGGGTTCGGCGAAATCCTCGGCCGCCGTGGACTGGGACTGCGCACCGACCTGCTCAAGCCGCTGAGCAACTGGATCAGCCCCGACTTTGCCCACCGGCGCTTCGACACGCGCTACTTCGCTGCGGCCCAGCCGGTGACCCAGCAGCCGGCCCTGCTGGGCAGCAAGGGGGCCTGGGCATCCTGGGTCTGCGCACGCGACGTGCTCGCGGAGCGGGACACCACCGCGCTCGGGGACCTGGTGGGGCAGGAGGACACCCGCGGGCTGAACCTGAGCCAGCTGACCAGCCCGGCGGTGGAAATCATCCTCGAAAAGCTGGCCGCCGCCCGCGGCACCATTGCCTACCTGTCGCACAAACGGCCGGTGGTGAAGTACCACCCCGAACTGGTGCTGGTGGACGGCACGCCCATGCTCGAAGTGGTCGCCAATTTCGCTGCCGAGGACGCCGCGGCCCAGCGCAGCCGCTGACCGCCGCGCCGCACAAGCTGACCAGTACGGTAACGACCCCGCAGCGCCCACCGCGGGTGGGTGCTGCGGGGCCGTTACGGCGGCGGGCTTAGCGGGAACGCTGGCGCAGCCGCTGGATATCCAGGATGACGACGGCGCGTGCTTCCAGCCGGAGCCAGCCGCGCTGGACGAATTCGGCCAGCGCCTTGTTGACGGTTTCGCGGGAGGCGCCGACCAGCTGGGCCAGCTCTTCCTGGGTCAGCTCGTGCGCCACCAGGATGCCGTCGGTGGCCGGGCGGCCAAAACGGTCGGCCAGGTCCAGCAGCGCCTTGGCCACGCGGCCGGGCACATCGGAGAAGACCAGGTCCGCGAGCGAGTCATTGGTGCGGCGCAGGCGCCGTGCCAGTGCCTGCAGGAGCTGGGCGGACACCTCGGGGCGGGTTTCCAGCAGGGAGCGCAGGTTCTCGTTCTTCAGGCCTGCCAGCCGGGTTTCGGACACGGCGGTGGCGGAGGTGCTGCGCGGGCTCGGATCGAACAGGGCCATTTCGCCGAACAGTTCACCCGGGCCGAGGATGGCCACCAGGTTCTCGCGGCCGTCGGCGGCGGTGCGGCCGAGCTTGATCTTGCCCGAGACGATGAAGTAGAGCTGGTCTCCCGGATCGCCTTCACGGAACACTGAGGCGCCGCGCGACAGATCAACCTCGGTCAGTTCGTCAGTCAGCGCTGCGAAGACGTCGTCGTCGAGGGATGCAAAAAGCGGTGCGCGGCGAAGGATCTCAATGTCCATGAATTCTCCTGGTTCTCTCACAATAGTCAGTCATGTTCGGGCGTATCGGCTGAATTCAGCTTAGGCACTGGAACCCATTTTGCCGTATGTAAAGCGCTTGTGACATCTTCCACAGATGTTAAGCGGACCAGGCGGCGGGGAATCCGCCGCCCGGACGCATACTGGCGGCCGGGGACCGCCCGGACTCCACCCGGCCCAACGAGGGTGCCGCCGGGTAAATTCCCAGCAACCGGCACTACACTGGCATCATTCCGGCGGCGTGCGCGGTCCGGCGGCGGCATCTGCCGTGCAGGCCTGCCGCTCCCGCGCGCCGGCCGCCGCTTCCTGCCTATGGAGATAGCTTGCTTTTTGGTCTGACCCTGCTGGACATCCTCCTGCTGCTGGTTCTGCTGTCCTATCTGGCGGCGGGCCTGCGCAAGGGGTTCCTTGTGACCTTGGGCGGCGTTGCCGGCTTCGCGGCGGGTGCTGTGGCGGCCTTCGTTGCCATTCCGATGGTGAGCATGTGGGTTCCGGACCCAAGCTGGCGCCTGACCGGCGTCATCGCCACCGCCGTGCTGCTCGTGATCCTGGGCCATGCGGTGGGGTCGGGACTGGGCGCGGCCATCCGGCGCCGGCTGGACTTCCCGGCCGTCAAGCCGCTGGACCGGCTGCTGGGCGGGGCAGTAAATACGGTGGTCGCGGCGCTGGTCATGTCCATGCTGGCGTTCAGCATCGCCAGCCTCGGCATGCCCTTTATTTCGCAGCAGCTTGCCGCGTCCCAGGTGATCCGCGCGATCGACGGCGCCACACCGGGGCCGGTCAAGGCCTGGATGGCGCAGATCCGGTCCATAGCCGTCGAGGACGCGATCCCGCAGGTGGTGCACGAGTCCGGCCCGCTCGGGCCGGTCGAGGCGCCGGAGGGCAGCACCGACACGGAGGCCTTGAACCTGGCGGGGGAGTCCGTGCTGAAGATCGCCGGCACCGCCTTCCAGTGCGGCCAGAACCAGACCGGGTCCGGGTTTGTCATCGCCCCGGACAGGGTCATGACCAATGCCCACGTGGTCGCAGGCGTCAGTGAGCCGGTGGTGGAGATTCCGGACGGCCGCGTGCAGCCGGGGCGCGTCGTCTACATCGACCCGGTCAAGGACGTGGCGGTGCTGGCCGTTGACGGACTGGGGGTGCGCCCGCTGCCGGTAGCTGCCGGCGAACTGGCCGGAGGCGACGATGCTGCGTTTGCCGGCTATCCGGCGGGCGGTCCGTTCCAGAGTGCGCCCGCCACCGTGCAGGGGCGTTCGACGGTGCTGGTCCAGGACATCTACGGCACGGACCGGTCCCCCCTGGAGGTCTACACCCTGGCCGCCGATGTGCAGCAGGGCAATTCGGGCGGACCCCTGCTGACCACCAGAGGGGAAGTGGCCGGCCTCGTCTTCGCCAAGTCCACGGAGAATGTGCCGGTGGGCTATGCACTGACCCTGGCCGAGGTCCTGCCGGTCATTGAGGCCGCCGCCGGCTACCAGGAAACGGTTCCCGCCGGCCAGTGCCTGCAGAAATAGGCCGCCGGCCTCCGGGACCTCGGGCGGAAGCCTGCCGGCTGGAAGACCGGAGCGCCCTTGGCGGCCGGAAGCAACAGGGAAGGCCGTCCGCCAGGGGACGGACGGCCTTCGGCTGCGCTGCGGGCGCCGGGTGTCAGCGCTTGAGCGAGCTGGCGATCTGGGCCATGACGGTGTTGTCGGCCAGGGTGGTGGCGTCGCCGGCCTCGCGGCCTTCGGCAATGTCCTTGAGCAGGCGGCGCATGATCTTGCCCGAGCGGGT
>NZ_JAAZSQ010000018.1:0-11618 GCF_012395835.1 Arthrobacter mobilis
GGCCTTCGGCATGAGGGAGGACGGGCGGTCCCTGCTCGCCACCGGCGGCCGGGACAGGAGGGTGCGGATCTGGGACCCGGACACCGGCAGCGCGCTTGCAACATTGCGCAGGCGTACGCCAGTGAACACGGTCGCCCTGCACGGAACTACCCTGGCCATTGGCGACCAAGAAGGTTTCGCCGTTGTCGAGAGCCACTATACGACGTAGCGGCAGATTTAGCCTGTGCAGAGCAAAGGCTAAACATCCGGCACCAAGAAAACCATCGGGCGGGAAGCCGGTACAGATTCATAGACAGCCGTCAGGCATACGTATGAAAAAGCGTGTACCTACCTCGAGTCGCCGTCGAGGTCCATCCCGGTGATGAAGGGGACGGACTTGTCGCGGATCCCTTCGCTTGGGAAACCGGAGCGTTCGCGAACAAGCTGACCCGGTGCCGCTGGCAGGCCCGGGTCGCGGGACGGAGAAGATCAGACCAGTCCGTCAGAGGCTTGGAAGTTTCCATAGACCCTATGTGTGCGGCCGGGGCTGGCGGGCTCACCGGCGGCGTTCCGGTACCTTGGAGTCCAAGCCGGTAAGACCCGGCATCCGCCGAGACCTCTGAAGGGACCTGCATGGACGACACCTGGAGCTTTGCCAGCCGGATCAACGCCGGTGGAGGCGACCATACGCATGAGACCCTCGAGCTCGAATGGTTCCTGGATGGGGACCACGTGTCGGACGACTACACGCCGGATGAGATCTCGGCCGAAGCACTGTTCGACCGCTGGCTGGTGCAGATCGGCGACGTCGAGGAGGTGCCGGTCCGCTGGCGGATCCTCCGCCTCGGCGAGGTGGTTCCGTTTACTGACGATGAGGTGACGGAAGACTTCCTGAGTTTCTATACCTGGCCGGTGCATGCAGAGACGGGCCAGAAGCTGAACTGGCTGACCCTGCCGGTCGTGAGTAAGGGCTGGAGCAAGCTGCGGGCGGACAGGGGCGGCTTCATCCAGGAGGTCACCGGCTGGAAGCCGTCACCGCTGCAGCGGACCGTGCACATGCCGTCGCTGCTGAAGGCGTGCGGCTGGAACTAAGCCGAACAAGAGGGGGAGCACAATGGTCAACTACTGGTGGGCAAGTCAGGGCAGGAACTATCCGGAAGCGATTGAGGCGAGGACACTGTTTACCAATCCGCGGCATGACAGGGCCACGGAAGAATCCCGGACGATGATCAAGGATCTTCGGCCCGGCGACATCGTGTTCCACCACCATGAGGGCCATCTGCGGGCTGTCAGCCGGGTGACCGAACCTTGGAAGGCGTCGCCTCGGCCGCCGGAGAGCCCGAAATGGTACCCTGACGAACCCGATGAGGGGTGGCTGGTCGAGATCGAACCCATTCGAAAAGGGGTCGACCTCCACTTCACCGAAGTGGCCAAACTGATCAGAAACGGCCCTGACAGGCCATTCCACAGTGGCGGAGCGCCGGCCAGGGGGCGGTTTCTGTCAGCCCTCTCCGAGGACGAGGGGCTTGCCCTTCTGGCAGCGGTGGGCCTGTCGTCGCCGGCGGCTGTCGAGGAGGGGATTTACGGCCGACCGGACGAATGGGGTGGCGGGGACACCGACGATGTTTCGCTCGCGGCGGTTCGGCGAGAGCAGGCCGACCTGCGCCGGCATCTGCTGTCCGGAAGGTCGACGGCCCCCTGCGCGATCTGCGGCGAGGAGCGTCCGGCCAGGCTCTTGGTGGCCGGACACATCAAGCCGCGCAGTGAATGCACGGAAGAGGAGCGTAAAGACTTCCGGTCGGTGGCGATGCTGGTCTGCAGCCTGGGCTGCGACGCCCTGTTCGGGTGGGGCTATATCGTGGTGGACGCGGATGGCCGGGTAAGCCGCGGCATCCCCGCCGAGACCAAGGACGTCGAAGCTGCCGTGGATCTGCTCATCGGCAAGACTTGCGGTGCTCACAACGAACACACTGACGCCCACTTCGCCACGCACGCGGAGCTGTCGCTCGCATCGATCTGACGCTGGGCTATGATCAGCGGCACGCGCCCTGGTGGGGGAACAGGCCGTCTGCGTTCGTGCATGATGGCCACATGTTGAATAGCGCGCACTTGGCGGCTTCACACGATAGGAAGTTCGCGCGCTGCTGCCCTGTGCTTGGCGCGGAGGTTCTTGAGCGTCGGGTAGTAGGGATGGTGGCTGTTGCCCTGCAGGTTGAGCGGCAGGCTCAGCTCCTCGATGGCGAGCGTCTCCGGGCGCCATGGGGACTCGGCCTGCACCCAGGTCACGCGCGCGTGCCGGCTCATCCACTCGCTGATCTGGCGTTCGCCATTGGAAGTGAAGGTCAGCCGGTTTCCGCTGCCGACTCTGCGGAGCTCGATCCCTAGAGTGCCTGCCAGGTGACAGCCTAGTGTCAGGCGCAGCGTGGAGCCGTAGGCGTTGCCGCGGTAGTGGTAGCGGATCCGGTGCCACAGCGTCTGCGTGCTCGGCCGGGTTCCGTTTCGTGGCGGCTCTTTCGGGGCGATGCCGACGTAAAGCAGCACGCCTTCGGGGATGACGTGGCAGCCGCGGACATCAACGCCGGGCGGCAGTTCATCAAAGTACCACGCGTAGATGCCGGACGCCCTGGGCGCCGGTGAGGGCCGCCCGAGTACTTCCTCGCGGGTGTAAAGCCGCGCAGGCGCTAGTAGCTGTCTAATCACTGCGATGTTGTCGCTGATGGTGCTGTCCATTTCCGTGCTCGTCATTGTCCGGGCGAAGCCTGCAGGCCATGGACTGCCTACGGCGGACCCGGTCACAGCCCGTGCCCGGTCCAAGATCTCTGGCCTGGTCCTCACAGATCAACGATGACGGCGAGCCACCCAGTAACCGTTCAACAACACACCCTGGGGAAACATAGAACATTGCACGGGATGCGCTGTCGGACGGAACGGAAGCAGCTGGTGCGATTCCCTGACGGAATGCACATATCAGCGCCGCTGCCTCTCGGTCACGCTATCTGCTGCAAGGTCACCCGGCTGGGTGAACGCGATACCTGCGGCATCGGTGACACGTACGAAATGATGTGTACTTTACGTTTGATGCTGTTGTCAGGAACGCTCGCCGGTGTCACTCGAAAGTCACCGTTGGCTGATCAGGTTCGCTTTGCCACATTGCGCCGCGCAGCCGGAGCTCTAGAATTTGATCGTCGTGTTGTTTACCTCAACCATGCTCGTGGTTGCGCCGGTGACTATGAGGACTTCGATCTCTTTCCACCAACGGCAGACGGTACGCCGGAGCCGGTTAATTTCCGGCTGTCCGGCTCGTTCCACCGGGTGCTGCTGCCGCACCATGGCTGCGGCAGCGTCCTTCAGGGAACCGGTGCGCAGCAGTGCGCGCAGTTGTTCCTTCGTTTCCCAAGCCGCCTTCAGCTTCCCGGTCGGATCATCGACGAGTCTCGCCGGCGCGGAGCAGCAGCATCCGGTTGCCCCACATCGGGTCGGACGAGCGGCCCCGGCGGCCCTTGGTCTCCTGGCTCAGCCGCTGGCGGACTTCCGTCAGCATCTTGTTCCCCAGCATGACCATGTGGAATGCGTCGACCGATACATCCGTGCGGGGCAACCACATCCGCAGCGCCTTCCGGAAAGCGGCGGAGGGGTCAATGGCCACTACTTCCACGGCCAGCCGCCATTGCAATGGTCGGGCGAAGAGCCAGTCGCCAACGCCCTTGCTGTCCCGGCCGTCCACGACGCCGAGGACCTGCCCTGTATCCAGATCAACGATGGTCGTCATCCACGGTTCATAGCGCTTCCAGGCGTTGGTTTCGGCGTCCTTGAAGAAGCGCACGGAACGGAAGCGGTGTTCGTCGATGCCCAGCCGCTTGGGCCGGAGCTTGTTGACGTCCGGCAGGACGGTCATGGCCTTGTTCAGGGAGCGCTGGACCAGCCACCACGAGACTCCGAAAGCAGCCGCTGTTTCCGTCGCAGCACGTCCCGAAAGGATCACGGCGCTCACCAAGGCATCTCTCAGCCTGCCGGTCGAACGCGCCCGCCTGGGCACCTGAGTGGTTGACTCAGCGAAGGTCTGCCGCGGACACTCGGATTCGTCGCAGAAGAAACAGCGCTTGAACCAAACAACTTCGACCAAACCTGCGATGGAAATATCGCGGATCCGCTGCTGGCGCTTTGAATGGCGCCGCTTGCCAATCACCCCGCATGAAGGACAGCCGGACTCGATGGTTGTCTCGACATGGATTCTCCGCTGGCCGAACGTGAGGATGTCGGCGGTGAGGACATGGTAGTCCGGCAGGTTGAAGATGATTGTGGCAGCATCAGGGCGCTGGGCAGTAAGCCCGGTCAAGACATCCCACGGGTCTAAGCTGTCAAGCAGCGGCGGGGATGTCTTCCTTCTGGGCTGCAGGCCAGGCGGTGTTTTCGTCGTAAAGCGTGTGGTGGCGCAGGCAGCCGTGGAGGATGCCCACCAGGCGGTTCCCGAGAGCACGCAGGGCTTGGTGATGGGTGGCTCCGCGGGATCTGCGGGCGGCGTAGTAGGCGCGTGCTCCGGGCGAGGCATTGAGTGCAGCGAAGGCCTGTCCGTAGAGTGCGTCGCTGAGACGTCTGTTGCGGGCATAGCGGGCCAGTACGACCCGTTTCTTGCCGGAGGCGCGGGTGATCGGGCTCATCCCGGAGTAGTTCTTCCGTGCCCGAGCGTCTGCGTAGCGGTGCGGGTCGTCGCCGAACTCGGCCAGCACCCGGGCGCCGAGGACAGCGCCGAGACCGGGCTGGCTCAGGTAGATCTCAGCGTCCGGGTGCCGGCCAAAACACTCCTCCACCTGCCCTTGCAGCGCCTGGATCTGAATATTCAGCTCAGCGATGACCGCTATCAGGGCCTTGGTGGTGGCGGTGTAGGCGGCCTCGATCCCGGCGCGGGCGCCCAATTGCCCGCTCCGCAAAGCGGTAATGATCTCCTCGGTCCGCGACTCCAGGTAACGACGGCGTCCGGCCTTCCGCAACAACGTCTGTACCCTGGCTGGAGTCAGTTTCCGGGCGGCCTCCGGACCCGGGGCCGCGGCCAGAACCGCTACGGCATCCCGGTCGGCAAGGCTGTTACCGAACGCGGCCAGGGCGGCTGGGTAGTACTCACGCAGGTTCGAGCGCAGCACGTTGACCTGCCGCTGCCGGGCCCAAATGAGTGACTGATGGGAACGGGCCAGCACCTTGACCTCCTCGGCGGTGTCACTGTCTGCGGTAATTGGGCGGTGATGTCTCCGGTCAGTGCGCACCAGCTCGGCCAACACCAAAGCGTCGCCCTTATCGCTCTTCGCCCCCGAGGTCCCAAGCCGATCCCGGTACCGGGCCGCCTGCAACGGGTTGACAGCGAAAACGGTGTAACCAGCCGCCAGCAGCGCAGCAACCCACGGGCCCTGGTCCGTTTCAATGCCCACCATCACCTGGTCCGGCCCGTCCTGCTCATCCAAGGGATCGGCGACCAGTTCATGCAGGTCTTCGATCCCTTGAATACCCTCCGGCAAACGGCGTTGGACCAGCAGCCTTCCTTCCTCGTCGACCAGGGCAATGTCGTGGTGGTCCTCGGCCCAGTCATCACCGATGAACAGCATCTGACCCCTTCCTTTCAACGGCGTCCTATCGTTTCGAGCCGCCGGGAAGAAGGGAACCAGCTGCTACCTAATGGATCAGTGCTCAACCGGCACGACATCCCACCAGCGCTATCGCCCTCCCTCACTCACCGGCAGGGGCACGATCTTGAAATAGGACTGAGGTACCATCCTGGCTCGTATAGTGCTCACCTGCCAGCGGCTCGGATACCAAGTCTGTCCCGACAAGGACCAACCGGTACACTCCCATTAGGCTCGTAGTTCCTGTCATTGATGAATGCGTCAAGAAAATCCATCACAACAGGGCTACGGGCCCCTTCTGTCTAAAGACACGACCGGGCTTTCACCACGAACCTTGGAGAGCCTCATTGATTTGGTCTGGGCTTGCCAATACGAACTACTGACCGCGCTCAGCGCATGTCCCGATTTGAACGATGCCAAGATCGAATGAGCAGTGCTCAGTGTGGGTGCGACGAGGCTGAGCATCGTTGTTTGACTTCATCGCTGTCTCTGCTTCGAGCCTAAGGTGTGGCCAACCCCAAGTGCCCCCTTCTCCACCGACCGTGCAACCGTAGCCGCACCCTTCGTAGATGCTTCGCATCTGCTCAATAGTTTCGGACATCAACGAACATGTTGCGGATCCCAAGATTGAGAGTGTCTGATTCGCGCAAACTGAGTTGTAGCTCGCCTCGTGAGCGTTGAGGCAATAGAGGTAGTCGTCCCCGGGCTCACAGATTCGTTCGGCTGTTTCAACTACGTTGAATGCGCCCGTTGGCTGCAAGCTGTGTGTTGCGGCGCGAGCCTCTTGGTCGACGATTTCGACATCGTAACTATTTGTTGCTCCAACGACCAGGAAGGACAGAGTCGCAACTACTACGAGTGGTAACCAGACCCACTTCTTGAAGTCGTGCCATGACCTAGCAAAGTTCCACATAAGCAGGCCGCCAATTATGGCTACAAGCCCACCGCTAGACCAAGTTGGAGCCCCTGGTGCTAGCTCGAGTCCGGCCATCGATACTGCAGTGATTTGACTGGCAGTTGCGACAACACCTACCAGAAAAACGGTTGACCAACCGCTCCCTAAGCCTCGAAACCAACCTGGTCCGACCGGTCCCTTCTCGGAAGGGTTCTCTACTCCTAAATCTGTGCTCATGCCGTCTGCTTACCTAAATCGGCAATGACTCTTGTCAAGAACGACATGATTAAGGGCTCTCGGGATTCCATGCCATGCACCAGTGGCAATACGCTGCCTTTGCGTCAGCCATCTGCTTGCATTCTTGGCATTTTCTCAGTGCGAGCTGGCCCGTACTTTTGTCTGTTCTTTGCGCACATTTTGAACAGTAGAGAGTGTCACCTTCGTCCCACAGATGCTCAGACGGCCCGCACGAAGCGCATTCATCCGCGCTCATTTATTCCCCCAACTGCTTGGTTTAGTCGGAGTCTATCGTATGAGCAAGTTCGGAGGCGGAAGATGCTTCCATCACGCCGAACATGACTCGACCTGGTCCTTTGGGTACGCGAGCAATGTTATTGAAATCCTTCCAATTGCTGGCCGGGCGACATTGACCACAGCGGATAAGCTCTAGGGACTCCCCCAGGACATCGACCCTGGGAAAGCGCTGCTGGATGAAATCGCTCACACCGACGGGGCCGTGCGCTGGCTTGAAGGAAATGTCCGGGAACTGGAGCTTGAAGCGCCGGTGTGCCAAGCCCGGCATCGACAATGTCAGGTATGTACGCCATGCATGCTGAGCACGGCATCTCGGTCCGCGACGACGACGACGGCGACGATATTTCGCTCGATAGCACCACTTACGACACGACACAGGTTGAGAGCAACGCCGACGATGCCTCCGGCGCGTCCGGCGCGCCTCTGTTCGCCTGGTTTGGGCGTGACAATCCCTGCGCAATTGGCGTCCATTCCGGCACGCAGGTTGACGGCACCGTATGGGGCGACGAGATCCTGTCATGTGCCGCGGGAGGTGACGGGTTCGTGGCGCTGGTGAAATGGGCACGCGCGAACTGGGACAGCTGACCGCCGCAGCCTAGTCGAGGTTCTCCGCCGTTAACTCTCCGGCAGCGTAGCCGATGCAACGGGAGTGCGCACTGAGCTCTTCGGCATCGATCCTGACTGCCAGCCGGTCGTGCAGCCGGGATGCCTGTTCACGCGACAGGCCCCGGGCGACTGGGGAGAACACGCCGCCGGTGCTCACGCACAGTTCCCAGGGTGCACCTTCGGCGGCCAGAGCGGACTCCATCATGGCCAGCCAGTCCTTCAGCGGGGACCTGTCCGAGTACTGGGCGAACTTCTTGCCGGTGTTGTAGGGCGGGTCCATGTAGACCAGCTTCACCCTGCCCCGCAGCTCAGGAGGGGACAGGGATTCGTCAGCTCGGCCGTTGAAGAGAAGGTTGCACATATGGACCTGTGTGCGGCCGAGTCCGGCTTGCGGCGGGACCGCGCACATGAAGTGCATCACACTTCCTGTGAAGAGCTCGGGCGTTCGTGTCCTCTGACTCCGGGGGCACTCACGGAGCGCTCACTTCAAAGTCCCCGCTGGCTCCAGGCCTTCGAAGTGATTCCGGTCCACAGGTAGCCGTTGCGCGCGGCCGTTCCGGCCTCCACAACGTCGACGATCCGGACGTGGTGTTCGGTGCCGCGGATTGTGGCGGTCAGCCCGTTCTCCCGGATGCCGGCCTGGAACAGGGCGCCCTTGACGATGGCGGCCAGGTCCTGCTCATCGGCGCCTGATTCGGAGTCGACGAACAATACGACGGCTGCGCGCTGGCGTTTCGGCGGCTGGGTCTCGGTCATGGCGGTCCTCCCGGGCAGGTATCCCCTGCCATGTGTGCGGAGCCGGCCGGCCCCGCTCACCGGCCTAGACGGCGTGCTGCTCGGGGAGGTGGACGTGGAAGACCATGTCCTTGAGCTTCTGCTCGACGTCCAAAGCCCGCGGCACGTCGTGGAAGACGATCCGGTTCACGTTCGAGGCGTCCCCACCGTGGGTGTTGGCGGCGTTGACGATGATGATGGTGCCGCAGCGGAAGCGGGAAGCTCCGACAAGCACTTTTCCAGCTCAGCCGCCTGCCGCTGGCTGCTTTCGTTCGAGGCCGCCTGGGTGCGCTCGATAATCTCCCAGAAATCGCCGCCCTCAACAGCTCCGACCCCGCCACAGGGCGCCGACGCCGCATGCTCGCCCTTCCTCAGCCGGCCAGCATGATCACGGCAGCCAGCAGCGTCGCCCCGCTCTTCTTCATCCCGATTCTTCCCCAGTCTGCCTGCAGCTCAGCAGGATCCGGCAGTACCGCGCCGCCGCCTCCCCTTGGTTTTTGCCGACTGGACGCCGACGTACGCCCACATGGCTGCGTCCAGGTCCCCGTGCCGCCAGCCGCGGACGTCGGCCGCCTCCCGGATGACCTCGGCGACATAGTCGTAGCCGGTACGCCCGATGCCGGCCGCATCCGTGATTCTCAACAGCCGCCTGTCCACCGCCACCCCGGTCGACAGGCCCGCGAGGATGTCGAAGTAGTCCAGGGTTTTCGGCCCGACGTACCGGATGGCCTGCAGGGCGCCGCGCAGCTCCACCTTCCGGTCCGGATCCTCCAGTGCCGCCCGGAGGTCCCCGGGCTCCTCGATCCTCTTGTCCTTGAGCACCTCGGCCATGTCGGCGATCTGCTTCAGCCGGTCCGGCCCCGACCAGCTGATCACCGCCGACAGGTCGTCCGTGGCAAGCCGGTCCAGGAACCCCGACGTCGTCTTCGCATCCGGCCAGGCCTCCTTCAGAACCCGGGCGCGCTTACGGACCACCTTCCCGTAGTCCTGCCGGCGCTGGAGGGCGGCATCAACCAGGTTCGCACCCATGTGATCCCAGCCCTTCTCGACCCGGTCCCTCCCGTGCACGCCGATGGAATCGAGGTGGGCCAGCAGCAGGGCAGCGTCCGAGGCAACAGTCATGAGCGCATCCTCGCACGGGCGCGACAAGTTTCCAGGCAAGACGGTAACGGTGCGGCGCAATACTGGCTCCATTCACAGCCGGGCTGACTGCACTCAGAGTTGGCGAGGTCGTGATGGCGAGCGAGGACCTACGGAAGCTCGTCCAGCTGTCACTGAGGCAGGGCTGGCAGTACGCGTGCACAGAGCCGCGAATTTTCTAGTCTGAACGCCGAAGGCCACCGACTCCACCAGCATCGGCGGTGAATCCACAGTCTGGACGCGCCACCGGTACGGTATCGACCTGGCCGGGAAGTAGGCGCTCGGCCTGACCGCCCGCAGGCTCGGCCGATTGGTCCCGGACGAGCATGAGGCCGAACCCTCCAAGTCAACGGCCCGTCCATCCACGGCTGGAAGATGTAGACGAACTTTGCGGCTGACCTGTTCCGTGTCGCTTGCCGTGACTTATCCGTCGGTCGGGGCGTCCTGGTTTTCGAAGGGCCGGGGCACCCAGCCCTTCGGGTTGCTTCCTTTTTCCTTGACCAGCACCAGCATCGCCAGCACGGTCACCGCCAGGGCCGGGCCCAGGACGATGGGTCCGGAGGCCGGGAACGTGATCAGGGTGGCCACTGCGCCCAGCAGGCCCAGGACCCCGGACCCCAGGGCCAGGACGGGTGCCAGGGCTGCGGCTGCGGCGGACCGGAGGCCGGAGAGCATCAGGATCCCGCTGACCAGCAGGGCCGGACCGGCGACTAGGTTGAACGGCAGCGAGATGTCGAACCCGTCCCAGAGGCCGACGGAGAAGGCGAAGTTGGCGAACGCGAAGATGCTCGCCACGATCGGCAGGACGCCGGCGGCAATGCGCAGGCGGGACTGGCCCGGAACGGTCATCCGCACCCCGGCGATGTCCATCCGCAGGGCCAGGCAGGTCAGGATGATCGCCGCCACCGACAGGATGTCCGCGGACACATAGGTGCCGGCCAGGGAGTGGCCGGCCAGGGCTGCCGCGGCACCGGAGAGGACGACCAGGGGCGAGCTCAGGGAAGCCGACCGGAGGGCCACCAGCCGGATGATCCCGCCGGTCACGGCGGTGAGCGCCGCGGCGACCAGCAGCAGGCCCGCGACGGTGTCCAGCCAGTTCCCCGAGTCGGCGAAGACGCTCACGGAGACGGCCAGGGTCGCGAGTCCGAGGACGCAGGCCACGATGCCGGAGGCCAGGCGCAGCCCCCAGGAGGCGGGCTTGGGCAGCTTCGGCCGCGGAGCCCACCCTGCCGGCTGCTGCGGGTAGGGGTACTGGCCGTACTGCGGCGGCACCGGGTACGCCGGAGGCGGGTAGGCACCGGGCTGCTGGTAGGCGACCGGCTGCTGGTAGTACCCCGGCGGCGGGTACGCGCCCTGCGGCGGCTGCTGGTAATACCCCTGCGGGGGCGGCGGGTAGGCACCCTGCGGCAGGTACGGGGCCTGGCCCGGAGCCGGGTAGGCCGGGTACTGCGGCTGCGGGTAGGAGCCGGCCGGCGGCTGCACCGGGTAGGGCGGCTGGCCCTCTTGCTGCGGCTGCTGGTTCGGGTCGGTCACTGTGCCGGCCTGGTTTTCGTTGCTGATGGTGTGCTCCCCAACTCGAGGTGTTGCATGGATTGGTGTCCGGCGGTGCCGGCTGCTCCTACCGGGAACTGTCGGCTCCGGCTGGCCCGGCGTCAGCTTTCGCAGCCGACCCCGTCGCCGTCGCGGTCGAACTTGGCCTCCCAGCCGGGGTCCCCGGCCCGGATCGGGGCTTTGCCGGCGGCCTTGACCGCCGAGCAGTTCTGGTAGAAAACGGATCCGCCGCCGGGGGCCGGCTCCTGGACCGCGGGGGCTTCCGGCTTCGGCTCCGCCTTGGGCTTGGGGGCGGGCTTGGCGGCCACGGGGACGGTGACCCCGCCGTCATCGTCCGGGACCGGCTGGTCCGGGCAGGAGGCCAGCACCCGTTCGATGGCGGCCTTCTCCGCGGCGGTCATCCAGAGCCCGTGCTTGGCCTTGACCGCGGTCTGCAGGGCCACGTATTCGCAGCGGAACGCCCGGTTCGGCGGCAGCCAGGTGGCCGCGTCCGAGTCGGACTTGGAGCCGTTGGTGGGCCCGTCCAC
>NZ_JAAZSQ010000018.1:11769-94959 GCF_012395835.1 Arthrobacter mobilis
CCGGGCACCCTTCTGCCAGGCATCGCTCAGGGGCACGACGTGGTCGATCTGCACGGCGGTGCTGGTGGCGTTGCCGCGGACGAAGTGGATGGTCGTGGCGGTGAACGGATCGGCCAGGGTGCCGGAGGTGACGATGCAGTTGTTGGTGCCGGGCCTGAAGGTCTCGCCGGTCAGGTCGCGGGCGAGGATGTCGTTGCGGGCATCGCAGCCGTTGCGGTCCGGGTCCTGCCAGCCGCTGCCGAACTCGTCGCGGTCATACCCGGTCTTCGGGGCACGGCCCTTGACCGGGATGGTCTCCAGCAGGGCCAGGGCGGTGCCCTTGGCGGCTTGCTTCTCCTTCTTCGCGGCGGCAGCCGCCTTCTTCGATTCCGCAGCCTTGGAGGGGCTCTCAGCAGCCGACGGAGCCGTCGTCTCCTGGGCCCGTGGCGTCCCGGTGGCCAGGGCTGCCGGCGGCGCGCCCTCGACGGTAGCTGCCCCAGATCCGCACCCGGCCAGGGCGAGGGCAGCGAGGGTAGCGGCGGCCAGAGACGTCCAGGCACGGGCGCGGGCGGTGCGGTGTTCGGTCATGGTTCCCCCAAGGAGTGCGGTGGCTTCCTGCCCAGCCTATGCAGGCACACCCGCTGATCGCGCTCCATGCCGCCGGCCCGGCGCGCCGCACACAGAAGGTCAGGATCAACTCGGGAGGAACGCCATGGGGCACCGCGAATGGGAAGAAGACAGGGTCAAACTGCCGGCTGCGGGATTCGCTTGCCTGCGCAAGGCCATTCAGGACGCCGACTCGGCGCACAAGGAAAAGGTCTCCGAGATGACCCAGGATTGCTGGAAGACCCTGACCCGCAAGGAGCAGACGGACTTGGACGTCTACAGAACGGCTCATCGCCCGTCCGGACGCTCCCGAGGAATCCGCGTTGCCTAGCTGACCTTGCAGGACCAGACACCGATTTCGTTCCCGCTCAGGTCCCTGATGGCAACAAACGTGCAGGTCCTCTTCGGCTTCCTGACCGGCTCGCGCTTCAGGTTCGGTTTTACACTCACCGCCGCAGACATCACCCTGCCCTCGGTGTAGCCATCGCGAACAGCGTACGCGCGCACCTTGATCTTCTGCCGGTCATAGCTGTCGGGGACCTTGAACGTGCTCCCGGTCCCCGGATACCAGGCGATGCCGTCGAGGTACCACTGGTAGCGGACCTTGGACGGTTTCGCCGCCCAGGACCCGGTGCTGGCGTTGAGCCTGCTGCCAGCCTTGAGCGTGCCGGTAATCTTCGGAGCACTGGTGGCCTTCAGCGGGCGGGCTGCCGGGCGGACAGCGCCGCTCTTCTTGGTCACCGTGACGTAGTTCTTCTTCGAGGCGGTGGCCTTGACGGAGATCTTCTTGCCGTAGTCCCTGGTCTGAAGGCGGTATCTGGCCTTGGTGGCGCCGGTGATCTTCTTCCCGTTTCGCAGCCACTGGTATTTCACCGTGGTGCCGGACAGCCCGAAGCTGGGCCTGGCAGTCAGCACCGAGTTGACCTTCCGGGTGCCGGTGATGGCTGGGGACTTCGCCTGAGACATGAGCCCGAGAGTGACCGAGCGGGCCGACGCGGTGGCGGTCACGGGCACGTAGTAGCGGGTGACGCCCTCGCGGCTGCCCCGGTCGTCCACGAAGCGGCCGTCAGTGTCCGTGTACTGCACGGAGATCCTTTTGCCGATGTCGGCCGCGGTCTGCACGTAGGTGGATTTGGTGGCCCCGGGGATGGGTTCGCCGTCGCGCAGCCACTGGTACTTTTCGTACCCCAGCGGCAGGGTCCGCCCGTCCAGGGCCAGCCGGCTGCCGACCCGGGTCGTGCCGGTGATGCGTTCGCGGTCTGCTTCGGGAACGTAGTGCAGGTCCGCCATGTCCTGCACGCGCACAGTGCTTTCCTGGGTCACCGACCACTCGTCGAGGTGGTCCAGGTACTCCCGGGCGTCGTAGAGGTCCCCGTCGTAGGTGACCTGATGGTCGCCCTCCATCGTGTAGGTCAGGCCCGCGGAGCCTGACTTGCCCCAGTGGTCGGTGGAGGTGAAGGCCAGCGGTTTGCCGGTGATGTCGTTGATCGGGGTGTGCCTGATCGGGGTGTTGACCATGCCGGTGGCCGCCACGCCGGTCTGCTCGTAGTACAGGCGGAAGGTCTCCAGGTTGTGCATGGCGCGGGCGGCGGTCAGGTTCACCGGGTTCTTGCCGACCGGGGTGGTGACGCCGGCGATGAAGGATTCCAGGCCTGGCGCAGAAGCGGCAAGCCGGGCCAGGTCGGGGACGGCCGCCGTGTCGTAGATGGCGATCCTGGCCAGGTTCGGCAGGGCGTAGAGGTTCTCCCACCCGGCGGCCGTGACGTGCCCAATGCGCAGCTCCTCCAGCGAGGCCGGCATGGCCGGGACGCGGGTGATGTTGGTGGTGACCCCGCCCCCGAGGTAGTTCAGGTCCAGGTAGGTGAGGTTGGGGTACTGCGTGAAATCACTGGCGCCCGTGACGCCCGTGCACCGGATGCTGGTGAAATCCTCCACGGATGCTTCGTGGCCGTAGCCCTCACAACCGCGTGGCAGCAGGTTCGCCGCCTGGGCCGGCAGAGCGGTCAGGCCAACAATGGCCAGGGCTGCAGACAGCGCGGTGGTGATGATACGTTTCACAGTTCCCCCGGTCGAGGGCGCGGGACGGCTGGCGGCGGCGAACGCCCTCTGGCCGCCGTCCGCATCCATCCTATCCGCGGGCATTCGCCCACGGGCGTTGGCGTGGCCGGTGAGGCGGGGACTGCCCGGCCGACTGCCGCACACATGAAAGCCGGTAACTGCCAATCCCCTACCCGAAGGGCCGCCATGCCAGCCGAATACACATCCAGGAAGCGGGCCCTCGGCCGTATTGCCGATTCCCTGGCCAGGCATCAGCCGGTCCGGCGTGAAAACGGACCCGGACAGACCTGCCGCAACCAGGCCTGCAACCGCGTCATCTTCCTGAACCGGCAGGACATCTACAACCATCAGGCCGTCGTGCTGGCCAACGACCTGCAGGCCGATCTGGATTTTATGCTGGAGACGGCCTTGGAGGATGCGGCAGGGAGCGGAGCCGAACCCGGGCACGAGCTGCTGGCTGAAATCCGCGCCGAGTATCTGGTGCTCGCCCCGGCTCCGGCTCCTGCCAGCAGCTGAAGGAGATTCATGCCTGACTTCATTACGATCCGCGAGACCATCGAATACACCGTCAAGCTTCCGGATAATCCGGAAGAGCGCGCCGGCTTCCAGCCCGACTACCTGGACGCCGGGGACGTCCGCTCCATCGTGAGGCAGGAAGTCCGCCGCTTCCACGAGCCGGCCTACGTCATCGGGGCGGACCAGGAGCGCGAGCTCCACGTCCTGTATGCCGACGGCGAGGAGGTCTACGCCAACCGCAGCTACGACGCCGTCTGGGAGCACTTCAAGGAAATGACCGGGCAGCCGGACCTCTACTACCGTGCGTGGGGCGACCTCGACGACCCGGACAAGTCCTGGAACAACCCCGGGGAAGCGCAGCCGGCCGACACGGGCGAGGAGGCGGCCCGGTGACCGTCTTCGAGATCGAAAACCTGCGTTCCGGCCGGCACCGCGAATGGCGGGTGAAGCTGACCAACGCCGGGACCGTCCCGGACCGGATGCGCACACACCCCGAGTTCGCCCCGTACCTGGCGGTCCTGTATGTTTCCGCTCCGCACGACGCAGCGCCGTTCAACAAGCTCAGCGTCAAGCTGTTCGGAAAAGACCGGCCGATGCAGTCCATGGACTACGACAACACCTCGCCCAACCCGGAGTACAGCATCCGCAACGCCCCGGCCTGGGTGAAGCAGCTGTTCGCCGACGTCACCGGTGAAGGGCACCTGATCAACCACCACACACCGGATGCACGGTGGTCCACCGAGGAGATCTATTCGCTCACCGCACCGCGCGACCCCGCCTACCCCGTGGTCGATCCGCTCCCGATGGAGCTGTGGCAGGACCGGGCCCTGCTCAACGGGCTGACCGAGCGCTCCGGCACCCGCACCGGGGACGCCGACCAGGTTTTGCTGGCCCTGGCCGAAATCCTCGCCGCACAGCGCGCGGCTCCGGACGCTGACCTGTGAGCCTGGACCGGGAGCTGCTCAGGATGGCCGACGACATGGACAACGCCATCGCCGGCACCCCGGAATTCATCGGCCCCGGCGGCATCCGGTTCAACGCCTCCGAGCAGCTCCGCTCCCTGGTGGCCCGGTACGGCACCGGAACGCCCTCCGCGCAGAAGGCCCCGGACGCCCCGCCCTTCTAGGCAGGACGCCTGACCCGAAAGGACTCCCCATGGCCACCCATCCCGCCGGCACCCGCATCGGCACGATCCGCCGGTACGACCGCAGCACCAAGGTCACATTCAGGTGCCCGGACCACCCCGAGAAGACCTGGAGGTCCAAGGACCCGCGCGTCTCGGCCTGGTTCATCGCCGAGGACGCCAATCCAGCGGAACCGCCGTGCGAATGCCCGGTCGACGATTACCTCACCACCGCCGAGTACACCGACAAGGCTGCCTGACCGGCCGGGGACGGCGGCCGCCCATGCCGTACACATGTGCGGCATGACCCTTCAGACCCATCCCCTTCTGGCTGCCCTGGGGCAGCGGCTCCCGAACCTGCAGCTGCGCGATGCCCAGATGCTCGTGCGCGAATTCGACATCCTCTGCCGCAGGAACCCCGGAAGCCCCAACCGGGACGGCCTGGCCGTGCGCATCACGAGCGGCCAGATCGCCAAGCTCTCCGCCATGCTGGACGCCGGACAGTTCGACGTGGGGCGGCCCTACCTCGACGCCGTTGATTCCATCGGCAGTCTCCCCGACCGCCTCGGCCTGAACACCGGCGGGGACGGAAACCGCCGGACCCGCAGCTCCGCCGAGCGCACCGCCAGGCAGATCGAGGAGGCCCTGGCCAAGCTGGCCCAGGCCGCCTGGGCATTCGACTATCTGGACGCTGCGGACATCGAGGCAGCAGTGCAGCTGTGGCTGACTGTCTTCCCCGAGGACACCGGGCTCATCACCGGCCTCTCCGAAGCCGCCTAGCCAGAATTTCCGCCATCGCCCGAAACCGGCAACATCCTGCCGGTCCGGGCGGTTTTGCTGCCCCGGGTTGGCCTGAGGCCCGAAACCGGCAACATCCTGCCGGTTCCCGTGCCTGTGGAGGCCCGTCGATGCCGCCGCACACATAGGCAGTGCAGACGAAGCACCAGCCCGAGAGGAAATCCGCCCGCCATGATGGGAGCACACCACGCCGCCTGCGGCGCCGCAGCCTGGGTCGCACTGACCAGCCAGGCCGAAGTCAGCCTGGCCGCGGTCCAGCAGAACGCCCCCTGGCTGCCCGACTCCCTCACCCTGGGCATGGGCCTGCTGGACCTCTCCCCCATGGGCATCATCACCGGGGCCCTGGTCTGCGCCGGAGCCGCCCTGGTCCCGGACGCCGACCACCACAACGCCACCATCGCCCACTCCCTGCCGCCGCTGTCCAATGTGGTCTGCGGGGCCATCGGCAAGGTTTCCGGCGGCCACCGCCACGGCACCCACTCCATCCTGGGCGTCATCGCCTTCGTGGCCGTCGCCTTCGTGGCCGGCCTGTGGGTGATCGACACCGACGCCTTCGGCGCCGTGTACGCCGGGGCCGGCATCCTCACCGTGCTGCTGACCGCGTTCGCCGCCAAGGCCCTGAAGCTGATGCCGGACCGGCTGCGCAAGACCCCGTGGGCGGTGGGCATCTTCTTCGGTGCGTTCATCGCCCTGTTCGGGCCCGAAGACCAGGGCTGGTTCGTTTTCGCCATGGGCGTCGGCGTGATCGTGCACATCCTCGGGGACATGATGACCACCGGCGGCTGCAACCTGGTCTGGCCCCTGTCCATCAAGCCGCCGAAGGCCGTGCAGAAAATCCCGTTCCTGAACCGGATCTGGCAGCGCAACGGCTACGTCTCGTTTCCCGTCCTGGGCAACGCCGGCTCAGTGCGCGAATGGTTCCTGCTCATCCCGATCAGCCTCTACGCCGCCGCCGGGGTCATCATGGCCACCGTGGACATGGGGCAGACCGGGGTTGAGAACATGATGGCCATGTTCTAAGCGGTGCGCATCCCATGCCCCCGGCATCGGGAACGGCCCCCAAAAGTGCCACCCGTGTCCAGAAAAATGGGGCGGTAACACCGGGATCCCTATTCCATTGCCACCGGACCGCGGGGTATTGTGTAGGACCCTGCCAGGGCCCGGGGCGATTACGGCAAGTACCGCCCGGCGGCCATGGAAAGCCGTTCAATAAAGGCCTCACCGTCGATGATGCCGTTCCAATGGAGGAACAATTATGCGCAAGTCACTTGCCGCCGCCGCCGTGGTGCTCTCCTCACTCGCCCTCGCGCCCCCGGCGAATGCAGCCAGCGAAACCGACCACGGCAACAGGCCGGGCACCAGCGATCACTCACTTTCCAGTGATGACAGCTTGGAGATTGCGCGGTCCGCAAGGCCGAGGCCGGTACCGCCTTCATCCCCCAGAGGGCTGGATAGGAGCCAGGTTGACCGCCCGGACCAGGCCAACACGCCACAGGTGGGCCCCGGTAACGCATTCTTCCATGGGAACCGTCCTGACAGAGGCTAGGCCGAAAGCCCCCGACGGGGGCGGAAAATACACGCTCCCGGACCTTCTGCCGCGGCCTTTTCGGGGTGCTGCCGTAACGATTCCCGACCCGACCGGCGAGGTGAAACGATACCGGCATGCTGAATGCCACCCTCGACCTGTTCCACACCGAGGACTCGCACGTCTCCGCCAGCCATGAAGCCTCCCAGGCCATCTGGTACGACCCCTCGGACATGACGCGGGACGACATGGACGCCGTCACCGACATCCGCACCTATGTGAGGCGGTACCACGAGGAGCGGGGCGAATTCGGCCGCGGCGAAGATGCAGGCGGGCCAACGGCGTGCACCGGCCGGCTCATCGACCTCCGGAAGGCAGGCGCCTTGGCAGCCCTGTCTGATGAGGACCTGAAGGGGCTGATCGGGGCGGTCCGGGGCAGCCTGACGGAGGGAACCACGCACCTGATCACCCTGGACAGCCTCAACCTGCCCATGGGGGAGCCGCGGCTGGAGACACTGCTGCTGGCCGCAGCCGCTTTCCTGGAGCACCACGGCTCGGGCCGGTCCTGCACCGCCTTCTACCACCCGATCTGCGAGAAGAACGGGGACGGGCTGCGGATCGAGTCCGGATCGCTGCGCCATGTCCGGCGCCTCGGGTTCAAACCGCACCCGGAGTACCCGCGCCTGTACTGGCGCCAGATCCGGGACTTCGACGCCGACGAGGTCTTCAAGGACGGCCTCTGACCCTGGCTGTCGCAGCCGGCAGGTACATTTCCGGGCATGCGGCATGCCCTCCTGGAGCGGTTCACGGACCCCGGCTCGGTGGTCCGCCCCTCCCTGGGTGTTGACCTGGACCCGGCCGGGGTCTTCACCCGGATCCGGGCCACCGCCAGGCGCCACCACCATCTCGGCGGGGATGAGCCGGCCGTCGAGCTGACCGCGTCATGCGTGCTGCGCGACTTCCTGGACGCGGCCGAACTGCGGCTTCAGACGCGGTCAGAGCGCTCCGGGCGCAGCTTCGTGACTGTATCCTCACTGAAGCTGCGTGACGGGCAGGTCATCCCCGCCGGGGACGGCACGGCCCACACCGACAACTGGCAGCACAGGACGGATGAGACCAACTCTGCCCCGGCGTTGTCCACGCACCTTAGCTGGCCCAATGACGGATACTTCTACCGCAACCATGGCCACGGCTACGACACGGAAACCGGCGAGGCAATCATCCCGCTGATCCAAAAGCCCTCGGCCGGCATCGGCTGACCGGCCGCCGGCGCCGGAGGCGGCTGCGTGAGGAGTCTCCGGCGCCGACCTCCCGGCCCGTGGACCGCACGACCTACCGCGGGAGCATTTGGAACCACGTTCTCAAGGACCAGCTTGAGGTCACCGAAGAGCAGCTTTGGGCCTGCGCCCACGACGGGGTCCTTCCCAACCGCGGACTGCCCGACGCACAGGCCGAAGCCGTCCCGCTGGCACTCGTCCGGCAGCTGATCGGGGCTGCCCTCCCCGAAGACGACGTGGCCGCCATGACGAAGGAGCAGGCGATCCGGGCCTCGGCCGACTACTGCATGCGACAGACAGGAAGCCAGTGGTTGGTCCCGGGAATCCACACGGGTTTAGACGAAGGCCCGTAAGGCCACCTTGCCCCGATTTGGCATCCGGACCATTGGGGCGCTGCAGCGCCACCACGAAGCCGAACAGGCCCGTACGGAAGCCGTCCACCAATCTGCCGCACTTCTGGCCGACTTCTCCGACCGCATGCGCCGCCTGCAAGTCGCCCCCATTCCGATCGGCTTCCATTACGACCTCGGCCCCACGGGGCTGCTCGGGCACCGCCGAGCCACGTCCTTCCAGCAGAAGGAGACAGGATGGGTGTTGCCTCGGAAGCTTGACGGCATGTTCGTTACTACGGCCGGGCGGCTGTTCAAGGGGCCAACGCTATGCGTCATGCGGCCGGGTCAGAAAAAGACCGACAGCCATCCGTACGTCAGCTTCCACTTTCCGCCGCAGAACGGCTTCGCGTTCTGCTTCAACCACACTCAGTCGAGTTGGTCGGCTCCCGAAACTTGGACTGTCAAGGAAGTTCAAGACGCGGCTCGCTACGTCGCCGATCTGGCAGCCGCCCTGACCGGGCACGGCGCTTAGAGCGTCCGTCCGGTAAACTTCGGAGCAGTCCGCCTGCCCGGACCCGCAGCACTCCCCGGCTCAGGCTGCGAACTCCTCTACGGCCAGGGTCTTCAGATCCAGGGTGACGAGGTTGCCGTTGAAAAACTCCTTGTGCAGGACGTGGACCCGAGTTTCCATGCCCGGCATCATGCCGGTGCGCCGCTGGTGCCAGTGCCCGGAGAACACCAGGGCCGGCTTCGTGTTCCTCACCGCGTCGCGGACCAGCAGGCGGCTGGCGTAGGAGTCCCGTTCGAGGGCCTCAGGCAGGTCGAGTTCGGAGATGACGTCGATACCGGCGGGCACCTCGTGGGTGATCAACACGTCCAGCTCTCCGTTGCCAAGCCGCTCCACGTCCTCCGGCACGACTTCCTCGCCTTCCCACCAGGTGGAGCCCAGCTTTCGAAAACGCCGATCGATACTAAAGGCGCCGCCCAGGGCCCCAAACCGGACCCCGTCCAGCTCCCAGCGGTGCCCGCGGGGCGCGTACAGCAGCCGGTCGCTGATGACCCCGAAACCGCCGGCGTTCAGTGCCAGGGCGCGCAGCTTCGGGTGCACGTCGTGGTTGCCGTCGACAAAGATCATCGTGATCCCGTGCTCGTTCAGGCGGCGCTTGAGGATCTTGGTGAACCTGTCGCCGTTGACCGCCGGCCAGAGCACGGCAAGGTCACCGACATGGACCAGTGTGGAGATACCGGTCTTCGCGGCCGTGCGCAGGGCCTTCTCCATCCACACCGTGTTGCCGTGCCAGTCACCAGCGATCAGGATCTTCGTCATGTCCTCACTATGCCCGGAGGGGCAGTTTCTGGTGCCGTGGTTTGATGGTGGGCCTGCCCACTCTGGAAGTGATCGAAGCGACTCGCACCGCGGGCGGCGGATGGACCAAAGCCCAACTGGCTCACTGGGGCGTGCCCTGGCCGCCGAGTAAGAAGCGCCGCCGCCGCGACCTGGTTGCATGACAGGCCGCTATTTACAAGAATTCGGGGAGGCGCCCGGAGGACTGACAGCGGCAAGGCTCGGACCCTGCCCGGGGTCCGCACCTTTTTCATGCCTAACCGGTCTGCTCTCCTGGAGCACATCCCTGAAGGCCTCCGGATCGGTCCGGGTGTAGCCGCGCATGGACGGGGGCGTGCTGCCGTAGCCGTGCCGTGCGGCCCGGGCCCGGGCGCTGCCGCGCCTGTACCCGCAGGCATAGTCAATGTCGGCCCAGATAACGTTGCGCCGCTTCACTTCGGCGATCAGCGCACTCAGCTCCTCGGAGGCCTGGCGGACGGTCAAGTGCTCCTCGATGAACTCCGCCCCCTTGCGCCGTGACTTCTGCCCCATTCTGGTGGCCCTGCCGGCGATTGCGGCCAGTTCACCCAACCGCTGCTTTTCCTCATTGGTCAGCTGCCCGCGCGGCAGGGCCTTCGGCGTGCGGCTACGCTTTACCGCGCGGTTGAATTCCTCGAACAACACCGGCGGCTCGATCCCGGAGGTGTCCAGGTCAGATTCGGCCAGCTGGCGCAGCCGCTCCCCCGTCACGTCCCCGATGATGTCGGCCAGCGTTTGGAAGGGCCAACCGGAAGCGTGGGCGAAGCGCAGCAGGGCGGTCAGCTTCCGCTCGGTGGCAGCCATCCGGGACCTGATCTGGTCTTCGGCGCGGCGGAACGCGCTCACGACGGAGGCGGGAAAGGACTCGCCGGCCCGGTACCGCGGAACCTCAAGTTCCGGGGCATCGGTGACCTCGGCCAGGCGGCGGATGCGCTCGGTACTGATACCCAGGGCGCCGGCGATGCTGCGCCGGGACCAGCCAGCGGCGTGGGCCGAGTTGGTCACCGAGGCCAGCTTGCTCACTGCCCGCGGGTCGAAGGGGTCCCTGGCCGCCCGGTATTCGGCGAAGGCCCGCCGGAGCATGGCCTTCTGCTTCTCCGGCATGAACGCCTGCTTCTTCTCCGACACCAGTCCGCCCTCCCTGCCGACTCAGCGGCAAGTTCGATAGTCGCAGTCCTGCATTGGCGCGGGACCTCGGACAAAGACACGTCCGTGGCGTCGCAGTCTGCTTCCCGTCGGCCTGCCCGGCTGGTGTCGACGAGGGGTTTTGCTCATTTCGCCCACGTTTTCCACTTGGGCTGAGGAGCAGGGCCGGAGAAGGCCGGTTTTCCGGTCACATGCTACGCTTCGGCTCTGCCGCCAGGTTCGCAAGCTCACGCTTCGCCTTCTGCGTAGCATGTGTAGGCAAATCGGCAAAATCCGGTTCCCACCTTTTCCGCGACCCGGATGCACTCCGGGCCGGCCCCGGTGCACCGGGTTCGCAGACAAACCTCCGCGTGATTCCGGGGCTTTTCGGCCTTTGGTCCACCAAACCACCTGCCGCACCGGGGAACACGCCAGTATACGAGGGAGGGTAAGGAAACAAACCGGGCCCATGTTGTTCCCCCTGCATTAGGCGAAGGGGTGCAAAACAGGTGTGCGGGGTGGCCCGCATTGGGCCACCTCTATACATATCTCTCTCTAATCCTTATAGAGAGAGGGTTCTATAGGGGGCCCCTTGGTCCCGGAACCGGGCCACCCACGGGTGGGGACCGGGTGGCCGGCGGTGCACCCGCCCGTTTCGGGCGTTTTCGCGCCAAGTCGTTCCCGGCGCCGCACATCCACCTCCCGGACGACGATTCGTTCGCCTGATTGGCGGGCAAGCAGAAGGGCACCCTGCCAGTACGGCGGGGCGCCCTTCTGCTTGCAGGACGGTCAGTCTGCGGCCAGGCCGCCGCCCTCGGCCTCGAACGTGCCCAGGATCGGCCGGGCCATCAGCCCAGGCCTTCGATGGTGTCGGGGACAACGAAGTCGGAGACCAGGGCCTCGGCCTGCTTCAGGCGGACCTGCTCGACCTGGGCGAGGATCTCCGGGAGGCGTTCCAGACAATCGGGGTCATGTTGGAAAGCAGCTTCTCCCTGGCGGCCAGATTCAGCGAGCTGAGCGTGCCGGCGCCCTCGATGGATGTCAGGACAGCGTCCGCGGCCTTATGCATGATAGCGGTCATGTCGAGGTCTTCGCGTGGGATCATGTTTTCCCATGTGTGCGGAGGGTCCGGGCCCGCTCACCGCTTCCGGATGCATCGCAGGAGCAGGGGCAATGCCGTGTCCTTCCGGCGTGCCGGCGGAATTGCCATCGAAGACCCGCAGGCAGGCCCGGAACCGTAGCCGCACGGCGCGCCGGTGTGACACCCTTCCGCTATGCCGTTCTATCTCGAGTACGTGGTCCACGGAGTCACTGAGATCCGCTCCGCCGTGCCGGGCGAGACGCTTGAGGAGGCCACAGCGGCGGCCACCGGCATGCTCCGGGAGGCAGGCTGCCAGGCTGGAGTGGTGCGCTGGTGTATTCAACCTGACGAAGAGCCCGGCACCGGGGAAATCGTGGCCGCCTATGAGGAGGGTACTGGCTGGTCCACCGGCGGGTCCGGACCGGACCAGGAGCCGAACCCCGCCGAATGGAACCACCCGGACTAGGCCCGGACAGCATAAGGGCGGGGACGGGCCGGAAAGAGTAAGGGCCCTCAATGCCGGCCAGCCCGGCAGCCGACAAGCGGAAACGCTCTGAGCGCCTCTGAGAGGCCTTCAGGGGCCTGGAGGTGCTTCCCTGCCTTGGAGCGCCCCAAGGCCACAGAAGGGCCAATATCGGCCCGCTGTCGGGGGCTTCCACTAGGAGCGGACCGCGTCCGGAACAGAAAAAGGGCTCAGACGCCGTTTTCACGGAAAAACGCCTCGGTTTCCTCGTCCGTGATCTCGGAGGTCAGGATCGCCCAGACCGAGCTGCCGGGGATCCCAAAGACGGTCTCGAGCTCGTCCAGGCGCCAGCCGTCGGTGCGCATCTTCTGCAGCTGCTGCCGGTCGGGCAGCTCCTTCTTCCCCGCCATTGCCTCCGGTCCCCCTCGCCGTGCCTTGTGCGCCGGAGCCTACCCTGCCGCAGTGACATCGCGGCCGGGAAGGCGAAAGGTCCTCCTGCGTGTTGGGGGGAACCGCAGGAGGACCTTCCAGGACCCTTTCGGGCCTTGCCCACCTTAGCAACAATCCGAAGGAGGCTTCACGTTCCTCCGCCGGGGCCTGTCACAGGGCCAGCAGCCAGTCGCGCAGCTGCAGGGTGCTCTCGCAGTCGTCGCGGTTGTAGGCCAGGATTGCGTCCATGATCCGGCCGGCCTCCGCATGGTCCCCGAGTTCCCAGGCGGCCATGAACGAGGAGTACGCGGTGATCGAGTCCACCGCGGTGGAGACCCCTTCGCGGGCCCCGGTGCGGTAGAGCGGTTCGAGCTTCTTGATGCTCAGGGACTTCTCCGAGATCCGGATGGCCTTCGACACCACCGGGCGCAGGTCGAAGAGCACCTGTCCGTTCAGCTCGGCCACCTGGTCACGGTAGATGCCGTGCCGCTCGGCCAGCTGGCTCAGGGCGTTCTTCTCGTAATGGGCGTAGTGGTAGATCCGCAGCCCCGGATGCACCGCCCGGCGCTCGGCGACCAGGCGCATGAAGGCAGCAAAGGCCCTGCCCCCCCGGCCCGGGTGTGGGCGGTCAGCGGGACGAATTCCGGATCCGCCTCCGGGTCCCCAAGCGGCCGGGCCAGCAGCCCGAACAGGTACTCCAGCCCCCAGGTGTCCCCGTCGGGGTCGCGCCAGTTCGGGTCGCCCTCGAAGTCGAAGAAGATGTCCCCCGGATCCGGGGCCGGCAGCTCCTCCAGCGCAGTCCGGTCGGCGACCCGGTAGCGGACCCCTCCGGCCTCACCGTCGCACTCCCCGATCCCGGCCTGCAGCCGGGCCTGGTCCTGCAGGCCGGCCAGCTTCCCATCCGGGGAATCCAGCTCGGCAGCGGCCAGGTCCTCGACGGTGGCGATGCCGGCGGCGCGCAGCAGGGTGCGGTACTTCTTCGCCGTGGGCATGCCGGCGACCAGCAGCAGGTCCCGGCTCCGGGCGATCTCGTCCTGGCAGTCGGGGCAGTCCGCCTTCCGGCAGGCCCCTCCCCCGTCCGCATCCCAGGCAGCCGGGGTCCCGGACTCCAGGTGGTCCCGGAGCGCGGGCACGACCCGGGCCCGGACAGCGTGCAGCTCGGCCAGGATCGCGGCGACGTCGAGCTCCTCGGCGGTGCCGTCGCGGAGGATGACCCGGGCGGCCGGGTGGACGTCGATGCCTGCGGCAGTGAGCTGGTCGGCGTAGGCTGCCAGCTGGATCCGGTGCTCGGGCTTGGCCTTGGACGCCAGCTTGGTGTCGTTGACCGACCAGGCGCCGGTCTCCTCGCGGACGAGGAAGTCGGCCTTGCCGTGGAAGGCCCCGTCGAAGAACGACCCCTGGTAGACGACCTCGGCGTCCGAGGCCAGCGCGGCCAGGGTCTCGGCGTGGGCCCGCTCCAGCAGGGACCGGGAGAAGACACCCTCGGGGGCGGTCAGGCCGGCGACCTTCCGGGTGCGGGTGAACCCGTCGAGCACCCGGTATTCATGGGCCACCCCCCGGGTGCGCAGCAGCTCGGCCATTTCGTCCCCGCGGTCCGGCGGCGGGACCCGGCCGGTGAGCACATCCAGGCGGCGCTTCAGGGCGAACAGGCAGGTGGAGCCGGCGGCAAGGTCCGAGGCCGAGAGCACCAGGGCCGGCCGGGCATTGTCGGTGGGAAGCAGGAACACGGGAACCTCCTGGGCGTCGGGGAAGTGCGTTTCCCCGTGAACATGCGCAGACGGCCCTGGTGCTCTCGGCCCTAGGCTGGGTGCATGGAATCTCCGACCGGCCCCCAGCGGGCCATCCTCGGTCAGATCGTCGACCACGCCGGCAACCTGGCTTCCGTGCTGGAGGCCCAGTTCGCCTCCTGCCGGACCGAGCCGATGGAAGGCTGCGGTGAATGCTTCGACATCGAGGTCTCCGGTGATTTGCCCAGACTGCCCGAAGGGACCGAGTGTCCGCTGGCCTTTGGCGTCGGCGAAGGCACGGGCGCCCTTTCGGTGCTGCTCTGGCACGAAGGCGGGCTGGTCGACGGCCTGGAGGTCAACTCGGTCGGGCACCCGCACGCGGCCCTGGCCGACCTGGTGATCGAGGACTAGCGAGGTCTTCCTAGGGAAGCCGTCGCCATATCCAGTCGGTGAAGCGCTGGAGCGTGCCTGGTTCTTCCGGGCGTTGGCTGGGGAAGTGCTCGAACATCACGGCTTCCGCCTCCCTGCCGGAGTACCAGGCAACGTCCAACTCATCGAGCTTCTGCTCCATCTCAGGCTTGTCCTCGGCGAAGAACGAGTAGTCACTGTCCTGCAGCTCCACCATGCACTCCGGGCCGGCAAACTCGAACAGATACCAGTCGGGCGTGCTCGAAAAGTAGGAGAAGTACAGGACGTAGCACCCGGCGTGTGAGCCAGCGCGGCAGAGCCCAACAGAGACCCGATCCTGTCCCGCAGGCCCAAAGGGCAACTCGGGCCGCGGCGATCCTGCAGAGGAAATCATGGACCGATTATCAGGCCCGCAGCTTCCCCATGCCTGCAATAGTGCCTCCTGTCGCGGGCCACAGGGGAGCTGGGCACCGACCCAACGAAGGGCCACCAGGACCGCAGCCCGCGGCAGCCGGCGGGGACGGGAGACGAGCGCTTCCGCACACATGGGTCCAAACACCTGACCAGGAGGACCCATTGACCATCCGTTCCGAATACCTGCTCGCCGACGGCTCGCCCCGCTACGGCATCCGCACCCAGGACGCCGCCCCGACCCCGTCGGCGCCGAAGGCTGCACTGTCCGGTCGGGCCCCGGCCGAGGAGGCTGCGCGCCTGGACCTGCATCAGCTGGCCATGGCCGCCTCGCTGCGCTCCCTGCGCCCGACGGCCGACAACGAGGCTGAGCTGCTGGCCGCGCTGCGCACCGACAACCCGAAGGAGCACGCGGAGGCCCTGAAGGCAGCTGCCGAGCACCTGGACAGTCCTCGCCGGTGGCACCGGGCCGCTTCCGGGCCGTTCTGGGAGCGGCACGTCAAGGGCATGCTGAAGACCTCGAACGGCGCAGTCCGTTTCCTGCCGCCGGCCCTGGGCCTCGTGGCGTTCCTGCTGGGCCTGCCGGCGCTGATCCTCGTCATGGCGTTCTCCGGCACCGAACCGTCCGTCGGCCTCCCGGTGACGGTCATGTACCTGTTCTTCGGTTCCAGGGCCGTGAACAGCCTGCTGAAGAAGCGCCGGTTCCCCGAGCGGTACCGGATCAGCCGCTACCTGGTAGAGGGCCTGCACCAGGACGTCACCGATGCGACCCTGGTCCACATCCTGCGCCGGGACGGGAGGGAGATCGACCCCGCCGCCGAGCGGGCCGCCCTGCGTGGCTGGAACCGGCTCAAGGACACCGCCGAAAAGGTTGCCGACATCTACCACTGAGCCAAACCGTGCGAAAACGCCCGAAACGGGCGGGTGCACCGCCGGCCACCCGGTCCCCACCCGTGGGTGGCCCGGTTTCCGGAACACTGGGGCCCCCTATAAACCTCTCTCTTTCAAGGAAAATAGAGAGATATGTATATAGGTGGCCCATTGCGGGCCACCCCGCACACCTGTTTTGCACCCCTACGCCTATACAGGGGGAAGCAACATACGCCCGATTCGTTTCCCTACCCTTCCTCGTATACTGGCGTGTTCCCCGGTGCGGCAGGTGGTTTGGTGGCCCGAACGGCGAAAAACCCCGAAATCACGCGGAATTTTCACTCAAACTCTGGTGCACCGGGACCGGGCCGGAGTGCGTCCGGGTCGCGGAAAAGGTGGGAACCCGCGACATGCACGGCAGAGAGGATCCCGTGACACTGGACAAGCAGACCACAGACCCCGCAGCGGCATCCTCCGAGGCCCTGGACCTGCCCCCTTCAAGGCTGCTGCTCATGCTCGCGGCGGCCGCCGTCCTCCTGGGCGCAGGCAGCGTCTGGTTCCTCTTCCCGCCCTTCACCGCGTACGCCGGACCCTGGATCGAGGCCCTGCGGACCCTGGCCACGCTCGTCGCCGCGGCCGCCGCCGGCACCCTCCTGGCCGCCGGAGCGGGACTCGTTGCGGGAACCGCGAAGCGGCCTGCAGCCGCCGACTGACCTTTCCCAAGGACAGAAAAGGGCCCCGAGGATCATCCCCAGGGCCCTTTTCTCTGCTGTCAGAAGCTCGCCTCGTAATCCCCGTCGTGGCAGGTCACATTGGCGTACGGACCTGTGGAGGTCTGCTTGGCCACCTCGCGCCCGTTGACCTCGATCCGGCAGGTGATGGTGCTGGCGTAGCCCCCGGCCATGGCACTGACCCCGAAGGACCAGGCCGTGTAGCTGCCGCCGAACTTATCGGCGTCGAACCTGTACGTCTTCACGACCTTGGTTTTCGAGGCGGAGGCGTCCTGCTCCTGGTTCATCTCGAAGTCGACCATGTTCGTGTAGGTGACCAGATCGACGGCCGCATCGGACTCGACCGTGTACTTGATGACCCAATGGTCCTCATACTTCTTCGCCTCGGCCTCCTCCTTCTTCTCGGCCGCGGCCGTCTTGGCATCCTTCACGAGGAGGATGGCCTTCCTGTCCGAGGAGTCGGGGAGCTGGACGCCGGCCAGCGGGTACACCTCTGTCACCACCCAGTTGTCCGCAGGCTCCACGGTGTCGAGCTCGCCCTTGATCATTTCCTTACGGGAGAAGGTCTCGTCGTCGAAGTATCTATCGACGGTCATGCCTGCGTCGGCGATGGCCGCTTCAGCCTCCTCGACGGTCATTCCGACGACATCGGGCACGATGATCGGACCGGCGACTGCCTTGTCGGCCTCGTCGGCGGCCGGGTCGAAGACGTCGAGGGTCACCGCGGATCCCCTGGCCGCGCTGGCCCCGGACGGGTAGGCCACGTCGTACACGTCCCAGTCGCTTCCGGCCTGGACCTGGTCGCCGAACTGATTCGTGTAGCCGGCCACGGTGAAGCCCGCCTCTTCCAGCTTGTCGGTCGCTTCGCTGACGGTCGTTCCGGTGAGATCGGGCAAATCAACCAGGTCGGCTTCGCCGGTTGCTTCAATGGCGGTCTCGGCAGCCGTCTCGGCGGCCGCGGAAGGGTCCGGACCGGCCTGGGCGCAGCCGGTGAGCAGCAGCATGGTGAGTGCGAGAAGCGACAGGGCGCGTTTGTTCAAGGACGGTGCCTTCCAGCCTGGCCGGCGCACATGGATATGCCCCGGCGGTTCCCCCAACATGGCCGGACGGCCCGTTGTCCATGTCCAAGCCTACGCCGACGGAACCGGCCCCGGCGGATGCTTCAGGACCCCAGGAACGGGCGGCGGTAGCGGCGCAGCTTGGCCTTCACCTGGCGCACGTACCGGCGGGTGTCCGGATGCATGCCCCCGAGGTTCACCGACTGCTGCCCCTGGTAGTACGAAGCGATGATCGTGGAGGTGTCCATCCCGGTATCGGCCAGGGCCCACAACAGGGGCACGCCGATGGGGTCGGGTACACGGGGTTTTGACAGCGGATCATGGCAGCAATTTGGCTGCCGGCGTCCGCCGGGCTGTCACCGTGGTGGTCACCGATCTCGGCGGGGACCAGGTGGTGCCCGGCTGTGAGGTGAAGATTGAGCTCCTGTTCGGCGGCCGGCCGGTGTCACGCCAGCGTCCGGGGTCTCCGAGGACTGCGACGTCACGCTGGCCGATTTCGTCACGCCGTACTTCCCGGCCAAGGACGAAATCCTCGGCGACGGCTCCAAGTACCGGGGCACCATACTGGCCGGCAACAGCGTGAAGCTGGACTTCGACATCGTCAACGGGCTCTTCCCGACAACCCGTGTCATGACGGACTACCGGATCATTGACGCCTCCTCGGTCGGGAAATTGGCCCGGCACTGGAAACGGCCCGGCTGGGAGGCGCTGCCGCCGAAGGCCAGCGACCACACGGCTATGGCCGACATCCGGGAGGGCATCATGGGTGCTGTGCTACGACCGCACGATCATGCCGCAATGGCTGCCTGGCCTGCCCCGGATGCCGCCTTCCCGCACGGGGGGAGATGGCGTTTTCGCTGCCCGGCGCAACAAACCCGTCCATTGCCGGAAGCCCTCTGGTGAAACGATATATTAAGGTTCACTCACACCGATTCCAGGGGGATTTTTGAAATACTACATGCGCCGTGTCATGCTGCCCGTCACCGCCGCGGCAGCCCTGCTGCTCTCGGGATGCGCCGGGTCCGGGCCCGATGCCGCCGAGGAGAAAATCGACGAGAACACCGCCATTGCCCAATGCGGCATGATGACCAGGATGCTCACCGGCGAGGCCGACCCCACCCCCGAGAACATCGAGGACCTGAAGGAGGTCATGACCACACTTGCGGATGAGGGCTACGGTCCGGTGAAAAACATGGCAGCAGCGCTTCTCCCCTCCTTCGACGGCGACAGCCCACTCGACGAGGCCGACGCTGAGAGGCTGATGGACGAGTTCAAGGCGTTCTGCAAGGATTACACCGTCGACTAACAGCAGGCGCACGGTAGGCCGGGTGGAAGCTCCTCCCGGCCTTTTGCTTTGCCCCGGGGACCGCCCCGTCCGCGCCAGCTTTCCCCGGATACGCCGCGCTATGGCACAGAGCACCCTGGGGAGGGCATGGGGAGGAGTCCGCACACATGGCTTCCGGAGGCGCCCGGCCGGGGTGTTGGGACGGAAGGACATCCGATGGCCATCGAACTGCGCAGCATCCCGAATGACGACCTGATCAGCCGCGCCGAGGAGATTGCCGGGCTGCAGGTGAACACCGACTTCGCCGACATCCGCGGCCGCATGGTCTCCGGCAAGTTCATTTCGGCTAAGGCCCTGGACCGCGGCCTGATCGGCGTGAAGCTCGAGCGCTGGCTGGATGGGCGCCACGTCATGGACAGCCACCGTCCCGGCCGGACTGGACCCGCTGGGCCGCCCCTGGCGCACCACGGTCCACGTCCCCGCCGGTCACCCGCTGCTGGACGGGGAAGCCTAGCCGCAGACAGCGAAGGGCCGGACGGGACCATTTCAGCTCCCCGTCCGGCCCTTCTGCCTTGGCTGACTAGCTGCCCATGGCTGCGAACATCCCGCCCATCATCACGATGAAGATGATGATGCTGATGACGCCGAAGATGGTGTCGATCCAGCCGAGCACCTTGCCGGCGGTGGCAGGCTGCTTCAGCGCCTCGGCCTTGTTGGCCTGCACGATGGCCAGCGGGCCGAAGACGACACCGAGGAAGAACAGGCCGATGATGCCGAAGATCAGCGACGTCTGGGCGTGCTTCTGGCCGCGGAACATCTCGTCGGACTGCATGTACTGCACGGGCGAGCCCTGCTGCGGGTAAGCGGACGGGTAACCGGGCTCGGCCGGCGGTGTCTGCTGCGGGTAGGAGGGAGGGTTCTCGGACATGACTGCCCCTTTCATCGGTGCTGAGTGAAGAGGTACTTCACCTGTGAACATGCGTAGGCGCCCGTGCGGCGGCGCACTCCCCCTGATACGGAACCGGAACGGGCTGTCAGCACTGGCGAAAGGGCCCCGCCCTGGCTGGGGGTAGGGACCGGCACCGGATCTGCGCTGCTCCGGCGATATGTTCAACCTACCCCGGTCCGGGCCCGCCGCGTTGGACATGTCCGACGGCGGCGCGCCGCGGCATCCGAGGAGGCCGGCGGCGCTCTCCGGGCACATGGGTTTCATGAGCATCCATACCTCCCCGATACGCCGGCCACCCTGCACGAGGCCTTGGCTGCGGCCATTGCCCGCCCGGGCAAGTCCACCAAGGCCGAGCGCGTAGCGCTGCTCAAGGCCCGCCCCGCCCCAGCCACCATGCCGGACCCGTCGGCCGTGGACGTGGAGTTCCACCGCCATACTCTGCGCCGCATGGCCACAACCGCGTCACCAAGGGCCAGACCGAGGGTGCCTACGAGATCCTCTGGGGTCAGACCGAGAAGGCGCCTGCCGACATCGTCGCCGACGTCTGGCAGCGCTACCGGTGCGACCGCGCCCAATATGCGGCTAGGAAGGTCCAGTGCGACGAGGACGGCGTCGCCTTCCACCTGCGCACCGACGGGGTGCCGGCAGGCCTGGCCGAGATGCCCGACGACGTCGAGGAACTGTACTCGCTGTGCCCGGTGTGCGGGCGCGTCTACCATGACCAGACCGCCCGGGAGAAGGGCGAGGCACCGGTCGTCAAGACCGTCGATGTGAAGTCCGGTCCGGTCGCCGAGGCGCTGCGTATCCACTGGGACATCGAGGGCTAGGACGCCGCAGGCCCCGCCGGCTGTCCGGCGGGGCCTCTCCATGCCCGGATCCACGCCGCACACAGAAGCAATATGGGAACACTTACTCAGAACCGCGTCCAACGTGGCGTCCGCGAGGGCGGACAGTTCAGCCACACCACCCACCAGGAGAGCCCTGGCCTGAAGCTGTCCGCACCGCAGGCCGGCTTGGACCCCGAGGTCGAAGAGCGGATCCAGGTGCTGGAGGAATTCGTGAACACCCACGGATACCGTCCCGGCGCCACCAACGAGCGGACCATGCACGGCAGGCTCGCCCGGCTCCGCACCATGCTGGAGAAGGGTGAGCTGCCGGCCGACGCTGCGGCCCGCGTCAAGAACCTCCTGGATGCCCCGAACCTGACCGAGTACGAGTTCACCACGGCCTTCACCCGGCTCAAGGACACCTGCCAACGGCTGAGCCGCCTGCCCACGCCCAAGGAAGACGCCGAGATGGCCAAGTGGGTCTACCGGTGGCGTGACCGGGCAATGAACGGCAGGGCCGACGCCGCGAAGGTGAAGCTGCTGGCCGCGACCCCCGGCATGCTCGAACCCGTCAGCCGCGAGGTCAAGGCCGAGAGGATGCGGAAGTTGAACACCCAGACCCCTGAGCAGTGGCAGGCCCGCTACGACGAGTTCGCCGCCCGGGTGAAGGAAAACGGGCGGTTGCCGATGCGGAACGATCCGGACAAACAGGAGATGCGCCAGTACGACTTCCTGTTCAACCAGCGGAAGCTGCTGCGCGAGGACAAGCTGCCGGACGAGCGCAGGGAACTGCTCGCACGCCACCCCGGGGCGCTGGAAACGTACAGCATGAACTCCCCCACGGCCCGGCTGGAGCAGCTGGCCGCTTTCCACCGCACTCACGGCTGCCGAAGATGGGCGCCGAGGACCCGGCCGAGGCGGCCCTGGGCAACTACCTGGTGAACGGTCTGCGTCCGCGGATCCGCCGGGGCGAGGCCAGCGAAGCCATCCTGGCCCAGGCCCGTACGATTCTGGGGATCATGAACTTCACCCGCCGGACCCGCAGCGACCCCGCCGAGATGATGCAGGTCCTGCTCGACTACGTGCACGAGCACGGGCGCATGCCCAAGGACACGGCCAGCCAGCCGGCCGAAACCCAGAAGCTGGCTAAGTGGGCCTCCAACCAGGTGAAGGGCATCCTGGAGGCCAAGCAGGGCACGGCGCGCGAACGCCATGAGATGATCCTGCGGCTGCGCCAGACCCACCCGGCCGGAGCCCGGGCCGCCCGCCGGTAGGACACTCCCGCAGAAGGCCCGTGGCGTCTGCCCCGGGCCTTCTGCATGCCCGGAGAGCGGGCGCGGGCCTTCCGCACACATGGGGCTTCATGGACGAACTGCTGAAGCGCCTGCGTGAGATCGCCGATCTGAAGAACTACCCGGACCATGACTTCCATGACCTGCGGGACGATCTGGTGGACGCACTGGAGGCCTTCGAGCCTGCCTGGGTCTACCGGGTGGACCGCAGCGACAACGGCTGGGGCTGGCAGGACCTGGATCCGTGGCACATCGGCCTGATGCTCGAGCGCGGCTACACCGTCGAACGCCGGATGGCCGGAGCCTGGGAGCCCGTCACCGAGCCGGATGTGGCTGCGCGATGAAGATCGGTCAGACCGTCACCGTGGACGAGCGCTCCGCCACCTTCGAGGAGCGGGTCTGCGAGTTCAACTGCCCGCACAAGGTGTACACGATCACCCGCCGCAACTTCGTGGTCATCCGGAAGCACCAGGCCCCGAACCACCGGGACATGGGCATCTGGGCCGGCGACCCCAACTGGAAACCGCCGCTGGCCGATGTTTTCACCGCAGTCGATGCTGAGGGCACCCGATGGGAGTATATGTCCGGGGAAGGCCACTTCATCTGGGAGGCCGACGGCGGCCGCACCGCGGACAACGTGCTGCCCGGAGGCCGCGTCCGTGCCCACGGCACCGCGTACATCTTCAACGACACCACCGGAGGAACCGATGGATCCTGATGCTCCCTATCCGCTGAACGGTGAGCACCTCGAGCCGGGTGCCGTCCCGCTGCAGGACCGCATCTTCGAGGCCACCCGCGAGCTGCAGGAGGCCTATGGGCGGGACGAGCCCTGGACCCGGCACCAGCCTCTGAACGAAGCCATGGTCCCGATGGTCCTGACCGCCGTTGAGGACGGCGGCTGGGCCATGATCAACCGGTGGGACAAGGGCGGCCGCCGCGGCAGCTATCCGGATGCCCTGGACGCCCTTGACGAGGTCAAGCGGATCGGCACAACGGAAGCCATTGAAGATGCCGAGGCGCAGAAGGAAGCAGGAAAAGGATGAGCACTCCGACCGTCATCATGGCAACCGACTGGGCCACGGAACCTGGCGGCACGGGCCCGCTCGAAGCCCTGCACAATGCGATCAGCTTCGGCTCCATGTACTGGGGCGACGCCCGGGACACGGCCTGGATCTACGGGGTCGTAGTCAGCTGGGACGGACCGGCCATGCGCGAGCTGGCCGCCAAGTTCGGCTGGTCCGATGAGAAGGTCCGGCAGCTACGGCTGCTGCGCCGGAACTTCCGAGCCCTCGAGCTGCGCGAGGCGCACCAGTCCCCTTGAACCCCTCATCTCCGCAGGCCATAATGGGCCCCTATCAAGCAAGAGTGCCCGGATTGTGAGTTCATATGTCGGCGGGAAATGCAGACGGACCTGATGATCGCTGGTGGGACACTTCCCAGGACGGATCTGACGATCATGGGTGGGACGATCCCCAAGCCGTACTCTACGGTCATCTGGGGGACGATCCCCAAGATGATGGCGAGGAGGCTTCTCCTCTCGATGAAGACGTGTGCCCTGAGTGCGGTGAAGGCCGCCGTCGGGGGAAAATCGACCATCAGGATTGGTGCTCTCAATCAAACGGCAGCTTGTGATCGGGGCTCCCAACCGGCGCTGGAAGTTCGACTACCCACTGGGCCGGGTAGAGGCGTACCGCTCGATGACGACTGTTTCAGCGCTGCTGGCGGGCTTTTCGCTGGCCGCAGCGATGGGCCTGATGACTGCGGGTACGCGCCCCGTCCTCTACGAATGGAGTTCGAGTCTGTTCGTCGCCGCCTCGGCTGCATTCGTGTTCGCCCTGCAGTTCACCTTCTCCGGGCTCCAGTATGCGGCCCCGCCCGCGGAGCGTCTGGCCTGGCTACCTCGCGACGAGAGCGGCAATCCTCGTCCGGAGTTCCTCGTTGGCGCAGAGCGTGTCCAGAAGAAGGACTTTGAGCTGCAAAAACGCTATTTCAGGCGGACTGATGCTTCTTACAACCTGGGGCTCGTACTGTTCCTTGTGGGACTGGCCCTGCTGTTCCTACCCGTTTCCGGCCAGTCAGTCCCCCAGGTGGTCGGGCTGCTGACCGTGGGAGCCGCCTTGTGCCTGGAGATCCTGTGGATCGGTGCAAGAATCTTCCCGCGGATGCGCCCGCACTGGCTCGCACCGGGATACCGGAGCCTAGCCGGTGAGTTCGAAGACCTTCCGCCGAAGGGCCCGCCGGCACCCCATTAGCACTGCTGGCACGACATCACAGTCCGGAGGCAGATCCGGTTTACTATTCCCCTGCCCGGCCCAGGGGTGGATGATTCGCTCATGGACTCCGTCACGGACCGGCAGGTATACCGGCGCAGCATGGCCTGGCCGGTCTTCGACTTCATCGATTCGGAGCTGCCCCAGGAGATCGTCACCCTCACCTCGGTTAGCACCCGCGACGGCTTCGAGGCGACCGCGGTGCGCTCCTGGGTTTCTGACATTGACGGCACCGGCCTGGAGGCTGACCAGACCGACCCGGTGCTGATCCTGTCCCTGCCCCGCCGGCCCGGTATGGGCCTGGCCCGGTTCCACCTGCTCGCGGTCGCCGAACTGCACCGGCGCCGCGGTTTCGACTACGAAGTCGCCGACCTGTTCCTCCAGGACATACCCGAGCAGGACCGGGACGGGCACGGGGTGTAACCCCAGCCGGAGCCCTGGCGATTACCGGAGTGCCGGCCCAATCCGGCAGGCCTGGTGAGGCACCCTCCGTTCGCCGCACACATGGGGAGTTATGTGCACTAAGACCAAGCCCGACCCGAACACCCCGACCCTGAGACTGCCGAGTTCCCCATCGACGGCCACCCTGATCTGCTCCTGGTCGGCCGCACCTTCCCGGACGGGAAAGGCGGGCAGGCGACCGTCGACTCTGTGCGCCTGGCCGGCACCGATCTGGCCGTCAGGGTAAGCGCTCTTGAGAGCATCGACGACGCCTGTGCCCGGCTGCTTGCCGGCCTGGACCGCCTGGCCCGCGATGTCATCCGGCAGCCCGTAACGGGCCGGTAACGCACCGCCCCCACAATATGCTTCACCGGGCAGTCAGCCGTGCCCGTGACGTCTAGGCCAACGGCGGAGGGAGGTCTTTGCATGGACCGGGCTACCCGCTTCCTGGCGGGCGCCGCAGTTGCCGGCTACCTCGGCTTCATCGCATGGCTTCTCGGCCGCGGCCAACCGGCGCCGGTCGAAGCGGGTAGCTCACCCGGCGGAAAACCGGGGCCCGAAGGCCCGCCCTCGGACACTCTGCTGAATTTGGACACTCTCCTGAACGAGGTCGCGCGACAGGAAGACACCGTCGCCACCAGCGGAAGCGGCATCCAGCAGCGAGCCGTCCTGCTGGTCGGCGCGGCGAGCATCGCCGCAACCCTCACCACGGGCAAGATCATGAACGGCTGGATCGTCGGGTCAATCAGCATGGCCGTGGCGGCGGCCGTGATCGGCATCTGGGCCCTGATGCCAATGAAATCCGGCGCCGCCGACCTGAACTTCATGTTCAACAACATCGACAAGGCCACCAACCTTGAGTTCGCAAGCGCCCTGGCCCAGGTGAAAATCCCGCGGGTGCGGACCGACATGAACCGTCTGATTTCCAAGGCCCGGCTCGTCAGACTGGGGGCCATCCTTCTGGCGGCATCCGTCGCATTACTGGTGGTGGGGATCATCGAATCCCTGTAGGCAAAGGTGGACGACATGACCAGTGGCAGTACCTATGGGCCCGGCCCGGAATGGGAGCCGGGATCCGGACAGGGCTCCGGGAAGTACTTCGGCGCAGGCGGTTTCAACATCCCGGAATGGCCGGTAGTGAAGATCTTCTCCGGAACGGAGGTTGTCGGCATCAATTCCGAGCTGTTTGCCGAGAAGCTCAACAGGGAAATCGAGAAGGGAGCGTTGGCGGAAGGCATGGGCCGGATCGACTCCCGGACGGCGGCTGCGGCCCTCGATAGATACAGCTGGACCCATCGCGTCGAAGACGTGATTGGAGCTGACCTCTCCGAGCGGGCCGAGGCCGGACCCGGCAAAATCCGGATGGTGGACGACCAAACCACCGAAGAGATCGCGTCGGCCCTGGTGGAGGATCCCGAGTTCAGGCAGAACATCGAGAGCATCCTGGGGTACGAGAACGACGATTAGCCGTCCGGGGAGGACACCAGTCCCTGCCGCACACATTAAGGTCATGACCGATACTGACGCAGCCGCGCCCGCCAAGGAGTGGGCTGCCCTGTTCTCCTCCTACTCCACCGTCACGGGCGACCCCGTTGCCCACCCCAACCTTGCCGCCGCCTACGCGCACGCCTCCGAGGTGCCTCGGCACAGCCGGGCATCGAATTCGAACTCGTCTCCCGTGTCGGCTCCGACCCCTTGCAGGCAGTCACCGGCGAGACGATCCCCGAGATCATCGCCCGCCGGTGGCAGGCCTGAGACGGCGTGACCCGACACCCACGGCCTCGACCTGGCGCGTGAAAGGATGGCCCCCTATGATCACCGAAATCCTTGAGGTTCACCTCGACCGCCTCCTCGGCCACTACTCGCAGCAGCTTCCCGGGCTCCTTTCCGCCGCCGACCTGCTGGGTAACGGATCCTACAACCAAGCGGAATTCACCGACCTGATGTCTTGGAAGGACGCCGGTTCCCGCTACGACATCGTGCACTCCGGGACGGCCATGATTCTGTTCAAGGACGGTTCCCTCGTCGGTGTCGCCGGGCTGAACCGCCAGGCCCTGGCCAACCGTGACATTGCGGCCTTCACCATGCCGATCCCCGTCGCGCTGGCCACCGGAATGTTGTAGGAGGAGCCGGTCCGGCACAGCCCGCTGCCCCCTGAGGCGACGGGCTTTTTTGCTGCCGGGAAGAGCAGCTGCCGCCTCCGCACACATAGTGCCTGACCAGTACGCCGAATCGAGGAGCCACCCGTGTCCAACCCCGCCGTAGGCTTCAAGTCCCGCCAGCCCGGAATCATCGACGCCTACCTTGCCGAGCGCGAGGTCAAGGAGGAGGCGTTTCGGAACGACACCAAGGCGTTCGAGGAGAAGCTTGGCGGCCGCACGCTGTTCGGAACCCGATTCCTCGACGGCGGATTCTCGGTCACCGGCTTCCAGATCGAGTCGTACAGCGAGGAACTGCCCGCCGGATGGCGCCGTGACGGATAAAGCACCTGGGCAGTCCCGGCCAAGCGCACCCCCGAGGGCAAGGAAATCGCCAAGGAACTGGCACGCCTGTCGTTGGACGGCAACCGCTACCCCCAGGCCCCGCGCAAACTGCACACCCCGACAGTGGACGGCCAGGGCTACATGCTCTTCCCGGACGTGAAAAAGGTCGGCGACGAGTACTTCCTGACTCTGTCGATGGAGCCCAAAGAGTCGGAGCTGGCCCGGCTCGCCCCGGAGCACTGGGAGCCGGTCAAGCTCTCCGCCTACTACACGGCCGTCGAAGCTGCCGCCTGATTTGCAGCTCGACACCATGGGCCCGCCTTTCCAAACCGGAGGGGCGGGTCCTCTGCTTTCCGGGCCGGTGAGACTGCGTCCCGGCGCCGCACACATAGATAGGCATGATCATCAATGCCTTCACCCACATCCGGGCCGGCGAAGGGCCGGCCGAACTGCGAGCCCGCCAGCCGGAACTGTTCCGCGACCTGGCAACGGCCCGGGACAGCATCCCGAAGGACACGGTGGTTGCCGAGGTGACCCTCACCGTCCCGGATGACCACGAGTTCTGCGTCAGGCACTCCTACACCCCCGAGGACGGGGACCACTACCGCCTGTCCACCTTCGAGAACGCCCGCAGCGTCGCCTTCGGATCCGGCGCCAGGTTCGGCCTCATCCACGCCCTGACTCCGGCCACGCCCCGGCACGGCGGCATGGCCGTCCACCTGGCCGAGTTCATCACCGAGGTGAAGGCAGCTTGATCCCCAACCCGGAGACGGCGGAGGCCATCAACGCCGAGGCCGTGAAGCTGCTTGCGGGGCACCATGTCGCAGACGAGTACCGGGTGGATGGCACCTTCCGCATGGACTGCACCTGCCGAGCATCGGTCAAATTCCCCTGCCCCGCCAGCGAATACGGGACGAGCCAGTCCGATACGGTATTCGCCGGTCATCAGGTTCAGGTGCTGAGGCCGCTGCTCGACGAACTCGCCCTGCTCCGGGACATGGCAGCGCGCCTGCCGTCCCTGGCCTCCGAAATGCAGGACCGGGACGTACCGCTCTACATCCAGGCTCACCTGGACCAGATCATGACCGAAGCTGGACTGGATTCGGCGACCGGCAGGCCGCCGGCCAGGGACTGAGACCGGTAAAAAGCCCGCCGCCCCGGAATGGGACGGCGGGCTTCTCCATGTCCGGACGGTCGTCAGCTGGACGCCGCGATTCCTGCCATCACAAAGATGAGCAGGCCCACTGCCCAGAGTCCGATGAAGATCCAGCTGATGATGATCGCGGCCTGGGCAAGTCCGGCGCCCTGGCCGCCTTCACGCTTCAGCTGCCCGCTGGCCATGTAGCCGAGGATGAGGCCGATGACCGGCAGCACCAGCGACATCACGAACGCGGCGATCGCCAGCCCGTTCGTTCCAGCCTGCACCGGCATGGCCGGAACGGAAGCCGCTGAATGCCTGCCTGCAGTCGGTGCCGAGGTCTGGAAAACGCCCTGCAACTGCCCGCGGTTATCGATGGCCCAGGCGGCCCAGGCCAGTGCGCCCAGGAGCCCGAGCCGGAGGAAGAATGCGGCCGGGAAGTACATGTAGACATCGGCAGGAATCGCGGCGATGACGAACATCAGGATGAACGAAAGCACGGCAGCCGCGGGCAGGACGACCGCCAATGACGTCCGGGATCGCGTCCTGGCAATCAGCCAGGCCGCCACGATCAGTGTCGTGAAAACGGCTCCCCAGAGTTTCCCCAGGAGCATCGCGGTGTCGAGGTCGTCCACCTGCCTCAGGGCGGACGGGATGAAGTACCCGCCGAGCCACGCTGCAGCAGCAGCAGCCACCGCACCCATCCGGTTCAGCGGCCGGGCCGGTAAAATGATAAAGCCGGCTGCGGCCAGCAGCGGGATCAGGACCGTGATGGTAGCGGCGAACGTCTTCAGAGATTCCCCGCCGAGGCGGTAGCTGATGAAGCTGCCCAGGCCCGACACGCAGTAGGCGGCCAGCACGAGGGCCAGTCCGGCGGCGTACCGCGGCATGTGGGCCCCCTGCGCGGGTGTGGTCTTCTCGGTGGAAACGGCCTCGTCAACGGTGGCCGTGGCCCCGGAATCCGGGGTCAATGTCATGTTCGCTCCTTGCAACGGATCCAGTGGCGGAGGGATCGCTGCAGCAGACCGCAGCGGCAACACCCGCCCCCACCCGGACTGCTGCCAAGGGCGATCAGACCACGGTGGGGAATTGCCTGTCAAAACGGGTGCGACCCCTCCCTGAAAACTGTGGAGAGACACCTGCCGGCCTCCGTACACATGCCCGGGGACAAGGTCGTGGCCCCGACCGGCTCACCACCGGACGCACGCCGGTGCATGCCATGCTCATCGAACCGATCGTCCTGGAGGTGTCCGCAGGTTGCCAGCCGTGGTTGCATTGTTTTGACACGGACAGCGGGCGATCCCGGTTCCGGTGATTCCGGCCTCTGGTGGATTACGCTCGTTGCGGGGGTATGAACATTGACAGCTGAACCAGCAGGCCTTGCCGCCCGGACCGGCAGGCAGGAGCCGTGAAAACTTCGCGGCCGAAGAAGGCAGCACCGAGCAAAGGCATGAATGGCGGCACAGCCCTGCTCGTCGTCATCGGCCTAGCCGGCTTCCTGCTGCGGGCGGCGTTCGCGCCGGGAGATCAGTGGACAGTAGTCGAGGTACCGACCGGTTCAACCTTCGTCGCCGAGCAGGGCGACGACCGGCGCACCTTCCGCCTCGGGGAAGTAGCCGTCCCCGATCCGGCAGCGGGAACCGAAGAGGCGAAGTGTTTGGCTAAGGAGGCGCGGGTCCATCTGGGGCAGGTCCTGCCGGTGGGCTCCAAGGTCACCATCCACACCACGGACGATCCCCCCGAAGGCATGGACGTCGTGGGCATTGAAGTCAACGAGAAATCCGTGGTGGAGGGCATTGTCACCCAAGGCTTGGGCATGGCGTTTGTGGAACCGGATGCCCCTGTCCATGGCCCATCCGTCGATTGGAATCACATGGAGGACATCGAGGACCAGGCCGTCAAGAAGAACCGAGGCCTCTTCGACCCCGACCACGGGTGCACGTTTGCCGCCTCGGTTGTTAAGGCCCAGAAGGGCATCGACCGCGCGCTCAGGGATGCGGTTGACGAGAGCTCGGGATCGGCTGCGGCCATCAGGAAGTCAATCGGCGCCTTGGAAAAGGCCTACAACCGGGCGATGAAACTGCATGACCGTCTGGAGAAACTCGACCGGGACGAAGGCCCGGCAATGCACCGGCTGTACGCCCGTTTCAGCCCGTACTTCACAATGCCGCTCGAGGATTCCGCGGGTGATGCCAGCACGAGGATCAGCGAGCTGGAATCCCGGCTTAACGAGCTGGAGGCACCGGCCATTGTTCCTGCCCCCTCGAGCCCGTATTCCGGCACGGAATCAAGTCCGGGGTCCGGCTACGACGGGTACACCGGCCCCCGTTGTTATGCCCCGGGCGGGAAAACCTACGTTCCCTGCGGGTAGCGATGTTAGGCCGGTCCTTGCAGACCGCCTCGACATTTCCTGTGAATAGTTAGGCCCGACAATCGGGCGGCTCGCACTCCCCCATCTCCGAATGCCTGCCGGGTGAGCGGGACCGTCTCCGTCCGTGTGCCGAGGAACGGCGCCTCTCGAGCGGAGATGTCCCTGAGATGCTCCTGTGAGTGACCGGTTCCCGAGTGGTTCCTGAATGTCCGGGAACCACTCGAAGTGAGTGATTCCCACCCCCCGGTATAGGGGTGGGAATCAGTCACCACCCGAATAACCCATTTTCTTCAGACCATCCGGTAACCACTCGGAACGTCCGCAGAAGACTCTCCCCAAAAAAGTGTCACCAACCCTCACCAGCCCTGCATAGGCGCAGTACGACGGCAATGGGAGCATGATGCAAAAATCATTTTGCAATCCTCGCTTCTTCGATCGCCGTCAGCACGCAGCCGACCATTCGGCTGAAGGATCAAGCAAAAGGCCGGCCCGCTGGAACGGACCGGCCTTGCGAGAAAGCAGGTGTACGGTGAGTACGTCCCCCATTGTATCAACCCTGGATGAGGCCATTCAGGCCCTCGACAGCCTCGGACTGTCGCACTCCCCCCAGTCGAACGGCGGCATCATGTGTCAGTGCCCAGCCCACGACGGCGGGGACGAGAACTGCAGCATCCGGGTCATCGACGGCAAGGTCGCGGCGAAGTGCTTCTCGCACGGCTGCGAGTACAAGGACATCATGACTGCCCTCGAGACGCAGATGAAGGGCACCGGGTCCGGCAGCAACGTCGTCGCGATTCAGTCTCGGAAGCCCAAGGCGGCCAAGAAGTCGAATGTAGACCACGGCCCGCGTACCAAGGAGGCCGAATACTCGTTCACGGACCACCAGGGCAAGTGGTACTTCACCCACATCAAGTTCCGCCATCTGAAGAGCCCCGTCCCAGGTAAGAAGTCGTTCGATTACGACAAGAGCTACCCGGACGTTCTGGGGGATCTGCGCGAGTCGGACATGATGCCGCTTTATAACGCAGTCGAAGCATTTCAGGCCGCCAAGAAGGGCAAGCGGCTGTTCTGGTCCGAGGGCGAGGGGGACGTCGAGGCGCTCCGTGGTGTCGGCGAGGTAGCCGTGACAACCCATGCCGGTGCCGGCACGCCGCCACGTCAGGGTGGCGTGAACCTGTCCATCCTGGAGGGGGCCGGAAAAGTGACCATTATCGCCGACAAAGACAAGGTCGGATACAGCTACGCCAAGCGGGTACGTGAAGACCTGATGAAGGCGCAGATCGGCCTCGGTGGGAAGATCGAGATCGTGCACACCCCGCTGGACAAGGTCGGTGCTGACGTCAGCGACCACTTGGCCGCCGGCTTGAGCCTGGAAGACCTGGTCGAGGTCCCCGAGGACCTGCTGGAAACCGACGAGGAGAAGGCCGAGGGCACTGTCAAGGCCGTGGCCAGCTGGGACCCCATCGATCTGACTTCTTACCTGCAAGGTCGGATCGAGCCGAAGCACCCGGAGTTCCTGGTGCGCAGCGACGGTCAGGCACTGTGGTACCGCGGCGAGATCCATTCGCTCCACGGCGAGTCCGAGTCCGGCAAGTCGATGGTCGCTCAGTGGGAGTGCGCCAGGCTGGTCAAGGCCGGATGCAAGGTGCTGTATGTCGACTTCGAGTCGGATCCGGCGAACATCGTGGCCCGCCTGGTGAACGTATTCCAGGTGCGCAAGGCGGCAATCCTGGAACACTTCACCTACGTCAACCCGGCCGTCGATCCGGACACGAACCACGCAGAAGCCATCGCTTGGGGCCAGGTCCTCTCCAAACCGTACGACCTGGCCATCATCGACGGGGTCACCGAGTCCCTGACCGTCGCCGGCGGCGCCACCAAGGACAACGACTCCATCACCGTGTGGGGCCGCAGGTTCCCCCGCAAGATCGCCGACTACACCGGTGCGGCCGTTGTCATGATCGACCACGTCACCAAGGACGCGGAGTCCCGCGGCCGCTTCGGCATCGGCGGCCAGGCGAAGATGAGCATCCTGACCGGCACCGCCATCACCGTGGACGTGATCGCCCCGCTGGGAGTCGGCCGTGCCGGCGTGCTGAAGCTTAGCGTGGGCAAGGACCGTCCCGGCAACGTCCGCGGTCACTGCGCCCCCGAGGCCGGTAAGGACCGTCTCCAAGAGGCAGCACGGTTCAAGGTGGACTCCACCGGCACGGTTCCGGTCATCGAGCTGACGCCTTGGGAGGGCGCCGAGACCGGCGGCAAGGACTATGTCCGGATCTTCGCGGAGAGGTGCTCCGCGTGGCTCGAGGCGGTGGGTGGCCAACACACCTTCAATGAGATCGCCAAGCCCCATGCTCAGGGCGGTGTCGGCGGCAAGCGCCCAACCATTCAGGAAGCTCTAGCTGCGCTGGTCCGCTCGGACTACGTCTCAATGACGCCCGGCAAGAACAACAGCAAGCTGTACCAGCACGTCCGCCAGTTCCGCGGGAATAGGCCTTTGGACAAAGGCAACGGGCCGGAAACGCCGGAGATCCCTGTCAAGGCCGTCCCGGTCCGGCCGACGCCGGCCTTCGACATCCCGGCTGAGACGTGCGAGGAGCATATCGTCGCCGCGGAAGACGAAATCATGGGGTGCTACGAATGCACGCTCATCCGGCAGGTGGAGGAAGTGGCGTGAACCTGCCAGAGGGCCTGACCTACGACTATGCAGCCGCCAAGGCGGACCTGGCTGGGATCTGGGAGCTTCGCCAGACCTGTGGCGACGAACTGGGCCAGGACTGGCGAACGCCGGACTTCCCAGATGCCGAGTCGCTGCTGGAGGCTGCCCGCACGGCACCCCTGAAGAGTCACGAAGCGGCCCACGTCCTGATCCACCACCCGCTGGCCGACGTCCGCGTCCTGGACGCCATCTGGAAGCGCAGCTTCGAGATGACCGAACGCTACCCGGACGATCTGATGGCGCAGATTGACTGCGTCTTCAGTTGGACGGCGACGGAGCGCTTCCTCGAGCGGGCATGGCGGCAGATGAGGCCTGCAATCCGGTTCTGGGTGATGGCCAACCCCAAGTGCTCTGACCGGATGCTGGAGGCGATCGTCCGGGGCGACGACCCGCAGTACGCAAGGATAGCCAAGAGTCTCCTCGACATCAGGGACCGCCATCGGACCCTCGACTACGCCCCGGACATCTTCTGACCCACGCATACCAGGGCCGGCACCCTCTCGACAAGGCGGGTGCCGGCACTGGTGCCGTCAGGAGTCCTGACAGCCTTCAGGCGTTGCCAGCTGGCTTGCGCGCTGCACGAGCGTCTTTATAGCGGAGTTCGAGGTTTGACCTGGTCGTCCCGATAAGGTCGGCTAAGTCCTGCCGCAGGGCGATGATGCCGCTGTCGACGGATTCCTCCAGATCAAGAGTCAACTGCTCGGTCAGCTCGCGGAGCGCGCCGGTCTCCAGCACGTCTGCAAGGGCTGCCGCGGTCATGGCCTCGCTGCGCCCAAGCTTTGGGGCAAGCACGGCCGCCTGCCTAACCACGAGGCGCCGAATGTCCTGGTCGATCAGCTCTTTGGCCGCTTCGGCGAGCAAAGGGTGAGGTTCTTTGGAGCGCTTCCTGGCCATACGGTAATCGTAGCCGTGCCGACAATGACATCAGCACAGGATACCATCAATGCAAATTGAATTTGCATTTTGAGCGGTTCTCACTTAGGGTGACCCTATGCCAATTGATTTGGCAATAGCCACAGACAGGAATGATCATGCAGCAGACCCCGGAACAGCTCGTAGACCTCCTTGAGCAACAGACCATGGACTTCACCGAAGCAGCCGAGTGCCTCGAGATGAAAGAGATGAGCCTTCGCTCGTACATCTATCGCGGCGGTGGTGCCGGACGCCTCAGGTCCGTAACCATCGGACGAACGGTCCGCCTCTATAGGGCAGACGTCCACACCTACAAGCGCGAGCTCAAGAAGTGACTCCGATCCCATCTGAGGTCCCCGCAGGAAGTTCACGAACTCTGCCGAAGGCCAGACAGGGATTCTGTAAATGACCTTTGCCGAAGGCGCGCACGAGCCACAATTCGCCGTGGAGCATCCAGACGAAGGAGCTTGCACATCGCGACATGACCGCAGCGAGCATCGATAAGCGCAATGCTGAGTATTCCTGCCGCTCTCAAATCAGGTTTGGCAAGCGGGCACCCGGCCCACATTTCACACGTCCACGTGGCCTGCCGCTGCATGTCCCACAGGCCCTATTCATGGGAGGCCTGTGATCTTTGCCACTGCGAGCGAAATAGTGACACCGGCCCGGAACGCCCTCCGCATAGGAGCGGCCATGGACAACAACAACGTCAAAGCATGGGTCACTTCTACTCGCACCGAGCAGGGGCTTCCGCCCAAGGGGGAGGATCGTGGGGCTCTCGCGCGAATTCGGTCTATTGTCGAGCGTGCCGAGTCTAGGGCTGCGGAAGCTGCCGCTGCGGCAGCCTAGGACGTGCCTCCCCATCCCAGGCGACGGAGATGGGCGAGTCTAGGCGTCATGTTGCCCGGCGGCATCAGGACCGTGAATCGCGGCATCACTTCTCGTCCGCGGCTCGGCCAAGCTCGTCCTCGCTGTACCCGAACGTGTAGTCCTCGTCCATGCCGCTCGAGCGCCATATATCGGCCGCGTCATAGACGCTGATGGCCTCGCCTTCGTCCTCCTCATCGCCGCTATAGGGACTATGAACGACGCCAGCATCGTCGTGATCTTCACCGAGCGTGCAGCGACACTCTACGAAATAACGCCGCATTTCGTTTCCCTCGCCGTCGAACTCGATTTCTGTTGTGCGCTTGTGTTTGGAACCGGTGGGCATCTGCACTCCCCTTTTTGTTCATGGTGCTAAACGTGGCGACCAGTCCCGTCACGCTAGTCCGGAGCGAATCAGAGGCCCATGTCCGGCGACGCGGTGGCCATTGGTACTGCTGCTGGGCCCGGGGCTGGTTCACTGCATCAGGAGACTCACTCTAGACCTTCCACTCAATCTCGAAGCGGCGCGGATCGAACTTCTTCGCACCAGTCGTGATGAGGACAGGGTTTACGGTGATTCGCTCGATGAGCGTTTCCAGCACCGAGCGCTGCTCACTGGTAGTCATATGCGGCCAGGCAGCGCGCAGCCTATCCTCGGACACCTGGAGTTTCGGCTTCCTCGCCGTAGGGGGCTGAAGCTGTGCCTCTTGGGCGCGGATGGCTTTCGTACCGGCCAGCATGGTCTCCCTGTCGATCAGTCCCTCGGCGTAGTCAGCACCGAGCTGCTCACGCCGCGCTGCTAGCTCCTTGGTCCTCTGCAGCCACTCCCCCTCGTCTGGAGCCGGCTTGCCGGCAGCCAGATGCACAGTATGGAAGGCCTGTTCTGAAACCCAAGTCTCAATTTTGTCGGCGACGACCGTCATTCGGCCGCACGCGGCTGCACCCTGGTTCTTAGGACAGCGGTAGTTTGGGGTCTTCGTCTTGCCTCCAAGGCCGCGGACCATACCGGTGCCACATCGGCCGCATTTGAGGATCCCGACAAGCAGGTGCTTCCTGCGGCCGCCGCGGGTCCCTTGGGAGCGTCCGGGAGCCAATCGCGCCCGCAGGACGGCCGACAATTCCTCGGACAGAATCGGCTCCCAAGTCCCCTTGGAGGCGATGCGTCCCTGGTGGACCCGGAGACCGGCTAGGCGTGGTGCACGCAGGATGCCGACAATAGTGGCGGCCCGCCACTGTGCCCCGCGGGTTGTCTTCACGCCGCGACGGTTCAGATCACGAGCGATTTCATTGAATCCTTCTCCCGCCAAAACGCGGTCCGCCATCTCGCGGATGATCTCGGCTTCTTCTGGGATGACCGCCGAATCCTTCGCATACCCGTAGACGCGCGCGCCAGGCCAGGCTCCGGATTCGGCCAGCTCCTCGTGCTTACGCTGCACTCGAAGCGTCAACATATCAACCTCAAGTGAAGCGAACGCCGTCATAGCCCGAGCCACGGCCCGCCCCGTTGGTGTCGAGAGGTCCACGGTGCCGGCCGTGACCGAGTGAATACCGATCCCCGTTTCCTCACAGAGGTCGATCCAGTCTTCGAGCTGTCTGGACCGGCGAAACAGCCGGTCCGTTGCCCAAGCAACGACTACGTCCACGTCGCCAGCGCGCATGGAGTCTTGGAGCCTTTCATACTCCGGCCTAATCTTGCCCGAGTATGCCGAGATGTCGTTGTCCGCATACTCACCGACAACAGTCCAGCCACGCTCCGCCGCCAAGGCTTTACAATCCTTCAGTTGACGGGCTACGCCTTTGCCTTCCTGCTCCAAGTCGGCAGAGATTCGGGCATAAATTGCGGCGCGTGTCGGCTTCTGATCAATCACACAGCAACTATGCCGCGGCTGCCACCAAATTCCCGGCATTGAGTACATGTGTTTCTGTATTCACGCCCTCAGGGACGCTGTTAGCATGCACCAAAGTCGACGTCTCGACTACTAACGACGTCTCGACTACTAAGGGGCATGCTCCCCCTCACACCTTGCGGAGGCAGTCAATCCGGCCTTGTCAACAGCGCACTCAGTGCATAGGCAGGCACTTGACGTCCCGCCGGAATATTTCCGCCAATGGCTGGCTCAGGTCATGTTCCCGAAGCCGCCTCGGCGCATGGAGAGGTGTCGGCAGGAAAACCGCCGGCACCGGCAGAACAGAAAGGGGAACCACACCACCAACGGCCCCGCCGCAACCGGGGCCGCCACCGGGTAAGCCAGCAACTCCCCCGACCGGACAACTCCATATCCCGCCGGGCCCCCGCACCCCTCCCGGAAAACAAGCCAGAGGCATCCGTGCACAAAGTGCACGCACTCAAAGAGGAATACCTATCTGACTTGGGGAAACCCCGTGCCCGAGGTGGGACTCGAACCCACACACCTTTCGGCGCCGCATTTTGAGTGCGGTGCGTCTGCCAATTCCGCCACTCGGGCCTGTCGCCGGCTTCCGGCGGCCATCACTGCCAAACCTGTGAAGACCGTCATGTTTCGTCCGTGCGGAAATCTACTCTACATGCCGATAGGCTATTTGCGTGAACCCGTAACACGGTTCAACCGATCGCCTTCAAGGAGCCGCCGTGTCCGAGCAAACAGAGTCCGCCCCCACACGCCGCGTTGTCGTCGCCGAAGACGAAACACTCATCCGCCTCGACATTGTCGAGATCCTGCGCGGGGAAGGATTTGATGTCGTCGCCGAGGCGGACAACGGCGAAAAGGCCGTCCAGCTGGCGCAGGAGCTCAAGCCCGACCTGGTCCTGATGGATGTCAAGATGCCGGTGATGGACGGCATCTCCGCCGCGGAGCAGATCGTCAAGGCCCGGATTGCCCCGGTGGTGCTGCTGACCGCCTTCAGCCAGAAGGAACTGGTGGAGCGCGCCCGGGACGCCGGCGCCATGGCCTACGTGGTCAAGCCCTTCACTCCGGCGGATCTGGTGCCTGCGATCGAGATCGCCCTCTCGCGGCACCAGGAGATCAAGGCGCTCGAAGCCGAGGTGTCGGATCTGCAGGAGCAGTTCACCACACGGAAGCTGGTGGACCGGGCCAAGAGCCTGCTGATGACCAAGATGGGCCTGACCGAGCCCGAGGCCTTCCGCTGGATCCAGAAGACGTCCATGGACCGCCGGCTGAGCATGCGCGAGGTCGCCGAGACCATCATCAACCAGGTCCACTAAGGACGCTCCCGGACACAAACGGAAGCGGCCGGCCGGTGCCCGAAGGCATCGGCCGGCCGCTTTTGTGCCCGCCCCAGGCTCAGGCGGGCGGGTTGGCCGGCCAGGGGCCGACCTTTTCGCGGCGGCGGGGCAGGTTCCCGCCGGCGTCGGCCAGGTCCCCGACGCGGTGGACCTTGACCATGTTGGTGGAGCCGACGACGCCGGGGGGCGATCCGGCGGCGATGACCACCAGGTCGTCGATTTCCACCAGGCCGGCGTCGAAAAGGACCTTGTCCACCTGGGCCGTCATCTGGTCGGTGTGCGAGGCGAAGTCCACCAGTATCGGCTGGATGCCCCAGATCAGCGCCATGAAGTTGCGGGTGGAGGCCAGCGGGGTGAACGCGAACATCGGCCTGACCGGGCGCAGCCGGGACAGCCGGCGGGCCGAGTCCCCGGACTGGGTGAAGGTGCAGATGTACCGCGCGTCCAGCTGATCGGCGATCTCCACCGCGGCCCGGGTGATCGCCCCGCCACGGGTGTGCGGACGCGAGCCTAGCGGCGGGACCCGCTCCAGGCCGTGCTGTTCGGTGGACTCGATGATCCTCGCCATGGTCTCCACGGTTTCCAGCGGGTAGGCCCCGATGCTGGTTTCCCCGGAGAGCATCACCGCGTCGGCCCCGTCGAGCACGGCGTTCGCGCAGTCCGAGGCCTCGGCCCTCGTCGGACGCGGGTTTTCGATCATCGACTCCAGGACCTGGGTGGCCACGATCACCGGCTTGGCCCAGCGCCGGGCCAGCTCGATGGCCCGCTTCTGCACCACCGGAACCTCCTCCAGCGGCAGCTCCACGCCCAGGTCCCCGCGGGCGACCATGATCGCATCGAACGCATCAATGATGTCGCTCAGGGACTCCACCGCCTGGGGCTTTTCGATCTTGGCAATCACCGGGATCCTGCGCCCGGCCTCGTCCATAATCTCGTGCACCCGCTTGACGTCTGCCGCATTGCGCACGAAGGACAGGGCGACCATGTCCACCCCGGCCGCCAGCGCCCAGCGCAGGTCCGCCTCGTCCTTGCCGCTCAGGGCCGGCACGTTCACCGCCGCTCCGGGCAGGTTGATCCCCTTGTTGTTGGACACGGTGCCGCCCACCATCACCTCGGTGACCACGCTTACCTCGTCGACGGCGACGGCGCGCAGGGCCACCTTGCCGTCATCGATCAGCAGCCGGTCCCCGGGCTTGACGTCCCCGGGCAGGCCCTTGTACGTGGTCGAGCAGACCTCCCTGGTACCGGGCACGTCCTCGACGGTGATCGTGAACCGGTCCCCCGCCGCCAGCTCTTGCGGGCCGTCGGCGAACCGGCCCAGCCGGATCTTCGGTCCCTGCAGGTCCGCGAAGATCCCCACCGGCCTGCCCAGCTCGGCCGCGGCCTTGCGCACGTTCTCGTAGGTTTCCTGGTGCATGCCGTGGTCGCCGTGGCTCATGTTCAGCCGCGCCACGTCAACTCCTGCCCTGAGCACCGCCAAGGTCATCTCGTAACTGGCAATGGCCGGCCCGAAGGTGGCCACAATCTTCGCACGCCTCATAATTCCCACCCTAGTTCACTTGCTGCCTACAGGAACGCCGGGGCAGGCAGGCGCCTGCCCCGGCGCTGGTTCCGGGTATTTCTCGGTTATGGCAGGACCGAAATGGCACGGTCCGTCGGGGCTACCGGTGCGGGCAGCCGGGTCGAACCGGTCAGCCACTCGTCCACCGCGGCCGCGCAGGCACGGCCCTCGGCAATCGCCCAGACAATCAGCGACTGGCCGCGCCCGGCGTCGCCGGCCACGAACACACCCTCGGTATTGGTCATGTAGGAGGCGTCCCGGCCCACGTTGCCGCGGGTGTCGAACTCGGCCTTGACCTGCTCGGTGATGCCCGCCGGCTCGGCGCCGGTAAAGCCCAGGGACAGGAAGACCAGGTCCGCCGGGATCTCCCGCTCGGTGCCGGGCTTGGGCAGACGCTTACCGTCCACGAACTCGGTCTCGGCGACCTTGAGCGCCTTGAGCACGCCGTTTTCGCCGACGAACTCGACGGTGGAGGCCAGGTAGGTCCGCTCACCGCCTTCTTCGTGGGCACTGGCCATCTCGAACAGGGTCGGGAAGGTGGGCCAGGGCTGGTGCGGAGCCCGTTCCGTCGGCGGCTGCTTGCCAATGGCCAGTGTGGTCACCGAGGCTGCCTGCTGCCGGTGGGCGGTGCCGATGCAGTCGGCACCGGTGTCACCGCCGCCGAGGATGACCACGTGCTTGCCGCGGGCGTCGATCTGGTGGGGCACCTGCTCCCCCGCCACCACCCGGTTGGCCTGGGTCAGATATTCCATCGCGAAATGCACGCCCTGCAGTTCCCGCCCCGGGATCGGCAGGTCCCGGGGCACGGTAGCCCCGGTGGCGATGATCACGGCGTCGTACCGGCGGCGCAGCTGGTCCCAGCTGACGTCCTTGCCCACCTCGATGCCGGTGCGGAAGCGCGTGCCCTCGGCGGACATCTGCTCCAGCCGGCGTTCCAGGTGCTCCTTCTCCATCTTGAAGTCCGGAATGCCGTAGCGCAGCAGGCCGCCCACCTTGTCGTCCCGCTCGTAGACGGCCACGGTGTGGCCGGCACGGGTGAGCTGCTGGGCCGCGGCCAGGCCGGCGGGGCCGGAACCGACGACGGCGATGGTCTGGCCGGTGAGCCGTTCGGGAGCGTGCGGGGTGACCCAGCCATTCTCGAAGGCCTGGTCCGCGATCGACACCTCGACCTGCTTGATGGTCACCGCCGGCTGGTTGATGCCCAGCACGCAGGAGGCCTCGCACGGAGCCGGGCACAGCCTGCCGGTGAACTCCGGAAAGTTGTTCGTCGCATGCAGGCGCTCGATCGCTTCCTGGTCCTTGCCGCGCCAGAGCAGGTCGTTCCATTCCGGAATCAGGTTGCCCAGCGGGCAGCCCTGGTGGCAGAACGGGATGCCGCAGTCCATGCAGCGGCCGGCCTGGCTCTTCAGGGTGCCTTTCTCCTGCGCCTCATAGACTTCCTTCCAGTCCATGATGCGCACCGGCACGGGGCGCCGCGGCTGGGTTTCCCGCTGGCGTACCTTCAAAAATCCGCGTGGGTCAGCCACCGGTAACCTCCAAAATCCGCTTCCAGACGACGTCGCCGTCGGGGTCCAGGCCCTGGCTTTCGGCATCCGCCCGGGCCTGCAGCACGGCCGCGTAGTCCCGCGGCAGCACCTTGGTTATGCGCGACAGGGTGCCGCTGATGTCCTGCAGCAGGTCTGCTGCCAGTTGCGAGCCGGTTTCCTCCGCGTGCTTCTTCAGCAGCGAGGCGACGAGTTCGCCGTCCTCCGCGTCCGGAGCCAGGAGCATCAGCTCCCCGGAATCCAGGCTCTGCTTGTTCAGCCGCGTGCGGTCCAGGTCCAGCACGTAGGCGATGCCGCCGGACATGCCGGCACCGAAGTTGCGGCCGGTGCGGCCCAGGACCAGGGCCAGGCCGCCGGTCATGTACTCGCACCCGTGGTCGCCGATGCCTTCGACGACGGCGGTGGCACCGGAGTTGCGGACCAGGAAGCGTTCGCCGACCTGGCCGCGCAGGAACATTTCGCCGCTGGTGGCGCCGTAGCCGATGACGTTGCCGGCGATCACGTTGCGTTCGGAGACGAAGGCGTTGGCCCGGTCCTGGCGGACGATGATCCGCCCGCCGGAGAGGCCCTTGCCCACATAGTCGTTCGAGTCGCCGTACAGCCGCAGGGTGATGCCCGCAGGCAGGAACGCGCCCAGGGACTGTCCGGCCTGGCCGTACAGCGTCACGTCGATCGTGTCGTCAGCGAGCGTATCGAGCCCGAAGCGCTTGGTCACCTCATGGCCGAGCATCGTGCCGACGGACCGGTCGGTGTTCACCACGTCCAGGCTGATCCGCACCGGCTGCCGGGAGCTGAGCGCCTCGGCGCTCATGGCAATCAGCTGGTTGTCGAAGTGCTTGTCCAGCTCGTGGTTCTGCCCGGTGGTGTTGCGCAGCGCGGAATGCCCGTCGAGTTCATAGCCGTTCAGGATCGGTTCCAGGTCCAGCCCCGAGGCCTTCCAGTGGTCAACCGCTTCGCGGGTATCCAGCAGTTCCGAGTGCCCGATCGCCTCGTCCAGGGTACGGAAGCCCAGCTCGGCGAGGATCTCGCGGACCTCTTCGGCCACGAACTCGAAGAAGTTGACCACGAATTCGGGCTTTCCGGTGAACCGGGAGCGCAGCTCCGGGTTCTGCGTGGCCACGCCCACCGGGCAGGTGTCCAGGTGGCACACGCGCATCATGATGCAGCCGGAGACCACCAGCGGGGCGGTGGCGAAGCCGAATTCCTCGCCGCCCAGCAGCGCGGCGATCACGACGTCGCGGCCGGTCTTGAGCTGGCCGTCCACCTGCACCACCACGCGGTCGCGCAGGCCGTTGAGCATCAGCGTCTGCTGGGTCTCGGCCAGGCCGAGTTCCCAGGGCGCGCCGGCGTGCTTGAGCGAGTTCAGCGGAGAGGCACCGGTGCCGCCGTCGTGCCCGGACACCAGCACGACGTCGGCCTTGGCCTTGGTCACCCCGGCCGCCACCGTGCCGATGCCGACTTCCGACACCAGCTTCACGTGCACCCGGGCCGCGGGGTTCGAGCGCTTGAGGTCGTAGATCAGCTGCGCCAGGTCCTCGATCGAGTAGATGTCATGGTGCGGCGGCGGGGAGATCAGCCCCACACCGGGCGTGGAGTGCCGGGTCCGGGCCACCCACGGGTAGACCTTCTGGCTCATCAGCTGGCCGCCCTCGCCGGGCTTGGCGCCCTGGGCCATCTTGATCTGGATGTCGTCGGCGTGGGTCAGGTACAGGCTGGTCACGCCGAAGCGGCCGGACGCCACCTGCTTGATCGCCGAGCGGCGCTCCGGATCCAGCAGCCGGTCGGGGTCCTCGCCGCCCTCGCCGGTGTTGGACTTGGCGCCCAGCCGGTTCATGGCGATGGCCAGGGTCTCGTGCGCCTCCTTGGAGATCGAGCCGTAGCTCATCGCGCCGGTGGAGAACCGCTTGACGATGCTCGAGACCGGCTCCACTTCCTCCAGCGGCACCGCCGGACGCTCCCCGGTCTTGAACTTCAGCAGCCCGCGCAGGGTCATCAGGTCCTTGGACTGGTCGTCCACGCCCTGGGTGTACGCCTTGAACACGTCGTAGCGGCGCTCCCGGGTGGAGTGCTGCAGCCGGAAGACGGTCTCCGGGTTGAACAGGTGCGGCGGGCCCTCGCGGCGCCACTGGTACTCGCCGCCGGTTTCCAGGCTGCGGTGGGGGTCGTCGATGCCGTCGCCCGGGTAGGCCTGGGCGTGCCGGGCCGCGGTCTCCGCCGCGATCACGTCCAGGCCGACGCCGCCGAGCTGGGACTGGGTGCCGGCGAAGTACTGGTCGACCAGGTCCTGGGACAGGCCCAGGGCCTCGAAGGTCTGGGCGCCGCAATAGGAGGCGACGGTGGAGATGCCCATCTTGGACATGATCTTCAGCACGCCCTTGCCCAGGCCCTTGATCAGGTTGTAGACCGCTTCCTCCGCGGTCACACCGTGGATGTCCCCGTTGCGGACCAGTTCCTCGCAGCTTTCCATCGCCAGGTAGGGGTTGACGGCGGAGGCGCCGTAGCCGATCAGCACGGCCACGTGGTGCACTTCGCGCACGTCGCCGGCCTCGACCAGCAGCGAGATCTTGGTGCGGTTGGCGCTCTTGAGCAGGTGGTGGTGCACCGCGCTGGTGAGCAGCAGGGACGGGATCGGCGCCCACTGGGCGTTCGAATCCCGGTCGGAGAGGATGATGAACTGCACGCCGCGGTTGACCGCTGCCGAGACCTTCTCGCAGATCTCCTGCAGGCGCGCGCGCAGTTCGGCCTCGCCGCCCTCGGGACGGTACAGGCCGCGGACCTTGAGCGTGGCCCGCGTGCCTTCCTCGGTCTCCAGCGCGGCGATCTTGGCCAGTTCGTCGTTGTTGATCACCGGGAACTTCAACGCCACCTGCTTGGTGCGCACCGGGCCGGTGGCAAGCAGGTTCCCGTCCGGTCCGATGGAGGAACGCAGCGAGGTCACCAGTTCCTCGCGGATCGCATCCAGCGGCGGGTTGGTCACCTGCGCGAAGGACTGCACGAAGTAGTCGAAGAGCAGGCGCGGGCGCTTGGACAGCACGGCGATCGGGGTGTCGGTGCCCATGGCACCGAGCGGTTCGGCGCCGGTGCGGGCCATCGGGCCGAGCAGGATGCGCAGTTCCTCCTGGGTGTAGCCGAAGGTGCGCTGGCGGCGGTTGACCGAAGCGGTGGTGTGGACCACGTGCTCGCGCTCGGGCAGGTCCTCCAGCCGGATCATGTTGTCCTTGAGCCATTCGCCCCACGGGTTGGCGGTGGCGATTTCGGCCTTGATCTCCTGGTCCTCGATCAGCCGGCCGGCCTCGGTGTCCACCAGGAACATCTTGCCCGGGGACACCCGGCCCTTGCGGACCACGCGTTCGGGCTCGATGTCCACGACGCCGACCTCGGAGGCCAGGACCACCAGGCCGTCCTCGGTGACCCAGTAGCGGGCCGGGCGCAGGCCGTTGCGGTCCAGCACGGCCCCGACCAGCTTGCCGTCGGTGAAGGACACCGCTGCGGGTCCGTCCCACGGTTCCATCAGCATCGAGTGGTACTGGTAGAAGGCCCGCCGCTCCGGATCCATGGTGGCGTGGTTCTCCCAGGCCTCCGGGATCATCATCATGATCGCGTGCGTGATCGGCCGGCCGGAGAGCATCAGCAGCTCGGCCACCTCGTCGAAGGACGCCGAGTCCGAGGCACCCGGGGTGCAGATCGGGTAGAGCTCCTCCGGGGTCTCGCCCAGCAGCGGATTGCTCAGCTGCGACTGCCGGGCGCGCATCCAGTTGCGGTTGCCCTTGACCGTGTTGATTTCGCCGTTGTGGGCGATGGTGCGGAACGGCTGGGCCAGCGGCCAGGACGGGAACGTGTTGGTGGAAAAGCGCGAGTGGACGATGCCGAGCTTGGTCTTGAAGCGGCTGTCCGACAGGTCGGGGTAGAACGGCTCGAGCTGGGCCGTGGTGAGCATGCCCTTGTAGACGATGGTCTGGGAGGACAGCGAGGGGAAGTAGACGCCGAACTTGTTCTGGGCGCGCTTGCGGACGCGGAAGACCCGGGCGTCCAGGTCCTGCAGCGATCCCCCGGCCTCCGGGTCCACGCCGAGGAAGACCTGCACAAAGTGCGGCATGCAGGCACGCGCCATGGCGCCGACCAGTTCGGCCACCACGGGCACTTCGCGCCAGCCCAGGACCTTCAGTCCTTCGGACGTGGCCAGCGACTCGATGCCTTCCCTGGCCACAGCGGCCTCGGCGTCCTCGCTGGGCAGGAACGCCGTTCCCACGGCGTATTCGCCGGCCGGAGGCAGCTCGAAGCCGGCCACGGCGCGGAAGAACTCATCCGGAATCTGCGTCAGCAGGCCGGCGCCGTCGCCGGTGCCTTCGTCGGCACCGACGGCACCGCGGTGCTCGAGGTTGCGCAGGGCCGTCAGGGCCGCGTCGACGATGTCGTGTCCCGGCTCCCCGCGGAGGGTGGCGACGACGGCGAGGCCGCACGCGTCCTTTTCATTGGCCGGATCGTACAGGCCGCTCTGCTGCGGGTAGGCAGCGAACCGGGTAAAGGGCGAGACCGGCCCGGCTGTGCCCTCACCGCCGCTGCCGTGCCGGCGCGGAGTGCTGGATCCAGTGAATGGAGGAGTCATGTCGGATTGTCCTTCTCCCGTAATCGAACTTGAGAAGGGGACAACGCTGGCCCCGGGACACACGGCCGGCATGGGACAGGCCCGCCATGTACTGGTAAAGGAATTTTATGGCATAGCTCTCGGTGTGCAGCATTTTTGGTGCACTGGATCTGGCTGCCTACGCTATATAGCTCCCTCGCCGCCGGCAGGGCCCTCACATGGTGCGTGGATCCGTTGCCGGGGCATCCACGTCTATGTGGCAAATAGCCGGAGGCGGGTGGTGACCCGCCGGACTATTTCTTCTCGTCCTCCGTGCGGCCGCGCCGCCCGCCATCGAGGCGGGTTTCGCTGCCACCGGAGCCGGAGCCGTTGTCCGCCTCCGAAGAAGTATCAGCGAGATTAGCACGGCGTGTTCCCGATGACACAGCCGGCACCGCATTTTTCCCGGAGATTTCGGAATTGTTAACTGTTCCGCCGGCACCGGACCCGTCGACGCTGCGGCCGGAGGCCGTTTCGGCGCCGCCCTTCGGGGCGGTTCCGGCACCGGCTGCAGCCGCCTCCGGCGCCCGGCCCTCCAGGTAGAGCGACTCATCGGCTTCGGTGCGCGGGCGCCGGGCCAGCAGCACGAAGATGACGACCGATACCGCGAACAGCAGCAGGCTGGTCCAGACATTCAGCCGCGCGGTCACGCCGAAGAGGGAGACCATTTCGGCGTCGTCGATCCGCAGCATTTCGATCCAGACCCGGCCCAGGGTGTAGATCGCCACGTAGAGCCAGAACAGCAGTCCGCGGCGGAACCTGAAACGCTTGTCCAGGGCCAGCAGCAGGGCCACGCCGGCGAGGTTCCACAGCGACTCGTACAGGAAGGTGGGGTGGAACAGCGTGTCCGGGGCCATGCCCGGCGGGAAGTTCGGGTTGCCCGGATCGATCTGCAGGCCCCAGGGCAGCGTGGTGGGCGCGCCGAAAAGCTCCTGGTTGAACCAGTTGCCCCAGCGGCCGATCGCCTGGGCCAGCAGCACGCCGGGCGCGGCCACGTCCATGAACGCGCTCAGTTTCAGCCCCGCCCGCCGGCAGCCGATCCAGGCGCCGACCAGGCCGAGCGCCACCGCACCCCAGATGCCCAGGCCGCCGCGCCAGACCTGCGGGATCAGTCCCAGATCCCCGTTGGGGCCGAAATACGCGTCCGGCGAGGACACGACGTGGTAGAGCCGCCCGCCGATAATCCCGAACGGAATGGCCCAGATCGCGATGTCCCACACCGCACCTTCCGGGCCGGAGCGGGCCTTCCAGCGCCGGTCGGTCAGCCACAGGGCCGCTGCGATGCCGGCCAGGATGCACAGGGCGTAGGCGTGGATGGTCACCGGCCCGATGGTGAATCCGGACCATCCCGGACTGGGGATGGCGGCAGGAACTGCTGCGGCAAGGCTGTTCATGGCGGTAGTCCTTCGGTCGGTCCTCGATGGTGCGGTGCGGGCTGCTAGGCGCCGGTCCGGGACCGGGGGGTGCCGCTGCTCAGCTCCGCGGCGAGCCGGCCGACGGCGTCGACACCCTGCGATCCGAGCGCTGCAACCAGTGCGGTGCCCACGATCGCGCCTTCGGCGTACTCGCCGATCTCGCGCACATGCTCGGCCTTGGAGACTCCCAGGCCGACGCAGACGCGTTCGGCGCCGGCGGCGTGGGCTGCCTCGACCACCCGCTGGGCCGCGTCGCTGACATTCGCCCGGGCGCCGGTGACGCCCATGAGCGAGACCGCGTAGACAAAGCCGCGGCTGGCCTTGACTGTCATCGCCATGCGTTCCGGGGACGTGGACGGAGCCACGAGGAATACCCGGTCCAGTCCGTATTTGTCCGAGGCCTCGAACCACTCGGCGGCCTCGTCCGGGATCAGGTCCGGGGTGATCAGCCCGGCTCCCCCGGCCTCGGCCAGGCGGCGGGAGAATTCGTCCACGCCCATGCGCATCACCGGGTTCCAGTAGGTCATCACCAGCACCGCGGCGTCGCAGCGGGCCGTGATCCCGGCCACGATGTCGAAGACCTGGCGCACGCGGAACCCGTTCTGCAGCGCCTGCACGGTCGCGGCCTGGATGACCTGGCCGTCCATGACGGGGTCCGAGTACGGAATGCCGATTTCGATGACGTCGACCCCGTTCTCGGCGAGCGCGACGGCGGCGTCGATGGTGGTCTGCACGTCCGGGAAACCGGCCGGCAGGTAGCCGACCAGCGCGGTGCGTCCGTCGGCCAGGGCGCGGTCGATGGCGGCGGCGGTCTTGCTGATGATGGCGGTGGTGCTCACAGTTGTTCTCCTTCGGCGCCGATCTCCGCTTCCGGAGTGTCCTTTTCGAGCAGGTTGAACCATTCGGCTGCGGTGGCCACGTCCTTGTCCCCGCGGCCGGACAGGCTCACCACGATGATGACGTCCTGGGGGTTCTTCCGGCCCTCGGTCAGCCGCTTGCCGACCCGCAGCGCGCCGGCCAGGGCGTGCGAGGACTCGATTGCGGGGATGATGCCTTCGGTGCGGCACAGGAGGCGGAAGGCGTCCATGGCTTCGCTGTCCGTGACCGGCTCGTAGCTGGCCCGGCCGATGTCCGCCAGGTACGCGTGCTCGGGCCCGACGCCGGGGTAGTCCAGTCCTGCAGAAATCGAGTGCGATTCGATGGTCTGGCCGTCCTCGTCCTGCATCAGGTAGGACCGGGCTCCGTGCAGCACGCCTGGACGCCCCAGGGTGATCGTGGCGGCGTGCCGGCCGCTCTCGACGCCCTCGCCGCCGGCCTCGAAGCCGTAGAGCTGCACCGAGCGGTCGTCCAGGAAGCCGTGGAAGATGCCGATGGCGTTGGAACCGCCGCCGATGCAGGCGCAGACGGCGTCGGGCAGCCTGCCGGTCTGTTCCAGGATCTGGGCGCGGGCTTCCTCGCCGATGACTTCGTGGAAGTAGCGGACCATGGCCGGGAACGGGTGTGCGCCGGCGGCGGTGCCCAGCAGGTAGTGGGTATTGTGCACATTGGCCACCCAGTCACGCAGGGCTTCGTTGATGGCGTCCTTGAGCGTCTGCGACCCGGCTGTCACCGGGACCACGGTGGCGCCCAGCAGTTCCATCCGGGCCACGTTCAGCGCCTGCCGGCGGCAGTCCTCGGCTCCCATGTAGACCACGCACTCCAGGCCCAGCAGGGCCGCGGCGGTGGCGCTGGCGACGCCGTGCTGGCCGGCTCCGGTTTCGGCGATCAGGCGGGTCTTGCCCATCCGCTGGGCCAGCAGCGCCTGGCCCAGCACGTTGTTGATCTTGTGCGAGCCGGTGTGGTTCAGGTCCTCGCGCTTGAGGAAGATCCGCGCTCCCCCGGCATGTGCGGCGAAGCGCTTGGCCTCGGTGAGCAGCGAGGGCCGGCCGGAGTAGTTCCGGTTCAGCTCGGCGACGCGGCCGGTGAATTCCGGGTCGGCCTTGGCCTTGTCGAAGGTGTCCGCCAGCTCGTCGAGGGCGGCGATCAGGGATTCGGGCATCCAGCGGCCGCCGTAGTTGCCGAAGTACGGCCCGGGCGCATGGCGCAGGGTGCCGCCGGCGGCGAGGAAGGCGTCGGCGGTATCCGGCAGCGTGCCGGAGGGCTTGTCAGGGCTCTGGGTCATGGCCGTTCCTGTCTTTCCTTACCGGGACCGGCGGCCGCCCTGTCCAGGACATGCCCGCCGTCCCCTTGAATTCGATAGCTTCACCAGCTGCCCGTCCGGCGGGCAGCTGCTTGTCCGGTCGGCTGCTGCCGGTGCCGGACCGGCCGGATGCCTCAGGCCTGGGCGGCGATGGCGGCGGCGCCGGCTGCGCGGAATGTCGCAATGGCTTCCGTAGGGTCGCTGCCCTTGACCAGTGCCTCGCCCACCAGTACGGCGTGGGCGCCGTGGGCCGCGTAGTGTTCGACGTCGGCGGCGTCCCGGACGCCGGACTCGGCCACCACCACGGCGCCGGCGGGGATCCTGCCGGCCAGGGCGGCGAAGATGGAGCGGTCCACGTCCAGGGTCTTCAGGTTGCGTACGTTGACCCCGATGATGCGGGCGCCGGCGGCCACGGCCCGGTCGATCTCCTCGGAGGTGTGCGTCTCCACCAGGGCGTTCATGCCCAGCTCATGGGTCAGCGCCAGGAAGCTGCGCAGCTGCACGTCGTCCAGCGCCGCCACAATGAGCAGGACCAGGTCCGCGCCGTGGGCGCGCGCTTCCCAGATCTGGTACTCGTCGACGGTGAAGTCCTTGCGCAGCAGCGGAATGCCGACGGCGGCGCGCACGGCGTCGAAGTCCGCCAGCGAACCGTTGAAGCGCCGCTGCTCGGTCAGCACGCTGATCACGGCTGCGCCGCCGCGCTCGTAGCGGACCGCCAGCTCGGCAGGATCGGCGATGTCGGCCAAGGCACCCTTGGACGGGCTCTTGCGCTTGACCTCGGCGATGACCTCCAGCTGCGCCCGGGCGGGATCGGCACCGCCGAGGGCGGCATGCGCGTCCCGCGGCGCCGGCGCCTGGGCGGCAAGCTGCTTAAGTTCGGCCAGCGGCACCTGGGCCTGGCGCGCCTGAAGGTCCTCGCGTACCCCGGCGATGATCTCGTCGAGAACCGTCACTCTCAGTGCCCGCGATTCTTCAGCTTGCTGCCGCCCACGCCATATCCGGCCTTCTTCATGATCCCGCCCACGATCAGGCCGACCACCATGACGGCGATGGAAATCCAGAAGACCAGGTGGCTGGCGATAATGAAGCCTATGGCGGCGGCGACGGCCCCGACCAACATGATCAGCACGCAGGTCCAGGCCGCCGGGCTGTTGCCGTGGCCGATGGGCTCGGCGTGGATGTCCACGACGCCCTCGTCCTGCTGTGCCTGGCTGGTGGCGGTGTTGGCCATGGTAAATCTCCCTCGAGTACGTTGCTTGTCTTTATTCTGCCATTGTTTGGGACAGGCTCCGGCCACCGCGGTCCCGTGCCGCCGGTGCCCGCCGCTTTAGTCGGTGGGGTCCTTGCCCCGGCTCAGCTGATCCCAGCTGTCGATCTCGTCCACCGGTCCGGTCCGGTCCGCCGGGCTGCCGTCGGCCTTCCGCGGCCCGGTCCCGGCGCGCGGGGACGCGCCGTACTTCCGCGCTGCCGGCCAGTACCGTCCGGCGGCCAGGATCCACGCCCCGCACAGCATCATCAGGACTCCGGCCACCGCCGCCAGGGACGGGAAGACGGTGAGCTCGATGGCCGCGTCCCCGCCGGTCATGCCCGTGGCCTTGCCGACCGCGGCCGAAGCCGCCGCGGCGGGATCGGCCAGCATGCCGGCGCTGGTCCAGGCGATGCCAAGTCCGGCCAGGGCCAACAGCACGGCCGTCACCACCCGGGCCACCCGGCCGGCAATCGAGCTGGCCAGCGCCGCGGCCACGCCCACCAGCGCAAACGCCGTGACCGAGGTGGCCGCATCGCTGCCGGCCACGCTCAGGTCCGGGGTCTGCACCCCGCCCTGGGGCAGCCTCACGTACAGCCAGGTCTGCGTGGTGGTGGCGAAGGCCGCCAGCGGGACCAGCACGGAGGCCAGTACGACGGTACCCTTGCGCCGCCAGGCCGGAGCACGCTTTGGGTGCCCGGTCGCTGAGGAACTCACGGGGCCGGTTCCTGGACGGCCAGGACCGCCGGGTCGGCTGGCTGCAGCCGGGCGGCCAGCGCGACGGCGCGCAGCGGGGCTGCCGCCTTGTTCACCGTCTCCAGCGCCTCGGCGTCCAGCTGCGAGTCGGCGACAATGCCGCCGCCGGACTGCACGTAGGCCTTGCCGTTGCGCAGCAGGGCCGAACGGATCGCGATCGCCATGTCCATGTCCCCGGCGAAGTCCAGGTAGCCGACCACGCCGCCGTAGATCCCCCGGCGGTGCGGTTCAAGTTCGTCCAGCAGCCGCAGGGCACGGGGCTTGGGCGCTCCCGAGAGCGTGCCGGCAGGGAAGGTCGCGGCCAGCACATCGTAGGCAGTCTTGTCCGGGGAGAGCCGGCCCACCACGGTGGAGACCAGGTGCATGATGTGACTGAACTTCTCCACCTCCATGAACTGGGTGACGTCCACCGTGCCCGGGTCGCAGACCTTGGAAATGTCATTGCGGGCCAGATCCACGAGCATCAGGTGTTCGGCCCGTTCCTTCTGGTCCGCCAGCAGTTCCTCCGCCAGCTCGCGGTCCTGCTCGACCGTGCGTCCGCGCGGCCGGGAGCCGGCGATCGGATGGGTGACCACTTCGTCGCCGGTGACGGTGACCAGGGCCTCGGGCGAGGAACCCACGATCGAATAGCCGTTGCCGTCGGCGTCCTCGAAGCTGAACAGGTACATGTACGGGCTCGGATTCAGGTTCCGCAGCACCCGGTAGACGTCCAGGGCCGGGGCCGCGCAGTCCATCTCGAAGCGCCGGGAGATGACCACCTGGAACACCTCGCCGTCCACAATGGCTTCCTTGCCGCGCTCCACGGCGGCCTTGTAGCGGTCCTCGGCCCACCGGTGGGTGACCTCGGCCATCAGCCCCGCGGTGTCCATGGGCTCTCCGGTGAGTACCGAGACCTGCTGTGCCAGCGGGGCTGTCAGTTCGCCCAGCATCCGCTGGATCCGCCGGACGGCATCCTGCCAGGCCTCGTCCACGCGTTCGTCGCTGCCGTCGAAATTGATGGCATTGGCGATCAGCGTCACGCTGCCTTCGGCATTGTCGTGCACGGCCAGGTCGGTGACCAGGCACATGGCCAGCTCGGGCAGGTCCAGGTCGTCCTCGGGCGGGCTGGTGAGCCGCTCCCAGTGCCGCACGGCCTCCCAGCCGACAAAGCCCACCAGGCCCGAGGTGAGCGGCGGCAGGCCCTCGAACCGCTCCGTCTGCAGGGCCTCCACCGTGGCGCGCAGCGCCTCCACCGGGTTGCCGTCCAGCGGCAGCCCGGCCGGCGGTTCGCCCAGCCAGTGCGCCTGGCCGTCCCGGGTGGTGAGCACGGCGCGCGAGTGCGTACCGATGAAGGAATAGCGCGACCAGACCCCGCCCACCGCTGCGGACTCGAGCAGGAAGGTGCCCGGCTGCCCGCCGCCCAGCTTGCGGTAGAGCGAAATCGGCGTCAGGTCGTCGGCGAGGACCTTCACCGTCACCGGAACCACGCGGTGGCCGGCCGCCAGCGCGCGGAACTCCTCGAGCGTGGGGCTGATGACCCCGAATTCCTGCATCAGCGCACCCCCTCGGCTCCGGGTGCCGGCGCGCCGGAGCCAATGACGGCGTCGAGCCGGCGGTCGTCGAAGCAGGTGCGGGTGCCGGTGTGGCAGGCGGCGCCGACCTGGTCAACCTTGACCAGCAGGGCATCGCCGTCGCAGTCCAGCGACACGGACTTGACCCACTGCACGTGGCCGGACGTATCCCCCTTGCGCCAGTACTCCTGGCGGGACCGGGAGTAATAGGTGGCGCGGCCGGTGGTCAGCGTGCGGTGAAGGGCCTCGTCGTCCATCCAGCCGAGCATGAGCACCTCGTCGGTATCATGCTGCTGGACGATCGCCGCCACCAGGCCGGCAGGGTCGCGCTTGAGCCGCGCGGCTACCTCGGCCGGCAGCGCGGTGGAACCGGCGGCTGCGGGCATGGTTTTCTGGGGATCAGTTTGGGAGGACATCCCTACCAGTCTATCTGTCGAGGGACCCGCCGTGAGCGAAGCGAGCGGCGGGAGACAGATGGACGCTACAGGAGTGACGCCCCCGTCATAGCGACTTCGTCGCCACGACGGGCCCCTCGCGTCCCTCCCTTGTCGAGGGACCCGCCGTGAGCGAAGCGAGCTAAGGGAGCGGCCAGGGGTCCCCGCACGCGGAGCGTGTGGGGCAGGCGGCGAACGGGGAGACAGATGGACGCTACGGGAGTGACGCCGTGCGGCGGCGCTTCATGCTAGGTTCAGCATTGATGCATTTCGTAGACCCGTCCCGCGAAGTCCTGGCCGAAACGCTGCTGGCGGCCGGCCCGGGATCCCCCACGCTGTGCGCCGGCTGGCAGACCGAGGAGCTCGCAGCTCATCTCTACCTGCGCGAGCACCGGCCCGTGGTGGCCCTGGGCAACGTGGTCAAGCCGCTGGCCGGAGTTTCCGACCGTGCCGTCCGGAAACTGGCGAGCAAGTCGCGCGCCGCCGACACCTACGCGGCCTTGGTCCGGGCCTTCCTGGCCGGTCCGCCCAGGCTCAGCCCCCTGCACTTGAAGCCGGTCGCCAAGGCGGCGAACCTGATCGAGTACTTCGTCCACACCGAGGACGTGCGCCGTGCCTCTTCGCGCTGGGCGCCGCGCGCCCTGGACGGGAACTACTCGGAGGCCTTGTGGAACGAACTGGTCAAGCGGGCGGCGTTCCTGTACCGCGGCGTCGACCTGGGGATCATCCTGGTCCGGCCGGACGGGCCGCGGCATGTGGCCAAGCGCGCGCCCGTCTCGGTGGCAATCGTCGGCGAGCCCGGCGAACTGCTGATGCACGCCCACGGCCGGACCCGGCACGCCCTCGTCACCTATGAGGGCCAGCCGGATGCCGTCGCCCTGCTCGAAAGTGCCGAAATCGGGCTGTAGGGACCAGCCTGCCCGGGGCCTGGGGCCGACCGTGAGGGACGCGGGTCGACCGCGCTAGGACTTTCCCGGGCGCTCCCATACGGCGACCGGCCCCTCGACCAGCGTGAACAGCGGATGCGGATCGGGCCGCAGGACCTCCGCCCAGCGGGTTGCGATATCCGGACTGCGCACTTCGAGCTTGCGCATCAAGTGGTTCCACTCGTAGTCCAACTGCCCGATTTCCAGCGACAGCAGCACCGGCCGGGGCGGCAGGTGGAGGACCTTGCTGCGGTCGAACCGGTAGCCGCGCGAGCCAGCCTCATCCGCAATGCTCAAAAGGTACGCGCCGACAGCCTGCAGCGGGGACGGCTGGGAGCGGAAGCGCGCCAACTGCGGATGCATGGTGTATCCGCGGGTGGCCCCATTGAGCACGGCCTGCGCCAGCAGCGCTTCGCGCCAACAGGCGGTCAGCGCCTGCCGGTCCAGGTAACGGGGATGGACGGACCACAATCTCACGAAAATCAACCTTAGCGCGGCGCCGGCGGACAAGCGTTCCTTCCGGCCCGGATTCAGCGGACAGGGAAACCGGCGTCCTGGATGGCCTTCTTGACCTGGGCGATCGCGTCGTCCGGGCCGAAGTGGAACACCGAGGCCGCCAACACTGCGTCAGCACCGGCCGCCACCGCCGGCGGGAAGTGCTCGGGCTTGCCGGCACCGCCCGAGGCAATCAGCGGCACCTTCACCGCGGCGCGCACCGCGGCGATCATCTCCAGGTCGAAACCGTCCTTGGTGCCGTCGGCGTCGATGGAGTTGAGCAGGATTTCGCCCACCCCGCGGTCGGCTGCCTCCCGGGCCCAGGCGACGGCGTCGATTCCGGTGCCCTTGCGTCCGCCGTGGGTGGTCACCTCGAAGCCGGAGGGAACGCCAGCCCCGGGCGCCCGGCGGGCGTCCAGCGACAGCACCAGCACCTGGGAGCCGAAGTGCCGGGTGATCTCGTCAATCACTTCCGGGCGGGCCACCGCGGCGGTGTTGATGGCTGCCTTGTCCGCGCCGTAGCGCAGCAGCTTGTCCACGTCCGCCACCTCGCGCACGCCGCCGCCGACGGTCAGCGGAATGAAGACTTCCTCCGCGGTGCGCGCCACCACGTCGAAGGTGGTTTCGCGGTTGCCCGAGGACGCGGTCACGTCCAGGAAGGTCAGCTCGTCGGCGCCGGCGCGGTCGTAGCGGTGGGCCAGCTCCACCGGATCCCCGGCATCGCGCAGGCCCTCGAAGTTGATACCCTTGACCACCCGGCCGGCGTCGACGTCCAGGCAGGGAATGACTCGGATTGCAACGCTCATTATTGACTCCCGGCTAGATGCGGCAGGCGTGGATGGAGCTGACCAGGATGGCGCGGGCGCCCAGTTCGTAGAGCTCGTCCATGATGCGGTTGGTCTGGTTGCGCTTGACCATGGACCGCACGGCAACCCAGTCGGTGTCCCGCAGCGGGGACACGGTGGGGGATTCCAGGCCGGGGGTCAGGGCGGCGGCCTCCTCGACCAGTTCCTTGCGCACGTCGTAGTCCATCATCACGTACTCGCGGGCCACGATCACCCCGCGCAGCCGGCGGATCAGCACGTCCAGGCCAGCGGCAGCCTCACCTGGGCGTCCGATCAGCACCGCCTCGGACTTCAGGATCGGCTCGCCGAAGATCTCCATCCCGGCGGCCTTGAGCGTGTTGCCGGTTTCCACGACGTCGGCGATGGCGTCGGCCACGCCCAGGCGCACGGAGGATTCCACTGCCCCATCCAGCCGGACCACCTTGGCTTCGACGCCGCGGTCGGCCAGGTAGGAGCGCAGCAGTCCGTCGTAGCTGGTTGCGAGCCGCCGACCATGCAGCTGCGTGACATCGGTGAACTCGCCGACGGGCCCGGCGAAGCGGAAGGTGGAGCCCCCGAAGCCCAGGGTCAGCAGCTCCTCGGCTTCGACCTGGGCGTCCAGGAACAGGTCGCGCCCGGTAATGCCCACGTCCAGGGTGCCGGTGCCCACGTAGACGGCAATGTCGCGCGGGCGCAGGTAGAAGAATTCAATGTCGTTGTCCGGATCCACCATCACCAGTTCGCGGCTGTCGCGGCGCTGGCGGTAGCCGGCCTCGGAGAGCATGCCGGAGGCGGCTTCGGACAGGGAACCTTTGTTGGGAACTGCTACGCGGAGCATGTCAGGACTTTCTGCTTCAAGGATCGGCCGGTTCGCGGCCGGGGGCCGGGGACTGGGCTGAGGCGGAACACCGCCCGTCCATCCGGCAATGCCGGTGGAGCGGGGGCAGCGTACCGCTAAAGATGCTTGTAGACGTCTTCCAGGTTCAGGCCCTTGGCCAGCATCAGCACCTGCAAATGGTAGAGCAGCTGGGAAATTTCCTCGGCCGCGGCCTCGTCGGACTCGTATTCCGCCGCCATCCAGACCTCGGCGGCCTCCTCGACTACCTTCTTTCCGATGCCGTGGATGCCCGAGTCCAGCTCGGCAACGGTACGGGAGCCGGCGGGGCGCTGCTGCGCTTTCTCGCTCAGCTCGGCAAAGAGGGTATCGAAGGATTTCACGCTCTCAAGGTTACGTCAGCCCACCGCCGCCGCCACAAACGCCGCCCGGCTATGTGACGAACACCTCCCCGGCCGAAAATCAGCCGCTCCCGAAGCGTGGAGTGGGGCGTGAGGGCCCCACTCCACGCTTCGGGAGCGCCCCCATCTCAGACGCCGAGGCCGCGGAGGGTGGCGGCGGTCGCCAGAGCGGCGCTGACCGCTTCGTGGCCCTTGTCCTCGGAAGAGCCTTCCAGGCCGGCGCGGTCCAGGCCCTGCTGCTCCGTGTCGCAGGTGAGCACGCCGAAGCCGACGGGCTTGCCGGTGGCCACGCTGACGCTGGTCAGCCCGCTGGTGGCGGCGTCGCAGACGTACTCGAAGTGCGGGGTGCCCCCGCGGATGACGACGCCGAGGGCCACCACGGCGTCGTAGTGCGGTGCCAGCCGGGCCGCCGCGACCGGCAGCTCGAAGGCCCCGGGAACCCGGACCAGCGCCGGCTCGGCGATGCCGGCCTCGGCGGCCGCGCGCAGGGCGCCGGCCACCAGGCCGTCCATGATCTGCGTGTGCCAGCTGGCGGCGACGATCGCCAGCTTCAGCTCGCCGCCGGTCTTCACGGAAGAAATGTCGATGGCAGGTGCGCCCTGACCGCTCATAGATGATGTCCTTACTGTCGTGGGTGTGGTGTCAGCTTTGCTGGACCGGGTTGTCCTCAAGCAGGGACAGCCGGTGGTCCATGCGGTCCCGCTTGGTCTGCAGGTAGCGCCGGTTGTGCTCGCGTGAGGGCACTTCGGAGGAGACCATTTCCGCGACCGTGATGCCCAGGTCCTCCAGCTTGTCGCGCTTGGCCGGGTTGTTGCTCAGCAGCCGGACGGACTGCATGCCCATCGCCTGCAGGATGGCCGCGGCGGCCCGGTAGTCCCGCGCGTCCACCGGCAGGCCCAGCTGTTCGTTGGCCTCCACCGTGTCCGCCCCGGCTTCCTGCAGGGCATAGGCCCGCATCTTGTTGGCCAGCCCGATCCCCCGGCCCTCCTGGCCGCGCAGGTAGAGCACAGTGCCGCCTTGCTCGGCGATGAGCGAGAGCGCCTGGTCCAGCTGTTCGCCGCAGTCGCAGCGGTAGGAGCCGAACACGTCCCCGGTCAGGCACTCCGAGTGCAGGCGCACCAGCGGAGCCTCGGACGCCGGCACCGGCGAGCTGATGCTCAGGTGCTCCACGCTCGTGGCCGCGTCCGTCCACGCCCGGACGGTGAAGACGCCGAAGGCGGTCGGCAGCTGGACCGCGGGCCCGCCGGAGACAGGCTCGGGAAGAACCACGGCGGCTCCTGCCGGCTGCCGGCCGTCCCCGGTCCCGCCGGTGAAGACGCCGCTCATGACGGCCGCTCCGAGGCAGCGCCGATGCCCGCCGGCTCGGCGGCGGACAGGTAGCCGGCGAGGTTTTCGATGGAGACCAGCGGGAGGCCGAACTCGTCGGCGAAGGCCCGCAGGGCCGGCAGGCGCATCATGTCGCCGTCGTCGTGGACCAGCTCGGCGATGACGCCCACCGGAGCCCGCCCGCCCAGCCGGCACAGGTCCACCGCGGCCTCGGTATGCCCTCGGCGCTCCAGCACGCCGCCGTCGACCGCGCGCAGCGGGAACATGTGTCCGGGACGGGTCAGGTCCGCGGCGGTGCAGTCGGGGGAGGCCAACAGCGCGGCAGTCAGCGCGCGGTCCGCGGCGCTGATGCCGGTAGTCACACCGGCGGTGGCATCGCAGGAGACCGTGTAGGCGGTGCCCTTGGCGTCCTGGTTGACCTCCACCATCGGCGGCAGGCCGAGTTCGTCCGCGCGCGATCCGGGCATCGGAATGCAGACCACCCCGGAGGTGTGGCGGATGGTCCAGCCCATCAGGGACGGGGTGGCCGCGTCCGCGGCGAAGATGATGTCGCCCTCGTTCTCGCGGTCCTCGTCATCGACCACCACCACGGGGCGGCCGGCGGCGATGGCCGAGATGGCCAGTTCGATCGCGTCCAGCCGGATGGCCGGTTCGACGGCGGCGCTCACCGGGCACCCCCTGCGGCAGCAGTGGTGCCGGCGGGGACCGCGAACGCGAGCAGGCGCTCGGCGTACTTGGCCAGCACGTCCACCTCCAGGTTCACCGGGTCCCCGGGCTGCTTGCTCCCGAGACCGGTTTCGGCCAGCGTCGTCGGGATCAAACCAACCTCGAACCAGGCCTGCCCGGCGGCACCGGCCGGGCTGACCGCCGTCACGGTCAGGGAAACCCCGTCCACGGCGATGGAGCCCTTTTCGGCGATGTACCTGGCCAGGGGCTGCGGGACCGCGAAGCGCAGCCGCTCCCATTCCCCCTTGTCCTCGCGCTCGAGCAGGCTGCCAACGCCGTCGACATGCCCCTGCACCACGTGCCCGTCCAGCCGGCCCCCGGCCGGAACGCAGCGCTCGAGGTTCACCTTCATGCCCGCGGCCAGCCCGCCCGTCGTCGTGCGGGCCAGGGTCTCCCCCATCACGTCCACGCTCACCTGGCCGCCGCCGATGGACACCGCCGTCAGGCAGACGCCGTTGACGGCAATCGAGCCGCCCAGCTCCAGGTCCTTGCCGGTGGCCGGAGCGCTGAAGGTCAGCACCGCCGAATCCGTTTCAGGGCGCAGCACGAGCGATTCCACCCTGCCGCGTTCGGTGATAATTCCGGTAAACATCCTCATGGCCTTTCGTTGTGCCGGGCAAGCGGCAGGGGTTCAAGGGTCAGGCGCAGATCCGCGCCCAGGGTTCTGGCCGGGGCAACGGGGTCCCAGCGCCAGCGGGAGGCATCGGCAAGGGTGGAAATGCCCAGGTCGCCGGTGGACCGGATCCCGGTCCCCAGCATCAGCGGCGCCAGGTACAGCACCAGTTCGTCCACCAGGTCCGCGGCGAGGAAGGCTCCGGCGACGGTGGCCCCGCCTTCGATCATCACGTGGCCGGCGCCGCGGGCGGCCAGCTCGCCGAGGACGGCCGCCGGATCGTGGCCGGCCAGCTGCAGGAACTTCCCGTCGCGGCCGCGCACTGCCGCGGAGGCGGGGACCTCGCGCCGGCCTACCACCACACGCAGCGGCTGGCGTTCCAGCTCGCGTCCGTCCGCGTCCCGGGCGGTCAGGCGCGGGTCGTCCGCCAGCACGGTGCCGGTGCCTGCGACGATGGCGTCCACGCGGGCGCGGATGCCGTGGCTGTCCTGCCTGGCCGCCGCCCCGGTGATCCACTGGCTGGTCCCGTCCGCGGCGGCAATCAGTCCGTCCAGGGTCTGCGCGATATGCAGCGTGGTGAACGGCCGGTCTTCGGCCTTGGCCCTGAACCAGCGCTGGTTCAGCTCAAGTGCCGGGCCGGACAACAGGCCGGCGCGCACGGCCACGCCGGCGTCGAGCAGGTAGCGGGCGCCGCCGGCGGCCTCGGCCGTCGGGTCCGCGGCCGCGTAGACGATAGCGCCGACCCCGGCTTCGGCGATGGCCGCCGCGCAGGGGCCCGTGCGGCCGTGATGGCTGCAGGGTTCCAAGGTGACCACCATGGTGCAGGCGGACAGATTGGGCAGGGAGCCGCCGGACTTCTCCCTCAGCACCGCCAGCGCGTCGATTTCGGCATGGGCGGTGCCGGCGCCGCGGTGGTAGCCCACGCTGAGGACCGTGCCGTCAGGGGCCAGGATGGCGGCGCCCACCAGCGGGTTGGCACCGCGCGGACCCTGCCCTGCTGCATCCAGCGCAGCCTGCATGGCCCGGGTTTCCGCCGGGGAAAAAACCTGGGCGGACGCAGCGGGCGCCACCGGCGCGCTCACTGCGCGGCCCCGTCACGGCCCGAAAGCCCGGCAGGACCGGAAAAGAAGGAATTGCGGCCCGGCGCCTCGTCCGGCAGCAGGGCGCTGCCGGCGGGAACCCGGGCATCTAAGAGCCACCGCAGAAGATCCATGTCGTCCCCTTTCAAAGCCGCGGCGGCTCCGGGGTAACGACAGTGCGGGGCGGGAAGGAATCCGGCCCGCGCCTGTGGCGCAGCCGGTGCGCCTTCGCAGACCGCCTGTACGTGCTTCTCCCATCCAGACTGTAACTGTCGGTACCGGAATTCCACCGGCTCAGCCGCAGCCTCCGGCCCCTTCGGGACTTTTGGCAACGGGTCGCGGACTATCACCGCCGGTTCGGACTTTCACCGACCCCGGAGCACGTTTGTACGTTGCCATTGTTCCATATCCGGCCGGGCGCACGTCACATCGGTGTCATCCGGTGTAACAGATCCCGTGCGTCCACGGTGCCGGATGACGCCCTTTCCCGCCGCGACGGGCCTTGCCCGGCGAGTTGATGCGGATCAGCGGGACGCGGCCGAGCGGAGCCTGGCGATCGCCGCGTTCGGATCCTCCGCCCCGTACACGGCCGAGCCGGCCACGAACACGGTCGCTCCTGCCTCGGCGGCACGGACGATGGTCTCCTCGGTGATTCCGCCGTCGACCTGGATGGCCACGGGCAGTCCTGACCCTGCCACAGCGGAGGCCGCCCGGCGGATCTTCGGCAGCGCCACGTCCAGGAACGCCTGTCCGCCGAAACCCGGCTCCACCGTCATGATCAGCAGCAGGTCCATTTCCGGCAGCAGGTCCAGGTAGGGTTCGACGGCGGTGGCCGGCCGCAGTGCCATGCCCGCCTTGGCGCCGCGGGCGCGCAGCTCGCGGGCCAGCCGCACCGGTGCCGCCGCGGCCTCGACATGGAAGGTCACCGAGGCCACGCCGGCATCGGCATAGGCAGGGGCCCAGCGGTCCGGATCGGCAATCATCAGGTGCGCATCCAGCGGAACCGGGCTGACTTTCTGGATCCTGGACACCACCGGCAGCCCGATGGTCAGGTTCGGGACGAAGTGGTTGTCCATCACGTCCACATGGACTGCGTCGGCCGTGTCGATCCGGCGCAGCTCGGTCTCAAGGTTGACGAAGTCAGCGGAGAGGATACTGGGGTTGATGCAGCACTGTGCCATCGGAGAAGGGCCTACTTTCGCCTGAGAAGTGCCATGAACATTGCGTCCGTGCCGTGCAGGTGCGGCCAGAGCTGGGCAGTGGTACCGCCGCTGCCGGGTCCGGGCTGGCCCGCCTGCAGCCCGCCGGACAGGCTGGCGGCCTCCAGCGCGGCCGCCGAATCCAGCAGCTCCAGGTCCGGGCGGCGGCGCAGCATGTCCGCGACGACGGCGGTGGTTTCCGCCGGGTGCGGCGAACAGGTCACATAGGCGACGATGCCCCCGGGCCGGACCGCGTCCACCGCGGATTCGAGCAGCTGCCGCTGCAGCGGACCGAGCTGCACCAGGTCCGAAGGCTGCCGCCGCCAGCGCGATTCCGGGCGCCGCCGCAGGGCGCCCAGCCCGGTGCAGGGCACGTCCACGAGCACCCGGTCGAAGCCACCAGGCTCCAGCCGGCCCAGGTCCCGGCCGTCCCCGGTGCGCACCTCCCACACCTTCCGATCCACCGGCGCCAGGGCCTTGCGGACCAGTTCGGCGCGGTGCTCCGCCGGCTCGTTCGCCAGCAGCGTGGCTCCGGAGCCGGCCGCCAGCGCGCCCAGCAGGGCGGCCTTGCCCCCGGGGCCGGCGCACAGGTCCAGCCAGCGCTCGGGCCTTTGGCCGTCCGGGCCTGCGTCCAGCGGCACTGCCGCGACGGCGCGGGCGATCAGCTGCGAGCCGGCATCCTGGACCCGCACGGTTCCGGCCCGGATGCCGGCCAGCCGGCCAACGTCGCCGCCGGCATACAGCGCCGAGTCCTCGACCAGCCGGCCCGGTTCCGCGCCGGCGTCGAACGCCTCGTCCAGGCTGCCCAGGCCGGGCAGGGCCACCAGGTTCACCACCGGGGCGGCATTGTCCGCCGCCAGCAGTTCCTCCAGCTCGTCCACGTTGCGGCCGTGCCCGGCCAGCGACTGGCGCATGGCCCGGACAATCCATTCGGGATGGCTGTGCACGATGGCCGCCCGTTTGGCCGGATCGGTTTCGGCCTCGGTCAGTTCGGCGGTCCAGGCGTCCAGGTCCTTGGCGCTGACCCGGCGCAGCACGGCATTGACCAGCGAGCCCGGTCCGGCACCGATGACCGCCCGGGCCAGGCCGACCGTCTGGTCCAGGGCGGCATGCGCCGGCACCCGCATGGCCAGCAGCTGGTGGGCTCCCAAGCGAAGGGCGTCGAGGATGGCCGGGTCCAGCTGCTCCAGCGGCCGGTCCACGCAGCGGGCCAGGATGGCATCATAGATGCCCTGCCCGCGCAGGGCACCGTAGGCCAGCTCGGTGGCGAACCCGGCGTCCCGGCGGTCCAGCCGGTGCTGCCGGATCCGGGCCGGCAGCACGAGGTTCGCATAGGCGTCGTCCCGCTCCACCGCGCGCAGCACCTCGAAGGCGGCCAGCCGGGCCGGATCCGCCAACCGGGTCCGCTGCGACGGCGCGGTCTTGGAAAACTGCCGGGTGCCGCCGCGGTTGCGCTCGCGCCCGGCCTCGTCACGCCGGCGGTGGGACTGCTGTCCGCGGCCGCCGTGCTGGTCTCCGCTGCCGCCGTGCCGGCGTGGTCTGTCCTGGCCGTTCACTCGAAGTGCACATCCTCGCGTTGTCCCAGGCCGCGGGCCCAATCCGCCGCGGCCATCATCTTCTTGCCGGCAGGCTGCACCTGCCCAAGTTCGACGGCGCAGGAACCGGAGCCGACCAGCACCCCGTCCTTGCCCGCCAGCACCTGCCCGGGAGCCAGATCCCGGCGGTCCTGCCGCAGCTGCACGGGGCCAAGCTTGAAGCGCTGGCCCTCGAGCATCGTCCAGGCGCCGGGTTCGGGGGTGACGCCGTTGATCCGCCGCCGGATGGCCAGGGCCGGCTGGTCCCAGCTGATCCGGCCGTCGGCCAGCGTCAGCTTCGGGGCCAGCGACACATCTCCGGACTGCGGCACCGCCACGGCCTTGCCGGCGGCGATGGCGGAAAGTGTCTGCGCCAGCAGCACGGCGCCGCTGTGCGAGAGCCGCTCCAGCAGGTCTCCGCTGGTGTCTTCGGGCCGGACGGCTTCGGTGAGCGTCCCGTAGACCGGGCCGGTGTCCAGGCCCGGCTCCAGCAGGAACGTGCTGGCCCCGGTCAGCTCGTCCCCGTGGATCACGCTGTGCTGCACGGGCGCGGCGCCGCGCCAGGCCGGCAGCAGGGAAAAATGCAGGTTGACCCAGCCGTACCGGGGAATTTCCAGGGCTGCCGGCGGCACGAGTCCGCCGTAGGCCACGATCGCGGCGACATCAGGCCGGGCCGCGGCAATCGCTGCTGTGGCCGCGGCGTCGATCCGGTTGGCACGGATCACCGGCAGGCCCAGTTCCTCGGCACGGGCGGCCACCGGGGAAGGAGTCAGGATGCGCTTTCGGCCCACCGGTGCGTCGTCGCGGGTCAGGACGGCAACGACGTCGAAGCCGGCCTCCAGCAGCCGCTCCAGCGACGGCACGGCCACGGCCGGGGTGCCGGCGAACAGTACCCGCATCGGGCGGTCCCCGGTCACGCCCGGGACTGCCCGAAGGAACCGGTGCCGAAGCCCGAACCCACACTGGCGGCGCGCTGGGCAGCGGTATCCTCCGCCACCGTGTTGTAGGCGGCGTTGCGGATGGCCCGCAGCGCCTTCTTCCGGTCCTCGCCGGTCAGCCGGTCCGTGTACAGGATGCCGTCCAGATGGTCCGTCTCGTGCTGCAGGCAGCGCGCCAGCATGCCCTCGCCCTCGACCACCACCTCGTTGCCGTGGATGTCCACGCCGGTGGCACGGGCCCAGCGGCGGCGCCGGACCGGGAAGCCGAGTCCGGGGATGGACAGGCAGCCTTCCACCTGGTCGGACTGGAAATCCTCGCTGGTCTCCAGCACGGGATTGATGATGTGCCCGCGGCGCCCGTCGATCCGGAAAGTGAAGACGCGCAGGCTGGCGCCGACCTGCGGAGCAGCCAGGCCCGCGCCGTCAACGTCCTCCATCGTCTGGTCCATGTCCTCGACCAGCTTGGCCAGGTCCGGACCGAAATCCGTGACCGGCTCCGCCTTCGTCCTCAGGACCGGGTCTCCGATGATCCGGATGCTCAGGATCGTCATTGAAAATGCTTCCTCACTGTTGGTGCTGGCTCCCCACCCACCAGCCTAGCGTTCGCTGCCTGCCCGCGGCGCTCAGGCCTGCTGCATGGACGGGCGGACCACCGGAGGGCCGATCGGCAGCAGGGCGCGTCCGGCCTCGGCCGCCTGCAGCTGCACTTCCCAGACCCGGCGCAGGGCACAGAACTTGTACCAGTGGTAGCGCAGCACCTCGGGGTTGGCCTGCATGGGCCGCACCTCCGTTTCGCCGACCGCCACCCCGAGCAGGATCGGGTCGGTGCCGTACGCCCAGGGCTCCCAGCTCCCGGCCTCCGCGTCCACCAGGGATTCCTGCGCCTTCATGCCCGCCACGAGCTGCATGACGACCTTGTCGTCCATGGCCTTGACCTGGCCGTTGCGGTCCGTGCCCTTGGTCTTGAAGTCGATCAGGCAGAGCCGGCCGCCGATTTTGGCCACCAGGTCCAGCGTCCCGGCATAACCCACCTCGTGGTTCCAGACGGTGATTTCGGGAGCCACCGGCTCCACTCCGTACAGCTGCCACCATTCGTCGAAACGCATGGCGAAGGCTTCTTCGCCACAGGCCCTGAGCTCCTCCCGGGCCTCCCCCAGCCGGTGCGGCCTGCCGAGGGCGCGCAGGGCCACCTGCTCGGCGTAGGCATGCACCCGGTCCCCGCGCTCCGCGGCGGCGTCGCGGTAGCGGTCGGCCGCCTTGGATGCCTCCTTGGCCAGGCCGCGGAGCAGCGCCGGGTTTGCGGCCGCTTCGGCCAGGCCTGGATCGCGCGCCAGCGAAGTGGCCGCCATGTGGCCGGCCCAGCCGCTCATGTCCGAGGGCGCCTGGGCGATCACGGTGGTGATGGACGGCACCGTGGGCAGGGCATCGAGGGAGCGCGAGTACATCCGCCCGTTTTCCGTCTGGTGGGCAAGTGCCGGAGAAGTCATAGCAAAATCATGTCAGACGCCAGGGACAGCCGGACTGCTGCCGGCGGCCCCGGACGCAGGAAGGCCCCCGCTGTACGGCGGGGGCCTTCCTTCCGGGTGGGCGATACTGGGTTCGAACCAGTGACCTCTTCGGTGTGAACGAAGCGCGCTACCACTGCGCCAATCGCCCGGACTCTGCCGCACCCCGTGGGGAACGACCTAGAAAACATTAGCAAGACAGTTCCGCCCATGCAAAACGGCTGCCGGCCTGCCGCGAACTTCCGGAGAACCCACCGGACTTCTCGTGCGGCAAACGGCCCGAATTACACCGTTGTCATCCCCTCGCGGCCCGGAAACACGGGCAGAAACAGTCGGATTGGACGAAAGGCCGCATCGTCGGCTAGAGTTTTTACTCGTTGGAAACGCAGGAACGCTCCTGGCGGATGGCAGAACGCCCCGCCGGCCGGATCTGCGGGTACCACATGCGGACGTAGCTCAGCTGGCTAGAGCACCACCTTGCCAAGGTGGATGTCGCGGGTTCGAATCCCGTCGTCCGCTCGCAGATCACTGTAAGAGCCGGCGCAGCCGGCCGGTCCTGGAGTCCAGGCCACGGTGGGGTGGCCGAGAGGCGAGGCAGCGGCCTGCAAAGCCGTATACGCGGGTTCGAATCCCGTCCCCACCTCGTTTGCAGTACCGCGGTTCTCCTTCGGATTTCCAAGGAGCTGGTCTGCAAGTGATGTACATTGTGAAGGCAATGGGCGATTGGCGCAGCGGTAGCGCGCTTCCCTGACACGGAAGAGGTCACTGGTTCGATCCCAGTATCGCCCACTGGAACAGCGCACCGCTGTTCCGCGCGGACGTAGCTCAGCTGGCTAGAGCACCACCTTGCCAAGGTGGATGTCGCGGGTTCGAATCCCGTCGTCCGCTCCAGTTCCGGGTCTTCCCGGAATTCTGCAGCGGCACCGCGCTTGGTGCCGGGGCGGGCGATTGGCGCAGCGGTAGCGCGCTTCCCTGACACGGAAGAGGTCACGGGTTCGATCCCAGTATCGCCCACTGGAACAGCGCACCGCTGTTCCGCGCGGACGTAGCTCAGCTGGCTAGAGCACCACCTTGCCAAGGTGGATGTCGCGGGTTCGAATCCCGTCGTCCGCTCCGAAGTGACTATGGCCGCTGCCCAGCAGCGGCCATAGTCGTATCCGGTCCCTCCCCGCGGCACCCTGCTCCGCCAAGGTCATGGCATGACGTCGCCGGAATTGGGCCCGAGCGTCTGGCCAACATAGAGGTTGCCGCCCGGGTCGCTGGCGAGCAGGACCGCGGTAGGGGCCACCTCGGCCGGTGTCCCGAACCGTCCCAGGGGCAGTTCGGCACGTTTGGCGGCCTTCCAGCTCTCGGAAATCCCGTCCACAAGAGGCGTCGCGACCGGCCCCGGGGCAATACTGTTCACCAGGACGTTGTGCGGCGCCAGTTCCAGTGCCAGGGACTTTGTCAGGCCAATGACTCCTGCCTTGGCTGCGCTGTAGTGGCTGAGCCCGGTCCCTCCCTTGATGGCCAGCTGCGAGGAGATGTTGATGATCCGGCCCCAGCGCTGGCGGCGCATGTGCCCAACCACCTCGCGGCAGCACAGGAAGACACCGGTCAGGTCCACCGCCAGCGTTTCATTCCAGGTGGAGAGGGACATCTCTTCCAAGGGGGACTCCGTCAGCAGCCCTGCACTATTGACCAGAATGTCGATGCCGCCCAGCTGTTCCCGCGCCGAGCCAAAGGCTTCGTGCACGCTCGTTTCGCCGGCTACATCGACCTGGATTGTTCCGGAACCTGCAGCCCGGTCCAGGACGACTACGCGGTCGCCGTTGGCCCTGAAAGCCTCGGCGATGGCCTGGCCGATCCCGCTGGCACCGCCCGTGACCACCACCGCACGTCCTGCCGCCCCGAGACCAGGCTGTCCGTCCATCAGGCACGCATCTTGATCGTGAGCCCGCCGTCCACGACGATGGCCTGGCCGGTGACATAGCGGGCGTCGGAAGAGGTGAGGAAGCCGATGACGCTGGCGACTTCCTCCGGCCGGCCGACCCGCCCCCACGGAATGTCCTTGCCGGCCCGCTCCAGTCCTTCCGGACCCAGCGAGTTGACCGGGTCCAGCGACTGGGGCGTTTCGATCAACCCCGGGATGACGGCATTGGTGCGGATCCCGCGCGGCCCGAGCTCCACTGCCACGCTGCGGACGAGTCCGAGCACTCCTGCCTTCGCCGCGGCGTAGTGGGCGTGCTCCTCCCAGCCGTAGACCCCGCCGGCGATCGAGGACACCGCGACCATGGCTCCGCCGTCGGTCATCTTCGCGGCCCCGGACCGCAGCGTGCGCAGCACGCCGGTCAGGTCGACGTCGAGCATGTCGGTCCAGCGCTCGTCGGACAGTTCCGCCAAGGCGGCGTTGCGCAGGATGCCTGCGTTGGCAATGGCATAGTCCAGCCGCCCGAACTCCTGCACGGCCCGCTCGGCAAAGGCATCCACCGAGGCGGTACTGCGCACGTCGACTTCGTGGATGACGCCCTGGCCGCCGGCTTCGGTCACCAGGCGCAGGGTCTCCTCGGGATCGTGCGGATCCCCCGGAAAGGTGCCGATGACGCTGTGCACGCCGCGCTGCGCGTAGTGGGCCGCGAGCGCGCGGCCGATGCCGCTGGCGGCGCCGGTGATGATTGCTACCGAGGCATTATCAGGCGACATCGACATCATGGGGATGATCCTCCAGTATGGCCTCGATCGGCGGCTTGGCGGCGATCATCAGGAGACCGGACACCAAAGTTCCGACGGCCCCCACCCACAGAGCAGCCGCGCCGGTGCCCGCCTCGGCTGCCACCACGGTGAAGAGCGCGCCGCCGATGATGGTTCCGGGCTGGCTCATAGCGCCGATGAATGCGGTGCCGGTGGCGCGGCAGCTGACGGGGTAGCACTCGGCCATGAAGTACTGGATGGCCGCGTAGGGACCGACCAGGAAGAACAGGCCCGCGCCGTAGGTCAGGATGATCATGCCGGCGTTCGTCGCCACCGGGCTGAGCATGATGCTGAAGCAGATGCCCGAGATGATCCACCCGATAACAATCGTCTTTTTCCGGCCGATAATGTCGCCGAGCCAGCCATGGAAGACGTAGCCGAAATAGGCCAGAGCGTTGATGACGATCAGCAGCCAGAACGCCGTGGTCAGTTCCACGCCCTTGGCGTTAAAGAGCACTGAGCTGCCCAGGATGCTGAAGATCGTAATGCCGAAGAAGTTGACAATCCAGGCCAGCGAAAACACCACGGTGTTCCTGGCCAGATGCGGTTCCCAGATCCTCTTCAGCGGTGCGGCCGAGGAGTGTTCCACCCCGTAGGCGTGGGCCAGGGCGTGGGCCTCGTCGCTTTGTCCGTGCTTCTCCAGCTCGGTGAGCCGGTGGTGCAGTTCGAACTGCGGGGTCTCACGGAGTTTCTTCGCGATCACCCACATAATGACTGCTGCGGGAATGCACGCGATGATGTAGAGGATGCGCCAGCCGAAGATGGGCAGGAAGGCCAGGGACAGGGCGCTGGCCAGCAGGAAGCCCAGCGGCCAGCCGCCTTGGATGAAGGAGTAGTGGAAGCCGGGGCGCCGGCGCCGCTTTTCGTCCTCGGTGACCTGGTAGACCTCGTTCATGTAGGTCGCGTTGACGGCCTGCTCGGAGAAGCCAAGGCCGCCAAAGGACCTGATGAAGACGACCAAGGCATTGCTGATGAAGCCCAGCCCCGTGGGAATGAGCGCCGTCAGGCCCGAGACGACGGCGGTGCCGCCGATGGTGGTCATCATTCCCTTGCGCCGGCCGAGGCGGTCGATCACCGGGCCGATGCCGAAGCACACGATCGCGGTACCGACAGCGATCCAGGTGTTGATCGCGTAGGCCTCGGGGGCGGTCCAGCCGAATTCGTCCTGCATGGCCGGCAGCAGCGTACCGAAAAGCCCAAAGTCGAAGACGGCAACCGTCCAGGCCAGCAGGGCCAGGACGGTGGAGGTGGTGGTGGTCTTCTTGTCGAAGGACGGGAAGCGGCGCTTCTCGCCGGCGGTGGGAGTGCTCAGGTCGACACTGACCTCACGGGTGCTCACGGGTTTGCTTCCTTTCGCGGCGAGCGTTGGATGAAGGAGTCGGCAATCTGGTCGAAGGTGAGCCAGCTGACGCCGTCGTGGCCGTTGATGTGCTCAATGAGCCGCTCGAGCATGAGCAGCACCTGGGGCCGGCCGGAGACATCCGGGTGGATGGTCATCGTGAAGGCGGCCTGGTCCATTTCGCGGTAGACCCAGTCGAACTGGTCCCGCCACATCTGTTCGATGTCGCGGGGATTGACGAAGCCGTGCGAGTTCGCCGCCGCCTTGATGAACAGCATCGGGGGCAGGTCGTCCAGGTACCAGTTGGCCGGGATCTCGACGAGGTCGGTTTCCTCGCCGCGGACGAGCGGTTCCATCCAGGTTTCGGCGGACTCGTTGTAGTTGATCTTGGTCCACCGGTCCCCGACCCGCACGTAGTACGGCTCGAAGTCGCGGTGCATGAGGGAATGGTCGTATTTGATGCCGCGTTCGAGCAGGATCTCGTTGGTGACGGCGGAGAATTCCCACCATGGCGCCACGTAGCCGGTGGGCCGTTTTCCCGAAATCTTCTCGATCAGTTCGATGCAGCGGTCCAGGATTGCCGTCTCCTGTTCGCGGGTCATGGCAATGGGGTTCTCGTGCGAATAGCCGTGGACCCCGATTTCGTGCCCGGCCTCGGCGACCATGTGGGTCAGGTCGGGAAAGGTTTCTATCGAGTGTCCCGGGATGAACCATGTCGACGGCAGCTGGTACTTGTCGAAGAGCCGCAGGATCCGGGGGCCCCCGACCTCGCCGGCGAAGAGCCCGCGCGAAATGTCGCACGGGGAGTCCTGGCCGCCGTAGGAACCGAGCATGCCGGCCACCGCATCCACATCGACACCAAACGCGACCTGAATATCCTTTGCCATGAGCTGACCTTCCTCTTCGATAGTTGAACGGGAACGTAGGCATCTGCCCTAGGAGAGCGGCCGCCCGCAGCGCTCAAAGCTCTCGGCAATCCTGGACCGGGGCATCTCCAGCCTGAGCAGGAGGCTGAGCAGGACCAGGGACTGGGACGGGCGCAGGATGCCCGAGGGAATGGCGCCGGCCGCCAGCAGGTCCCTGCCGCCGCCGTCGCCGTAGATGGGCACGACGGGACCGGCGGGCACGCGGGTACTGGTCACGACGACGATGCCGGCAGCGGTCGCCTCGGCGATCGCCGCGCACAGGGTCCGGTTCGCATTGCCGCTGCCGGTGGCCTCCAGCACGATTCCCGCCGCGCCCGCGGCGAGGGATGCACGCAGCAGGACATCGTCCGCGCCCGGGTAGGACGCGACCACATCGACCCGCGGACCATCCGGAGCGGCAGACGGCAGCCGGAACGGTTCCATCCGCGGCGGCACGTCCCCCAGATGCACTCCACCGGCGGCAGTGACCCAGCCGGCAGGGCCAACGTCGGGGTTGGCGAAGGCGTCCAGGCCGGTGGTCTGCGCTTTCTGCACACCCCGGGACGGGAAAATCCTGCCGGCGAAGGACAGCAGCACGCCGCGGTCCCGGGCCTGCGGCGACGCGGCGACGGCCACCGCCTGCGCCAGGTTCGCCGGCCCATCCGGCGAAGCGGAATCGGCCGCTTTCTGAGCCCCGGTGAAGACAACCGGACGCGGATCGTCGTGGGTCAAATCCGCCAGGAAGGACGTTTCCTCCATGGTGTCCGTGCCGTGCGTAACCACGACGCCGAGGACGGCCGGATCGGCGAGCGCCTCCCGGATGGCGGAGCAAACCTGCACCATCTCGCCGAAATCCAGCAGGTAGGAACCTTTGCGGAGCACATCCACGACGCGCACCGGGCAGGGAGACGGGACGCCGAGGCTCCCCAGCAGCTGCTCCCCCGTGTCCGCAGCAACGGCGGCTCCCCCGGCCTCGGGGCGGGACCGGGAGGCGATGGTTCCTCCTGTTGCCAGCAGCACCAGGTGGGTTTTGCTGTCCTCTAGGGGGGTCATGACTGCTCCGGATACGGCTCTAGACAGCTGGTGTACGGAGCGGGTGCCGCTCCGCCGATGGCGGCTTCCCCCGGAGCCACCGGACCCTCTTCCCCTCACCCAATCGATTGGGTAAGGTGGCCAATACTCTACGATGTGATCGAGATCACGTCAACATCAGTGGCTCCGGCATGGCTCCGCCCGCGCGGTATGGTGTGCCGACAGCATTCATGGGTGGCATGCAGGAGGCATCCGTGAACGAGAGCAGCCGCCGGCGCCCGGTGACGATCAAGGACCTGGCCAGCGAGCTGGGAGTGCATCCGTCAACCGTGTCCCGTGTACTCCATTCCGAGGCCGAAGTCGCACGGAGTGCGGCCTCGGCAGAGACCGCCCGGAAGGTCCGGGAGCTGGCGCGGAAGCTGGGCTATTCCCCGCATCCGCAGGCCTCGGGCCTGCGGACCGGCCGCACGCACCTTCTGGGCACGATCGTTCCCCGGCTGTCGGACCTGGTCCTGGCCATCATGTACGAGGGCGTCGAGGAGGCAGCAGCCGAACTCAAGTATTCGGCCTTCGTCATGAACTCCCGGGATGACATGGAGGAACAGCGCCGCAAGACTGAGATCATGCTCGCGCGGAGGGTGGACGGGCTGATCTTCGGCGACGTCCACCTGGACTGCCCCCTGATGCCGGAGCTGGCGCGCCGCGGCGTCCCGTTCGTGCTGATGAACCGCAGGCTTCGCGGGTTTCCCTCCGCCACCTGCGACGACGTCCTTGGTGGCCAGCTTGTGGCGGACCATCTGTGGGACCAAGGACACCGCAACGTCGCCGTCGTCGCCGGGGAGCCGTATGCCAGTACCGCTGTCGACCGCACGTCGGGCTTCGTCGACCGCTGGCGTGCCCTCGGCGGCGACATCGGCCAGGGGGCTGTGGTGTGGTCAAGGTTCGACACGACCGGAGGCCGCGAGGCCGTCGCCGCCATCCTGCGGACCGCCCGTGTCCTGCCCACTGCCGTCTTTGCCGTGAACGACTTCGCCGCCATCGGGGCAATGGGAGCGCTGCGTTCCCACGGGCTGACCGTGGGCCGGGACATCGCCGTGGTCGGATTCAACGACACGCCCGTGGCCGCCCAACTCCCCATCCCGCTGTCCTCGGTACGCTCGCCCATGCTGGAGATCGGCCGTGCCGCGGTGGAACTGCTCCGCCGGGTGCTCAACCATGAGCCTGCGGAATCCATCCGGCTGAAGCCGGTGCTCCAGGTGCGCGAGAGCAGTGCCTGACACACCGGCCGGCGGATGTCAGGTTCCGGTCCCCCACAGCTGTGCGAGCAGGGCCCGCCGCTCGTGCCGGGCGGCCAGCGCCTCCTCCATGCCCACCGGGCGGAAACGCGTCCTGGTACCCGGCGCGCTGCGTGCCAGCAGGTCCATGTCCGCACTGATCACGGTGGCCACCATGGCGTACCCCCCGCCCGACACTGCATCCCGGTGCAGGACAATCGGCTCCTTGCCGCCGGGGATCTGGATGGACCCGACGGCGTAGCCGGCGTCCACAATATTCGACGGGTCCGACCCGGCACCGAAGGGCTGCTGCCGGGGCCGCCATTCCATCTCCGGCCCGGAATAGCGCAGGCCGGTACGGTCGGCTACCGGGGTGAGCGTCCACGTGGCGCCGAGCAGGGTCTCCATTCCCTGCTCCGTGAGCCGGTGGTCGTACAGCCCGGGCATCACCCGGACGGAAATCTCCTTCTCGAAGCGCGGACGCAGCCCGTCGTCGATCTCCTGCCGCGGCTCCTGCCCGCCCAGGGCGCCCGCGCCGCCGCCGACGGGAACCAGGTCGCCGGCGCGGAGCGGCCGGCCGGCGAAACCGCCGATGCCCCCGAGGCCGTAGGTTGAGCGGCTGCCCAGCACCACGGGCACATCGATGCCTCCGCGCACCCCGATGTAAAAGCGGGTCCCGCCCTGGAGGATGCCGAAGGACACTTCGTCACCGGCAGCCAGCTCCAGCCGGGACCACTGTGCGCGCACCCTGCCATTGACCTTGACGTCCACCGGCGCGCCCGTCACGGCAATGACCGCGTCCATGTCCGTACGGAACCGGGGACCCATGTAGGTGCATTCGAGCACCGCCTCGGCGGGAGTGTTTCCGGCCAAGGCGTTGGCCATTTCCGCGGAGAGTTCGTCCATGGCCCCGCTCTGCGGAATGCCGACGTTGTAATATCCAAAACGGCCGCGGTCCTGGACCGTCGTCGCCAGGCCGGGTTCGAGGATTTCAAACGCCATTGAGCCGCTCCAGTATCTCCCGGTTGTACCCGGCCGGGTCGTCCAGCGCCCGCTCCAAGTCGAACTGCACCGGCGCCTGCCTGTACCTGAAGGTTCCGGCTTCGACTTCGCCTTGGATCTGCCGGTATCCGGCCTCATCGACGGGCCGGAACTTCACGATGTCCCCCGGCCGGAAAAAGACCATGAAATCCTTGAAGTCGGGCAGTGACTGGGCCGGGTCGAAAATGGGTGCCGCGGCAATGCCGAACATCTGGTAGCCGCCGGCACCGCGGACTGAATAGATGCAGGCAAAGCAGCCGCCGTGTCCGACAGTCAGGGCCGGAGTGTCGGTCCGGGGACTGAGGTACTTCGGCACCTCCAGCTGCTGCTCCTGCGGAACAATCTGGAACATGAAGGGCAGGCCGGCGACAAAACCCACCATCGACACCAGCCAGGGGGAGCCGTGGTGCCGCTGGATGAACTCGTCGACCGAGGATAAGCCGTTTTCCGCCGCGGCGAACTCGAGGTCCGTCCCCTCCGGGCGCTGGTGGTTGGCGCGGAACCGGGCGGCGGTCTCGTTGGTGTACGGATCGTTGTACCAGACCGGCACTTCCACGACGCGGGTCTCGAGGGTGGGATGGGCGGTGCGGGCGACCGCTTCCTCGATCCGCCGCACCCGCGCCTCCAGATCTCCCGGAGGCAGCACGTCCGGATCAAACCGGATCAGCAATGAGGCATTGGCGGGACAAATGTCGCTGACGCCGTCAACGTGGTCCGCGGCGAGCAGGGACGCCATCGCATTGGATCTGAAGTTGGCGGCCAGGCTCATGGCCTCGTCGATTTCCACGAAGAGGAACTCGTCCCCGCCCCAGGTATAGCGGGCGCCGGGTCCGGCGGCAGCCGTTGTCATGCCACATCTCCCAGCAGGCCCGGCGTGGTTTCAATGAATTTCGAATGATGCTCCACATCCCGCAGCTCGGGCCGCTGGATCAGGGCGGTGAGCAGGGGCAAGGTGGTCTTGACCCCCTCCACGTCCACCTCATCCAGGGCTCGCAGCGACCGGGCAATCGCCTCGGCCCTGCTGGCATCCCAGACGATCAGCTTGGCCAGCAGCGAGTCGTAGAACGGGGCGACCACCGAACCGGCCACGAACCCGGAGTCGATGCGCACTCCAGGTCCCCCCGGCCAGTCCAGCCGTTCGAGGGTGCCGGGACTGGGCATGAAACCGCTGGCCGGATCCTCGGCGTTGAGGCGGAATTCGAAGGCATGTCCCCTGAACTGGACCTGGTCCTGGGACAGGGGCAGTTTTCCCTCGCCGGCGACGAGCAACTGTTCGCGCACCAGGTCCAGGCCGGTGACCATCTCGGTTACCGGATGCTCGACCTGCAGGCGCGTGTTCATCTCGATGAACGCCGCCTCGTGCGATTCGGGATCGTAGAGGAACTCGACCGTGCCCAGGCCCCGGTAGTGGCATTCGCGGGCCAGCTCCACCGAGGACTGCTGGATCCTTTCCCGGACCGCGTCGGGCAACGCAGGGGCGGGTGCCTCCTCGAGGATTTTCTGCTGGCGCCGCTGCATGGAACAGTCCCGGTCGCCCAGGTGGATGGCATCCTGCCCGTCCCCGAGGATCTGTACTTCCACGTGCCTGGCCCGGCCCAGGAACCGCTCCAGGTACACGTCGGCACTGCCGAAGGCCGCCCGGGCTTCCGCCTGGGCCACTTCAACGGTCGGCACCAGCTCCTGCTCGGTCGCGACCAGGCGGATGCCTCGCCCCCCACCGCCGGCCGAGGCCTTGACCACCAGCGGGTAGCCGATCTCCCGCCCTTCGGCAAGGAGGTCCTCGCCGTGCCCTACGGCCCCCTCGCTGCCCTTCAGGATGGGCACGCCGGCCCGCCGGGCCGCGTCCCGGGCCCGGGCCTTGTCCCCCATGAGTTCAATGGCTTCCGGGGAAGGACCCACCCAGGTGAGGCCGGCCTCCATCACTGCGGCCGCGAAGCGGGCGTTCTCCGACAGGAAGCCATAGCCGGGATGCACGGCGTCGCACCCGCTGTCGAGGGCGGCGGCGAGGACCGCGGACTGGTCGAGGTAGCTCTTGCTCGCGGGGGCCGGGCCAATGAGCCGGTATTCGTCGGCCAGCTGTGCGGCACGGGACTTTTCGTCCGGCTCGCTGACGGCCAGCACCGTGCGCAGGCCCAGCTCCCGGGCCGAGCGGATGACGCGGACCGCTATCTCGCCCCGGTTGGCGATAAACAGCCGTTCCACACCGGTCACCCCTCGCTGACCGTGGCGATCACGTCCCCCGGATTCACGGTCCCGGCATCCTCGATATGGAACCGGTCGAGTGTGCCGGCGGCATCGCTGCGCACTTCGGTGAACTGCTTCATGACTTCCACCACGCCGACGGTCTGGCCGACGTCGACCCGGTCTCCTTCCTTGACGTACGGATCCTTGTCCGGCCCGGGCCTGCGGTAGAAAATACCCGGCAGCGGGGAGAGGATTTCGGCCACGGGAACCCCTTTCAGGAGGCGTTGGAAACAGCGGCAGGACCGTTCGCCGACAGTGCCTCGCGCACCGCTGCCGCGACGTCGACGGCATTCGGAGCATCCGAATGCACGCAGACACTTTCGAAACTGATGTTGAGCAGTGTGCCGTCCACTGCTTCCACCACACCCTCGGCCAGCACCCGCCGGACCCGTTCCGCGGCGGCCTGCGGGTCGGTAGGTTCAGGCCGGCGCTTGATCAGGAGCTCACCCCGGGAACCGTAGTTCAGATCCACGTACAGCTCCCCCACGAAGGTCACGCCGGCTTCGGCGCACACCCGCTCGTGTTCGGTTCCGGCCAGTCCGTAGAACGGCACCCCGTACAGCGCCGCCACTCTGGCCGCAGCCCCCATCAGCTCGGCGTCGCGGGCGAGCATCCCGTAGAGCGAACCGTGGGGCTTGAGGTGGTTAAGCTCGAGGCCGGCCTTGCGCAGGAACCCGGCGAGCGCCCCGACCTGGTACAGGAGCAGGTTCTCCACCTCGTCCGCCGCCAGCTTCATCTCCCGGCGGCCGAAACCGACCAGGTCCGGCAGACCGGGATGAGCCCCGATCCGCACGCCTCTCGCCGCAGCCGCCTCGACCGTGGCCGCCATCGTGTCCGGGTCCCCGGCGTGGAATCCGCAGGCGACGTTGGCCACGTCGATGATGCCCATGAGGTCCAGGTCGTTGCCGAAGGAATGCAGGCCCAGGGATTCCCCGAGGTCGGAATTGAGCGTCAACTGCCCGCCGGCGGGCACAGACTGGGACATGGCACCCACCCTAGGACCACCGAGGGCGGCAGGGAAGTGGGCAGTTGCCCGTTACTGGGCTCCCCAAGCGGGACGTTTGCCCATAACCTTGTGGCAAGCGCCGAAAGGGAAGTCCCATGATCGTGGCCGACCTGCTTGCCGAGGACACCCTGCAGCTGCGCCTTCACACGCCGTCCTCCGCCACCCGCCTCGACTCCAGGATCAGCTGGTGCGCGCCGACCGAGGTCACCGACCCCACACCATGGCTGAGCCGGAACGTCCTGGTGCTGACCAACGGCATTGGCCTGCAGGCCGGGGACGACCGGACCTGGCAGGCCTACGTGGAGCGACTCGCCGCCGTTCCCGTCTCCGCGGTTGCCTTCGGCACAGGCACCGCCCACCGGCTGCTGCCCCCAGGCCTGGTCAAGGCCGCCACCAGACTCGATATTCCGCTGCTCGAAATCCCCCGGGCCGTCTCCTTCCTGCAGGTCCACCGGTACGTCACCAACGTCCTCCAGGCCGAGCACTATGCCGCGCGCACCCGGTCCTGGCAACTGGCCGAAGCCTGCTCCCGCCACGCAGCCTCGGGAGCCTCGGTCCGCACGATCCTGGCCGAGGTCGGCAGGAACGTGGGCGCTCCGGTGGCGATCATGGATGGCAGCGGCTCCGTCCTCGCCCAGTGGCCGGCAGCGGTGCGCTGGACGGGCGAGGACCTGCGCCGGGCCGCGATGGACGACGACGAACGCGCGGTGCCGCTTCCGATGGGCGGCGGCTCGTTCCAGCTCGTCACCCGCGGCAAAGCCCGGGACGAGCCCCTGGCGACCCTGCTGGCCCCGGCCGCCTCGATCATCGCGGTCCAGCTGCGAAGCGCCCTGCAAACCACCTCGCACAAACAGGCCCAGCTCCAAGCGCTTCTCCTGGAGGCATCGGATTGGCAGGGCGTGGCGCTGGAGAAGTTCGCCGGCACCTTCCGTTCCACCGGGCTGGAGGCTGACCAGCCGACGCTGATCGTCACCGCGGCTCTTGAGGAAGGCCGCCTGGCCGATGTCTGGAAGATCCGGCTCGCTCTCCAGGAAGTGTTCGAGGTGCTTCGGATGACCGTTCTCGGCGATCTCGTCGTCGCAGTGGCCCAGCGGCCCGGGGCCGGTTCGGCGCAAGCCTGCGGCGATGGCAGCCTGACCGCGTCGCTCACGGAACTTTTCCGGTCGGTCGTCCCGGACCTGCCTGTTGTCCTTAAGGGCCTGAGCAACAGCCCGGGCGAGCTGCGGCTCAGCCTTCACCATGCGGTCCGGCTGGTGCGGGAAGTCAGCGGGCCCGTGATGGCTGCGGACCTCGACCTGGACAGCGTTCTGGCCGTGGCAGCGGACCAGGGTGCACGCGCCGGTGCACGCAAGCTGCTGGCACCGGTTGTGGCCTACGATCAGCAGCACACCGGTGCCCTGCTCGCGACCCTGAGGACCTATCTGGACAGCGACTGCCACCCGTCGCGGACGTGCCACAGGCTCTTTATCCACCGGAACACCCTTGCCCAGCGCATCCGCAAGCTCGAATCGCTGCTCCAGGTGCGTCTGGACACCCTGGAAGGACAGACAGCCTGCCTCATGGCACTGCATCTGCAGCCGGACCTGCACCAGGAGTAGGAACGCCCTTCCCGGCCGGAACCGGCCGTGCCTAGGATGGACGCCGGCGGGAGCGACGGGCTCCCCACGGCAGAAGGGAGGTGTCTGTGTCTGTATTTGACCAGCTCAAGGGCAAGGCTTCAGGGCTCAAGGACAAAGCGGAGCACCTGGTCGGCGGCAACGCCGGCAGGCTCAAGGGCGCCGTCGGGCATGTCGGTGGCTTCATCGACCAGAAGACCGGCGGCAAGTACGCCGGCAGGGTCGGCAGCCTGCAGGCCAAGGCCGCGGAGCTGATCGACAAGGCTGACCGCAAGCACCGGAACGGGCCTGCGGCTCCGTCCGGGGGCAACCCTGCTGTCTAAGCCAAACCCCTCGGGCGCGGCAAAGGAGGCGCCGGTCCCGCCGGGAGGCGGTACCGGCGCCTTTGCCGTCGCTGGAGTGGGGCACTCCCTTACGCGGCGGCTTCGCCCTTCTGGCCTTCGCGGGCCAGCGCGGTGAGCCTGGACACCGCCCGGAAGTACTTCTTCATATATCCGCCGGACATCATTTCCGGGGTGAAGACCTGGTCGAACGGCACGCCGCTGGCAATGATCGGCACGTCCTTGTCGTACAGCCGGTCCGCCAGCACCACGAAACGCAGTGCCACCGCCTGCTCGGTGATGGTTTCCACGTTGTGCCAGGCCACCGCGTCGATGCCGTCGATAAACTGGCGGTAGCGGCTCGGATGCACCCCGGACAGGTGCGCGACCAGGTCCGAGAACTCGTCCGCGGCCACCACCTTGCCGTCGAAGCCGTGGTGGATCCGGCGCTTGAGCTCCAGGTCGGTCAGCGGCTCCGGAGCTGCCGGCAGCCCGCGGTGCCGGAAGTCCTCGCCGTCGATCCGCACGACGTCGAACTGGTCCGCCAGCACCTGGATCTCGCGCTGGAAGTCCACGGCCGCAAAGCGGCCCTCGCCCAGGGAACCGGGCAGGGTGTTGGAGGTCGCGGCCAGCCGCACCCCGGCGTCGGACAGTTCGCGCATCAGCCGGGACATCAGCACCGTGTCCCCCGGATCGTCGAGTTCGAATTCGTCGATGCAGACGAGCTCGTAGCTGCTGAGCGCATCCACCGTCTTGCGGAAGGAGAGCGCACCTACCAGGTTGGTGTACTCGACGAAGGTGCCGAAGGCTTTGGGCCCGTGCACGCTGTGCCAGAGCGAGGCGAGCAGGTGGGTCTTGCCGACGCCGAAGCCGCCGTCCAGGTAGATCCCGGAGCGGGTGGCCGGGGACTTCTTCCGGCTGAAGAAACTCAGGAACCCGGAGGGTTCCTGATGGTCCACGGAGGCGGCGAACTTCTTGAGGGCGGCGACGGCGGCGGCCTGGGACGGCTGGGCCGGATCGGGCCGGTAGCTGGCGAAGGACACCGCGCCGAAACGCGGCGACGGATGGAAACCTTGGAGGAGTTCGTCCACCGAAACCTTCGGCGTACGGCGTGAAAGCTGTTCAATCTGGGGCACGCTGGACTGACCGTTGCCTTCCGTATTCTTGCGCTGCAGAGGGTGCTGCGGTGATTTGCCGCCACGAAAACGATACGCCACGGCGGGCCCAATCACTGATTCGCAGCTGAAGCACGACGGACGCCACACGGCAGCAAAACGCCACAGTGCTGGTTAGGCTAGGCAGGAAACAGCCGACTGCGCACCCTCGAAAGGGACATCAATGCCTGCACCTGCAGAACAGAACGAGAAGTTCGCCGCCTATGCCCAGCCCTGGCGGCTGGTCTCCACCGAGTGGCTGGCCGACCACCTCGGCAGCAGCGACCTGGTGGTGCTCGAATCGGACGAGGACATCCTGCTCTACGAAACCGGCCATATCCCCGGCGCCCTGAAAATCGACTGGCACACGGACCTGAACGACCCGGTGACCCGCGACTACATCGACGGCGAAACCTTCGCCGCCGTCGCCGGCTCGCGCGGCATCGGCCGCGACACCACGGTGGTCATCTACGGGGACAAGAGCAATTGGTGGGCAGCCTACGCGCTGTGGGTCTTCACCCTGTTCGGCCACGAGGACGTGCGCCTGCTCGACGGCGGCCGCGACAAGTGGATCGCCGAAGGCCGGCCGCTGACCACGGAAAAGCCCGCAGTCACGCCGGTGGAGTACCCCGTCGTCGAACGCGACGACGCTTCCATCCGCGCCTACATCGGGGATGTGCTCAACCACTTCGGCAACCCGCTGATCGACGTCCGCTCGCCCGAGGAATACTCCGGGGAGCGCACCACCATGCCTGCCTACCCCGAGGAGGGCACGCTGCGCGGCGGCCACATCCCCAGCGCCGTCTCGGTGCCGTGGGGCCGCGCCGCGGCCGAGGACGGCACCTTCCGCACCCGCGCCGAACTCGAGAAGATCTACAAGGAGGAGGCCGGCCTGTCCGACGGCGACAACGTCGTGGCCTACTGCCGCATCGGCGAGCGGTCCAGCCACACCTGGTTCGTGCTCAAGTACCTGCTGGGCTTCGAAAACGTGCGCAACTACGACGGCTCCTGGACCGAGTGGGGCAATGCGGTGCGGGTGCCGATCGTCAAGGGCAGCGAGCCGGGCACCGCCCCGGCGACGCGGCGCGGGAAGCACGGGGCTTAGGCAGCACGCGTAGAATTAAGCTTTGTGACACCACAGAAAATGCCGGCGCAGCTGGCCGAAATCGTCAACGACTTCCAGTCGATGGAGGAATCCGAGCGCCTGGAGCTGCTGCTGGACTTCGCGCGGTCGCTGCCGGAGCTGCCCGGGCACCTTGCGGACCGCCCGGAGCTGCTCGAGCAGGTGGTCGAGTGCCAGTCCCCGCTGTTTCTGAGCGTCGAGGTCGGACAGGCGCCGGAGCAGCCCGTGCAGCTGTACTTCTCCGCGCCGCCGGAAGCGCCCACGACCCGCGGCTTCGCCTCGGTGCTGCACGAGGGGCTGAACGGGCTGCCGGCGGCGGAGATCCTGGCCGTTCCCGACGACGTCACCGACCAGCTGGGCCTGACCCGCGCCATTTCGCCGCTGCGCATGCGCGGCATGGCGGCAATGCTCGGCCGCATCAAGCGCCTGGTGCGCGAAGCTACGGCTGCCTGACAGCAGCCGGCGCAGATGGCACGAACAGCACGGAACGCTTCCGGAACCCCGGCCACCAGGATCCTCGTGGCGGCCGGGGTTCCGCATACCCTGCACAGCTATGACCATGATCCGGCCACGACCAGCTACGGGCTGGAAGCGGCCGCCGAGTTGGGCGTCGATCCTGACCGGGTCTTCAAGACCCTGCTGGTCTCTGCCGAAGGAACCCTCGCCGTCGCCGTCGTTCCGGTCAGCGGCTCGCTGGACCTGAAAAAATGCGCTGCCGCGCTCGGGATGAAGCGGGCCGCCATGGCCGATCCCGTGCAGGCCCAGCGGCGCACCGGCTATGTGCTCGGGGGCATTTCCCCGCTGGGACAGCGCCAGCCCTCCCCCACGGTCATCGACGAGTCCGCCCTGCTGTTCGCCACCGTGCTGGTCTCCGGGGGCCGGCGCGGCCTGGACATCGAGCTCGACCCGGCGGACCTGGTCCGGCTGACCCGGGCGCGCACGGCAGCCATCCGGAGCAGCTAGCTGTACTGACCTGAGAGGTTGGGTACGCGGCTGGCC
>NZ_JAAZSQ010000030.1 GCF_012395835.1 Arthrobacter mobilis
TGGTGTTGGTCGCCTCGCCGCAGTTGTGACGCATGACAAAACCGGCCCCCTTGGGTGCCTTGCCTATGAACTGTCCGACCGCGGCGGGCGGCCGGCGCCGACCCGGCCCATTTCGGTGGCCTGATCAGAAGCCTGCCCGACCCTTCAGGGGTCGTGGCCCATCACAGTTCTGCCTCGAAGTGACCTCTCCCGGTCACGGCGCCGGTCCGCAGCGGCCGGGAACACTGTCTCATGGAGAGGAACCCTGATCGCGTGAGCACCATTGTCGCCCACACATATTCGTTCGTCATCGGCGTGGACACCCACGCCAGGACCCACACCTACGCTGTGCTCGCCGCCAATGGCGAGCATCTGGGAACGGAGGCCTTCCCCAACACACATGCGGGCAGGGCCCGCGCGATCGCTTGGGCCGGACGCCGCACCGGCGGAGACCTCGGCGCGCTGTGGGTCATCGAGGGCATTGGCAGCTACGGAGCCCAAGTCGCCCGTCAGGCGGGGCTTGCCGGCTACCGGGCGGTTGAAGCGGCCCGGATGGGCAGGGCCGGCCGGCGCGGGATCGGCAAGTCGGACCCGATCGACGCCCGCCGCATCGCCGCAGCCGTGCTCCCGCTCACCGTAGAACAGCTGCGCACCCCGCGGATGGACGAAGGCGTTCGGGCAGCGGCCCAGATCCTCCTCACGGCCCGTGACGAGCTCACCGGGGAACGGACCAGGGCCGTGAACGCCCTGACAGCCCTCGTGCGCATCGCCGATCTAGGGATCGACGCCCGGCATCCCCTCGGGGCCCGGAAGATCGCCGAAATCTCCCGCTGGCGTCCACGCGAGGAGGGCATTGCCGCGGCGACCGCCCGTACCGAAGCCGTCCGGCTGGCCAAGAGAATCCTTGTCCTCGACGCCGAGATCAGGGACAGCGACAACCGGATCGGTGATCTCGTCGACGCCAGCCCCGCTGCCGCCCTGGTCGATGAAACCGGGATCGGGCCCGTCACCGCCGCCACTGTTTTGGTCGCCTGGTCCCACCCAGGACGGATCAGGGACGAGGCCGCGTTCGCCGCCCTCGCCGGTGTGAGCCCGATTCCGGCTTCCTCGGGCAATACCACTCGGCACCGGCTCAATCGCGGCGGCGACAGGCGTCTCAACCGCGCCCTGAACGTTATCGCGATGGTCCGCATGGTCCACCACCCCCAAACCCGCTCCTATGCCAACAGGCGCCGCGCAGAAGGCAAGACAGACCGCGAGATCCGCCGCTGCCTCAAGCGTTATCTGGCCCGACGCCTCTACCGCCACCTCAACACCGCCGCCGGCGGCGAAATCGGGGGTTGACGAGATATAGAAGCTTCATAGAAGAGTCGATAAACGTGAATGTGTCGGGACGAGGTCTCTCTCGCTGAAGCAGCCAAATGGGACGGTTTCAAGGACTGTCATGCATTCAGTTCGGGAGGCGCAGGTCATTCAGCCTTTGCATAAGTTCTCAGATCTCAGTGCCGCGCTAGCCCACCGTCTTATAGGACGGCAGGGCAGGCCGCACGAGCGGCTCTTGCCCGGCGTGCGGCATCGCCTGGCGTTCGGCGAGCCGCGGATCAGCTGACCTTCTGGACCGGCAGGTGGGCCGGGAGGCCCGGCCCACCCGTCCGACGCCTTCAGGCTGCCTTGGTGTAGTTAACGATGGGGAACGGGGTGAAGCCCAAGGCTTCGTAGAGGGCGCTGGCAGCGGCGTGGAAGTCGTCACCGCCTGTGCCAATGGATATGACGCGGGCGCCGGAGTCCTTCAGTTGTGCGACTGCGTGCTCGGCAAGTGCCTTGCCGGCCCCGCGCCGGCGCGCGGACGGGCTGACAGCAATAATGTCGATCTCTCCGTGGGCCTGGTCGGGCTGCACGACCCAGCCGACGAAACCGACAACGGTTCCGCTGTCTTCGGCAACCGCTGCGGACCGGCCCGCTTCGGGATTGTCGAGGGCGGCCAGATGCCTGCGGTAATCCTCGCGCCACTCACCGTGGCGGTTCCGGAAGACGGTTTCGCCGACAAGTGGCCGGTAGGAGCCTTCGTAGAACGGACCGAAAGTCTCGATCGCGAGATCAAGGAGGACGGGCAGGTCCCGGGGTGTGAGCGGACGGATGTCCATGGGAGGCCTTTCATCTGAGGGTTTGGGGGATCACCGCTGCCGGCGGCAGCGGTCCTGATCACGGCCCGGCGGGCCGTTTCCCTCAGGCGCGGGTTCTGCCCGCTGCGAAGCACTCCATGGCTCGCACTCTAGCCAGGGGGCTCACGGTTGTCGACACCCAGGGACCGGCGCCGGAACGCCAGGGCCCGGGGCAACCTGGGGCAACAGCGTTGACCGGCTGCCCCATACGCCCCGGCCGTCGTGGCCGCCCTGCTTGTGCACAGGTTCTGGCAGGCCGGCCGGTTCCCGGCACATCGTCCAGGCGGGCACCCCGAACGCCTGGGCGCGAAGAGCGCATCTCGGGCAGCGGCCGCTGCCTGTGCCATGTAACCGCCACGCCCGGGTACGGGTCCGGCAGGCACCGGACCCGGGACAGGGGCAGCTTCGGCCCCTGTCCCGCCGGCGGCTTGGGAGCGGCGGGGGAGCGGTCTGGGATGGACTCCGCCGGCGAGGACACCGGCGGAGAAGAGGCAGGCCGGTATGCGGGGACTGTTTCCTGTGTTCGCGTCCTCAACGGACGGGCAGAATCGGTGGGCGGAACCGGAGTCACTGCCTCCGCCGCCGCCCCGGCGAATGGAACCGGCAGCGGACCGTGGACGGGGACGTGCCCGATGATTCCCTGACACGGATCCTGGCGGCGCATATCCACTGCGGCGAACCCATGCAGGTCCTGGGAACGGAACCGCCCCCGATCACCCAGCCTCTCGTGATCCTGCCCTCCGTGCCGGACGAGGAGCCGGTGCAGGACCGGCCTGCCGGACTGTGCACCTACCGCTGCGCGTGCGGGTTCACCCTGGACGAATTCCCGGACCTGGCCTGAAATCAATCCGCCGACAACCGGAGGTCATGTCCGGCCGGTCCCGGACGCAGCCGTTGACATTGGGTGTCTCACTTTGCTGTCCCACATGCCCCGATGGCGAGACAGGCGGATGGTCGGCCGTGCAGCGATCTAACGACCGGTATCGGGAACTTCGGTATGCTACAGGGCCGCTGCTTCATCCAGGCTCAGGCCTTTCGTTTCGGGCGCCATGCGCCAGCTGACGAGGAAACCGAGCAGCGTGATGCCGGCGGCAATCATCATCGTCATGCCAATTCCCAGTTCGACGAGGGACCATGGGACGAGATAGGTTCCGGCGGCGGCACCGATCCTGCTAAGGGACGAAGCCAGCCCGACCGCGCTTCCGCGGATTTCGGTGGGGAACAGTTCATTGGGGTAGACCCATTGCAGGATCTGGGCCCCTCCAATGAAGACCGCGTAGGCGGCGAACAGCATCAATATGACCAGAGCCGGGGACTGCGGGAACAGGCCAAGTCCCAAGAGTGCGACACCTGACCACAGGAAGCTGTGGAGGATCACCTTGCGCCGCCCCATCCGGTTGATGAGCAGGACAAACACCAGGGAGCCCACAAGGAAGAGGATGGTGATGACCGCCGAACCGATATTGGCCATAGGACCGGTCAGGCCGAGTGCATCAAGGATCTTCGGGGCGAAGGCGTAGATCGCGAAAAGGGGAATGATCGAGCACGTCCAAAAGATGGAGATGAAAACCATCCGCTTTCCGTAGCCGGACCGGAAAAGGACCTTCGTGTCGATCCTTTCACCGTGTTCGTCGGCGGAAAGGCTCTCAAGGCTGGCGTTATCTCCGAATACACGCCGGACTACGGCCCGCGCCTCATCCACACGGCCCTTGTTGGCCAGCCACCGCGGCGATTCCGGCGTGCCGTGACGCAGGATCACGAATACGACGGCAGGCAGGGCACCGCTGGCCAACATCCAGCGCCAGCCGTCAGGTCCCAGATGCAGGAGCAGTTCTCCGACCACGTATGCGACTGCAGCCCCCACGAACCACATGACGATCAGGGCTCCGATGAGCGGACCACGATACTTCTTTGGTGTGAATTCGGCCAGCAGAGATGTCGCGATTGGGTAGTCGGCGCCGACGGCAATACCGATGAGCAGTCGCAGGACGAATAGCCAGAAAACGTCCTGGACCCAGAACTGCGCAACTGAACAGAGAATGATGGCGATCAGGTCCAGGGTGTAAAGCGTTTGGCGGCCGAACTTGTCGGTCAGCCACCCGCCGAGAAAACCTCCGAAGAAGACCCCGATAAGCGCCGACGCGCCGATCAGGCCCTCCCACGATGCCGACATGTTCAGCTGTGGGCCCGCCTGCACCAGCGCCACTCCGATAATGCTCAGCACGTAACCGTCGAGAAAAGGCCCGCCTGCGGAATAGACGGTAAGCCGCTTGTGAAAGCTGTTCAGCGGAAGGTCTTCGACATTTGTCATAGTTGGTATCGACATGGTGGCTCCTATGGATCTTTGGCCACCGCACGTGCTCGAAAGCAGCGGGGCGACCGCTCTGCCAACGCCAAGTTGGACTTTGGAGGCCGGCGCAGCTGTCGTGCTGTGCGCGCGCTCGTTTCACTGATTCGAGACTAGGTCCTGGATCACACCGCGGGCTATTGGAAAATATACGGAGTGACAGTATCGGCGTAGGAACACTAACGGGCGGGCCGCGATTGGCCCGGAGTCATCAGCGGAGACCCGCCTATTGGCATCTGGGGTGTTCGGGGACAGGCCTGGTAGGAGTCGTGGTTGCGCCAGCTCGCGGACCTCAGGATGCTATTGGTTAGTGCGGCTGCGTTGCGGCAAAGGCTGGTGCGTATACCCTGGGCCGTCCCAGGTTGATGCCGTTTTCTTTCTGATGCAAGGATTCCATCCATGCCTGGGACGTTCCTTCAGCCGTCCGGTACGCACTGTCTTGCGTGCCCGGAAGAAACGCCGGCCTGCCAACCGCACCTTTGGGGATGCCCGGCTCCTTAACGTCCTGCACGGGCTGCGCCGGCCCGACGGGAAGGACAGGTTCGGCCGAGGTGCTCTATGGAAGATGGCCGTATGGCCGGGCCAGAACGATTTCCCGGACATCTCAAAACCCACGCAGGTTCGCTCTGCCTCCTCGTGTGAGCGAAACTGTCAGTGGTTTCGTGACGGCGGTGCGCAGCCACAGCGAAGCACCCGAAGCATCATGTACCGATTTGACTCCCCACACGCCGCATCCCCGGTAGCAGCAACAGGGCTCCTGCTACGCCGGGCCGCCATTCGGGCACACTTAGTCCGGAATCGTCGCGCCAAGTACTGTCAGCCGTTCCTCCTGGAAAGAACCGTCCAGCGGGTTGTCGATGGCGGCAGTGTCCCGGGCACCGGATGCCCGGGGGCGTTCGCCCGGCCGGATGGCACGGGTGCGCTGGCCGGCCCGCTCGGCCATCAGGGCCATCTGCACGGAGGCGATGACCTCCGGTGAGCGGAGCGAACCTCCCACTATCTCCTCGATCTTCTGGAGGCGATAGCGCAGCGAGTTGTGGTGGATGTGGAGCGCGTTTGCGGCTGCCATGACGTCAAGCTGGGCGTCGAAGTAGGCCTGGACCGCTTCCAGCAGGATGGGTTTGGCCCGGACCTGCCCCAGGATGTCGGATGACCAGTCGGTCATGCGGTCGAGGCCGACATGGGCCATCAGGCGGGTGACGAAATTGAAATCGTCGTAGCTGCCCAGCCTGGAATCTCCCTGCCTGCGGGCGTGCTGTGATGCGAGGACAGCGTCGTGGTGGGCCGTGGGAACATCGCGGACATGCGTCACGGCACGCCCGACGCCAATCAGCAGGCCTCCATCCTCAGCGAGGAGCTTCGCCACGCCGTCGGCACGTACCGTCGGTGCGGCCTCAATCAGGACGATTGCGCCGGTCTTGGTGGCCGTTGCCAGGAGGGCCGACGAATGTGCCGGAAATGCCTGGTGGATCCGGTCAACAAGGGATCCGTGGTTTCCAGCGCCCCGTCCCGAGCCGTAGCGTTCGATCTCCAGGACGCGGACTTCCTGGTTGAAACCAATGCCCAGTGAGGCTGCACGTTCGGCCAGCACTTCGGGATTGTCCTGGGGTTGCAGGGCCAGCAGTTGGTTCAAAACGGAGCTTCCCACCGCCCGGGCCTGCTTGGTTTCAATGACATCGATCCGTTCGACGGCGTCGAGCAACGAGACGGTGACCCGGGCAGCGGCCCGGACGAAGGCATCGACGAAGTGCTCGCGGCGTGCGCCGACGATGAGCCAGCGCGTTGGTTTCGACGCGGCGTCCGTCAGGCGAACGGCCAGGGCGTTCCAGCCGGAGGCCCTGATTTCAACTTCCGGATGCTGCGAGTCTCCTATTTCCCGGCGCATCATGTGGAACGGCAGCACGCCCTCCGAGAACTCAACATCGCCGCTGGCTGCGGCAATGCCGGCGCTGGCTCCGGACAGCCTGGCTAGTTTCTTGACGAGCGCTCCCTGCGGTTCGTCGAGCCCGAGGGCCGCGACGAGGGACTGCTGCATGGTCAGCAGCCGATGAAACCGGACGGAGTCGGGACTCGCGTGGAAACGGCTGATCGTATCGATGACGTCCGCGAAGCGGGTGGCTTGTGGAATCTCCAAAACCGGAATCCCTGCCTTGTCCAAAGCCGGGGCAAGCGAGGACAGATACTGCTGGGTGGAGGACTCGGGGAAGGCTACCGCGGCGATTTTCGCCTCCACGGCGTACTTCATGAACCGTTTGACGTCCTCGGCGTCCGCCGGCAGCCAGCCGACGACGAGGATCAGTTCCCCTTCGCCCAGCCCCTCTATGTGCTGGCTGGCCGCGACTATCTGCGCTGAACTAATGATGGTTGACGGATCGGCCTGGGAAAGCGGTCTCAGCTGAAGTGCCGGGGACTCCACGAGGTCGCCGATCGTGCAACCACTATTCGTCGCCATGGTCCCTCTATATCCGGTGACCCCGGGGTGTCTGCCCGGGGTTCTTGCTCTGTATGGGGAGTTTATCGGCCCTGTTGCCGTGAAGCATCAGTTTGGCTTTGGTGGATTTACGAAAATGACAGGGCATAGTCAGAGTTGGCCCAATAGGTTCAGCTTCGCTGTCCTCCTAAGCTTCAAGCAGGCAGGTGTTATTGCCGAAGCAGGTGCAAAGTTGATCGGGAGAACATGACCAACACAGTGAGCCCAGAAACGCTGGACAAAGAGAACGCTGCCTACTGGTCGACGGCGGTGAGCCGGGTAACGGATTCGAAAGTCTTCATCAGGGGCTATGACCTGGAGGAGATGATCGGAAAGATTCCGTTCTCCGCCGCCACCTTCCTTCTGTTGAAGGGCCGTCTGCCCAGGCCGGCCGAGGCCGGCCTGGTGGATACGGTTCTGTCTGCAATCCTGGACTATTCGTTGCAAAAGTCCGGGACGGTTGCCGCGCGCTACGTAGCTTCCGCCAATCCCAGCATGAGCGCGGCGCTGGCAGCCGGAATCCTCGGCGTCGGCAAGGTGACCGTGGATCCGTCCGAGGCAGCTCGGTTCTGTCTTGATGCCTATGCCCGTCTCAAAGCCGGCAACCAGGACCCCGACCAGCTGGCCACCGAGATTGTTGCCGAGTTGCGTGCCGCGAAGCAGCGCATCCCGGGTCTTGGCCACCCCGTATTCCGCTATGTCGATCCCCGTGCCGCGCGACTGAAGGAACAGGCTGTCCAGGCAGGAGTCTGGGGCGAACGGGCGGAATTTTTCGAGAAGATTGTCAAGGTCTTCACCAGCCTTCCGGGCAAGGAGTCCATCGTCCTGAACGACGTGGGCATGATGGCCCTTGTCCTGGTCGAAATGGGATTCACGCCGGAGGAAACAACCGGGCTGGCGATCCTTTCGACCCTTCCGGGGGTGATCGCCCATGTCTCGGAAGAGCTGCAGGAGGGACGCCCGATCCGCACGGTTGCCGAAGGAACCGCCGTTTACGACGAAACTGTCAAAGACTTCCACAAGGATTGGAGTGAGGCCGGATGGGCCGCAGAGTAGCCATCACAGGAGCCGGTGCAGGAATCGGACATGCCATCGCGGCAGGATTTGCCGCTTTGGGAGACACCGTCTATATCGCCGACATCTCGCCGGAACGACTGGCAGAGGCCAAGGCCTCGCTGCGCGGTGACGTGCATACCGTCCAGGTCGACGTGTCCGACTACACCGCCGTTGAGTCTTTCGTCCAGGAAGCCGCCGGCAACGACGGACTGGACGTCATGGTGAACAACGCCGGGATATTCGACGGATACGCAAGTATCTACGAGACCTCGCCCGCCTTGTGGCAGCGGATCATCGATGTGAACCTGACCGGGTACTACAACGGCTGCAAGGCAGCCGTGGAAGCCATGGCCGGCAAAGGGGGGCGGATCATCAACATCGGTTCCGTAGCCGGACAGCACGGTGCCGCAGATGGCCTTGCCTATGCGGCAAGCAAGGCCGGCATCGAGGGAATGACCCGCCGTCTGGCGATAGACGTAGGTACCAAGGGCATTACAGCCAATGTCGTTGCCCCGGGCGTGACCGCCACGAACATCCGGGCCAACTCCGGTGATCAGCTCGGAGACCTGGTTGACATGAACCGCGGTGTCGGGGCTTCTCCCGAACTGATGGATTTTCTGATTCCCTTGAAACGGTCGGGTCAGCCTCATGAGGTGGCCGAACTGGTGGTTTTCCTGGCCGGTGAGGGCGGAAGTTACATCACCGGCCAGGTGATCCATGTTGACGGAGGATGGCACGCAACCTGATGCGTGCCGGGATGTGAAGGAGTTGCCATGTTGCTGGACCAGGCGGACATCGTCGTTGTCGGCGGCGGGATCGTGGGGGTTTCGACTGCCTACGCCCTGAACCAGCGCGGGTTCGATGTCGTTCTCGTCGAGCAGCGTTTTATGGCGTTCGGTGCCTCCGGGCGCAACTCCGGCGGATTGTGGTTCCAGACGGCGCGCGGCGGAGCGGAATTGGAGCTGCTCCGCCGCAGCACCGAACTCTATGCCGGCCTGGAGGCCGATCTCGGGCGGACCTATGACTTTGACCGTTGCGGCGGCGTATTCTTCTTCGAAACGGAGCAGCAGCGGGAAATCCTCACGGACTACGCAGAGGACCGCCGCAGGCTCGGGATCTCCGCCGAATTCATCTCCGTGGACCAGGCACGTGAAATCGCACCAGGTGTTCCGGAGACAGCTCTCGGCGCCGTCTACTCGGCCGATGACGCCAAGGTGAACACTTCCAAGTTCGTCCGGGCCCTCAACCAGTTGTCGAGCCGGCTCGGCGTACGCGTCTACGAGAACACGCCGGTGCTCAGCCTGGTCCGTAACGGGGACTCCATTACCGGCGTACGGACGGTGCGGGGCAATATCATGGGTGGCGGCGTGGTCTGGTGCGCGGGGCCGTGGGCGGCCAATCTGGAAGCCGAGGGTATCAGTCTTCCCCTGGAGCTGCTGCGGGTCGGGCTGCTCACGACCCAGCCCATCCGTAGCCGGCTGAAGGCCATAGCCCGCGGCCCGTTCGGGGCGCAGCGCAACAGCGTGCTCGAAACCCTGCCGGCCTTTGACCCAGCCGTTTTCGATGCCGACAAGGGACTGAGCGGCAGGCTGGGTTACGACGACAGCGTCATTCAGGGCGCCGACGGGAACCTGCTGATCGGCCACACCCTGGACGCAGCCGGGTCCCTGAACCCGCACATCACTTTGAATGCTTCGCGGATGATGATTGACACGATCCTGCAGCGCCATCCCGAGTACGGAGATCTGGGCGTCACCGGGCTTTGGGCCGGGATCGTCGGCTGCACCCCGGACCGTCTGCCCATCATCGATAACGTGGAAGGCCTGTTCGTGAACACCGGCCATTCCAACGGCGCCGGGACAGGCCCGTTCAGCGGCCAGCTCATGGCGCAGCTGGTCGCCGGGGAAGAACCGGCCATGCCCCTCGAAAACTTTTCCTCGGATCGCCCCGGACTCTCCGCGGGCCGGTCCAATGACAGGACACCTCCCTATGGACTTTCACGTATCTGAAGACGACCGGCAGTTCCTGAAAGATGTCACGGCTTTCGTCGATGACGAAGTCATCCCGGTGGCGGACAAGATGGACGCCGCGGAGCAGTATCCGGGCGAACTCGTGGACCGGATGCGGCAGCTCGGGTTTTTCTCCGCCAGTTCACGCTGCCTCGTGACCTATTCCCTCGCCCTTGAGGAACTGGCCCGCGGCTGGCTCAGCCTCATCCCGATCGCCAACGCGCACACCTCCTCGGTTTGGACGCTGAAACACCATGGAACGCCCGGGCAGCAAGCCGGATGGCTGCCCGACCTGCTGTCCGGTGCGATCATCTCCTGTCTGGCCCTGACCGAACCCCACGGCGGATCGGATCTGCAGAACATCAGGTCCACGGCCCGGCGCACCACCGCTGGCTGGGTCATTGACGCGCACAAGACATTGATTACCCACTCGGATCACAGCGATTCCATGCTCATCCTGGCGCGGACCGATGAACACGTCCAGGGCCATCGGGGTTTGTCCCTCTTTCTGCTCAAACGCGACGAGTGGGTGGTACAGCGCAAACTTCCCAAGCTGGGCACCAAAGGCATCGAGACCTGCGAGCTGAAAGTGCAGGGCGTGGAGATTCCCCACGACAGGCTGGTTGGCGGCCAAACCGGCAAGGGGTTCGGTCAGGTAATGGACGCACTCGAAGTCGGCCGCATTGCCGTCGCTTCGGCAGCTGTGGGGGTGGGACGAAGCGCGCTTTGGAATGCGGTGGAGTACATCCGTCAGCGCGAGGCCTTCGGCACTCGGGTCGCTGATATGCCGGCCGTGCGTTCCGACGTGGCCAAAGTCGGCAACCAGTTGGCTGCTGCGAAGGCGCTGACCCTGTGGTCGGCCGTCCTCAAGCAAAACGGCGGGCGGCACGACGTGGAAACGTCCTCGGCGAAGGTGGTCGCAACCGACGCCGCGGTCGCGGCCTCATTGAAGGCCATGGAGCTGGCAGGCGGCAACGGGTACACCGAGGACTACCGGTTCGCCAGGATCCTGCGCGACACCGCCCTCTTCCTCGCCGGCGAAGGTTCCAACGGAGTACTCAACAGCCTGATCGGAAGCAGACTCGTTTCCGGCGAGAAGAACCTGGCCTGGATCTAGCGGCCCCACGACTAAGAGAAGGACAAATCCATGCCTTTGGCCTTACCCGAAGGAAAGCGGCTCGCGGTGTCCGTTTCCGCGGATTTCGATGCCCACAGCGTCTGGATGGGTTCCTTCGGGAACACCTCACCGGCATACCTCTCGCGCGGGGAGTTCGGTGCCGAAGTCGGCGTGCCACGCGTGCTGGAGACCTTCCGCCGCTTCGGCATCCGGACCACCTGGTGCATCCCGACGCACACACTCCAGACCTTCCCCTCCCAGTGCGAAGCCGTGATGGACCACGGCCACGAAATCGCCGCGCACGGCGTCTACCACGAATACATTCCCAAACTCGAAGCCGATGAGGAACGCCGGCTCATGGAGCTGCAGCTCAAGCAGCACGAAAAGCTCGTGGGCAGCCGGCCGGCAGGTTACCGCTCACCGGCCTGGGACTTTTCGGAGACAACCCTGCAGCTGCTGGAAGAGTTCGAGTTCACCTGGGACTCCTCGCTGATGGGCAGGGACTTCGAGCCGTACCGCCCCCGCCCGGTGATCAGGCAAAGCCGGGAGGAGGGAAACGTCTTCGGCCCTCCCAGCAGCGTGCTGGAGATCCCCGTCTCCTGGTACCTCGACGACTTCCCGCCCCTGGAGAACCTCCCCCGCAGCGTCGGCATGGCCTCCACCGACGACGTACTCAAACGATGGACCGACCTGTTCGATTTCGCCCACGAACGGGTACCCGGCGGAGTCTACGCCCTTACCGTCCACCCCCAGACAATCGGCCGCGGCCACCACCTGCTCATGTTCGAGCGTTTCCTTGAACACGCCAGCCAGCACTCCGATGTTTGGTTCGCGCCCATCAGCGACATTGCCGCCTGCTGGCAAGACTAGAGCCTGTCCCTTATTGCCGTAGCTGGATAAGACACAGGCAGGGGGAAGATCCGCCTGACAGGTGAACACGGGCGACTCCATACCGGGGTGCCGATGCCACCGCCTGAAGTGACCGAAGGAACTGCCGCAACGCCCTGACCTCGTACGCGTCGGCGTCGAAGTTCACGGCACGGCCATGCCTTGCACCGTCGGCTGGCGCGGCCTGTCTTTCCTGCAGGATCCCGCACTGAGCGCAGCGGCATGTGGCGGGCAGCGCCTTGGCGCACATGCATCAACAAACCGCGATATGAAAGGCATCCTCATGGGAATCCGCGCAGAGTGGAATGACCTGGCCGGCCTGCAGGTGCAGATCCAAAAAGACGGGCGCACCATCCGAACCGGCCAGGTGGAGACCGTAACCGCCGCTGCGGACGCGCTCTGGATTGCAGCCCACGGGATCGAACCCCGGGCCCTGTACGAGAAGGCGCAGGGTCATACGGTCCTGCCGGTCTCCGAACACGAAGGGGCAAGGTCATGAACACCGAAACTGACACCGTCGTCGAAGTTAAGGTCCGCGACAGGTTCATGATGGACCGCTGCCTGGACGCGGCAGTCGACCGGATGATCGATGTCGCCCTGCTGGGCCGCAGCCACGGCATCCTGGTCACTCGCTTGGGCCACGGGCACTTCACCGTCGGACTGAGCGACGCGGTCCCCTTCGGCTGCACCGAACAGCTCGACGCCCGGACCAGGTCCTTCTGACCTCTGGCCGGCGCCGTTTCGGCGTTCGCAGGTGCCCGGGCCCGCGACGCATCTATCGTGTCCGCCGGACGATACGTGGATAGGGGGTACTCATTACCCGGCACCGCCGTGATGCCTATAGCGTCGCCGTATGACCTGAGCGAGGGTCCCTACGGCATGACTGATGAGCGGGAAGACTTTGGAGCTCCACAAGGAATACCGCCCTGCCATGATGCCCTGACAGCTGAGGTTGTCCGGTCTCAGTTCGCGGCCGTGCTGGTCGGCCTCAAAGGCCCCGTCGGCCCCGGTTCGTGCCGTCAGGGCGTTACCGGATCGGCGAATAATTGCCATCGTTTTTGCCTTTCCCCGGCCCACGGCAGTGGCACATCGGTCTTGCTTTGTGTTTCCTGGGGTCCGTGAAGCGGACCCGCGGCGAACAGGTCATCAAGCAACGGCCGGCTGACGGGTTGCGTTGGCGTGTAAATCGGCCCCGGGCAGTACTGCAGCCTTCCTCCTAGATCTACGGCTCGTCCACGCCGTAGATCCCCTTATTGGAGCCACATTGCTTTGCCTGTCGGCCATTTCCCGGGCTGTCCGTCCCGGCCTGGGGAGTTTCCCCGCGGGCGGGAGCAGGGGTCCGGTTACTGCCCGTTGCCGGTCAGTGACCACAGATGACAGGCGGTGTTTGACGATCCCTAGAGTAATCCGGATTGATGGGAATTGCGGGCATGAACCATCAAGCGAAGATGGCAAAGGAGAAACTCCTTGCAAAACCAGTGACGTAGACAGGCACCGGCTTGGCAGGAGTTTCTCCCTTGCGTGAGATTATGTGGACTATCACGGCTCGGAACTGGAAAACACACGATATGCAGACCTTGCTTCATTAGCACTCTGAAGGCTTGTATTGGCGTCCTTCGTGCCAGACTGCCGATACCGCGGAATGACGCCCTGAAAGCTCTAGTTGGCGGCAGATTCCGTCCCCGGGCCTATAGTGCAGGAACCTTGACGGACGGATCAGCCAATCCTGAGGAATGTTAGTCCGTCTCCGGTCCCAGGCAGAACCGGCATCCGACCTCACAGGTCAAAGGCTCCGTCCTGGAAGACCCTTGTCCGGACATGGCTGCCTCCTTGGACCGCTGCGGGCCCGATTCCGTGGTAATGGTGCCGCCGGCCGAATACCCTCTCGTCACGGGGAGAACCTTTCTACGGTGAAGTCTGCGGTGTGCGTTGGCAGGGGCTATACCTGACGCCGGACTGTAAGCCTGCCTGTGATGGACCGCAAATGCGTCCGATGTGGACAGCGGCACGCTCGTCGTGCCGGTCGTGCCGCTGTCCGTATTCGTGATCTTGGCGGGCCCTACTCGCTTTCCGGCTTTGCCTGCGACTCGTCGATCCCGAAGTCTCCGAGGATCTTGGCCAGGGAGCCGTCATTCCGGATCTTTTCGAGATGGCTGTTGATAGCCTCGGTCAGTTCCGTGTTGCCCTTGGTATGGGGCAGGTTCGTCACCGAGGGATGCTGGGTGGCTTCGATCAGAGGGGTTTCCGCCATCTCGACATAGCTCAGCCCGGAGTCCGGGGACTGATCAAGCCGGCCGGCTGCCTCGTTGACTGCCATCATGGCCACATCAATGCGGCCGTTCAGCAGATCCTGGTAAACGGCGTCGGGTGACTGGTAGAGCTTGGCCTTGTCTCCGGCCCACTTCACCAGGTCGTCTACCCAGAGGTACCCCTGGGTAGTGCCGATGGTCTTGCCCTCGTAGTCTTCGATCTGCCCGGACGGGTTCTTTCCCACCAGCACGGCCGGATCCCCGTAGGCAGGTTCACTTTGGTTCACGATTTTGGCCCGCTCCTCGGTGGGGTACCAACCGCCTGCTGCGACATCGGCCTGCCGGCCCTTGACCGCCTCGATCACGCCGGCTGCAGGCAGCACCTTGACGTCCAGCTCAAGGCAGTTCGCCTTCGCAAAGGACTCCAGGATCTTGCCGTCCACGCCGTCAATTTTCGAGTTCTGGTAAGTGAACAGGGGCGGGTAATCCGGGCCCACAACGCTCAGCTTGCCTTCATGAAGGGTGTTGAACTTCGAGGCGGGAACACAGTCTGATGCGACCGTGGTTTGGGCGTCGGCGGCACATCCGGAAAGGGCAGCCGCGCCCAGCAGGACCAGGGCGATGGTGCCACGGCGGATAAGCGTTTTCATGGGATTCCTCGTTTCAGCAGGTAGTCAGGAAGTTGCGGTTCGGGATCCGCGGCGGTTCATGTGTTCGGATAGGAGGGAGAGGGGAATCGAGATGGCAGCGTAGAGCCCTGCAGCAAGGGCAAGCATGTTCAGGTACTGAAAGTTGGTAGTTGCCAGGACATAGGCTCGGCTCATCAGTTCTGGCACTGCCAGGGCGAAGGCCAGTGAGGTCGCTTGGAAGTAGATGATGGCCCAGCCGAGCAAGGGCGGAACAATGATCTTTAGTGCCTGAGGCAGAAGTACGCGGAGGAAGATGACCGTGCGCGGTAGGCCGAGCGCGTGGCCGGCTTCCCGCTGTCCATGCGGGACGGCGGCAAGGCCGGCCCGGAACACTTCGCTGGTGTAGGAGGCGAAGCTGATGGCCAGACCCACCGCGGCCGAGAGGAACGCGTCCAGCGACATTCCCGCCTGCGGCAGCCCGAAGTAGATCATGTAGAGAAGGACCAGAGCCGGGATGCCGCGGCCAATCTCCACGAGGGCAAGGGTGGGGACCGAGACGTACTTTCGCTTCTGGGACAGTCCGACAGCCATGAGCAGACCGAGCGGAAGGCCCATGGCCAGCATCGCCGCGGTCAGCTGCAGGCTGAGGGCAAGCCCGGGCAGCAGGTCTGCCAGGAGATCGGACCAGCTGTCGGTATTCATACCCGCACCGCCCATCGGGAAGCCGCCTTCTGTCCAAGCCAGCGGCCGAACATGGCGACGGGGAAACTGATGATTAGGTAGACCGCGCCGGCGATGGCGAAGACCGTCAGGCCGTCAAGCGAACGCTTGCTGAGGGCCAGCGCCATGGCCGTGATGTCCTGGGCACCGATGACCGAGGCCACCGCACTGTCTTTCAGCAGTCCGATGAAGTAGGCGACGGCCAGCGGTATGACCGCCACAAGGGCCTGCGGAGCCGTGACATGGACAAACGACGATGTCAGGGGCAGGGACAGCGCCTGGGCTGCCTCGCGCTGTCCTCCTGGAACCGAGCTGAGGCCGGCACGGTAGATTTCGGCGATATAGCCGGAAGAGATGACACCCAGGCCGAGAACGGCAGCCCCAAGGCTGGTCAGCTGCAGGTTGAACTGGGTCAGGCCGAAGTAGAGGACGAACAGCCAGACGATCGGGGGAATGCCGCGGACGATCTCGATGTATCCCCCTGCCAAAAACCGCAGGGCGGGAAAGGACGAGACCCGGGCCCATGCCAGAGGTAGCGCGATAACCGCTCCGAGGACAAAACCACCCACGGCCAGCAGCAGCGTAGTGCCCAGCCCCGCGATGATCGCGCTAAAGCTGGCGAGGATTCCGGTCACCGCCCGTTCACCGCCCGGAGGAACTTTTGTGTGCGCTCCTGCTGCGGGGAACGGAGAACGGAGGACGGGTCGCCTTGTTCGACGATGACCCCGTCGGCCATGAACACCAGGTGCTCGGCCACGTCTTCGGCGAAATTCATTTCGTGGGTGACCACCAGCATCGTCATACCGGAGTCTGCCAGTTCCCGCATGACAGCCAGGACTTCTGCGCCGAGTTCCGGATCGAGGGCGGAGGTGGGCTCGTCGAAGAGCATGATTTCCGGGTCAAGGGCCAGGGCGCGGGCGATGGCGATGCGCTGCTGCTGCCCGCCGGAGCACTGGGAAGGACGGGCATTGGCCTTGGCCTCCAGACCGACGCGTTCAAGGAGGTGCCGGCCGCGTTCCCTGGCCTCATCCTTGCTTCGTCCCAAGGCCTTGGTCTGGGCCAGCATGATGTTTTCCAAGGCGGTCAGGTGTGGGAACAAGTTGAACGACTGAAAACACATCCCGACGGTCCGCCGCAGCTGCATCAGGTCGGCCGGCTTGGGTTTGCGGCTGCCGGGGACGGTCGGCCTGCCGTTGATCAGAATCTGTCCGCTGGTCGGTTCCTGGAGGTGGTTGAAGGTGCGCAGCAGCGTACTCTTGCCCGAGCCGCTCGGCCCGATAATCGCGCATACTTCGCCCTTGGCTATCCCGAGGGAGACGTTATCCACGGCCTTGTGCCCATGGAACTCCACTGTCACGTTTTGCGCTTCAGCCGCATAGCGGGATTCCGCGGCTGCGGTCGGTGGGCTTGTGCTTTGTTGCATTGCCACGTTCATCCTGGCCTTTCCTGAGGAGTTTCTGGCTGCAAGCCGGTCAACGTCACGGCCTTTCGACCGAGAACGCAATGTGCTGCAAAAAAGGTATGGCTCAGACGGCGGGCAGGGAATTGGAAACAATACGAAGGTTGCCAGGCATCAATTGGCAGTCCTCTAATTGCTGATGCTGGGCGGCTAGGCAACGATTAATGACGCGACCCTGCGTTCCCCTGCCGATACACGGCAGGGGAACGCGGCCAAGCCCGCCGGGGCTTTCGATGGCCTCGCCCCCACACTGATTCCAAGCCAAAGGGAGACGCATATTTTGCGCAAGGAAATTACGGCACCGCAGGTTCCGTTGGGCCGGCACTACAGCCACGCAGTTCGCTCCGGGAACATGGTTTACACCACCGGACAGGTCCCGGTCGACGCCAACGGGAAAACGGTCGGAGACGATATTGTCACCCAGGCAGGCCAGGTCTTCGAAAATCTCGCAAGCATCCTGGATGCCGCCGGCGCCGGATTCGACGACGTCGTGAAGACGACCATGTATGTCACCAATATCGAAGATGTTGCGCTGCTCTCGGATTTACGTTCCGAGGTGTTCGGGGATACGAAACCTGCAAGCGTCGGTATCCAGGTCCCCCGCCTGTGGGATCCCCAGCATCTCATCGAGATCGAGGTTATCGCGCAGGTCAATGACTAACCTGCCCTTCCGCGGCCCGTGGCGTCCCGCGTTCTTCCTCCGGTGGAAGAACGCGGGACGTGCTGCTGTCCGGGGGTGCGGGGTTAGCCGGGACTTACATCGGTGGTTAACGCAGCTGCCAGTTCGGCCGGGAAAGGGGCAGCTTTGAATTCGCCAGCCGGGGAAAACGCGACCCAGACGTGCTTCGTTTCCACAATTGCCGCGACGCCTGCCCCCTCCAGGACATTGGTGCGGAAGGTGAGGGATGTCCTGCCGATGTCGGCCACCCACGACTCCAGCGTCACGGAGTCGTCCTGATGGAGCGGCGACAGGTATTCCGCCGAAGAATGTACGACCGGGAGTCCGAAGCCTGAGGCCAGAATCTCACGCAGCGGACGGAAGTTTGCTGCCAGCCATTCGGAGAAATTGTATTCATGCCACCGGTAGACGGTGGGAAAGAAAATCACCTGCGCCGAGTCGACATCCCCCAGCGAAATCCGAACGGTACGGTTGTAACCCATGAAGGCGCTCCAAAGTGTCGGGGCATATCTCGCCGGACGGTATGGCACCGGGGCGCCGGGACGCAAGTCCCGGCGCCCCGGCCGCAGGCCTCCGGGCGAGAGCAGCCTACGGGGTGGCTACCACTGCACGGACAGCCCCGGGACAACCGGGTCCAGCTGGCGGTCCCAGCGCACCTCGGTCATGTCGACTTCAGGCTCCCTGCCGGTCAGCAGCTGGCTGATCAGCTTTCCGCTCATCGGACCGGCGGAATTCCCGAAGACGTGCCCGGCGGCCATGATCAGGCCCGGAGCAATCTCGTCGATGACCGGGACCATGTCGGAAGTGAAGGGCAGGACACCGGCCCAGACGCGGTCGATGCCCACCTTCCGCAGTCCCGGGAAATCGTTCATGATGTCCGTGGCGATGGCGCCGAGACCCTCAAGGCTCGGGAAGAGATCCACTTCGGCCGGATAATCCATGGGGCAGCCAAGCAGTATTTCACCATTGGCCCGCTGAGCCGCCAGCGTCAGCAGCTCCAAACCCGTCTCTTCTTCGATCTTGCTATGGAACAGGCTGCCGTCCCACGAGGGCAGGTTCCGGAACAGAGTGTAGGTTTTTGCCGCCAGCGGGCCGTAGACCACCGGTTTGATCTGGGCCGGCAGGGGCTTGGTGGCCATGACCTGCAGGCGTTCCCGGCCGATCGGGACCTCGTAGCCGCTGGCCCGCATGAGCTTCTCGGTCCACGCCCCGGATGCAATGACCACCTTGTCGGCGAAGAAATTGCCTTCGTTGGTCTCGACTCCGATGATCCGCTCTCCGGAGACGATGAGCCGGGTAACCGTAACCCCCTCGCGCAGGTCGGCCCCTTCGGCCCGGGCACCCGCTGCAAGCGCATTGACCACGGTGGGGGTGTTGATCTGGGCGTCATTGGCGCAGAAGCTGGCTCCAACGACGTCCTCGCGGATCGGGCCGACCTTCTCCCGGACTTCCTTGCCGTCCAGGAGCGTCATGTCCAGGCCGTCAGCCTGGCGGGCCTCGACGAACTCCTTGAAGATCGGGGCCTGGCGTTCGTCGTGGAAGTAGATCAGGCCGCCTTCGGCCCGGAATTCGAACGGGACGGGCAGATCCTCCTTCAGCTGGTCGTAGAGTGCCCGTCCTTTCAGCGAGATGTTCAGTGCCCAGCCTGGGTTGCGGCAGTGCAGCCACACGAAGCCGGGGTTCCGTCCGGAGGCACCGTAGGCGATGTGTTTCTGTTCCAGCAGGGTAACGTTCAGCCCCTCGCGGGCGGCGAAGTAGGCGGTTGAGGTGCCGACGAGGCCGCCCCCGACGACGAGTACTGAGGAAGTCATTTATCCGATCCTTTCCGGAGCGTAGAGCGTACTTTCAAAATAAGGGTCGACCTCGGCGGCCTGGCCGGGATCGTGTGCGGCAAGGTTCTGGTAGTAGCCGGTACGCGCCAGGCGGTACTGGCCGGCCGCGTTCATATCCGCGAGCATCTCGGCGGTTTTGACGGCGATCAGGTTCGGGTTGATGACTGACAGTTCCCCCAGTTCCTTCCTTCCGCGCAGGTACGCGAGTTCGTAGCAGGCTGAGACGATGGTGCAGCCGATCAGCACGGTTTCCGCTCCGGTACGTCTCATGATGTCCTGGACATGGCCGTAGGTTTCCTCCGCCACTGACATCGGATCCTCGACCATGTCGTCCACGAACCAGCCGACGGCTTCGACCCCAAGGCAGTTGACGTCCGTGCCGTATACCCTCAGCCGGTCCTTGAGTTCGGGAACCGCCTTGTGATGATCCGTCACCACCGCGTACCGGTGCCCGAACATGCGGGTAATCGCAGTTGACGCCTCGAGCGGCCCGACCACGGGAATGCTTACGAGTTCGCGGACCTCGGTCAGCGCGGGGTCATAGAGGCAGCCGATGACAAACGCATCAAATCCGGCCTCTTCGGCGGCCTTGGCAGCCTTGAGGATCTCCACCTGAACCAGCTGCTTCGGTGCGTAGTAGTCCAGGTTCCGGGGCCCTGCGTTCAGATGCCAGACTTCAAGTTCGGTTTCTTCGCGGAGGGAAGGAACGAGCACTTCCTTAATAAGATTGTCGTATTTCTCCGTCCCGAAGGGGTTCAGGAAACAGATGCGCATGGTGCTCCAGTCTGCTTGCGGTGTGTCATGGATCGCGTCGACCCGGTTCTGACACTACGAGCCGCTGGGTGGAGTGAGAATTGGAAGAGTCACAAAAAATAACGCCATCGCTGAGGGGAGTTCTGAGCGAGCCGCGATGCCGGCCAAGTCCCCACGGAGTTTCCGCTCCATGGTAGGCCCCGGCGAGCCCCGACTGGAAGAGTACTGAAAGACGCCTGTGCTTTTCGGTTGAATGTCAATGGATTCCCCGCGGCGCCCCCGTCAGGATTGCAATACGCTGAAATTGGCGGCGCCGAGGAATGAGACTGCCTCAGCGCTTCCCTTCTCCCGGAATTTGTGAGGACGTAATGGACGTAGCAGTCGACACGCAGAGCTCCACTGGACTGTATTTTGACGAATTCGAGATCGGGCAGTCCTGGAAGACCCCGGCCCGTACCATCACCGAGGCCGACGTGGTCCTGTTCGCCGGTTTCTCCGGGGACTTCAACCCGCTGCATACGGACGAGGAATTCTCGAAGCAGACACAGTTCGGCGGGCGGATCTTCCACGGTCCGGGAGTGTTCGCCGTGGCGACCGGCCTGGAGTCCCGGCTGGGCATTAAGGAAGGAACCGCAATTGCGTTTCTGGGCATGACCTGGAGCCTCAAGGGACCGGTGAGGATCGGGGATACCATCCGTGTAGAGCAGACTGTGGCAGCCAAGAAGGCCTCCTCCTCCAAGCCGGACCGCGGGATCGTCACGTTCGATGTGTCGGTGGTCAACCAGAAGGGCGAAGTGTGCCAGGACGGCCAGTGGGTCGTGATGTTCAAGCGGGCCGGATGATGGTGTGCGAAACGTTTTCGACTCGGCTGCGCAGCGTGGCAGCTGCCCGGCCGTTGAAGATGGCATTGCGCGATAATGAGCAGGTTGTCACCTACGGCGAGTTGGATGCCGCTGCCGACAGGCTTGCAGCCCGGCTGGTAGAGGCAGGAGCAACCACCGGCACGCACGTTGTGCTCATGGCCGACAATTCGGCCGGCTACTTGGCAGCGGCCACGGCCATTTGGCGGGCCGGTTCGGTCCTGGTCACCCTGTATGCCTCATCAGGGCCGGCCGAAGTATCCTACGTACTTGAGAATTCCGGCGCTTCCCTGATTGTCGCCGACCAGCGGGCGAAGGCAGTCATCGACGAACTTCCCGACGCCCCTCCGGTTCTCGTTATTGACCCTGCGGAAGTCTTCGCCGGTGCCCCGTCCCTGGTCGAACTGGCCGCGCTGCCCGACCCGGACCCCGAAAAGCTGGCCCTGATCTGCTACACCTCCGGGTCCACGGCCCGACCCAAGGCCGTGATGCATTCACATGCAGGTCTGCTGGCCGGCGCCGAGGCCTATGCCGCGGTCTGGCACATCACCGCAACCGAACGCACTATCGTATGCCTGCCCATGGCCTGGGCCTTCGGTCTGGTCACCACATCCATGGCGACCCTGATCCGGGCCGGGGAAGTCATAGTTCTTCCCCGGACCAAACCGGAGATGATCATCGATGCCGTTTCCCGGCTGCGGGGTACCTTCCTGGCAGGTGTGACCACCATGTTCGTGAAGCTCACCGAGTACCTGGACACCTTGGCAGAGCGTCCGGACATGGGATCGCTGAGGTTATGCATTTCCGGTGGCGAACCCCGTAATGAAACGGTGTTCGCCCGCTGGACGGACTTCACGGGCTGTCCGGTGCACGACGTGTACGCAGCATCCGAGTGCTTCCCTGCCGTCACCTATGACCCCGTCCAGGATCCGGTACCTGTGCTTGGTTCGTCCGGGCGCGTTGCACCCGGTTCCCGGATGCGCGTGGTGGACGCGGACGGCAACGACGTGCCGGCCGGAGCAGTTGGCGAAGCACAGTGGAAGGGTCCGGCCCATTTTCTCGGTTACTGGAAGGATCCGGAGCTGACGAACAAGGTCCTGACCGAGGACGGCTGGTACCGCACGAGCGACCTGGTGCGGGTGGACCAGGACGGCTACGTGTTCGTCGAGGGGCGCATCTCGGACATGATCATCCGTGGTGGAAGCAACGTTTCTCCCGCCGAAGTCGAGGCTGTCCTGGCCCAGCACCCTTCTGTGCGTTCCGTAAGCGTCGTCGGATTGCCGGACCTGCAGTACGGCGAACAGGTGGTGGCGGCGATTGTCCCGCGGGGCGGCGACCTGCCCGCGACCGATGAACTCCGGGCTTTCTGCGCCCAACGGCTGGCCGGTTACAAGATCCCCACGGCCTTCGTGGCGCTTGAAGCATTCCCGATCAATGCACGGACGGAGAAGGTCGACCGAAAAGCCCTCAAGCAGTTGCTTCTGCAGGAAGGAGCGGTCGCATGAGCCGGTTGCGGATCGCCACCGCACAGTTCGCCCTCAGGGCCGAGCCATCCCTCGAGGTATTCGGTGAGCATGTCGCCTCTGTCGTGGCCGAAGCCGCAGCCGCCCGGGCCCAAGTGGTCCTGTTGCCGGAACTGGTCACGACAGGGCTGCTCGCCAGCCATCCGGATCCTGAGGCTCTGGCACCGTCCCGTGTCGATGAGGTGTACCGGAGCCTGTTTCCGCGAATCGCCAACGACTATGTGGACCTGATGTCCGGTATCGCCCAGCAATTCGGCATCGTTATCGCCGGCGCCAGCCATTTCCGGCAGTTGCCGGACGGCAGCCTGCGCAACACCGGTTACTATTTCCATCCTGACGGACAGGTGGACACCCAGGACAAGCTGCATCTGACGCCCCCGGAGCGGGCCATGGGCATCTCCCCGGGAGATACGGTCACGCAGGTGCGGATCGACGGCTTCCCCACGGCGCTGCAGATCTGCGCGGATATTGAGTTCCCGGAGGTTTCAAGGGAACTGGCACTGCAAGGGGTCGAGCTGATCCTGGCCCCTTCCCTGACCTGGAACAGTCGCGGCGCCAACCGCGTCCGCTACGGGGCCCACGCCCGGGCCATGGAAAACCAGCTCTATGTCGCGGTATCTCCGCTGGTCGGCTCCAACGGACTGCCTCACGGCGGTGCCCTGCACTGCACCGGTTACGCCTTGGTCACCACCCCGCTGGACCGGACCTTCGGTCTCAACGACGGGGTGCTGGCAGCCCATGCAGACACCCGCCAGGAGGGCATCGTTATCGCTGACCTGGACTCATCCCTGGTCTCGGCTTCGAGGGATAATCCGGAGCCCCCGGGACTGAAGTTCATTCGCCCGGCGTTCTACGAATCGTTGCGCCAGGGGACCCGGATCGGTGGCTAGCCAGGTGTTCTTCCATCGGTTCAGGGTGCGGTATCACGAGACGGACCCGCAGAAGTTCCTCTTCAATTCCCGCTACCTTGAGTATGCCGACGTCGCGATGACCGAGTTTTTCCGCAGCCTTGGGTGGAGCTACCCTGAGCTCCTCCAGGCCGGGTTCGATCCCTCCGTGGTCAGCAGCACGCTGGACTTCCATCGTCCCGCCTATCTTGACGACTGGGTGGACGCCGAGGTCGTCTGCACCAGAATCGGAACCTCCAGCTTCACGCTGCGGTTCTCATTCAGTACCACAGGCCGGCCCGTCTGCACCGTCGAAAGCGTGTACGTCAACGTCGACCCCGCCACCGCATCGTCCCGGCCGATACCCGCCGAGATCGCCCACCAAATCAGGCTCAGCCAGCCGGCACTTGCCGAGCCCACCTGCTGAGTCCCCTACAGGAGGTATGCCTCATGAAGACCGAAATCACCGAACTCCTCGGCATTGAACATCCCGTCCTCTCCGCCGGCATGGCACGTGTTGCCCAGGCCGACCTAACCGTGGCCGTCAGCAATGCCGGCGGCATGGGATGCCTGGGAGGGGTCAGCTACATGCCCGACGCCCTCCGGGCCGAAATCAGGAACATCAAGGCAAGGACCGACAAGCCCTATGCGGTCAATCTGCTCCTGCCCGACGCCCTCACCTCGGACGACGACTCGCAGTGGGAACCGGTCCGTGAACTGTGGGGACGCCTCTCCCCGGCTGAACGGACCAAGCTCACCGGCGTGGAAGCACTGCTGACCAAAGGTGCCGTCCACGACCAGGTCGAAGTTGTTATGGAGGAAAAGCCGCCTGTCGTCATTCTGACCTTTGCCACGCCGGCCGAGTTCGTCCAGCGCTGCCACCGTGAAGGCATCATCGTCGGTGCCCTCGCCGGCTCGATCGGCCACGCCGAGCGTGCCGCCGGCGCAGGTGTGGACTTCATCATCGCTCAGGGAACCGAAGGCGGCGGCCATACCGGGCATGTGGGCACCATGGCCCTGATCCCCGGCGTTGTCGATGCCGTCAACGTACCCGTTGCCGCCGCCGGCGGCATCACCGACGGCCGGGGACTGGCTGCCGCGCGCTGCCTTGGTGCTGCCGCGGTCTGGGTCGGCACCCGCTTTATCGCGTCCAACGAGGCATACGGCCACGAGGCCTTCAAGCAGCGGGTCATTACCGGCAACAGCCGGGACACCGTGCTCACCAAGTCCTACACGGGCAAGCCGCTGCGGGCATTCCGCAACGACTGGACCTCCGAATGGGAAGAAAAGAAAGGCCAGATCCGGGATTTCCCCGGCCAGTATGCCGTGGCCGGCACGCTTGTCGAGACCGGGTATCAGGACGGTGACCTGGCCACAGGCATGATGCCCGCCGGCCAGGGCATCCAGACGGTTCATGAGATCCTGCCTGCGGCGGAGATCGTCACGTCGATGGTCGCCGAGGCGGAATCCATCCTCCGCAAGCTCGGATCCTGACTGCCGAAGTACTACCGCATGGCCCCGGCGGAGAACCCGCAGGGGCCCACCATCGGTCGCGGGCGGGTCATGCGCGGCGGGTCGTTCCTGTGCCACGACTCGTACTGCAACCGCTACCGCGTGGCCGCCCGCAGCTCCAACGGGCAGGACTCGGCCAGCAGCAACTGCGGCTTCCGCACCGCCGCACCGGGAATCCAATGAGTTGACTGACAGGTACAGATGCCCAGCCGGGAGGAGGTCTAGGGCCTGTCCTGTGGATCGGGTGCACCGCGTGGTAGACCGGTGGGGTGGTTGGCAGGGGCGAACTCACTGATAAGGCCTGGGCGAGGATCGAGCCTCTTCTTCCGGCGTCCGGGCGCGGCGGGCAGTGGCGTGATCATCGGCAGGTGATCAACGCGATCCTGTTCAAGCTGCGCACCGGCGCGCCCTGGCGGGACCTGCCCGAACGGTACGGGCCGTGGAAGACCGCGCACGAGCGGCTGCGCAAATGGACCGCGGACGGCACGTGGGAGAAGATCCTGGCCGAGGCGGTCGTCAAGGACGACGCGGTTGGGGAGGTCGAATGGATTCTCAGCGTGGATTCGACTGTTGTCCGGGCCCATCAGCATGCGGCAGGGGCCCGGAAAAAGGGGGGTGCAACCCCGCGGTCGAGGCCCTCGCAGTGGACGGCGAAGGGATTGGGAGGTCCCGGGGAGGACTGAGTTCGAAGATCCACCTGGCCGTCGACGGGCGGGGCCTCCCCATGGGCGTGATCCTCACGCCCGGCCAGGACGGGGACAACCCGCAGCTGCTGCCGCTGCTGGAGGAGATCAGGGTCCGCCGCCCCGGCCGCGGACGGCCCCGGTCCCGGCCCGAGGCAGTCCTGGCCGACAAGGCCTACTCGCACCCCTGCACCCGCGCGGCGCTGCGCTCCCGCGGAATCCGGTTCACCAGCCCCGAACGCTCCGATCAGATAGCCCGCCGTGCCGCCAAGGGCAGCGCCGGCGCGCGCCCTCCGGACTTCGACCGGGAGGAATACAAGCGGCGCAACGTCGTTGAACGCTGCTTCAACCGGCTCAAGCAGTTCCGCGACCTGGCCACCCGCTACGCCAAACGCGCCGCCTACTACCGGGCAGAACTGCTCATCGCAGCCATCATCCTGTGGCTACGATGATTCACAGGACACGCCCTAGAGTGGGTCAGTGTCAGTGTGGGTGGTGCCGCGGATTCCGCGGTGGTTGGATCCTGATCATTCGGTGGCTGGCTCATAGAGTGGGTGCCGTCCCTGAGGGGCAGGCTGTCGCGCGTTTTGCCGCCGCCGGGTGTGAAGGACCGGCCGGCGTGGCCTGATAGGAGCGTGGCACCGCCCCGACTGAGCTTTGTCCGCCGGCCGGCCGACCGTCCCCTGGATCAAAGGAAGGCCGTTTCCATGGTGGTTGTTTTCGGCACGGACGTCCATAAGAAGTCGCATACCTTTGTCGCGGTCGACGAATCCGGCCGCCGTCTTGACGAGCTCACGGTTCCGGCCCCGGGCAAGGGCCATCACCGGGCCCGGCTGGCCGGATCGCTGGCAGACCGGGACGGGATCGTGGCCGAACTGGCCCGGGACGTGCTGGCCGACATCGACCGGCTGAGCGCCATGGCCGATGTCCTGGAGAAGCGCATCGGCGCCCTGGGTGCCGAACACGCCCCGGAGCTGCTGGCCCTGCCCGGGTGCGGGCCGCTTACCGCGGCGAAGATCCTGGGCGAGACCGCAGGCATCGGCCAGTTCCACACCCAGGCCTGCTTCGCGATGCACGCCGGGAGCACGCCGGATCCCGTCTGGTCCGGCAATACCCCCGGACGGGATCCGGCTCTGCCGCGGCGGCAACCGGCAGCTGCACTGCGCCCTGCACCGGATCGCGCTCACCCAGATCCGGCTGCCCGGCCCCGGCCAGGACTACTACCGGCGCAAGCTCGCCGAGGGCAAAAGCACCAAGGAGGCCCTGCGCTGCCTCAAAAGACAACTCGCCAAAACCGTCTACCGCACCCTGCGAAGCCAAGCGGCCGCCGGCAGGCTGCCGGCGGCCGCTTGACATAGGAGCAACGCACGGTTCCTTCCGATTGCACGGCACAGCCGTTTAAACATGACGTTCAGATGTCTTGCCGGATCGTCGTCAAACCCGCAGGGCCTGATCACCTCGGCGACCCGTTCGTCGGAAACTTCGACCGGTCGGAGCGTGTGCGGAAAGGTCTGGGCGGCCTCGGGATGATGAAGGCGTTGCTGATGCTAACGTCAAGCAGGGTGGCGGGCTTTCGCGTCTGCCGGCAACTTGGACGTTTGGATGACCGATAACCGTGATTATGTCAAGCCAGGGGATGGCGTGTCGGCGTGCGTGCGGCGGCGTAGCAGATGCCGGAAACCGCCGTTGCAGAGGGTAGGGGCAAACTTTACTTATGGGCCGTGAGTGGCGCCGCTTATGGGCAGTCCCGCCGCCCCGGAACCGTCGAACGCCTTTTCCGCGGCCCGCCACAACATCCCGGCTGCTGAAGAACCAAACGCACTTTGACTCGGCGGGCTCAATGATCCCGTTACGGCCTTAACTTGGCAGGCGGCCGACTGGACGCAGGCCGGTGTGCTGCTCGTCGGCACTGGCATGTACGCCGGTGCAGCCCCTGCAACCCGGGGCGAACGCTCGGTACGAGACCGCGCTGTCTTTTCCTCCGGCCCCAGGGGGCCCAATTCGCCGCCAGACACAACGTTGCCCTCGTCGACAGTCAGGGCTTAGTTGTTGCTACTGTCATCATCACCTATACAAACAGCAAAGGGTTACGTCCTTGGCGCCAGCATAATCAGGCCTGCCCGCCCAGACCTTTACCAGCCGCGTCCCCGCAGCGGCTCTGCCGCGGGCGAGACGGACATTTGCGGGACTGGTCAGGTTGTCATCGACCTGGATTTGCAAAGACGTGAATTTGGATTTGGCCCACCTCCCGGGGGGTCGAAGTGTTCGATTTAGAACAAACCGTACCCACCCTCGCGCTCAAAGAGGCCCATGCAACGGCAGCAGCGAAGTCAATGGTCATCCAGAAGGTTAACATGTTCACGGTTCTCGGAGCCGAAAGGAAGCGCCTCATCGGCCTTCAAGGCCGGCATGTCCCTGAACTGCTCGAGGACGAGGTCAGGCGAGCACGAATTCCTATGTCCCATCTTGTGCGCCACTCCAAATTACGTAGCGTGTATTTTTCGCAAGGACAAATGCATTGGACGAACCGCGGACGGTAAGCTTTACTGGAGTTCAGTTGATGGAAGAAAAGTACTTGGGCCCGCAAGTTACGCAATCACGTCAAAGTTTTTGCCTCACCCAGAGCGCGCGGAATGCTCCGACGCGGACTGGCAGCCGATGATCTAATTATCAACCAATGCGTTTTGCAAGATGTGAATGAGCTTTGCGCTCACCAAAGCAGAGATTTGCGAAGCAGCGTGTCTGAAGAGATAAAAAACCAAGAATAAGAAAGAGCCAAATTGGTGAATAAATTTGGGTTGATTGGGGCAGGGCTGATAGGAGGGACCCTGGCGCGCAGGCTCGCGGTACTGGGCCATGAGGTGAAAATCGCAAACTCCAAAGCGCCTTCAACGCTTATCGGCTTTGATGTGCCCAGGATCACCCCAGCATGGGCTACTGACGCCCTCCGCGGAGTCGACGTGGCGATCATCAGCGTGCCGCAATCCGCCATAGCGTGCCTGTCGGAAGAGGTCCTTGTCGGCCTTCGCCAAGCCCCGATCGTAATTGACACCGGGAACTATTATCCGAACCGTGACGGCCGGATCGACATGATCGACGAGGGGCTTGCCGACAGCGAATGGGTAGCGAAGCAGCTTGGGCGCCCGGTTTTCAAAGTATTCAACAGCATTGGCGCGGTGAGCCTGTTGAAGAAGGGTCGCCCTTTCGGGGCGAAAAACCGGATTGCGCTGCCAGTCGCCGGCCCGGCAGGTTCTAATAAACGGCGGGTGATGTCTTTGGTCGATGAACTGGGTTTCGACCCCGTCGACGGTGGCGAGCTCAACGACTCTTGGCGCCAACAACCCGGAACTCCAGCTTACTGTGCAGACCTGACCGCAGCCGAGCTGAGCAAACAGATTGCGCGAGCAACCGTACGGGACTCCGCACAGTACCAGTGGAGGCGTGACAGTACAGATACGGTGGCGGGCAGTGCGAGGCAGCGTCAAATGATGGCCAACGATCATCGCGAGGCCCGGTAGGGGTCGATTGAGCCAATAAAGGGAACCCGAATGAATCACAATCACGGGTGGCGCATCAACTCTGGTGGCGTGCAGAGCGAAAATTCTCGTGGGGCGGCCCGCTCCCGTCCCCGTCGATGTGGAACTCGTCGCGGTTCACCGTGGCCCCCACAGTTCTGCCACCGGCCGGCCGGCATTCTGGCCGCCGGACGGCGTGCGGCTGTAGCCGGTCAGTTCCCCTGCCGGCCCTCCCAGGTGTCTCGCAGCAGATGGTCTGCGGCAGCAGGAAATACCGCACAGTAGGCTACATTCTGGACTGTTCCGCTTCGCCCATGGCTGTCACCGAATAAACCTATGACACATTGCGGCAATTGGAGAAGGACGCTCTGCACGACGTCAAGGAACTGGCCGCCGTATGCGACCGGGCCCAGCCCGAAATACTTGCATGAGATCCGTTGCGGCGCAGACCGCTGCAGGCCACGACCGATTCCTAAACCGGCAGTTTCTGACGGGCGCCGCGGGGCATGGGCTGCCTGAGGTGCCAGGTTCGCTGGCCACCGCCGGACCGGCCTAACGGTACGCAGGGCAGTGCCGCCAAGTCCTGGCACCTCGGCCTACCAAAAGCCGCCACGTTGAACGCCGGTGACGGACGCTACGTAGAGTAAATGCTTCAGAAGCTTCGGCAATTGGCCTGGCCTGCTACTTCGATGTGAGAGCTGGCCTCGAGGACCTCGGCCCGCAGCCGCAGCTACCAGGGGCACGACCCTATCAGCAGCCCCTGCCCGCGACCAGCAGATTGACGGCATGGCCGACGTCATAATCCGCGGGATCAGCGCCTCACCCTGATGTGTCCGACCGGAGGAGGCACCGCAGCGCATGCATCAGCCTTCAGCTAACGCGGAGCTGGAGAGGGCACAGGCCCGTCCCGATCTCTTGACGCACGGCATCGACCGGGCAGGCTCGCAATGCCAGCCCGCCTACGGCGGCTTCAGACCGGCGAAGAGGAGTGCCGAACGCGAGCTCAAGTGGAGCCGTTACTTGACGCAGGGTCGGCATGAGCATTTGGGCACTTACAGACTCAGGGAGCTCCCGAGTAACGGTGTTTCGCTGCTTCGCCAGAGTCGCGATTGACCTGGACCGGACGGTGACGAGAGAGGCTTCGTGAACAGCCCGCCGCAGGCCCGACCCGCCGCCTGTCAGCCGGTTCGGGTGAGCCGCTTCCTGCAATCCGCCGCGTCCCCTGTGATCCGGGGAAGGTCGGTCGCATGCTGATGCCTCCAGTTGACGATAAACTTTGGCGCGACGGTCCAGTGAATACTGCAGCCACTTCGGCCCGCATCAGCGGCACCGTGTGGATCCGATCCCAGGTTCCGCTCCGGCCGAAACGGTGGTGCCGCTTCCATGTCGATCCGCCCCGGGCCGAACCCGACAGGCGGGTCCCTCCAGACAATCCCGCACCGGTACCAGTAGATGATCCCCTCGGTCACCTGCCGGTGATTGCGGAACGGACGTTCGCACTGCCCCCGGAACTGGGCAGCAGCGGCCCAATCCACTCCCCCAGCATCACTGAGAACGGTAAACGAGCTTCGGCCGGAATCCCTTGGGTGTCAGGGGAAGATTCCCGCGATAGTGTCCACCGGTGGAACCAGCAGCCGCTGCGCAGGTCCGCATCCAAGCGGATTTGCAAACTGTTGAATCATTGCAATGTAGCACCTAGGCTAGCTGCCATCTTCGCGTCCGTGTAGATGAAGCCGCCTCACAGGGGCAGCCGATCCCGTAAATTTCGGCAAGGAGGACCATGAAATCCGTCTATGTTGTCAAGACAAACCCGGTGGACGGCCGCGAGGACGAATACAATGATTGGTACGACAATCAGCACATCCCGGATGTCTTGGCTGTCAAAGGAGCCACGGCAGCTCAGCGGTTTACATTGGCCGACCACCCCCAGGAACGGATCGGCCCCCTACAAGTACCTAGCCCTCTACGAAATAGAAGGCGACCCCGCAGATGCGCTGGCGGCGTTGAATGTTGCGCTTAAAGAAGGCATGTTCATTTCTGATGCCCTCGGTCCGACACCTGAGGACCATCTCTACGTCGCCCTACGAGGCCGCGTCGAGGCCAGCAACTAGAACGTGTCTATTTTATTGGCATCGCTGGATTAGGGACGGTCAGGGCAACGTCTGCCGGGCAGGTGAACGCGGGCGGCGCCGTACCAAGTGCCAGCGCCGCCCCACCGCCCGAAGCGACTGCAGTATGGCCGCCAGGTCCGGTCCCTGTACGCCCCGGCGCCGCCGTTCACGGACGGACAGGCCCTTGCGCCGACGCTTGGCGGCCTGCCTTCCCGGCCGCACACGCTGAGCATATCGGCGTGCGGCGGACTGCGTGTTGGCGCACACAACATCAACAAACCGCGATACGAAAGGCATCCTCATGGGAACCATGTCGAGTGGAATGATCTGGTCGGCCGGCAGGTTCGGATCCAGAAAGACGGGCATACCATCCGGACCGCCCAGATGGAGGCCGCTGCGGACGTGCTCTGGAGTGCAGCAAGTGTTCCGAGACCTGGGCATCGATTCTGGCCAGGAACTTTTGAACTCGGCGGCCCGGCCCGTGCGGTGCAGGCTGGAGGTAACCGGCCCGCGGCGGTGTTGATGACCGCGAACAAGGTGGTGCCGTATCCGGCGTAGTCGCGGGTGCGCCTCTCTGGCATGCGGACATCATCGGGAACGCCGGCTGGTACCGCGCCAGGGCCTGAACCTGCGACTTTTCGTCCACGCAGAGCACCACCGCCGACTCGGGCGGGTTCAGGTAGAACCCGGCCGAGTCGTAGACCTTCTCAATGAACAGCGGGTCGATGGAGAGCTTGAAGCCTTCCTCCACCAGGTGGGGCTTGAGTTCGAACATGCTCCAGATGCGCCCGATGGTCGAATTCGACCGCCCGGTCCGCTCGGCCATCTTCGCCCGCGACCAGTGCGTTGCGCTCTCCGGCACCGCCTCCAGGGCGGCCACGACAACGTCCTGATCGTCGCTGGCCCGCCGGGAGGGGAGCAGTTGTCCAGTGTGCCCTCAAAACATGCGGGAAGAACTGTTTATCCCGCCGAGCCGGAAGGCCAGCCGTTGCGAGGTTATCCAACGATTCAAATTCGTCTGCGGCCAGGACGGTGACTGTGTCCGACGTTCGCAACGCCATCATCATCGGACCGCGCCCGGCCAGTGCCGCACACAATTTCCCTACTATTAGGAGGCAAAATGAACATTGTCGAAGCGTCGACCGAGGCACGGGACGAGGCGATTAACAGCCTCTTCGTGCCGTTTAAGTACAAGACGCTTGAGCTGCGCAACCGCATAGTCATGTCCCCTATGACGCGGTACTTCTCCCCGGACGGTGTCCCGGGCGAGGACGTCGAGGAGTACTACCGACGTCGGGCCGACGGCGAGGTCGGTCTGATCATCTCGGAAGGCGCGTTCATCGACCGGCCTACGGCAAGGAACGTGGAGACTGTCCCGTCATTCGCCGGTGACGCACTCCCGGCCTGGGGCCGAATCGGTCGGGCCGTGTCGGAATCGGGCGCGAGGATGATCCCGCAGCTCTGGCATGTGGGAGGTCACCGCGACTTCAACTACCCCAACTCCTCATGTGGCGACGAACTCGAGAGCCCGTCCGGCCTCATCGGCCCGGATGCGTCGGGTGGGCGGACGATGACGGCGGACGACGTCGACGACGTTATCGCCGGCTTTACCTCCGCCGCGTTGGACGCCCAACGGCTCGGTTTCGCCGGTGTCGAGCTGCACGGCGGACACGGCTACCTTTTCGACCAGTTCTTCTGGGAGGAGACCAACAAGCGCAACGATCGTTGGGGCGGCCGGTCCGTGCGCGAACGGACACTGTTCGCTCGGGAGGTCGTGCGGTCGGTCCGTTCAGCGGTCGGCCCGGACTTCCCCATCCTTCTGCGCATCTCGCAGTGGAAAACCGCTTTCTACGACGCCAAGATCGCGGGCACCCCAGACGAGCTGCAGGAGTGGGTGGGCCCGCTGGCCGATGCCGGGGTGGACATCTTTGACTGCTCGACGCGACGGTTCTTTGAACCGGAGTTCGGCGGGAGCTCCCTTAACCTTGCCGGATGGGTCCGTAAGATCACGGGCCAGCCGACGATCACGGTTGGATCCGTCGGCCTAAACACCCACCTCTATCAGGACTTCGAGACCGGTGAGCTCTCGGCTCCGACGCCGTGGACGATCCGTGAGGTCGCGCGGCGGCTCGAGAACGAGGAGTTCGACTTGGTGGCGGTGGGGCGTTCGCTGCTCGCCGATCCAGGCTGGGTCCGTAAGGTGAAGGCTAGGGACTTCGGCGCCCTGCGACCGTACTCGGTCGAGCTCATGAAGACCCTCGTCTGAGGGCTCCGGGAGCGGCGCTTTTCCGGGGAGAGTATCTCTCCTCTCAGTCGTGAACCCGTCCCGGCACATGTGGTGTCGGGACGGGTTCACGTCGGTGATCCACGGCACTGCCGGGCCCTGAACGGCACCGACCCGGAGCTCGGATACACCCTACGGCACGAGGACGGCCTGGCGGACTGCGGGTTGATCTTCAACAAGGCGTGCCCAGTTCGTCGACTGGGTCTAGGAATTCTACCGGTCCCTCGCGTCGCACTCTGATCTCGTCGGGAACGTCCTGATCGGCGTCGACGAGGATTACTCCACCAGCGAGAGCTACGCCGGTTCCGCTCTGCTCGCGGCTTGTAGGTGAGCGGTAAACAAATAACCGCGGCTCAGCCACCAGCTCTTCGATACTGGGCGCGGCGGTGGTCTGCGTTAAAGGCGGGCCGCCGCCGCGCCTCCACTGCTACTGGCGCAAAGTGCTGGCGATCTGGGCCATGACGGTGTTGTCGGCCAGGGTGGTGGCGTCGCCGGCCTCGCGGCCTTCGGCGATGTCCTTGAGCAGGCGGCGCATGATCTTGCCCGAGCGGGT
>NZ_JAAZSQ010000022.1:0-2697 GCF_012395835.1 Arthrobacter mobilis
AACCCCCGCAGGGGCCCCCCATCGCTCCGGAGCAACTTTTCAAACTTACACGCTTGGCATTTGGTTGTCCAATCGGCCCGGTCCGCACCCCCTGGGGGGCTCCGGGGTCATCCGGCGGGGACCTTGGGCTGCTCGACTTCCCGTCCAGCGCGGAAATTAACATTACCACTGTTGGTGCGGCATGTAAATTCCGCGTGAACTCCCGGCCTGCCGGGAGCCCACGCGGCCGGCGGCGTCCGGAACAGCTGTCCGTCCGGACGCCGCCAGGTTACTTCGCCGGCTTCAGGTACAGCACGGCCAGCGGCGGAACCCTGAGGACCGCCGAAGCCGGGAACCCGTTCCATGCCCCCTCGGCCGCAGCCACCGGCTGCGGGTTGCCCACGCCGGAGCCGCCGTACTCCGGGTTGTCGGTGTTGAGCACCTCGGTCCAGGACCCCGCCCAGGGCAGGCCGACCCGGAAATCCTCGTGCGGATGCCCGGCAAAGTTGGCGATGCATACCAGCGGGTTGCCGTGCCGGTCCCAGCGGATGAAGGACAGCGTGTTCCGCGCCCCGTCGGAAGCGTCGATCCACTGGAAGCCGGCCGGTTCGTTGTCCCGCTCGTACAGCGCCGGGGTCCCGCGGTAGGTCCGGTTCAGCTCGCCGACCAGCCGCTGCAGTCCGCGGTGCGGGGCGTTCTCGGCCAGCCACCAGTCCAGCCCGTGCTGTTCGGACCATTCGGTTTCCTGGCCGAACTCGGTGCCCATGAAGATCAGCTGCTTGCCCGGGTGCGCCCACTGGAAGGCCAGGTAGGCACGCAGATTGGCCAACTGCTTCCAGCGGTCCCCGGGCATCTTGGCCAGCATCGACCCCTTGCCGTGCACCACTTCGTCATGGCTGATCGGCAGCAGGAAGTTCTCGGTGAAGGCATAAACCATCGAGAACGTGGCCTTGTCGTGGTGGTACATCCGGTACATCGGGTCCTCGGAAATGTACTGGAGCGTGTCGTGCATCCACCCCATGTTCCATTTCAGCCCGAAGCCCAGCCCGCCGGTGGAGGTCGGCCGGGTCACGCCGGGGAACGCCGTGGACTCCTCCGCGATGGTGACGATCCCGGGCACCCGCTTGTACGCGGTGGCGTTGACTTCCTGCAGGAAGGAAATGGCCTCCAGGTTCTCGCGGCCGCCATGGACATTCGGGAACCACTGGCCTTCCTGGCGGGAGTAGTCGCGGTAGAGCATGGAGGCCACAGCGTCGACCCGCAGGCCGTCCACGTGGAACTCCTCCAGCCAGTACAGGGCGTTGGCCACCAGGAAGTTGCGCACCTCGGTCCGGCCGAAGTCGAAGATCAGCGTGCCCCAGTCCGGGTGCTCGCCCAGCCGGGGGTCCGAGTGCTCGTACAGCGGCTCGCCGTCGAACCGCGCCAGCGCCCAGGAGTCCTTCGGGAAGTGCGCCGGGACCCAGTCCACGATCACCCCGATGCCGGCCTGGTGCAGCTGGTCCACCAGGTACTTGAAGTCGTCCGGGTGGCCGAAGCGGGACGTCGGCGCGTAGTACGAGGTGACCTGGTAGCCCCAGGAGCCGCCGAACGGGTGCTCGGCCACGGGCATGAACTCCACGTGCGTGAAGCCCAGTTCCTTGACATAGGCCACCAGCTCCTCGGCCAGTTCGCGGTAGCCCAGGCCCAGCCGCCAGGAGCCCAGGTGGACTTCGTAGACGCTCATCGGCGCATTATGCGGGTCCTGCTGCGCACGCCGGGCCATCCAGGCCTCGTCGCCGAAGACATAACGCGATTCCACCACCCGGGATCCGGTCAGCGGCGGCACTTCGGCCCACCGGGCCATCGGATCTGCCTTCTCGTGCCAGTGTCCGTCCTTGCCCAGCAGCTCGAACTTGTAGATGGCTCCGGCTTCGACGCCCGGAATGAACAGCTCCCAGACCCCGGACCCGCCCAGCGAGCGCATGGCGTGGAGCGAGCCGTCCCAGCCGTTGAACTCCCCCTTGACCCGCACGGCCCGGGCGTTGGGGGCCCAGACGGCGAAGCTCGTACCGGAAATGTTCCCCAGCGTGGAGTTGTAGCGCCGGACGTGGGCGCCGAGTGCCTGCCAGAGCATCTCGTGCCGTCCCTCGCCGATCAGGTGCAGGTCCAGCTCCCCCAGGGTGGGCAGGTAACGGTAGGGGTCATCCACGAGCTCCGGCTCCCCGCCCGGGTAGGTGATCTCGATCCGGTAGTCCGGGACATGGCCGCGCCGTTCGGGCTCCACCACGGCCACCCAGATGCCCTCGTATTCGTGCCGCATGGGAACGCGGGCCGAGGCGGTGATCAGCGTCACGGTCTCGGCCATCCGCCGCAGCGTGCGGACCGTAACGTGGCCGTGGTCGTCCAGGTGGGCGCCGAGCACGGCGTGCGGCTGGTAGTAGCTGCCGTGCGCCACCGCGGCGAGGACGTGCTCGTCCACGTGGATGGGTGCGCTGGAACCGGCCGGCGGGATCACCGGCGGGGTGCCGGTAACCGGCGCCGCTTGGGGTTCCAGCGCCGGCACAGGGGCCGGCACCTGCGGGGCGGCATCGGGCACGACGGCGGCGGGCGCGGCAGCGGGGAAGTCGCCGGCTACCGGCTCCAGGCCGGCCGCCGAACCGCCTGCCGGCCGCGGCGCGGCAGCCTGCCCGCCGGTCCCGCCCTTCGTGTCCGGGCCCTTCGTGTCCGGGCCCTTCGTGT
>NZ_JAAZSQ010000022.1:2724-33865 GCF_012395835.1 Arthrobacter mobilis
TTTCGTCTCCGAAGTCTTCGCGGCCGGCTTGCCGGCCGGCTTGGCTGCGGCGGCGGACGGAGTCTTACCTTCGGTCCTGGATTTCACTGCTGGCTCCTCGTCTGTGGTGGGCTGACTGATCCGTTCCAGCTCGGCCCTGACGGCCTGGACCGGCACATCCACCCAGTGCGGGCGGTTGCGTTGCTCGTAAACGACTTCGTACAGGGCCTTGTCCAGCCAGAGGCCGAGGAACAGCGGCGCGGAAGTGTCCACGCGGCTGCCGGATTCGGCCTCGTAGCCGTCGAGGAAGGCGGCCTTGGCCGCGGCGGCCCACTTCGCTGCCGTTTCGGCGTCGTCCTTCCCCTGCTCCCGGGCAGCGATCATCGCCACCCCCGCGGCGTAGTCGAAGGAGCGCAGCATCCCCACTACGTCGCGCAGGGCGACGTCGTCGGTGCCCCGGCTGTCGAGCGAGCGCAGCGGCTCGCCCTCGAAGTCAAGCACTACCCAGCCGCGGCTGGGCGAATGCAGGACCTGGCCCAGGTGGTAGTCGGCGTGGATACGCTGCAGTTCGGGCCGTTCGGCGCCCTGCGGAAGCTCCGCCAGCCGGCGCAGCAGGTCCTCGACCGCGTCATCGAGCGGTCCGACGGCGGCGCCGGCCTGGGCCCAGCCCCACCGGATCCGCTCCGAGAGGTCGGCCACCAGGGCCGCCAGTTCCTCCTGGCTGGCCGGATGGCTGCCGCCGGCCTGCCGCAGCTGGCCGTGGATGCGCGCTGTCACGACCCCCAGTTCGCGCGCCTCCCCGGTGAAGCCGGTATTGGCCACCGCTGCGGCGGAGGCGGTGCGCCAGGCATCCTCGCTGTCCGGGATGAATTCGCGCAGCACGCTCAGGTGCCCCGAATCCCACAGCCGGTCCCCGTCGTCCTCCTGCCCGGGAGTCAGCCAGCCGCCGGTGACCCAGCCATAGGTGGCCGGCACGTCCGCCGAATCCAGCCCGCTGAGCATCGCGCCGATCTCCACATCGGGATTGGGTCCGGCTTCAAGAACGCGGAAGAACTTCACGATCAGCGGCTGCCGCCCGGTCTCGACCACCACCGAGGTGTTGGACTGCTCGCCGGCCAGGACCTTGGTCTTCAACGTCCCGTCGAAGCGCGGCCAGCGCTCGAAACCGGAGCCGGCGTGTCCGCGGGCGAGCCCGTTGCCGGTGGCGGAGCCGCGGCGCATCATTTCCAGCCACGCCGCCACGAAGGCCGGGTCGTGGGCGCCGTCGTACACCCAGCGCCGGCCGTTGCCGGCAGCGGCGCCGCCGCCGGCACCGTTCCCGGAGCCGAGCCGACCGATCAGCCCCTGTTCCCCGCCCTCGAGCGCGGTGTCCCGGATGCTGACGGGGACATTGACGACGTACGTGTGCGTTCCGGTATGCACGGCCACGATGTGCACCGCGAGCACGGCTTCTCCGGCAGGATCCGGCAGCCGGATCCCGCCGAGCCGGCGCAGCACCACCTCGTGGCCCTTGGCGGGATACCAGCGCTGGCGCGGCAGCCAGTCCAGCAGCAGATCGGGCAGCCGCCGGGGCAGGGGGTGTGTGGGAGCAGACATTAGCTGGCAACCTCCGAACGCGCGTTGGGCTGGGTGATGATGGGCAGGGCTTCGGTCAGCGGCGAGGCCAGGTTCGAGCGCGGGGAGCGCAGGCGCAGCCAGTAGAAATCGTGGCTGCCCAAGGTCAGGGTGACCTGGCCGGCGTCATCGAAAGCGGGAAACGGCGTGCCGCCGAAGAGGTCGCGCAGGCCGCGGCCGGCATATTCGGGCAGCCGCAGCGTGGCGGCCGCCGGGTGCTGGGAGAGGTTGAAGACGCACAGCAGGGTTTCGTCCTGCTCGCCTTCGGGATTGTCCCGGGGCAGCTCGCGCAGGAACGCCAGCACGGTCTCGGATTCGACCGGGACGTTGCGGTAACGGCCGAGGCCGAAGGCCGGGTGGGCGCGCCGGACGCCGAGCATCTGCCGGATCCAGTGCAGCAGCGAGGTCGAATGGGCCAGCTGGGCTTCCACGTTCACATAATTGTAGTGGTAGACCAGCGACTGGATCACCGGCAGGTACAGCTTGCCCGGGTCGGCGGTGGAAAAGCCGGCATTGCGGTCCGGGTTCCACTGCATGGGCGTCCGGGAGGCATCGCGGTCCTCGAGCCAGATATTGTCGCCCATGCCGATCTCGTCCCCGTAATAGAGGAACGGGCTGCCGGGCAGCGAGAGCAGCAGGGCGTGGATCAGTTCCAGCTCGGCCCGGGAGTTGTCCAGCAGCGGCGCCAGGCGGCGCCGGATGCCGATGTTCGCGCGCATCCGGGAGTCCGGGGCGTACCAGCCGAGCATGGCCTCGCGCTCTTCCATGGTGACCATCTCGAGGGTCAGCTCGTCGTGGTTGCGCAGGAAGGTGGCCCACTGCGCCCCGCCCGGGATCTCCGGAGTCTCGGCCAACGTCCTGATGATCGGGGCGGCCTTCTGGTCCCGCAACGCATAGTACAGCCGCGGCATGATCGGAAAGTGGAAGGCCATGTGGCACTCCGGCCGGATGTCCCCGTCCTCGGTGTGCTGGCCGAAATACTCCACCACTTCGTGCGGCATCTGGTTGGCCTCGGCGATGATGACGCGGCCGGGGTATTCGGCATCGAGCATGGCGCGCAGGTCCTGCAGGAACTTGTGGGTGGCCGGCAGGTTCTCGCAGTTGGTGCCGTCCTGCTCGAATAGGTAGGGCACCGCATCGGCGCGGAAGCCGTCGATGCCCTGGTCCATCCAGAACCGCACCACGTCGAAGACCGCCTCGACCACCTTGGGGTTCTCGAAGTTCAGGTCCGGCTGGTGGCTGAAGAAGCGGTGCCAGAAGAACTGGCGGCGGATCGGGTCGAAGGCCCAGTTGGATTCCTCCGTGTCCACGAAGATGATCCGGGCATCCTGGTACTTCTCGTCGGTATCGCTCCAGACATAGAAGTCCCCGTAGGGGCCGTCCGGGTCGGAGCGGGAGGCCTGGAACCAGGCGTGCTGGTCCGAAGTGTGGTTCAGCGGCAGGTCGACGATCACCCGCACACCGCGGGCATGGGCCTCGGCGACCAGCCGCTTGAAATCGGTGATCGTGCCGAACTCGTCCAGCACGTCATAGTAGTCCGCGACGTCGTAGCCGCCGTCGCGCAGCGGCGACTTGAAGAAGGGCGGCAGCCAGAGGCAGTCGACCCCCAGCCACTGCAGGTAGTCCAGCTTCTCGATCAGTCCGATAAAGTCCCCCGAGCCGTCCCCGTTGGCGTCCGAAAAGCCCCTGACCAGTACTTCATAGAAGACCGCTTTGCGGTACCAGTGCGGGTCGTGGGCAAGCCCTGGGGCATTCAGCTGGAAAGGACCTGCCACTAGCGGCTCCTGCGCACGTGCAGCACGTGGGCCGGTTCGACGCGCGGATCCAGCCGGACGTAGTTGCGCCCGGACCACCGCCAGCTCTCGCCGGAGATCAGGTCGTCCACCCAGTAGGTGCCGTCCTCGTTCAGGTCCTCCGGCTCCAGGCCGAGCATCGCCGGGTCCAGGTCGACCATGCCTTCGCGGGCATGGTGCGGGTCCAGGTTGACGACGACGATGATGGTGTCCTTGCGCCCTGCCCGGTCCAGGTTCGCCTTGTGCTTGGCATAGGCCAGCGTGGCGTCGTCGGTGGTGGGCAGGATGGTCAGGTTCTGCAGGTCGCCCAGGGCAGGATGGTCGCGGCGGATGTGGTTCAGCCGGGTCAGGTAGGGCGCCAGCGAGCGGCCCTCGGCCTCGGCCTTGACGAAGTCGCGGGCCTTGTATTCGTATTTTTCGTTGTCGATGTATTCCTCGGCGCCCGGGCGAGCCACGTGCTCGTACAGCTCGTAGCCGGCGTAGACGCCCCACAGCGGGCTGGAGGTGGCCGCCAGCACGGCGCGGATCTTGAAGGCCGCCGGGCCGCCGTACTGCAGGTACTCGGTCAGGATGTCCGGGGTGTTGACGAAGAAGTTCGGCCGGAAATACGCCGGGCTCTCGTGGCTGACCTCGGTCAGGTACTGGGTGAGCTCCTCCTTGGTGTTGCGCCAGGTGAAGTAGCTGTAGGACTGCTGGAAGCCGGCCCGGCCCAGCGCGTGCATCATCGCCGGCCGGGTGAAGGCCTCGGCCAGGAAGACCACGTCCGGGTCCTCGCGGTTCACGGTGCCGATCAGCCATTCCCAGAACCACACCGGCTTGGTGTGCGGGTTGTCCACCCGGAAGATCTTGACGCCGTGGCTGATCCACAGCCGCACGATCCGCAGGATCTCCTCGGAGAGCCCCTGCGGGTCGTTGTCGAAGTTCAGCGGGTAGATGTCCTGGTACTTCTTCGGCGGGTTTTCGGCGTAGGCGATGCTGCCGTCCACCCGGGTGGTGAACCATTCCGGGTGCTCGGTGGCCCAGGGGTGGTCCGGGGCAGCCTGCAGGGCCAGGTCGAGCGCGACCTCCAGGCCCGCGCGGGCCGCGGCAGCCACGAACGCGTCGAAGTCCTCGAAACCGCCCAGGTCCGGATGGATCGCGTCGTGGCCGCCTTCGGCGGCGCCGATGGCCCAGGGCGAGCCGGGATCCCCGGGGCCGGCCACCAGGGTGTTGTTCCGGCCCTTGCGGTTGATCCGGCCGATCGGGTGGATCGGCGGCAGGTAGATGACGTCGAAGCCCATGGCGGCCACCGCCGGCAGGCGCTCGGCGGCCGTCCGGAAGGTGCCCGAGGTCCAGCTGCGCGTCTGCGGGTCGAACACCGCGCCCTCCGAGCGCGGGAAGAACTCGTACCAGGCGCCGCGGCCGGCGCGGTCGCGCCCGACCAGCAGCGGGTAGGCCGCCGAGGCAGTGACCAAGCCGCGGACCGGGTGGCTCTCCACCGCGGCCTGCACCGCCGGGCTGGAACCGGCCTCAAGGCGTTCGTCCACCGGGCGGTCGGTGTCGGCCAGCACGGCCGCGGCCTGCCGGAACACCTCGGCGTTCGGGCCCGGGCGGCCCTGCTGGCCTGCGGTGCGGGTAAACAGCTGGACGCCTTCGGCCAGCATCAGTTCCACATCCACGCCGGCGGCGATCTTCACCTCGGCGTTGTGCAGCCAGGTTGCGTACAGGTCGGCCCAGCCCTCCACGGCGAAGGACCAGGTGCCTGGATAGGTCGGGCGCAGCGTTCCGGTCCAGCGGTCGGTGCCAGGACCCGCCGGAGCCAGCCTGGCGCGCTGGACCGGCTTGCCCTCCGGATCGAACAGCACCGCCGAGACCCCGATCAGGTCGTGACCCTCGCGGAACACGGTGGCAGCCACCTCGACGTCCTCCCCCGGAACGGCCTTCGCGGGGAAGGTCCCGCCTTCGACCACGGGCGAAACATTGGTGATCGGGATGCGGCCAAAACGCAGCCCCGTTGTCGCAGGCGCCCGTCCCGGCGCGGTGTCAGTAGTGTCCAACGAATTGTCCCTATTGCCGGCTGAGGTGTCTGTGGTGAATGTGGTCACAGGGTAGACGTTAGCGAGAAACAACTGTGATTGCGAAGGACCGGAACGCTCCGGAAGCGGCACATGACGGGGAATTGACGAATCATTGCGGACGCGGCCGTCGTTATCCGGCCTTTTACGTGGCGGAAACGATTCGGCTGACTATCTGCGCTAGCGTAGGCCGCATGAAGGCGATTCGCAGATTCACCGTCCGCACTGTTCTTCCGCCGGGGATCGCTCCCCTGGCCCGCCTGGCCGGCAACCTGCGCTGGTCCTGGCACCGGCCCACGCAGCAGCTGTTCGAGCGCCTGGACCCCGCCGCCTGGCGGGAACTGCACGAGGATCCGGTGGCGCTGCTGGGCTCCTTCACCCGCGAGCAGCTGGCGCGCCTGGCCGCCGATCCCGGGTTGGTCGAGCAGGTCCGCGAGCTGGACGCCGACCTGGACCGGTACCTGCGCGAGGACCGCTGGTACCAGTCGCTGGGACCCGATGCGCCGCAGTCCATCGCCTACTTCTCCCCCGAGTACGGCATTTCCGCGGTCCTGCCGCAGTATTCGGGCGGCCTGGGCATCCTGGCCGGGGACCATCTGAAGGCGGCCTCGGACCTGGGCGTGCCGCTGATCGGTGTGGGCCTGCTCTACGCCGCCGGTTACTTCAAGCAGTCGCTGAGCCGGGATGCCTGGCAGCAGGAAACCTACCCGGTGCTGGATCCGGACGGCCTGCCCCTGACGCTGCTGCGCGAGGAGGACGGCAGCCCGGCCCAGATCATGCTGCCGCTGCCCAACGGGCGCAAGCTGCTGGCCCGCATCTGGCGCGCCGACGTCGGACGCGTGCCGCTGCTGCTGCTGGATTCGAACGTTCCCGGCAACGACGAAGCCGCGCGCGCCATCACCGACCGGCTCTACGGCGGCGGCGGGGACCACCGCCTGCAGCAGGAGCTGCTGCTGGGCATGGGCGGGGTCAAGGCGCTGCGGACCTTCGAACGCCTCACCGGCACGCCGCGCCCGGAGGTCTTCCACACCAATGAAGGCCACGCCGGCTTCCTGGGCATCGAGCGCATCCAGGAGCTCATGAGCGCCGGCCTGAGCTGGGACGAGGCCCTGGCCGCCGGCCGCGCCAACACGGTCTTCACCACCCACACCCCGGTACCGGCCGGCATCGACCGCTTCGACGTGCTGCAGGTGGCCCATTTCTTCCGCGCGGGCCTGGCCCCGGACGTGCCCACCGACCAGGTCCTGGCCTTGGGCGAGGAAGGTTTCGACGGCGGGGATCCGACCAAGTTCAACATGGCGGTCATGGGCCTGCGGCTGGCCCAGCGGGCCAACGGCGTGGCCAAGCTGCACGGGGTGGTCTCCCGCGGCATGTTCTCCGGCCTGTGGCCGGGCTTTGACACCGAGGAAGTGCCGATCACCTCGGTGACCAACGGCGTGCACGTGCCGTCGTGGGTGGACCACCGGATTGCCGAACTGGCGCGCGGGACGCTGGGGACCGAAGCCGTCGAGGCCCGGCGGTGGGACCGGGTGTACGACGTCGGCGATGCCGAGATCTGGAAGCTGCGCCGGCAGCTGCGCAGCAACCTGATCACCGATGTGCGGCGCCGGCTGAAGGCGTCCTGGAAGAAGCGCGGCGCCGGCGACGCCGAGCTGGCCTGGACGGAGTCGGTGCTGGATCCGGATGTGCTCACCATCGGCTTTGCCCGCCGCGTGCCCACCTACAAGCGGCTGACCCTGATGCTGCGCAATCCCGCCCGGCTGAAGGCCCTGCTGCTGCACCCGGAGCGCCCCGTCCAGCTGGTGATCGCCGGCAAGTCCCACCCGGCCGACGAGCAGGGCAAGCGGATGATTCAGGACCTGGTCCGCTTCACGGACGACCCCGAGGTGCGGCACCGGATCGTGTTCCTGCCCAACTACGACATCGCCATGGCCCGGACGCTGTTCCCCGGCTGCGACGTCTGGCTGAACAACCCGCTGCGTCCGCTGGAAGCCTGCGGCACCTCCGGCATGAAGGCCGCGATCAACGGCGGGCTCAACCTGTCGGTGCTCGACGGCTGGTGGGACGAGATGTACGACGGCGACAACGGCTGGGCCATCCCGTCCGCGAGCCTGAACGTGACCCCCGAGGAACGCGACAGCATCGAGGCCGCTGCGCTGTACGACCTGCTGGAGAACCAGGTGGCGCCGCGCTTCTACGGCTTCGAGCAGGCCGAGGCCGCCGGTTCCCTGGCCGGGCCGCACGCGTCCTCCAGACCGTCCGCGGACCGGCTGCCGCACCAGTGGATTGCCATGATCAAGCACACGCTGGCGACCCTGGGCCCGGCCGTGTCCGCCGAGCGCATGGTGAAGGACTACGTGCAGCGGCTCTACCAGCCGGCCTCGGCCTCCGGCCGGGTGGCCCGGGCCGAGCATTTCAAGGCGGCCCGGGAACTGGCGGCCTGGACCGGGCGCGTGCGCCGGTACTGGCCGGAGGTCCAGGTCGAGCATGTGGACTCGCTCGATGTCACGGACGAGCCGCAGATCGGCGACACCGTGCGGATCAACGCCTACGTGCGCCTGGCCGCCCTGACGCCCGAAGACGTCGCCGTGCAGGCGGTGCACGGACGGGTGGCCGAGAACGACGAACTGGACCAGATCTCGCTGCATGAGCTCAAGCTCGAGGAAGACCTCGGGGACGGCCGCTTCCTGTTCTCCGGCGGGGTGACGATCGACCATTCCGGCTCGTTCGGCTACACCGTCAGGGTCCTGCCGCGGCACCAGCACCTGGCCACCAACGCCGAACTCGGCCTGGTCACCAACGCCAGCTAACGCCGGGGGACGCGCTGGGCGTCCCATCGACCTGCCGAATAACGCCGTTTGGGAAGGGCGTTATCCGGCAGGTTGGACCTGGAGGGGGCGCTGGTGGGCGTAAGGTTCACCAAGGGGGCGGCGAAGACGGCAGCCCGGGAGGCGCCCAATCTCAGATCCGGTAGGCCGCTATCGACCAGGCGGCGACCGTTTCCCGTTCGCCGCCGCGGATCTTCGCTCCGCGGCGGCGGTCGCCCATCTCGGACGAGGTGAACAGCAGTTCGAACATGTGCCGCTCCGCACCCGCCCCGGTTTCGGTCCGCAGGCTTGCCGCCGGCATGACGACCTTGCGGTTCTCGGCCGAGCCGTTGAAGACCAGCAGTCCGTCGCTGGATCCGCCGGGCGACCCCAGCAGCACCTGGACCACCCTGGTGCGCGAATCCTCCCAGTCCCGCACCGACATCGGCTCGCCGCGCTCGTTGAACCACAGCAGGTAGGCGTCGTCGGTGCGGGCAGGATAGCTGTACGGTTGGTGCCGCAGGAAGGATTTGCGCAGCTTGATCAGCCGGCGGGTGGTCTTGAGCATCTGCTCCTGGCGGTCGTCCAGCACCCAGTTGGTCCAGGACAGCTGGTTGTCCTGGCAGTAGGCGTTGTTGTTCCCGTGCTGGGTCCTGCCGATCTCGTCCCCGGCGGTAATCATCGGCACGCCCAGGGACAGCAGCAAGGTGGCCATCAACGTGCGGGCCGAGTGCGCCCGGGCGTCCAGGACCCGGCTGTCCCCGGTCGGGCCTTCGACACCATGGTTGTAGCTGCGGTTGTCGTTGGCCCCGTCCCGGTTCTCCTCGCCGTTGTCCTCGTTGTGCTTGCGGTCGTAGGCGGTCAGGTCGGCCAGCGTGAAGCCGTCGTGGGCGGTGACGAAGTTGACCGACGCCAGCGAACTGCGCCCGGACGGGGCGAACAGTTCCGCCGACCCCGAGATCGCGCCCGCCAGCTTGGCCACGGACCCGCCCGGCCGGGTATGGTTCAGCGGATGCCGGTCCGCCAGCCAGAAATCGCGGATACTGTCGCGGAACCTGTCGTTCCAGTCGGCCCAGCCCGGCGGGAAGCTGCCGGTCTGCCAGCCGCCCGGGCCGACGTCCCACGGCTCGGCAATGAGCTTGGTCCCGGCCAGCGTCCGGTCCGTGGACAGCGCGGCCAGGAAGGGATGGCGGGGGGTGAAAACGCCCCGGGTGTCCCGGCACAGGGAAACCGCCAGGTCGAAGCGGAACCCGTCGATGTGGTAGTCCCGGACCCAGTGCCGCAGCGAATCCAGCGCCAGCTGGACCACCCGCGGCTGGCTGAAGTCCAGCGTGTTGCCGCAGCCGGTGGTGTCCTGGTAGTAGCCGTTGGCATCATGCCGGTAGTAGACATCGTCGGCCAGTCCGCGGAAGGACAGCGCCGGCTGCTGCTCCCCGCCCTCGGCGGTGTGGTTGTACACCACGTCGAGGATGACCTCCAGGCCAGCGGCATGCAGCTTCCGGACCATGGCCTTGAACTCGTCCTGCACGGCCTTGGCGCCGGCGGCCCGGGCCGCAGCGGTGGCGTAGGCCGGGTGTGGGGCGAAAAAACCCAGAGTGTTGTAGCCCCAGTAGTTCGACAGCCCCAGTTCCTGCAGGTGCGGTTCGTCGATGTGGAAGTGCACCGGCAGCAGCTCCACGGCGGTGATGCCCAGGCTGGTGAAGTAATCCAGCATCACCGGGTGGGCCAGGCCGGCATAGGTGCCGCGCAGCTCGGGCGGGATCCCCGGGTGCAGCATGGTCTGGCCCTTGACATGGCATTCATAGACCACCGTGTCGCGCCAGGCGGTGCGCGGCAGGGTGTCGCCGTCCCAGTCGAAGTCCTGGCCGACATGGACCGAATAGTAGATGCCGCCGTCGTCGTCGATCCCGCGGCCGTAAGGGTCCAGCAGCAGCTGCCCCGCGCCGCCGGGCACCGCCTGCCCGTGCGGCCAGAAAGCGTAGCGGCCGCCCTCCGGCAGCCCCTCCACAGTCCCGTGGTGCACCCCGTCGGTCTGCTCCGGCAGCAGCACTGCCTGCCAGCGGCCCGAACGGTCCTGGAAGTGGACGTCCACGGCCCGGATCTCCGGGGCAAAGACGGCAACGTTGACGACGCCGCCGGCACCCTCGGCTGCCGGGCTGACCCCGAGCGGAACGGGCCGGGAGGAGCGGACCGCTCGAACCCTGGACGGGGACGGGATGCGCGAATCGGGATGAACCAACCTGGCCGCCTGTTCCTGTTGTCCGGACCGCTACTGGGCGGCGCGTTTCCTGGAGACTTCGTACAGGCTGATGCCCACGGCCATGGAGGCATTCAGCGATTCCATCGCCGAGTCGATCGGGATCGAGACAATCTGGTCGCAGTTCTCCCGCACCAGCCGGGACAGTCCCTTGCCCTCGGATCCGACCACCAGGCAGACCGGCTCGGTGGCCAGCTCCAGCGCCGGCAGGGCAACGTCCCCGTCGCCGTCCAGGCCCAACACGTAAATGCCCAGTTCCTTGAAGGCCTTCAGCGCGGAGTTCAGGTTCGCCGCCCGGGCCACCGGTACGCGCACCGCGGCCCCGGCGCTGGTCTTCCAGGCCGACGCCGTCATGCCCGCGGCACGGCGCTCGGGCACGACCACGCCGTGGCCGCTGAACGCGGAGACGGAGCGGATGATGGCGCCCAGGTTCCGCGGGTCGGTGATGCCGTCCAGCGCCACCAGCAGCGGGGCGTTGGCGATGTGGCCCTTCTTCCACTTCGCCACCGTCTCCTCGGCCAGCTCTAGCGCGTCGGCGTAGTCGTACGGCGGGATCTGCAGGACCAGACCCTGGTGGACCGCGTCGTCGGTCATCCGGTCCAGTTCCTGCTTGTGCGTTTCCATCACCGGGATGCCGCGTTCGGCCGCCAGCTTCAGCGATTCCCTGACCCGGTCGTCCATGTCGATCCGCACGGCCACGTGCAGTGCCTTCACGGGCACGCCGGCGCGCAGCGCCTCCACCACCGAGTTGCGCCCGGTGACCACCTCGTCGGTGGTCCTGCGGCCGCGGGCGGCCGGGCGCTGGGCGCCCTGTCGCTTGGCCGCGGACCGCTCGGCCAACTGCTTGGCGCGGTAGGCCTTGTGGTACACGCGGTCCTCGGCCTTGGGCGTGGGGCCCTTGCCTTCCAGGGCCTTGCGCCCGTGCCCGCCGGTGCCCACGGAGGGGCCCTTCTTGTTCTTGCGGATGGCGCCCGGGCGTCCTTTGTTGGCCATGGTTGTAACCTTCGGTCAGGAGGATGGATGCAGTTTCCGCCGGCTGTGACCGGTCTGCGGAAATACTTGGATGCCTAGAGTTTACCGGGAGCCCAAGGTCCAGGCCGCACCGTCGGCGGTATCCTCGACCAGGATGCCCGCCTCGGCGAGGGTATTGCGGATGGCGTCGGCGCGGGCCCAGTCCCTGGCCTCGCGGGCCGCACGGCGTTCCTCGAGCTGGGCCCGGACCAAGGTGTCCAGCGCCCGGTATTCCGCTTCCCCTGCCCCGCCCTTGCCCCAGTGCTCGTCCAGCGGGTTGATGAACAGCACATCGGTCATCGCCCAGACCTCGCGCAGTGCCTCGCGGACGGCGTCCTTGTCCTGGCTGCCCAGCGCGGTGTTGCCGCGCCGGACGGCCTCGTGGACGGCCGCCAGCGCCTGCGGAACGTTCAGGTCGTCGTCCATCGCGGCGCGGAAGTCCTCCGGCACTTCGCCGGCCACGAAGCCGTAATCGTCCCCGCCGAAAACGAACTTCAGCGCCCGCTGCATGAACCCTTCGATGCGTTCGACGGCGGCGGCGGCCTCGGCCAGCGAGCCCGGGTTGTAATCCAGTGCCGAACGGTACTGCGCCTTCCCGAGGTAGTAGCGCACCACCAGCGGTTCGGCCACCTGGAGCATCTCGGCGGGCGTGACGATGTTCCCCACGGACTTGGACATCTTCTCGCCCTCGAAGGTGACCATGCCGTTGTGCATCCAGTAGCCGGCGAAGTCGTGGCCGGCGGCCTGGGACTGGGCCATCTCGTTCTCGTGGTGCGGGAAGCGCAGGTCCAGCCCGCCGCCGTGGATGTCGAAGCCGGTGCCCAGGTACTTGGTCGCCATGGCCGAGCATTCCAGGTGCCAGCCCGGCCGGCCGGTGCCCCACGGGCTGGGCCAGGCCGCCGTCGCCGGCTCGCCTTCCTTGTGGCCCTTCCACAGCGCGAAGTCGCGCGGGTCCTTCTTGCGGCCGGCGAATTCCGGCTCCACGTCCGGGGCGGCCTGCATGTCCTCGATCTTCTGCCGGGTCAGGCTGCCGTACTTGTCCCAGGACCGGACATCGAAGTAGACGTCGCCCGAGCCGTCGGCGGCCGGGTAGGCGTGGCCGCGGTCGATCAGCAGCTGGATCAGCTGGTGCATCTCCGGGATGTGGCCGGTAGCCCGCGGCTCATAGGTGGGCCGCTGCACGCCGAGCAGGTCGTAGGCGCGCTGGAAGACCTGCTCGTAGCGGTAGGCCAGCGCCCACCAGGGCTCGTTCGGCACGGCCGGGGCGTCCGGGTCCTGCGGGTCGAACGGCTCGTAGGAGGCCGCGGACTTGGCCAGGATCTTGTCGTCAATATCCGTCACATTGCGCACCACCGTGACCTCGTAGCCGCTGTAGCGCAGCCAGCGGGTTAGCTGGTCGAAGGCAATGCCGGAACGGATGTGGCCCACATGCGGATCCCCCTGCACCGTGGCCCCGCAGTAGTACAGGCCCACTTTGCCCGGCTGCAGCGGGACGAAGGTGCGGACCTCGGCGGCGGCGGTGTCATAAATTCTCAGGCTCACCGCTCCAGCCTAAGCGGCCGAGGGCCCCGCCGCGAACGTGTGAGCGGTGGGAGGCGGCTTAGGCGGTAGCGCGAACGCGTGGACGGGCCGGCGCGGTCACCGTCAAGGCTGTTTCGGGACGACGACGGCGGTGGCCACGGCCGCGATCCCCTCGCCCCTGCCGGTGAACCCCAGGCCGTCGCTGGTGGTGGCCGAGACCGAGACCGGGGCGCCGGCGGCCGCGGACAGCGCGGCCTGGGCCTCCGCCCGCCGCGGGGCGAACTTCGGGCGGTTCCCCACCAGCTGCACGGCGATGTTGCCGACCGCAAAACCTGCCTCCCGGACGATCCGGGCCGCCTCCGCCAGCAGTGTCGTTCCCGCCGCGCCCGCGTACTCGGGCCGGTCGGTGCCGAAGTGCGTGCCCAGGTCGCCCAAACCTGCCGCCGAGAACAGGGCATCGGCCGCCGCATGCGCCACGGCGTCGCCGTCGGAATGCCCGGCGAGGCCGCGCTCGCCTTCCCACAGCAGGCCGGCCAGCCACAGCGGCCGCGGGTCGCCGTCGGGGGCGAAGGCATGGACGTCCACGCCAATCCCGGTACGCGGCAGGGACAGCTCGAAATCTTCGGGCACGGTCAGCCTTCCATGATCCGTTTGGGCTGGCGGCCGGCCAGCAGTGCTTCGGCCACGACCAGGTCCAGCTGCGTGGTGATCTTCAGCGACAGGGCCGACCCCTGGACCAGGAAGACGTCCTCCCCCGCCGCCTCGAGCAGCATCGCGTCGTCGGTCACGCTCTCCGGCTCCACGCCGGCCGCCTTCCGGTGCGCCTCAGCGAGGATCGCCGCATCGAAGCCCTGCGGGGTCTGGACCGCGCGCAGCAGCGCCCGGTCAACGGTGCCGGACACCTTCTCCGGGGCGATGCCCTGCTGGTCCGGGCTGCTGGGCGCGGCGGTCTTGATGGTGTCCACGACGGCGACCGCCGGAACCACGGCCCTGGCCCCGCCGGCCAGCGCCCGGCCCACCCGGCGGAAGACTTCCGGCGGAGTCAGGGCACGGGCCGCATCGTGGACCAGGATGGCATCGGGCTGCCCGCCGATCCCGGCCAGGGCACGCCGGACCGATTCGCTCCGGGTGGCCCCGCCGTCGACGGCGTTCAGCGGCACCGGGCTGGGAAACCGGGCGCAGATCCGGCGCAGTGCGGTGTCGCCGGCCGGCACCGCCACGCAGATCCGCTCCGCGACGCCGGAGTCCACGACTCCATGCAGCGCATGTTCCAGGATCGTCCGGCCCCCCAGGGGCACCTGGGCCTTCGGCAGCCCGTAGCCGAGCCGCTGCCCGGAGCCGGCGGCCACGATAATGACGCCAAGCTTCAGCGCCGCGGACGCCGGGAACGGGGAGATGCTGGACATCTTCCCAGCCTATACCGGCGCATGCACAGGGCCGGCCGGTTCGCCACGGGCCCACGCACAGTCCTTTGAATGCACCGAAGCCGGGCCCCATGCGGGGCCCGGCTTCGGCAAAACCTGCAGTCCGGCAGCGTGCCGTCCGGAGGAATTCCGGCTAGGAGGCCAGCACCTCGTCCAGGACTTCGGCGGCCTTCTCCTCGTCCGTCTTTTCGGCCAGCGCCAGTTCCGAGATCAGGATCTGGCGGGCCTTGGCCAGCATGCGCTTCTCGCCGGCGGACAGCCCGCGGTCATGGTCGCGGCGCCACAGGTCGCGGACAACTTCCGCCACCTTGATGACGTCGCCGGAAGCCAGCTTCTCCAGGTTCGCCTTGTAGCGGCGCGACCAGTTGGTGGGCTCTTCGGTAAACTCTGCACGCAGCACGTCGAAAACGTGCTCGAGGCCTTCCCGGCCCACGACATCGCGGACACCCACGAGGTCTACGTTTTCCGCCGGAACCTCAATCGTCAGGTCACCTTGCGCGACCCGGAGCTTGAGGTACATCTTCTCTTCGCCCTTGATGGTGCGCATCTTGATCTCTTCGATCTTGGCTGCACCGTGGTGAGGGTAAACTACCGTTTCGCCGACCTCAAATACCATGTGGATAATCCCCTTTCCCGCAGACCAGTTTAGCACGTAAACCGGAGCGACTTCCGCGTGATTTCGCCGATCGGAGCCCCCCGGGGGTGCAAAACGGGCACCGCCAACCCCTTGACGGATGTCCGTTTTGATGCTTTCCGGGGGCCCCGACACGGTTTTCTTACGCGGCCCGAATCCTGCTTTTCGGAGTTTTGCCGATAGGCTAGGGGCTGACTTGTGTTCACCTGTCGTCCCGACGGGACCGGGCTTTACTTGAGGAGTTTCTGCCGTGAAATTTGCGCCGACAAACCGTGTGCACCGTGCCCTTGCATCTGGTGCCGGAGCCCTCGCACTCCTGGCGACGGCCGGCTGCAGCGCTGTCAACGAGCAGGCAACCACGCGGCAGTACTCGGCCAGCGACGGCATCGTCACCAGCGTGGGGCCGGTGGATGTACGGAACCTGCTGATCGTGGCCAACGACGCCGAGTCCTCCGGACGTTTCCTGGGCACCGTGGTCAACACCTCCGACTCCCCGGTCCAGCTCACCCTTGGCGTGGCCTCCGACAGCGCCAGCGTGACCATTCCCGCCGACGGCCAGATCAAGTTCGAGGACGAGTCCCACACCACCGAGGTGGACGCCGCCGGAACCGATCCGGGCGCGCTCGTGCCGGTCACCCTCCGGGTGAACTCCGAATCCTCCGAGGTCCAGGTCCCGGTCCTGGACGCCGCGCTGGCCGAATACGGGGCCTACCTTGAGTCCCCGCAGCCGACCGGGACGGCCTCGCCCACCTCCCCGGCGGGCGAGCCCACCACCACTGCGCCGGCCGAAGAAGCCCCGGGCCACTAAGGGATGCAGGGTACTTCCCCGCGCCCCGCTCCAGCCGCTTAACGCAGCAGGGCCGCACCCGCCGGGTGCGGCCCTGCTGCTGTCCTGACCGGGCGGGCGGGTCAGGCTTAGGGCTCGAACTTGTAGCCCAGCCCCCGGACCGTGACCAGGTAGCGTGGAGCTGAAGGATCCGGCTCGATCTTGCCGCGCAGCCGCTTCACATGGACATCGAGGGTCTTGGTGTCCCCGACATAGTCCGAGCCCCAGACGCGGTCGATCAGCTGGCCGCGGGTCAGCACCCGGCCGGCATTGCGCAGCAGCATTTCCAGCAGCTCGAATTCCTTCAGCGGCAGGGACACCTGTTCGCCGTTCACCGTGACCACGTGCCGCTCGATGTCCATCCGCACCGGCCCGGAGTGCACGGTATTGGAAATCAGCTCCTCCGGCTCGGCCTGGCGGCGCAGCACCGCCCGCACGCGCGCCACGAGTTCGCGCGACGAGTACGGCTTGGTGACGTAGTCGTCGGCGCCAAGTTCCAGCCCCACCACCTTGTCGATCTCGGCGTCCTTCGCGGTGAGCATGATGACGGGAACGTTCGAGCGCTGCCGGAGCTGGCGGCAGACCTCGGTTCCGGACTGGCCCGGAAGCATCAGGTCCAGCAGCACCAGGTCCGCGCCGGTGCGGTCGAATTCCACGATGGCGTCGAGGCCGTTGTCCACCACCTCCACCTCGAACCCCTCTTTGTCCAGGAGGTAGCTCAGCGGATCGCTCAACGACTCCTCGTCCTCGACGATCAAAATGCGGGTCAAGCACTCACTCCTTGTTCGCGGCTGTCTTCGGCACCATTGGTGCGCTTGGCGGCCGGTGCATCCCCGGCCTGGTTTTCCTCCGGCTCCTGGTCCATTTCGGGCAGGCGCACGGTAAAGGTCGATCCCTGGCCCGGCTGCGACCAGACCGAAACTTCGCCCGCGTGCTCGGCGATGACGTGCTTGACGATGCTCAGCCCCAGCCCGGTCCCCCCGGTCTGCCGGGAGCGGGCGGCGTCGACCCGGTAGAAGCGCTCGAAGATGCGCTCCTGCTCCTCGGCCGAGATGCCCGGGCCTTGGTCCGTCACGGAGATGACGGCCAGGCCTTCGCGCGAGCGCAGCCCGACGCCGACGGTGGAATGCTCCGGAGCGTAGCGGATGGCGTTGTCGATCAGGTTCCGCAGCGCCGTCGTCAGCAGGTCGGCGTCCCCGTAGACCGGCAGCTCGAGCTTGCCGCCGACGACGATGCTGATGTCCTTGGCTTCGGCGGGCAGCTTGTTGCGGTCCACTGCCTCGGCGACCACCGCATTCAGGTCCACCGGCTTGCCGCTCTGGACCACGTTGGCCCCCTGCAGCCGGCTCAGCTCGATTATGTCCTGGACCATCGCGCTCAGCCGGGAGGATTCCTTCTGCATCCGCTGGGCGAACCGGCGCACGGCCACCTCGTCGCCGGCGGCGCCCTCGAGGGCCTCGGCCAGCAGGGAGATGGCGCCCACCGGGGTCTTCAGCTCGTGCGAGACGTTGGCGACGAAGTCGTTGCGCATGGCCTCGGTCCGGGTGATTTCCGTGCGGTCGTCGGCCAGCAGCAGGATGTATTCGTCGCCGATCGGCGCCACCCGGACCTGGATGATGATGGTGCCCTGGCCCAGCGGCCCGCGCGGCAGTTCCAGCTGGCGTTCCTCGATCACGCCGTCGCGGCGCACCCGGCGGATCAGTTCCAGCAGTTCCTTGTGCACCACGGTGTGCCCGCGGACCAGCCCGAAGGCGTACGCCGCGGGGCTGGCGCGGACCACGCCGTCGACGGCGTCGACGATGACGTAGGCCCGCCCGACCACGGAGAGCACCTCGGCCGCCCCCTCCGGCAGCACCGGCTCCCCGACCTCGATGCGCTCCCGCCGCTGGCGTTCGCTCAGGTGGAAGGCGAGAATGCCCAGGGCACCCAGCACGATGCCTACAAGCCCCGAAAGCAACCCGATGATCAGTGGTGTCACACCACCAGCTTAGGGGCTGGATCCGGGCCCGGACGGCCCGTTCGGTGGCATTCGCAAGGGCGTTCAACTAACGTTCACCGAAAGCACTCCGGCAGTTCACGCCGCGCTGCGAAGGTGCGGTGTAGTGCCGCCGGCAGTATGGCTACGGCTATCCTGAGATTTAACGTCAGCGAAAGGACCTTTTCAGTGCGCAAGGTTTTCCAGGCCGAGCTTCACCAGGTGGGCGAGGAACTGATCGAGATTGCTCAGCTCGTCACCGAAGCGATGGAGAAGGCCAACGAGGCGTTCACCACCGCCGACACCGAGCTCGCGCAGGAGGTCATTGCCGCGGACGCCCGGATCGACTTCCTGCAGCGGGACCTCGATGAGCGGGCAATCGACATCCTCGCCCTGCAGGGCCCGGTGGCCTCGGACCTGCGCATGATCGTGGGCGCACTGCGGATGAGCGCCTCGCTGGAACGCATGGGGGACCTGGCCCGGCACGTGGCCCAGCTGGCCCGGATGCGCTTCCCGCAGCACGTGATCCCGGAGTCCCTGAAGGGCACCTTCGCGGAGATGGCCGAACTGGACATCGCGATCGCGCGCAAGCTCACCGGGCTGCTGGATACCCGGGACCTGAAGCTGGCCAACGAGATCAACAGCCACAACGCGCGGGTCAACGAGCTGCACGCCAGCGTGTTCAAGGCCATCGCTTCCCCGGACTGGAACGCCTCGGCACCGACCACCGTCGACGTCTCCCTGGCCAGCCGGTACTTCGAGCGCTTCGCCGACCACGGGGTCTCGGTGGCCCGCAAGGTCACCTACCTGGTGACCGGCGAATGGCAGCCCACCGCCCAGGGCGCCTGACCCCGGAGCCGGCCGCCGTGGGCCGGCAGTTTTAACGGATGAAGCCCCGGTTTCCCGGGGCTTCATCCGTTGGTGCAGGCCGTTGCCTGCCGACAGGCGGCGGGATGCGCCGCCCGGCCTCTACTTCCTGCCCTGGTTGGCCACCGCTTCGATGGCGGCGGCGGCAGCGGCCGCGTCCAGGTAGGTACCGCCGGCCTTGACCGGCTTCAGGTCCTCGTCCAGCTCGTACACCAGCGGGATGCCGGTGGGGATGTTCAGCGCGGCGATGTCCTCGTCGCTGATCCCGTCCAGGTGCTTCACCAGCGCGCGCAGCGAGTTGCCGTGCGCGGCCACCAGCACCGTCCGGCCGGCCTTGACGTCCTCGGAGATGTCCGACTCCCAGTACGGCAGGAAGCGCTCGAGCACGTCCTTGAGGCACTCGGTCCGCGGCACGGCGTCGCCCAGGTCCGCATAGCGCGGGTCGTTCACCTGCGACCATTCGCTGGCGTCGTCCAGTGCCGGCGGCGGGGTGTCGTAGGAGCGGCGCCAGAGCATGAACTGCTCCTCGCCGAACTCGTCGCGGATCTGCTTCTTGTCCTTGCCCTGCAGCGCGCCGTAGTGGCGCTCGTTCAGGCGCCAGCTGCGCTTGACGTCGATCCAGCTGCGGTCCGCGGCCTCGAGGGCGATGTTCGCGGTGACGATGGCGCGCTTGAGCCGGGAGGTGTACAGCACGTCCGGCAGCAGGCCTGCCTCGGCCAGCAGTTCGCCGCCGCGCTGGGCTTCCTTGCGGCCCTGTTCGGTCAGCGGCACGTCGACCCAGCCGGTGAACAGGTTCTTCTCGTTCCAGTCACTCTGGCCGTGGCGCAGCAGAATCAGCTTGTGTGTTGCGGATGCAGTCATGGCTGCAATCCTATCGGAGCAGCATCCGCCGCCGCCTGCCCGATACTGGCAGATTACGCGGCCCGGCGGGAGCCGGTGTGAGATTGCCCACCCCGGCGAGGGCGGTGGCCGGACGGCGGGGTGGCGGCGCCCTATCCTTGATGCTTGTGCCCCAGCAGCTGTCCCTCCCCGCCGGTCCCGGACGAGCCGTCCCGCGGCAGGCGGGCAAACCCATCGGCAGCATCACCCGGGGCACCACAAACCCGAACCGCCTGCGGCGCATGGACCGCTGGCTGGCCGGACCGCGCGGCCGGCAGCTGCGCCATGCCGCCGACCCGCTGGTGGTGGACCTGGGCTATGGCGCCGCCCCCACCACCGCCGTCGAACTCCACCAGCGGCTCAGCCGCGTGCGCCCCGACGTCGAGGTGGTCGGCATCGAGATCGACCCGGGGCGGGTGCACCGGGCCAAGCCGCTGGAGCGGCCGGGCCTGTCCTTCCGGCAGGGCGGCTTCGAGATCCCGGTCGACGGTCGCCGGCCGGCGGTGGTGCGCGCCTTCAATGTGCTGCGCCAGTATGACGAATCCGAATACGCCGCCCACTGGGACACCGTCCGCTCCCGGCTGGCTCCGGACGGGCTGTTCATCGACGGCACGTGCGATGAGATCGGCCGGCGCGCCACCTGGGTGGCCGTCGCCCCCGAAGGCCCGGTCTCGCTGAGCATCTCGGTGCGCTTCGGCGCCTTCGCGCTGCCCTCGGACGTGGCCGAGCGCCTGCCCAAGGCGCTGATCCACCGCAATGTCGAGGGCGAACGGGTCCACCGCTACCTGCAGGCCCTGGACCGGGCCTGGCTGGAGGCTGCCGCGCTGGCGCCGTTCGGCAACCGGCAGCGCTGGCTGGCCATGTGCCGGAGCCTGCACGCCGCCGGCTGGCCGCTGCTGGACGGCCCGGCCCGGTGGCGGCTGGGCGAGCTGACCGTGGCCTGGCACGCCGTCGCGCCCTGCTGACTCCTCCCGCTGTTCCGGGCGGATCGACAGATAATGCCCGTTTCGCGAGGCGAAACGGGCATTATCTGTCGATCCGATGGGACGGTGGCGGGGCGGCTACCAGGAACCGTAGGGCCCGTACGCGCTGCCGCCGGAGCCCTTGAGCTCGTTCAGGGCGGGCTTCACGTCCGCCAGGTAGACGGCGGCCACGGAGACGGCCGCCAGCTGGAACAGCATGAACGTTCCCAGCCCCGAACCAAACAGGCCCAGCGCGCCCACGGCCACGGCGCCGGCAGTCAGGCCGGTCCAGAAGCCCTTGGTCCGTTTGAAGGCGACCTGGAAGTGGTCTCCCTTGCGGCCGAGGCAGTCCACGAGCGCCCACAGTTCAATCGCCAGCGCCAGCACGCCCAGGCCCAGCCAGAGCCACGCCTCCAAAGCCATCACAATTTGCACGATTACAGCCTATCGGTAGTTGGTGCTCCGGTGCATGGTGCCGCCGGCCGAAGCCGTCAGCCCCGGGCCTTCTCCAGCGCCTGCGCCAGGTCCGCCCACAGGTCCTCGGCGTTTTCGATGCCCACCGACAGCCGCAGCAGGTTCTCCGGCACGCTCGCCGGCTCGTTGACGTGGCGGCGGCGCCGCTCGATCAGCGATTCCACCCCGCCCAGGGAGGTGGCCGGCACCCACAGCCGCACGGCGTCGACCACCGTCCCGGCCGCTTCCTCCCCGCCCTTGACCTCGATCGCGATGATCGAACCGAAGCCGTCCATTTGGGCTTTGGCGCGCTCGTGTCCGGGATCCTGCGGCAGCCCGGGATAACGCACCGCCTCGATGCCGGGATGGGCCAGCAGCCGCTCGGCCAGCAGCGCCGCGGTCGCCTGCGAGCGCTCGATGCGCAGCGCCAGCGTGCGCACCCCGCGCAGCGCCAGCCAGGTCTCGAACGGTCCGGCAATGGCCCCGTGCAGCGAGCGGTGCTCGATGAGCCGCTTGCGCAGCGCCTCGTCGGAGGTGACCACGGCGCCGAGGATGACGTCGGAATGGCCGGCCAGGTACTTGGTCACCGAGTGGAGGACGACGTCGGCTCCGCTTTCCAGCGGCCGCTGGCCCAGCGGGGTGGAGAAGGTATTGTCCGCGACCACCAGGGCGCCGGCCGCGTGCGCGGCGTCGGTGAGGACCTTCAGTTCGGCGATCTCCAGCATCGGGTTGGTGGGGCTCTCCAGCCACAGCATGTCCGCGCCGGGCAGCTGCGCCTTGACCGCTTCGGTGTCGGCGATGTCCACGGTACGCAGCGTCAGGACGCCGCGGGCGGCCAGCTGTTCGGCGACGGCCAGGCTGCCCTGGTAGCTGTGCTGCGGCATGACCAGCACCCCGCCGGCCGGCAGCAGCGAAATGGCTGCGGAGACTGCCGCCAGGCCCGAGGCGAAGACCAGCCCCGGCAGCCGGGCACCTTCGAGCTCGGCCAGGGTTTCCTCGAACGGATCCCAGGACGGGTTGGAGTAGCGCCCGTAGGCGCGGTCCCCGTGTTCGACCTCGCCGCGGCCGACGAAGGTGGAGGAGAGCACCACCGGCGGATTGACCGCGGCATCGTGGGTGCGTGCGGGACGGCCGGCGGACACGACGACGGTGTCGGGCGCGAGGTTTTCGGGGTGCCTGTCGGCGGCAGGGAAGGCGTCAGTCATGACAGCAGGGTAGTCCGGCTTACGGTCCGCAAGGTAACCGGGTCCGGCTTGGGGCAGCGGATTCCGGATAGGCTGATGGAGTGAGTTTCCACCGCCAGACACCGCCCGCTGCCGCTGCCGCTGCCGCTGCCGCCCCCGGGGCCTCGGACGGCTCCTCCCCTTCGGCGGTGCCCGCGCCCGGCGTGGCCCCCGGCCTCACGTCCCGGGGAGTCTTCATTGCATTCGAAGGTGGCGACGGCGCGGGTAAGTCCACGCAGGTGGCGGCGGTGCAGCGGCTGCTCCAGGCCGCCGGCCGGACCGTGCTGCGCACCCGCGAGCCGGGCGGGACCCCGGTGGGGGAAAAGCTGCGCGCCCTGGTGCTGGAGCATGGCCACGGCAGCATTGATGCCCGCACGGAGGCGCTGATCTTCGCAGCCTCCCGCGCCGCCCACGTGGACCAGGTGATCCGGCCGGCGCTGGAGCGCGGGGAGATCGTCCTCTGCGACCGTTACATGGACTCCTCGATCGCCTACCAGGGCGCCGGACGCGGGCTGGGCCTGGAAGCGGTGCGGGACCTGAACCTCTGGGCCACCGGACTGCTGCGCCCCGATGTCACGGTGCTGCTGGACGTCGAGCCGGGGCTCGGGCGTGAGCGCCGGCTGGCCGGCGACGCCGGGGAGGACCGGCTGGAGTCCGAGTCCGACGCGTTCCATGCCAGGATCCGCTCGGCCTTCCGTGAACTGGCGGCCGCGGACCCGGAGCACTACCTGGTGCTCGACGCCGGCGGCGGCCGGGAGGAGCTGACCGCGGCGATCATGGACCGGATCGCGGAGCTGCTGCCGTGAGCGTCTGGACTGACCTGCCCGGCCAGGGCGCCGTCGTCGAACAGCTCAGCCGGGCCGCGGCGTCGGAACGGCCCACGCACGCCTGGCTGTTCACCGGCCCGCCCGGCTCCGGACGCACCAACGCGGCCCGCGCCTTCGCCGCCGCCCTGCTGTGCGAGCAGCCGGACCCGGACGCCCGCGGCTGCGGCCGGTGCCATGCCTGCCACACGGCGCTGAACGGCTCGAACGCGGACGTGATGGTGATGGTCACCGAAAACGTCTCGTTCACCATCCAGGAGGTGCGCGAATGGGTGGCCAAGGCCCAGGACAAGCCCTCCTCCGGGCGGTGGCGGATCATGATCGTCGAGGACGCCGACCGGATGGCCGAACGCACCACCAACGTGCTGCTGAAGGCGATCGAGGAGCCGCCCCCGCGGACGATCTGGATCCTCTGCGCCCCGAGCCCGGCCGACGTGCTGGTGACCATTCGCTCGCGCTGCCGGCCGGTGGGCCTGCGCACGCCGCCGCAGCAGGACGTGGCCGACCTGCTGATCCGCCGCGACGGCGCCGATCCGGCGCTGGCCGAGTTCGCTGCGCGGGTGTCGCAGAGCCACATCGGCATCGCCCGCCGGCTGGCCATGGACGAGGAGGCGCGCCGGCGCCGGGACCGGATTGTGCGCCTGCCGCTGCGCCTGCGCGGGGTCTCCGACGCCGTCGTCGCGGCCGGCGAACTGGTGGAGATCTCCAACGCCGACGCGGCGGCTGCCTCCGAGGCCCGCAACGAGGCCGAACGCCAGGCGCTGCTGCAGACCCTCGGCGCGCCCGAGACGGGCACGCTGCCGCCGGCCATCCGCAGCCAGCTCAAGCAGCTCGAAGAGGAGCAGAAGCGCCGGGCCAAGCGTGCCGTCAGCGACTCGCTGGACCGGGTGATGATCGACCTGACCACCTTCTTCCGCGACGTGCTCACCCTGCAGCTGGGCACCGGGGCCCAGCTGATCAACGAACAGCTGCGCAGCGAGCTGGAGGCCTACGCCGGCAAATCCACTCCGGAACAGACGCTGGGTAGAATGGATGCGATCGCCGAAGCCCGCCGGCGGCTGAGCACCAATGTCTCGCCCGTGCTGGCGATGGAAGCCATGGCGGTCAGCCTGCTCTAGGAACCTCCCGCCAGCCGGCCGGGCCGCCATGCGAACCAGCTGCCGACCGACCAGGAGAACACACCATGCCCCGAACCCGCACTACCGGCCGGGCCCTGATGGCCGGGATCGGCGCCCTGGCCGCACTGCTGGCCGGCTGCGCGGCCCCCGCACCGGGCAACGGGACGAAGACCGACCTCTCCGCGGAGGTCGCCCAGGAGCTGCGGCCCTACTACGACCAGCAGGTCGACTGGGAACGGTGCGAAGGCCGCTTCCAGTGCGCGCAGGTCGAGGTCCCGCTGGATTATGCGGAGCCCGGCGGCGAGCGGATCAAGATCGCCACCATCCGCACCACCGGCGGCTCCGAGGGCTCCATCCTGGTCAACCCCGGCGGCCCGGGAGCCTCCGGCTACGACCTGGTCCGCGACGGCGTCGAGATGCAGACCACCGACAAGCTGCGCGGCAGCTACAACATCGTGGGCTTCGACCCCCGCGGCATCAAACGCTCGGCCCCGGTGACCTGCCTGACCGACGAGGAACGGGACGCCGCCCGCCAGGTCGACTACGACATCGACACGGACGAAGGCATCGCCGAAGCGGTCGAAGATGCCGCCGAACTCGCCGCCAAGTGCGCCCGGAAGACCGGGCCGGTGCTCGGCCACGTGGACACGCTCAGCGCGGCCCGGGACATGGACATCCTGCGCGCCGTCCTGGGCGAGGACCGGCTGGACTACCTGGGCTGGTCCTACGGAACCTTCCTGGGCGCCCAATACGCCGAACTGTTCCCCAAGCGGGTCGGGCGCATGGTGCTCGACGGGGCGATGGATCCGGCGCTGGGCGGCCACGAACTGACCCTGGGCCAGGCCGCCGGCTTCGAGCAGGCGCTGCGCAGCTACGTCGAATCCTGCCAGGCCGGCCCCGGCTGCCCGCTCACCGGCACCGTGGACGAGGCCGTCGGCCAGGTGCGCCAGCTGCTGAAGGCCGTGGAAGAGAGCCCGATGACCGCCGACGACGGCCGGCTGGTACCGGTGAACACCTTCGTCTCCGGCCTGATCACTCCGCTGTACGACGACAAATACTGGCCCACGCTGACCTCGGCGCTCTCCTCGGCGTTGCAGGGCGACCCGTCCCCGATGCTCTGGCTGGCCGACGCCAGCGCCCAGCGGCACGAGAACGGCAACTACACCGGCAACACCACCTTCGCCTTCACCGCAGTGAACTGCCTGGACTATCCGATGGCCTCGGATCTGCCCACCATGCGCAAGGAAGCCGCCGAGCTGGAAAAGGTCTCCCCCACCTTCGGCCGTTACCTCGCCTACGGCGGCACGACCTGCCAGAACTGGCCGCACGAGCCGGTGCGCAAGCCTGCGCCGGTCAGCGCCGAGGGCGCCGGCCCGATCGTGGTCATCGGCACCACCGGGGATCCTGCCACCCCGTATGCCTGGGCCGAGTCCCTGGCCGGCCAGCTCTCCTCGGCCTCCCTGGTCACCTTCAAGGGCGAGGGACACACCGCCTACCCGCGCGGCAACAGCTGCGTCCAGGACGCAGTGGACAGCTACTTCGTCGACGGCACCGTGCCGGCGGACGGAACCACCTGCTGAGCCCGGCTGCCTCCGGCCTGCGGGGCCGGAGGCAGCCGGGGCGGCTGTTTTGACCGTCCCGGCTCCGCTCTCCTATAGTTGATCCTTGGTGGATCCGTCCCGGTACCGGGATGCTCCGCAGGCCTCCTTAGCTCAGTCGGTAGAGCGTTTCACTCGTAATGAAAAGGTCGCCGGTTCGATTCCGGCAGGGGGCTCCAGGAAAAGACCCCGGAACCCGCGCGGTTCCGGGGTCTTTGCTGTCCCATAAGGGCACCAGCTCCCGTCAGCCACGGTTGTTGGCTCGGTTGGCCGTGGCGGCCGCAAATTTTCCCGGTCCGGCGAAGCGGTCCGGCAGCTGCGGTCCCGCGCGGCAGTCCGGGGGTCCTTGACCGAGCCCGGGGCTTGGCGGAGCATGTTCAGCATCCCCAGACAGGAGGCAAGCAGGCATGAATGATCCGACCGAACCCGCCGATCCCGCGGAGGCCGGACAGGCCGGGCTGGCAGCCCTTCCCGAGTCGGAGCCGACTGTCGATGAAATCAACAGGGAACTCACCCTGGCCCGGCAAGCGCTGGCGGAAACCGGCTGCATCGCCGAAAGGGCCGGGCAGGACCCGGACACCGGCGAAATCATCATCGAGGTCAAGGACTGCCCGGAGCCCAAGCCGTTTTTTGCCCTGTGGTTCATGCACAGCCTCTTCCGGGCGGGCAACTACAGGGTCAACTGGACCCTGGCCGACACCAGGGTCCAAGCTTCCATGGGCCGGATCACCAACAGGGAGGAACGGGCCCGCAATTACGCCGGCCGGGCGGTGGACCTGCTCGACGCCGCCGGCAATACCCCGGCCACCGCCAGCCGGCAGATCCTGAGCCAGCAGACCCGGGATGCCTGCCGGAAGATGGCCGGGAAGATCCGCCGCGAGGCCGGCGAGGACGCTCCCCTGGCCGGCCTCTTCGAGGCGATAGCGGCCGGGCGGCCGGCCACTGTAAATCCCGTGGGCATGAACCTGGCAGCGCAGCAGCTGCTGAGGCTCGCACCGCCGACCCGGCAGGAACTGAACATCTCGGCGACCCACGAAATGCGCAAGGCCGACGACCCCAAGGACAAGTTCTTCTGGCGGACCATCATGTACGCCACGCTCCCCCTGAACCACTGATCCGCCGGCCACCGGGCAATGCCGCGGGCCCATCAACCTTCCAGCCCTTCGCTGGTGCCGGGTTCGACCTGGGGAGCCGGCCGGCCCGGGCTAGCCCGTTTCCGGAGGTTGCACTACCTTGGTCGCATCAGGATCGGAGAGACAATGGCCGTCACCAATCCCTTTGGCCCGCGCTCGGACCCCAGGTATGTCCGGTTCAAGGAAGCGATCGACAGGCTGGTTCTGGGAAAGCCTGCTGTCATCGAACTCCGCTGGAGCCCGCGGGAAAAAGGCGGCCACTGGTTCCTCTACCCGCGCGCCAGGTTCAGCCACGTCGACTTCGGCGCACCGGCCGGACCGGAATCCCCTCTTGAGATCCAGTGGGACTGGCACGGAAACCACACCTGGGAAAGCCACCTGACGGCCTACGACTGGCCCCGGCTCTACGGCGAAGTCGAGAAGCGGTACGCCCGCTTTGCCCGCGCCCACCCTCAGGCCGTCTGGAACATCTACGACGGCTCCTGGCGGGAAGCGATCCTGCGGCCGGCCGGCAGCGGCGGATCTGCCAAAAACGAGTTCGGACGAAAGGTCGCCATGCTCAAGGACCTTCAAGCCTGGGACATCATCACCGACGAGCAGCTGCAGCGCTGGATCGACGAGCTGCTGCAGGAATACATCTAGGCTGCGCCGGGGCCGGTCCCCGCCTTCCGCGGTACTTCCCCCTCCATGGGAGCCACCAGAGAGTACTTATGGGGGAATCGGCTCACCGGTACACTCTTCGGCTACAAGGCTCCGAGGCCGGCGGGCAGGAGGGAATCATGACCGACAGGAAAGCTCTTCGTCTCTCCGCGGGGTTGCTGGCCCCCGGCTTCATCCTCTTGGTGGTGGCAGGCCTCTTCCACCCCGGAGGCCCGGCCAACAACCACAGCGCGGTGTTTGCCGAATATGCCGGCAGCGCCGGCTGGACTGCCGTGCATCTGGTCCAGTTCGCTTCCATGGCGGTCATGACCGCCGGACTTCTGGTTCTTTCGTCCGCTCCCGTCCTCCGCTCCGGGAGCTCGGCCTGGCTGGCGCGGTTAGGAGCTTTCGCGGCGGCCGTGGCGCTTGGGCTCTACGGAGTCCTGCAGGCTGTCGACGGGGTCGCTCTCAAGCAGGCCGTTGACGCCTGGGTGAGGGCGTCGGAAATCGAGGAGGCGGCCCGTTTCGCCAGCGCCGAGACGATCCGGTGGCTGGAGTGGGGCACCAGAAGTTACCAAAGCTTCACGTTCGCTCTCGCCTTGATCCTGCTTGGCAGTGCGGTGGCCCTGACCGTGGGGCTGCCAAAACTCCTTGGCTACCTCATGGGCCTGTCCGGCCTCGCCTACATTGCGCAGGGCTGGGTGCTTGGCACCGAAGGTTTCTCGGCAACCAACACGATGGCGATCCTGGCCGGATACGTCCTCATCCCTGTCTGGATTGCCTGGCTTCTCGTGTTTGCCTGGCAGATGAAGGAGCCGCTCAGAGCAGCGCCTCCGGGTCGCTGATCCGTTCATCGACGTGACGTGGACGGGCGCCTCATGCCGGTGACTGTTGTGGCCGTGCTGGAGAGGACCCTCCCCGCCTGGACGCCGGGCAGAAGAAAAGGCGGCACCTGCACTGAAAAACTCCCCGGCCGGCAGAAGGACCTTTAGCCCTGGAAACATTCGCTGTTCTGGCTCTGGCAGTCCGGCAGCAGGGTTTTCACAGGCCAGGGAGCATACAGTGCTTCCATGGCACCGGTTGCCGGCCCTGCCGGCAACCGGCCTCCCTCCCTGAGGGAACAGGCAGGGCGCCGTCCCGGTCCGGCCCCGACCGGGACGGCGCCCTGCCTGTACGAATCCGGTTTTGCGCCTAGAGTGAGGGCATCAGTCCGGCCGTTGATGGGGGTCGCGTGCGCAGCATTTCGGCAGTCCTGGTCCTGGCCGCAGCCCTGCTCACCGGGTGCACCGGCAGCGCAACTATCTCCGCCCTGGAAGCGCCCCGCACCGGGCAGGATACGTTGCCGGCAGGGGCAGAGGGCATCGGCGTTGCCCCGGAAAGCGCCCGGCTGGCCGGGGAAAAGGACGGCTACGCCTTCTACCTGGCCCGCCGGGAGGACGACCCTTCCGGGACCAGCGTCTGTGTGGTCATCGGCCATGCCGAAGATGAGGACGGCTGGGGCGCCGGCTGCTCCACCGCGGTGTCTCCCGCCGACGAGGCGGTCCTGCACGAGTTCCGCGGCATCAAAGCCATAGCCGTCACCGACGGCTACGACCCGCAGGAGAAGGTTGCCGCCGGCTGGGAGCAGCTCGGCGGGAATCTCCTGGTCCTGATGCCGTAAGCGGCTTCGTGGGTTCCTGCGGCGACCGGTTGCCACTCCGGCGGTTTCGGTGGCATAGGTGACGCCCGCGCAGGCCGGCCCCGGGGTGGTGCCCTCCAGCAGACCCGCGTCCACGCCGGCAGGGGCATCAGCCAGCGCCTTCCATTACGTCAGCTTTGTCATTCGTATTTCCCAACAGCTGCTACAGTCGACGACGGATCCTAGGCAAGGCTTGCCTAAGTTACGCTTTGCACTCATACCAGCCGAAAGAGATACACATGAACGCACCCAGCCTGAAAAAACTCCGGGCTGCACTGGCGGGCGCCGCCCTGCTGGCCGCGACGGCCTGCGGCGCCCCGGCTCCGGCCGCCGACAACGCCGCGAGCCCCGCGGCCGGCGGGAACGGTTATCCCATGACCATCGACCACGCCATGGGATCGACCGAGATTCCCTCCCAGCCCGAGCGCGTGGTCGTGCTGGATTCCAGCTACATTGATGCCGCGCTCCTGCTGGAGGCGGACATCGTCGGTTACGCCCATCATGACCCCAAGAATCCCTTCGGGTCCTACCTGGGCGACGTCAGTGACGAAACCCGCGACGCCGTCAGTGTCGGGACGCTGGCCGAACCCAACCTGGAAAAAATCCTGGAACTGGACCCGGACCTGATCGTTTCGGCGAAAATGCGGCACGAGGCCCTCTACCCGCAGCTGTCCAAGATCGCCCCGACGGTCTTCTCGGAAAGCACCGGGGCCACGTGGAAGGAAAACGTGGTCTTCCTCGGCGAGGCGCTGGGCAAGAAGGAGCTGGCCGAAGACCTCGTCGCCGGCTACGAGGCCCGGGCCAAGGCCGTAGGTGAGGAAATCCTCGCCAAGGAGCCGGACACCACCTACTCGCTGGTCCGCTTCTTCGCCGGGGACACCGCCCGCCTGTACTCCTCCAACTCCTTTATCGGCCACATCATGACCGACATGGGCCTTTCCCGGCCGGAAAACCAGCCGGATACCACTGAGGAAGTCTTCCTCCCGCTCTCGCCTGAACAGATCCCCAGCGCCGACGCCTCCCTGATCATGGTCAGCGCCTATACCCCGGAAGGCGCGGAAGGGGACGCAGCCAAGGCCCAGCAGGAGAGCTTCCAGTCCAACCCGCTGTGGAAGCGCCTCACCGGCGACGTGCTCAGCGTCGACGACACCACCTTCCTCACCTCGGTCAGCATCCAGGGTGCCCATGCGGTGATCACCGAACTGGCCAGCCACTACGACGTCGACCCGCTGGTTCCCTGACCTGCAGCCGGGAGCAGTTCCGTCCCGGACCTCTGAACCGCGAAGGCGGCGGCCACGGACCACAGCGTCCGCGGACGCCGCCTTCGTTTCCTGATGAAGCACCAGCGACGGACGGCGCCTGTCTGGACCGGATTCCCGCATTGACACTGCCTGAACCGACGGACCCGCAACATCTACTCCGTTTGGACCCCGTCGTCCACATTCTGCCAACCAGGCCTTGGGAAGCTGCGATTAGGCCAGATGCCCTGCCCAAGGCAGTCCGCGCTTGCTACGTTGGAAAAGCAGCTTGGTTATAGGTTTCATCAACTGTATGAGCTCCACGTCGGACACCCTGCTGTGAGACGGCGGCTGTCCGGCTTCCGATCGATGTGCCGCTTTGCGGCAGCCAGCAGAGCCCTGGCGGGCGATCGTCCGGGGCAGCGGACTGCTGTGCTTTCAGGGAAGAAGGGTAGCTAGTTATGAGAATCAGGAATCTGGGCATCGCCGGGATGGCAGCGTGGTTCATCGCCGGCAGCACCGGGACCGCGGCCCTCGCGGCCCCCTCGGAGGACTCACCCGGCAATTCGTCGGCCAGCATTGGCCTGAACGGGTGCGTGCTCAGCTCCACCAAGGACATCTCCAACATCGGGTA
>NZ_JAAZSQ010000022.1:33948-37016 GCF_012395835.1 Arthrobacter mobilis
CCGCCGGCCACCGCTCCCGATGACGGCACCGGCGAAGAGAGCCCCGGCGACGGCGGCAGCACCGCCGTGATCACCCTCTCCGGCTGCGTGCTCAGCTCCACCAAGGACATCTCCAACATCGGGTACTACTCCGGCGGCAGCTTCGTGGCCAAGGACGAATCGATGAACACCCGCAGCTACGACCTGTCCACGGTCGCCGGCATCGAGAACATCGACACCGTGACCGTCAAGGCCGGCACCACCGTCGAAACCTTCACCATCGACTGCGCACCCGCGACCTGACCCGACGCGGCGGAAGCAGTGCCAGCGACGGCCTGGGCAGCGGAACGTCGGTGGGTAAACAGCACACCGAGCCTAGGTCCGGCGCCAAAGGCTGCGGCGGTGCGGGTCACGGGTGCACCCGCAACCAAGGAGAGGCCCCGCCGTATGGCGGGGCCTCTCCTTGGTTGCGGCCGGTGTGCCTACGTCCCGAGACGTGCGCGGACGATCTCGCTGACGGCCTTGCCGTCAAAGCGTCCGGCGACCTTGGCGGTGACCGGCTTCATCACGGCACCCATCTGCCGCTGGGCCGGCTCCGTACCCTCGGCCTTCAGCTCGGCGATCACCTCGTCGACGATGGCTTCCACCTCTTCCCGGGTCAGTTGCTGGGGCAGGTAGGCCTCGATGACCTCAGCCTCGGCAATCTCGGCAGCGGCTCGTCCGGTCTCGCCTGCCTCCGTGTAGATGCGGGCAGTGTCGCGGCGCTTGGCCGCCTCCTTCTGCAGCAGGGAGATTACCTGGGCGTCGTCCAGTTCGACCGGGGTCTTGCCTGACTTCTCCCTGGTGCTGATTTCGCCCAGCACGTTCCTCACCGTGGTCAGGGCGGTCTTGTTGCCGGCCTTCATGTAGGCGGTGACGTCTGCCTTCAGGCGCTCCTTCATTGTGCTCATCGTGCTCCTCGTGGCGGTGGATGGACCTGCTGCCTTGTCTCCATTGTGGCGCGATTGCACGCTGCCGGACCGCACCGGGCCAAGGACGGGGCAACAGGCCCTGCGGTCCGCAGGAAAAAGCGCGGCCAGAGGCCGGTACGGAAGAATTTCCGCGCTGATAAGCACACTTTCGATCGCGGCCCCTTGTACCGTCGGATGGCCCCGCTATCGTTACAAGCACGGGTTAACCGATCCAGCGGCCCTCCCCCAACGGCCGGACGGATCGCTTGGCCTGTCCCGGGAGGGTGGCGTTGAGCCAGGCTCCGCCACCAGTCGGGGGTCCGGCGCCCGCACCGTTCGCCGGACCCCCGGCCGCCCCGGCCGAAGCCGGCTCAACGGGCCGCCCGCCGGCCCAGGTTCCGTCCCTTCCGCTACCCGGCCTCGACGTCGCCCTTGATGGTTACTTCAACGTCCAGACTGATGCCCTCCTGGGACTCGATCTCATCCCGCAGGTAGCTGGCCAGTTCGCCGTCGCTGGTGGCAAGCTCCGCCGGAATCGTCCCGGCCAGCGTGGCACTGGCATCAGTCAGCTCCTCGACCGTGAAGCTGGCGCCGCCAACCGGGCCTGCGGCGAGCTGCATGATGTCGTCACGGAAGGTCTGCTCGCCGCCCGGGCGCGGCGTTGCCGTCATGGAGAAACTGATGTCGTCGGCCAAGGCGTTCTCCTGCCTGATTCTGCCGGCGCTCCGCAGTACCCGCGGCACCCTGCGGATGCGCCGCCTGTTAGCGGTCCCCATATCGTAAGCGCAGCTTGTGCGAACGTCACGCTGCGCCGCGCCGCCCGGGCCGGCACGAGGCAACTCCGGCCCGCTGCCGGCCCTGGCAGGTTCCCCGGTGCTCAGCGCTGTTCGAGGATGCGCCGGGCGTCGTCCCAGGCCGCTTCCTGTTCCGGCGAGGCGACGTCCCCGAGGACGCTGCGGGATGTTCCGAGGATCCTGCGCAGCTCGCCAGGCGAGACCAGGTCCGCCCGGGCATGGGCCATCGCATGGCAGTTGGCGCACAGCGGGACCAGGTCCGTAATCGGATCCAGCTCGTACGCCGGCCCCAGCAGCGCCGCTGGAACGACGTGGTGCACGTGGATGAAGCCGTGCCCCAGCTCCCCGTAGACGGCCTCGAAGTTGAAGCCGCAGGCGGAACAGCTGGTTCCGTGGTGCTCCATGCAGGCGTGCCGGGCCTGCAGGTCGCGCTCGTACCGGTTCGCCAGGACCCGTTCGACAGCGGGCCCGGGGAGCGTTCCGGGCACCGGCAGCGTCGGGTCCGGCCCGGACGGCAGGACATTTTCGGCCCAGAGTGCGCGCAGGGCCGGCTCGTGCTCGGCCTTGAGCACCGTGCCGGAACTGCGCACCGCCTTCCACGGCACGCCCGGCACGCGCGCTAGCAGCTCGTCGACGGGAATCCCTTCGCCGCGCGGCAGCAGGGCGTCGACGGCCAGATCCACGAAATTGACGGCATCGTCCGGTGCCGCAAGGCCGGCTCCGGAATAGGGTTCGGCAGTCACCGTTGCGTGGCCGACCAGGCCGCGGGCGTGCCGGCCCTGCAGCAGCAGCCAGGCTTCGGTGCCGGCCGGGATGTTCCGGCGCTGCCCGACACTCCACCGGGCGGCGAACGTCCCTGCCTCGGCGACATGCTCGACGGCATCCGGGTAGGCAGGCTGCCAACCGTCCCGGATTCCCGGTTTCCACGCCAGGATGATTGCCGCCACTGTCTTCCCTCCGGACCTTGGACCGCGCCGCCGGCCCGTGCGATGCCGCCGGGCCCTGTTCACTCCAGCGTAGTGCGCTTCCGGCCCGGCGGCCTCCTACCGGGAGGAAGGCGAGACGGACAAGGACGTGGACAACTACGACGTGGTCCACAAGCCCTGGACAAGCGTCCTGGGCATCCGGGAGCGGGGCTTCGGGCCGGCCGCGCCGGGGCACAGACGGCGGCATTGTGCGCAGCTGGCTGCCGCATCCGCGTTGACGACGGCGGGGGCCCTCCCGGCGGCGGCGTCCGGCCGACGGGACCGTCGAGGTGGTCCGGCTAGGCGGGGACGCCGTCCCGGATGGACTTCTTCAGCGGTACGGTGGTGTCGGCGGCGGTGTCGGCGGGGATGTCCAGGTC
>NZ_JAAZSQ010000022.1:37128-37836 GCF_012395835.1 Arthrobacter mobilis
ACCGTAATCCCGCACAAAGGGGTTGGGCATGTTCGCGCAGTCCCCGGCGGCCACGGTCAGCCCGTCCGAGGCCAGGGCCCGGGAATCGACCACGATCCCGTTCTCCACCGCCAGGCCCAGCTGCCCGGCCAGTTCGGTGCGCGGGACCGCGCCCACGCCCACCAGCACCACCTCGGCCGGCACCACCGTCCCGTCCGCCAGTTCCACCCCGGTCACCCTGTCGTGCCGGCCGGTGATCCGCCCGACGGCGGCGCCCAGAATCACCTCGGTGCCCCGGCGCCGGTGCGCCTCCAGGTAGAAGCCGCTGGTGGCCTCGGACACCGCCCGCCCGATCAGCCGGGGCGCGGCCTCGATCACGGTCACGTGCCTGCCGGCGGCCCGGGCGCCGGCGGCGACCTCCAGGCCGATGAACCCGCCCCCGATCACGGCCACGTGCCGGGCAGCGCGCAGCTGCCCGGCCAGGATCCCGGCCTCGTCGGCCCCGCGCAGGTAGCTCACGCCCTCGAACTCGGACCCCTCGAAGGGGATCTTCCGCGCCGCCGCCCCGGTGGTCAGCGCGAGCCGTTTGAACGGGAACACCCGCCCGGACTCGGCCACGGCCTCACCGCCGCCGTCATCCCGGGCGACCTGGACGATCCGTTCGCGCACGGCCAGCCCGATCCCCCGGTCCGCGTACCACTGGTGGGTGCGGAAGGTGAGCATATCGGC
>NZ_JAAZSQ010000022.1:37923-63402 GCF_012395835.1 Arthrobacter mobilis
CAATGTTCCTGCACGGCGGCCGGTCATGCCCATGCTCCCCACACCTTCCATTCATCAGGTCGTTCGGCTGCCACTGGCGCCGCCTCGGCTGGTTCCCGCCGGCGTGCCCGCTGTGCGCATCCTCTGCACCCAGTTTGGCCTGCGCCGCGGCCAGGCCTCGCGGGTTTTTCCATTGATACGAAAAAATGGCGGTGATGTTCCGGCCCGGGCCATGGCGGGAACACAATTTGCCGCCCCGCCGGCCAAATTCCCGCGCGAACCCTGTTGGGATTCCGCCATGCTGCCTACTCTTTGCTTAACCGATTCACTCGGCCGACGCCACCTGCCTTATGAGGAGCACCGCATGATCAAACGCATCTTCACCTGCGCCGCCGCCGCAGGTCTGGCTGCAGCCCTGGTCGCCACGCCGGCCGGCCCGGCCGCCGCAGCCAAAGCGAAGGATTCGGACCGCGACGGCATCTCCAACAGCTGGGAAGCCAAGTACAAGCTCAACCCGCGCAGCAGCAAGGACTCCCGCTCGGACTTTGACCGGGACGGTCTGAACAACCTCCAGGAATACAAGCGCAAGGGCAACCCCCGCGACGAGGACACCGACAACGACGGGCAGGACGACAAGGACGAGGTCAGCACGCGCACTGCCCTCAACATCGCCGATACCGACGGGGACGGCATTTTGGACGGCGACGAGGACCGGAACGGCAACGGCATCGCCAACGAGGACGAGGACGATGCGCGGGAACGGTGCTCCGCGGACGACGATGACACCGACGGCGACTTTGTCGCGGACGAGGACGAGAACGAACTCGGCCTCGATGCCGGCTCCGCCGACTCGGACGGCGACGGCGTGGACGACGGCGCCGAAGATGCCGACGCGGACAGCCGGCTGAACGAGGACGAGGACGACAGCAGCAAGGACCGCTGCCTCCGCGACGCGGACGATGACGGCACGGCGGATGAGGACGAGGGCGAAGTCTTGGGCACCATCGCCTCCTACGACGCCGAAACCCAGGTCCTGGTGATCACCACTTCCGACGGCACCACCGTCACCGCGGCCGTGACCTCCCGGACCGAGATCGAAATCGAGTCCGCCGGGGATGACGGCTCCGAAGGCTCCGGCGACGAAGGCACCGGAGGGTCCGACGATTCCGGGAACACCGATGACGAGGGCACCACTGCGGACCTGGTCACAGGCCGGACCGTCGTCGAACTGGACTTCTGGCGCAAGTCGAGGCAGCTGGAGGAAATCGTCCTGGGCTGACGCTTCGTTCCTTCCGGCAGCGGTGGCCGGTGTCCGCACGGACACCGGCCACCGGCATCTCCGCCCGTGGCGGGGCCCCCGGCCGGACAGCAGCAGCCTGGGGCCCCGTGCGCAGAGCGCCCGGGGCAGGCTGCGTACGTTAGCGCCAGAGCCGCCTCCCGCCCCTCGCTCCGCTCGCGGCGGGGCCCTCGGCAGCTTAGGCTGGGCACAGTGACCTTCCCGTTCGGCGACGGCCCGGCACAGCCGCGGCAGGAAAAGAGGCGGACCTGATGAACACACCAACCCCTGCACCGGCATCCACCCACCTGGACGTAGCCATGCTCCATGAACTGGCCGCGGCCCACGGCATCGGCACCTCCTTCTCCGGCTGGGACCAGCAGCAGCGCGACGTCGACCCGGAAACCCTGGTGAAGATCCTGGCCGCACTCGGCGTCCCCGCGGACACCCAGGACCGGCTCGAGGCTGCCCTGGCGGAGGCCGAGCTGGCGCCCTGGCGGCGGATGCTGCCGCCCGCCGTCGTCAGCCGCGCCGGCGCCGACACCCTGGTGCCGGTCCATGTCCGGCACGGGGAGCACGTCCGGCTGTGGATCGAGGCCGAGGACGGCGGCAAGCACCACCCGGTCCAGCGGGATATCTGGGTGGAGCCGCGCATTGTCGACGGCGTGCTGACCGGCCGGGCCACCTTCGGGCTGCCCCGGGACCTGCCGCTGGGCTGGCACACCCTGCACGCCGTCTCCGGCGACACCCGGGCCCGGGCCACGCTCGTGGTCGTGCCGCAGCAGCTCTCCACCGCGCAGCCGCTGGAGCGGCAGCGGGGCTGGGGTCTGGCAGCCCAGCTGTACTCGGTGCGTTCGAAGCGCTCCTGGGGAATCGGCGACTTCGCGGACCTGGCGGACCTGGCAGCCCTCGGCGGCGGGCGCGGGGCGGACTTCGTGCTGGTCAATCCGCTGCATGCGGCCGAACCGGTCCCGCCGGTAACCCCCTCGCCCTACTCACCCTCCACCCGGCGCTTCTTCAATCCGCTGTACCTGCGGATCGAGGCGGTGCCGGAGCTGGCCTACCTGAAGCCCAAAAAACGCGAACGCCTGGCGAAACTGGCCAAGCGGGCACGCCGGCTGAACAAGAACGCGGACATGCTGGACCGGGACAGCGCGTATGCGGCGAAACTGGAGGCCCTTGAGCTGCTGTACGAGGTGCGGCGCTCGCCGGCACGGCAGGCCGCCTTCGAGGCCTTCCGGGCCGAGCAAGGGTCCGGGCTGGCTGATTTCGCACTCTGGTGCGCGCTGCGCGAAGAGCTGGGACCGGAGGACCCGTTCTGGCAGGACCCCGCCGCCGGCCCCGGCTCCGCCCGGGCCCGGGAACTGCGCGGCCGGCTGGACGGGCGGATCGGCTTCCACTGCTGGCTGCAGTGGCTCTGCGACGAGCAGCTGGAAGCGGCCCAGCGCTCGGCCCGCGCCGCCGGCATGCGGCTGGGCGTGGTGCACGATCTGGCCGTCGGCGCGGACCTGGCCAGCGCGGATGCCTGGACGCTGCGGCCGGTGCTCGCCCCCGGGGTAAGTGTCGGGGCCCCGCCGGACATGTACAACCAGCAGGGCCAGAACTGGTCCCAGCCGCCGTGGCATCCGCAGCGGCTGGCCGAGGCCGGCTACGCGCCCTTCCGCGACATGCTGAGCACCGTGCTGCGCCACGCCGGCGGGGTGCGCGTGGACCATGTGCTGGGCCTGTTCCGGCTGTGGTGGGTGCCGGAAGGCAACACCCCCGACCACGGCGCGTACGTGTACTACGACCACGACGCGCTGGTGGGCATCCTCGCGCTTGAGGCGCAGCGCGCCGGCGCCATCGTCGTCGGCGAGGACCTGGGCACGGTGGAGCCGTGGGTGCGCGGTTACCTGGCCGAACGCGGCATCCTGGGCACCTCCATCCTCTGGTTCGAGAACGACGGCGACGGTCCGCTGCCGCCGGAGCGGTACCGCACGCTGTGCCTGGCCAGCGTCAACACCCACGACCTGCCCCCGACCGCCGGCTATCTGGCCGGGGAGCATGTGAGCCTGCGGCAGCGGCTGGGGCTGCTGAACCGGGCACTGGAGGACGAGCAGGCCCAGCACGAGGAGTCCCTGGCCGCGTTCCTGGACCTGGTGCGCCGGCGGGGGCTGCTGCCGCAGGAAACAGGTTCCGCGTCCGGGGCGGACGGCGGGCTGCCGGAGCAAGAGGTCATCGAAGCGCTGCACCGGCTGCTGGCGCAGTCCCCGTCCGTGCTGCTGCAGGTCTCGCTGGTGGACGCCGTGGGCGAGCGCCGGGCGCAGAACCAGCCCGGGACCCGGGATGAGTACCCCAACTGGCAGGTGCCGCTGGGAGATGCCGCCGGCCGGCCGGTGCTGCTGGAGGACCTGGCCGGCGATGCCCGGTTCGACTCGCTGCTGGCCGCTGTCCGGGACGGCCTGCACCAGCGGAGCTGAGGCTGGGGCGCTCCCGCAGTGTCGGCTCCGCCGCCCGTTCACGGCCTGCCCCGCACGCTCCGCGCACAGGGACCCCTGGCCGCTCTCTTGCGGGGCCCTCGCGCCCCAACCTGCCCGTCAGCCGCCGTCGAGGCTGCGGACCGCTTCGGCGATGTCCTCCAGCACGATCGCGGCCTGGCGCCGCACGCTGCCGGCCCCTCCGCCGGCGCCAACGCCTGTGGAGGGGCGCCGGTCGCTCTCCAGTCTGGCCATGGCCGCCGCCTCGGCCGCCGCGGCCAGGGAGTTGCCGGCCTTGGACAGGTACCGGTGCACCCGTCCGAGGCGGCCACCGGGAATCTCCAGGCCCTCGCCGGGGGCTTCGCGCCGGGCAGCCATGCAGCAGCGGCGCACTTCGGGCAGCTGGCCGGAGAGCTCGTTGGCGATCTCCACAAGCTCGGCATAAAGCTGCTCGTCCGCCACGCCCTCAAGGACCTGGTGGTAGCGGTCCAGACCGCGCAGGTAGCGGTCGTGCAGGCGGCGCCAGATGCCCTTGCCCAGCTCCCGGTCGTCCCGGCGTGCCTGCCGGGCGGCACCGAAGAATGCCAACGCTGCTACAGGTACTGGCCGGGACCGGCGTGCTGGCCGTCCTCGCGGGGCGTTTTCGGGCGCGGCGCGTTCTCGGTTTCCATGCCGGTGGCCCGGCGCGGCTCGCCGTCCTCGCCGATGACGACGCCGGGGGCAATCATGGTGCCCGGCGGCAGCTGGCGCATCTGGAGCTGGGCAGCCAGGTGCTGGTTGGCGGCCTGCTGCGCGGCGATGGCCGTCTGGATGCCATGGAAGAGACCTTCGAGCCAGCCGACCAGCTGGGCCTGGGCGATGCGCAGCTCCGCATCCGTCGGAGTGACGTCGGCCGGGAAGGGCAGGTCGATCCGGCTCAGTTCATCGACCAGCTCCGGGGCCAGTCCGTCCTCGAGCTCCTTGATAGAGCGGGCGTGGATCTCGGCCAGGCGGCGCCGGGCGCCGTCATCGAGCGGGGCGCTGCGCACCTCTTCGAGCAGCTGCCGGACCATGGTCCCGATGCGCATGACCTTGGCCGGTTCGTCCACCAGGTCATGCAGGGTCGAGGGCTTGCGCCGCTGGTCCTTTTCCGGCCCTGCCGGCTGCGCCGGCCCGGGCCCGGCGGCCTGGGCGTCGTCGGCAGCGAGGGCTCCCTCGAGTACCTGATCTTCCGACTGCGTTGCCTGCTCTTCACTCATGGTCCCATCTTGCCAGACGGAGGCGGCGGGGCCGGCCTGTCCTACACGGCCATGAGGATGATGCCGGCCAGGGCGGACACGACGCCCACGGCGGTCAGGATCCGGCCCAGGATCCGGGGCACCTGGCCTGCAACCGGTGGCGGTTCCAGCTGCCAGCGGCGGGGATTGCGCCGGTCGTAGTAGACCACCACGTCGGTGCCCGGAACCGGTGCCTCCGCGGACGGGACCAGCGCTTCCTGGATCTGGAACCGGTGGTCGTACCAGCGGTAACCAGCCTTCCCGGCCGCGGCGAAGGCCACGCCGTCGGCGGTGGTCCAGGCACCCTGGGCGCGGCGCATGACCCAGGCAGCCAGTAGCAGCACCAGTCCGGGCAGCAGGCCGATCCAGGTCAGGAACTCGGAGATCACCCCGAGGGCGTCCACGGCATCATGCATGCCATGATGCTATCGGCCGCCCGGCCCCGCGGTCCCCGCGTACACGCCTGTCCGGCATGGTCCGGCAGGTTCCGGGCGGGAGATGAACAAGTATGACCATCCCCTGGCCCGGATCCTGGACGCGGCATCCCGGCGCACCGGGATCAGCAGCACCGGCCCTGCGGATTCCTGTCCTGGCGGTCCATCTTGTCCCGCCAGAACTCCCGTTCGCTCATCGGTTCGGTCCCGGGGTGCACCCGGCGGTGGTGGTCCAGGTAGACCTGGTAGGCGTCCTCGCCCAGCACGGCCTTGACGTACCAGACGAAGCCCTGCCAGCCGGCGCGCACCCTGCCCAGGGCCTGCTCCCCGGCGGCCATTAGTGGCTCCGGTGGAACAGGTGCAGGTGCGGGTGATCCACAGGCAGGGCATTCCACCGGTCCTCGAGCTCCTTCTCGGCCGGGCTGGGGATCAGGCCGGCCGGGGCATAGGTCCGGGAGACCACTGCGGGCTCCTCCGCACTGCGGCCTCCGCCGCTGCGCCAGGACTTGATTGTGGCAATGGCGGCCATGAGGATGACAATGATCGTCAGCACCACGAACACAATGGACAGGGTGCCCTGGACGGTGGTGTTGCGCACCACCGCTTCCATCGAGGCGACGTCCGGGGACGGCCCGAAGCTGGTTTCGCCCCGGGCCAGCGCGTCCCGGTAGGCAAAGTTGTTCGCCCAGTAGCCCACCCGCGGGTCCGGGGAGAAGATCTTCAGGATCGAGGCGGTAATGGTGATGACTGCCGCGAAGGTCAGTGGCACGGCCACCACCCACAGGTACTTGAAGGTCCCTTGCTTGGCCACGATCGCCATGCAGACGGCGAGCGCGATGGCGGCCAGCAGCTGGTTGGCGATGCCGAAGAGCGGGAAGAAGGTGTTGATGCCGCCCAGCGGGTCGGTCACGCCGAGGATAAGGATGTAGCCCCAGCCGGCGACCATGATGGCCGTGCAGATCCACACCCCGGGCCGCCAGGACACGTCCTTGAACTGGGGGATGAAGTTGCCGATGGTGTCCTGCAGCATGAAGCGGGCCACGCGGGTGCCGGCGTCCACGGCGGTGAGGATGAACAGGGCCTCGAACATGATGGCGAAGTGGTACCAGAAGCCCATCATCCCGAGGCCGCCGATCAACCCCTGCATGATCTGGGCCAGGCCCACGGCCAGGGTCGGCGCGCCGCCGGTGCGCGAGACCACCGATTCCTCGCCCACGTTGGCCGCCAGGCTGGTGAGCATCTCCGGGGTCAGGTTCACCCCCGTCAGCCCGAGGCTGTTGACGAAGGCGACGGCGCCTTCCACCGTGCCGCCGGTGGCGGCGGCGGAGGAGTTCATCGCGAAGTAGATGCCGCGGTCGATCGAGAGGGCCGCCACCAGCGCCATGACGGCCACGAAGGACTCCATCAGCATGCCGCCGTAGCCGATGAAGCGGGTCTGGCGCTCCTTGTGCACCATCTTCGGGGTGGTGCCGGAGGAAATCAGGGCGTGGAAGCCGGAGAGCGCGCCGCAGGCGATGGTGACGAACAGGAACGGGAAGAGCGTTCCGGGAACCACCGGGCCGTCGGCGCGGCCGGCGAACTCGCTCATCGCCGGTACGTTGATTTCGGGCCGGACCAGCACGATCGCCACCGCCAGCATCACGATGGTGCCGATCTTCATGAAGGTGGAGAGGTAGTCGCGCGGGGCCAGCAGCAGCCAGACCGGCAGCACCGCGGCGATGAAGCCGTAGATGATGATGCCCCAGGCGATCGTGGTGCGGTCCAGCGTGAAGAGCGCCTGGCCCCACGAGGTTTCGGCGATCAGTCCGCCGGCGACGATCGCGGCGATCAGCAGCACGAACCCGATCAGGGAAACCTCGCTGACCTTGCCCGGGCGCAGGAAGCGCAGATAGACGCCCATGAACAGCGCGATGGGGATGGTCATGGCCACCGAGAAGACACCCCACGGGGATTCGCCCAGCGCGTTGACCACCACCAGCGCCAGGATGGCCACGATGATGATCATGATGGTCAGGGTGGCGATCAGCGCTGCGGTGCCGCCAATGACGCCCAGTTCCTCCCGTGCCATCTGCCCGAGCGAGCGGCCGCCGCGGCGCATGGAGAAGAACAGCACCAGGTAGTCCTGGACGGCGCCGGCCAGGATGACCCCGAAGATGATCCACAGGGTGCCGGGCAGGTAGCCCATCTGCGCGGCCAGCACCGGTCCGACCAGGGGCCCGGCACCGGCGATCGCGGCGAAGTGGTGCCCGTAGAGCACCCGGCGGTCGGTGGCGTGGTAGTCCTTGCCGTCCGCCTTGTACTCGGCCGGGGTCGCGCGCAGGTCGTTGGGCCGGGTGATCTTGTTCTCGATGAGCTTCGAGTAGAAGCGGTAGGCGATCAGGTAGGTGCACACGGCGGCGAAGACGAACCAGATGGCATTGATGGTTTCGCCGCGGACCAGGGCGATCATGCTCCAGGCCACGCCGCCGAGCAGCGCGATGGCCACCCAGAGGGCGATCTTGGCCGGAGGCCACCTGCGTTCCTCCGCCGCCAGCGTGCCGGGGTCGACGGCGACCGGCGGAAGGTTGGGGTCCTGGACCAGGACGTCGGACCGGGAGTGGGCGGGGCCCCGCTCCGCCGGGCGTTCCTCTGACATGGCGCTGGCACCTCTCTCCTTGATCCCTGTCCAGGAATCCTCCCGGAGAGGGACAGACTGTGGATATCCAGCACACTAGCAGCGCCAGGGGCGCCATCACATAGCCGGATGCCGCGGCCACCGGGCCGTCGCTGAAATGCCGCGTTTCTGCGCCCGGCGGCTCACCGGCGCGCCAGGCCCGCCGCCTTTTTCCGGCGGCAGGTCAGGCGGTGCCGACCGCCAGCAGGATCTTGCCCACATGGTCGCCGGAATCGAAGTACTCGTGCGCGGCGGCCGCCTCGGCGAGCGGGAACACCTTGTCCACCTGCGCGGTCACCGCGCCGGAAGCGACCAGCGGCCAGACGTGCTCGGCCACCGCGCGCATGATCGCCGCCTTCTCCTCCACCGGCCGGGCGCGCAGGGTGGTGCCGATCACCGCAGCGCGCTTGCGCATCAGCACGCCCAGGTCCAGCTCGGCCCGGGCCCCGCCCTGCAGCCCGATGACCACCAGCCGTCCGGCGGTGGCCAGCGCCTCGAGATTGCGCGCCAGGTATTTGGCGCCGACGACGTCGAGGATCACGTCCGCGCCGTGGCCGCCGGTGGCCTCCCGCACCCGGGCCACGAAGTCCTCCTCGCGGTAGTTGATCAGCACCTCGGCACCCAGGGCACGGGCGACGTCGAGCTTGGCCCGGCTGCCGGCGGTCACCATCGGCACGGCGCCGAAGGCGCGCACCAGCTGCACCGCCATGGTGCCGATCCCGCCGGCCCCGCCGTGGATCAGCACGTGGTCGCCGGCCTGCACCGCGGCGGTCATGAACAGGTTGGAGAACACCGTGGCTGCGACCTCGGGCAGGGCGGCGGCAGTGGCCAGGTCCACGCCGGCCGGCACCGGCAGCACCTGCCCGGCGGGCACCGCCACCTGCTCGGCATAGCCGCCGCCGGCCAGCAGCGCGCAGACTTCGTCGCCGGGTCCGAACCCGGCCACCCCGTCGCCCACGGCGGCAATCCGGCCGGAAACCTCCAGCCCCGGCACCTCGGAGGCACCGGGCGGCGGCGGGTAGACGCCGCGGCGCTGCTGCACGTCGGCACGGTTCAGGCCGGCGGCGGCGACGTCGATCAGCACCTCGCCGGGGGCCGGGACCGGGGCCGGCACCTCCCGCAGCCGCAGCACCTCGGGTCCGCCTGCGCCGTCGTACAAAACCGCCTTCATGCCCTGCCTCCTTCACTCACCGCGCGGGCCCGGAGTTTTGCCCCCACCCGACCGCCCGTGTCAGACTACAGGGAAGGGAAGGTTGTCCGAGCGGCCGAAGGAGCTGGTCTTGAAAACCAGTAGGCGGCAACCCCGCCTCATGGGTTCAAATCCCATACCTTCCGCACCTTGAGGACCGGCGGCTTCTGCTGAAGCCGCCGGTCCTTTGCTACGCTCGGAAGTGAAGCCGGCCCCGGGTGCGGCGATGCCCGCGGAGGCCGCAGGGGCCGGGCCCTGAAAGGAATCCCCCATGCCCGTTCCTGCAGATTTCACCCCCGGCTCGCCCTGCTGGCTGGACCTGGCCGCAGCGGATCCGGACCGTTCCCGGACGTTCTACACCTCCCTGTTCGGCTGGCAGACCGAAACCGGCGGCGAGGAGTACGGCAACTATGTCCTCTTCTCCAAGGACGGCCTGCCGGTCGCCGGACTGGCCCCGGCCGGGCCGGGGCAGCAGCGGGACAGCTGGTCCACGTATCTGGCCACCGAGGACATTGCCGCCACCACCCGGAAGGTGGTCGCGGCAGGCGGCCAGGTCCTGCGCGAGCCGATGCAGGTCGGCGAACAGGGGACCATGGCCGTGTTCGCGGATCCGGGCGGCGCCCTCGTGTGCGGCTGGCAGCCGGAGACACACCTGGGCTTCGGGCTCAGCGGGGAAGCGGGGGCGCCGTGCTGGTTCGAACTGCTGTCCACCGACTACGCGGCCTCCGTCGCGTTCTACGCCCAGGCCTTCGACTGGAAGACCGAGACGATGAGCGACAGCGAGGAGTTCCGCTACACGCTCAACCGCCCGTACCGGGATTCGACCGCCGGCATCCTCGATGCCGCCGCCACCCTGCCGGCAGGGGCCACCTCGCACTGGCTGGTGTACTTGGGCGCCCCGGACACGGACGATGCGGTGCTGCGGGTCCAGGAGCTCGGCGGCACGGTGATGCGTCCGGCCTGGGACTCCCCCTTCGGCCGGCTGGCCCAGGTGGCGGACCCCGCCGGAGCGGTCTTCATGCTGATTTCGGTCTGATGCGCCCTTCCCGTCCACGAAGTATTTCGTTCACACTTACCGCTGGGTAACCTCGGGTTCATCGGTCCCGGCTGGGCGCATCACGGGTATGCGCCGCAGATCCGGGAAGAACTGGAGAAAGTACCCATGGCTTCATCTGCGAAGTCCACGCTGGGCTGTGTCCTGGCCGCCGGCCTGCTGGCCGGCGGCTTTGCCGCGCCCGCCGTGGCCGATGACACCGCCGCCGCAACAGTGGAGCTGAACCTGCTCAGCATCAACGACTTCCACGGCAGGATCGACGCGAACACCGTCAAGTTCGCCGGCACCGTGGAACAGCTGCGGGCGGAAAACCCGCAGGGAACGGTCTTCACCTCGGCCGGGGACAACATCGGCGCCTCGGTCTTCGCCTCCTCGGTCCAGCGGGACCGGCCGACCATCGACGTCCTCAATGCACTGGATCTGGCTGCCAGCGCGGTGGGCAACCATGAGTTCGACGGCGGGCTGGAGGACCTCACCGGGCGTGTCGCCGCGGCCGCCGAGTACCCGCAGCTGGGCGCGAACGTCTACCGGCGCGGCACCACCGTGCCCGCCCTGCAGGAATACCGGCTCGTCTCGGTCAACGGCCTCACGGTCGGGGTGGTCGGGGTCGTCACCGAGGAAACCGCCGCGCTGGTCAGTCCCGGGGGCATCACCACCATCGAGTTCGGGGACCCGGTGGCGGCCGTGAACCGGGTGGCAGCGCAGCTGAGCGACGGCACCGGGGACGAGGCCGACGTCATTGTCGCCTCCTACCACGAGGGCGCCAACACCGCCTCGGACCTGGCCTCGGCCACCGCGGCCAGCCCCGTCTTCCGGCGGATCGTGAACGAGACCTCGCCGGAGGTGGACGTGATCTTCAACGGCCATACCCACCTGGCCTACAGCTTTGACGCCCCCGTCCCCGGCGCCCCCGGCAGGACCCGGCCGGTGGTGCAGACCGGCTCCTACGGCGAGAACGTCGGCCAGGTGAAGCTCTCCGTCGAGCCGGCCGCCGGCGCGGTCACCGCCCACTCCGCCGCCGTCGTCAACCGCACCGGCACCGCCGACGCGGAGCTGGTGGCCGCGTACCCGCGCGTGGCCGAGGTCAAGTCCGTCGTGGACGCGGCCCTGGCCCACGCCGAGCAGGTGGGTGCCCAGCAGGTGGGGTCGGTCACCGCCGACATCACCACCGCCTTCAAGGACACCGACGGGGACGGCACCGCCGAGCGTGACGACCGCGCCGCCGAATCGACGCTGGGCAACCTGGTGGCGGACTCCCTGCTGGCCAGCCTCGCCCCCGGCGAGCGCGGTGGTGCCGAAATCGGCGTCGTCAATCCGGGCGGCCTGCGCAACGAGCTCTACTACGCCCCGGACGGCAAGGTCACCTACGCCGAGGCCAACGCGGTGCTGCCGTTCCTGAACAACCTGTGGACCACCACGCTCACCGGCGCCCAGTTCAGGACCCTGCTCGAGCAGCAGTGGCAGCGCACTGCGGACGGCACGGTCCCGTCCCGGCCCTACCTGCAGCTGGGCCTGTCGAAGAACGTGCACTACACCTACGACCCGTCCCTGCCCGAAGGCAGCCGGATCACCGGGGTGTGGATCAACGGCCGGCCGCTGGACCCGGAGCGTGGCTACCGCATGGGCACCTTCAGCTTCCTGGCCCAGGGCGGGGACAACTTCCACGTCTTCAACGAGGGCAGCAACACCAAGGATTCGGGCCTGATCGACCGCGACGCCTGGATTGGGTACCTGGGCGGCAACAGCCCGGTCTCCCCCGACTTCGCCCGCCGCAGCGTGGTCCTGCAGGGTGCTCCGGCCCGCATCGCCCCGAGGCAGCAGGTCTCGGTGCAGGTCTCCCGGCTGGACCTGACCTCGCTGGGCAGCCCGGCGAACACCCAGCTGACGCTGGCCTACGTGGATGCCCGGGGTAAGTCCCGGCAGCTAGGCAGCTACCCGGTCGCCGACGGCGCGGCCACCGTGGCGTTCCGCGCCCCGGCCTCGCTGAGGGGCGGCTACTTCGAGCTGGCGGCCGCCGGCTCCGGCACCACCGTCCGCCTGCCCTCCGCCGTCCCCGCGAAGGCCACCCCCGGCTCGGAAAGGAAGGCCGACGCATGAGCGCGCCGACCGGCTCCTTCCCCGCCCTGCGGACCGGTCCCGCCGCGGTCCTGGCCGCCGGCTTCGCCGCCGCGCTGACCGCCGCGCCGGTGTTCCCGGCGGCCCCGGCCGCCGCCAACCCGGCCGGTACCGGGGTGGTCATCAACGAGGCGTACCTCTCCGGCGGCAGCGCCGGCGCCGCGTACCGGAACAAGTTCGTCGAGCTCTACAACCCCACGGACGCCGCCGTGAGCCTGGAGGGCTGGTCCCTGCAGTACCGCTCCGCCACCGGCACCGCGGACCCCACCGGGGTGGTGCCGCTGAACGGCAGCATCGCCCCGAAGGGCCACTTCCTGGTGCAGGCCAGTTCCAACGGCACCAACGGGGCGGAATTGCCCGCCGCGGACGTGGTCAGCACGCTGAGGCCCTCGGGCACCAGCGGCACGCTGATCCTGGCCAGCCAGGCGGACGCCCTGGCCGGGCTGGGCACCGGCGACGTGCGGGACCGGGCCAAGGTGGTGGACCTGCTCGGCTACGGCAGCTCCAACACCTTCGAGGGCAGGGCCGCCGCGGCACCGTCGGGCAATACGGACGTGAAGTCCCTGAACCGCACCGGCGCCGCGGACACCGACGACAACCGTGCTGATTTCGGCCTCAGCCCCGGCATCACCCCGACCGCCTCCGGCACCGGCTCCGGGCCGGACCCTGAACCGGCCGTCCGGGCCATCGCCGATATCCAGGGCACCGGGGCCGCTTCCCCGCTGGCCGGGCAGAGGGTGGCCACGCGCGGCGTCGTCACCGCCGCTTATCCGGCCGGCGGGTTCAACGGCTACTACCTCCAGACGCCGGGCACCGGCGGCGACACCTCACCCCGGTTGCGCACGGCATCGGACGCGGTCTTCGTCTACTCGCCGGCCACCGTCGGCGAGGTCCGGCCCGGTGACCACGTGCAGGTCGCCGGCACGGTCGGCGAGCGCTTCGGGCTCACCGAACTGTCCGTCGCTGAGGGCGGGCTGGAGGTGCTGGCCGAACCGGCGGAGGCCGTCAAGCCGGCGGCTATCGGCTGGCCCGCCGCTGAGGCCGACCGCGAGAAGTTCGAGGGCATGCTGCTCAGCCCGCGCGGGGATTTCACCGTGACCGACAACCACGGGCTCAACCAGTATGGCGAGATCGGCCTGGCCGCCGGTACCGGGCCGCTGCTCCAGCCCACCTCGGTGGGCGCCTACGGCTCGGACGCGTTCTGGCAGCAGACGGAGGAAAACGCCGCCCGTGCCGTCACGCTGGACGACGGCGCCGGTACCGACTACCTGCGGACCGGCCAGGACACCCCGCTGCCCTACCTCACCCCCGGTTCCCCCGTGCGCGTCGGCGCCGCCGTGGACTTCACTTCCGACGTCGTGCTGGACTATCGCTTCAGCCAGTGGCGCTTCCAGCCGCTGGCCCGGCTGACCGCCGGCAACGCGGACACGGTGCAGCCGGCCGGCTTCGGGAACACCCGCACGGACGCCCCGGAGGAGGTCGGCGGCAACATCAGGATCGCCACCTTCAACGTGCTGAACTACTTCACCACCACCGGGGACCAGCTGCCCGGCTGCACCTTCTACACGGACCGGGACGGCAACCCGGTCACGGTCCGCGGCGGCTGTGACGCCCGCGGCGCGGCCAATGCCGGGAACCTGCAGCGCCAGCAGGCCAAGCTCGTCGCGGCCATCAACGGCCTGGGCGCCGACGTCGTCTCGCTGGAAGAAATCGAGAACTCCGCCAAGTTCGGCAAGGACCGCGACGCCGCCCTGGCCACGCTGACCGGGGCCCTGAACCAGGCCCTGGTATCCGCCGGCATGCCCGGCACCTGGGACTACGTCCGCTCCCCCGGGCAGCGTCCGGCCGTGGCGGACGAGGACGTGATCCGCACCGCATTCATCTACAACCGCGCTGCGGTGCAGGCCATCGACGAGTCGGTGATCCTGTCCGACGAAGTGAACTTCGACAATGCCCGCGAACCGCTGGCCCAGACCTTCAAGGCCAGGCACGGTTCGGCCCGGACCAAGTTCATCGTGATCGCGAACCATTTCAAGTCAAAGGGGTCCGCCCCGGCCAGTGGCCCGAACGCGGACCATGGCCAGGGTGGCTGGAACGCGGACCGCGTCGGCCAGGCCCGGGCGCTGGTGGCCTTCGCGGAGGTCCTGAAGGAGCGGGCCGGCACGGACAAGGTCTTCCTGGCCGGGGACTTCAATGCCTACGAGCACGAGGACCCGGTCCGGATCCTCGAGGAGGCCGGCTACATCAGCCAGGGCGCCAGGACCGGCAAGTACTCCTACAGCTTCGACGGCATGTCCGGCTCGCTGGACCATGTCTTCGCCACGGCCCCGGCGGACGCGGCGGTAACGGGGGCGGACATCTGGAACATCAACTCGGTGGAGCCGGTGGCGCTGGAATACAGCCGCTACAACTACAACGCCACCAACTTCTATGCCCCGGACATGTACCGGGCCAGCGACCATGACCCGCTGCTGGTCGGCCTGGACCTGCCCGTGGCACGGGACGAGGCCCGCGCCGGACAGAAGTAGTCCCCTCCCTTTCATCGACCTGGCAGATCAGGCCCGCTTCCCACGTGGAAGCGGGCCTGATCTGCCAGGTCGATGAGAGGGTGGTGCCCGGCCGGCGGGGTCCGGCGCGTCTACGGGCGCTTGGCGGCGCGGTCCAGGATGTCCCGGGCGATGTCGTCGGCGTCCTTGAGCGTCCGGCCGCCGGCGTGCACGGAGGCACCGGCCTCGGCGGCAATGGCGGTGCCCCACTGCACCGAGGACAGCTGCAGCCCCAGCACGTACACCCCCTCGGTCACCTGGCCGTTGACCCCGACCAGCCGGTACGGCGGCCGGGTGACGTCCAGCCCCGAGGTTTCCACCGGCCCGCCCTCAACCCCGAGCATCAGCCGCGGCCGGCCCAGCCCGTCCTCGAGCACCCGGCGCAGCAGCGGGGACAGGGTCCGGCCGACCCGGTTGGCCGGCATCATCGCCTCCACCAGGTAGGCTCCCTCGTGCACGCTCTCCGCCACCCACGGCGAGAAGGCCCGGAACCGGCCGGTGTCCGGGTCCACCTCGAAGTGCGGGTCCGGACCGACGAATTCCACGATCCCCGCGCGGGCCAGCGCCGCCAGCTGCCGGATCCGCTGCGGCGGCGGCCCGCTGGCGAGCCCCTCCACCAGCGGCTCGAACCAGCCGCGCAGCTCGGACTGCCAGGATGCCTCGGTCAGCCCGCCGTCGGCCACCAGCTCCTTGAGCAGCGACCGGCCCGCATTCAGCGCGCCGATGGCCATCTTCAGCGGATCGTCCTCGCCCAACGCCGAGCCGGCCGCATCCTCGTCCAGGTACTCGAGCATCGCCTCGCGGTAGGCCTGCCCCGAGGGGAAGTTCCGGCCGCCGAAGGGCCGGGCCAGCGCCTCCACCTCCAGCCGGCGTGCTTCCGGAATGAATTCGGCCACGTACGCGCGCACCCGGTCCAGCAGGACCCGGCTGCCGGGCGCCGCGTCGAGCGCCAGCAGGTCGTCCAGGCCCGCCAGGAACTGATGCGGGTGGCCCTTGATGATGCCCGGCTCCACCCGGGCGAGCGTGCCGTAGTAGGTGCGCAGCACGTCCCGGTGCAGCAGCGGCCACAAGTCATGGTCGAAACCGGGCTGGATGCCGTTCCCGTAGAGTGCGGCGGCAGCGCTGCGGGTGAAGTACCGCAGCTGCAGGGACGCCGGAAGGTAGCTGTCCAGCACCGCCTTGGCCCGGTACGGGGTGCCCCGCCGGGAGCCGGCCACGATCAGCGGCTCCCGGCCGGAGGGCTCGTAGGCCAGCCGCCAGTCTGCCCCGGGCTTGAAGGTCCCGCCCCGGCCCTCGGTCAGCTGCGCCACCACGTCGAAGAAATTCAGCCCCATGCCCCGCACCAGCACGGTCCGGCCGGCGGGGATCCGGTTCCAGTCCACGTCGGCCGGGACGTTGGGCGGCTGGTACTGCAGCCCGTGCCGGGCTGCCGCGTCCTGCAGGGCCTGTTGCTCGGTATTCAGTGCCGTCGGCAGGTGCCCCAGTGCCAGGACGACGGCGTCGGCGGCCACCGTGCCGCCGTCGGCCAGTGCCAGCCGCCAGCCGCCGCCGGAGCCGGCCAGGTGCACCGCATCGGCGGCATGCACGCTCAGCTGCACCCGGCCCGGTCCCTGCCCGGCCTCGGCGGCCAGGCGGGCGAAGGTCCATTCCAGGTAGCGCCCGTACAGGGCCCGGCTGGCGAAATCAGCCGGCGCCAGGGCGGCGGCTTCCTGGCGGTCGGCGGCCGGAACGGCGCCGATGGTGCCGGCGGCCACCGCCTGGCGCCAGATATCGAAGGCCGTGCCCGCCACCGGCTCGGCCTCGAGCCCGTCGGCGCTGGGACCGGCCGAAGGCACCACCGTGGGGAACAGGGAGGGGGTGTTCATCAGGAAGGTCCGGGGCTGCCCCGGCTGCCAGACATGGCCGGAACCGGGCGGGTACGGATCGATCAGGTGCACCTGCAGGCCGGGACCGTCCCCGCGCAGCCGCAGGTTGGCCAGCAGCCGCTCGAGGACGGAGGTGCCGCGCGGGCCGGCGCCGACGATTGCCACCCGGTACCCTGCGCGCTGCTCCATCCCCCCAGAATATCGCCGCGCCGCGGCCAGCCGCGCCGGAGATCCGGTGGCCGGAGCTGCCTCAGCGCAGCAGTTCCCGCCGGCTCAGCTGCCCGGACGGGCGGCGACCGTGATCCACTCGCCGTCGATGGCGGCGGCCAGGCGCGGAAGCGGTTCGGCCGCGGGCCCGTCGAGCACGGTACCGTTGGCCACGCTGAACCTGGACCCGTGGCAGGGGCAGGCGAACTCGGCCTGCACCGGGGCTACCGTGCAGCCCTTGTGGGTGCAGATGGCGCTGTAGGCCAGGACCGTTTCCTCGTCCGGGCGGTGGATGAGCACCTTCTGTCCGGAGGCTTCCCCGCTGGCGCTGCCGCCGACCGGAACATCGCTGACCCGGCCGACGCGCACCGGAGTGCCGCCGGAGGGGACCGGGGCGGGCGGGGCCGCGGAGCCGCCGCCGGCCTGGCCTTCGTTGCCTGACGGGGCACAGGAGGCCAGTGCGCCTGCCGTACCGGCGGCGGCGGTGGCACCGAGCAGACTGCGGCGTGAGGGCAAGGCATCAGAGGTCATGGCATCATTCTCACCCTGCGGGCTCCTCGGCGCACCGGTTGCCGCCAATCCGCAGCGGCCCGGGCTGTCTTTTTGCGGGGTTTCGGGGTTGCCCGGGTTGTCCGGGAGGCCGTCTGTGCCGGTGCAGGAACAGCCCATGCCGCCAGGGAGCGCCCGACTCCTTAGGATGGTGGCTATGACCCAGCCCGCGGCGCACGAACCCCACGACGAATTCCTCTGGCTTGAGGACATCTACGGCACCGGCCCGCTGGACTGGGTCAGGGGGCAGAACGCCCGCACCGAGGCCAAGCTGGTCAACGCCGAGTTCGCCGGACTCGAAGCCGGCATCCTCGAGGTGCTGGACTCGGACGAGCGCATCCCCATGGTCACCAAGCGCGGCAGCTGGTACTACAACTTCTGGCGGGACAAGGCCAACCCGCGCGGGCTGCTGCGCCGCACCCGCTGGGAGAGCTACCTGACGGACTCCCCCGAATGGGAGGTGCTGCTGGATGTGGACGCGCTCGCCGAGGCTGAGGGGATCGAATGGGTCTACGCCGGCTCCGCGTTCCTGCGCCCGCCGGCCGGGGATCCGGACGGCGGGTACCGGCGGGCGCTGCTGCGCCTGTCCCCCGACGGCGGGGACGCGGTGCGCATCCGCGAGTTCGACGTCGAGGACCGGGCCTTCGTCGACGGCGGCTTCGACATCCCGGTGGCCAAGAGCTACGTTTCCTGGCTGGATGCGGACACTATCCTGCTCGGCACCGACTTCGGTCCCGGTTCCCTCACCAGTTCCTCGTATCCGCGCAGCAGCCGCATCCTGCGCCGCGGTACCGCGCCCGCGGCGGCCGAGGAGTACTTCGAGGTGCCCGCGGACCACATGCTCGCCTTCGCCGGGCACGATGACACGCCAGGCTTCGAACGCGACGTGGCCGTGGACATGATCGACTTCTTCAACTCCCGCACGCACGTGCGCCGGGACGGGGAGTGGGTGGCCGTCGAGGTGCCCACGGATGTGAACGTGGAACTGCACCGGAACTGGCTGCTGCTGCGTCCGCGCACCGACTGGACCCCGGCCGGGCGCACCTTCCCGGCCGGTTCGCTGCTGGCCGCGGACCTGGAACGGTTCCTGGCCGGTGACCGCGAGCCGGCGGTGCTGTTCAGCCCGGACGAACGCACCTCGCTGCAGTCCTGGAGCTGGACCGAGCACTACCTGCTGCTGAACCTGCTCAGCGATGTCTCCTCCCGGATCCTGGTGCTGGACCCGGCCGCCGGCTGGGCCGGCCGGGAGCTGGCCGACTGCCCTCCGCTGCACTCGGTGGAGGCCACCGGCGTCGACGACGAGGACGGGGACGACTACTGGCTGGTGGCCACTGGCTTCCTGACCCCGTCCACGCTCTCGCGCGGCACCCTGGGCCCCGGCGCAGCCGGGACCGGCACGACGGCGGTCAAGGCCTCGCCGTCGTTCTTTGACGCCTCCGGCTACCGGGTGGAGCAGCACTTCGCCACCTCCAAGGACGGCACCCGGGTCCCCTACTTCCAGGTCGGGCCGAAGGACCTGGTCTGCGACGGCGGCAACCCCACCGTGCTCTCGGGCTACGGCGGCTTCGAAATCTCCCGCACCCCCGCCTACAGCGGCACCGTGGGCCGCAGCTGGCTGGAACGGCGCACCGCCGGCGGCCGCGGCGGGGTCTACGTGCTGGCCAATATCCGCGGCGGCGGCGAATACGGGCCGGCCTGGCACCGGGCCGCGCTGCAGGCCAACCGGCACCGGGCCTACGAGGACTTTGCCGCCGTCGCCCAGGACCTGATCGAGCGCGGGGTCACCTCGCGGGAACGGCTGGGCTGCTCGGGCGGCTCCAACGGCGGCCTGCTGGTGGGCAACATGCTCACCAGCTACCCGCACCTGTTCGGCGCCGTCTCCTGCGGGGTGCCGCTGCTGGACATGCGCCGGTACACCAAGCTCTCCGCCGGCTACTCCTGGATTGCCGAATACGGGGACCCGGACAATCCGGAGCACTGGGAGTTCATCCGCACCTTCTCCCCCTACCACCTGCTGCAGGCCGGCACCGAGTACCCGGAGACCTTCATCTGGACCGCCACCTCCGATGACCGGGTGGGCCCGGTGCAGGCGCGGAAGATGGCCGCGCGGATGCTGGGGCTGGGCGTGGAGAACGTCTGGTTCCACGAGGCGCTCGAGGGCGGGCACGCCGGCGCCAGCGACAACAGGCAGGCGGCGCGGCTGCAGGCGCTCTCGAACGCGTTCCTGTGGCAGGCGCTCACCCGCTGAGCCGGATGCCGGCGGGAAGCGGCAGCCTCCCGGGCCGGGTCAGAGCGCGGTCAGGCCGCCGTCGACGGTGAACAGCCCGCCGGTCGCGTAGGCGGACTCGTCGCTGGCCAGGAACACCATGATGCCTTCGACGTCGGCGGCCGTGCCCGCCCGCCCCAGCATGGTGGCATCCACCAGCCCGGCCCGGCTGTCCGGGTCCGTGGCGATGGCCTGCACCAGGGGCGTCTCCGTGTACCCGGGAACCACCGTGTTGACCCGGATGCCGGCCTTGGCGTAGTCGGCAGCCACCACCCGGGCAAGCCCGTGCACGCCGGCCTTGGAACTGGAATACGCGGTGAAGGTCTGTCCGCAGGCGACCACCGCCGTGGGGCTGCCGGTGCAGATAATCGAGCCGCCGCGGCCCTCCAGGGCGCGGACCGCATGCTTGAGCGTCAGGAAGGTCCCGCGCTGGTTGACGGCCACGGTCTTCTCCCAGACCGCGAGGTCCAGGTCCCCGACCTTGGCGTCCTGGCCGAACAGCTGCACTCCGGCGTTGGCCACCACGATGTCCAGCGGCCCGTCCGCGGCAATCGCGGCATAGGCTGCCTCGACGCTGGTTTCGTCCGAAATATCCATGGGCAAGGCGGTGCCGCCGGCGGCCCCGGCAGCCTGCCCGGCGGCGCCGGCATTAATGTCGGCAAAGTACACGCGGGCCCCTTCGGCGGCAAAGCGCCGGGCCACGGCCAGGCCGATGCCTGAGCCGGCCCCGGTCACCAGGGCGGACTTTCCTGCAAGACGGGCTCCCATTGGCTCTCCTGACTCTCTGCCGCGGGGCCGGGTGCGCCGCGGGGATCCTGCGGGTTGGCTGCTCATCCGGTCCGGGCCCGGACCACCGCGGTGGCCCAGGGCTGCAGGACGGCGCGCAGCCGGCGGCCCTCGCCGGAGATGTGCGTCCCCGGCCCACCGGTGCCGATGACCGTTGCCGCCGCCGTGCCGGCGTCGCTGCCGGCCGGCAGCAGGATCTCGGCCGACGCCGGCCGCGGCGAGAGGTTGGCGGCGAACAGCAGGACCGCGCCGGGGACGCTGACCGGGTAGACGGCCACCGGGCCCGGGGCCTCCGGCACCGCCGCCAGCACGGGCGCGCCCTTGAGTGCGGCCAGCTGCCGCAACAGCTGCCCCGCCGGGTACAGGCGCCCGTCCGCGGCGCAGATGCCCCGGGGCCCGGACGGCTCGAAGTAGCAGACGGAGGCCACCCCCTCCGGGGACAGGGCCGCGATGCTGGCCAGGGTCCAGGCCGCCGTGAACGGGCCGGCCTGCAGTTCGTCGCTCTCCGCCGTCCCGGCGGTTCCGCTGGTGGCCACGGCATTGAAGCGCGGCCGCAGGGTCACCGGCCCGACGTGCACCGGGCGGCCGGCCGCCAGGCGCAGCGCGTTCTGCGCGGCGAGCCGCTGCATGGGCACCGACTCGACGATGTGCCGGACGTCGGTGCTGTGCATCTGCGGCGTGATGCTGAACGTCAGGGCAGCGGCATCCCGGGGCATCCGCCCGCTGTTGCGGTTCAGTTCGGTGAAGTGGGCGCGGGTGCCGGCCAGCAGCTGGCCCCGGAAGCCGGCGGCGGCCAGCGCTTGTCCGGCCACCTGCCAGGCTTCGGGCTCGGTGACGTGGCTGGCCGGGTCGAACACCCCCAGCCGGGCAACGCCGTCCAGCCGGCCCGCCAGTGCCGCCGCCACCCGTTCGGGCGCGGCGGTCACCACCCGCACGTCCAGGGCCGCCCCGTGGCCGGCCGCCTCGCGGGCGGCGGCCTCCAGCCTGCTGCCCCACCCGTCCTCCGGGCCGGTGAGTTCCACCAGCACTGCGTCCAGGCCCGGCAGCGGGGGCAGCGTGCCGGGGGCGTCCCCGGCCGCCAGGGCCAGCGGCGGCACGCGGGCCACGGTCCCGCCGACCGTGACCATGGCGGTTGCCGCCGCCGCGGTTCCGGCCGCGGTAGCGGCCGTAGTTCCTGCGGGCCCGGCCGCCTGCAGCCAGATGCCCTGGCGGACCACGTCGCCGGCGGCCACGGACACCGGGAACGGCTTGGACAGCGGGGTGCTGTAGGTCTTGAAGCTCGCGTCGGTCCAGTTACGCTGGTCCTCCGTTTCGAAGACATCCCCGGTGAACGAGAGCGTGAACACGGTGCCTGCATCGGCCCACTCCAGCGCGGCGATGTCGGTGAACGGCTGGTGCGGGCTGATCTCCACCGGAAAGCGCGAGGCCGCAGTGCTGCCGTCGGTCCGGATGACCGTCAGCGCCCGTCCGGCGTCGGACGGCGGGTGCAGGACGACCAGGCCGATCCGGTTGCTGCGGAAGGCGGCCACGGCGCGGCCTTCGAAGCCGACCTCCAGCGCGTCCGGGGACAGCGTGGCCGCGATCCGGCCCTCGTACCGGGCGCCGTGGCCCGCGTAGGCCACCGTGAAGGAGACCGTCCGCCGCTCTCCGTCCCCGCTGATGTCAAGGTCCTGCACCGAAGGTTCCAGGGTGCGCCACTCATGGTCGCGGACCACGGCCTTGACCGCGCGCAGGACGGGGCGCCCGGCGTAGGTGATATTGCCGAGCTCGTCCCCGGCCAGTTCCACCGTCCACGGGCCGGCATGGAGCACACGCACCTCGGGGTCAAGGCGGGGATCCGGGGCAGGGCCGGCGGCCGGCCGGATGGAGTTCTGCTCGGAGAACACGGCGCTGCTCTCTGCCGGACCGCTGCCGATTCGGCGCAGGTGCCGGCGTTGCTCGGGCAGGTTCCTTCGGCGGGACCTGCAGGACGCGGATCACACTGATTATCGAAGCGGACCCGCAACAAGTCAACCGGTTGACCAATATCCGCCGGTCCGGGCTCCTACCGGGCGGATTCGAAGCCGGCCAGCAGGCGCGCAGCCGCCGTCCCCATGTGGGACTCCATGGCGCGTGCGGCCGCCGCAGGGTCGCGGGCCTCCAAGGCCCCGAAAACGGCCCGGTGCTCGGCCAGGGCCGCGGCGGCGTGCCCCTCGTCGGTCAGGGCGCGGTCCACCCAGATCCTGAGCAGGGACCGGATGCTCTGCAGCAGTTCCTGCAGCACCTGGTTTCCGGAGGCGGCCGCGATCTCCCGGTGGAACGCGGCGTCGGCCTCCACGAACGCACTCAGATCCCCCAGGTTCGCCTCCATGGCCGCCAGGCTGTCCCGCATGCGCCCGAGGGCATCGCCGGCGATCCGCCGGGCCGCCAGCTGTGCGGCCTGCACCTCCAGGCCCCCGCGGAGTTCGACCAGTTCGCGCGTCCGGGGCTCGCCCAGCATCAGCCCCCAGCTCAGGGTCCGGGGCAGCAGTTCGGACACGCCGTCGCGCAGATACGTGCCGGAGCCGGGCCGGACCACCACGACGCCGAGGATCTCCAGGGCCGCCAGCGCCTCCCGCACCGCGGACCGGCCCACCCCCAGGGACGCCGCCAGCTGGCGCTCGGCCGGCAGCCGCGTCCCCGGCGCAATGTCCCCGCTGATGAAATAGGCGAGCAGCCGTTCGGCCACCTCCGAGACAACCGAACCCTGCCCCACGGAACCCAGCGCGGCGCTGATCTTGGCCGATGAAGCGGCGGAATTTGCGGACACACTCACAGACTAGCAACCGGCGGGACCACTAAGAAGTCAACCGGTTGACCAATTTTAGTTCCGGCCCTATGGTGGAGATCACGCGCTGCGCTGCCCGGGCCCTGTCCATCCTCGGGGGAGGTCCTTCGCCGCCGCTTCGGAAGGAGGGCGATGAGCACCATCGGACTGAGCACCTACGCCTTCTTCTGGCAGCTCTCGGACCGGGTCCCGGCACCGCTGACCCTCCACCAGGTGCTGGAACGGACCGCCGGCCTGGGCGTGCAGCTGTTCCAGATCTGCGACTACGCCCCGCTCGAGGCCATGGGCGGCCGGGAACTGCAGGCCGTGCGGGATACCGCGGACTCGCTCGGCTTCTCGCTGGAACTGGGCACCAAGGGCATCCGCCGGGAGCACCTGCTCCGGTTCCTCGACACCGCCGGAATCCTGGGATCGCCCCTCGTGCGGACCATGTTCAAGGTCCCCGGGCACTCCCCCACGGTGGACGAGGCGGCACAGATCCTGGCCGGCGTGCTGCCGGCGTTCGAAGCCGCCGGAGTGAAGATCGCCGTGGAAACCTACGAGCAGGTACCGACCGCGGATGTGCTGGAGGTCATCCGCCGCGTCGACAACCCGCTCCTGGGCATCTGCAGCGATCCGGCCAATACGGTCGCGGCGCTGGAGATGCCCCGCGAGGTGATCGACGCGGTCGCCCCGTACGTCCTGAACATGCATATCAAGGACTTTGCGTTCAGCCGCAGGGAAGGGTGGGTCGGCTTCACCTATGCCGGCGCGCCCTTGGGCGAAGGCCTGCTGGACTATGACTACATGGTCCGCAAGCTGCAGCCCAAGGAAAGAAACATCAACCAGATCATCGAGCACTGGCTGCCCTGGCAGGGCTCCGCGGAGGAAACCATCCGCCTCGAAAACCAGTGGACCCGGCAGAGCCTCGATTTCCTAAGGAGCAAGTGACATGCCAGCAGAAGCTTTGACCGTCGCCGTGATCGGGGCCGGGGGCAAGATGGGGATGCGCGTTTCGGCCAACCTGCAAAAGAGCGCCCATACCGTCTTCTACAGCGAGAACTCCCCCGCCGGCCAGGAGCGCGTGCGCGCCGCAGGCCGGGAGATCACCGGCACCGACGAGGCGGTGCCGGACGCCGACGTCGTCATCCTCGCCGTGCCGGACACCGCCCTCGGGGCCGTCTCCGAGGCAGTGGTTCCCTGGATGAAGGCCGGTTCCATCCTGCTCACCCTCGACCCGGCCGCCGCCTACGCCGGCCTGCTGGCCAGGCGCGCGGACGTCACCCAGGCCGTCGCCCACCCGTGCCACCCCTCCGTGTTCCTCGAGCGCACCACCATGGAAGAATGGGCTGACACCTTCGGCGGCCAAGCAGCCCCGCAGAACGTCGTGGCCGCGATCGACGAAGACGCCCCCGGGGAGACCAAGGCCGCCGCCGAGGCCGTCATCCGCGTCATCTACGCCCCGGTCATCGACGTCCACTGGGTCACCGTCAAGCAGTTGGCCGTGCTCGAGCCCACGCTGGTCGAGACCGTGGCCTGCATGATCGGCACCCTGCTCAACGAGGCGCTGCACGAAACCGTGCACACCGTGGGCGTGCCGGAGGAGGCGGCCAAGGCCATGCTGTTCGGCCACGTGCAGATCGCGCTGACCAACGCGCTGCGCGGCTCCAACCCGTTCTCCGAGGCCTGCGAGATCGCCATCCAGTACGGCAGGGACACCATCATCCGGGAGGACTGGAAGAAGATCTTCGACGATGCCGAACTGGACAAGGTGATTGCGCGGATGCTCAAGCTGGAGTCCGCCGCGGACTGACCCGGCCACGCAGGCCGGCCGGGAGGCGGCAGCCCGGCTTCCCTGCGGCCGCCTCCCGGGTTTTGCTCTTCGGGGGCAATTCTGGGTAATCTAGGTGGGCTGGAAACAGCACCATTGGAGACGTGCCAGAGCGGCCGAATGGACTTCACTGCTAATGAAGGGTCGGGGTTAAACTCGACCGGGGGTTCAAATCCCCCCGTCTCCGCGTTTGTGATGTCGCGGGACATCGGTTACGGATGTCCCGCGACAT
>NZ_JAAZSQ010000004.1:0-527 GCF_012395835.1 Arthrobacter mobilis
AAGGTCAGGTTGTCCAGCTTCTCGTTCGCCGCCAGCTGGAGCAGGCCGCGGGACTCGGGCTCGTCCATCTCGCCGTCGCCCAGGAACGCCCAGACGTGCTGGTCCGAGGTGTCCTTGATCCCGCGGTTGTGCAGGTAGCGGTTGGACTGGGCCTGGTAAATCGCATTCATCGGGCCGATGCCCATCGAGACCGTGGGGAACTCCCAGAAGCCGGGCATCAGGCGCGGGTGCGGATACGACGAGAGGGCGTGGCCCTCGCGGGACTTCTCCTGCCGGAAGCCGTCCAGGTCCTCCTCGGACAGCCGGCCCTCGAGGAAGGCCCGGGCGTACATGCCCGGGGAGGCGTGGCCCTGGAAGAAGACCTGGTCGCCGCCGCCGGGGTGGTCCTTGCCGCGGAAGAAGTGGTTGAAGCCGACCTCGTAGAGCGTGGCCGCGCCGGCGTAGGTGGAGATGTGCCCGCCGACGCCGATCCCCGGTGCCTGGGCCCGGTGCACCAGCATCGCGGCGTTCCAGCGCATCCAGGCCCG
>NZ_JAAZSQ010000004.1:552-20276 GCF_012395835.1 Arthrobacter mobilis
TGGACCATCGGCAGGTTGACGCTGCGCGACCCTGCCCGTTCCACCAGCGAGCGCATGATGAACTGTGCGCGTTCGGTGCCCCGGTCCTGCACCAGCGAGTCCAGGGACTCGATCCATTCCGCGGTTTCTTCCGGATCGTAGTCCCGCAGGGGCCGGTTTGTTCCGCCCGCGAATGCCGGAAAATCTTCGGTGACCGTCATATGCAGCCTCTCCAGCGAGGGCAGGGATCCCCTGCCGCAGCGCTTCCTTGTATTTCGTATTGTGGAATAAAGTTTCCAACTAGTAAGATACAGTGAACGGTGCCACAGGTATTCCTGTCAATGCCGGCCGCCGGACACGCGTAAACTTCGAAACCGCCGATCTTGGAGGTCCTCCCATGACGCCTGCATCAGCAGACCAGCCGCCCGCCGCCGTCGTCACCGGCGCAGGCTCGGGCATCGGCCGGGCGGTCGCCCGGCAGTTGCTCGCGGCCGGCTTCAGGGTGGCGCTGGCCGGCCGGCGCAGCGGGCCGCTGGAGGAGTCCGCGGCCAGCCACCCCTCAGCCCTGTGCGTTCCAGCGGACGTGTCCGACCCGGACGACGTCGCCCGCCTGTTCCGGACGGTGGCCGGGGAATGGGGCCGCCTGGACCTGCTGTTCAACAACGCCGGCATCTTCGGCCCGGCCGCCGGCGTGGACGAGATCGACCTGGCGGACTGGAACGCCACGGTTGCGGTGAACCTGACCGGTGCCATGCTCTGCGCCGCGGAAGCCTTCCGGCTGATGAAGGCGCAGCAGCCGCAGGGCGGGCGCATCATCAACAACGGCTCCATTGCCGCGCACGCCCCGCGCCCGCGCTCGGTGGCCTACGCCGCCACCAAGCACGCGGTGACCGGGCTGACCAAATCCATCGACCTGGACGGGCGGCCGTACGGCATCAGCTGCGGCCAGATCGACATCGGCAACGCCTCCACCGAGATGATCGACGCCTTGGGCGCCGGCGGCGGGGCGCTGCAGCCGGATGGCCGGCGGCTCGTGGAGCCGACCTTCGACGTCGAGGAAGCCGCCCGCGCCGTCGTGCTGATGGCGACCCTGCCGCCGCAGGCTACCATCAACCAGCTGACCATCACCGCCAGCGGCATGCCCTATCTGGGCAGGGGTTAGCGCACCGTGCCCGGCCGGTTGCCGTAGCTGCGCAGGACCAGCGCCAGCAGCAGGCACAGCAGGTATCCCCCGCCGATCAGCAGCCAGCCGGGATCGAAGGTCCCGGTCCGGTCCAGCAGCAGGCCCATCAGCAGCGGCCCGGCCGCGAAGCCGGCGTACATCCCCATGGAGACCGCGCCCGATGCCGCCCCGACGCGGACTGCGGGCACCACCCGCATGATGCCGGCCATGGTCACGACGTTGGCACCCAGCACCGTGGCACCGTGCAGCACGACGCCGGTCCAGAGCAGCACGGGATTGCCGGACAGTCCGGCAAGCAGCAGCGCCAAGGCGCCGGCGAGGGCGCCGGCCGCGATCAGGATCAGCAGGGTGGAGGCGCGCACGCCCGTGGCCATCCGCCGGCCCCAGAGGATGCGCGAACTCACGCCCACCACCCCGGACACACCGGCGGCGACACCGCCGAGCACCAGCGGGAAGTCCAGCTCGCGGACCGCGAACAGCGGCAGGTAGACATTCGTGGCCTGGATCCCCAGCCCCGCGAGCAGCGCGTAGCCGGCGAAGATCCAGACCGACGCCGGAAAGCGTCCGGCCGGCGCCGTCCCGGACGGCGCCCCGGCGGCACCGGCCCGCACCGCGGGCTTTTCCGCGGGCAGGTGGCGCAGTCCGTACGCGAGCAGGACGACGGCGACGATGGCACCCAGCGCCATCGCCCCCTGCCAGCCGGCCCACAGCGCCACGACCGGGAAGAACAAGCCGGCGAACAGCTGGCTGCCCTGGACCCCCGACTGCTTGACCCCGATCCAGCCCGGCCGCTTGGGCGGGGCGACGTGGTGGATGATGATGCGGTTGGTGGTCGGGTTGGAGATGGCCTGGGCCGGACCGGCAATCAGCGCAGCAAGCAGCAGCACCGCATAGTGCCCGGCGAAGCCGGCGACCACCAGTGCGGCGGCGGTGCCGGCGAAGATCAGGATCAGCTGGGCACGGTTGGAAATGCGGTCGCTGAGCCGGCCCAGCCAGATGCTGCTCACCGCGGCGCTGGCGAACACGGCCGTAGCCAGCAGTCCGAACTGCCCCTCGCTGATCTGCAGGTCCGCGATGAGCAGCGGGCTGGTGGCGCTCAGGCCGTAGTTCAGCAGCGGTCCCACGCCCATCGCCGCCGTCAGGACAAAAAGCAGCGCGCCGGCGGGCTGGTGCGTCATGATGCGGGGGGTCGCCTTTCGTGGATCCGGGACCGGCTGCCCCGCTCCCAGCAGGTTACTACCACGCCCCACCGTCCAGGCGCCCGCGGCGGCCGAACGTGACGCACACCGTACCGCCACGTGGGTGGATTCACGCGGTTTTCGGCGGGCTAAGCCCTGCCACCCCGATAAAATTTAGTTGCGGCTGCTAACTAAAATCCAGCCCGGCCCCCAGCTTCTGATCCGGAGACTTCCATGCCCATTTTGCGTTCCCGCCAGCACGTCGGCCAGGACATCCTGCTGGCCCGCCACGGCAGCCGCATCTGCGCCACCCGCTACGACCGCCGGCGCAACTGCATTGTGGCCACCCTCGACGACGGTACGTTCGACACCGCCCCGAACGTGATCGCGGCCGGCGTGCTGCCGCCGACCATCTCCTCGGTACTGGCCGAGGACTACCGGTACCTGGCCAAGTTGTGCGCGATCTACCTGCTGTTCGCCGTGGTGCTCACGACCGGCGTGCTGGCGATGACCTCGGCCAGCCCGGCGCTCTCGGCCGTGGGCCTGGCCGAAGCCTACATGAGCCCGTTCCACGTCATTCCCCGCTGACCCCGTCCGCTGCCGCTGTCCTTGACCCGGTCCAGACCCGGGTTTACGGTGGCGGCATGAAAATCTCGGTCATCGGGACCGGCCTGGCGGGACGCGCCCTGGCAGCGAAAATCGCCCATGCCGGACACGCCGTCGTCCTCGGCACCCGCGACCCGGACCAGACGCTGGCCCGCACGGAGACCTCCCCCACCGGTGCCCCGCCGATCGGCCCCTGGCACGACGCGCACCGCAACATCCCGCTGGTGGCGCTGGCCGAGGCCGGCGGGCACGGTGAACTGATTGTCAACGCCACCGCCGGCACGGCCTCGCTGGCGGCGCTGCACGCCACCGCACCGCACGACGGCAAGATCATCATGGACGTGGCCAATCCGCTGGATTTTTCCCGCGGTTTTCCGCCGACCCTGTCCGTGTGCAACACCGACAGCCTGGCCGAGCAGATCCAGCGCGAGTTCCCCGCGGCGCGCGTGGTCAAGACCTTCAACACCATGAACCACCTGGTCATGGTGGATCCGCACCGGCTGCCCCGGCCCCACAACGTCTTCGTCGCCGGAGACGATCCGGGGGCCAAGGCCACTGTTTCCGGCCTGCTGGAGCAGATCGGCTGGCCACCGGCGGACATCCTGGACCTGGGCGGCATCAGCTCGGCCCGGGCCATGGAGATGTACCTGCCGCTGTGGCTGGCCCTGTTGCAGTCCCTGGGCAGCTGGGACTTCAATATCCGGATCGTCCGGCCGGAGCAGTCCGGCTAATTTAACACTCCACCACGTTGACGGCCAGGCCGCCCATCGCCGTCTCCTTGTACTTCTCGCTCATGTCCCTGCCGGTCTCGCGCATGGTCACGATCACCTCGTCGAGGGACACACGGTGGGTGCCGTCGCCCATCATCGCCATCTTCGCGGCATTAACGGCCTTGGCGGCGCCGATCGCGTTCCGCTCGATGCACGGGATCTGCACCAGCCCGCCGATCGGATCGCAGGTGAGCCCAAGGTTGTGCTCCATGGCGATCTCCGCGGCGTTCTCCACCTGGGCCGGGCTGCCGCCGAGGATCTCGGCCAGACCCGCAGCAGCCATGGAGGAGGCCGAACCGACCTCGCCCTGGCAGCCCACCTCGGCGCCGGAGATGGAGGCCTGCTCCTTGTAGAGCACGCCGACGGCGGCGGCGGCCAGCAGGAACCGGACGACCACGTCTTCCTTCTGCTCCCGGGACGGGTTTTCCATCCCCGGCGCATAATGCGTGGCATAGAACATCACCGCCGGAATAATGCCCGCGGCGCCGTTGGTGGGCGCGGTGACGACCCGGCCGCCGGAGGCGTTCTCCTCGTTGACCGCCAGCGCCACCAGGTTGACCCATTCCTGCCAGTACCGCGGATCCCTGTCCGGGTCCTGGGCCGACAGGCGCGCGTGCCAGTCCGGGGCACGGCGGCGGACCTTCAGTCCGCCCGGCAGCTCGCCGGTCCGGCCCAGGCTGGAGTTCTTGCACTCCTCCATCACGTCCCAAATGTGCAGCAGGCCGGCGCGGATCTGCTCCTCGCTGCGGAAGGTCAGTTCGTTGGCCATCATGACCCCGCTGATGCCCAGCCCGGTGTCCTTGCAGTGCCCGAGCATCTCGGCGGCAGTGCGGAAGGGGTAGGGCTGCTCGGCCAGGGTGGATTCGAGCCGGTCCAGGACGGCGTCCTCGGCGCCTTCACGGATAATGAAGCCGCCGCCCACGGAGAAGTAGGTTTCCTCGACCAGGACCTGCCCGGCGGCGTCAAGGACGGCGAACTTCATGCCGTTGGTGTGCCTGGGCAGCACCGTCAGCGGGTGCAGCACCATGTCCGCCACCGAATAGGTGATGGGCCTGGCCTGGTCGGCACCGGCAACCAGTTCCGCGCCCAGACGCAGGATGCCGGTGTCCTCGATCCGGGCCAGGGCCTCGTCGACTTCGGCCGGCAGGATGGTCTCGGGTTCGAAGCCTTCCAGTCCCAGCAGCACCGCGGTGAACGTGCCGTGGCCCCGGCCGGTGGCGGCCAGCGAACCGTACAGGTCCACACGCAGCCCGGCCACGCTCTCCAGCCGGCCCTCCTTGGCCAGCCGGGCGGTGAATTGGTGGGCGGCGCGCATCGGCCCCACCGTGTGGGAGCTGGACGGGCCGATGCCCACCGTGAACAGGTCAAAGACGCTGATAGCCATTGGGTGTCATGCCTCGTTTCCAAAAGGGTGCCCACAGGTGCGTGAGCGGTATCACAGGTTGGTGCCCCTACGCCGCGGGCCCGGAATCGAGCGATGCCGGGCCCGCGGAACGTTGGACCGGTCAGGTCAGCGTAGCCAGCTGCGGGTAGAGCGGGTGGGCCGCCGCCAGGGCCTCCACACGGGCCTTGAGGCCGGACAGATCCGCCTCCGGGCCCGCGGTGAGAGCCTCGGCAATCACGTCGGCGACCTCGGCGAACGCCTCCTCACCGAAGCCGCGGGTGGCCAGCGCCGGAGTGCCGATCCGCAGGCCGGAGGTGACCATCGGCGGGCGCGGGTCGAACGGGACCGCATTGCGGTTGACCGTGATGTCGATTTCCGCGAGGCGGTCCTCGGCCTGCTGTCCGTCCAGCTCCGAGTGGCGCAGGTCCACCAGGACCAGGTGCACGTCGGTGCCGCCGGTCAGCACCGTGATGCCCTTGGCCGCCACATCCGGGGCGGAGAGGCGGTCGGCCAGGATCTTCGCACCGTCGAGGGTGCGGCGCTGGCGCTGGGCGAACTCCTCGGAGGCGGCGATCTTGAACGCCACCGCCTTGCCGGCGATGACGTGCTCCAGCGGCCCGCCCTGCTGGCCGGGGAAGACCGCGGAGTTGACCTTCCTGGCGATCTCCGCGTCGTTGGTCAGGATGATGCCGCCGCGCGGACCGGCGAGGGTCTTGTGCGTGGTGGAGGTGACCACGTGGGCGTGCGGCACCGGGCTCGGGTGCAGGCCGGCGGCCACCAGGCCGGCGAAATGCGCCATGTCCACCATCAGGTACGCCCCCACCGAATCGGCGATCCGGCGGAACTCGGCGAAGTCCAGCTGGCGCGGGTACGCGGACCAGCCGGCCACGATCAGCTGCGGCCGGTGCTCTTCGGCCAGGCGGGCCACCTCGGCCATGTCCACCCGGTAGTCGGTTTCGGCCACACCGTAGGCCACCACATTGTAGAGCTTGCCGGAGAAGTTGATCTTCATCCCGTGGGTCAGATGGCCGCCGTGGGCCAGGTTCAGGCCCAGGATGGTGTCCCCGGGCTTGATCAGCGCGTGCATCACCGAGGCGTTCGCCTGGGCGCCGGAGTGCGGCTGCACATTGGCGTATCCGGCGCCGAACAGGGCCCTGGCCCGGTCGATGGCCAGCTGCTCGATGACGTCCACGTATTCACAGCCGCCGTAGTAGCGCCGGCCCGGGTAGCCCTCGGCGTACTTGTTGGTCACTACCGAGCCCTGCGCCTGCATGACGGCAACCGCGGTGTGGTTCTCCGAGGCGATCATCTCCAGGCCGGTCTGCTGGCGGCGCAGCTCGTTGTCGATCTGCGCGGCGATTTCCGGATCCAGCTCGCCCAGATCGGCGTTGAGGCTGGTGCTGGCCACTGCCTGGATGCTCATCCGAGTTCACCGCCGTTCTTGGAGGCGTACTCCTCGGCCGAGAGCAGCGGGCCCTCTTCGGAGACGTTGACGGTGAACAGCCAGCCCTCGCCGTACGGATCCGAATTCAGCAGGCTCGGATCGTCGATGGCGGCCTGGTTGACCTCGGCCACCTCGCCGGAAACCGGCGCGTAGAGGTCGGACACGGACTTGGTGGACTCGACCTCGCCGCAGGACTGGCCGGCGGTGATGGTGGTGCCGGCCTCGGGCAGGTCGACGTACACCACGTCGCCGAGGGCGTCCGCGGCCACCTGCGAGATGCCCACCTTCACGGGGCTGGAGCCGTCAACCCACTCGTGCTCATCGGAGTACCGCAGACCGGACAGAACCTTGCTCATAGTGGAACCTTTCGAAAGTCTGAATGAAAATCTCGGGACAGCCGGAAGCGGAGCCGGCAACATTCCCTAAGCGCGCATCGCCGCAGCGAGGGACGAGCGGAGGTGTCTAAGCGCGTGGGAATGTCGCCGGGGCCGCCGGCAAACTACTTTTCGCGCTTGTAGAACGGCAGTTCGACAACCTCGAACGGCTCCGCCTTGCCGCGCAGGTCGGCATCGAGCCTGGTCCCGGGCACCGCGAGCCCGGCGTCTACGTACGCCAGGGCCACCGGGTAGCCCAGGGTGGGGCTCGGCTGGCCGGAGGTCACCTCGCCGACCACGGCGCCGTCCTTGAGCACCGGGTAGTGCGAGCGCGCGGCACGCCGGCCCAGGCCCCTCAGGCCTACCAGCCTGCGCTTCGGCCCCTCGGCCTTCCGGGCCTCGAGGGCCGATCGGCCGACGAAATCCGACTCCTTCTTAAAGGAGACCACCGGGCCGAGGCCTGCCTCGAACGGGGTGACCTGCAGGGAGAGTTCGTTGCCGTAGAGCGGCATGCCGGCTTCCAGCCGCAGCGAGTCGCGGCAGGCCAGGCCTGCCGGGATGAGCCCGGACTCCTGGCCCACCGCCAGCAGCGCCTCCCACAGCGCGGCGGCGGACTCGTTCGGGACGTAGATCTCGAAGCCGTCCTCGCCGGTGTAGCCGGTGCGGGCCAGCAGCAGCTTGTGGGCCCCGGAGCCGAAGGTGAACTCTACGTCCTCGGCGGCGTAGTACTTCAGCTCCTGCACCGTCCGGTGGTGGCCGGCCGGAATGAGCTTGAGCAGGATCTGCTGGGCTGCAGGCCCCTGCACCGCGACCAGCGAGGTCGCCGCCGAGGCGTCGGTGACCGTGACGTCGAAGCCTGCAGCCCGCGCGGTGAGTTCGGCGGCGACGGTGGCGGCATTGCCGGCGTTGGGCACCACCAGGTACCGGTCCCCCTTGCCGGTGGCCGGACGGCGGTAGGAGATCAAATCGTCGATGATCCCACCGTCGGCATTGCAGATCAGCGAGTACTTGGCCCTGCCGGGAGCGACCGCGCCCAGGTTGCCGACCAGGGCATAATCCAGGAACTTGGCGGCTTCCGGACCCTCGACCCAGACCTCGCCCATGTGGGAGAGGTCGAACAGGCCGGCGGCGGCGCGGACGGCGTGGTGCTCGGCCAGTTCGCTGCCGTACTTCAGCGGCATCTGCCAGCCGCCGAAGTCGGTGAAGGAGGCGCCCAGCTTCTGGTGCTGCTCCTGCAGGGCCGTGTAGCGGCCGGTAGTGGTGCCAGTGCTCATCGTCCGATGCACCTTTCCTTAGTTCGCAAATGCTTCGGGCGGCGGGCAGGAGCAGATCAGGTTCCGGTCCCCGGCGGCGCCGTCGATCCGGCCGACCGGGGCAAAGTACTTGTCCATCTTCAGCACCGGCAGCGGGAAGACCGCCTGCTCCCGGCTGTACTTGCGGTTCCAGTCGCTGCTGATGGCTGCCGCGGCCGTGTGCGGTGCCAGGCGCAGCGGGGACTCCTCCACGCTGAACTCGCCGTTGGCGACCTGGTCGATCTCGCCCTTGATCGAGATCATCGCGTCGATGAACCGCTCGATCTCGCCCAGGTCCTCGGACTCGGTGGGTTCGACCATCAGGGTGCCGGCCACCGGGAAGGCCAGGGTGGGGGCGTGGAAGCCGTAGTCGATCAGGCGCTTGGCCACGTCCTCGGCGGTGACCCCGGTCCGGGCGGTCACCTCGCGCAGGTCCAGGATGCACTCGTGGGCCACCAGGCCGGCGTTGCCGGTGTAGAGCACCGGGAAGTGCTCGTTCAGGCGCGAGGCGACGTAGTTCGCCGCCAGCAGCGCGTTCTTGGTCGCCTCGGTCAGGCCCTCGCCGCCCATCATGGCCACGTAGGCCCAGGAAATCGGCAGCACGCCGGCGGAGCCGTACTCCGAGGCGGACACCGGGACGCCCTTGGCTGTATCGTCGGCGGTGCCCGCCGCAGCCGCGTTCCCCGGCAGGAACGGCACCAGGTGCTCGGCCACGGCCACCGGGCCGACGCCCGGGCCGCCGCCGCCGTGCGGGATGCAGAAGGTCTTGTGCAGGTTCAGGTGGGACACGTCGCCGCCGAACTGGCCCGGCTGGGCCAGGCCGACCAGGGCGTTGAGGTTGGCGCCGTCGATGTAGACCTGCCCGCCGGCAGCGTGCACCCAGTCGCAGACCTGGCGCACGTCGGCGTCGTAGACCCCGTGGGTGGACGGGTAGGTGATCATGATGCCGGCCAGTTCGTCCTTGTGCTGCTCGATCTTGGCAGCCAGGTCCTCGTGGTCGATGGTGCCGTCCGCGGCGGTGGCGACGACGACGACCTGCATACCGGCCAGCACCGCGGAGGCGGCGTTGGTGCCGTGGGCCGAGGCCGGGATCAGGCAGATGGTCCGCTGTGCCTCGCCGCGGGCGACCTGGTAGTTGCGGATGGCCAGCAGCCCGGCGTACTCGCCCTGCGAGCCGGCGTTGGGCTGGATGGACACGCCCGCGTAGCCGGTGATGGCCGAGAGCCGGGCTTCCAGGTCCTCGATCAGCTCCCGCCAGCCGGCGGTCTGGTGCTTCGGGGCGAACGGGTGGATGGTGGCGAATTCAGGCCAGGTGATGGACTCCATTTCCGCGGTGGCGTTGAGCTTCATGGTGCACGAGCCCAGCGGAATCATGGTCCGGTCCAGGGCCAGGTCCCGGTCGGAGAGCCGGCGCAGGTAGCGCATCATCTGGGTCTCGGAGCGGTGGCTGTGGAACACCGGGTGCTGCAGGTAGGAGGAGGTGCGCAGCAGGTCTTCGCCGAGCTCGAAGCCGGCGGCGGAAGCGGCGCCGGCAACCTGCGCTGCGATTTCCTCTGTAATTTCCGCGGTGGAACCGCCCACGCCGAAGGCCTCGGCGACCAGCGCCAGGTGTTCCGCGGTCGTGCCCTCACCGGTGGAGATGCCCACGTGGTCGGCGTCGATCACCCGCAGGTTCACGCCCTTGGCCTCGGCAGCCTTGATCACAGCCTCCGCGCGGCCCGGGACCTTCACGGTCAGGGTGTCGAAGAAGGTGTCCGAGACCAGCTCCAGGCCGGCGCCGGCCAGCACGGCAGCGAGGGTGCGCGCCGAGTTGTGTACGTGCTGCGCGATCGCCTTCAGGCCCTCGGGACCGTGGTAGACCGCGTACATGCTGGCGCAGATGGCCAGCAGGGCCTGCGCGGTGCAGATGTTGGAGGTGGCCTTCTCGCGGCGGATGTGCTGTTCGCGGGTCTGCAGCGCCAGCCGGTAGGCCGGGGTCCCGGCCGCATCCTTGGAGACGCCGACCAGGCGCCCGGGCAGGGAGCGCTCCAGGCCCTTGCGCACGGCCATGTAGGCCGCGTGCGGGCCGCCGAAGAACAGCGGCACGCCGAAGCGCTGGGAATTGCCCACGGCGATGTCCGCGCCCTGCTCGCCGGGAGGGGTGATCAGGGTCAGGGCCAGCAGGTCGGCGGCCACGGTGACCATGGCGCCGCGTTCCTTGGCTGCGGCAATGATTCCGGAGTGGTCGAACACGCGGCCGGAGACGCCCGGCTGCTGCAGCACGATGCCGGAGATCTCGCCTTCGGGCAGGCCCGCGGACAGGTCGGCGACCTCGACCTCGAAGTCCAGGGCCTCGGCCCGGCCCTTGACGACGGCGATGGTCTGCGGGAGCAGGTCGGCGTCCAGGACCGTCTTGCCCTCGGCGCGGGCCTTGTTGGTGCGGCGCATCAGCAGCACGGCCTCGGCCACAGCGGTGGCCTCGTCCAGCAGCGAGGCATTGGCGATCGGCAGCCCGGTCAGATCCTCGACCATGGTCTGGAAGTTCAGCAGGGCCTCGAGCCGGCCCTGGGAGATTTCGGGCTGGTACGGGGTGTAGGCGGTGTACCAGGCGGGGTTTTCCACGATATTGCGGCGGATCACCGGCGGCGTGATGGTGTCGTAGTACCCCTGGCCGATCATCTGCACGGCCGTGACGTTCCTGGCTGCCAGGGCGCGCAGGTCCGCCAGGACTTCGGACTCGCTGCGGGCCGGCGGCAGGTCCAGCGGCGCGGACTGGCGGATGTCCGCCGGCACGGCGGCGTCCACCAGGGCGTCGAGGCTGTCATAGCCGAGCTGCCTGAGCATCTTCTCGGCATCGTTGCCACGCGGGCCAATGTGGCGGTCGGCGAAGACAGCGATGGTCGGTTGAACCGTCATGAAAGGAACTCCAGTTATTCGCCGGTATGCGTACATACCTGTGGATGTGGGTTCCTCCCCGCTCTGTCTGGGACCTGAGAGATTCCGCGCGGCCCGAGGAATGGTCGGGTCCGGCTTGCACCGTCGGTGAACCAGTACGCTGACTGGCTGCTTTCCAGAGTTGCCTGTCCGCGGCGGTACAGGTGCCTGAGAGATTCCTGGGGAGGATTTGCTCCTACGGCGCCTGCCGGATTCAGCAGGACTCTCCCGCCGCATGTCGAAGGCTGTTATTGAATTATGGCTATAAGAATCCTAGCCGCTGGCGCTGGCTCCAAACAAGCGCCGGCGCCGGCACGGGCCGCTACGCCTCCCCGCGCCGGACCATGCCCTTGACGTAGGCGGCCTGGCCGCAGTGTTCCAGGCAGTCATCGACGACGCTGACCAGGCGCACGCCCAAGGTGACCGGCGGGTCCCAGCGGGTGTCCACGATCCGGTCCAGGTCCTCCTCGGCCAGCCCGCGCAGGTAGCTCACGGTGTGCCCGTGCACGGCGTCGAAATAGTCCCGGAGCAGCCCGGCCGAGGGGACGCGGACCAGGTCCACCTGGGCGGAACTGTGTCCATAGCCGGTGTCCGCCACCTCCAGGTCCAGTGCGAACCGTGCTGCCCAGCCTTGGGCCGTCCACAGCTGTTCGGTGCCGGCGACGTCGGAGATGTGGTCGTCCTGCACGCGTGTCAGGTGCCAGATGAGCCAGGCGATGGAGTTGCCTCCGCCCCCGGGACGCACCATGAGTTCTCCGGGGGCCAGGCCCTCGAGGATGGCGTGCACGCGCTCCTGGGCCCGCCCGTAGGCATCAATGAGCAGGTCGTTGAACTTCATGCCGACAGCCTACGGGAGGGACACTCCCGGAACAGGCCGCCCCGGCGCCGCCGGGCCCGTCCGCCGTTGTTCCGCACTCCTTACCTGGCGGAAACGCAGCGGCAACAGCACGGGGCGAGCATGGAACCGACGACGAGAGGTCCGGGCACGTAGTCCCGGACCCCGGTCCGATCAGGAGGTTGGCCATGACCTTGGAACCCGCCGGCCGGCCGGTCCGTCTGGACGATCTGTCCGGGCTGCTGCCGGGAACGCACATCGAAGCCCGCGACCTGAACGATGTCCGCTGCCGGGGCCGGGTGGAGGACGTTGCCCCGGGACTTGGCGTCGCGTGGATCCGGGAGGACGGCCTCGGCGCGCGCAGGATCGTGGACCTGCACGAGTACAGCCTCTGGCTGGTTCAGCCCGACTGCTGACCGGCCGCCCTGCGGGCCATGTCCACCAGCCTCAGCCATGGCCCGGTCAACTCGCGTTCGGGCAGCGTCGCCTGGCGCTCCCCTGCCTGGATGTCGTAGATGAAGCGGTCCGGCTGGTTCTCCTGCGCCGGGACGGCTTCCCACGGGCACGCCTCGATGACTTCGCGCCAGTCCCGTTCGAGCTCGTCGCCGCCCACCTCCACGGACCAGCGCCTGGTCAGACCGGCAAATCCTCCGGTGCGCTTGACAGAGATCCTCATCGTGTCCCGCCCGTCCCGCTGCCGCTCCTCCCTGGCGGCCGGCCTAGTCCATCAGGCCCACCGCTGCCCAGGCCGCAGCCAGGGCGGCATATTCCTCCGAATCCCTACCGTACCGCTTGACGGCCGCGGATTCAGTGGCCCGGACGAATCCGGCGAAATCCGTCTGCGCTCCCACGTCCGGCCCGGTCAGGGCGTCGTACCAGATCAGGCCGGCCCGCTCCCACGCATACCCGCCCAGGCGCAGGGCCAGCAGGGCAAAGGCGCGGTTGGGAATGCCCGAGTTCAGATGGACGCCGCCGTTGTCGTCGCTGGTCTGGACATAGCCGGCCATGCTGCCCGGCTGCGGGTCCTTGCCAAGGACGTCGTCGTCGTAGGCGGTGCCCGGTTCCTTCAGCGAGCGCAGCGCCACGCCGCTGACCTGGTCGGTGAACAGCCCCTCCCCGATCAGCCAGCTTGCTTCCGCGGCGGTCTGCCGCAGCGCGTACTGCTCCACCAGGACGGCGAAGACGTCGGCCATGGATTCGTTCAGGGCCCCGGACTGCCCCTGGTAGGCGAAATTGGCGGTGTACTGGACGACCCCGTGCGTCAGCTCGTGCCCGATCACCGACAGCGAACCGGTGAATCCCTTGAGGATCTGCCCGTCCCCGTCGCCGAACACCATCCGGGTGCCGTTCCAGAAGGCGTTGTCGTAGTCCTGTCCGTAATGGACCGTAGCGCGCAGGACTTCGCCGGCGTCATCAAGCGAATTGCGCCCGTAGACCCGGGCAAACAGCTCGAAGGTGGAGCCCAGCCCGTCATAGGCCTCATTCACCACCGGATCGGCGACCGGCGGCCGGCCCTCGCTGCGCACCCGCTTTCCGGGCAGCCGCTCGCCATGCTGTGCATCGTTGATCTGGCGGTCCGGGGCCAGCTCTGCCCAGGCTTCCGGCCCCCTGGCCGGCTCCGGCCCGGGGTGCAGCACTGACGGTGCCGGGAGAACGGCGGAGAGCTGCCGGACCTTGGCCTGCCGGGTCCGGTTCAGCCCCGCCGTGCGCAGGAGCGCGCGCCGGGCCGCCTCGGCCGCCGGCTGCAGGCTGTCCCGCTCCAGCCGGGCAATCCGGCGCAGCAGGTAGGGCGGAACAATGGAACAGTGCATGGCAACCTCCTGGTTGTCTTCAGCGTATGTCCCGCCGCCGACAACCTGGAGCCGGCCCGCCGCGGGCTGGCCTGCGTATGGTCCGGTGTAGATTTTCCGTACAGGGCCGCACCGGCCGCCACAGCGCGACGTCACCAAGGAACCCCATGCTCCGCTCCTCCGCCCGCCAGCGCATGCCCGCCTGGGCGGTAATTACGGTGCTCTGCCTGGCCGGGACGGTGGTGGCCCTGCTGCAGACCATGGTGGTGCCGCTGTTGCCGGACTTCCAGCAACTGCTGGGCGTCTCCGCCGAGGATGTGTCCTGGCTAGTGACCGCCACCCTGCTCACCTCTGCGGTAGCGACGCCGATCGTCGGGCGGCTGGCGGACATGTTCGGCAAGCGCCTGATGATGGTCGTGTGCATTCTGCTCATGGTGGCCGGATCGGTGGTTGCCGCGCTCGGCGGCAGCTTTGCCGCCGTGGTCGCCGGCCGGGCCCTGCAGGGTTTCTCCTCGGCGCTGATTCCGGTAGGCATCAGCATCATGCGGGACGAACTGCCGCGGGAAAAGGTCGGTTCGGCCATCGCCGTCATGAGTGCCACGCTGGGCATCGGCGGGGCGCTTGGCCTGCCGCTGGGTGGCTGGCTGTTCGAAAAGGCCGGCTGGGAAGTGATCTTCTGGCTCTCGGCGGCCACCGGCGTGCTCCTGCTGGCCGGCGTGCTCGCGGTGGTCGCCGAGTCCGAGGTCAAGGCGGGCGGGCGGTTCGACTATCTTGGCGCCTTCCTGCTCTCCGTGGCGCTCACCGCTTTGCTGCTGGCCATCTCCAAGGGCGGCAGCTGGGGTTGGGGCAGCGAACCGGTCCTCCTGCTCTTCGTGCTCACCCTGGTGGTGCTGGCCGTCTGGTTCCCGTATTCGCTCAAGGTCAGCCAGCCGCTGGTGGACCTGCGCACCTCCGGACGCCGCCCGGTCCTGCTGACCAATGCCGCCTCGGTGCTGGTCGGCTTCGCCCTCTTCGCCAACATGCTCCTGAGCGCCCAGCAGCTGCAGCTGCCCGCCGGGACAGGCTATGGCTTCGGCCTCAGCCCGATTGCCGCCGGTGTGGCCATGATCCCCTCCGGCCTGGCCATGGTCCTGTTCTCCCCGGTCTCCGGTGCCATGATCAACCGGTTCGGCGGGAAGGCCACGCTCCTGGCCGGCTCCGCAGTCATGGCGGCCGGCTATGTGGCCCGGGTGTTCTTCAGCGACTCGATGGCGGCCGTGATCCTGGGCGCCACGGTGGTCAGCGTCGGCTCGGCGGTGGCTTACGCCGCGATGCCCAGCCTGATCATGGCCAATGTCCCGATCACGGAAACTGCCTCGGCCAACGGGCTCAACGCCCTGCTGCGCGCCATCGGCACCTCCACCTCCAGCGCCGTGGTCGCCGTCGTCCTCTCCTCCGTCACCGCCGCCCACGCCGGGGTTCAGCTGCCGTCCCTGGAGGCGTTCCAGGATGTGTTCTGGATCGCCGCGCTGGCATCGCTGGCCGCGTGCGCCCTGGTCTGGTTCATCCCGCGGCCCGAACCGGTGCCCGCCGAAGCCGTCCCGGCCCGGCTGCCGGCCGTCACCCCGGCGGGTGAAAGCGCCGAGACAGTGGTGCATGGCTGCGTGCTGACCGGCGAGGAGAACCCGCTCCCGCACGCCGTCACCACTGTCCTGAAAACCACCGGGGAACCGGTGGACTGGAGCCGCGCCGATGCCGAGGGCAGGTTTTCGCTGGCACTGCCCGGCCCCGGCGAATACCTGGTGGTTGCCACCGCGGACGGCTGGGTGCCGCGCTCAAGGATCGTGGAGTTCCCCGGCGAGGGCCATGAGGAACGCATCCACCTGCGGCACCGGCTCTCGCTGACCGGCTGGGTCCTGCGCGACGGCGAATCCCTGCCGGGCGCGCTCGTGGCGCTGACCGCCGCCTCGGGCGAGTTCGTCGCCTCCACCCGGACGGACCGCAGCGGCCACTACGAACTGCAGCTGCCGCCGCCGGGACGATATGTGCTGACGGCGGTCGAGGCCGAGACGTTCCACACCTACTCCCGCAAGGTCATCACCACCGCCGAGCCGGCAGTAGTGAACCTGGACCTGGTGGGTACCGCCCTGCCGCGAGACTGAACGCTCAGCGGCTGCCCCGTCGTGGACCATGCTCGATGAGCGCATCGCAAACCGTGGCCCGGGTTCCCTGCTCCCGCAGCAGTCCACGGGCACGCGGTCCTGCCCTAGCAGGGGAGAGGTGCTTGATGTAACCTCAAGGTGGGTTCAGCAGCGGCCTTGGACCTTTCACATGTGAGGTATTCAATGGACGGCTTCACGGAGGCAGCTGCCGGCCACCCCCAGTGGAATAACCGCACTTTCGGGGTCGAAGAGGAATTCCTGCTGGTGGATGAACGAACGGCAAGGCCTGTGGCCGTCGCCGAATCTTCACTGGCGCGGACGGGGGCCGGCGGCAACAGCGCCGGCTGCACGCTCACGCTCGAGCTGAAGCAGGAACAGCTGGAAGCCGTCAGTCCGGTGTGTTCCACCCTTGACGAACTGGTTGCCGCCGTCAGCGGCGGGCGGGCCCGCGCGGATGAGGCTGCCCGGGCCGCCGGGGCCCGGGCCGTGGCGCTCGGTACGAGTGTAGGCAGGCATGCGACCCATACTGTTCCGTCGCCGCGGTACCTGGACATGGCCCAGCGGTTCGGGTTGACGCTGAAGGAACAGCTGACCTGTGGCCTGCATATCCATGTCGGCGTCGCTTCGCCTGAAGAAGGCGTCGCCGTGCTGGACCGGATACGGATCTGGCTGCCGGTACTGCTGGCCCTGAGCGCTAATTCGCCCTTTTGGCAGGGCAAGGACAGCGGGTACGAGAGTTTCAGGTACCAGGCGTGGAACCGGTGGCCGAGTGCAGGCCCGTGCGAAGTTTTCGGTTCCGCCGCTGCCTACCGGGCGCACATAGAATCGATGCTGGCCGCCGGGGTACTGCTGGACGAGGGCATGGTCTATTTCGACGCGCGACTGTCGCAAAACCATCCGACGGTCGAGGTCCGGATCGGCGATGTGTGCCTGGAGGCTTCCGATACCGCAGCACTTGCGGCAGTGGTCCGGGCCCTGGTGGAGACCGCTGCCCGGCAGTGGCGAGCCGGGCTGCCCGTGCCGAAGGCTTCCGCAGCACAGCTGAGACTGGCAGGCTGGCAGGCCAGCAGGTCCGGAGTGGAGGGCCAACTCGTCCACCCCCTGCTGCTGACCCCCTGCACCGCCGCCGAAGCCGTCGAGGCCCTGCTGAAGCACATCCGTCCGGTCCTGCTCGACTCCGGGGACGAGGAACAGGTCCGGCTGGGATTGGCGCGTGTCCTCTCCCGCGGTACCGGGTCCCGGCGGCAGCGGGAAGTCATGATGGCGACCGGCAGCCGCAAAGCGGTAGTGCTGGACGCCATCGAACACACCCATTCCGTTCCGGTGCAGCCGGCGGCGGCTCCACCGCTCCGGCCGGCTGCACCGGCCATTTTGCCGGGCTAACTGAGGGAGGCCGCAGATGCAGGATCCGGGCGACGTCCACGGCTACTTGCAGGAGCATATGCCGGAACTGCTCGACCGGCTGGCCGGCTGGGTCCGGATCCCGTCCGTGGCCGGAGTACCGGAGCGGGCGCACCAACTGATCCGTTCGGCCAACTGGCTGGCCGCGGAGCTGCGGGACGTGGGGTTCCCGACTGTGGAGATCTGGCCTGCCGGCGGAAGCGCCGCCGTGTTCGCCGAATGGTGCGGCGCTCCCGGGGCCCCGACCGTGCTGGTCTACAGCCACCACGACGTCCGCGCCGTCAAGGAAGAAAACTGGGACCAAACCGCTCCGTTCGATCCGGTGCTGCGCGACGGCCGGCTCTACGGCCGCGGAAGTTCCGATGCCAAGGGCCAGGTCATGGCGCACCTGTGGGGAATCCGCGCCCACCTGGCCGCCACCGGGCGCCCTGCTCCGGCGGTCAACCTGAAATTCATCATCGAAGGCGAGGAGGAGACCGGGTCGGGGCAGCTGGCCGGGCTGCTGGAGGACAACCGTGGGAGGCTGGACGCCGACGTCGTCCTCTTTTCGGATACCCTGCTCTGGCATGCGGACCATCCGGCGCTCTGCACCAGCGTGCGGGGCATGGTCGAGGCCGAGTTGGAAATCTACGGCCCGCTCAGGGACGTGCACAGCGGAACGGGCTCCGGCACGGCGCCCAACCCTATCTTCGAGCTCAGCCGCCTGCTGGCGCAGCTGCACGACGACAAGGGCAGGATCACGCTGCCCGGCTTCTACGATTCGGTGGACGGGATGTCGGCCCGCCGCCAGGCCGAACTCGCAGCCCTGCCGTTCGATGAGAAGGACTGGCTGGACCGGTCCAACACCCGCAGCATCGGCGGCGAGGAAGGTTATACGGTCCTGGAGCGGCTTTGGGAGCGCCCGGCGGTCGAAGTCGTCAGCCTGATCGCGGGGGATCCCGTGGGCATCACCCGCGCCTGCATCCCCGCTGCAGCGTCCGTGAAACTGAGCATCCGCACCGTGACCGGCCAGACAGTCCAGGACGTCGCGGCGCAGCTGCGCCGCTGGGTCGCCGAAAGCATTGGCGGAGGTTTCGACTACGACCTGGCCGTCGACGTCGAAACCGCCCAGGAGCCTTACCGGACACCCGACCATCCCGCCCTTGACGCCCTCGACCGGGCCATGCGGCTGGGGTTCAGGACCGGCCACGTGGGACGGATGGGCAATGCCGGCGGCGGGCCGGCCGAGCTGCTGGCCTCGAGGCTGGATGCTCCGGTGCTGTTCTTCGGTACGGGCCTGATCGAGGACGTCTGGCACGACAGCGACGAGAGCGTCCACGTGGAAACCCTCCTGGCAGGCACGGCCACCCTTGCCTGCCTGTGGGAGGAACTGGCAGGAATGCTGGCTCCACCCCCACTTATCTCCCCCTGACTCCCCGACGCTGCCGGGCAGCCCTGAGATTATCCTGCCCGCCCCTCCCGCGGCCGCCGGTACAGACTCCTTTATGTCACCTACCATCATCGGGTTGGCCGCAGGCCAACCGCTGGCAGGCCTGTCCAGCGGCAAGGCCGGACACAGGGGCTCCCGCTGATCCTTGCCACCTTTGTCCACATCACCGCCTCGCTTCGCACCGTTGCCCGGAGTGGGGCATGGCCGCGGCCGGCACCATGTTGACACTGTCGCTGCCGGTACTGCACTTCAACTCTTTAACGGCCTGGCCGGGGATTGCCGGGGACCATTGTTCCGCTCTGGCGCTGCATCTTGGGGAGCGACTTCATGGTCCCGTGCATGCGTGTGCGGGCCATGCCGAGTCACGGCGGCCAGGCGGCATCGCTGCGGAGCAGGCCGGCGCCGGGCACGGAAGACCTGGACGTCACGCTCGCCGCAGAGGCCTGCCGGTACAGCTGGCCGGGATGGAGCCGGGAGCGAGGGCCAGGGCGGCGTGGTGTGTGTCCCGCCCCTGCCCCTTATCGCTGTCCGGCGTCCGGTGCCGGACCTTGCGAGCGGTCGGCGGGGCCGAGGACTTTGGCGGGGGCGGAGTCCTCGTCTTCGTGCCCGTGGCTTCGCGGGGCCAGCTCCGGGTGGTGCAGGTCCAGGGCGGGGCGCTCGGAGCGGATGCGCGGCAGCGAGGTGAAGTTGTGCCGCGGCGGCGGGCAGGAGGTGGCCCACTCGAGCGAGCCGCCGAAGCCCCACGGATCGTCCACCTCGACCTTTTTGCCGCTGCGCCAGGTGACGTACACGTTCCAGAAGAACGGGATCAGCGAGGCACCCAGGATAAAGGAGCCGACGGTGGAGAACTGGTGCATGACGGTGAATTCGTCCTCGGGCAGGTAGTCCGCGTACCGGCGGGGCATGCCGATGACGCCGAGCCAGTGCTGGATCAGGAAGGTGGCGTGGAAGCCCAGGAAAAGCGTCCAGAAGTGGATCTTGCCCAGGCGCTCGTTGAGCATCTTG
>NZ_JAAZSQ010000004.1:20343-70247 GCF_012395835.1 Arthrobacter mobilis
CCAGGATGATGCCGGTCAGGCCGCCGAAGAGGAAGGTGGCCAAAAAGCCCAGGCTCCAGAGCATCGGGGTTTCGAAGGTGACCGACCCGCGCCACATGGTGCCGATCCAGTTGAAGAACTTCACCCCCGTCGGCACCGCGATCAGCATGGTCATGAAGGCGAAGAAGGGCAGCAGCACCGAGCCGGTGACGTACATGTGGTGCGCCCAGACCGTGACCGAGTAGGCGGCAATCGCGATGGTCGCGAAGACCAGGCCCTTGTAGCCGAAGATCGGCTTGCGGCTGAAGACCGGGAAGATCTCGGTGACGATGCCGAAGAACGGCAGCGCGATGATGTAGACCTCGGGGTGGCCGAAGAACCAGAACAGGTGCTGCCACAGGATGGCCCCGCCGTTGGTCGGATCGAAGATGTGCGCGCCGAAGCGGCGGTCGGCCAGCAGCCCGAACAGTGCGGCGGCGAGCACCGGGAAGGCCATCAGGACCAGCAGCGAGGTGACCATGGTGTTCCAGGTGAAGATCGGCATGCGCCACATGGTCATGCCCGGGGCGCGCATGGTGATGATCGTGGTGATGAAGTTCACCGAGCCCAGGATGGTGCCGAAACCGGTCAGGGCCAGGCCTGCCACCCAGAGGTCCCCGCCCACCCCGGGCGAGAACGTGGTGGCCGACAGGGGAGGATAAGCCGTCCAGCCGAAATCCGCCGAACCCTGCGGGGTGATGAATCCGGCCATCACGATCACCGAGCCGAAGAGGAAGAACCAGTAGGCCAGGGCGTTCAGGCGCGGGAAGGCCACGTCGGGGGCGCCGATCTGCAGCGGCATGATGACGTTGGCGAAGCCGGCGAACAGCGGGGTCGCGAACATCAGCAGCATCACGGTGCCGTGCATCGTGAACATCTGGTTGTACTGTTCCTTGGTCTGCAGGATCTGCATGCCCGGCTCGTACAGCTCGGCGCGGATGACCAGGGCCATCACCCCGCCGAGGCAGAACATCACGAAGGAGGTGATGATGTACAGGTATCCGATGGTCTTGTGGTCCGTAGTGGTGATCCAGTTGACGATGATGCGTCCCTTGGACCGGGGAACCACCCGCGGAACAACCCGAGTTGCCGGTTCCGCGGTGTATTCAACTGCCATGGTCGCTCCCCTGCAATGCCGCAATGAAAAGTTACCGGGGCCTGCTGCTAGACCACACCAGGACATTCCGGCCGGTTGCAGCCGTGCTGCCCAACAAGGTGAAGGGAACGTCCTGTTCCGCCACCGTACGCCACATCCGCCCTCCCCGGAAGGGCGGTGGCAGGAAAGCAAGGGGGCGGCACCCGCGCCCGGAGGAAAGGGGTAGCCGAGGTGACACGTTCCTGGGCCGGCCCACCGGTGGGCTGCTGCCCGTTCATGCGGTTTTCTCCTGCCCGTCCTGCCTGCCGGCACCGGCTTCGCGGTTGCCTACCTCTCGTCGCGGAGATGGGCGGTCATCACCCAGAAGAGCCGGTTCAGCCGCTGGACTGCGGCGTCGGCATCACCGGCGGCCAGGAAGCCGACCGTCTCCTCCCAGCCTGTTGTCCACGTCCCGTACAGCTCCGGGTACGGGTGCAGGTGCAGCCGTGCCATGGCCCGGTGCACCACGTGTTCGGACAAGGAACGCAGCTCATCATGGCCGGCAGCGAGCACCAGCGTATCCAGCAGGTCCAGGCCCGCCTCCCGCGAACCGGGCAGGTCACCGGCATCAAGCATGCTGCGCTGCCGCTCCACTGCCTGGCCGAGGGCACGGATCTGGTCTGCGGTCAGCCGCGCCGCAGCCCGCTCCAGGACCGCGGTCATCACGATGCCCAGCACCTCCAGCAGCTCCACGGCGTTGCGGTCGCTCACCACCGTGACCCGCCGCCGTTTGTTCGGCAGGGCCTCGATCAGCCCCTCGCTGATCAGCTGGACGATTGCTTCGCGGACCGGGGTGATGCTCAGGTTCAGGTCCCTGGCCAGCTCGGCGTCCTTGACCGGGGTGCCGGGCGCCAGCGCCCCGGAGAGGATTTCATCCCTCAGGTACTGGCCCACCGTATCGCGGCGCGTCCGGGAAGCTTCCTTGTCCACGGCACCTCCTGCCGTCCGGGGCGGCACGTCCAGCCGCAGGCCATGCGTGCCGTCACGAACCTGAAATATTCGCCACTGCGCTGGAAAGAATGCATTTCGAATCCTAGTCTGGGGAGACCTGCGTCACAACGGCGTGCCGCAGGACTCCCCCACACTGGTTCCCCTGCCGGCCGGAGACCGGCCGCTCCCGCCCATAGCGCGGACGCAGGCTTGGGGGTTTACTGGAGGTAGCTTTATCCGATGAGGTAGCTCCATCCGAGTAGGGGAAGCAGGCGATAGCTGTCATGGATACAGCCCAGCTGATCTGGATCATCGTTGCGATAGTCGTAGTCCTGGCCATCATCGCCGTCGTCGCTGTCCTCGCCCGCAAGCGCAGCACCGCGCGGGCCGAGCAGCAGCGGGAAGCGGACCGCAGGAAGGCGGGCGAACTGCGCGCCGCCGCGCAGACGGCGGACCTGGAAGCGCGGCAGCGCGAAGCCGAGGCACTGCGGGCCAAGGCCGACGCCGAGCAGGCCGAGGTCGAAGCGCAGCGGCTGCGCCACGAAGCCGAGGGACGGGCAGCGCACGCCCAAAACACCCGCGAACAGGCGCAGGAACAGTTCCGGCAGGCTGCGGACCTGGACCCGGACGGCTCCGGGGACAAGGCCGGGCGGCAGGAGCATGACCGGACGGACGCCGGCAGGGGCAACGCACCGGAGCACGGCGTGATTTCCGGAACCGACCAGGGAGCCGGCCGGCATCCGGACCAGGGCCGGACGCCATGAACGGTGCCGGCGGGGCGGCTGCCATGCAGGACGACTACACGGCCAGCGCGGAGTCCAACAGCAAGGATCCGCATGACTGGGGCCGGGCGATGGCCGCGGCCATGTCCGCCCTGGCCGCCCAAAGCAGTACGGAGGGCAGCAGCCATACGGACCTCTTCGGCAGGGACATGCGCCTGATGGTCACCGAAACCGCCGAAGGCGTGCGGATCACGCTGTCCTGGACGCCCGCCGGCCTTTCCCCCGCCTGACGTGGAACCCGCCGGGAGCCTGATGCCTGCAGACCACGAGCCCTACCTGCACCACCTGGCCGCGGTAGTCGCCGCACCGCTGCAGACCTGGTCGGAACCGCAGGGCCAGATCCGCGGCCACGGCGCGCAGGGCGTCTACTTCGGCGAGGAGCGGGTGCTGGCCCGCTGCCTGCTGCGCGTGAACGGGACCGAGCCGGAGTGGGTCTCTACCCAGGTCCGTGCGGCCGGGGCTGCCGAGTACATCCATGCCATCCGGATGCCCGGCCAGGACGCCGACCCGGTGGTCTGGGTGATCCGCACCCGCACGGCGGCGCCGGGACGGCTGACCGAATCGCTGAGCTTCGAATCCGGCCTGTCCCGCCCGGTGCGGCTGGCTGTCCAGCTGGAACTGGTGGCCGATTCCTCCTCGGTGGAACAGGTCAGGCACGGCATCGCCTTCTCGGCCGGCGGCGTCGCGCCCGAGGGCAGCAGCTGGCACTGGCGGGACCCGTCCACTACTGCCTCGCTCACCGCCGCCGGGGCCGGCATCGAAGCCGACGGCAGCCTGGTCCTGCTCAACTGGACCGTCGAACTTCCCCCGCAGGACACCGTCGAACTTGGCTGGTCGCTGGACCTGGCGGACGACAACGCGCCGCTGCAGGCCGCCGCGGGCAGGCCCCTGCTGACGCCGGCAGTGGCAGGGGAACCGCGGCTGCAGCGCCTGATGAGCACGGCGATCAGCGACCTGAACAGCCTGCGCATGGCGGACATCCTGGCTCCTGAGGACGCCTTCGTGGCTGCCGGTGCACCCTGGTACCTGACGTTGTACGGCCGGGATTCGCTGATCGCCGCCAGGATGCTGCTGCCGGTGAACCAGGACCTGGCGGCCGGCACGCTGCGGGCTCTGGCCGCCCGCCAAGGCAGCAGCCACGACCTGGAAACCGTCCAGGAACCGGGCAAGATCGTGCACGAGGTCCGGCGGCAATTCACCCAGCTGCCCCCGGTGTACTACGACTACTACGGCAGCATGGACGCCACGGCGCTGTGGGTGTGCCTGCTGCACGACACCTGGCGGGCGGGGCTGCCGGATGCCGAGGTGGCCGACCTGCTGCCGCATCTGGAGGCGGCGCTGGCCTGGCTGCGCGACTACGGCGACCCGGACGGCGACGGCTTCCTGGAACACCTGGACGACACCGGCAACGGGGCGGCCCACCACGGCTGGAAGGAATCGCCCGATGCCATCCGCTGGCACGACGGCACCCCGGCCAAGGGTCCGCTCGTGCTGCCGGAAATCCAGGCCTATGCCCACGAGGCGGCGCTCTGCGGCGCGGCGCTGCTGGAGCATTTCAGGGACCCGGACGCCGCGCGGCAGTGGCTGACCTATGCGGCCGAACTGAAGGACCGCTTCCACGAACAGTTCTGGTGCTCCGACGACTTCGGGCCCTACCCCGCCCTGGCCCTGGACGCGAACAAGCAGCCCGTGGATGGCATCGGTTCCAATATGGGCCATCTGCTGGGCACCGGCCTGCTGGATGAGGACGAGACAGCCGCGGTGGTGGGCCGGCTGATGCATCCGGCCCTGTTCTCCGGCTACGGCATCAGGACCCTGTCCACCACCAATGCCGCCTACTGGCCCGGACGGACCTATGCCGGCGCCGTCTGGACCCATGACAGTGCCTGGACGGTGATGGGCATGCTCCGGTCCGGTTTCGCCGACGAGGCGGCCCTGCTGGCGTCCGGACTGCTCAATGCCGCCGAAGGCTTCACCTGGCGGCTGCCGGCGATGTTTTCCGGGCACTCCACCCAGGAAGTCTGGCCCCCCGTTCCGCACCCTGCAGCCACCCGGCCACAGGCCTGGGCCGCAGCTTCCGCGGTGCCGATCGCACTTGCCCTGGGCGGCTTCAACGCCTTGGGCTGACCAGGGCGGGCCGTCCGGGTGGACGGACCGCCCGCTGCCCCAACCCTCCAAGCACAGCAGGAGCATGGAATGAGCGGATGGAACGCCGATACTGCCGCCGGACCCTCGGGTGCAGGCGCCGTCACGGTCGTGGAAGGTTCGTCTTTCTGCATTTCGTCACCCGGCGGCGACATCCACCCGGAGCTGACGCAGGGCGCCTTCTACCACGACACCCGGATCCTCTCCGGCTGGCAGCTGGCCGTGGACGGCCAACCCCTGGAGCCGCTGACCGCCCAGGTCATGGAGCCCTACCGGGCGGTGTTCGTGGGGCGGGCCCGGCGGCCGGACGGACACGCCGACAGCCCGCTGGTCGTCGAACGCGAACGCCTGGTCGGCGCCGGCCTGCGCGAAGACCTGACCATCCGCAACTATTCGCGCAGTTCCGCCGAATGCAGCATCCAGCTGCGGGTGGAGGCCGACTTCGCCGACCTCTTCGACGTCAAGGGCGGCGTGCCGATCCCCCGCACATCCCTGGGCCGCCGGGTGCAGGGCGACGAGCTCGTGCTGGAGACCGAGCGCCACGGCAGCCACCGGGGCATCGCCGTCCACGGACGCGGCGCGCAGGTGGCCACTGACGGGCTCTCCTTCCGGGCCGTCATCCCGCCGCGCGGCACCTGGCACACCAGCCTCATCGTGACTCCGCTGGTGGAACGCGACCGACCGGCGGAGCCCTTTGTGCACACCCTGGATCCTTCGAAGCTGAACGCCGCCCGGCGTTACCAGGCCTGGGAGCGGTACGTTCCCGAACTGCACCTGTCGAACACGGAGATCGAGCAGACGCTCAGGCGCAGCAGCGAGGACCTCGGCTCCCTGCGGATGTTCGACCAGGACCATCCGGGCCGCGTGGTCGTGGCGGCCGGCGCCCCTTGGTTCATGGCGCTCTTCGGGCGGGATTCGCTCATCGCCTCCTGGATGTCGCTGTCCATCGACCCGTCCCTGGCCCGGGGGACGCTGCAGACGCTCGCCGAGCTGCAGGGCCGGCAGGTCAACCCCGATACCGAGGAGGAGCCCGGCCGGATTCTCCACGAGGTGCGCCTGGGCGTAACCGCCGGGCTGGCACTGGGCAACGGGACCGCCTACTACGGCACCGCCGATGCCACCCCCCTGTTCGTCATCCTGCTGGCCGAGCTGGACCGCTGGGGACTGGAGCGCCAAGTGCGGGACCAACTGCTGTCGCATGCAGACCGCGCGCTGGACTGGATCCGCGACTACGGGGACCGGGACGGCGACGGCTTCGTGGAATACCAGCGGGCCACCGCGCACGGGCTGATCAACCAGGGCTGGAAGGACTCCTGGGACGGCATCAACTTCGCCGACGGCACGCTGGCACAAGCCCCGATAGCCCTCTGCGAGGTACAGGCGTACGTCTACGGCGCGTACATCGGCCGCGCCATGCTGGCCATCACCGACGGCGACCGGGCCCTGGCCGCCGAGTGGGGCCGCCGTGCCGCCGCCCTGAAGGAACGGTTCAACGAGCAGTTCTGGCTGCCGGACAAGGGCTACTATGCCATTGCCCTGGACAAGGACAAGCGGCCGGTGGACGCCTGCGCGTCCAATATGGGCCACTGCCTCTGGACCGGCATCGTGGACGAGGACAAGGCGCCGCTGGTCGCCGAGCGCCTGATGTCCCCGGAAATGTTCACCGGCTGGGGCATCCGGACCCTGGCCTCGGACATGGGAGCCTACAACCCGGTCAGCTACCACAACGGCTCGGTCTGGCCGCACGACAGCACACTGGTGGCCGCCGGCCTGATGCGCTACGGCTTCGTGGAGAAGTCCCTGCGCCTGGTGACCGGGCTGTTCGAGGCGGCCGGGCACTTCGACGGGCGGCTGCCCGAGCTTTTCTGCGGCTTCGACAAGTCAGAGTACAGCCCGCCGGTCCCCTACCCCACCTCGTGCTCGCCGCAGGCCTGGGCCGCCGCCTCGCCGCTGCACCTGCTGCGCATCATGCTGCGCATGGACCCCTGCTTCCCCACCGGGGAACTGTGGCTCTCACCGGTCATCCCGCCCGGTTTCGGCTCGTTCGAAGCCAGCAATGTGCTGCTGGGCAGCTCCCGGCTTGCCCTGAGCGCGGATGGGAACGAATTCAATATTGAGGGCCTCGACCCGGCGCTGGTCCTGCACCGGTCCATGCGGCCCCAGCTCACGGAGCTGCTCGCGGCGCTGGGTGCGGAGCCCGAAGCCCGGAAGATACCGGCGGAGGGGCGCTGAGATGCGGATCGGCCTGATTGCCCCACCCTGGATCCCGGTGCCGCCCCCGGCCTACGGCGGAACGGAATTGGTCGTGGATGCCCTGGCGCGCGGCCTGGCGGCGGCCGGGCATGAAGTGCTGCTGGCGGCGCCCTCCGACAGCACCTGCCCGGTGCCGCTGGTGCCGGACCTGCAGCCGGCCGATTCCCGGACCCTCGGATTCACCGATGCGGAGCTGGCCCATGTGGTCCGCGCCTATGCCGCCATGGCGGACATGGACCTGGTCCACGACCACACACTGGCCGGGCCGCTCTACCGCCACCGGCCGGTGCTGCCGGTGGTGGCCACCAACCACGGTCCCTTCAATGCCGCGAACACAGCCATCTACGCCGCGGCCAGCCGCGACGTAGCGGTCGTGGCCATCTCCCGGCACCAGGCGAGCACGGCAACCGGCGTGCGTGTGGCCCGGGTGATCCACCACGGCATGGAGCTGGGCAACGTTCCGGTGGGCGACGGCGGGGGTTATGCATGCTTCCTGGGGCGGGTAAACCCGGACAAAGGAATAGCACAGGCAATTTCCATTGCCCGCACCGCAGGCATGCCGCTGAAAATCGCCGCCAAGATGCGCGAGCCGGCCGAGATCGACTACTACGACAGCGTGATCAGGCCGCAGCTGGGATCCGACGTGGAGTTCCTGGGCGAGATCACGCCCCAGGAAAAGTACGCGCTGCTCGGCGGCGCGGCCGCCATGCTCAACCCCATCCAGTGGGATGAGCCGTTCGGCCTGGTCATGATCGAAGCGCTGGCTACCGGGACCCCGGTGGTCGGGACCCCGCGCGGGGCCGCCCCGGAAATCATCGTGCACGGCCGCACCGGGTTCCTGACCGCGGACCTGGACCAGCTGGCGGGGTTCCTGCAGCAGGCCCCGGACTTGGACCGTGCCCAGTGCCGGGCCCATGTGGAGCGGCACTTCAGCGCCCGGCGGATGGTGGAAGACCACCTGCAGCTGTATGCCGATGTGCTCGCCGGCGGAACCGGGTTGCCGGCGGTCCCGGAGGCTGCCGCGGCCGGGCTGCCGGGGACGGTACGGCCGGAGCCGGGACGGGATCCCGGCTCCGGCTGACGGGGCAGGCAGTGAACGCGCCTAGCCGCGGGGGACGTCCGGGCCGATGGGCCAGCGCAGCAGCGCCGCCACTGCCTTGCCGCCGGGCAGCGCCCCTTCCGGCACCAGCACCACGCGTGCATCAGTCAGGACGGCGGCCCGCACCAGTGCGGCCGGTGCATCGAGCTTGCCGAGCACAAGGCCGTTGCCGTCCTCGCCGGCGGTGGCGATCCATGGTTCCTGCGTGAGCGCCAGGACCTTGTGGTCTGCCAGCGCCTGCTGCTGCAGGATCAGGGTGTCTACCTGCGCCTGCTGCAGGGCGCGGACCACCTCGCCCAAGCCGGAGGCAGCTTCGGCGTGGGGCTGTCCCTGCTGCTCGGACAGGCGCTCGAGGATGGCCTGCTGCTGCCTGGCCCAGACCCCGGCGACGTGCCTGGAGATCTCGGTCCTGAGCGACTCCCGGTCCGCTCCGCCGGTACGGGTGTGGGAATCGATGGTGACCTCGATCGCCCGGCTGGCCTCCGAAAGCTGGTCCGTCACCAGTTCCCGGGCGCGGATGTCCCCGGCGATGATGAGCAGCTGGGCCCTGGACGTGCGCACCACCCGGTCGATCTCGGCGGCTATCTCATCCGCGTTCCGCCGCCAGATCTCCTCGGTGTGATGCTGGAACCTGCCTTGGGACCAGCCGCCCGTCGGCACTTTTTTCAGGTTCTCGGTCTCGCCCTCCACCGCACGCTCTTCGACCACCCCGTCCTGCCGGGCGTACTGCAGCCGGATCTCGCCGCCGTCGCGTCCTACCTCGGCCACCACGTAGGGAAAGTCATCCCCGCGCTGCTGCAGCAGCGGCAGCAGGTTGGGGATCAGTCCCACTTCGACGACGGGCGGCCCGACCATGGGCCCGGGCAGCACCTCGTTCAGCTCCACCGTCCCGTCCCGCACGAGCACGAACCGGGCCACCGGCGATGGCAGCCCGGTGGCCGGCGACAGGGCCTCCTCCACCGCCCGCAGGTCCGCTTCCGAGGCCCCCTGCTTGTCCAGGGAGTCCCGCACCTTCGCCGGCAGGACGTCCCCGGCCCGCAGGGTGTCGACGGTACCGGTGCTGGCATCAACGTAGACGGTGGCCCAAGGACCTTCCTTCCTGAACAGCTCGGCATACAGCTTCTCAGGGGAATGGGCGGTATTGACCTGTTCGGCCATGGTGTTTTCCTTCCCTGCCGGGAACAGCCAGTGCAGCATGCGGCTCCCTGGCCGCCCGGCGAAGGGCAGCCGGACCATTCACAGCTCGGCCGCGCCGGTGGATCGGCTTGATCCCGGCATCACAGAGTGGAACCTGACGGGGTCCGGGCCGCAGCGCTGCGGCCCGGTGGTCTAGCGGCTTTCCGGCGAGCCCTCCGGCCCGGAGCCGGTGCCGGTTGCGTCCGGGCCTGCTTCCATGCGCATCGCGTCGCGGACTTCCTGGCTGTCCGTTTCATCCGGGAGCGGCTCGGTGTCACGCCATTCCTCGGCGTGGGGAGGCTGGTTGCCTTGAATCAGCCCTTGGTCTTCGTGCTTCATCTGGTCATCCACGTGGGGTCCGTGCTTGTCGCTGCCCCGCTCTGCCATCGCGATCTCCTCCCGCGTTCAGCGCCGCGAATTGTGTCGATCCGTCCCTTCACCGTAGCACCGGAGCACGGGGGCTTGAAGGGCCGGAGCATAAATCGATCAGCCTGCTTAGCACATCCATCCCGGGCTCAGCGGGACAGGTACTCCGCGTGCTGGCGGTGGGCCTCGGCGACCTGCTCGCGGATCTTGTCCACATCCTTGGCCCTGTCCCGGTACTTCCGGTCCATCTGGCGGATCTGCGCCTCTTCGGCCACCAGCAGGTTGAAGACCCGCTCGCGCTCGGCGGGATCGGCAGTGTAGGACAGGTCCAGGTAGGCCGTGGCGTGCCGGCGTGCATTGTTGATGGCCGTCTGGGCCTTGCCGGCCTTGCTCAGCAGCGAGGCGAAAACCGTCACCACGAGCACACCAACGATGACCGCCAGGGACACCGCTGTGCTGATCTCGACAACCGGCACGGGCTCGCCGCCGTTGATGAACGGCAGGTTGTTCTCATGCAGGGCGTGCAGGATCAGCTTCACGCCGATGAAGGCCAGGATCACGGCCAGGCCGTAGGAAAGGTAGATCAGCCGGTCCAGCAGGCCGTCGATCAGGAAGTAGAGCTGGCGCAGGCCCATCAGCGAGAAGGCGGTGGCCGTAAAGACGATGAACACGTTCTGGGTCAGGCCGAAGATCGCGGGGATGGAATCCAAGGCGAACATGATGTCGGTGCCGCCGATGGCCACCATGACCAGCAGCATCGGGGTCATCATCCGCTTGCCGTCCACCTCGGTGAACAGCTTGTCCCCGTCATAGTGGTCCGTGGTGTGGAAGAAGCGCCTGGCCAGGCGGATGATGACGTTGTTGGCTTCCGCGTCGGCATCCTCGGGCTCGGGCTTGAGCAGGTTGCCGGCGGTGACCAGCAGGATCAGGCCGAAGGCGTAGAAGACCCAGGCGAAGGAGTTGATCAGCGCGGCGCCGAGCAGGATGAACCCGCTGCGGGCGATGAGGGAGAAGACGATACCGAACAACAGCACCTTCTGCTGGTCCTCGCGGGGAACCCGGAAGCTGGCCATGATGACCAGGAACACAAAGAGGTTGTCCACGGACAGGGCCTTCTCCGTGATGTAGCCGGCGAAGTACTCCGAGCCCATGTCGGTGCCGCCGAAGATCCAGACCAGCACGCCGAAGACGACGGCGAGCCCGACATAGACCGATGACCAGACCGCAGCCTCTTTCAGCTTCGGCACGTGGGCCTTGCGGATGTGGAAGAAATAGTCGAATGCCAGCAGCGCAAGGATGACGGTGATCGTCACGCCCCAGACCAGGGGTGAAACAGGCATCTGTTCCTCTTTCGTAAGGTAGCGGACAGTTCCGCAAGTCTCTCCGCCGGCAGACCGGCCGCTGCACCCGGCAGGACGTCATCGCCCCGCGTGCTGACGGGCACACCGCTGCGGGATACTCCCTTACGCACTGCCTATGGTATCCGGTGCCCGGCGGCTGCCGGAATCCGAAGGGTCAGGAATCCAGCACGACGTCGGCAGCCTCGACCCTGCGGTCCGGCACGGTGGTCGGGGATTCCAGGTGCACCGCGCCGGAGGGGATCATCCCTGCCCCGCCGTACTTTTCCATCACCTGCCACTCGGCGGCCATGTCCTCGCCGGCGTGCCCGGGCGGCAGCCGGTGCCAGAAGCCGAAGCCGCCGCAGTCCAGCAGCGCCTGCCGGTCATACAGCACGCAGCCGCCCACCCAGGCCACCTTGTACAGCCGCCAGCCGCCCGGCGGGATCTGCAGGTCCCGGGCCAGGTGCGCCAAATTCGCAGCATTGTGCAGCGTCCAGCGGCCAAAGCCCGGCGAATCCCGGCGCACCCGTTCGGGCAGCACCGGCCCGTCCCACAATTCGAAGGGCCGCTGTTCGTCCGGACGCTCGTCCGGCAGGTAGGACAAGCCCTGAACCGCCGCCCCGATGAAACCGCAGCGGGCCTGCCGGATGGCCGAGACCATCCGGTGCAGCATGTCCGGCTCCAGCCACACGTCGCTGTCCAGGTACAGCACCAGCGGCGCCGACGCGAGGGACAGCAGATAGTGGCGCTGCTCGGCCATGCCGCGGCGGGGCAGGTGGTGTTCCAGCTGCACCGGGCGGCCCTGGCAGCGCAGCACGCGCACCATGGCCGCCACCGCCGGATCTTCCCAGACCGGTTCCGGCTCGGTCTGGTCGCTGAGCACCACCCGGAACCCCGGAGCGTCCTGGGCGGCCAGGCCCGCCAGTGCCACCGCCAGCTCCGCAGGCCGGCCGTAGCACGGGATGAGCACGTCCACCTCGGCCGGTTCCGGTTCCGGCAGCGGCCGCGCCCAATCGCCCGACCAGCGCCTGCTCATTTTGGCTCCGCCCCCTCGACCGCGGACTGGGTGTCAGCCGGGCTGGTACCGCGGATGCGCCTGACCACCGCGCTGGTGGAGTGCTCGGCCACATAGTCCAGGATGCTCACCGTCCCCCCGTAAGCCTGGACGGCAGGAGTCTCCGCCAGCATCTGCGGCGAGTAGTCCCCGCCCTTGGCATAGACGTCCGGGCGCAGCGCATTGATCAGCGGAATGGGGGTGTCCGTGTCGAAGACGGTGACATAGTCGACGCAGCTCAAGGCCGCGATGACCGCCGCCCGGTCGGCAATCGGGTTGATCGGCCGGTCCGGCCCCTTCAGCCGGCGCACCGATTCGTCCCCGTTCAGCGCCACCACCAGCACATCGCCCAGCTGCTTGGCCTGGTTCAGGTAGCGAGTGTGTCCGCGGTGCAGCACATCGAAGCAGCCGTTGGTCAGCACCACCCGGCGGCCGGCTGCCCGCTCGTCGGCTATCCGGCGCGCCAGCTCGTGCGCCGGCAGCACCGTGTCGGCAAAGCCGCGCAGGTGGTCCGCCAGGTCCGCCGCGGAGCAGACCGAGGTGCCGGCACGGTGCACGACGACGTCGGCGGCGGCCTGGGCCAGGTCCAGGCAGGTGGTCAGCGGCAGTCCGGTGGCCCGGGCCAGCGTCAGGGCGGCCACGAAGGTATCCCCCGCCCCGGAGGCCTGCTTTTCCGCCGCCGCCCGCGCCCAGGTCCGGTGGGTGCCGCCGTCGCGGCGGGACAGCAGCACGGTGCCGTCCTTGTCCAAGGTGACGACGGCGTCGCGGGCACCGGTGGCGTGCAGCAGCTCCGCGCGGCGGGCGGCCACGGCCTCCGCCCGGTCCATGCCGTGGTCGAACTTGAGCCCGAGCAGCTGGGCCGCCTCCTGGGCATTGGGCGTGACCAGGTCCGGTTGCAGGCCGGCCCAGGGCCGGGCATCGTGCGCGTCGACGACGACCAGCGGCCTGGTCCCGGCCGCGGCGTACTGCTCCAGGCACTGCCGGAGGGCCTCCCGCACCTCGCCGGCGAGCGCGCCGGAACCGTAGTCGCAGACCACCACCGCGTCGGCACCGCTGACCAGCCCCGGCACCAGGTCGGCCAGCGCCTGCAGCGCCGGGGCAGGCAGCCGGCCCGGCTGTTCGTCCAGCCGCAGCAGGATTTGGTCGCCCCCGATGATCCGGTACTTGGTGGTGGTCACGGTATCCCGGCGTCCAAGCACAGCTGAGGCATCCACCCCGCCTTGGCCGAGCAGGGCGCGCAGCCGCCGCCCGGCGTCGTCGTCGCCGGCCAGCCCGGCCAGCCGCACCCGGGCCCCCAGGGCAGCCAGGTTCATGGCCGTGTTCGCCGCCCCGCCCGGGGCGTAGTCCCGGCTGGTCAGCTCCACCACCGGGGCCGGGGCCTCCCGGCAGAACCGCTCGATCAGCCCCGTCCACCAGCCGTCGAGCATCACGTCGCCGACCACGGTGATCCGCGGTGCGAGGGCGGCGAGCCTGCCCGGCAGCCACTCCGAGAGTCCGCGGACAGCATCCAGCGCGGCCATGGCTACCGCTCCTCCGGCAGCGGGGAAAGATGGACCACCTTGACCAGGGTAAATTCGTCCAGCAGCTCCGGCCCGTACCCGAAGCCGCGGCCGCTGTCCCGGCGCGGCTGCGCCGAGCCACCGGGGGCGCCGCCGAAAACGGCATTGATCTTGACCGTGCCCACCGGCAGCGCGGCAGCAGCCCGCTGGGCATGGGCGATGCTGCCGGTGAGCACCGTCGCGGCCAGCCCGTAACGGCCGGCCGCAGCCAGGTCCAGTCCCTCGGCGAAGCTGTCCACCACGCTGACCGGCGCCACCGGGCCGAAGGTCTCCTCGGTCATGATCTCCATCTGCTCGGTGCAGTCCAGCAGCACGGTGGCCGGATACCAGGCCCCCGGCCCGTCCGGCACGCTGCCGCCTTCGGCCGCCACGGCTCCCTGCTCCAGCGCGCCGGCGACCTGGGCCTGGACCGCGGCACGCATCCGGGTGTCCACCAGCGGCCCGAGCAGCCCTTCCCGGTTCCACCGGCGGGCCTCGGCGGCCAGGGCCTCGCAGAACGGGCCGGCAACCGCCCGGTGCACGTAGATGCGCTCGACGGCGGTGCAGATCTGCCCGCTGTTGCTGAAGGCCCCGATGGCTGCCTGGCCCGCCGCCCAGACCGGATCCACGCCCTCGTCCACCAGCAGCGGATCGTTGCCGCCGTTCTCCCGGATCACGTGCGCGCCGGTGTCCATTGCCGCCCGGGCAATGGCGCTGCCGGTGGCACTGGAGCCCACATGCGCCACCACATCGACCTCGGCCGCGGCCAACTGCCTGCCGACCTCAGGCCCGCCGGAGAGGGTGGCGAACACCCCGGAAGGGAAGACCGGTTCCAGTACCTCGCCCAACAGCAGGCCCACGTGCGGACAGCGCTCGCTGGGTTTGTGCAGGACCGTATTGCCGGTCACCAGCGCAGCCCCGAGCAGCCCCGCCGCCACCGCCACCGGATCATTCCACGGGGTCAGCAGCACGGCCACGCCGCGGGGCTGGCGCAGTGTGTAGTCCGAGGCCAGGGCTGCACCGCGCAGGCTGACCCCGCGGTGCAGCGGCCCGAGTTCGGCGTACTGCTCCAAGGTGGCCACGGCCGCTTCGACCCCGGCCAGCGCCTGGTCCTGCGGCCGGCCGGTTTCCCGGCTGTTGAGCACCGCCAGTTCACGTGCGGACCGGGCCAGCCGGGCCGCCGCCCCGCGCAGCAGCCGGCCGCGTTCGGCCGGGTTCGTGGCGGCCCAGGCGGGCTGGGCAGCGCGGGCGGCGGCGACGGCCTGGGCGACCTGCCCGCTGGTGGCCGGCGGGACGGACCCGACAACGGTCCCGTCCCGCGGGTCGTGCACGGTGACGGCCGAATCCACGCCGTCGGTCTGAAGATCGGTAAGCGGGTTCATCTGGCTCCTGCGGAAAGGGACCCGTCCAACCTGCCGCACTGCGGCACGGGTCCGGTGGTCATCGGGCTGGTCCGGTCCCGCCGTCCGCTGGCGGCGGCGGGTGGCTTCACCAGTCCCATACCCCGTTCCCGCCAGGCTTAGACAGCCCGCGGAAAGATCCTGCCGCGCGTTGCGGACGGCTGCAGGGTTGCCGCGGCGGGCCGGTGCCCTAGAGTAAGGAGGCGAAAGACCCGCCGAAGAGAGCGGCCAAGGGTCCCGTGCGCGGAGCGTGCGGGCCAGGCCGCGAACGGGCGGAACCGGCACGGCAGAGGGAGACCTGGATGGAGCAGCGGTACCAGACGGAGTTCGGCGGCGCCGCAGTCATGGATACCGCCGTAGGCCCGGTGCTGGAGCCCTTCGCGGACGTGAAGCGGATCGCCGTGCTGCGCGGGGGCGGCCTGGGCGACCTGATGTTCGCCGTGCCGGCCATGGAGGCCCTGGCGGCCGCCTATCCGGAGGCATCCATCACGCTGCTGGGCACCCCGGCGCACGCGGCGCTGCTGGAGGGGTTCCCCGGCCCCGTGGACCGGGTCCAGGTGCTGCCCTTCGCCCACGGCGTCCGGCCCGGGCCCGAGGACCCGCCGGCCCAGGCCGCCTTCTTCGAACGGATGCGCGGCGAACGCTTCGACCTGGCCGTCCAGCTGCACGGGGGCGGGCGCTTTTCCAACCCGTTCCTGCTGGCCCTGGACGCCACGCACACCGTGGGCACCCGCACCCCGGACGCGCAACCGCTGGAGCGCTCCCTCCCCTACATCTACTACCAGAACGAGGTCCTGCGCGCCCTGGAAGTGGTGGGCCTGGCCGGCGCCCGCCCGGTAACCCTGCAGCCGCGGCTGGCAGTCACCCCGGAGGAAACCGAGCGCATCCGGCCGCTGCTGCAGCCGGAGCGCACGTCCCTGGTGGTCATCCATCCCGGCGCCAGCGACCCGCGCCGCCGCTGGCCGGCGCCGTCGTTCGCGGAAGTGGCCGCGAAAGCGGCGCAGGAGGGCAGCCAGGTCCTGGTCGTCGGCGATGCCGGCGAGGCGGACCTGGCCGGCAGTGTGGTCGCCCAGGCTCGGGCCATTGCCGACGACGGCGGCCGGATCGGTTCCGTGGCCGGCCAGCTGGATTTGCGCGGGCTGCTGGCCGTGCTGCAGTCGGCCAATGTCATGGTGGCCAATGACAGCGGGCCCCGGCACCTGGCCCAGGCCGTGGGGACCCCCACGGTGGGCATCTACTGGGTGGGGAACATGATCATGGCCGGCGCCCCCGGGCGCACCTTCCACCGGATCCACCTGGGCTGGGTCACGCACTGCCCGGTGTGCGGCGTAGACGTCACCCAGGTCGGCTGGAATGCCGAACGCTGCGACCACGATTTCCCGTTGACCGCGGCGGTCTCCCCCGGGGACGTCTACGCCGACGTGCAGGAGCTTACGGCCACGAGCCTTCTTCTTCGTGGCAGATAAGCAGCTCGCGCACCTCGCAGCCGGCCGGCTGTGAGAGGGCGAACAGGACCGCCTGCGCCACCCGGACCGGATCGTTGAGCCGCGAGTCGTCCTGCGGCCGGTACTGCTCCGTGCGGTCATCGAAGAAGTGCGTGTTCATCCCGCCCGGGATCAGGGTGGTCACCCCGATCTGCCCGGCGGTTTCGGCCGCCAGCGCCCGGCTGAAGCCCAGGACCCCGAACTTGGAGGCACAGTAGGCGGTCGCGTCGGAGACCGCGCGCAGCGCCAGCGTCGAGGCCACCGTCACCACCCGGCCGTGCGAGGTCTTAAGGTAGGGCAGCGCCGCGCGCACCACGGAGACGGTGCCGAGCAGGTTCACGCCGATCACGCGCTCGAATTCCTCCGCCGGCACGTCCTCCAGCCGGCCGCAGCGGTCGATGCCGGCGGCCGTGACGACCGCGTCCAGCCCGTCCAGCATTTCCGCTGCCTGGTCCACGGCCGCGGAAACCGCCGGCCGGTCCGCCACGTCCACTTCCAGGCACTTCATGCCGGTGACGCGGCTGACGTCGCGGTCGAGCACCACCGGGGTTCCGCCGGCCGCGGCGACCGCCGCGGCGACGGCGGCGCCCAGGCCGGAGCCGCCGCCGGTGATGAGGACACGTCCGGGATTGACTGCTGCTGTGTTCATTCCTTGCCTTTCGGTTCGATTCACGGTGTGCGGGGCATGGGCCCTAGCCGACCCTGGCCAGTGCCTCGGCCAGGCGGGTGGTCGAGCGGGCCGGATGGTACGGGACGGTCATGATCTGTCCGCCCCACGAGCGCACCAGCGCGGCCTCGGGCAGCTGCTCCACGGTGTAGTCCCCGCCCTTGACCCAGATGTCCGGGCGGAGCCGGTCCAGGGCCGCCTCCGGGGTGTCCTCGTCGAAGATGAGCACCCCGTCCACGCATTGGAGCGAGTTGAGCAGTTCGGCCCGGTCCTGCTGGGACATGATCGGCCGGTGCTCGCCCTTGAGCCGGCGGACGGAGGCATCCGAGTTCAGGCAGACGATCAGGCAGTCGCCCAGGCTGCGGGCTGCCGAGAGCGTCCGGGCGTGCCCGGCGTGCAGCAGGTCGAAGCATCCGCCGGTGGCCACCACCGTGCCGCCGGCCTCCCGGATGCGCAGGGCGGCGGCGAGCGCATCCAGGCCGCCGCTGCGCAGCCGGCGCGGAGGCGGAGCCGCGCGCAGCGAGGCAACCCCGCCGGCGGCCAGGAAATCGGCGGCGTCGCGGGCGGCCGCCTCGGCCGCTTCCTCCACCAGGACGCCGCGCCCGAGCCCGACGGCCAGGGACGCGGCGAACCTGTCACCGGCACCGCAGGGGTCCCCGGACTCGGTCCGGGGCGCCGGCACCAGCTGCGGCAGGCCCGCCTCTGCCAGCACCAGCGCGCCGTGGCTGCCCATGGTGACCACCAGTGCGCGGCTGCGCCAGCGGGCGCGCAGTTCGCTCGCTGCTGCGGCCGCCGCCCGGGCTCCGCTGCCGCCGCCGGTCCCGGCGGACTGCAGGGCTTCGGCGAGGTTCGGCGTCACGGCCGCCACGCCCGGCACCGGCACGGCCCCGGCCGGGTGCGGGTCCCAGACCACCGGCACCTGCCCGGCGCACGCTTCCAGCACCTCGCGCAGCCGGGCGTTCGCCGCCAGCCCGCGGCCGTAGTCGGCCACGATGACCACATCCGCGCTGCGCACCGCCTCGAGCATCTCCGCGGTCGCCTCGGGAACCGGTGCCTCCGCGCAGCCTTCGTCGAAGCGGACCACCGCCTGGCCGTGGGCCCGGATCCGGGTCTTGACCGGAGTCGGGGCCCCGGACGGGCCGGCCACCACCTCGATGCCGTCCAGCACGGAGCGCAGCCGGCCGGCGGCGTCGTCGTCGGACAGGACGGTGACCAGGCGCACCCGGTGGCCGTCCAGGGACAGCAGGGTGGCCACCAGCCCGGCCCCGCCGGCACGCAGGTCCTCAGTCTCCACGTCCACCACCGGCACCGGGGCATCCGGGCTCAGCCGCCGGGCGCCGCCGCGCAGGTCCCGGTCCAGCAGCACGTCGCCGACCACCGCGATTTTCAACGGCCGGGTCTTCGCCGCGCTCATGACAGCCTCCCGCTGCCGCGCCGCGGCCGGCGGAGCCCGACTTCGGCGTCGAACGCACGGCACAAGGCGTGCAGGGCGATCAGGTGGCATTCCTGCACATTGGCCGAGGGGGCCTCGACCGCCACGTAATCGTCGCAGACCTCGGTGAGCGGATTCGGGGCCGGCCCGGTCAGCGCCCAGCTGGTCACGCCGATCCTGCGCGCGGCTTCGGCGGCGTGCAGCAGGTTCGGGCTCCGGCCGCTGGTGGAGAGCAGCACCAGCACATCGCCGGCGCGGCCGTGGCCGAGCACCTGGCGGGCAAAGAGCTGGTCGTAGCCGTAGTCGTTGGCAATGGCGGTGACCGCCGAGGTTTCCGCGTGCAGCGAGATCGCGGAGAAGGGTTCCCGCTCGCCGTCGAAACGGCCGACGAGCTCGGCGGTCAGGTGCTGTGCCTCGGCCGCGGACCCGCCGTTGCCGGCCGCGAGCAGGCGCTGGCCGGCCAGCAGCCGGGCGGCCAGTTCGGCACCCCAGCCGGCCAGGCGCGCGGCCTCGCGCCGGAGCGTCTCCACGGCCGGGTGGACTTCGTCGAGGTGGCCCAGCACCGCCGCCAGCGGCACCGTGGACTCTGCGGGTTCCGCCAACGGCTCCGCGGCCAGCGGCTCTGCGGCCATCGCTGCGGTGACTGCATCGGTGCTCATAGTGCCTGTCCTTCCACCGGGTCGAGTGCCGCATCCACGGCGGCGCGGGCCAGCTGGTAGGCCTTCTCCGTTTCGGCCGCCACCCGTTCCCAGGAGTAGCGGGCGCAGACGCGCCGGCGGCCGGCCCGGCCCAGTTGCCGGGCCAGCTCGGGACGGGCCAGCAGTTCGGCCAGGGCGCCGGCCAGGGCCGCCGGATCCTGCGGGGGAACGTGCAGGCCGGTCTTGCCGTGGACCACGGTGTCGATCAGTCCGCCGACCGCGGCCGCCACCACGGGAACCCCGCAGGCCATGGCCTCCAGCGGCACGATGCCGAACGGTTCGTACCAGGGGGCGCACACCACCGCGTCCACGCCGCGCAGCAAGGCCGGCATCTGTGCCTGGGGCACCTGTCCGCGCAGCACCACCTGGTCCGCCACGCCCAGTTCGGCCGCCAGCGCCGTCAGGCGGCGGGCCTCCGGGTCCACGGCCAGCCCGTCCGGGCCGGAGGAGCCGCCGACCACCAGCAGCTCGACGTCGTCCAGGCCGCCGTCCTTGAGCTCGCGCAGGGCCCGGATGGCCAGGTCCACACCCTTGCGCGGCACCAGGCGCCCGACGGTGGCGATCCGGTGCCGCCGCGTCCGCCGTTCGGCCGGCCCCTCCGGGGTGAACAGCTCCAGGTTCACCCCGCACGGGGCCACGGAGATCTTGGTACCCGGCACGCCGAGCGCCTTCAGTTCGAAGACCTCGTCCGAGCAGGTGGCGATGATCCGGTCCGCCGTCCGGCCGACCGCCGGTTCCAGCCAGGACCGTTCGGCCGGCGAGGTGTCCTGCGCGCCCTGGTGCCGGCGCTTGACCGAGCCCAGCGCATGGAAGGTCTGCACCACCGGCACGGGGTAGCCGGAGCCGGTGCCGGCCCGGGCCGCCTCCAGCGATGCGAGGCCGGACATCCAGAAGTGCCCGTGCACCAGGTCCGGCGGCTCCTGGCCCCAGTCCGCCGCCACGCCGCGGGCCAGCTGGGCCATGTAGGGCAGCAGGCTGTCCTTGGGGACCTGCGTCGGCGGGCCCGCGTCCACGTGCACCACCTCGAACCGCTCGCCTGCCGCCACCCTCGCCGGCAGGTCGGGACTGTCCCTGCGGGTGTAGACGGTGACCCGGTGGCCGCGCGCGGCCAGCGCCGCGGAAAGGGCCGCAACGTGCACGTTCTGTCCGCCGGCATCCACCCCGCCGAGGGCAGCCAGCGGGCTGGCGTGCTCCGAGATCATCGATATCCTCACTGCGCTCTCCTTTCCGCCGCGGCGTAGAGCCGCCGGGCGCGCTGCGGTGTGTCGGCCAGTACGTTGTCCCAGGCATCGAGGAAGGCGGCCAGGCTGTAACGCTGCAGCGCCGCTTCCCGGGCCGCCCGGCCCCTCGCCCTGGCCTCGTCCGGATCGGCCAGCAGCCGTGCAGCTTCGCGCTGCAGCCTGCCCACGTCCGTGGAGATGGCGCCTGCTTCCGGCGGGACCGCGCGGGAGGCCTCGGTGGCATCGAGCACCACGACCGGCATGCCCAGGTGCATGGCCTCCAGCAGGGACAGTCCCAGCGACGTCCAGCGCAGCAGGTGCAGGTACACCCGGCAGCCGGCCAGCTCGTGGTGCAGCTGCGCGGTCGGCAGGTCGCCGCGCACCTGCAGCCGGTCCGGGCCCAGGCCGGTGGCCTCGCCCAGCTGCCCGCCGCCCATGCCGAAGACTTCCAGCGGTCCGGCTGCGGCGAAGCCGGGCAGCAGGTCGGTGCCGGTGACCCGCCAGCGGCGCACCGGTTCGTTGACCACGACGCCGAGGTGCTCCCGCGCGCCGGTATAGCGGTAGCCTGGGTCGGCGATGCCGTGTTCGACCACCGTGGTCCGCGCGCTGCCGCAGTCCCAGAAGAGGTTGTTGAAGTGCGTCACATGGACAATCGGGATGTCCTGCTGGTCGGCCAGCGGGTGCCGGGTATCGGGGACCGAGCCCTTGGGGGTGTTGTGTTCCAGGTACACCGCCGGCAGGTCCCGGCCGGGACGCCGGCCCAGCAGGCGTTCGCAGGCGTCCAGTTCCTCCGGCCGCTGCAGCAGCACGACGTCGATGTCCTCCTCCCGAAGCCGTCCGGGATCGACCTCGCGCGCGGCGGCCGGCCAGTCGCGCCCGCCGCGCCCCAGCCCCCAGGGGCCGCCGTCGGGCGTGGCCGGCAGCAGATACTCGTGCCGGCCACGGACAAACGCGTCCGTCCAGCCGCCGTGCACATGCCACAGCAGGATCCTCATTGGTACCACCTTTCCGGAGTTGGCTTGGGAGCGCGCCCGAGCTGCCGCCGGGTGCCCAGCGAGGGAACGTCGGCTGCCAGGCGCTCCACCGCCGCCGCCACGTCCTCGGGCTGGACGGCCGCCAGGCACGGATGGCCCGGCACCGGGCAGACGCGGGCGCGGCTGAGCCGGCAGGGCGCGTTCTGGTCACCCAGCAGTTCCAGCGGAACCTTGTACGGAGCCCACCGGATGGCCGGGACCACCGGCGCAAACAGGGACACCACGGGGGTGCCGACGGCGGCGGCCAAGTGGGCCGGACCGGTGTTGCCGGACACCACCACGGAGGCACCGGCCAGCACGCCGGCCAGGCCGTGCAGGTCGGTCCGGCCGCCCAGGTCCAGGCCGGCGGCGCCGGCCACGGTCGCGGTCAGTTCGCGCTCCTGCGGGCCGCCGGTAACCACCACCCGGTGCCCGGCGGCGGTCAGCAGTTCGACGGCGGCGGCATGGTGCAGCGGCGGCCAGGCACGGGCCGGGACGGCGGCGCCGGGATGGACGACGACGTAGGGCCCCTCCCCCACCAGGGCGGACACGTCGGGCACTTCCCGCACCCGCAGCCGGCCGTCGTCGCCGGCCGGCAGGTCATAGCCTGCGGCCCGGGCAATGGCCAGAGCGCGCTCGGCTTCCGGCTGGTCCTCGGGGAAGTCCTCGCCCGGCCGCAGCCGGGTATCCAGCAGGGAACCGGCATAGTCCGTGGAGGCACCACAGATGCGCCGCACCCCGGCCAGCCGCAGCAGCAGAGCCAGCGGCAGCGGGGACTGGTGGAACGAGGTCAGGATGACCGCTTCCTCCACCCCGGCGCCTTCGACCATTTCCCGCAGCCGGGCCAGGTGTTCCTCGCTCACCTCCGGGGCAGGATCCACGATCCAGGGTGCCGCCCAGACCAGCACGCGGTCCACATGCGGCAGCAGCCGGGCCGCAGCAGCGCCCTGCGGGCCGCACAGCATCAGCACCTCGTTGGGGCCGGGCTCTTCCCCGCGGCCGGCGGCGATCGCGCGCACTGCCGGACCGGCCAGCAGCACGTCCCCGGCGCTGTCCAGCCGCGCCACCAGCACCCGCGTCACCGGGCCCGTCCCCACAGCAGCTCGATCGCACCGGCCAGGTCCGCGGCCACCGCCGGCGCCGCCGCGATTTCCTCCGGCCGCGTCACCGGCGTGGGCACCAGCACGGCCGCTGCGCCGGCGGCGCGCGCCGCCTCCATGTCCGCGCCGATGTCCCCGATGAAGGCCACCTGGGCCGGGTCCAGACCCAGCCGCCGGCACGCGCTGAGCAGCATCCCCGGCGCGGGTTTGCGGCAGGCGCAGCCGTCGCCGGGCCCGTGCGGACAGACCTCCCAGACGTCGAAGGGACCGAGCAGCTCCTCCACCCGGGCGTTCACCGCCTGCACCTGGGCCTCGTCCAGCAGCCCGCGGGCAATCCCGGACTGGTTGGTCACCACCCCGCACCGGACGCCTGCACGGCGCAGCGCCTCCAGCACGCCGGCGGCACCGGGCATTGGCCGGACCTGTTCCGGATCCGGGTTGTACGGCACGTCCACAACCAAGGTGCCGTCCCGGTCGAAGAGGACGGCACGCGGCGGAGTCTGCGTCGGGCTTCCCATGCCCGTTCTTTTCCCACGTCAGGACAGGGCTAAACATCCCGGGCCGATTTTCTTTCGGCCCGCCCGGGCCGGACCGCCATCTGGCAGGATGGAAGCCGGCCGGAAACCGCACAGGAACAGAGGAAGGGGAACCGGGTGGAGGTCCACAGGAAAGGACTGCACCGCAAGGGGCAGCCGGAACTGCTCGTCCTGCGCGCACTGAAGCTGGGCGACCTGCTGGTGGCGGTGCCCGCGCTGCGCGCGCTGCGCCGGGCGTACCCGGAACACCGCCTGGTGTATGCCGCCCAGCAGTGGCTGCGGCCGGTGGTGCAGCTGACGGGCTCGGTGGATGAACTGCTGGATACCCACGGGCTGGACGTGGCCATTGACCGGGCCCCCGGCCAGGTGGACGTGGCAGTGAACCTGCACGGCAACGGGCCCGAGAGCCGGGGGCGGCTGGAAGCGCTGCAGGCCAGGACCTACCTGGGGCACCGGGCACCGGGCTGGGACGGCCCGGAGTGGCAGCACGGCATCCACGAACGTGACCGGTGGACCCGGCTGCTGCGCTGGCACGGCGTGGCGGCGGACCCGCTCGACTACCGGCTCGACCGGCCCGCGGTGCCCACCACGATGCCCGGCGCCGTCGTCATCCACCCCGGCGCCGCCTACGGCAGCCGGCACTGGCCGGTCGAGCGTTTCGCCGCCGTGGCCTCGGCCCTCGCCCGCTCCGGCCACCGCGTGGTCTTCACCGGCAGCAGCGGCGAACGGCCGCGCGCGGAGGCCGTGGCCGGACTGGCCGGGCTCGCTGCGGACACGGTGGTGGCCGGGCGGCAGCCGCTGGCCGAATTCGCCGCACTGATCGCGGACGCGGCACTGGTGGTCTCCGCCGATACCGGGGCGGCACATCTGGCCACCGCCTACGGGCGCCCCTCGGTGGTGATCTTCGGGCCGGCGCCGGTGGCCGAATGGGGCCCGCCGCCGGGACCGCACATTGTGCTCACGGACGAAAGCCGCCGGGTCGGGGACACCTTCTCCGCCGTTCCGGATCCGGCGCTGCTGGCCGTCACGGCCGCCGACGTCCTGGCCGCGGCAGCACGCCTGGGCCTGTCCTGAGGTCCGGCGGCTGCCTCAGGCTGACCGGGCCGCGGACGAAGTGCCGGAACCGGCAGGTTCGCCGAGCAGGTGCCCCTGGAGCTTGACCAGGACCGCCGCCAGCATCCGCGAGACCTGCATCTGGGTCATGCCCAGGCGCTCCCCGATCCGCTGCTGGCTCTCTTCGTGGAAGTAGCGGTAGAAGAGCAGCCGCCGTTCGCGCCCGCTGAGCTGGCGCAGGGCCGCCCGGAGCATCACCCGGGTCTCCACCGCTTCCAGCCGTCCGTCCCAGCCGCCAAAGGATTCGGCCGGTTCCCGGCCCTCCAGCGGCGCCTCGAGGGAATCCGGCCGCAGGCTGTTCCGGCTGGCCAGCGCCTCGGCAACCGCCTGGCGGGAGACGCCTAGCTCGGCGGCCAGTTCCGCCTCCGTCGCCTCGCGGCCCAGCCGCTGGGCCAGCTGCGGGGCCGCCTTGGCCAGATCCGTGCGCAGGTCCTGCACCCGGCGCGGCGGCCGGATCATCCAGCAACTGTCACGCAGGTAACGCTTCAGCTCCCCCGCGACCGTGGGCGAGGCATAGGCCGGAAACGGGGTGCCCCGCTCCGGATCGAAACTGCGCACTGCCTTCAGCAGGCCGAGACGGGCCACCTGCCGCAGGTCCTCCAGGTCGCGTCCGGCGCCCTCATACCGCCGGGCCGCAGCCTCGGCGATGTCCAGGTACTCCAGTACCAGTTCTTCCTCCAGCGCCTTGCGCAAGGCCCCCGGGCACCGGCGGGCGCGGCGGAACGAGTCCAATCCGGTGCTGCCGGCGGCTTCCTGGCGGTTCGTGACAAGCGACATAGCCGTTTGTTTCCTATCCGTCGAGTGGCAGTTGACCCTTCTGCTCGACAGAAAAACATAAGCTTGCTTATAAAGCAATTGCTTGCCGGTTCAAACACCCTGTGCCGCGCCGCAGAAACAGGCCTGCTGCGGCGGATCCGGCGGCGAGCGGCGGCCCGCGGGGCCCACGCTACTCCGGGCGCGGGCGGCTGTCCATGATCCGGCGGCGGCCCGGCCCGGACCTGTGCAGATTTGCCCGCCGGGCGTAGCCTAGGAACCTACGGATCCGCGGGCTGTCACGCTGTCCGCGGCCACAGCAACCACAGCGCAGGACGGCAGCATGGCAACCTCGGCGTTTTCCGGCGGATCCTCCGGTACGGGGCAGGCGGGGCACCCCTGGTGGTCGGTGATGCTGGGCGTTGCCGGCCTGCTGCTGCACGGCGGCTCCGCGCTGTTCTATATTTCGGCCAGCCTGATCGCCCCGCTCTACGGTGTGCTCGCGCTGCAGCTGGTGTGGATTGTCCTGCTGGTGGCCGGCCTGCACCTGATGCGCCGGAACCCGCCCCTGACCCTGTTCGTGCCGGCGGCGTCCCTGGTGGCGCTGGCGGTGCTGGCCTGGTTCGGCGGGGCCTTCCTGGGCTGGGGGCCGTCGATGCATGGCTAGCGCCGGTGCGCCCGCCGGGGCAGGCTCCCTGCGGGTGGCGACCTTGGACGGGAGCTATTTCCCGCCGTCGGCAACCACCATGCTCCTGGAGCTGGCGGTCCGGGAGCTGGGCCGGCACCGCCCGGTCAGCCGTGAGGAGATCAGCGTGGCCGAGCTGGGGCCGGGCTTCACCTCGGCGTTGTCCCGGGAAGAGCTGGCACCGGCGGTGCTGGGCCGGCTGCGGGCCTTCGAAACAGCGGACGCAGTCATTGCGGGCAGCCCGGTGCACCAGGGCTCGTACTCGGGCCTGTTCAAGCACTTCGTCGACTTCGTGGAGCCGGGAGCCGTGGCGGAGACCCCGGTGCTCCTGGTGGCCAGCGGCGGCAGCGACAGGCACCTGCTGATGATCGACCACCAGCTGCGTCCCCTGTTCGCCGCCCTGCAGGCCTTCGTGGTGCCGGCTGCCGTCTTCGCCTCGGCCGGGGACTTCGACGGTCTGGTGCTGGTCAATAACGGCCTGAACCGGCGGATGAACCGGGCCGTCGCCGGCCTGCTGCGGCTGTTGTGACCGGCGGACCGGACTGTGTGTCAGTCCTGGTCCGGCTTGCCGTCGGCGAACTTCAGTCCAATGACACAGGCAATGATCCCGGCCAGGAAGAGCAGCTTCAGTGGTCCGGCCTCCTCGCCGCCGGACAGCACGGACCAGGCCACCGTGAGCACTGCCCCCAGCCCCGTCCAGACCGCATAGGCAGTACCCAGCGGCACGCCCCGCATGGCATAGCCCAGGCCTGCCATGCTCAACACCATGCCGGCGAAGAACACCGCAGTGGGCAGAGGCTCGGTGAACCCGTTGGACATGCCCAGCGCGGTGGCCCAGACAGCCTCCAGGGCGGCGCTGGCCAGCAGCACGGTCCAGTGCATGGCCTAACCCACCACCTTGAGGCCGACGACGCAGCCGACGATACCGGCCAGCAGGGCCGCCTTGAGCAGCGATGCCTTCTCGGCCCCGGTGGCCATGGCCACGGCTGCGGTCAGCACCGCCCCGATCCCCACCCAGACCGCATACGCCGTTCCGACCGGCACGGCCGTCATAGCGTAGGCGAGTCCGGCCATGCTGGCGGCCATTGCCGCCACGAAAACCATGCTCGGACCGGGCCGGCGGAAGTTGTTGGAAGCTGCCAGCGCCGTGGCCCAGACAGCCTCGAGCACACCGGCCAGGACCAACACGATCCATTCCACGAGAGAATCCTTTGGCCAGTCTTGTCGCTCACCGGGTACTGAACCGTCGTCCGGGGGCCGGCTTGCGGGCCCTACCGGAAATGTAGCAAAAAATTGGACGGCCGGGCGGGAGGGCAACGCTGCCCTCATCCCGCCCGGCCGCCGGCATACCGTCAGGACCCGGGGCCGAAGATGAATTCCTCGGCATGGGCCACGGCTTTCTTGAACGAATCGTTGCGCAGGGCAGCCTGCTGCTCGTCGGTTTCCTCGCCGGATTCGACGTACTGGGTGAAGCCCGGGCGCAGGACCCAGATGCCGCCCGCCGGCGGCAGGTAGAACACGGCGAAGGACCGGTTCTTGCGGTCATCCTGCCACACCGGCACGACGGCGACGGCAGCGCCGGTGTCGACGTTGATCCACTGTGCGCGCGGCCTGGGCTGCTCTTCGTCATAGACGCTGGGGTCCAGGAACGGCGCAGTGCCCTCGCCCCAACGCTCCTCGAAACGTTCGTGGAAAATGGGAAACAGGTTGTAGTCATACCGGCGCCAGCTGCTGTGTGCGGCGCCTTGCCCGTTGCCGTGCATGACGGCGGACTCCTTTCGACGGTGGAACCTCGTAGCCGGTGGACCTCATGGGTGCAGGTGGCAGCGGCGCGCTCACCACGGGAACCGGCCCCGCAGCAGGTACTCCAGCAGCTGCCTCAGATCGGGCAGCGGGTCGTGCCGCGTCTGCCGCGGCGGGAAAATCCAGACCGTGTCGCCGGCCTGCACCGGCGGCCGGTCCGGCAGCAGCGGGTCCGACGGCGCGCGGCGCGGCGGCTTGGGCGCTGTCGCCCGGTCATAGGCGGCGCGGCGCGCGGGATCCCCCAGCACCTCGTAGGCCTTCATGACCGCGTGCAGGTCCGCCACCGGGGCCGGCTCGCCTTCCCCCGGCTGTGGCTGCAGGTCCGGATGGAAGCTGCGCATCAGCCGGCGGTAGGCACGGCGGATCTCCTCCTGGCTGGCCGTCCGCTCCACCTGCAGGACGGCGTACAGATCCGGACGTGGACCGTTCACGCTGACCCCTGCCTTTCCCGACCTCGCTGCGCCGCCTTGCCCGGCGGGCCGGGCCTGCCGGACAAGGCGCACGGCTGCCGGCCGCCTGCGGCCCCTTTGTCAGGTCCGCGGGCAGCCGGCCGGTGGAACTAGGCGTTGATTTGCTGCTGCTGGCCGCCGGTAGCGACCTCGATCTTGCGCGGCTTGGCCTGCTCGGCGACAGGCACCCGCAGGGTCAGCACGCCGGCGTCGTAGCTGGCCTTGACGTTGCCGGTGTCCAGCGTGTCACCCAGGATCAGCTGGCGGCTGAAGGTGCCGGCCGGCCGCTCCTCGGCGAGCATTTCGGCGCCCTCGGGAGCCCTGGCCTTCCGCTCGGCGCGGACCGTGAGCACGTTCCGCTCCACATCCAGGTCGATCGACGCCGGGTCGACCCCGGGCAGGTCGAATTCGACGATGAATTCATCCCCCTCGCGCCAGGCGTCCATCGGCATCACCGCAGGCCGGGACGGGGTTCCGAAGACCTGCTGGGTCAGCCGGTCGAGCTCCCGGAACGGATCAGTGCGCATCAACATGGTTGCCTCCTTCAGTTCTTCGTTACCAAGCCAAGTGTCAGGAAATCTATATTCGCTGACGCAGATATTATAGATCCAAAGTGTAAGATTTATGCAAGTGGAAAGTGAGGTGAAGGCCATCATGAAAACCCCCGGATCCACCCGTTCCGCACGCGGGGTCTACGGCATTTCCGTCGCCGCCGACCTGGTCGGCATGGGGCAGCCGACCCTGCGGCTCTACGAACGCAAGGGACTGGTCGAGCCCGAGCGGACCAGCGGCGGCACCCGCCGGTACAGCGAGGACGACCTCGAGCGGCTCCGGCGCATCGGGGAGCTGGTCGGCGCGGGCCTGAACCTGGCCGGCGTCGAGATGGTCCTGCGCCTGGAAGCGGACAACCGCCGCCTGAGCCGGGACCTGGCCAGGGCGAGGTCCCGGCAGAACTCCCGGCCGGAGGACTAGGAGCCGTCCCGCGGGATGTTGCGGTTGGCCGGGCGGACGCGGAACGCGGCGAACCGTCCGGTCATGGCCGCGTCCAGGTCGCCGGGGCCGGCCTTGGTGCCGTGCCGCCAAGTGAGTTCGGTGAACGCGTCCGGGGCGGCCAGGGCCAGGTCCTTGGCGCAGACGGGGGCATCCTGGTAGCGGACGGTGTGCGGCCGGGGCCCGCGCCCGGTGTAGTCCATCAATGCCGGCGGGCTCTGGGCATCATGAGCCTCATGTGTGCGGGATGTCCTGAAACCCTCACCACCCCTGCCCGGCCGGGGCCGGCGCTGCTACCCTCTCCCCCATGGATTGGGTCGCCGCGGCAACCAGCCCGGCCGTCGAGACGGCCTCGGAAACCGACTGGCTGGGGCAGGGCCTGCTGGCCGGGGCTTTCGTGGTGGTCGGCGCGCTGATCAGTACCGGCGCCGCCTGGCCGCACGATGAGCACAAGGCCTGGCCCGATGTCCCGCGCCGTTGGGACGCGGACATCCGCACCTACGGGCGAAATTCCTGGCCCTGACGGACGCTTGGTTCAAGGCCCTAAAAGACCTTGAGCGGCAGCAGGTGATTGAGGACTTGAGGCCAGCCGGCGAGGAGATTTCCGATGCCGTCGGGAATGCCGTCAGGAGTGCAGAGGGTGGCCAAGGAATTCGAGCTTCGGGAGGCCACAATGGCTGCGCGCCGGGTCGGCGGACAGCTTGAATTCATCGCCCCGACACCGGTGCTGGAGGCCATGTCCACACTGACGCTGCAACTGTACGGATACCTGCCCCATGCCATCCACCCGGACGATTTCCGCGGCTTCATCGCCGTCGGCGAGGAGGGCAGCGCCACCGGAGCTCCGGTCATCGTCCGCTTCCTGCACACCGACGGAAGCTACGGCCGCTACGAAGTCTCCGCCAGCAACGGGCACTTCAGCAGCCGCAGCGAACGCTACGTCATCGTCAGCCTCTCCCCCATGGTCGGCGCCGGCTGACCTGGTCAGTTTTACGCCGGGGACGCCTGTGCCGACAGGCTGTTGTCCCTGTTCTATGGTGCTGCGGTTCGAGCGGTGCGAAATTTAATGGATCAGGAGGACCACTTCGGACAAAGGAGCTTCCTATGTCTTCCACTCCGCAGCTTCCCGCGGAACAACCTTCTCCGAACGGCCGCTCTGTCACGAAAAAGGACCGGACCCACTTCCTGTACATCGCGGTCATTGCCGCCGTGGTCCTCGGTGCGATCCTCGGTTTCGTGGCCCCTGAGCTGGCCGTCGCCCTGAAGCCGCTCGGCACGGCCTTCATCGCGCTGATCAAGATGATGATCGCGCCGGTCATCTTCACTACCATCGTGCTGGGCGTCGGATCGATCGCCAAGGCCGCCACAGTCGGCAAGGTCGGCGGGCTGGCGCTCGGGTACTTCCTGCTCATGTCCACGTTTGCCCTGGCGATCGGACTGGTGGTCGGCAACATCATCCAACCAGGCGCGGGACTGGACTTTTCCGGCACGGGCGCATTCGAAGCCCCGGAGGCGGAAGGAGAAGGCGGAACGGTCGACTTCATCCTGGGCATCATCCCGACGACGATGGTTTCCTCGCTGACCGAGGGCAACATCCTGCAGACCCTGTTCATCGCACTGCTCGTGGGCTTCGCCCTGCAGAAGATGGGCCCGACGGGTGCGCCGATCCTGACCGCCGTCGGCTATATCCAGGGCCTGGTGTTCCGGATCCTGATCATGATCATGTGGCTGGCGCCGATCGGCGCGTTTGGTGCGATTGCCGCCGTCGTCGGTGAAACCGGGATGGACGCGATCATCAGCCTTGCCACCTTGATGATCGCCTTCTACGTCACCTGCATCCTCTTCATCGTCCTGATCCTGGGGACGCTGCTGAAGCTGGCCACCGGGGTCAATATTTTCCGGCTGATGCGCTATCTGGCACGCGAATACCTGCTGATCGTCTCCACGTCATCATCGGAGGCGGCGCTGCCACGGCTGATCGCCAAGATGGATCACTTTGGCGTGGACCGGTCGGTGGTCGGCATTACGGTGCCCACCGGCTACTCCTTCAATCTGGACGGTACGGCCATTTACCTGACCATGGCGGCCCTGTTTGTCGCCGAGGCGCTGGGAAAGCCCTTGCAGATCGGCGAACAGATCTCACTGCTGGTGTTCATGATCATCGCGTCCAAGGGCGCCGCCGGTGTCAGCGGCGCAGGGTTGGCCACGCTGGCGGCAGGCCTGCAGTCGCACCGGCCGGACCTGGTGGAAGGCGTCGGACTGATCGTCGGGATTGACCGGTTCATGTCCGAGGCCCGGGCGCTGACCAACTTCACCGGAAACGCCGTCGCCACGGTGCTCGTTGGAGCGTGGACGCAGGAATTCGACCGAGGCCAGGCCGAGAGGGTCCTCTCCGGGCAAGCTCCCTTCAACGAGGCAATGGTTAGCGAAGAGCACACCTACACAGCCCACGAGGAGGTCCTGACCCCGGCGCGCTCGGGCAAGGAGGGGATGTACATGAGCGAGGAAGAGGACTGACTGCCCGGGTCAATGGAGACCCTCCAGCCGGCGGGAAGGTCTCCTGCATGAGCCGACCCGGGTTACCGGTCGGCTCGCAGGGAATCGCGGATTTCGGTCAGCAGCGCGGTCTGCGGACCCACGGCTTCCTCTTCCTTGGCGATGCCCAGCATGCGGTTGCGGCGTTCGACGAGGTGGTTCATCGGAACGATGATGACGAAGTAGACGGCGGCGGCAATGAGCAGGAAGTTGACGATGGCGGTCAAGAGGACGCCGAACTGGACCAGGTTGCCGTTGAAGTTCCAGGCCGCGAAGCTGTCGAAGTTGGGGGACCCGACCAGTCCTGCGATGAATGGCATCAGGACGTTCTTGACGAGCGCGTTGATGACGGCGCCGAAGGCCGTACCGATGATCACGGCGGTGGCAAGGTCAATGACGTTGCCCTTCATGATGAAATCTCTGAATCCCTGCGGGTTGTCCCCGTCCCGGCCGGGTGTCAGGATCACGTCCATGGGCAGGCCGCGACCGTCCACGGCCAGGTGGATCTTTGAACTCAGTCCGCCCCGGGAACGCCCAATCCCTTCTCCGTCCACTGCGATGGCCTCGACCGCGGGTTTGCACCCCCCTTTTTCCTGGCTCCGGCAGCATGCTGATGGGCCCGGACAATGGTCGAATCGATGCTCAGGATCCATTCGACCTCCCCGACGGCGTCGTCCTTGACCACTGCCTCGGCGAGGATTTTCTGCCAAGTGCCGTCCAGGGTCCAGGGTCCACTTGCGCAGGCGTTCGTGGGCGGTCTTCCACGGCCCGTACCGTTCGGGCAGGTCCCGCCAGGGAGCCCCGGTGCGCAGCTTGAACAGGATCGCGTTGATCACCTGCCGGTGGTCCCGCCACTGCCCGCCGCAACGAACCGGTCCCGACCTGCGCCGGGACGCGTCGGGTGTGTGAAAAAATGGACCATGCGCCCGATGCAGTACTCCAGCAAGCTCAACAACGTCCGGTACGAACTCCGCGGCCCCATCCTGCAGGCGGCCAAGAAAATGGAAGCCGAAGGCCACCGGATCCTGCGCATGAATCTGGGCGACCCGGCGCCGTTCGGCCTCGAGGCCCCCGAGTCCATCGTGGTGGACATGATCCACCACCTGCGCGAGGCCCAGGGGTACAGTGATTCCAAGGGGATCTTCTCGGCCCGCACGGCAATCTCGCAGTACTACCAGACGCGCGGGCTGATGCAGATCGGCGTGGAGGACATCTTCCTGGGCAACGGGGTCAGCGAGATGATCTCCATGACCCTGCAGGCGTTCCTGGAAAACGGGGACCAGGTGCTGATCCCGGCGCCGGACTATCCGCTCTGGACCGCTTCGGTCACCCTCTCGGGCGGCGAAGCCGTGCACTACCTCTGCGACGAGGACAACCAGTGGTGGCCGGACATGGCTGACGTGGCAGCGAAGATCACCGACCGCACCCGCGCGATCGTGATCATCAATCCCAACAATCCCACCGGTGCCGTCTATCCGCGGCACATCCTGGAACAGTTCGCCGAACTCGCCCGCCGGCACGACCTGGTGCTCTTCTCGGACGAGATCTACGAGAAGATCCTCTACGAAGACGCCGTTCATATCCACACCGCCTCCGTGGCCCCCGACCTGCCGGTGCTGACCTTCAGCGGCCTGTCCAAGGCCTACCGGATGCCCGGCTACCGCGCCGGCTGGGTGGCGGTCAGTGGCCCGCGCACGGCTACGGCGGGCTACCGGGAATCCTTGGAACTGCTGGCATCGCTGCGGCTGTGCGCCAATGTGCCTGCCCAGCATGCCATCCAGACATCGCTGGGCGGCTACCAGAGCATCGAGGACCTGGTGAAGCCCGGCGGCCGGCTGCGCGAGCAGCGGGATCTGGCCTGCCGGCTGCTGAACCAGATCCCCGGCGTCAGCTGCGTCCCGGCCGCCGGGGCGATGTACCTCTTTCCCCGGCTGGACCCGCAGGTCTACCCGTTCACCAACGATGAGCAGTTTGTCCTGGACCTGCTCCAGGACCAGAAAATCCTCATCTCCCACGGCACCGCCTTCCACTGGCCGACGCCGGACCACTTCCGCTTCGTCATCCTCCCGTCCGCGGAAGACATCGAGGAGGCGGTGCGCCGCATCGGGGTGTTCCTCAGCGTCTACCGGCAGAAGGCGGCCGCCACCGCGGCGGCAGCTGCGGATACCGTCCGGAGCTGACCGGCCGGCAGCCCCTTAGCCGAACATGGCCTTGGTGCGCAACACAAGGCCATGAAACGCCGTAATTACCCGCAAAGACATGCGATGTTCACGCCAGGATGGAAGACTGCTGTCACATCGTAAGTGACCGGAGGTGCACTGTGAGCGCTAACGCTCAGGAGAACAACGCAAGACGGCTCAAAGCCGTGCTGGACAGCCTGGCCCGGGCGGGGCAGGAAACGAAAGTGGGCGGCAGCGCCGTGCTGGCCGAGGCCATTGGGCTGTTCCCGCTGAATGCCCAGGAAAGCGAACTGCTCTCCGGAGGTGTACCCCGCGGCCACAAGACCCTGACCGCCGCCACCACCAGGCTGGTCAAGGCCGGCTGGCTGGTCAAGGGCCGGGGCGGCTGGAGCATCACCGAGGAGGGGCTGCGGGCGACCGTGGCCTTCCCCGATGCCGTCTCCCTGGCCACCGCCCTGGCCGAGGGCACCCCCGTGCCGGCCGGCACCCCGCTGCCGGAGCAGGCTCCGGCCGAGGCCGCCGCAGTCCTGGTGGAGACCGTGCAGCTGGTGGACGCCGTCGAACAGGCAGAGTCAGCCGAACCGGACCGGACAACGGCCGACAGCACCGGAAAAGGCAGTGAAGAAGGCACGGAAGACGGCACGGCCGGGGCCGCCGCGGCCGGACTGCCCGCGGCTCCCGAGGAGGCGGCCTACCCGCAGCCGGAGGCCGTCGCGCTGGCCGGCGATTTTGGAACGCTGATGGGCTGCCCCGAGGACTGGCAGCCAAAGTTCGACGAGGTCCAGATGCGGCTCGACCCGGCAGACCAGCTCTGGAAGCTGACCGTGGACCTGCCCGCCGGCTTCTACAGCTTCAAGGCGGCCCTGAACCGCTCCTGGGACGAGAACTACGGTGCCTTTGGCCAGCCCAACGGCAGCAACCACGAGCTGCACCATCCCGGCGGCCCGGTCACGTTCCGCTATGACCACCGGACCAAGGACATCACCACCAGCCGGCCCTGAGGCAGCTTGCGGGCGGGGCCGCCGGTCCCGCCCGCAGCCAAGGCCGGCCCACCGGCTGGTTCACAGCCATTTGTTGCGCTTGAAGGCCATGTAGAGCCCGACGGCGATGGCCGCCATCAGCGCCAGCGCGAACGGGTAGCCCCAGACCCAGCGCAGTTCGGGCATGTCCTCGAAATTCATCCCGTAGACGGCGCCCACCAGGGTGGGCGCGAAGAGGATGGCAGCCCAGGAGGAAATCCGCTTCATGTCCTCGTTCTGGCGCTGGGCCACCAGGGTGGCATTGACGGCCAGGGCGTTCTGCAGCAGGGCGCGGAAGCCGTTGGCGCGGTCCACGATGCGCAGCACGTGGTCGTGCACGTCGCGCAGGCGCTGCTGCAGTTCCAGCGGCAGCCCGTATTTGTCCGCTCCGCGGGCCAGCGACGCGAGCATCTCGTTTAGGGGCTGGGTGGCCCGCTGGAACTCCATGACCTCGCGGTGAAGCTGGTAGATGCGGCGGGAGACTTCCGGCTCCCCGTGGAAGAGCTCATCCTCGATCTCGTCGATATCGTTTTCCAGCCCCGCCACCACCGGCGCATACTCGTCCACCACCTGGTCCAGGATCGCATAGAGCACCGCCTGCGGACCGAGGGCCAGCAGGCCCGGGGTCTGTTCCAGGCGCCGCCGCACCTGCGCCAGCTGGGGGGACTCGGCATGCCGGATGGTCACCACGAAGTCCGGGCCGGCGAACACATGCAGCTCGCCGAACTCGACCATCTCCACGTCGTCCAGGTACCGGGCGGGCCGGAGCACCACAAAGAGGGTGTCGCCGTAGCGCTCCAGCTTGGCCCGCTGGTGGCCGGAAAGCGCGTCCTCGACGGCGAGTTCGTGCAGCCCGAATTCCTGCGCGACCATCCGGATGCTGTCGATCTCCGGCCGGTAGAAGCCGATCCAGGCCATGCCCGCACGCTCGCGCATGATCTCGAACGTCTCGTCCAGGCTGGCAGGGCTGTCCGTGCGCCTGCCGTCCACATACACACCGTTGTCGACCAGCGTCACCTTTACTCCTTGCACGCGTCCGGGCGCCGCCGGGGCTGCCCGCTACTGGACAATGTACCCCGCTCTTCCCGTCCCTCCAGGCCGGGCGCTACCGTGGGCCCATGGATGGGAAGCTCGAACGGCTCTCGGCCACTGTCGCCGGGCATGTGCAGGGTGTGGGGTTCCGCTACTGGACGCGCAGCCAGGCCGAACGGCTCGGCCTGGACGGACAGGCGGTGAACAGTCCGGACGGCACCGTCAGGATCACCGCCGAGGGTCCGCGTCCGGCGCTCGAACGGCTGGTGGCGCTGCTGCGGTCCGAAGCTCCCGGCCGGGTGGACCGGGTGGACACCGGCTTTGCCGAAGCCACCGGCGGATTCCGGGGCTTCGACGTCGGCTGAGGCAGGGGAAAACGTCCAGTCCACCGTGGCGGCCCGGGGGCGGCAGTGGGACATTAGGAGAAGGCAGGCCCGCCTATCTTCCGTCACTTAAGGGAGGCTGCCATGGCACCCTCGGCGCATGTTCCTCCAAGCGGGGGCACCGGTGCCTCCGGAAGGAACCGGCAACACCACCAGCACCACCGCGGTCCGGAAGAAGGACAGGACGCACGTCCTCTACGTGGCGGTCATCATTGCCGTGCTGCTGGGCATCGCGGTCGGCCTGCTGGCACCGGCCCTCGGCCAGGCACTCAGACCCCTGGGTACCGGCTTCATCGCCCTGATCAAGATGATGATCGCGCCGATCATCTTCTGCACCATCGTGCTCGGCGTCGGTTCCATCGCCAAGGCCGCCACCGTCGGCAAGGTCGGCGGGCTGGCACTGCTCTACTTCATGGCCATGTCCACCTTCGCCCTGGGCATCGGCCTGGTCGTGGGCAACCTGGTCCAGCCCGGCGAAGGCCTGGACATCACCGGCACCGGGTTCGAGGCCGGCGGGGAGGAGGCCGAGGGCACCGTCGACTTCCTGCTCGGCATCATCCCGACCACGCTGCTGTCCTCCCTGACCGGGGAGAACATCCAGCAGACCCTCTTCGTCGCCCTGCTCGTCGGGTTCGCGCTGCAGAAGATGGGCCCGTCCGGCCGGCCGGTGCTGCGCGCCATCGGCCACATCCAGGCCCGGGTCTCCCGCATCCTGGCCATGGTCATGTGGCTGGCCCCGATCGGCGCCTTCGGTGCCATCGCCGCCGTCGTCGGTGATACCGGCATCGGCGCGATCATCAGCCTGGGTACGCTGATGCTGGCCTTCTACATCACCTGCATCCTGTTCATCGTGGTGGTGCTGGGAACACTGCTGAAACTGGTGTCCGGCGTCAACATCTTCCGCCTGATGCGCTACCTGGCCCGCGAATACCTGCTGATTGTCTCCACCTCGTCCTCCGAGGCGGCCCTGCCGCGGCTGATCGCCAAGATGGACCATGCAGGAGTCTCCCGGCCGGTGGTCGGCGTGGTGGTGCCCACGGGCTATTCGTTCAACCTCGACGGCACCGCGATCTACCTGACCATGGCCTCGCTGTTCGTGACCAGCGCCCTGGGCACCCCGCTGGCGCTGGGCGAGCAGATCTCGCTGCTGGTCTTCATGATCATCGCCTCCAAGGGTGCCGCCGGCGTCACCGGCGCCGGCCTGGCCACGCTCGCCGGCGGCCTGCAGGCCCACCGCCCGGACCTGGTGGAAGGGGTTGGCCTGATCGTGGGCATCGACCGGTTCATGTCCGAGGCCCGCGCCCTGACCAACTTCACCGGCAACGCCGTCGCCACCGTGCTGATCGGCACCTGGACCCGCCAGCTCGACACTTTCCAGCTGGAAGAAGTCCTCTCCGGACACGATCCCTTCGACGAGACCACCATGAACGAGGACCACGCCTACGTCGAGGCACAGGAAAACCGCGAGGCCGGAGCAGGCCAGGAGCAGCTGCCCGGGGTGGAAGCCGCGGCCCGGAAGGACGCCCGGCAGCATCACTAGGCAGCCGCCCTGCCCGCTGTCCCGGGCAGGGAAATCCCACGCCCACGGTGCGGTTTCCGGGGTACACAGAAGTGCCGGTTTGCACTAAGGTCTATTCCACTTCATAACCACACCGTAGGGGCACGGTGTGGTGCGCAGGAGGCACGGATCCTCCGAGGGATGGCAACCTCAGGCAATCCGACGGCACGGGGCGGGGCGGCCCCAGGATTCCTTCCGGTTCCCAGCGAGCGGCAGCGGCGACAAGAGCGCCGGGGGCCCGCCATGCCGTCCGATGATGAGGCGGACGTGCCTTCCGCGTCCAGGCCTCCGGAACAGCACGGAAGCAATGGGCCTCATGAAAACTTCAGCAACATGGCGCCTGTGGTTGATCATCACCGGTGCCGTCCTGGGACTCCTCGCCACGATGGGGGTTGCGGCACCTGCCACTGCCGCTGTTGCCGCCCACTCAAGTAGCTACGATCACAGGGACCGCGACCACGACCGCGAGTGGGACGATTGGGACCACGGGCATGATGACGACGAAGACGCCGAACTGACTCTGCGCATCTTCCGCGACGGGGACTACAGGATCAGGGGCGAAGACTACGACGCCCGCCGGGTCCATGTCTGGCTGGTCAACGTATCGCGCGACCGCGTGGTCGAGCACTACCGCGTCCGGACCGACGACGGCGAATTCACGATCCGCGACGGCGAAGTACGTTGCGGCCGCACCTACAAGGCAGTCAGCTTCAGCCGTGCCGATGGCTGGGAAGTGAGCAACAAGGTCAGCTTCCGGTGCCATGACTGACAAGTGGCAGCCGCAGCGTAGCGCCCCTTGGAGGGCATGACCTGCAACCAGCGGGGAGGACCGGATTTTCCGGCCCTCCCCCGTTTGTCCGGCCACAGCTGCGCAGCCGGCCAGGGCCGACAGGGGCGGCTTTTTGCCTGCGGGGCTGTCATGGCCCTCCGCCATACCCTACGATTGAGGAACACCGCGGGGGGCGCGGTGCACGCACCGGAGGGAGAATCCGCCTGGCGACTGACGCCCGGGGGAATGCTGCACGTTCGGTGCCCGCTGGAGGGAGCGGCCCGCGGGCCGCTCCGTCACACAGCGGCGGCCAGGCAGGCGCCGGGGCACCGGCCGGGCCGCCGGACCCAGGAAGCGGGCGTGGGGCCCGTTTCCGCGGCAACCCGGACATGCACGGAAGCAGTTGGCACCATGAAGACTTCGGCAACCTGGCGTCTGCTGATCATGACCGCAGGCATCCTGCTGGCCCTCCTGGCCGGACTCGGCACGGCCGCTCCGGCCTCGGCAGCAGACGGCAACCTTACAGGAAGCGGATCCTCGCTGTCCCTGAGCATCTCCCCCAACGGCAGCTACAGCGTCCGGGGAAGCGGCTATTCCGCCCGGACCGTGCATGTCTGGGTGGTGAACATCCGCACGGACCGGGCAGTGAACCAGCGATCCGTGAAGCCGCGGCGCGGCGCGTTTTCCTTCTCCGGCAGCGGGCTGGGCTGCAATTCCACCTACAAGGCCGTCAGCTTCAGCAGGCTGGACGGCTGGAACGAAAGCCTGGTTGTCCAACGGACCTGCTAGCGTTCGAATGTTCCCCACTCCTGCGGGGCAGCCCGTATTGCGGAACGGCCACGGGACCGTAACGTTCGGCACGCACCCCTGCCGGAAGGCTGCCGGAACGGCCCGGACTGTAACGATTAAAAGTTGCTTGTTCCCAGACCCCTCGCAGCACCACCCGACGCATTATCATAGTTGAATCATTCTCGCAACTTTGAGGTGGTGCGTCATGAAAAAACTACCCGCATGGCTGGCAGTACTGCTGCTGGTCCTGGGTCTGGGGCTGGTGGCACCAAGCACGGCCAGCGCAGCCCCGTATTGTGGAATCACCTGGGGGTCGCAGGCCAAGACCAAGTCCCTCATGGTCCAGTCGCCGATCATCAATGTCCGTTCCGGCAGGCACGCCTGCTTCGACCGGCTGGTGGTCGATCTCAAGGGCAAGGCCCCCGGCTACACCGTCCGCTACGTCAAGACGGTCCATGCCGAAGGATCCGGTAAGGCAATCCCGCTGCGCGGTGCCGCCGACCTGAGCATTACCGTCCGGGCTCCCGCCTACAACAGTGCCGGCAAGGCCACGTATGTGCCCAAGAACCGCAAGGAACTGGTCAATCTCGCAGGTTACCGGACCTTCCGGCAGGCCGCCTGGGGTGGCAGCTTCGAAGGTGTCACCACTATCGGACTGGGCGTGCGGGCCCGGCTGCCGTTCCGCGTCTTCACGCTGAAGGGCCAGAACAACGTGTCGATGCTGGTCATCGACGTCGCCCACCGCTGGTAGCCGGCACCGGCACAGCAGGCAGGCGCACGGCAGGCGGCGGCCCGGGGGACCGCCGCCTGCCGCTGTCCGCGGCCGTCCGGCGGCCGGATCCTCAGCCGGCGGCGGCCTGGAGGAACTGCTTCACCATCGGCGCCCCGGTAACCGACCCGAGGTCGCCGTCCTCCACGAACACGGCCACGGCCAGGTCCCCCTGGGCCGCGATCACCCAGGAATGGGTCTTCAGCGGCGCGCCGGAACCGTACTCGGCGGTCCCGGTCTTGCCGATCACCGGCTCGCCCGGCAAGTCCGCGAGGCTGGCCAGATAGCCGTCGGTCACCGCCGCGCGCATCATGGTGCGCAGCTGCCCGGCTTCCTGCCCGGTCAGTTCCGGAACATCCGGCAGCCTGGCCTCCTCGTCGTGCCCCTCGACCAGCTGCGGCACCACGGCTTCGCCCTTGGCCACCGAAGCCATCAGCGCTGCCAGTGCCAGCGGCGACACCTGCACCCTGCCCTGGCCGATCATCGACGCCGCATGGGCCGTGCCGGTCTCGTCACGCGGAACCTCGCCAAAGTACGCCTCGAGGCCGATCTCCGCCTCCATGCCGATCCCCAGCGCCCCGGCCGCCTCTGCCAGCTGCTCCTGCGGCAGGTTTCCGAACTGGGAGACGAACGCGGTGTTGCACGAATGCGCGATCGCCTCGGTCAGCGTAATCGTCCCCGTGTAGGCCGCCGGGTAGCCGTCCGCATTCTCGAACCTCCTGCCGTCGGCAGCGAACCGCGGATCGCACTGCACCGTGGATTCCGGCGTTTTGCCCTGGCGCAGCAGCGCCAGCGCCGTGGCGACCTTGAAGGTGGAGCCCGGCGCATACCGGCCCAGGAAGGCGGTGTTGTAGCCTCCGCTGTCCGGGCCGTTGGCGGCGGCGAGGACCGCGCCGCTGGAGGGACGGATGGCCACGATGGCACTGGGCGACGTGATGTCCGCCAGGATCTTCTCTGCAGCGCTCTGCAGCCTGGGCACCAGAGTGGTCCGCACGTCCGTTCCGTCCACCGGCTCGGTGGCGTACAGCTCCCGGGACGGAGCCTTGGCACCTTCCTCGGCCGGGGTGCCGACGGCGCTGATTGTCAGGCCCGGGGTCCCGGACAGCTGATCGTTGAAGGATGCCTGCAGCCCCGAGGCGCCAACCAGCTCGCCCCGGGTAACCTTCCCCCCGGACTTTTCGATGTCCTCGGCGGTCGCCTCGCGGACCGACCCCAGGACGGCGGAAGCGAATTCCCGTGTGGGGGCCAGCGGGAGCGACCGGGAGAGCGCGGTCGCTCCCTTGATCGCCTCCAGAGCGTCCTGGTCCAGTTCCCGGTAGGCAGCCTCGCGCAGGGTGATGGCTTCCACGAAGGCCTCCGGCCCGTAGCCGGCCACCGTCTGCGCGTACTCGCCGGCATCGATTCCAACGACGGCGGCCAGCGCCCGGGCCGAATCCTCGGCGCGTCCGGCGGACAGACCCGCCTTGTCGATGCCGACCACCTTGACCGGGCGGTCTTTCACGATTGCCGCGCCGCCGGCGGCCAGAATGTTGCCGCGCCGAGGTGCGGCAATGTCCAGGGACAGCTTCTCGCCTTCCTGAAGGGAAGGCTCGACGACGGCCGCCGACCAGCGGATGTCCCAGGGCTTTTCCGGATCGTCCGTGCGCTGCATCTCGGCAGCAGCGGCATAGGTCCAGTCCTGCTCGGTGTCCGGCAGATCCCAGGTGTAGTTGAGCGTGGCCCGGGCAGCATCCCCGCCGGTCCGGCTCACCTCGCCCACCGACACCTTGGGCTCGAGCGGAGCCATCCCCTCCGTTGCCTCGTCGAAGGCGGCCTGGACCTCGGCAGCCGCAGTGGTAAATTCCAGCTTCTCCAGGTTGCCGGCCGTCAGCGCCGCCGCCAGGGCCTCCGCAGTGGAACGCCCATCGTCCTTCGGAGCGCAGGCCGTGCCTGCCGCCACCAGTGCCAGGGCCAACAACGTACCTGCCGTGCGTCGAAGCATGTTCCTCCCCGAAAGCGTCGCTACTCCCCCTCTAGTCTGCACCAAGGGCACCCGCGCCACAGGCACCGACGTCTCAGGCAAAGCGCGGCAGGCGCAAAACAGTGGCGGCGCCGGGCGGCGCCGCCACTGTTCCGGGACGGGGCTCAGGCTCCTGACGGCAGGTCAGGTGCGTCCGGCCTCCCGATGCTCCCTGGTGAGCGCCAGACCCAGGGCGACCATGCCCGCACCAAGGACGAAGTGAAGCCAGTTGTCCGCGGTGTTGACCGGGACGAAGTTGGCCGCAGTCTCGTGGCCGATGATCAGGCCGTACAGCCAGAGCACCAGGTAGACCACGCCGCCCCAGATCAGATAGTTGCGGGAACCGGAAACACTGCGGGCCATCGCCAGCCCGGCCACGCCGAAGAGCAGGTGGACGATGTTGTGCAGGATCGAGACCTGGAACACACCGAACAGCATTGCTTCGGACTCATGTCCGGCAAAGGACATCAGGTTGTAGTTGGTGGTGACTCCGGGGATGAACCCCAGGATGCCGACAAGCAGGAAAACCACGCCGACGGCCATGGCGGCCTTCTGCACATTCGTGTATACGTGGCCTCGAGCACTGGCATAGTTGGATGATGCGGTCATTACATTCCTCCATTCGAAGGCGGCCGCCCACAGGACGGCCTCTGGTTAACGGCGGAGCCGCGCCCATACCTCTATACTAAGTGAGCTTATGGATTTTCGCTCTACCGAAGGGTAAGGAAAATGGCCGACAAGCCCAATCCAATACAGATCCAGAAGGCTCTCGGCGGGGTGGACTACCCGGCCTCCGCGGAGGACCTGGTCCGGAACGCCGAGCAGTCAGGCGCGGACGAGGCGGTGCTTGAGGCGCTGCGGAAGCTGCCAAGGGGCCCTTACGAGACCCCCGCCGACGTCAGCAAGGCGGTTTCGGAGTCGGCCTGAAGCACCTGGGGCCGGACCGCATCAGCGGTGCTGGTTGATGAGCAGGCGTGCCATGACCTGCGCCCGCGCGGCGGCGGCCAGGTCCCCCTCGGCGGCGGAGATGATCGAGCCCTTCATCAGGATGTGCCACGAGCGGGCAAAGTCCTCCGGATCACGCAGGCCTGCCTGCTCCGCGAACCCGCTCACATACTCCCGGATCCGGGCCAGGTAATCGATGCTGGCCCTGCCCAGTGGGTGGTCCGGACCCATTTCGAGCAGCACGTTGATGAAGGTGCAGCCTTCGAAGTCGCGGCGGCGGAACCAGTCCCCGAAAACGTCGAAAATGGCCAGCAGCCGCTCCTCCGGGGTGCTCCCCCGCCGGGCGGCCGAGGCCATGATCACTTCCTGGGTCCAGACCTCCTCGCGGCGCTGCAGGAACGCCAGGACCAGGTCGTTCTTGGACGGGAAGTGCCGGTAGAATGTCGCCTTGGCCACGCCCGACCGAAGGATCAGTTCATCCACCCCCACATCCCGGATGCCGCGGGCGGAGAACAGCTCGTAGGCGGCCTGCAGCACGCGTTCACGCGGCCCTGCCGGCGGCACCGATACTGCTGTGGTTGCCATAGCCAACAATTTTACCGAAATTGACGGCGAGACAGACAGGTCTTTCCATTTGCCGGACGGCGGCGTAGAGTGGAGTGAGCAACAACGCCGCGCGCCTTCCCCCCAACGGGCGCCGGGTTGGGCCCCCGGAATTCCCCCAATCTTCCGGGGGCTGCTCTCTTTCCGGGCCCGTGCTTCCCGGCCGGTCCGGCAGCAAGGAGCCCATCATGAAAGTCCGCGTATCCGCGCTGCTTGGTGCTGCGGCCCTGGTCCTGGCAGCCGCCGCCTGCGGCTCTCCCGCGGAGTCCGGCGGCACCGCGCCGCCCCGTGCGGCGTTGGGCACCACCTTGCAGCAGGTCAGGGACGCCGGCGTACTGAGGGTGGGCACCGAGGGAACCTACCGGCCCTTCTCCTACCATGAGGATGGAGCCGGCGGGCTGACCGGTTACGACGTCGAAGTCGTCACCGCCGTCACGGACAAGCTGGGGGTGGAATCACAGTTCGAGGAAACCCAGTGGGATGCCATCTTCGCCGGCCTGGAGGCCGGCCGCTTCGACGTGATCGCCAACCAAGTAACCATCAATGACGAACGCAAGGCCAAGTACGAGTTCTCCGACCCCTACACCGTCAGCCGCGGCGTAATCGTCACCCGGGCGGACAACACCGACATCGCCTCGTTCGCCGACCTGAAGGGCAAGACCACCGCGCAGTCGCTGACCAGCAACTGGTACCAGCTGGCCAAGGATTCCGGTGCCCGGGTCGAGGCGGTGGAGGGCTGGGCGCAGTCCGTCTCGCTGCTGGAGCAGGGCCGCGTGGACGCCACCATCAACGACAAGCTCACGTACCTGGACTACCAGGCCACCAACCGCAACGCGGACATCAAGATCGCCTCCGAGACGGAGGAGACCTCCGAGGCCGCCCTGGCCTTCCGCAAGGGCAGCACCGACCTGGTCGAGGCCGTGAACCAGGCGCTGGACGAGCTGCGCGCCGACGGCACGCTGGCCAGGATCTCGAAGAAGTACTTCGGCGAGGACGTCAGCAGCTAGTGGCCTGCCCCTGAAATCCGCTTCCTAATTGTAAAATGGGGCATGGCGACTGTCGGGAGGCCCCTGTGGAACTGTCGGATGGGGAGCGGACGACGCTGACGCGGTGGGCGCGGCGGGCGAAGTCCTCCCAGGCGCTGGCCGTGCGGTCAAAGATCGTGCTGGCCAGCGCCGAGGGCCTGACGAATAAGGAGGCCGCGGCCCGGTGCGGGGTCGAGCCGCACACGGTGGCCCGGTGGCGCCGGAGGTTCCTGGACCAGCGCCTTGACGGCCTGGTGGATGAGCCGCGGCCGGGCCGTCCGGCCACCATCACCGTCGAGCAGGTCGAGGACGTGGTGGTGGCGACGCTGGAGTCCGTGCCGGAAAACGCGACGCACTGGTCGCGGGCGAAGATGGCCAGGCGCACCGGCCTGTCCAAATCCACGATCGGACGGATCTGGAAGACCTTCGAACTGCAGCCGCACCGCGCCGACGGGTTCAAGCTCTCCACCGACCCGCAGTTTGTGGACAAGGCCTCTGACGTGGTCGGGCCCTGACTGAACCCGCCCGAATCGGCCGTGGTGCTGTGCGTGGATGAGAAGTCCCAGGTCCAGGCGCTGGCCCGGTCCCAGCCGGCCTTCCCTTTGATGCCCGGGATGCCGGAGAAGCGCACGCACGGTTCCATCCGGCACGGCACCACGACCCTGTTTGCCGCACTGAACACCGCCGATGGGTCCGTGATCTCCAGCCTGCACCGCAAACACCGGGCCGCGGAGTTTGAAAAGTTCCTGGCCAGGATCGAGGCCCAGGTCCCGGCCGGCCTGGAGATCCACCTGATCTGCGACAACTACCAGACCCACAAGACGCCCGCGGTGCGGGCCTGGCTGGCCAGCCACCCCCGCTTCCATGTGCACTTCACCCCGACCTATTCTTCCTGGCTGAACCAGGTCGAACGGTTCTTCGGCTTCGTCACCGAGGACCTGCTCCGGCGCAGCGACCACCGCTCCGTCCAGGCCCTCGAGGCCGACATCCGCGCCTGGGTCAAGGCATGGAACGAAAACCCCACACCCTTTACCTGGACCAAGACCGCCGAACAGATCCTCGAATCCCTCGGACGACTTCTGAACCGGATTTCAGGCGCAGGACACTAGCACCGGGGCCCCGCCGCGAGCGGAGCGAGCAAAGAGAGCTGCCAGGGGTCCCCGCACGCTGAGCGTGCGGGGCAGACAGCGAACGGGGAAGGTGCGACGCTAAGGTCAGTCTCCGACGGCGCCCAGCATCCTGGCCGCGCCCACGTACATCGCCGCCAGCACCCGGGCTGCGTGTTCCACCGCCACATCGGAGGGCAGGAACGAGGCCGAGTGCAAGGCCCTGCGCTCCCGGCCGCCGGCCTGGTCCACGCCGAGGAAGGCCATCAGGCCGGGCACCTGCTGCGTGAACTAGGCAAAGCCGTCCGAGTCGCAGCGGCTCCGCGGACGCCAACCCGGCCCGGCCCGTTCCAGCCACGGGAGGGCATGCTGCACCAACGAGGCATCGTTGACCAGCACCGGTTCGCCGGGGGTAATGGCAACGCTGGCCCGGGCCCCGGAGGCCTGGGCCAGGTGTTCGGCACAGCGCCGCAGCGCGGCGTGCTGCAGTTCCCGGTCCGCGGCGTCCATCGTCCGCGCAATGCTGCCGAGCACCGCCGAATCCGGGATGACGTTCGACGTAGAGCCGGCGGCCAGCCGGCCTACGGTCAGGGCCGTGGCCTGCACGGGTGCCCGGCAGGCTTTCAGTGGACACCGGCGTACCTGAGGCACTTGGCGCCCCCGTCCAGCCCCTTGAGCCGGCGCATCTCGTACAGCTTGAGCGCGCGCTGCGCGTCCTCGCCGACCTCCTCGATTGGCCGGTCCAGCCCCTCCGGCGCCGGCAGCCGCTGCCGGATCCCTTCGAGCCCGGCACGGATCAGCAGTCCCATCACCAGCCACGGGTTGCCGGTCGCGTCCGCGGCACGGAACTCCAGGTTCAGCTGGGCGGCCGGGTCCCGGCCGCCCAGCCCGATGGCCGGGCGGCAGCCGGAGCATCGCCTCGCGGTTGTGCCCGCCGAGGAAGGCATGCGTGGCGGACCAGCGGCCGGGTGCCAGCCGCAGGTACGAGACTTCGCTGGCGGCGGTGAAGGCGAGCAGCGCGCGGGCGGCACCCAGCCGCACCTGGTTTCCAGATCCAGCTGGGCCAGCGGCATGGCCCGGCCCCGGGTGATGGCGCACAGGTCGTTGGTGGCGATGAATGCCAGTTCGTGCTCGGCCATCCGGTCCTCCTGGGCTGGGTCCTTCACGCGCGCTGGGCCGATTCAACCACCTTGGACCGGCTACGGGAAGGCCCGGACTGCTTCCCGGCGCGGGTGTACTAGCGTAGGCCTATGGATGTGGACTGGGAGCTCTTCCTCAGCTCGCTCTGGCCCATCGTCCAGGGTGGCCTGACCGGAACCATCCCGCTGTCCCTGGCTTCCTTCGCCCTGGGACTGGTGCTGGCCCTGCTGGTGGCCCTGATGCGGCTGGGCGGCAGCCGGATCCTCGCCGGAGCGGCCCGGGCGTACGTGTCCATCATCCGCGGCACGCCGCTGCTGGTGCAGCTGTTCGTGATTTTCTACGGCCTGCCCTCGGTGGGCGTGGTGATCGATCCGTGGCCCAGCGCGATCATCGCCTTCTCGCTCAATGTCGGAGGCTATGCGGCGGAGGTGATCCGGGCGGCCATCCTCTCGGTCCCGAAAGGGCAGTGGGAGGCCGCGCACACCATCGGCATGTCCCGCCGCCAGGCCCTGCAGCGGATCATCCTGCCCCAGGCCGCCCGGGTTTCCGTGCCCCCGCTGTCCAACACGTTCATCTCGCTGGTCAAGGACACCTCGCTGGCGTCGCTGATCCTGGTCACCGAGCTGTTCCGGCAGGCACAGCAGATCGCCGCCTTCAGCCAGGAGTTCATGCTGCTGTATGTGGAGGCCGCCCTGGTGTACTGGGTCTTCTGCCTGGCCCTTTCCGGCGGCCAGTCGTCCCTGGAGAGGAGGCTGGGCCGCTATGTCGCCCACTGACCAGCCGCCGGGCCCGGCGCAGTCCGGTCCGCCGTCGTCCGCGGCCCGCGTGCTGACCGTGAGCCGGCTGCGGAAATCCTTCGGCACCCACCAGGTGCTTCAGTCCATCGACCTGGCCGTGGACCAGGGGCAGGTCCTGGCACTGATCGGCCCGTCCGGCTCCGGCAAGACCACCGTGCTGCGCTGCCTGAACGGGCTGGAAATCCCCGACGCCGGCACCGTTGCGTTCGGCGGCGGTCCAGCCGTGGACTTCGGCCCGCCGGTGCCGCGCCGGCAGCTGACGGCCCTGCGCGACCGCAGCGCCATGGTCTTCCAGCATTACAACCTGTTCCCGCACATGAGCGTGCTGCAGAACGTCATCGAGGGCCCGGTGCAGGTGCAGAAGCGGCCCCGGGCCGAGGCCGTGCGCGAGGCGGAGGAACTGCTGGCCCGGGTCGGGCTGGCGGACAAACGGGACCACTATCCGCACCAGCTCTCCGGTGGCCAGCAGCAGCGGGTGGGCATCGTCCGTGCGCTGGCACTGCGGCCGGCGCTGCTGCTCTTCGACGAGCCGACCTCCGCGCTGGATCCGGAGCTGGTGGGGGAAGTGCTGACCGTGATCAAGGAACTGGCCGAGGAGGGCTGGACCATGCTGATGGTCACCCACGAGCTGGCCTTCGCCCGCGAGGTAGCCAGCGAAGTGGTGTTCATGGACGGCGGCGTGGTGGTCGAGCGCGGGCACCCTGACGTGGTGCTGCGCGATCCGCGCGAGGAGCGCACCCGGCGGTTCGTCGCCCGGCTGCTGAACCCGTTCTAGGTGCCCTGCTGCTGACGGTGGTCCGTCCGCCGAACCACCGTCCTGGCCCGCACGCTCCGGGTCAGGATGGCGAGGGAAGCCGCCACGGAGTGGTCGGGTTCCTCCGGGGGCGGTACGTGGGCCCGGAGCACGAGCACCGACTTGGCGGCCACGTCGATCTTTTCGTCCGCCTGCAGGATCCTGCTGTCGGCTCGCTGGCCGGCCGTATCCAGGACCTGCTCCCACTGCGCGGAGTATTCGGCGGGAGGAAGGGTGAACACCACAACTTCTTCGCTCGAGTTGAAGTACAGCAGGAAGTTGTCGTCGGTGATTTCCCGCCCGCGGTCGTCCTTGCCGATCCAGGCCCCGTTGTAGAAAACGCCCACCGCCCGGGCCAGTTCCGCGTCCCAGTCCTCCGGGAGCATGGGTGAGGCATCCACGTTCAGCCACACGATGTCGGGCAGGCGTTCGCCTTCGGCGCGGCGCACGGGGCGCCCTTCAAAAAACCGGCCCCGCCGGAACGTGGGATGTTCGTGACGCAGCTTGCTCACCGCCGCCGCGAACCCGGCCAGCGGGCGGTCTGCGTCTTCCCAGCGCACCCAGGTCAGTGCCGAGTCCTGGCAGTAGGCGTTGTTGTTGCCGTTCTGGGTCCGGCCCAGCTCGTCCCCGTGGGAGATCATCGGCACGCCCTGGGAAAGCAGCAGGGTGGCCAGGAAGTTGCGCTGCTGGCGGGCCCGCAGCGCCAGCACCGCCTCGTCGTCGGTGGGCCCCTCGACCCCGCAGTTCCAGGACCGGTTGTGGGACTCGCCGTCGTTGTTGTCCTCGCCGTTGGCCTCGTTGTGCTTCTCGTTGTAGGAAACCAGGTCCCGCAGCGTGAAACCGTCGTGCGCAGTGACGAAGTTGATCGAGGCGACGGGCTTCCGGCCGGAGCGTTCATACAAATCGGCCGACCCCGCCAGCCGGGAGGCGAACTCCCCCAGCGTCGACGGCTGGCCGCGCCAGAAGTCGCGCACCGCGTCCCGGTACTTGCCGTTCCACTCGGTCCACAGCGGCGGGAAGTTGCCCACCTGGTAGCCGCCGGGCCCCACGTCCCAGGGCTCGGCAATGAGCTTGCACTGGGAGACCACCGGGTCCTGCTGGACCAGATCGAAGAAACTGGCCAGCCGGTCCACGTCGTAGAACTCGCGGGCCAGGGTGGAGGCCAGGTCGAAGCGGAAGCCGTCCACATGCATTTCCGTCACCCAGTAGCGCAGCGAGTCCATCAGCAGCTGCAGCGAATGCGGACTGCGCACGTTCACCGTATTCCCCGTGCCGGTGTAGTC
>NZ_JAAZSQ010000004.1:70324-76179 GCF_012395835.1 Arthrobacter mobilis
GAATGCAGCGAACGCACCATGGCCTTGAACTCCTGCACCTGCAGGCCCGGTTCCCGCGTGGATCCGTAGGTGTCCTGCGGGGCGAAGAAGCCGATGGTGTTGTAGCCCCAGTAGTTGGACAGGCCCCGCTCCTGCAAGACGCTGTCGTTGACGAACTGGTGCACCGGCATGAGTTCGATGGCGGTGACGCCGAGCTTCTGCAGGTGCGCCACAACTGCCGGATGGGCGACACCGGCGAAGGTGCCCCGTTCTTCCTCGGGTACCTCAGGATGCAGCATCGTGAGGCCTTTGACATGCGCCTCGTAGATGACCGAATCGTTGTAGGGAATCCGGGGAGGCCTGTCGCCCTGCCAGTCGAAGAACGGGCTGATCACCACCCCTTTGACCGTGTACGGTCCCGAATCGAGGTCGTTGAACGAGTCGGGATCACCGAAGTTGTAGGAAAACATCGCCGGGCCCCAGTCGATGGTCCCGTACACGGCCTTGGCATAGGGGTCCAGCAGCAGCTTGGCCGGGTTGCAGCGCAGGCCCCGGAACGGGTCATAGGGACCTTCGATCCGGTAGCCGTACAGCTGGCCCGGCAGCACGTGCGGCAGGTAGCAGTGCCAGACATAGGCATCGACAGCTTCCAGTTCGATCCGGGTTTCCTTCCCGCCGTCGTCGAACAGGCACAGGAACACCCGGGTCGCTGCCTGGCTGAAGATCGCGAAGTTCGTGCCGTTGCCGTCGTAGGTGGCTCCCAAGGGATAGGCGTTGCCTGCCCAGATCTCCATCGGCCACCCCCTCACGCCGCGCCCAGGGCGCGGTGTCCTTCACTTTTCCGCCGCCGCCCGCCGGACCGCATCCAGGGAGCGCCCGACGTCGTCGTCGTCCGTAGACCAGTTGCTGACCGAAATCCGCAGCACGTCCCGGCCCTGCCAGCGGGACCCGGACATCCACGCCGTCCCGTCCGCGATCAGCCGGGCGGTCACCTGCCGTGTCCGCTCATCCTCGCCGAAGCTGACGCAGACCTGGGTGAACACCACCTCGTTGAGCACCTCGGCCCCCGGAATCCGCGCGATGCCCTCGGCCAGCGCCCGGGCACGGGCTGCCAGCCGCTCCACCAGCGCTACCGTGCCGGCGCGGCCGAGCGAGCGCAGTGCCGCCCAGACAGTGATCCCGCGGGCCCGGCGCGAGAGCTCGGGCACCTTCTCCATCGGATCCCCGGGCCCGTGCTCATCGGTGATCAGGTAACTGGTGTGCACGCCGAACGTGGAGCGAAGAACCGCGGGCCTGGCCACCACGGCGATGCCGCAGTCGTAGGGGACATTCAAGGTCTTGTGCCCATCGGTTGCCCACGAATCCGCCGTCTCCAGCCCCGCCGTCTGCTCACGGAAAAGCGGGCTGGCCGCGGCCCAGAGGCCGAAGGCCCCGTCCACGTGCACCCAGGCGCCGTGTTCATGGGCGACGGCGGCAGCCTCGCCTACCGGATCGAACGCACCGGAGTGCAGGTTGCCCGCCTGCAGGCAGACGATGGACGGCCCCGGGACGCGTTCCATCGCCCCGGCCAGCGCCTGCGGGAGGATCCGGCCCTGCCGGTCCACGTCCACCACGTTCGGTGCGCCCAGGCCCAGGTACCTCAGGGCCAGATCCACGACGTCGTGCCGTTCCCGCCCGACGAAGACGTTCACCCGGGGCCCACCGGCCAGCCCCCGGGCAGGCAGGTCCCAGCCGGCGCGGTCCAGCACGTCCTGGCGTCCGGCGGCCAGCCCGACGAAGTTGGCCATGGTGGCCCCCGTGGTGAATCCGACGTCGGAGTCCGCGGGAAGGTGCAGCAGGTCCAGGATCCAGGTCCCCGCCGCCTCTTCCACGGCCGCGGCGGCCGGCGTGGCGAACCGCAGCCCCGTGTTCTGGTCCCACGCACTGACCAGCCAGTCAGCGGCCATTGCCGCAGGCAGCGTTCCGCCGATCACCCAACCGAAAAACCGGCCGGACGGCATGGCCATCAAACCAGGCTCCACCAGCGCGGCCAGCTCGTCGACGACCTCGGCGGGGTCGGTGGGTTCGTCCGGGAGGGGGACCGCGAGGCGGGCCGCCAGCTCGTCCGCCGTGGCCTGCGGCCCCACCGGCCGCTCCGGAATCGACGCGAGCCATTCCAGGGCATGGGCCTTCGCCCTCTCCAAGGCCTTGTTATAGTCCTCCGGCCGCGCAGACATGCCGCCAGCATAGGCCGTGCGACCGCCGTTCCGGAACGGTCCGCGTCCATCACCGGACACGGCGGGCGGGGAAAGGCCCGGACGGAATGTGGGTACTGCCGGCGGCGTTCCACTGTGCAAGGGCTTGCGACATGAAAAAGACACCCAAGGGAACCGGCAGCGAGGCCTCGCCAGCAGACCCCGGGCTGCGGCGGCAGACCAACCGCGTCTTCCTCGGGCTGGTCCTGGCCGTCCTGCTCGCCGCCCTGGACCAGACCATCGTCTCCACCGCGCTGCCGACCATTGTGGGCGACCTGAACGGCTTGGAGCATATTTCATGGGTGATTACCGCCTACATCCTGGCCGCCACCATCGGCCTGCCCATCTACGGCAAGCTCGGCGACCTGTTCGGGCGCAAAAGCATTTTCATCTTGGCGATCGCGGTCTTCCTGGCCGGTTCCACGCTCTCGGGCCTGGCCCGGGACATCTCCGGGCTGATCACCTTCCGTGCCCTGCAGGGTCTGGGCGGCGGGGGTCTGATGGTCGGGGCCCAGGCGATCATCGCGGAGCTGGTTTCCCCGCGCGAACGCGGCAAGTACATGGGCCTGATCGGAGGTGCCTTCGGCCTGGCCTCGGTCACCGGCCCGCTGCTGGGCGGGTTCATCACGGACTACTGGAGCTGGCGGTGGGTGTTCTACATCAACCTGCCGCTGGGGGCAGCGGCGCTGGCGGTGATCATCTCCTCGCTGCACCTGCGCGGGCCGGGCGGGCCGCGGCCCAGGCTGGACTATCCCGGAGCTGTGCTGCTGGCCCTGGCCAGCACGGCGCTCATCCTGCTCACCAGCTGGGCCGGAGCCGGCCGGGCCTGGGACAGCCCGGTGGCCATCTGGCTCGGTGCCGCCGCCGCGGTGGCGGCCGTGCTGTTCGCCGCCGTCGAGCGCCGTGCGGCCGAACCGGTCCTGCCGCTGCAGCTGTTCCGGCACCGGAACTTCACCCTGCCGGTGCTGATCGGCATCGCCGTGGGCATCGCCATGTTCTCCGCCATCGCGTACATGCCCACGTTCCTGCAGATGGTCAACGGGGCCACGGCCGTCGAGTCCGGGCTGATGATGGTCCCGATGGTCGCGGGCCTGCTGGTGGCCGCCATTGGCAGCGGGCAGCTCATTTCGCGCACCGGCAGGTACAAGATCTACCCGGTCCTGGGCGCGGGCCTGGCCGCCGCCGGGCTGGTCATGCTGTCGCGGATCTCGGACACCACCCCGTACGCCTTCACCGCCGCAGGCCTGGCGGTCCTGGGTCTGGGCATTGGCTGCACCATGCAGAACCTGGTGCTGATCGTGCAGAACAGCGTGCCCCAGCGCACCTTGGGCGCGGCCATTTCTACCGTCACTTACTTCCGGCAGATCGGCGCTACCTTCGGCATCGCGCTGTTCGGCTCCCTCTTCATCAGCCGGCTGGCGGACCAGCTCGCCGCAGCCCCCGCCGGCGTTCCCGGCGTGGGCACGGCACGATTCAGTTCGCTGGGCCCGGCCGTGCTGCGTGCCCTGCCGGCGCCCGAGCGCGAGGCCATTGCCCACGCCTTCGGCCAGGCGCTGCCGCCGGTCTTCCTGCTGGCGGTGCCGCTGGTGCTGGCGGCACTGGTGCTGGCGCTGTTCATCCGGGAGGTCCCGCTGTCGGAGACAGCAGGTGGGCGGGCCGAGGGGTGATTGCCTTCCCCGGCTGCCGGGGCGGCAGCGCTGCCGTTCCGTACCGGGGCCGGTGTTCCCCTGCCCCGGCTTTAATACTAGGTTTGCTTAACAACTGGCCGACCCGTCCCGTGGAAGGAGCAGGAACGTGACCGAACAGAATCTGCCGGACCCGAATCTGAACATCCAGGGGGAGGATCCGGTCATCCCGGATGAAGGCATCGACGCCGTCCCCCCGGAGCTGGTCGAGGCCGGCGTGGACACGGATTCGGAACGGCCGGTGGACGAGACCCTGTCCGACGGCTTGGAAGGCGGCGCTCCCAGCGAGCGCGCGGGCGCTCCGCAGGAGGAGTTCGGCCCGGATGACCCGGACGGCCGGTAGTCCGATGATCTCCGAAGAAACGATCGGCGGTTTCCTCGAACGCCTGGCCGCCGGAAAAGCCACCCCCGGCGGCGGGGCCGCAGCGGCGATACAGGCAGCCCAGGCAGCGGCGCTGATCTCCATGGCCGCCAACTTCACCACCGGTCCCCGCTTTGCCGACCATGAAAGGGACGCGCGGCGGATTGCCCGGTTGGCCTCCGACCTGATTCCGCAGTCCCTGGCCCTGGCCGACGACGACGAGCGGGCCTTCGCCCGCGTAGCCTCCGCCTACGAACTGCCGAAGGAATCCGAGACGGAACGCGGTGCCCGCAGCGGAGTCATCCAGGACGCCCTGCGCGAAGCGGTCCGGCCGCCGAAGAAGCTGATCCAGATCACCCGGAGTATCCTCGCGCTCGGCGAGGAACTCGCCGGCTTTGCCAATCCCGATGTCCGCAGCGACATCGCCGCGGCGCTGGAGGCCGCGCGGTCCGCGGCCGCAGGTGCACGCGCGACGCTCGCGGCCGACCGTGCCGACATCACCGACGGCAAGATCGCGGGTACCCTGCAGGGGCCGGCGGCCGACGCCGAGGAGATCATCGAGTCCTGCGGCCGGCTGTCGGAGCAGCTCAGGACGCAGATCCGCGAAGGCTGACGCTGCGCCGGCCGGTGCCGCACCGCGGCACCGGCCGGACGGCCTATTCTTCGCCGCGGTTCCTCAGGTGGACCGCAGCTTCCGGCGTCGCCACCTGGAAGCTGAACGACTCCTCCAGGTACAGGTGCACCGTGTCGGCATCATGGTGGCTGTAGCCGATGGAGAGGTCCTGGCCGGACTCGAACAGGAAATCCCCGCCGCGCAGGCTCATCACGATGGCACCACGCACGCCCGGTGCCCACACGATCGGCCCGTGCAGGATCCGCTGCAGGTGCTCGGCAAGCAGGTAGCCGCCGCGCTCGGTGCTCTCCATGACGGCGTTGTAGTGACCGGGCCCCAGGACCAGGCCGAACGGTTCGCCGATGCCGGCCTGCAGCAGCACGGTCACCGCTTTGGCCACCCGCTTGGGATAGTCGACGAAGTCCTCCACCCGGGGGATGGGCTCGTGCGGGGTAGCCTGGGTGACGCCGTGGATGCTGGCTGCTTCCCAGCCGTGCAGGACGGCGACGTTCTCCGCGCTGGCGATCCGCAGCGCGGCCTCGTTCAGGCTGTCCAGGTCGGTGTAGGCGGCGCCCCGGTCATAGGCCTCGAGCTCCCGCCGGGACACGGTGAAATCCGCGCGGACCTCCACGAGCGGCAGGACGCGGCGCTGGGCGACCACCAGTCCGTCGTTCAGCGGCAGTTCGTCGGTCCGGCCCAGGCTCATTGCCGAATGCTCCCAGCCGCGGGGCCCGCTGAAATCGACGACCTTGCGGGCGCCAAGCGCCACGGTCAGGCGCTGCCGGGCCTCCTGGTCCAGCAGCCGCCAGCCTCCAGCAGAGATGGGGGCAAGTTCTCGCAGGAGGTGGTTCGCGGTCACAGGTTCTGCTCCTTCAGGCTGCCGATGCCAAGGGATTCTCCGGTGCCGGCCGAGGGCGGCGCGCCGTCGTGGTGGCCGCCGCCGTGGTGGGCGCCATGGTGGTGCCCGCCGTGGTGATGGCCAC
>NZ_JAAZSQ010000004.1:76211-223535 GCF_012395835.1 Arthrobacter mobilis
GCCGTCGTGGTGGTGGTGGCCGCCATGCTGCTTCCCGCCGCCGTGCCCGCCATCGTGGTGGTGCCCGCCGCCTTCGTGGTGGTGGTGGCCGCCGTGATGGTGGCCGCGCTGCTGCTCCCCGCCGCCGCGCTGCCCGCCCTCCGAACCGGCTGCGGACTCGGCTGCCGTCCCGTTGGCCACAATGTCGCCATCCTGGAAGAGGATGCCGCGGGCGATCTCCCGCCACTTGGGCTTGGCCCGGAACAGGTACTCCAGCTCCATGCTGAAATGCTTGTATTCTTCGGCCAGCGAATCCAGCATGATGGCCCGGGCCGCCGGATCCCGTTCCAGCGAAATGCGCTGTTCATACCAGCCGATCGCCTCGGCTTCCTCGGTCAGGTTCGCGCACATCCGGGCGAAGGTCCGCGTCTCTGCGGATAGTTCGCCGGCCGGTTCGTGGTATTGCTCAAAGCCCATCTGAAGACCTCCGATGGCGTCACCCGGAACTCGAAAAATACCTTCCGCCAGCGTATAGCGGCGGCCCGGTCAAGGCTACCCCCGGGGCCCGCGGCCGGGAAGAGCGCTGCGGCCCGGGCCGCCGGCAGCGGCCGGCCCGGGCCACAGTTGCGGAGGACGGTCAGACGACCAGCGGGACAGGATGGATTTCGTCCGCGGGATGTCCGGTGCGCTCGTGGACCCGCTTGACAGCGTCCGCGTCCGGCGCCTCGGAGAGGCAATAGACCACACCGGACTCCGGATCCGCCCATGCCTGCTTGAAATTAACGCCCTCCTCGCCCTGGACGGCCAGATCTGCCGCGTGGGCAGCCTTCAGATCCTCCTTGGTGATGCCCACCATGTTGTGATGTACATCCATGAATTCCGGCATTGCACTCACACCCATCTGGTTGATGCGGAATGGATAGGGATATAAAAAACGCTACGCGCGTAGCGGGCCGATAGAAAGGGCATCCTGCACCGGCCTGCTCCCGGCCGGCAGGTACCGGGCGGTAGGCTCATTGCGTGATGCAGCCTGCCGATTCCGGCGCTCCTGTTTCCGGCCCGGTTCCCCACTGGCCGCTGCCCCCGTGGCGGGCGATCATCGCCTTTGGCCTGGTCAGCCTGACCGCGGACATGGTCTACGAGGGTGCCCGCTCGATCACCGGCCCGCTGCTGGCCGGGCTCGGGGCCACCGCGTTGGTGGTAGGGCTCGTCACGGGCGCCGGCGAAGGCATCGCGCTGGTCTTCCGGCTGCTCTTCGGCCCGCTGGCAGACCGCACCCGCCGGTACTGGACGCTGACCATCGCCGGCTATGCGATGACCGCCGTCTGCGTACCGCTGCTGGCCGTGGCGCCGTTCGCCGGCGGCGCCGGCCTGGCCCTGGCCGTGCTGCTGATCCTGGCCGAACGTGCCGGCAAGGCGGTGCGCTCGCCGGCCAAATCCGCCCTGCTGGCCTATGCGGCGGGGGCGGTGGGCCGGGGCAAGGGCATGGCCGTGCACAAGCTGCTGGACCAGCTCGGCGCGTTCGCCGGGCCGCTGCTGGTCGCTGCCGCCGTCGCAGCGACCTCCGCCATCTGGCCGGCCATGGCCCTGCTCGCCCTGCCCGGGGCGGTGGCCATGGCCCTGCTGGTCTGGCTGCGCCGGCGCGTTCCCGACCCGGGCGTCTACGAAACCGGCGGAACGACGGCGGCACCGTCCGCCGCTCCGTCCGCGATGCGGCTGCCCCGGAACTTCTACCTGTTCGCCGCCTCCGCCGGGGCCACCAGCGCAGGCCTGGTCACGTTCGGGGTGATCGCCTTCCATCTCACCGAAGCCGGCCTGGTGCCGCTCGCGGCGGTGCCGCTGGTGTACGCGGGGGCGATGCTGGCCGAGGCAGCCGCCGCCCTGGCCACGGGCTGGGCCTATGACCGGCGCGGGGCAGGCGTGCTGCTGGCGCTGCCGGTCCTGGTCGCGCTCGTGCCGGGGCTCGCCTTCTCCCCCGGCCTCTGGGCGGTGCTGGCCGGCGTCGCAGTCTGGGGCATTGCCACCGGCATCCAGGATTCGACGGTGAAGGCGCTGGTGGCGGACCTCGTCCCAGCGGAGCAGCGGGCCACCGCCTACGGCGTCTTCGCCGCCATCCAGGGCGGTGCGGCACTGGCCGGCGGCGCGCTGGCCGGCGGGCTCTACGGCCGTACGCCCGTCCTGGTTGCCGCGGTCGGGGCCCTCCAGCTGACGGCGCTGGTGCTGCTGGCCGTGGCACTGCGGACACGGACGACGCCGCGCTGAGAACGCTCCGGCGCGGGCCGGTCAGATCCGGGGCGCGCAGGGGCCGGTGCCCAGGGCGGCCAGGCCCACCAGGTCCCCGGCGCCGAACTCGGTCTGTCCGGTGCTGGTCGCGGCCATCAGCTGCGAGGCGTCCGAGGTGTGGCCCAGCCCGACAATATGCCCCAGCTCATGCTGGATGGTGGCCCGGACCGCCGCGGCACCGCCGGGATCGCGCAGCCTGGCCCCCAGCGCGGTGGCGTTGAGCCGCACCTGCCCGGTCACCAGGACGTCCGCGGAGCCTTCCCGGGAGACCGGAAGGGCCCGGGCGTCCCCCAGCCGCGTCGTGCCGCCGTGGGCCTCGGCCAGCGCGAACACCGGCTCCTCGGCGGTCGTCACCCAGTCGATCAGCACCGGTGCCCACCGGTCCCCGTAGCGCTCCGGCTGGTACGGTTCCCGGTCCGCCGAAGCCCGTTCCGACGTCGTGCCGTCGGCCACGAAGCGCAGCCCGGTCGCCTTGGAAATGCGGGACACCGCGTCACTGACCAACTGCCCGCCGCCGGGCGGCTGGTGGCGGTTATTGACCACGTAGTGGACCGGGCGGCACGGGCTGAAGGCGACAAACGGCCGGTCGCCCACGCCTGCGTAGTTGAAGGTGTAGGAGCCGCTGGACATCGTAGGCGGCGCGGGTGCACCCAGCGGCCGGGCTGCTTCCTCGTAGCCGGCGAGCGGGTGCTCCCGCAAGGCCGGCGGCGTGAGCAGGTCCACGGGCACGAACCGGGTCCACAGATCCCCGCCCACGACAAGCGCCAGGACCACCGCCACGGCAATGATGCGGCCGCTGGACCGGCTCCGCCCGCGCCGCACACGAGGCATCCGCCGCCGCGTCCGCCTGCCGGCCACGCTGAAACTGCCCCCGTGCCTGCCCTGCTGTGGGCGCGCGCCGGCGCCCGTCCCCCAATGATCGGTCATCCCCCAATGGCCTTTCAGCGATATTCATCTGTGCCGGGAACACCGGTGCAGCCAGACGGTGTTTCCTTTGCGTTCCCCTGTTTGCCTGATGTTCCCTGCTGGATCATTCCATACGGCAGGGACAGTGGGAAGGGCGGGACAGGTGCGCTCCTGCCGCGAACTTTACGAACTGTTGCCGGAAATTGACCGCAGCGCCCTCCAGCTTCTAGCTTTGTTACGGAATCAAGAGTGCCAACGCGAAGCCCTGGCTTGTTGGCCGGCAACCCTCCCGCAGTAGCGGGGTGCTCCAGGTGAAGATTCGGCCCGCCGGAACAACCGGCGCGGCAAGTACCGCGCTTCGGCGGCCCTGCACGGACACGGGCTGCCGATCGCCTGACGGCAAAGGAACACCCCCATGCCCCTCAGCGATGACCTGCAGCCTGACTCGCTCCGCCAGGCCTTCGGACGTTTCCCTTCCGGCATCGCTGCCCTCTGTTCCCTGGTCGACGGCGCCCCGCAGGGCATCGTCGCCTCCTCGTTCACGGTGGGTGTCTCCATGGACCCGCCGCTGGTGATGTTCGCCGTCCAGAACACCTCCCGCACCTGGCCGCTCGTCCGCCGTTCCGGACGCATCGGCGTCTCGGTCCTGGGCACCGGGCACGACGGCGTGTGCCGCCAGATCGCGTCCAAGACCGGGGACCGTTTCGCCGGCCTGCGCCTGCACACCACCGACGGCGGGGCCATCCTGCTGGGCGAGGCCGCCCTGTGGCTGGAGTGTTCGGTGGAACAGGAAATCCCGGCCGGCGACCACCATGTGGTCCTGCTGCGGGTCCACCGGCTCGACCGGCACCAGGACGCACACGAGCCGCTGATCTTCCACGCTTCCGGCTTCACGCGGCTCGAACAGCCCTCCTACGTCTAGCGGCTTCCTGCCGTACCGCTGACGACGCCGCGGAATCTTCGCGCGGCGCCGCCACCTTGCCTTCACCCTGCTTTACCCTGCCCTGCCCCTTCCGTTCTGCCTCCCGGCACTACAGAAAAGAACCGACATGATCCGTCTCGATCAGCTGACCAAGGTCTACGGCCACGGCGCCAACGCCGTCACGGTCCTGGACAAGCTGGACTTCGCCGTGGACAGCGGCGAGATCTTCGCCGTCGTGGGCCCCAGCGGCGCCGGCAAGAGCACCCTGGCCCAGTGCATCAACCTGCTGGAGCGGCCCACCTCCGGCTCCGTCGTCGTCAACGGCGAGGACCTGAGCAGCCTGCCGGAAAAGCGCCTGCGCGAAGCGCGCCGGCGCATCGGCACCGTCTTCCAGTCCGCGAGCCTGTTCAGCCGCCGCACCGCCGCCGGGAACATCGCCATGCCGCTGGAATACCTCGGCGTCGAACCCCGGGAAATCAAGGCCCGGGTAGGCGAGCTGCTCGAGCGCGTCGGCCTGGCGCACCGCGCCAACCACTACCCCTTCCAGCTCTCCGGCGGCCAGCGCCAGCGGGTGGGCATCGCCCGGGCCCTGGCCCTGCGGCCCTCGGTGCTGCTCTCGGACGAGGCCACCTCGGGGCTGGACCCGGACACCACCCGGTCCGTGGTGTCCCTGCTGCGCGAGCTGCGGGACGACCTGGACCTGGCGGTCGTGTTCATCACCCATGAGATGGACACCGTGCTGCAGGTGGCCGATTCGGTGGCCAGGCTCGAGCACGGCCGGATCATCGAGTCCGGCCGCGTGGTGGACCTGCTCACCGACCACGACTCCGCGCTCGGCCGGGCCCTGCAGCCACACCTGACCCCGGCGGTGCCGGAGGAGGGCGCGCGGCTGTGGGAGGTCACCTACGACTCCCACGACGTCCCCCATGACTGGCTCCAGCGGATTTCGCAGGAGCTGGGCGAACCGGCCTCGCTGCTGGCAGCCACCATCCAAACCATCAACGGCGTCGGCACCGGCCGGGCCACGGTCGGGCTGCGCAGCGGCTCCCCGGCGCTGGTCCAGGACGCCTTCGCCCGGCTCGGCCTGCGGGCCGAGCCCGGCACCCTGGCCGGCACTGGCGGACACGACACAGTCCGGAACGACACCGCGCGCGAGGACGCGCCTGCACCCTTGGAGCACGCACAATGAACCTTCCCCTTGCCACCGCCGTCATCGTGCCCCGCGCCGGGGACACCGCCCTGGCGGATCTGCCCGGGCTGCTGGTCCCGGCCTACGGCGAGACCCTGACCATGGTCGGCATCGTCATGGCCATCGTGGTGCTGGCCGGCACGCCGCTGGGCGTGGCCCTGCACAACATGGCCCCGGGCGGACTGTTCGAGAACCGCGCCGTCTACGCCGTGCTCAGCTGGGTGGTGAACATCGGCAGGTCCCTGCCGTTCCTGATCCTGATGGCCGCCATCGTGCCGTTCACCCGGTTCGTGACCGGCACCAACATCGGCATCCCGGCCGCCGTGGTGCCGATGTCCCTGGCCGGCATCCCGTTCTTCGCCCGGCTGGTGGAGAACTGCCTGCGGGACGTGCCGCGGACGGTCACCCAGGCCGCCCGTGCCTCGGGCGCCTCCCCGCTGCAGATCATCCGGACCGCCCAGCTGGGCGAGGCGGTGCCGGCGATCATCGGCGGCCTGACCATCAACACCATCGCCATGATCGAATATTCGGCGATCGCCGGCACCATCGGCGCCGGCGGCATCGGCTACGTGGCCGTTACCTACGGCTACCAGCGCTTCGACCAGACGGTCATGCTCGCCACGATCGTCATCCTGATCCTCACCGTTGCCCTGGTGCAGCTGCTCGGGGACCGGCTGGTCCGGTTCACCACCCCGGCCCTGCGCCTGCACCGCTGACCCCTGTACTGCTTGTTCCCCTCCCCTCCCCCACTGCAAGAGATAAGGCAATTCACATGACCATCACCGAAGACAAGACCGGCTCCTCGCCGCAGGACCACGGCTTCACCGTCCGCAAGCGCCGCAAGCTGCCCTGGCTGCTCGGCGCCGGCGCCGCCGTCGTCGCGGCCGGTGCGCTGATCGGCACCAACGTGCTCGGCGGATCCAAGTCCCCCAACGAAATCCCCGGCGCCACGCTCACCGTGGTCACCGCCGAAGGCAACCACGCCGAGCAGGAACTGGTGGAGTTCGTGGCCGAGGAAGTGGCTCCGAAGTACGGCATCAAGGTGGCGTTCAAGGGCCTGAGCGACAGCAACACGCTCAACCGCGCCGTGAGCACCGGCGAAGTCGCCGCCACCGTCTACCAGCACAAGCTGTGGCTGGCCCAGGTCCTCGAGGCCAACCCGGACTTCAAGGAAACCGCCGCGACGCCGGTGTTCCGCTGGGGCTTCGGCGTCTGGTCCGCCAAGCACAAGTCCATCGAGGAGCTGCCCGAGGGCGCCGTCGTCTCGCTCTACTCCGATCCTGCCAACGAGGCCCAGGGCCTGTGGCTGCTCGAGCGGGCCGGCCTGATCAAGCTCAAGGACGGCATCAACAAGTGGCAGGCGACGCAGAAGGACATCGTCGAGAACCCGAAGAACCTCGAGTTCAAGCTGCTGGACTTCGCCGCCCAGTCCCGCGCGCTGCCTGACCTGGACGCCGCCGTGGGCTACACCGAGTACTATGTCGCCGCCAAGGTCCCGCTCGAGCAGCAGATCTACGCCCCGCCGGCGCCGGACGAGTTCGCCGGCCAGCTGACGGTGGGCAGCGACTACCTGGACACGGAGAACATCCAGAACCTGATCAAGGCGTTCAAGGACCCGGCCGTGCAGGACTTCCTGCGGACCGATCCGGACGTCAAGGGGCTGCTGCTGCCGGTGGACAACTGATCCAAGTCCGTCGCCGGACCCGCTGTGCGTGGATCCCGCGTCCCCTTCCGGGGCGCGGGATCCACGCGTGTCCGGCCGCCCTAGTCGGGGTGGACTGCCTCGGGTTCGTCGGACGGCTTGGGCATGAGGCGCCGGCTCGCTTCAGCGAGCAGGCCGCGTGTCTCCGCCAGCCGGGCAACGTCGTGACCGGCCTGTTCCAGGACCTCCTCCAGGTCCCGCAGCGAATCGCGCAGCACAGGCAGTTCGGCGTGCTGGATCAATGCGGGCAGCGCGGAGTCGAGGACCTCCTCGAACACCGCCTTGTCCTCCTCGCGCAGGCGCGGAGCGATCCGGGCGAAGGCCCGGATGATTTCCGCGCAGGTTTTGGCCTGGCGTGATTCCGCGCTGCCCACCACCAAGGTGGCCAGCGCCCGGATGCCCTGCTCCACGGCCCCGTCCAGGTAGACCACCGGCAGCTCCTCGGGCTGCTCCGCCCGGTCCGAACGGTCCCGCTCACCGGCGATCAGCCAGCGGCCGAGCAGGTCGCTCAGGGCACGCACGGCGACGGCGGCCGTCTGCGGGCTCTGGGCCGCGCTCGTGGCGGTTTCCCAAGCGATGTTCTCCAGCTGGTCGATGGCGTACCCCGACTCGATGGTGACGTCCCTGAAGTCGTCCATGCCGAATGCGGCCAACACCTCTTCGTCCCGGGAGTCATCGTCCGGGTCGACCCCGACCAGCCGGGCGACCACGTCGCCGAACACCAGGTACTTTCCCAGCTGCCCCTCGACCAGGACCTCGACCCCGTTCCCGGCAGAGGCAGCGATGTCGGCAAGCTTGTCCACATGGACGGTTACGACATAGCCGCTGTCCAGCACGCATACCCGGCGTTCCGGAGTACCTTCGGGAGTGGTCCGCTTCATCCGTGTCCGGCCCAGGAGCACCAGCTCGCGTTCCCGGGCACGCAATGCCAGTTCGTGGATGGACCTGACTACCGACTCGGGGCGCATCTGGTCAATGCTGCTGTGGATCAGCAGCAGCAGCACCACCAGCGCGGTGATGGCCAGCAGCAGTGTCAGCGCGGCACCATGGACCGGCGCGGGTTCCTCGCGGGCCAGTCCCAGGATGATGAAAGTGAAGGCGGACGCCCCGACAAAGAAACCGAAATAGGCCTGGTTGGCACGGCGGCGCAGGAACTGGTCGAATACCACCGCGGTCAGCGAGCTTGCGGTCTGCTGCACGGCGAGCAGCAGCACGGAGAACGTTATGGAGGTCACCGTCAGCAGGCTGGTGGCGACGGCGGTAATAAATTCCACTGAGCCTCCGTCTGGCACTACGGCTGCCGCCAGCCGCCGCGAGGGGGCCGCGCCCTCAGCGGCGTCCAGGACGGACACCAGCACCGCGGCCGCGCAGAAAACGGCGGTGATCACCAGGGGGAGCCGGAGGAATTCGGCAACGCCGCGGCGGAAGCGGCCCGCCTCGTGCAGTCCGCCCGAGCTGCGCAGCGGGTCCCTGAATACCGCATCCTGCAGCGTGGGCTTTTCCCGCCGCGCTATACCTTCCCCCTCCGCTCCGTCCCTCCGGTGGGCCGGCCTGCGCCGGACCCGCCGGTCCTACCCAGACTGGGGACCCGGATGGCCGCCGTCAAGCCCGGGAGCGCCTTTTGCTTTTCGGGCGGCCCTGCGCCGGTCGGCCGGTCCGGCTGAACCGGTTCAACAACATCCCTAGCGCGGAGACAGGGCCACCGGCACGCTGCGCTCGCCCTCGAGGAACTTGATCCGCAGCACCGCCTCGCGGGTGGAGTCCGGTACCCTGAAGGCGACCTCGCCGGTTTTGGTCGAATCGCCCGCGACCAGTTCGTTCAGTCCGGAAACCGGTGCGATGCTGTCCCCGCCGATCTGGAGCCGGAAGGTCGAGTCCCAGAAGTTCAGGTCGTAGCGGTCGTGGTTGATGCACTTGATCGTGAAGGCCACCGCCAGGTAGCCGTCCGCATCCGGGCGCACCTGCGCCCCGGTCACGACATATTCCACGGTGCCGGAACGGATGGGTTCCCCGGTGGGCACGGTCGCTTCCCATCCCCCGCTGCCCGCCGGCTTATCCGGACCGGACGCGCCGTCCCGGCCGGACGTTCCCGCAGGGGTTTCGGCGGGGCCGGGCGCTGCCGGCGACGACGCCGCGGGCCCCGGTTCCGGCCCCGGCCTGCCCAGCAGCCCGGCCTGGGCCAGCCCCACCACCAGGCCGGTCACGGCGGTGATCAGGGCCGCGGCCGCGGTCAGTATGCCGGGCATGGTCGTCCACCAGCTGGCCGGCTTCCCGCCGCCCGTCGTGTCCCCTGTGTTGTCCTCGGCCATGCCGGCCACCCCGGATCGGTCCGTGCTGACGCCTGACGCTTCGAATTCTACGCCGCCTGCCCCGGCAGCTGCCGGAAAACCGCGGCCGGGCCCTCCCGGGTCCGGCCTCAGCGCGCTTCGGGCAGCAGCCCCGCCAGCAGCGTATCCACCCCGAACAGGAACGCCTCGGCGTCGTCCTGCCCGCCGGGCGGCAGCAGCCCGGCGCCGGCCAGTTCGGCATGCGTCTGCTCCTCGGCCACCGCGCCGAGGATGTAGTGGATCAGCGTCCGGGCGCCCCAGCGCGCCTGCTGGACGGTGAGCGGCCCGGCGGCCAGCAGCGCCTCGAGTTCGCGCAGCGGCAGCAGCAGCTCGGGCCGGAGCACCTGCGCCAGGGAGACGACGTCGGCCGCCCCGCGCACGGCCAGCAGCGCGGCGCGGATGTCCTGGGCCGCCTGCCGGACGCCGGCGCGCGCGTCCGCCGCCGAATCCACCGACACCGGGGCCAGGATGCGCTCGGCCAGCACGGTGAGCAGGTCCTGCTTGTTCTTCACATGCCAGTACAGGGCGCCGGGCTGGACCTCCAGCTCCTTGGCCAGCCGGCGCATCGACAGGTCGGCAAAACCGTAGCTGTTCAGGATCGACAGCGCGGCCTCGACGATCTGCTCGCGCGACAGGGCCATCGCCACTCCCCCTTCAGGTCCGGACTCCATCATGCAACACGTTGACAACCCTGCCCGCGCCGCACACCATTGAACGGTGTTCAATTCCTTTCACGACCTGGCCGACCAGCAGCTCGCCGGCGGCACCCTGACCCGCGGGCAGGCCCGCACCATCCTCGACTCCGGCGACGACGAACTGCTGGACCTGGTCGCCGCCGCGGCCAGGCTGCGCCGTGCCCACTTCGCCGACACCGTCAAGGTCAACTACCTCGTCAACCTCAAGTCCGGCCTCTGTCCCGAGGACTGCACCTACTGCTCGCAGCGGCTCGGCTCGGCCGCCGAAATCCTCAAGTACACCTGGCTCAAGCCCGAGGAGGCCGCCGAGCAGGCCGCCAGCGGCATCCGCGCCGGCGCGTCCCGGGTCTGCCTGGTGGCCAGCGGCAAAGGCCCCACCGACCGGGACGTGGACCGGGTGGCCACCATGGTGGCCGGGCTCAAGCAGGAGCACCCCCAGGTGGAGGTCTGCGCGTGCCTGGGCCTCCTCAAGGACGGGCAGGCGGACCGGCTCAAGGCCGCCGGGGTGGATGCCTACAACCACAACCTCAACACCAGCGAATCCAACTATGCCGACATCTGCACCACCCACGACTACGCGGACCGGGTGCGCACCGTGGGCAAGGCCAAGGACGCCGGCCTGTCCCCCTGCTCCGGCCTGATCGTGGGCATGGGCGAGACCGGCGAGGAGCTGATCGACGCGGTCTTCGCCCTGCGCGAGCTGGATGCGGACTCGATCCCGGTCAACTTCCTGATGCCCTTCGAGGGCACCCCGCTGGAGGGCACCTGGCTGCTTACGCCCGCGCACTGCCTGCGGATCCTGGCCCTGGTCCGCTTCGCCTGCCCGGACACCGAGCTGCGCATGGCCGGCGGCCGCGAGATGCACCTGCGCTCGCTGCAGCCGCTGGCCCTGCACGTGGCCAATTCGCTTTTCCTGGGCGACTACCTGACCAGCGAGGGCCAGGCCGCCCAGGCGGACCTGGACATGATCGCCGACGCCGGCTTCGTGGTGCTGGCCCCGGCCGGACCGGTCCCGGCCGCGTCCGGAAACGACGGCGGCGCCGCCGGCGCCGGGATTGCCATCCGGCGCCGCGGCGCCGGCACGGAGCTTGCCCCCAATGCCTGAGGCGGTACCGGCCGGCACCGGGCTGGTTGATGCTTCGCTCGCCGCCCGCGACCGCGGCCTGCTCTGGCACCCCTATGCCCCGCTGGACGGGCCCGCCCCGTATGCGGTCACCGGGGCGGAGGGCGTCCGGCTGCAGCTGGAGTCCGCCGCCGGGGAGCGGTTCGAGGCGGTGGACGCGATGAGTTCCTGGTGGGCCGCGATCCACGGCTACCGGCACCCGGTGCTGGATGCGGCGGTGCGGGACCAGACCGGGAAGTTCAGCCACGTGATGTTCGGCGGACTCACCCACGAGCCCGCCGTCCGGCTGGCCGAACAACTGGTGGAGCTGGCCCCGGCGCCGCTGCGGCACGTGTTCCTCGCCGACTCCGGCTCGGTCTCGGTGGAGGTGGCGCTGAAGCTGGCCATCCAGTACCAGGCGGCTGCCGGGCGCCGGGGGCGGCACCGGTTCCTGGCCCTGCGCGGCGGCTACCACGGGGACACCTTCGGCGCGATGAGCGTGTGCGACCCGGTGGACGGCATGCACTCGGCCTTCCCCTCCCTGCCGGCACAGCACTTCCTGCCGAAGCCCCCGGCGGCGCGGTGGTCCGCCGGACAAACCTCCGGCGGCGAGCTGCGGGCCGATCCGGCGGCCGTCGCCGCCTGGACCGCCGGGCTGGAGTCCGCGGTGGAGCAGCACGGCCGGGAGCTGGCCGGGATCATCGTGGAACCGGTGCTGCAGGGTGCCGGCGGGATGCACGTCTACGCACCCGAATGCCTGCAGGCGCTCCGCCGGACCGCCGACGAGCACGGGCTGCTGCTGATCTTCGACGAAATCGCCACCGGCTTCGGCCGCACCGGCAGGTTCTTCGGCAGCGAGTGGGCCGGCGTCGTGCCGGATGTGATGTGCGTGGGCAAGGCCCTGACCGGCGGGTACCTGACGCTGGCCGCGGTGCTGTGCTCGGCCGACGCCGGGGCGGTGATTACTGCCTCGGCCTCCGCGGCGGGCCGTGCCCTGCTGCATGGGCCCACCTTCATGGCCAACCCGCTGGCCTGCGCCGTGGCCTCCGCCTCGCTGGACGTGCTGGCCGGCGCCGGCTGGCAGCAGCAGGTCCGGCGCATCGAAGCCGGCCTCCGGGAGTCCCTGGCCCCGGCCGCGGGCCTGGCCTCGGTCCGGGACGTGCGCGTCCTCGGGGCGGTCGGCGTCGTCGAACTGGCCGGACCGGTGGACGTCCAGGCGGTCACGCGCGCCGCGCTGGAACACGGGGTGTGGGTGCGGCCGTTCCGCAACCTCGTCTACACCATGCCGCCGTACATCTGCTCCGGCGCGGACGTGGCCGCCGTCGGGGCAGGGATCACCGCCGCCGTCCGGCAGGTGCACGGCTGATGGGCAGCATGCAGGACTGGCTCGCCGCCCAGGCCCGGGTGCGCCGCCGGCGTGGCGTCCTCCGGCAGGCCATCCCGCGCACCGCGGGACGTGCGGTGCTGGACCTGGCGTCCAACGACTATCTGGGCCTGGCCGCCGATCCGCGGCTGCAGGCTGCCGGCATTGCCGCCGTCGAACGCTACGGCACCGGAGCGCGGGCCTCCCGCGTGGTCACCGGCACCCAGCCGGTGCACGAAGAGCTCGAGGCCGCACTTTGTGCACTCACGGGCCAGCCCGCGGCGCTGGCGTTCTCCAGCGGCTACACCGCGAACCTGGGCATCCTCACCGCCCTGGGCGGCCCCGGCACGCTGATCCTCGCCGATGAGCACATCCACGCTTCGCTGATCGACGCCGCGCGGCTGTCCCGTTCCCCCGTCGGAATGTTTCCCCATGCGGACCTGGATACGCTGGCGAAGCTGCTGGCCGCGCGCACCCAGCCGCGCGCCGTCGTCGTGATCGAATCCATCTATTCGGTGCTCGGTGACGCCGCCGACCTGGCCGCCACCGCCGCACTCTGCGCCGGGCACGATGCGCTGCTGGTGGTGGACGAGGCCCACGGGATCGGCGTCGCCGGAGCGGGACGCGGCGCCGTGCACGCCGCCGGGCTGGCCGGGGCCGGGCATGTGGCAGTCACCGCCACGCTCTCCAAGGCCCTCGGCGCCCAGGGCGGGGCCGTGCTCGGCTCCGCCGCGCTGCGCGAGCACCTGGTCAATACCGCACGGACCTTCATCTTCGACACCGGCCTGGCCCCGTGCTCCGCGGCAGCAGCTGCCGAGGCCTGCCGGATCATCGCCGCCGAACCGGACCGGGTGGCAGCCGTCGGACGCAATGCGGCGCTGCTCGCCGCCGGGTGCGGGATCGAGCAGGCGGCCGGCGCCGTGCAGCCGGTGCCCGTGGGCCCGGCGCAGCGCGCCGCAGAACTGGCCGCCCGGCTGGAAGAGGCGGGGGTCCTGGCCGGCTGCTTCCGCCCGCCGAGTGTGCCCGACGGGATCTCGCGCCTGCGGCTGACCGCCCGTGCGGACCTGGCCCCGGAACAGCTCCGCTGGGCCACGGGCCTGCTCAGGTCCCTGCTGTCACCCACGGAGGCCGCCGCATGGGCTACCACGTAGTCCAGGATCCGGAGCAGGTCCGCGAGGTCCTGCGCCGGGTCGATGATTTCCTGCCCACCAATGCGCTGACCTCGGTGGTGCCGCTGAGCCCGGCAGCGCTGCGGATCCTCAGCCGGGCCCGCTTCGCCCTGCCGCCGGTGCTGGCCTCGGCCACCGGTCAGCTGCACCGGCAGGTGCGCTCCGTGGTGGCCGGCTTCTTCACCCCCGCCAGGGTTGCCGCCACCGGTCCGCGGGTGCGCGAGCTGGCCCGCCAGCACGCCGGGGCCGCAGCGGCGGAGCTGGCGCACGGGCCGGTGGACCTGGCCAGCGCCGTCGCGGCGCACATCCCGCCGGTGATCATGCAGGAGCTGACCGGCTTCCCGCTGCCGGAGGCCCAGGTGCTCAAACGCTGGAGCCGGGACTCGCTGGAGCTGTTCTGGGGCTGGCCGGACGAGGACCGCCAGCTTGAACTGGCCGGAACCGCCGCCGAGTTCTACAGCTGGCTGCGCGCGGAAGTCATCGCCAGCCGCGGCGGCGACAACCTCTTCGGCGCCCTGTATGCGGCCGGCCTGGGCACCGCCGAGGTCTGCTCGCTCGGTTACTTCCTGCTGATCGCCGGACAGGAAACCACGGCGCTGCTGATTAGCACCGCGCTCTACCGTGCGCTGGAGGATGCCCGCCGCTGGCGTGCCCTGGCCGAGGGCGGTTCCGGGGCCGCACTGGTCCGCACGGTGCTGGCCGAGGAGCCCTCGGTGCACACCTGGCGCCGGGCCTGTCCCCGGGACACGGAGCTGGGCGGCACCACGCTGCCGGCCGGCGCCGAGATCCTGCTGGAACTGGCCGGGCACCACGGCCAGGATGCCGGACCCACCGCCTATTCGCTGTCCTTCGGCTACGGCCTGCACCGCTGCCTGGGCGCGAAGCTGGCCGAACTCGAAACCGTCCTGGCCCTGGAGGAGACCGCCCGTACCCTGCCGGACGTACGGCTGTGCGGGCCGGAGCCGGGCTGGCTGCGGCTGCTCTCCTTCCAGGCCCCGCTGGCCGTCACCGTCGAACGGGAAAACCCATGACCCTTGACCTTGCATCCCTGCCGCCGCTGCTGTTCGTGACCGGAACGGACACCGGCGTCGGCAAGACCGTCACGACGGCGGCCCTGGCCGCCGCCCTGTCCCGGGCCACCCGGCCCCGGGCCGGCTCCCGGGGCCGGGTGGCCGTCTACAAGCCCACCCAGACCGGGGTCCTTGGCCACGAACCCGGCGACGTGGACGAAGTGCAGCGGCTGGCCGGCACCGGCGCCGTCTTCGAGGGCATCCGGCTCCAGGCCCCGATGGCTCCGCCGCCCGCCGCGGTGCTGGAGGGCGCGCAGCTGCCGCCCCTGGCCGGGCACATCGGGCGGATCAGCACGCTCGCGCGCAGCTACGGCCACGTGCTCATCGAAGGCGCCGGCGGGCTGCTGGTGGAACTGGACGCCGCCGGGCATACCCTGGCCGACCTCGCCGCCGCCTTCCCCGGCCGCGCCGGCACGGTGGTGGTCTGCCGCAGCGGACTCGGCACCCTCAACCACACCCAGCTGACCCTGGAGGCTCTGGCCCGCCGGGGGCTGCCGGTGGCCGGGCTGGTCATCGGCTCCTGGCCGAAGGACCCGGACGAGGTGGAACTGTCCAACCTGGAGTACCTGCGCGCGCTGCCCGTCCCGTTCCTCGGGAAAATCCCCGCCGGCGCCCCGGCCCTGGCACCGGAGGAGTTCGCGGCCGGTGCCCGGGGATGGCTCGGAAATTTTTTCGGCAGCGATGTCGATCCGGCGCTCTCCCGCTCGACGCGTTAGTGTAAGGACGCACCCGGCGGCCTGGCAACGAAGGAGAACACCGTGAAGTACATGCTGATCATGCGCACCACCGACGCCGCGCTCGAGGCCATGAAGGAGGCCGACTTCGAGCAGATCATCAACGCCATGGGCGAGTACAACGAGGCACTGGCCAAGGCGGGGGTGCTGCTCGCCGGCGAGGGGCTCGCCGGCGCGGACGAGGGCTTCGTCGTGGACTTCGACTCGGAGAAGCCGATCGTCACCGACGGCCCCTACGGTGAGACCCACGAACTGTTCAACGGCTTCTGGATCATCCAGACCGCCAGCAAGGAAGAGGCCATCGAGTGGGCGAGCCGCTGCCCGCTGGGCCCCGGCAACAAGCTCGAGGTGCGCCGCGTCACCGACATGAGCGATTTCGAGGATTTCGCCGACAACGAGCACATCCAGAAGGAAGCGGCCTGGCGGGCCGAGCACGACCAGGTCTGAGCGTCCGCGGCCTGCGCATCCGGTGACCCCCGTGACGGACATCCGGCGCACTGTCGACGCCGTCTGGCGGATCGAAAGCGCGCGCATCGTCGCGACGCTCGCCAAGATGACCGGCGACGTCGGCCTCGCGGAGGACCTGGCCCAGGAAGCCCTCGTCGACGCGCTCACGCAGTGGCCGGAGTCAGGCGTCCCGCGGAACGCGGGCGCCTGGCTCACGGCCGTGGCCAAGCGGAAGGCGATCGACCACTGGCGCCGGCAGGAGCGGCTCGACGCGCGCTACCGCACGCTGGCGCACGACCTCGAGGAGGCCCGCGACGACGAGTGGCAGCCGATCGACGACGACGTGCTCCGGCTGGTCTTCACCGCCTGCCACCCCGTGCTCTCGCGCGAGGCGCAGGTCGCCCTGACCCTGCGCATCGTCGGCGGCCTGACCACCGAGGAGATTGCGCGGATGCTGCTGGTGCCGGTCGCGACCGTGCAGCAGCGCATCGTGCGGGCCAAGAAGACGCTCTCGGCCGCGCGGGTGCCGTTCGAGGCGCCGGACCCGAATGAATGGGGCGCCCGGCTGGGTGCGGTGCTCGGGGTGGTGTACCTGATCTTCACCGAAGGGTACGCTGCGACATCGGGTGACCGGTGGATCCGCACCGAGCTGGCGCATGAGGCGCTGCGGCTCGGCCGTGTCCTTGCCGGGCTGCTGCCGCGCGAGCCGGAGGTGCACGGGCTCGTGGCCCTGATGGAATTCCAGTCATCGCGCTTCGCCGCGCGGGTCGCGCGCGACGGCACCCCTGTCCTCCTGGCCGACCAGGACCGTTCGCGCTGGGACCGCTCCGCCATCTCCCGGGGCCGCGCGGCGCTCGAGCGGGCGGATGCGGCGGGCCGCGGACGGGGCAGCTACGGCCTGCAGGCGGCCATTGCCGAGTGCCATGCGGCCGCCCCGAGCATCGATGAGACCGACTGGGACCGCATCGTGCTGCTCTATGAGGCCCTCGGGCGGCTCGCGCCGAGTCCCATCGTGGAGCTTAACCGCGCCGTCGCGGTGTCGATGGCGGCCGGCCCGGCCGAGGCGCTGCGCATCGTCGACGGGCTGGCGTCCGACGGCGCGCTGCGCGGCTCGCATCTGCTGCCGAGCGTGCGGGGCGAACTGCTCGCCAGGCTCGGGCGCACCGAGGAAGCCCGCTCCGAGCTGCTTACCGCCGCCGGCCTGGCCGCCAACCAGCGGGAGAGCGCCGTGCTGCGTGCCAAGGCCGCTGCCCTCTGACCCGGAGCGGTCCCCGGCACCGCGGAGGTGGTCAGAGACCGGTCTTTGCCTTCGCCAGGGCTTGGAGCAGATTGGCTGCAACGCTGACGGCGATGATGGCGGGATCCTTGCCGGCGAGGCCGGGGAGCCCGATGGGGCAGCTGATGCGTTCGAGGGCGGCGTCGCCATGCCCCTCGGTGCGCAATTTCTGCCGGAACCGGGACCACTTGGCCCGGGAACCGATCAGGCCAACCGAGCCCAGGTCGGCCCGGCGCAGCGCGGCGTCGCAGAGCAGGAGATCCTCGGCGTGGTCGTGGGTCATGATGAACACGTGCGATTCCGGCGGCAGTTCACCGATGACGGAATCCGGAACAGGGCTGTGCCGGGGAAGGACGTCGGCCGGCCCGTCCAGGACGTCGGCGAGCTGCGCAGGGCCCAGCTGGCCGGCCCTGCTGTCCACGAGGTACAGGCGGACCGGCAGCCGGGAGAGGATCCGGGCCAGCTCGTGCCCGACGTGGCCCATCCCGAAGACGGCAACCGTGGGACGGGCGGGGAACGGCTCGAGGAAAACGCTGACAATGCCCCCGCAGCACTGCCGCCCGTGCCGGGTGGCGGCATGTTCGTTGAGCGGGAAGGCCAGGTTTTCGGGGTCCGCGGTTCCGGCCGCCAGCATGGCCCGGGCCCGGTCGATGACCGTCGCCTCCAGGTTGCCGCCGCCGATGCTGCCCCAGGTGGCTTCGGCGCCCACGAGCATCTTCGCCCCGGCTTCCCGCGGGGCATGGCCGCGCACCTCGGTGACCGTGGCCAGCACGGCCGGCAAGCCATCCGAGCGCAACTGTTGGAGCGCCTGCAGCCAGTCCATCTCAGTGCCCGGAACTGGAGGCCCGTGACGGCACGGGACCCGCCCCCGCCTGAGCGGAGGCCGGCGGAACCGGCATGGCCTCCCGGGCCTGCCGGATCGCCCAGAAAACCGCTTCGGGGGTGGCCGGGCTGGCGAGCTGGACCTCGCGGCCGGCGGGACCGAAGGTGGCCACCGCCTGCCGCAGGGCTTCCCGGACGCTGAAGGCGAGCATCAAGGGCGGTTCGCCCACCGCCTTGGACCCGTAGACCACGCCGCTTTCGGTGGCCTGCTCGAAGAGGTGGACGTTGAATTCCTCGGGCATTTCGGAAAAGCTGGGCAGCTTGTAAGTGCTCGCGGACTGGGTGGCCAGACGCCCCCGGTGCGGCCCGTCGGAGACGTCCCAGCGCAGGTCTTCCAGCGTCAGCCAGCCGACACCTTGGACGAACCCGCCCTCGATCTGCCCGATGTCGATCAGCGGCGACAGGCTGTCGCCGACGTCGTGGACAATATCGGTGCGCAGCTGGCGGTACGCGCCGGTGAACGCGTCGACCTCGACTTCGGAGACCGCGGCTCCGTAGGAGAAATACTTGAACGGCTCGCCCTGCATCCGGGCGCCGTCCCAGTGCAGACCTTCGGTGCGGTAGTACCCGGCCGCCCAGAGCGGGATGCGCTGGAAATAGGCGTCATGCACCAGGTCGGCGAAGGCGATGTCCTGGTCGTGGAAGCCGATCCCGGTGACCGTGCCGTTGGCGAACCGGACGTCGTCGGGGTGGATGTTCAGCTTGCGGGCCGCCACCTCGGCCAGGCGCGCGCTGATCTGCTCGCAGGCGTCCTTGATGGCCCCGCCGTTGAGGTCGGCGCCCGAGCTGGCGGCCGTGGCCGAGGTGTTGGGCACCTTGTCGGTGCGCGTCGGTGCCAGCCGGATGAAGCTCAGGGGCACGCCGAGTGCGGTGGCAGCCACCTGGCGCATCTTGGTGTGCAGCCCCTGGCCCATCTCCGTGCCGCCGTGGTTGATCAGGACCGAGCCGTCCTTGTAGACGTGCACGAGCGCCCCGGCCTGGTTGAAGGCCGTGAGGTTGAAGGAGATGCCGAACTTCACCGGGGTGATGGCCAAGGCGCGCCGGGTGTGCGGGTGGGCGGCATTGAAGGCGGCGATCTGCTCCCGGCGGCGTTCGACGTCGGCGCGTTCGAGCACCTGCTGCCAGATGGTGTGCAGCCGCTCGGCATGGCGGACGGGCTGGCCGTAGGGCGTGCTCTGCCCGGGAAGGTAGAGGTTGCGCCGGCGCAGCTCAGCAGGGTCCAGGCCCAACAGCGGAGCGCAGCGGCCCAGGAGGTCCTCGATCACGAGCATGCCCTGCGGACCGCCGAAGCCGCGGAAGGCGGTTTGGGAGGTCTTGTTCGTCTTCGCGATCCGGCCCTGGACGTGCACGTTGGGGATCCAGTATGCATTGTCGATGTGGCACATCGCCCGGGCCAGGACCGGCTCGGACAGGTCCAGGCTCCACCCGCCGTCGCTGGTCAGTGTGGCCTTCAACGCCTGCAGGCGGCCGTTCTGGTCAAAGCCGGCCTCCCAGCGGGCATGGAACGGGTGGCGTTTCCCGGACAGGGTGATGTCCTGCGTGCGGTTGAGCCGCACGCGCACCGGCCGGCCGGTCAACACGGCGCCCAGGGCCGCAATGGCGGCGAAGCCGTGCGGCTGCATCTCCTTGCCGCCGAACCCGCCGCCCATCCGCAGGCACTGCACGGTCACCTCGTGGTTGTGCAGGCCCAGGACATGGGCCACGATCTCCTGCGTCTCCGAGGGGTGCTGGGTGCTGCTCTGGACGAAGACCTGGCCGGCCTCGTCCACATAGGCGAAGGAAGCGTGGGTTTCCAGGTAGAAGTGCTCCTGGCCGCCGAACTCGATCCCGCCGCTGAACCGGTGGACGGCAGTGTCCAAGGCGGCGTCGGCGTCGCCCCGGCTGACGGTCGGCTGGTGGCCTTGGAAGCTTGCCGCCTCGATGGCCTCGGTGAGGGTCAGCAGCGACGGGAGCGGCTCATAGCCAACCTTGACTGCCCCGGCTCCCAGCCGCGCGGCTTCGAGCGTCTCCCCCAGCACCCAGCAGACGGCATGGCCGTGGAACATGACCTCGCTGGGGAACAGCGGCTCATCCTGCTTGGTGCCCGAATCGTTGACACCGGGCACGTCCGCGGCGGTCAGGACCCGGACCACTCCCGGAACCTCCAGCGCCGGCCGGCCGTCCAGGGAGACCACCCGGGCGTGTGCGTGCGGGGCCTGGACCGGCCAGGCATGCAGCACCTTCCGGTTCCGGACCAGGAGGTCGTCGGTGTACAGCGCGGTGCCCGTCACGTGGAGGGTAGCGCTCTCGTGGGCGACCTCCACCCCTACGACGGGATTGACGGGACGATCGGCCAGCGATTTCACTTACGCCACCTCCGGACTGAATGCGGACTGTGTCTCCGCGTAGAACCTGAGCACGGATTGTTCGAGCATGGCCGAACGGTAGCGGGCACTGGCCCGCAGGTCGTCGATGGGGGTGCCCTCGGTGGCCATCACGGCGGCGGCGGCCGCGGCAGTCTCCTCGGTCCACGGCCGGCCGGCCAGGGCCTGCTCGGTCTGCAGTGCCCGGAGCGGTGTGGCGGCCACTCCCCCAAGGCCGATGCGCACCGAGGAGACGCTGCCGCCGTCGAGCTGCAGGGCGAACGCGACGGCGACGCTGGAGATATCGTCGAATCGCCGCTTGGCGATCTTGTAGAAGGCAGTGCTCTCGGCCAGCGGCAGCGGGATCCGCACGGCACGGAGGATTTCGCCGGGCTTCCTGACGCTCCGGCGGTATCCGGTGAAGTAGTCCGCGAGCGCCACTTCCCGCTCCCCGGTCCCGGAGGCCAGGACCACCGATGCGTCCAGGGCCAGCAGCACCGGGGCCGAATCGCCGATTGGTGAACCTGTCCCGAGGTTGCCGCCAAGGCTTGCGGCATTGCGGATCAGCCGCGAGGCGAACTGCGGAAAGAGCCGGCTCAGCAGCGGCACCCGTCCGGCGAGTCCGCGCTCGACCTCCGTGAGCGTCAGGGCGGCCCCGATCTCGATCCGGCCGCCTCCGACGTCGAGCACCCGCAGCGGCTCCAGCCGGTCGATGGCCAGCGTCAGCGGCGGCCGCTCGTGCCGGAGGTTCACCTCGACGCCGAGGTCGGTGGCACCGGCCACCAACCTGGCCTCCGGATGCTGTTCGAGCCGGTCATAGAGCTCCTCCAGGGTTGCCGGCCTGATGAACTGTGCATCGCCGGCCGTCAGCTGGGTGGGCCGGGCCGGCGGAGCAGGACGACCCTGCCGGAGGAACAAAGGATCGGTTTCAGCAGGAGCGCCGAGCGCGTAGGCCGCGTCCCGGATGGGCCGGTAGCCGGTGCACCGGCAGAGGTTGCCGCTCAGGGCATGCAGGTCAAAGCCGTTCGGGCCGCTTTCGTGGTCGGCGGCGTGGTCCTCCCCCACCACTGCAGGTCCGGTCTGCACTCCGCCCTGCCCCCGGCGGCCGGAGCCTTCCCGCTCGGGACGGTAGTATTCGGCGGCCATGGAGCAGACGAAGCCCGGGGTGCAGTAACCGCACTGGGATCCTCCCCGGTCCGCCATCTGCCGCTGGACCGGGTGCAGGTCCTCGCCGACGCAAGGTCCCGACGGAGTGCCGAGGCCTTCTGAGGTGATGATTTCCTGACCGTCAAAGGCCAGGGCAGGAGGCAGGCAGGCGTTCACCGACGTCCACCGGCTGCGGCCGGGCCCGTCCGGACGGGCCACCAGCACGGCGCATGCTCCGCACTCGCCCTCGGCGCAGCCTTCCTTGGCTCCGGTCAGCCCTTCCGCCCTCAACCAGTCCAGCAGCCGGGTATGCGGGCCAGCGCCGTCGCCACTGCGGAGCTGACCGTTGACCGTGATCCGGACACCGTCCATGCCTCATCTCCTCACTTCGCCCAGGCCGGAGCCGGCATGCGCGCGTGATCCACGTCATATCACGGTACTGCGCGCCATGGAACCTCCGGCACGGCAGGGCGCCGGCGGGTTGAAGTCTTACCACACAGCAGTTGCTCCAGGACCCTGCCCGAAGGTTTTCCCAAGGTGGGGCTCGAAGACTTGGGTGCCTTGGTGCTGGCTCCCCTCAGTACCGACGGGCCACACCAAGATCGAAACAGCAACAACCAAAGGGGCTCAAAATGAAAAAATGGCTGATTTCCACTGCCTTGGCCTCCAGCATCGCCGGACTGGCGGGACCGGCGGTGGCCGCCGCACCGACACCGGTCGATTCAGACTTGCCGAAATTCATACAGAACGCCTGCAAGGGCTTCAAAATTGAAGGCGAGATCACTGGCGAGGAAAAGGTCCTCGCATTTCCTGATGGAGGATTTATCGTTATCGCGCCTAATCAGGAAGTAACACTCACGGCCAACGGCAACACGTTTACCTCCGTCATCACGGGTTCGTTCCACGTTTCGACCGACGCTGAAGGGAACACCGTCTTCACCGGGACTGGAAGGAATCTCCTGACGCGCAGCAACGGGCTCTTCCTCACGATAGGCAACATCTCGTTTACCTTCGACGAGAAGGGGAAACTGGTGGAGGAATTCGCCCTCGACGGCCCGGGGCAAGTTATCGACGTCTGCGCGGCACTGTCCTAGCACGCTATTACAGGCGTGACGTATTGCGGGGCCCGCTGGATCCAGCGGGCCCCTGCTCACGGCAGTTGAAGGGAATCTGCCTGCGCGTCGTAGTCCTCGCGGGCCTGCAGGATCTTGGCTGCGTGTTCTTCGGCCCAGACCCGGACCGCATCCAGCGGTTCCAGCAGCGTCTCCCCCAGCGGCGTCAATGCATACTCGACCCGCGGCGGCACCTCCGCATAGATCCGCCGGCTCACCAGGCCGTCCCGCTCCAGGGTGCGCAGGGTCTGGGTCAGCACCTTGGGCGTGATGCCCTGGACGGCACCGCGGATGACCGAGAAACGCTGCGGCCCGTCCTTGAGGACCTGGAACACCAAGGTGGTCCACTTATCGCCGATGCGCTGCAGGACCACCCGGGACGGGCAGTTCAGGCTGAGCACGTCAAAGGCCGGACTGGAAGTATCCATGAGGTAACTGTATTACGTTGAGGTACTCGGTATCTAATTGATACTTTCACTTCGACGCCGGAACGCGGCGGCAAACCGTCGAAGGGAAACTCAATGAAGATCGCTGTCTACGGGGCAACCGGCATGGTCGGATCCGAAATCACTGCCGAAGCACTGCGCCGCGGCCACGAAGTCACCGCTGTCACCCGCAGCGGGTCCGCCGCGGAGGGTGCGTCCGCACGCACTGCCGAACTGTCCGACCTGGACGCCTTCCAGGAGCTGGCTGCCGGGCACGACGCCGTCGTCGTTTCCGTGGCGCCGGACCGCACCGGCCAGCCGCACGACTCCTTCATGGCGGCCCACCGCGCCATCGCCGGCACCTCCGTTCCGGCCCGCGTGTTCGTCGTCGGCGGCGCCGGGGCCACCGAGGTCGACGGCGTGCAGCTCAAGGACCTGCCCGGGTTCCCCGAGGCGTACAAGCCCGAGGCCACCACGATGGCGGAGGTCCTGGACCTGTACCGCACTGCGGCCGGGCTGGACTGGACCATGCTGGCCCCGGCCCCGGTGATCGCCCCCGGCGAGCGGACCGGCTCCTACAAGACCGGGCTGGATTCCCCGGCCGGGGATTCGATCTCCAGCCAGGACTTCGCCATCGCCGTCCTGGACGAACTGGAAGAGCCCAAGCACCGCAACCGCCGCTTCACTGCCGCCAACTAGCGTTCGCCGCCTGCACCGTCGGAGGGCCGCCCGCCATTGTGCGGGCGGCCCTGCCGCTTAATCGGCCCGGGTTGTGGTGTGGAACGCCAGCAGCTTCCAATCGCACCCGGGACGGATCCAGACGGAGGTGGTCAGCGTGTCCAACTGCCGCCGCTGCCCGCGAGACGTAATCTCGGCGCACATCCGCCCGGAAATCCAAGCGCCATCGCCAACCTGCAGCACCTCCTCAAGGTCGTGCTTCATCCGGTGGTAGCGAACCGTTCCGCTGCGCAGGGATTCCAGCAGGGATTCCTTGCTGTCGCGCCGGCCCACTGAGTGGGTATAGACCAGCCGGTCGTCGCAAAGCTGCGCGAGGGTGGCGAGATCCCCCTCGATCAGTGCCTGCACCCGGCGGGACTCTGCGATCCGCAGGGATCCTTCAAGGTCACCCGGGCACGCCCCAACTGCATCCACCTTGTTCCGCCCTTCCTGGAGTTCTGCGCACTCGGCTCTAAATTATATATTCTTCATTGACAAATGCACTATGTGCTTCGTAGGCTGTGATCAGGTGCACAGTGCATAAGCGTTCCGGCGCTGCGAAAGGAATCATCATGAAATATGCAAGCTTCACTGCCGCCAACGGTTCACCCACTTGGGGCGTGGTGGTCGGCGGAACCGCCTTTGATCTTGGCCCTTCCGGTGCCGATCTGGCCCCCACTATGCGCGCCGCCGTCGAGGAGGGCATTTTCGGCAGCGTGACCGAGGAACAGTACATTGCCGCTCCGGCCGCGCCGGAGGCCGACATCGAGTTCCTGCCGGCCGTCACCAACCCGGGCAAGATCATCTGCATCGGGGTGAACTACAAGACCCACCAGGAGGAGTCCGGCAAGACCGGCCAGACCGCCCCCACGGTCTTCACCCGCTTCGCCGACACCCAGATGGGGCACCTGGCCCCGGCCATCATGCCCCGCAGCACCACCAAGTTCGACTACGAGGGCGAGATGGCCCTGGTGATCGGCAAGGAGGCCTGGCATGTGGCCGAGGAGGATGCCTGGGACCACATTGCCGGCTACGGCGCCTACAACGACTTCTCCGTCCGCGACTGGCAGAAGGCCGCCTCGCAGTGGATCCCGGGCAAGAACTTCCCGTCCACCGGAGCCTTCGGCCCCTACCTGGTCCCGGCCGCGGACCTGGGCAGCACCGACGCTCTGACCCTGGAAACCCGGGTCAACGGCGAGACCCGGCAGAAGGCCTCCGTGGCGGACCTCTACTTCCCCATCCCCGAGCTGATCAGCTACGTCACCGGGTTTACCCGGCTCAGCCCGGGCGACGTGATCGTCACCGGCACCCCCGGCGGCGTCGGCCTGTTCTGGGGCGAAGGCGGCCTGCTCTCCGAAGGCGACGTCGTCGAGGTCGAAATCACCGGCCTGGGCACCCTGCGCAATACGGTCGAGCTGGAAAACTAAGCGCAGACCGCGGGAAATCGGGAAGGACGGGTAGATGAACACTGTCATCGATACCGACGTTCTGGTGGTTGGCGCCGGTCCCATCGGCCTGGCCGCGGCCTGCCTGCTGGCCGACCAGGGCGTACGGGTGGTCTTGGTAGAGAAGCGCGGAGGCACCAGCGACGAGCCGCGCGCCATCAGCATCACGGACGAATCCCTGAGGGTCCTCCAGCAGATCGGCATTATGGACCGGTTCGCCGACGACGTACTCCTTAATACGGGAGCACGCTACTACGGTCGCAAGGGGCAACTGCTGGCGCAGGTCCGCCCCGGCAGCCCGCGGCTGGGCCAGCCAGGCAAGTCCCAGTTCGACCAGCCGGTCCTGGAGTCCCTGCTGCTCCAGGCTACGCAGGAACGCGGGCAGATCGACATCCGCTTCAACACCGAGGCCTTCGGGATCACGGACGGGCCGGACCAGGTCGAGACGGTAGTGATCAACGAAGCCGGCAAGCATGTGGTCCGCTCCAAATGGGTCGTTGCCTGCGACGGCGGACGCAGCCCTGTCCGTGCCCAGCTGGGCATCCCGATGGAAGGCTCCACCCAGGTGCAGAAGTGGATCGTCGTCGACGTCATCAATACCCCGGGCGAGCCGGAGAAGTTCGCGGAATTCCACTGCAACGGCAAGCGCCCCGCAGTGGTGGTGCCGGGGGTCAAGGGCCGCCGCCGCTACGAATTCATGCTGCTGCCCGGCGAAGACGCCAAAACCGTGACGGCACCGGAGGCAATCACTGCCATGATTGCCCCGTTCCAGCAGATCGTGGCCGGGGATATCCGGCGGGCCGCCGTGTACGTGGCCCACCAGCGGGTGGCCCTGAACTACCGGGTCGGACACGTGCTGCTCGCCGGGGACGCCGCGCACATGATGCCGCCCTTCGCTGGGCAGGCGCTGAATGCCGGCATCCGGGACGTTGCCAACCTGGCCTGGAAGGTCGCCGCCCACGTCCGCGGTCATGGCACCGACGCGCTGGTCAGCACTTACCAGAGCGAGCGCCGACCGCACGCAGTGGACATGGTGCGCCTGTCCCAGCGGATCGGCAAGGTGGTCATGAACGTCAACCCGGTGCTGACCGCGCTGCGGGACGGAGCCCTTGCCGCGCTGGGCATCGTGCCGGCGGCCAAGAACTGGCTGACCGGGATGAAATTCCTCAAGCAGCCGCACTTTACCGACGGGTGCGTGATCGCCCCGGCCCCGGACGTCGCCAAGCCTGGGGCCGGGTTGGTAGGACGGTCGTTGTCCCAGCCGAAGGTCCAGCTGGACACCGGGGACGCTGTTGCGCTGGACACCCTGCTCGGCTCCGGCTGGGCCGTGCTGCGGTTCCGCGGCGGCGCTGCCGTCGACATCCGGCAACTGCCCGGCGCGGAGGACCACAGCAGCGGCGGCCCGGTGACGGTCACCGACACCGAGGGCGCCTTTGCCCCGCTACATGGCACGGGCACTGTGCTGATCGTGCGCCCGGACCGTTACGTGGCCGCTGCTGCCACCGGGGCCGGTGAACAGGCGGCACTCTCCGCGCTGTCGTCCTGGGTGCCGGGCCTTGGGGTGCAGCCAGCAGCCGCCCAGCAGGTCAGCGGCTCCTCCTAGGTCCCAAGCCGCTGACCGTTGTCCGGTGGTCCGTTCCCGGACCACCGGAGCAAGTACCGAGGACCCCGACGGCTCCCGCCGGCGGGGTCCTCGGTCGTGTGCGGCAACCAACCGCCGAATCCCCGCCATAGTCAAGACGTGCCGCGAAGATCAGTTTTTTGGACGACGGTGGACGATCCGGTTTACGGTGCTCCTGCCAGGCTGCCGAGAATTTGAGGGATACGTTCGTCATGCGGATCATGGACATTCCCGAGCAGCCCTCCGGGCAACACAGCCAAGTACCCGATGCTTGTCGAAGGCCTGATTGAGCGTACGGATACAGGAAGTTCCAAGCGATCGTCAAGGACGACATGTTCCATGAATTCATGAAGGAACTCACCGAAGACGACGCTTAAGGCATCGACCCGGTCCAACCGGACCTCGACCACTTGGAACCGGCCGGACAGGGCCGGCACGGACGACGGCGGGGCCGCACCTTTCGGTGCAGCCCCGCCGTCGTCATGAGTGGCGGTGGAGCAGTTACTCAGACCGCTCCCCCGTGGCGGTCGATGACCTCGGCGGCCAACTGCTTGCCGAAGGCGGTGTGCGCCTGAAGCGCCTCCACGGCCTTGGCGGCATCGCGGGCCTTCAGTGCCTTCGTCAGGTCGACGATGTGGCTGTGGTCCATCTGCCGGGCCCACTCGTCCCCGGCCAGCGCCTGCCGCCAGACGGTGCCAATGCCGAGCCGGCGGAAGGCATCGGTCAGCTGGGCCGAGCCAGCCACGCTGACCAGGCGATCGTGGTACATGACATTGACTTTCAGGAATTCGTCCAGTGCGTCCTTGCCGCTGGCGCGCAGCCGCCCGAGCTCGTCCGTCAGGGCCGCCAGGGCGGCGACGTCTTCGTCGGTGAACTTGTCGAAGTGGCTGGCCAGCACGCCCAGCTCGATGGTGGCACGGCCGTCATACACGCTGTCCATCAGCCCGCGGGTGATCGGCGTCGGCAGGAACTCCGCCTGCCTGCCGCGGGTCACGAGGGCTTCTGCGGTGAGCTTGACCAGGGCGTTGTGGACGTGGTTGGGGTCGGCCTTGACCTCGGCGGCGATGGCCGCCGGGTCCAGTTCCTGGCCCAGCGGGGTCCGGCGGTGCAGCACCCACTCGCGTACGGCGTCGTAGGCGGCCAGTTCCTTGACCCGCTCCAGGCGTCCGAAGGTGCCGCGGTAGTAGGCCAGCGGCTCGGCGCCCTCGCGGGCGCTGGCCTCGGCGACCAGGCCGAAGAAGACCGTGTGCGTACCGCCGGTGGGGGTCTCCTCCACCTTGCAGACGATCTGGGCCAGTGCGCCGTCCAGCAGCGGGACGCCGCCGTGCCCGGAACGGGTCACGGAGACACCCTCGAACTTGTCCCCACCCTTGCGTCCGAACTTCATGGCGAGGCCGCCTTGGTCCTCGGCGAGGATGTTGATGCCGAACCAGCCGGCCTTGACCACGGCGTCGTGGGTGCTGCTGGAGCGGTTCAGGCAGGCCAGCATCATCGGCGGCTCCATCGACAGGGACGAAACAGCCGAGGCGGTGGTGCCGAACAGCTCGCCGTCGACCACCGTGGTGATCACGGTGACGCCGGAGGCGAAGTGGCCGACGACGTTGCGGAAGACCAGCTGGTCCACGCCGAACTCGGTGGTGTTGGTGCTCATTGCTATCTCCTAGGTCTGCGCCGGCGTGAACAGCTTCACGAGCGCGGTGATGTCCCCGAGGGACTCCAGGTTATTGATGGTTTCGACGGCCTCTTCGGCCGTGGCGCGGCTGATGCGTCCGCCGAACTCGACGTTGGCGTAGTACTTGTCCAGGATTTCGGCCTCGGACAGCGGAGCGGCGTAGATGTCACCGCGGGGCACGTCCACCCGCGAGCACAGCCGCGAGCCGCCCTGCAGCAGCAGTTCGACCTCCGCGGTGAGGTACTCGTGCGGCGGCAGCGAGTCGACCAAGGTGATCTTCCCGAGCAGCGCCCGCAGCTGCGGATCGTTCATGTGCTCAATGCTCAGGTGCTCCGGACGGACCGTGCCGTACATCAGGGCCGTCGCGGCGGTGAACCGGATGCTGAACGCCCCGGAGACCTCCGGGCACTCCCCGATCTCGAAGGGCTGTCCGACGAATCCGGCCAGGGTGCGGGGGGTGACGTGGATGCGGATCTGGTCGATCGCGTCCAGGTCCACCTGGTTTTCGGTGACCAGGCGCACGCAGGCGTCCAGCGATGGATGGCTGGCCCGGCAGGAGGCCCACGGCTTGATCACGCAGTCGGCGTAGAACTCCTCGCCCAGCCGGTAGGTGATCTTCTCCGGGGCCGGTTTGGCACAGTACATGTCCAGGAACCCGTGGCGGCCGCCAATGGCGTCGACCGGGCCGGTGAAGCCCAGCCCGGCCAGTTCCGCCGAGACGATGGCGTTGCGTGCGGCGAACGCCATCGGCAGTTTGAATGCCAGGGTCTGGTCGAAGATGTTCGCCACGGTTCCGGCCAGCTGGTTCTCCACGATGCCCAGTGCATTGCGCAGCTGCCTGGCGTCCAGCCCCATCAGCTTGGCCGCGACCGCCGTGCCGCCGAGGCCGTTGATGGTGCCGGTATTGTCGCCGCCGCTGTAGACGTCGAATCCCGAGGCGACGCCCAGGCGCGAGGCCAGGTCATCCCCGAGGATCAGTGCCGCGAGCAAGTCCTTGCCGCCGGCCCCCTGCTGTTCGGCCACGGCCAGTGCGACCGGAACGGTGGTACCCGAGATGTGGGCCGCTACCTGAGTGTGGTCCGGTCCCTCGGCGCCGATCGCCTCGAAGTCGTAGGAACGCATCATCACCGCATTGACCATGGCCGCCGTCTGGGCCGGCACCCGGAGTCCGTGCACCAGCACGGTGGATTCCGGCGCCCCGCCCCAGCGGGCCGCCAGCTGCACGACGGCGTCGTTGCCCTGGGCGCGGTGGCCCGCCGCGATGTTGCCCAGCGAATCGATCAGGCGCACCTTGGCCCGCTGCACCGTCCGCGCATCGATGGCCTCGAAGCCCGTTCCGGTGACGTGCCGGGCCACCTGCTCGGTGAGCGTGGCGGTCGTTTCGGTCGTGGCAGTCATGCCCGCCCCCTAGATCCGGGCGCCGATGGGCTGGCCGGGCACGAAGACGTCTTCCTCCTGCAGGGCCGGAGCCACGCCGGCCTCGTCAAACATCGCCCGGTAGGCGCCGGTCTCTCCCTTGGCCTGGGCCTTGCGGTGGTCCAGCGCACGGGCACGGCCGACGGAGCCGAGGTAGAAGCGCTCGTAGAGCTCGATCCGGCTGCCCAGCGCCGAGCCGGCGAAGTCCCAGGCGGTGCGGAAGATCCGGGCACGCTCCTGGGCGGAGATGCCGTTGGCACCCGGCAGGTACTTTTGGAGCAGCGGGCCGAGGCGGGGGTCCTGGAACGCGGCCTGGGTTGGGGTCGCGAGCAGGTTGTGCGAACCCATGGACTTGATGATGTCGTTCACCCGGGCCATCCAGACCGGCATCATGGTGCGCAGCGCGCTGATGTCGTCATGGCAGAAGAAGGCCCCGCCGCCCCAGTCGGAAGCGTTCACCTCGGCCGAGTGGACCACTGCACGGGCGATGCGCAGGTACGAGTAGATTTCGCCGAGCATCGAGGCCACGTCCGGCTTGGATTCGGTGCCGGTGACCTTGGCCATCTGGGTGCACAGATCGTAGGCGAACTCGAGCTTCACGGTGGCCCGGATCGCGGTCTGCTGCTGGGTGTTGCCCGTGGCGGTGCCGGCATTGAGGGAGTTGTAGACATCCAGGTTGCCGTCGATGAAGACACGGTGCCACGGCACCAGCACGTCGTCGAAGATGATGACGGCGTCCTGCTCGTCGAAGCGGGAGGAGAAGGGCTTATCGGCGACGTCGGCGTCGATGCCGTAATGGTCGCGGCAGACTGCCACGACGCCCTCGGTGGCTACCGGGATGGCGAAGGAGAGGGCGTACTCCTCGAAGCCCTTCTGGATCGGGGTGGCCGGGTAGACGTAGAGCTCGTCGGCAATCGGGCCCAAGGTGGCGAGCATCTTGGCGCCGCGGACGACCAAGCCCTCCTCGGTGCGCCGGACCACCCGCAGCGTCAGCTCCTCGTTCATGCCCTGCAGTTCGCCCACGCTCTTGTCGATGGCGGCGTGGACAATGGTGTGGGTCAGGGCCAGGTCCTTCTCGATGACCTCGCGGTGGTAGGCCGCCAGGCGCTCATGGAAGACCGGATCGCCAGAACGGTCGAAGATGTCCTTGCGCGAGACATGGCCGGCGAGCACCACGTTCACGTAGTCGGGGGTCCGGCCGAGCATGCCGTTGGAGTAGCGCGCGAGGCGGTCGAAGGCACGGTGCCGGGCCGCGATGTCCTCGGCGTTCTTCGGCAGCATCAGGCTGACATTCATCTGCCCGCCGGTGACGGGGTCCACCGTGAGGCAGTCCGCGGCGTACTTGTGCTGGTAGTCGAAGTAGGCGGCCATTCCCTCGATGGAGCCCCGGAAGGCCGGGTGCTCCAAAACGTTGATCCGCTCTTCGCCCAGCCACACCTCGCGGCCGTCGGCCAGGCCCTGCTTGTATTCGGAACCGGTACGTGCAGTCACGGCAAACTCCTTCGGGAAGTCTCCGCGGCAGGCTCTGCTGCCGCATAATCAGGAAGAAAATATATTCTTTAGATGATTCTATAAATCTCTCGCCGGATTAGCAATACCCTGCGTGACACACACCACGCCCCGCTTGCGGCGGCTTAGAAGCTGGTGATGACGCTGCGGGCGATCGCGCCGGATTCCTGCAGCCGGTAGGCATCATTGATCCCCTCCAGAGGGATCTCCTGGGCCACGAGATCGTCCAGGTTCAGGCGTCCCTGCAGGTAGAGCTCGGCATACAGCGGAATGTCCCGGCGAATATTGCTTGATCCCATATAGACCCCCTGCATGCTGCGCTGGCCGGCAATCAGGCTCTGGAGCACATCCACCTCAAGCGGGGCACCGGAGCCCGGAATGCCGATGAAGTAGGCACCTCCGCCGACCCGGGTCATCTCGACAGCCTGCAGCTGGGTCCGGGCCAGCCCGATCGCTTCGAAGGAATGGTGGACCCCGCGGCTGCTAATCTCGCGCACCCGCGCCACCACATCCTCTTCGGCGGAGTTGACGGTGTGGGTGGCACCGAACTTCTTCGCCAACTCGAGCTTGTCCGGATGCACGTCGACGCCGATGATCGTGGCCGCGCCGGCAATGCGGGCGCCGGAGAGCACATTCAGGCCGATGCCGCCAAGGCCCAGGACGGCGACGGTTTCACCCGGGCCCACTTTCGCGGTATTAATGGCCGCGCCCACACCTGTGGTCGCCGCACAGCTGAGCACCGCAGCCTGCGGGAACGGCACCTCCCGGGGGACGCGCACGAGGGAGTTGGCATGGCAAAGGGTGTATTCGGCGAAGGCCGCGATACCGAAGGCCTGCACCGCCTCGGCGCCGCGGCTCAGCTTCGGCCGCTCCGATGCCCTGCGGCCGGCCGCCTCCCCCGGATTCAGGCAGCGGTACGAATGGCCGGACAGGCATTCCTCGCAGTAACCGCAGAACTTCACCTCGGACCCCACCACGTGGTCACCGGCGGACAGGCCCCTGACTGCCGAACCGACGGCAACCACCACGCCGGCCATCTCGTGGCCCACCACCATCGGCAGCGGCCGGCCCCGGTCCACCGAAGCCACCAGAAGGTCAGAATGGCACAGGCCGGCAGCCTTCACCTCGACCAGCACCTCGTGGGCCGCCGGTTCGTCAATGGCCAGCTCCTCGACATCGAAACGTCCGTTGATTTCATTAATTACTGCTGCCTTCATGGCGAACTCCTTCAAATAGATACACAACGTCTTTTTGCAATATTCTCAGTACTATATATTGTGTGACTGTCGTCACGCATCCCGGAGGGATAGCCAGGAAGGGAAAGACTAGATATGAAAGCAGCAGTCCTCGAAGGCACCGGCCAATCATTCACTGTCCGGGACGTCCAGATCGCCGATCCGATCGGCCGGGAAGTCCTGATCGAGGTCCGGGCCAGCGGCCTGTGCCACAGCGACCTGCATGTGGCTTCCAGCGGTGCCGGCTTCCCCATGCCGGCCCTGCTCGGCCATGAAGTCGCCGGCGTCGTCGCGGCCGTCGGACCGGAGGTCACCGAATTCAGTCCCGGTGACCACGTCGTGGCCTCCCCGATCAGCAGCTGCGGCCATTGCACCGGCTGCCTGACCGGCCGCCCGTACCAGTGCCGTGCCCCCCAGGAAACCCAGCGCACGCCGGACCAGGCACCGCGCATCAGCCTTGGCGGCCAGGCGCTGACCCAGTTCATCGGCATCGGCGGCTTCGCCGAGCAGGTGCTGGTGCATGAGCGCCTGGTCGTGGGGGTCAGCCGGGACATCCCGTTCGACCGGGCGGCGCTGCTGGGGTGCGGCGTGGTGACCGGCGCGGGGGCGGCCATCAATTCCGCACGCATCCGCCCCGGCGACACCGTGGCCGTCATCGGCTGCGGCGGCGTGGGGCTGAACGTCATCCAAGGGGCCGTCCTGGCCGGGGCACGGCGCGTGGTCGCCGTCGACCTGCAGCCGGCCAAGCTTGGGCTGGCGAAGGACTTCGGTGCCACCGATGCCGTCAACCCGGCCGACGGCGATGCCGTTGACGCCGTCAAGGATCTCACCGGCGGCGGCGTGACCCATGCCTTCGAGGTCATCGGCCTGCGCCGGACCGCCATGGACGCGGTCGCCATGCTGGACGTCGGCGGCACCGCCTACCTCATCGGCGTCCACAAGCCCGGCGCTACCATCGAGGTCACCCCCTTCGGTGACCTGATGGGCAAGCAGAAGGGCATCCGGGGTGTCGCCATGGGTTCAACGAACCTGAAGGTGGACATCCCGTTCTACGCGGACCTCTACCTCCAGGGCCGCTTCAAGCTCGACGAGCTGGTCTCCCGGCGCATCAGCCTTAATGAGGTCAATGACGGCTACGAGCTGCTCCGCGGCGGTTCCGTGGCCCGGTCGGTAGTCACAACGTTCTAGCCCGAGGTTTTAGTTTTAAAGGAGCGAGGCGGCCCTCCTGCAGGCAGGAGGGCCGCCTCTTCGCACCCGGATGGTGCCTGTCAGCGCCGTGGCGCCAGGTCTGGCTCCGCGGGGATGAATCCGGCGCCGTCCGCGCCGATCCGGTAGGCCTGCGGGAGCGCCGGATCGAACGACGGCAGCACACCGCCGTCGTCCGTCCTCGCCCTGCCGTCGGCCACGAAGCCAAGCAGCAGGCCGCGCAGGGCCGCACCCGCTTCCTCGAACACCGCCTCCGGGACGCCCAGCAGCATCGGAGCGTCCGCCCACTGCTCCCGGTTGCCGAAGAGGAACGGGACCTCGAAGCAATGCGCGCTGCCGGCCCCCTCCAGCGGGCTGGCCACCGCGAAACGTGCCACGGATGCATCCACGCCGGCGGCGCGGGCGTGCCCGGCGAGTTCGAACGCCGCCAGGCGCAGCTGGTGCAAACTCATCGCCTCGACCAGCTTCGCGTGGCAGGTGGCTCCGGGCAGCTTTTCCTCCAGCCAGGCCAGGGTTGCCGGCGCATCCTCGAAATGTCCGGCGACGAAGCCGGCCAGCTGCCCGGGCGTCACGGCAGCCACGGGCACCGCCTTCAGGAAGGCGGCGGCCTCGTCCTGGGTGGTGCTCAGCAGCAGCTCGGACACGTGCAGGCGCCCGGCAGCTGCGGCGAAATCGAACAAATCCGCAGGCACCGTGGAGTCCGCAGCGGGCATCAGGCCCAGTCCGCGTCCGGCGTAAGCCTTGGAGACCGCCCCCTGGGCCCGCAGCAGGGCGCCGGCCGGCACCTCCGCCAGGCCAGGCGCGTCCTCGCCGAGCGCTTCAACCAGCAGCCGGTAGCGTTCGGCGTATTCGGCGGGCGTCAGCGGCGGCTGCCAGGCCAGGCTCAGCAGGGCGGTGCGCCGGAACAGGCCCTTGGCCTGCGGCAGCTGGCTGAGCAGGTAGGCGTAGAACGCGCCGGCCGACTGCCCGGCCAGAGTCACCTGTGCCGGGTCCCCGCCGAAACGGCTGATGTTTCCCTGCACCCAGCGCAGCGCCTGCAGGATGTCCCCGACCGCCAGGTTCGAGGGCCGCTGTCCATCACCGATGAGCCCGAGCGCGCCCAGGCGGTAGTTGATCGTGACGACGACGGCGCCACCCTCCCGGGCGAGCCGTTCGCCGTCGTACCAGCGGACGGTGCCGGCGCCGCTGATGAACGCGCCGCCCGGCAGGTAGACCAGCACCGGGGCGTCCCGGGCGTCCAGCGGGGCCCACACGTTCAGCTGGAACGCGTCCTCGTGCTGCGGCAGCTCCATCAGTGCCGGACCAAGCAGCCAGTCCAGGGATCCGGGGGCCTGCGGGAACGCCGCCGGCTCGGACTGGACCAGCTCCGGGGACGGGCCACCAAGAGGACTGAAGCGGTCAGCCGCGTCGAGGCGTGCACCGTAGTGGATGCCGAGGGCCCGTACGGTGCCGCCGGAGACATCCGCGGCCAGGCCTGCCACGCGGGTAGCGGGCCGGACGCGTTGGCTGACGGGCCCGACACCCGGTCCGGTGCCGGGTCCCGCAGCCAGTCCGGTAGTGCCGCTCATGCCAGCTTGTTGTAGTCGTCGAGCTTGACTTCGCGGGTGATCTTCCAGAAGTCCAGCACCGGGTACGGCCAGACCTGGGAGACCCTGCCGAACTTGTTCTTGTACCAGGTTTTCACGCTGGGATGGCCCCAGGCCTTGGTGGCGCTGGCGGCGTCGAGGTCCGCCACAAAGGCATCCAGGACCTCCTGCCTGAGGTCCAGGCCCTTGAGGTTCTCCGCCAGGATGATCCGCAGCGCCTCGAGGATGTACTCCACGCCGTACTCGATCATCGAGTAGAGGCTGCCGTTGACCACGTGGCCTGTGTTCGGACCGGTGATGATGAACAGGTTGGGGAAGTTCGGCACCGTCAGCCCGGCAAAGGCCTTGGCGTCGCCGCCCCAGTACTCGTGGAGGTCCGTGCCGTGCCGGCCGGTGACCTTCAGCGGCTCGAGGAACTCCGAGGCCTGGAAGCCGGTGGCGTAGATGATCATGTCCACCTCATGGAGCACGCCGTCCTTGGTGACGATGCCCTCCGGGACCATCTTCTCCATGCCTTCGGTGACCAGGGTGGTCTGCGGCTTCTTCAGCGACTGCGCCCAGACACCGTTGTCGCGCAGCATGCGCTTTCCGCCGACGATATAGTCCGGGGTGACCTTCGCCAGCAGGTCCGGGCGGTCCTCGTACTGCCTGGCCAGCAGCGCGGTCAGCTGCTGGCGGACCCGCTCGTTGACGGCGGAGACGCTGCCCGGCTTGCCCCAGCCGGGATCGGCGACAGTGGTGTGCTGGCGGCCCTCGACGCCGAGCCAGTGCTGCCAGAAGCGCAGCCACTGACCGTAGTGCGGCAGCTTCCGCACCAGCCACTGCACGGAGTCCGGCATGTCGTCGTAGTAGCCCTTGGTCGGCAGCATCCACGGGGAGCTGCGCTGGAAGACTGTGAGCGAAGAGACCTGGTCCACGATCGCCGGCACGATTTGGTAGGCGCTGGCACCGGTGCCGATGACGGCCACGCGCTTGCCGGTGACGTCGACGCTGTTGTCCCATTCGGCCGAGTGCATCTGGATCCCGCCAAAGTCTTCGCGTCCGGGCACGTCCGGGTACTTGGGGCGGTCCAGCTGGCCGACGGCGGAAATCACCGCGTTGAACCGGCGGGTTCCGGTGTTGCCGTCCTTGTCGACGGTTTCCACGTTCCAGAACCCACTCGCCTCGTCGTAGGCGGCGGAGGTGACCTCGGTGTTGAAGACGATATTGTCCGTGATCCCGCCGCGGCGGGCGACTTCACAGGTGTAGCGGTAGATCTCCGGGCCTTGGGAGAACTGCTGGGGCCAGTCGTCGCGCTGCGCGAAGGAGAAGCTGTAGGCGTAGTTCGGGGTGTCCAGCCGCACGCCCGGGTAGGTGTTCTTCCACCAGGTGCCGCCGACGGTGTGGCCCTTCTCGAACACGGTGTACGGAATTCCTGCCTGCTTCAGCCGGTATGCCGCGGCCATCCCGGAGACGCCCGAGCCAATGACGGCGACGCTGAAGTCGCGGCCCGCGGACACCTCGGCGAAGTTCCAGTCCGGCCTGCCGCTCCTGCCCTCGACGAGCGCCATATCGTGCATGAGCATCGGGTGGTATTCGGGGTTGGCCGCATTGGTGATCCAGGTCAGGATGTCTTCAGCCTGTTCCTCGGTCAGCAGGCCCACGCTGGTGAGCTGCTCGTCGCGTACACGTTTGAGGGCATCGAAGGCCAGCTCCCGGGCAGTGGCCTGCTGCCCGGGGCTCATGCCGCCGTGCGGCTCGCCGATGATGTCGGCCGGCGGCTGCGGCGGCCGCAGATCCTCGCGCAGCAAGGAGAAGTCGCCGGTAACCGCGGCCAGCGCCACCATCAGCGCGGGAAGATCGCTCGTCTCCACGATCCGGCGCAGGAACGCATCATCTTCGGTGATGGGCTCGTACCGGTCCCGCCAATACAGGTCATCGACGGCGTCCTCGACGCGCACTTCGGTAAGGGAGCTGGTCACGGCTGTTCTCCTTGGTCTTGCGGATGGATCGGCATGGAAGCGGCAGGACCCGCCCGTCCGGCTGTGATCCGCATCTCTTCATGGGGCCTGCAACCAGTCTAGCCAAAGGTTTGCATAAGTCAACAGATAATGCATAATCGCTGCCCTAAGCCGTGCGTCAATAGGAGAATGTAGAATCATCCCATGGCAAAGCGCACTGACTCCGAGACACTGAGCAAGCACATCAGGGATGCGCTGCGCAGGGACATCCTCGGCGGCCGCTGGTCCCCCGGGGAGAAGCTCCAGCTGACCGCGCTCTCGGAGCATTACCAGACCAGCAGCACCGTCATCCGGGAGGCACTCACCCGGCTGGTCGGCGACCGCCTGGTCCAGCTCAAGCCCAACCGCGGCTTCTTTGTCCCCCCGATTTCGCTGGCCGAGCTCGAGGACATCACCGAACTCCGGTGCGTGAACGAGGAATTCGGCATCACCCTGGCGATCCAGCGCGGCGACCTGAACTGGGAGTCCGAGCTCATCGCCGTCCACCATACGCTGGAGCGCACCCCGCGCCGGCGTGCCGAGGACCCGTCCCAGCACACCCAGGAGTGGAACAACGCCCACCAGGCGTTCCATGCCAAGCTGATGGAAGCCTGCGGCGTACCCGTCCTGATCGACCTCACCTGCACGCTCTCGGACATCGCCCAGCTCTATGGGCGCTGGGCAGGTGTCGCCACGCGCGAAGCCAAACGGGACATCGAGCAGGAGCACCGCGACATTCTGGCCGCCGTCCTCAAGCGGGACGCGCCCGCTGCCGCCAAGCTGCTGCGCCGCCACTACGAGACCACCATGGACGCCGTCCGCAAGGCCGGTGAGGTCGGACTCGAAAAGGCCGTGGGCACAGTGCCTGCGGGCGCCTAGGGGCAATTAAAGGGCCTGCCTCCACCGGACGTGGTTCCGGCGGAGGCAGGCCTCTGTATGAAGCCACCAGGAGTGGGGCAGCGGGGTCCCTGCGTGGCGTGCCAGCGAGACGCAGGGCCTGCCCCAACCCCTACCCTAGTGGTCCCGCAGGCGGTGCAGGATGCGGGCACGCGCCTCGGCAAAGCGGGGATCGGCCTTGGTCTCCACCTGGTCGCGGACCTCGCCGAAGTTGGTCTCGATGACGTCGACGACGGTGGCCGGCTTCTCGGCGATCACCACTACCTTGTCCGCCAGGTAGAGGGCCTCGTCGATGTCGTGGGTCACCAGGATGACCGTGACCCCGAGGTTGGTGTGCAGGTCGATGACCAGGTCCTCCAGGTCGAAGCGGGTCTGGGCATCCACGGACGCGAAGGGCTCGTCCATGAGCAGCACCTTGGCGTTGTAGGCCAGAGCCCGCGCGATCGCGACACGCTGCTGCATCCCGCCCGACATCTCCCACGGATACTTGTCCCCCTGCCCGGCGAGCCCGACGGCGGCCAGGTTCCGGTCCGCGAGCGCGTTCCGCTCAGCCTTGCCCATCCCCTTGCCCTGCAGCGGGAAGGCGACGTTCTCCCGCGTGCTCATCCAGGGCAGGAGTGAGCGGCTGTAGTCCTGAAAGACCACCGCCAGGTCCGGGTGCGGCCCGGTGATCTGCTGGCCGCCCACGGAGATGGTGCCCGCCTTGGGCGCCAGCAGGCCGGACAGGCAGCGCAGCAGCGTGGTCTTGCCGACACCGGACGGGCCGACAATGGAGACGAACTCCCCGGCCCTGACGTCCAGGTCCAGGTCCTGCAGGATCTTGTTCTCCGCGGCTCCGGAGCCGTAGCTCATGGTCAGCCCGCGGACCTGCATCAACTGTTCCGTGGCTCGCCGGGCCGGGCTGTGGGCCGTCTGCAGGGACATGGAAGCTCCTAGTTGCTCAGATACTTGCTCGGAATTTGGCCCGGAGGCAGTTAGCTTGCTCATTTGGCACCCGACTTGATGTACCAGCGCAGGATGCGCCGCTCGCACAGCACGAATGCCACCGAGAGGATGTAGCCGATGACGCCGACGAAGAGCGCCCCTGCCCAGGTTTCGGGCACCTGGAATGTTGCCGATGAATTCAGGATGTAGAAGCCCAGTCCGCGGGTGGCGGCGAACAGTTCGCTGACCACCATCACGGTAATGCCGATCGGCAGGGCAACCCGGACGCCGGCCACAATCTGCGGCAGGGCCGCGGGCAGGACCACCCGCCGGAAGTAGAGGCCCGGCGGAATCCGGTACACCTTGGCAAACCGCCGCACCGTCGGCTCCACACCCAGGACGCCGTCGATGGTGTTGAGCAGGACGGGCCACATACAGGCGAAGGCAATCGTATAGATCTTGGGACCCTGCCCCATGCCGAAGGCGCCGATGATCAGCGGCACGAGGGCGGCCTGCGGAACCGAACGGAAGAAGTGGATGACCGGGTCCACGACCTGCCGCAGCCGGTTGGCCTCGCCCAGGATGAGTCCCAGAACGATGCCGACGGCCACCGCCAGCAGCAGCCCGGCAGCGAGATTGGTCAAACTGTAGGCCGCCCCATCCGGGATCACCCCGCTGGACAGGTCACGGGCCAGCACCGCGAGGATTTCCTGCAGCGAGGGCACAAAGAAGTTCGTGCTCCGGGCGGACAGGACCCACCACAGGATAAAGACGACGGCGATCAGCCAGCTGCGTTCGAGCAGCCGCGCCGCGGGCGAGGTTCCCGTGCGGACCGTGCGGGTCCGGCGCCGGGCGTTGTCCGGTCTGGTTGATACTGCGGTCTCAGCCATTGGCCTGCCTGTTCCACTTGAGGAGTCGTGCTTCGGCGGTCTGAAGCAGCAGGGCGATTCCCCAGCCCACCAGCCCGGCGAAGAACAGGTATGCAAACGCCTTGTCCCAGTGCTGGGCCTGCTGCGCCAGGGTGATCTGCCGCCCGATGCCGGGTGCCTGGCTCAGCACCTCCACACCTACCGCGACAAGGATGGAGATCGAGGCCGAGATGCGGATGCCGGTGGCGATGAACGGCATTGCCCCGGGCAGCAGGACGCGGCGGAACCACAACAGCTTCGGAATCCTGAAGGTCCTGACGGTGTCCACAACCGCCGCCTCCTGGCGCCGGGCCCCGTAGATGGTCTGCACCAGCACGGGCCAGAGGCAGGACAGCGCGACGACCACGATTTCCATCCGGGTGTTGGAGCCGAGCATCATGATGACCACCGGCATCAGCGCCAGCACCGGGAAGGAACGTCCGAAGTCGATCAGGATCGACGAGGACCGGTCCAGCCGGGGAAGGGACCCGACCAACAGCCCCAGGCCGGTGCCAGCGGCGACAGCGATCAGCCAGCCGCTCAGGGCCGCCAGCATGGTCTTGCCCAGGGAGGCCCAGAAGACGGCGGAGGTGATGGTGCTGCCGATCGCCGCCGCGATTTCGACCACGCCCGGGGTCATGGACGGCAGCACGCCGCTGAAAACCACCACCTGCCAGACTGCCAGCAGCACGGCGACTGCCAGCAGACGCTGCAGAGCCAGCCCCGGATCCACGGTCCGCGCTTGGTTACTCATGGGTGTCCCCCATCGCTCTTTTGCGTGCCGGTTGCCGGTACGTCACTTCGAAGTCCGGGGGGCTTTGTCCCACAGGAGCTCCTCGGCGGTGATCGGATCCTTGACGAGGCCGAAATGCTCCATCGCGTCGATTCCGGCCTGGCCTGTCGTGGTGTTGACGGCCACGCTGACCGGGACGTAATTGCCGGCATCGACCTGGGATACGTCCACCTGGTTCACCTCCGCGGTCAATGCCTTGACCTCGTCGATGTTCGCTTTGTCGGAGTAGAACTCTGCGGCCTTCTCCATGGCGTCGTTGAACTTTTCCGCCGTCCCGGGGTTGGCGGCAACCCATTCCTTCGTCGCCGTCCAGACCGTCACCGGCATATTCGCCTGGTAGTCGAGGACCGGATTGGCAATGCTCGTGTAGCCGGCATCGATCATCTGGTGGTAGAAGGTATCGGCGGGCACCACTGCATCGACCGTCTTCTGCTCGATCGCCGCCTGCATCCCGGAATAGGGGATGGCCACTTCCTTGATGTCCTCCACCTTCAGGCCCGCATCCTCGATGGCCTGCAGCACCGGGATGTCGCTGCCGGTCTTGACCCCCACAACACCGATCGTCTTGCCCTTGAGGTCGGCGATTGTCTTGAGGCCCGAGTCCGGATTGACCAGGATGCCGGAGTTGGCCGTCTCCGGATCGACGATGCCGTTGCCGGAGATCACCGTGACCGGGACGCCCTTGGAAGCGGAGGTGGCCACCGAAATCCACGAGCCGGTGGTGATATCGGCTTCGCCGCTGACCGCCATGGCCAGGTTGGCCGCCGGATCCGCACCGGTCACAATCTCCACGTCCAGCCCGGCTTCGTCGAAGTAGCCCTGCTGCTCGGCGATGTAGGCGGTCTCGAAGTGGATCGGCGCCACCACCAGCCTGATCGAGGACTTTCCGCCGTCCTCGCCGGCGCCTGCTGCACCTGCGCCCGGGGAACCCTCGCACGCGGCGAGCGACAGGGCCGCCATGGCGGCGACAACCGGGGCCAGGATGCGTGCCTTGCGGTAGCTACGGAACTTCTTTTCCATCGAGGATCTCCTCATCGAGCTGGTTCATGAATGCACAATTCCAAAAACAATGTATCTTTGTGTTCATCTTGTGGCAAGCGTCACAGAAAATATTGCTTGCGACCGCTTTCCTGAAAGGGCTCCCATGTCCGTTGAACAGACCCTGACGTCCGCTCCGACTCCGGAGGTTCTCAGCCGCCCGCTCCGCCTGCTCATCGACGGGGAATGGGTTGAAGGCACTGGAGAACCGCTGTCCGTCGTCGACCCGTCGACGGGAGAGGCCTTGGTCGAGTCCGCGTCCGCAGGCCAGGAGGACGTCGACCGGGCGGTGGCAGGGGCCCGCCGCGCCTTCGATGAGGGGCCCTGGCCGGCGATGGCTCCTGCGGAGCGGGCGAAGCTGCTCTGGAAGCTGGGCGAAGCCGTGGAGGCGGCGGCGGACGAGCTGGCCATGCTGGAAACGCTCAATACCGGCAAGCCGCTCGGTATCGCCAAAATGTTCGAGGTGCGCGGGGCCGCCGAGTCCTTCCGCTACAACGCCGGCTGGGCCACGAAACTCAACGGCGAAACCCGCGAGGTCTCCCTGCCCGGGGACTGGCATGCATACACGCTGCGGGAACCTGTCGGCGTCGTCGGTTTGATCGTGCCGTGGAACAGCCCGCTGGCCATTACCGCGGCAAAGCTGGCCCCGGCCCTGGCCGCCGGCTGCACGGTGGTGCTCAAGCCGGCGGAGCTGACCCCGCTGACCGCCGTGCGGTTGGGCGAACTGGCCCTGGAGGCGGGATTCCCGCCCGGCGTGCTGAACATCGTCCAAGGGCTGGGCGCCGTCGCCGGCCAGCGGATCGCCGACCACCCGCAGGTGGACAAGATCTCCTTCACCGGTTCGACCGCCGTGGGCAAGCACCTGCTGGCCTCCTGCGCCGGGAACCTCAAGCGCGTCTCGCTCGAACTGGGAGGCAAGTCCCCGGTGGTCATCTACCCCGACGCCGACCTCGAGCGCGCCGTCGAGGGCGCGGCCATGAGCATCTTCGGCAACACCGGCCAGGTCTGCGCCGCCGGATCCCGGCTCTACGTCCACGAAACGGTGGCCGACGAGGTCCTCGCCGGAATCGCGGCCAAGGCACAGTCCCTGAGGATCGGCCCCGGACTCGACCCGCAGACCCAGCTGGGACCGGTCATTTCCGAGCAGCAGCGCAACCGCATCCTCGGCTACATCGAGAGCGGCCGCGAGCAGGGCGCCGACGTCCTCACCGGGGGCGCCGCCGTCCCCGGTGGGGGCTTCTTCCTCCAGCCGACCGTGCTGGCCAACACCACGCACGAAATGACGGTGGTCCGCGAGGAAATCTTCGGCCCGGTGCTGTCCGCCGCGACCTTCAGCGACGACGAAACCGTCACCGCCGTCGTCCGCCGGGCCAACGATACGATCTACGGACTCTCCTCCACCATCTGGACCCGGGATATCGCCAGGGCCCACCAGTTCGCCCGCCGCATCAAGGCCGGAAATGTACGCGTCAACGCCGCCGGCGGCATGGACGCCAACATGCCCTTTGGCGGCTTCAAGCAGTCCGGCTGGGGCAAGGAGAACGGCCGCGAGGGCGTGGAGGCCTACACCGAGATCAAGTCCGTTGCCATGAACATCAGCGGTGCGTAGGCCAGGCGGCATGCCGCATCGTGACGGGCTGTTCCAGGACAGGACGGTGCTGGTCACCGGCGCCGGCAGCGGGATCGGGCGTGCCGCGGCCGTGGCCTTCGGCGCCGAGGGCGCCCGGGTGGTGGCCTCGGACGTCGACCCGCAGGCGGCGGCAGGCACGGCGGAACTGATCGACGCCGCCGGCGGGACCGCTGATTCTTTCGCCGCCGATGTGAGCGCCGAATCCGATGTGGAAGCGCTCATCGGGTTCGCCGTTGCGCGCTTCGGCGGACTGGATGCCGCCCTGAACAATGCCGGGGTCCCCGGTGCCGTCGGTCCGCTGGATGAGCTGGACAGCGTTGGCTGGGAACGGGTCCAGAACACCAACCTGCGCGGGGTGTGGCTGTGCCTGAAGTACGAGGTCGGCCACATGAAGAACCACGGCGGGGGCGCCATCGTCAATGTCTCCTCGGTCGCGGGGATCGTCGGCAACCCGGGTTCAGCCGCCTACACCGCCGCCAAGCATGGGGTCGTCGGCCTCACCCGGGCCGCGGCTGGTGAGTACGGTGCCGCCGGCATCCGGATCAATGCCGTCAGCCCGGGGCTCACCCGGACTCCGCTGATCGAGGGCCTGAAACGCGACAACCCGGCGCTGGCGGCCTCACTTGGCCGGAACATTCCGCTGGGCCGGGCAGCGGAACCGTCCGAGATCGCTGAAGCCGCTCTCTGGCTGGCTTCCGCCAAGGCCAGCTTCGTCCACGGCCACACCCTGGTCGTGGACGGCGGTTTCAGCGTCCTGTAGCACCCGTCCCGCCGTTGAGCACCGAGCACAAGGAAGTGATGCATGTGAAGAAACCGCCCAAGCGGATCGAAGACCTCCGGGACCGGACAGCCGTCGTCACCGGAGGGGCCTCGGGCATCGGCAAGGCCATCGCGGCCGAACTGGCCGAGGCCGGCGCCCGGGTCGTGCTTGCCGACGTCGACGAACAGGCCCTGCAGCAGGCCGCCCAGGAACTGGGCGCCGTCGGACTCCCAACCGATGTGACGGACCTGGAGAGCATGGAGCGGCTGGCCGAAGCAACCGTAGCCCGGTTCGGAGCCGTCGACATCCTCGTGAACAACGCAGGGGTTGGGCCGCTGGGGTACTTCGGGGACCTGCCCCTGACGGACTGCAGGTGGGTGATGGACATCAACTACTGGGGCACGGTGCACGGGATCACCGCCTTCCTGCCGCTGCTGCGGCAGAACCCCGGCGGCGGCTACATCGTCAACACTGCCTCCCTGGCCGCCTTCGCCCCGGCACCGGCCACATCGGCCTATGCCGCCTCGAAGGCCGCCGTCGTCGCGCTCAGCGAGGTGCTGGCCGAGGAGCTGGCGGAGGAAGGACGGATCCGGATCAGCGTCCTAGCCCCGGCCATCGTGCGCACGAACATCAACGCCAATGCCGGCCGGCGCCCCGGCCACTACCCCGGCGCACCGCAGCCGCGGGACTTCTCCCCGCCGCTGCGCGTGATCGAGCCGGAGGACGTGGGCCGGCAGGTGGTGCGGGCCATCCGGGAGGGCGGGCTGTACGTCTTCACCCATCCGGAAACGCTGCCGGACGTGGCCGCGCGGTTCGAAGCAGTACAGGCCGCCTACAGCCGCGCGGCCGCGCACCCGGCTTAGCCGGCCGGCTTGGCAGGCACTACCGGCGATAAAGGGCCGGCCGCTGGTGTGAACTGCTCCCCTGGAATCGGAACTGAATTCCTCAGTCCAACTTCCGGGGAGCAGTTCAGTGGAAGCCAGCGGCCGGCCTTTTTGCGCAGTGCGTGCGCCAGGGGTGTCCGGCGTGTTACCGGGAGGCGGCCGAAGCTTCGGCCTCATCGGCAGGAACCGCCGCGGCGATTTCGCGGTAGCGGCGCGGCCAGATGCCCTGCTTGCCCGGGGAAATCACCCCGGCCGGGTCCAGGGCGTCCTTGAGCTTTTCCTGCAGCCGGCGGGCCGCATGGTTGTTGTAATCGAAGCCGTCGGCAATCGTGTCCATATAGTCCACATGGCTGCGGTAGGGCGCATAGCCGCGGCGGCGGGCCGCCTGCAGCAGCTTGACGTACAGCTCCCGGGCCCGGGCCAACTGCTCTTCGTTGTCGTTCTCGAAGAAGATCATGGTTACGTGCACCATGTGGCGCGGGTACAGGTGGTAGCCGATGTAGAGATCGAACCCGTACTCGCGGTAGAGGGCCTTGGCCTCCTGGTAGAAGTCCCAGACCTCCTGGCCGCGGGCCGGAATGATCGGGGCGGCGTCGATGTGCCCGCCGTTTTCGGCCGCCCAGGCCACCGTCTCCAGCGGTTTCAGGGTGGGCACGCCGGCCATCTGCGTCCGGTCCTGCGGGGCAATGTCCTCGTAGGCGACCGGGGCACCGTCCTTGCCCTCGTAGACGCGCGCCCTGACCTCGAAGCCTTCCAGCTCCGCGAAGCGCTCCCGGATGATTTCCAGCCGGCGCAGCGCCAGGCCCTTGTCCCCGTAGATGGCGAACTTGGCGTTCCACTGGCCGATGCCCATTTCGTGGCGCATCTCTTCGAGCCGCTCATCCGGGATCGAGCCTTCCCCGGTGTACCAGCGCGAGCGCGGGCCGTTCATGGTGGCGGCACGGACCACATTGCCGCAGAGGGCGTTGTTCTGGATGACGTCCAGCCGGCGCAGTTCGGTGAGGATGTCGATCAGCTGCGGCATGTCCTCCTCACGCTCGACCAGCACGTCGCCGGAGATGAAAACATCCGGCCACGGCATCAGCCACAGGCCGATCTTGGTGACCACGCCGAGGTTGGACTGGGTGAACAGCCCGTCCAGGGTCGGGCCGAAGCCGCCCTGGAAGAGCGGCCCCAGGTCGGTACCCTCCATCGCCCCCATGCCGGTGCGCACCAGGTCGCCGTCGGGCAGGACCACTTCCATGCCGCACAGGGACTTCACGTGGTCGCCGTTGGGGGTCATGCCGTAGCCGCGGTCCAAGGTGTTGCCCAGCACGGAGCCCCAGCCCAGCGCCGGGACCGAGATCCAGACCTTCAGCCCGCGTTCCTGGATGTACTCGAAGAGGTCGAAGAAGGTCACGCCCGGCTCCACCACCGCGTAGCAGAGCTTGTCGTCGACCTCGATAATACGGTTCATGCGGCCCAGGTCCAGCGCCACCATGTCCTGGGTGCGCGGCTCCGGACCACCGTAGCCGAGGTTCTTTCCGCGGGAGAAGGTCCACAGCGGCACGCCGGTGTCGTTGGCCAGCCGAACCAGTGCCTGCACCTCCTCGACGTTGGCAGGGCGCACCCCGGGCCACTTGTTCCGGCCCGGGTTCAGCGGATAGGGGTCGATGTAGCCGGCGCCCTTGCCGGCACGCACGACGTTCTCCTCGCCGACAATGGCCGCCGCCTGGTCGAGGAACAGCTCTCGGGTATCCATGATGTACTTCGCACCTTCCGCACAATGCCGCCCAACCTGCAGCGGTCAACCGGGCCAGTCCGTTACGGCCCGCCTTTCCATCTTGGCAACCCGCTCCGCTCAAGTAAATTGTCGATTTCCGCTCTTTATTGTCAGTAGAATTGACAATATGAACCTGAACAGCCACCCGGCCATCACGCTGCGCCAGATCTGGCACTTCGTGGTCGCCGCGGAGACCGGAACCATGAGCGAGGCGGCCCGCCGGCTGCACATGGCGCCCTCGGCCATCTCGATGTCCATCTCCGAACTCGAACGCATTATCGGCGCCGAGCTGTGCATCAAGCGCAAGTCCAAGGGCCTGACACTCACCTCGACGGGGCGGGCGGTTTTGCTGCAGGCCCGCCAGCTGCTGGATCTGGCGGACGAGATCGCCTCGCTGTCCAAGGGCGACCGCCCGAATGTGCGCGGCCCGCTGACCGTCGGCTGTTACATGACGCTGGGCCCGACGATCATCCCGCCCATGCTGGCCGAGTTCGCCAGGCAGTGCCCGCACGTGGACGTGGACTTCGTCGAGGGCTACCACGAGGACCTGCAGGAGCGCCTGCTGGACGGCTCGATCGATGCCGCCTTCCTCTACGACCTGAACATCTCCCCCGCCATCCGCACCGCCGCGCTGCTCGCGGCCGATCCGTACATCCTGCTCTCCGCCGGCCACCGGCTGGCCGCGGCAGACGAGGTGGGTCTGAAGGACGTCGCGGCGGATCCGCTGATCTTCTTCGATGCCCCGCCGATTTCCACCCGCATCCTGGAGATGTACCGGGAGGCCGGCCTGGCCCCGGACGTACTGCACCGCTCCCGCAGCTACGCGACCGTCCGTTCGCTGGTCGCCACCGGCCGCGGCATCGCCGTGCTGTTCCAGCGCCCCCAACTGGAGGCCCCCTACGGGGAGCTGGGCGTGGTGCTCAAGCCGCTGGCCCAGCCGCGCTCCGCCGCGCGGAGCCAGGCCATTGTCTCGCTCGCCTGGCCGCGCAGCACCCGGCTGAACGCCCGGGCCCAGGCCTGGGTCGACGTGGCCACCGAACGCTTCAGCGCGGACCCGCCTGACGTGCTGTGAGCCCCCGGTCTTCGGCGGCGGCGCCGGAAAAGGTACGACGGCGGCGGGACGCTCCCGCCGCCGTCGCACCTTCGTCCCGGAACCCCGCTTAGCCGACGGCGGCGTAATCTGCCCCGGCGGCCTCCGCCACTGCTGCCGGACGCGGCAGGCCGAGGTTGTCGCGCAGGGTGGTGCCCTCGTACTCCTCGCGGAAGTAGCCGCGGTCCTGCAGTTCGGGCACCAGCTTGTCGCAGATCAGCTGGAAGCCTCCAGGGTTGAACGGTGAGTTCAGGTTGAAGCCGTCGCAGGCCTTGGACTCGAACCAGTCCACCATCCGGTCCGCCACCTGGCCCGGAGTACCGGCCATCCACTGGTGGCCGGTGGAGCGGGCGAGATCGACGATCAGCTCGCGCAGCGTCATGCCCAGTTCCACGCTTTTCTTGCGGTAGATCTGGTAGCGGCTGCCCAGCCGCGGATCATCCGAGAACCACTCGGCGGGAATGCGCTCGTCGTAGTCCAGCTCGCCCAGGTCCATCTTCAGGTCCGCGCCCACCTGGATGCGGCCGTTCTCGAGGTGGACGTGGTTGGCCAGCTCATTGGCCAACTGCAGGGCTTCCTTCTCGGTGTCGCCCAGGATGGGCAGGATGCCCGGGATGATCTTGACCTCATCCGGGTTGCGGCCCTTATCCGCGGCCATCTGCTTGAACCTGGCATAGAACTGGACGGAGGGCTCCTTGAAGGGCTGGGCGGTGTAGATCCCGTCCGCCACCGAGGAGCCCAGCTCCATCCCCGGACCGGAGGAGCCGGCCTGGACCAGCACGGGGCGGCCCTGCGGGGAACGCGGCATGTTGATCGGGCCGGCGACCTCGAAGAACTCGCCCTTGTGGTTGATGGGGTGGATCTTCCCGGCGTCCACGTACCAGCCGGACTGCTTGTCGTTGATGACGGCGCCGTCCTCCCAGCTGTCCCACAGCCGCTGGACGACATTGACGAATTCGGTGGCGCGGCGGTAGCGGGTTGCCGGATCCGGAGCCTCCTTCATTCCAAAGTTCTGGAAGCCGTCGGAGGAGGTAACGATGTTCCAGCCGGCACGGCCGCCGGACATATGGTCGAGGCCGCACATCTGGCGGGCGACGTTGTACGGCTCGCTGAAGGAGGTCGAGACGGTGCCGATCAGGCCGATGTTCCTGGTGCGGGCGGCCAAGGCGGCGAGCACGGTCATCGGCTCGTAGAAGCCGTTCATCTTGATGTCCCCGCGCATCACGGTGTTGGCGTGGACAATGTCGCCGAAGAACACGGCGTCCAGTTTGGCCTTTTCGGCCATGACGGTCAGGTCCGCCACGAACTCCAGGTTGGCCAGTTCCTCGGAACGGCTGCCGTCCATCCGCCAGCTGTCCTTGTGGTAGCCGGCCGGCAGCATGAACGTCGTGAGCACCATGTGCTTCTTCGGCTTCAAGCTCATTGCTTGGGTTCCTTTCGTGATCCGCGCCACTCCAGGGCGCCTGCTCCTTCCATCATCACAGCACCGACTTATTGCGTAAATAACAAGTTTTCGGGCTAACGCATCAAATTTTTTGATTAAGTGCGGCTGGCCCGACTCGGCAGCCCGCACGGGCGTTAAACACCGGAGGCGGTGCACCGCCAGGTGCACCGCCTCCGCAGAAGGCTCCGCCGGAAGGTCAGGCCGGGCGCTTCTGCCTGAGCTCGGCGCCTTCGCGGCTCATGCGCACCGCAACCAGGCCGATCGCCAGGACCGCGATCCAGAAGGCTCCGACCAGTGCATAGCCGCCACCTCCGGCCAGCACCAAGGCGGTGGCAATCATCGGGGTGAAGCCTGCACCCAGGGTCGAGGCGCCCTGGTAGGCCAGCGAGGCTCCGGTGTAACGGACCGGGGCCGGGAACTGTTCGGAGATGTACGCGCCGATCGGCCCGGCCAGGATGCCCTGGATGACGCCGTTGCCGACGATGACGGCCAGGGCAAAGCCCCAGGCGGTGCCGTTATGCATCAGCTGCAGGGCCGGGAACGCCCAGAGGACTCCGGCGATGCCCCCGACCGTAAGCACCGCACGGCGGCCGAACCTGTCACTCAGGCGGGCCGCGGCGAAGCAGACAACGATCGTGACGACGGCGGCAACACCCTTGATGTTCAACACCGCCGAACGGTCCACACCCTCAGCCACCGCCACGGAGACGCCCCACGTAGTCAGAATGCCCTGCATCGCATAGAAGCCCAGCGACGCCACGAGAGTTACAACCACTACGCGGGGGTGCAGGCGCAGTACCTGGCTCAGCGGGGTTTTCTGCTTTTCACGGCGTTCCTCGGCCATGGCTTCAAGCTCTTGGAAGACCGGGCTCTCGGCGACCTTCAGCCGGACAATCATGCCGATCAGGATCAGCACGGCGGACAGCAGGAACGGGATGCGCCAGCCCCACTCGAGGAACTGGCTGCCCGTGGCGGCCGAGACACCCGAGACGACGAAGGTGGCCAGCAGGCCGCCGGCGGGACCGCCGGCGTTGGCGAACGCCGCCGCAAAACCGCGCTTGCTTGCCGGGGCATGCTCAAGGGCCATCAATGTTGCCCCGCCCCATTCGCCGCCGACGGAAATGCCCTGAATGAAGCGCAGGCTGACCAGGATGATCGGGGCCGCGATACCGATCTGCGCCGTGGCAGGCAGCAGGCCGATGGCCACCGTAGCGCCGCCCATCATGAGCATGGACAGCACCAGCATCTTCTTGCGGCCGATCCTGTCGCCGTAGTGGCCGAAGACGATGCCGCCCAGCGGCCGGGCGATATAGCCGACGGCGAGGGTGCCGAAGGAGGCAAACAGCGCGACGGCGGGACTGAGGTTGGAGAAGAAGACCTTGTCGAAGATCAGCGATGCGGCGGTCGCATACAGGATGAAGTCGTAGTACTCGATCACGCTGCCGATCAGGCTGGATCCCAGGACGCGCCGCATGTCCCGAGTATTCAGGGACTGCGGGGCAGACCCTGCAGCCGGTTCGGCGTCGTGGAGCATCTCCGGACCACTGTCTGTCCGGGCGGTATTTGGTTTCGGCATAGGATCTTTCACTCTGTGCACACTGGCTTCGGCAAACGCAGATCGACCGAAGCCACTGGAAACTTTCAAGGGGGTCCCATAGCTCCCGGCGCCAGGCATCCGGGGGCGTGGGCCCCATCACTTATTGGCTTCCTCAAGCATGGCGGAAATCACACGAACTGGCTAGGGTTTTGCGCATTTTTATTTAAGAAATATTTTCTGTCGTCGCTATTGCATGATTGCTTCGGGCCTCGGCCACCCCTGCCTGCAAGCACAGAAAAGCCGCGCGCCGGGCACCCTGCCCGGCGCGCGGCTTGGCCGCAACGTCGTGTCCCTAGCGCAGCACTGCCATCCGCGCCGGGGATTCCACCGGCGCCAGGCCGAAGTTGCGGAAATCCGTGGGACGGTAACTGCTCCACATGTTCCACCAGTTCTCGTCCTCGCCCCAGATGACCGGAGGGCGGGAGTCGTCGTAGATCTGCTCCAGGTCCGTGTAGAGCTCCACCACGGCCCCGGAGGTCTCCACGAAGTAGGCGGCGATGTTGTGGCCGGCACCGTGGCGCACCGGCCCCCAGATCAGTTCGCGGCCGAGCCTGTTCAGGCGGTCCCCGAGCTTGCCCAGGTCGACGATGCTCTGCGCCTGCCAGGCATGGTGGTGGAGGGTGCCCTGGCCCTTGACCAGAGCAATGCCGTGGTGGTCCGGATTGCAGCGCATGAAGTAGGCAAAGTCGTCGCCGATCACGTCCGAGAGCCGGAAATCCAGCACGCGCTGCAGGAATTTCATCATGCCCGTGACGTCGCGGGGATGGAAATTGAAGTGCCCGTAGCGGTCGGGGCCGAAGGAGAGCTGTGCCGCCTGGTTCTCCTGCATGCCGACATACACCTCGAAAACGAAGCCCTCGGGCCCCACGAAGGAGAAACCATCCTCGATGCCGGCCCCCCTGGGTTTCTCGCTGATAATCGGCAGGTTCTCCTGCTCGACGCGGCGGCGGATCTCGCGCAGGGCGTCGCCGTCGCGGGCGACAAAGCCGAAGCTGTCGACGCCGTCGACGTCGGACTCAATGTAGACGAGTTCGTGGTGCACATTCGCCGCCGCAAGGTAGACGGCGTCCGAAGTCCTCTCGGTCTCGCGCAGCCCCAGGAGCTGTGTCGCGTCAAAGACGGACTCCTCCAGCTTCGTGGTCTGGATCCCGACGTGTCCCATGGCAGTAATCAATCCCCAAGACATCCCTGTCTCCCGTCCCTTTGTTCATCGACCCAAGAGCAGCCGTAACTGCAATCTTCCTATAAGAAAATACTATCTTGCACAGAATCGATTATCTAGGGTCACTTTCGGCCAAAGGGCCCACACGCTGGGCATAGGCTGTGCAGGTACCGGCATCTGCTCCGCCGCCGGTCACAGCAACGGAGGAAAAATGCCATCATTCAGGATCCACCGGGTGGTCCCGTTGTCAGCGCTGCTGTTCCTGTCCGCCTGCACGGCCGGCCAGCCGGAGGACGGCTCCACCGCCGCGCCTCATACTCCTCCCCCGGCAACAAGCCCGGCGACCGCGACGACGTCGACGGCACCTTCCGCCCGTCCCTCGCCTGATGCCAGGGAACTGGCCCGCCTCAACGCCCGGCTGCAGCAGGCCGCCGCCAACAACGACGCCGCGGAAATCAAGCAGCTGCTGGCGCGCGGCGCGGACCTGGAATTCCGCGACGGCAACGGCCGCACCCCGCTGGTCACCGCCACCAAGGCCAACAACATGGAGGCGGCCCGAGTCCTGATCGAGGCCGGTGCGGACGTCAATGCCAAGGACAACATCGAGGACTCGGCCTTCCTCTACGCCGGTGCCGAGGGGTTCGACGAGATCCTGCTGCTGACCCTGCAACACGGGGCCGACCTGGACAGCACCAACCGCTTCGGCGGCACCGCCCTAATCCCCGCCTGCGAGCACGCCCACACCTCCACGGTGCGGATCCTGCTCGAGGCCGGGGTGGATCCGGACCACGTCAACGAGCCCGGCTGGACCTGCCTGCTGGAGGCGGTCATCTTCGGCACTGGCGGCCCGGACTACCAGGACGTTGTCCGCCAGCTGATCGCCGCGGGGGCGGACCTGAACATCCCTGACACCAACGGCGTAACCGCCCGGCAGCATGCCGAGGCTCTGGGGCAGCAGGAAATCGCCGGGCTGCTGGCCCGGGCCGGGGCCCGCTGAGGCGGCTATCCGTGGCTGGAGCCGTCCCTGCGGGGCATCCATTCCATGCAGTAGGTCAGGTTGGCATTGACGGTGCGGACCGCGGCGTCCTCGTCGCCGGCCTCAATGGCGTCCACCAGGGCTTCATGCCCGTCGGCGAGGCAGCCGTCGAACCCGTCGCGCAGCCGCTGGGCCATCTTGGCTCCGTGGAACACGTCGCCGAAGCTGGCGTAGAGCTCGTGCAGCAGCGGGTTGCCGGAGGCTGCGGCCACCTGCAGGTGGAACTCCCAGTCCGCGGCGATCCACTGTTCCAGGTCCTGCCCGGCCCAGGCCTGCCGGCGCCGGGCGAGCAGTGCCCGCAGCGCGGCGACGTCGTCGTCGCCTGCGAGCCGGGTGGCCAGCCGGGCCGCCTGGGTATCCAGCGCGAAACGCACCTGCAGCACGTCCTCGTCCGCGAATTCCCGGTAGGCCTTGCGGGCGGTGCCGCTGATCTCGCTGGTGGCGCGCACGTAGGTGCCGTCGCCGCGGCGCACCTCCAGCATGCCCGAATGTGCCAGCGCCTTGATCCCCTCGCGCAGTGTGCCGCGCGAGACGCCGAGCTGTTCCATGAGTTCCGGTTCGGGCGGGATGCGCTGCTGCAGCGGCCACTTTCCGGAGACGATGGCCTCGCGCAGCCGGCTGGTCACTTCCTCGGCCAGCGGCGGGCGGTTGACGGTTCCGAGGCTCATGACTGTTTCCTGTCGTTGGCCGTACCATCGGCCCGGCTCCGGCCGGAGCCGCTGAGCCAGTAAGCAAGCACCATTTGCAGCACCGCGACGGCCACCAGCAGCACCAGCGGCAGCGTCCAGCTGCCGCTGGCCGCATGCAGCAGGCCGAGCCCGAACGGGCCCAGCGTCGCGATGAAGTAGCCCACCGACTGGGCGAGGGTCGACATGGCCGTGGTCTCGGCGGCGTTGCGGCCGCTGCGGCTGATGACCATCAGCACCAGCGGGAAGACAGCAAAGCCGACCCCCAGCAGCAGCGCGGGCACGGCGACCAGCTGGATCGGGAGCAGCAGCAGCCCGAGCAGTCCGGCCAGCAGGGCTGCAGTGGCGAGCATGAAGGCCGGGCGCAGCAGCCGCGGCCGGGAGGCCATTGTCAGCAGCACGACCACTGCCGGGATATTGACGATCTGCATGATGGCGAGCATGAGCCCGCTCTGGGCCGCGTCCAGTCCGCCGGAGATCAGGATGTAGGGCAGCCAGCTGAACACTGCATAGCCCAGCAGCGCCTGCACGGTGAAGAAACCGGTGATCAGCAGGCCCTTGCGCGTGGCCAGCAGCGGCCAGGGTGAGACGGCCGGGCCGGACTCCGCAACCGGGACCGGCCGGGCGGCAGCCGCCAGCGGCAGAAACGCCAGCAGTGCGACGGCACCCAGCAGCGCCCATGCGGCCAGGCCGAGCGTCGGCGCCTGCAGCTGCATCGCCAGCGGCACGCTGGCCGCCGCGGCTGCCGTGGCCCCGATGGACATGGTGATGGTGTAGACGCCGGTCATGGCAGAGGTGCGGTGGGCGTAATGCTTGCGGATGAACGAGGGCATGGCGACATTGCAGATCGCCAGGCCGGACATCCCGACCACTGTGCCCAGCATGAGGACGCCCACCGAGGGGACGGCGCGCACCACCAGGCCGGCGGTGAGCAGCAGCAGCGCGAAGGCTATGGTCCGTTCCAGCCCCACGCGCCGGGTCAGCCAGGCGGTGGCTGCGCCGGCGATGGCGAAGCAGAGCGTGGGAATGGAGGGCAGCACCGCGGCGACCAGCGGCCCGTAGCCGAGGACCTGCTGCAGGTCGTGGTACAGCGCCGCGGCGCTGGCGATTCCGGCCCGCAGGTTCAGCCCGATCAGGATGACGGCTGCCACTGCCAGGACCGCGTGCCACCGCCGCCGCACGGATGCAGCAGGAAGGTGCCTCTTACGTTCGGGGGCGCGCGACTGCTCCAATACCTCGCCGAGGGTTTCCGATGCCATGCCTAAACATTAGACGTTTGATGTTTGTCTTGGCCAATCGGAGGGGCGCCGGAACTGCTTAGGTAGGGACGATCCGTGTTGGAAGCGAGTGCCAGCCGCCCAGGGTGTTGTGCAGGAACGGGGCCGCCTGGGACACCATGATGATCTGCGTCTCCCGCTGCAAGGGCAGGCGGCTGGTGCTGGATATCTGAGCCGGCCGTCAGCCTTGGAGTCGTTCGTGCCGCAGCCGCTGCCGGAATTCGGTGGGCGACTCCCCGTACGCCGCCTTGAACAGCCGCGAGAAATGGGCGGCGTCCATCAGGCCCCACCGGGCTGCCAGGGCACCGACCGGGAGGGCATCACAGGCCTGGTCGGCCAGGTCCCTGCGGCACATTTCCAGCCGGCGGCCCCTGATCCAGGCGGCCACGCCGGTCCCTTCCGTGCTGAAAATGGTGTGGAGCTGGCGGACGGAGATGAAATTCGCGGCGGCGATCTGCTGCGGATTCAGGGCGGGGTCGAAGAGGCTTTCCTCGATGTAGGCCCGGATCTGCTGCAGCAGGTCCTTCCGGCGCTCCGGCGCGGAGGCCGCCGGGCCGGCCCCGCCCAGCGCATCCTGCAGCGTCGTGGCGACGAGGTCCACGGTGTTGTGCGCCAACCGCAGGCCGCTGTGGCCGGACAGTCCGCCCAGGTTCTGGGCCAGGTGCGTCAGGAACTGCCCCACCATGCTGCCCAGTCCCCGGGTCCCGGAAATCCGGGTGGCGGTCAGCTGACCTGCCGAGTCCGGGGGAAGCGCCAGCCGGTGCTTGGGAAAGACCAGGATGATATTGCGGAACTTGTCGTCCAGGGACAGCGAGTACGGCTGGTCGGCGTCGTAAAAGGCCAGGTCACCGGGCTGCAGGACGGTTTCCCGGCTGCCCTGCCGCATGATGCCGGCACCGGAAAGCTGCAGATGGAGGATGTAGGTGCTACGCACCGCATTCCCGGCCAGCGGCCCGGTGCGGGCCACCTGGTGCTGGTTGGCACGCACATCGAAGACCTCGACGTCGCCCAGTCCCTTGCCGCGGATGGCGCCCCGGAACTTCTCCCCGCGGTCGCTGTCGATCCTGACCGGCGCGAACCTGTCGGAGACCATCCGCGCATACTCCCCGACATGCCCGGTGGCCACCAGTTCAACACCCTTCGAGGCACCGGTGCTCCGTTCCACCATGCACCTCCTCGGGATCCCTCCTTGGCAGGGCGGTGCCCCTGCCTGTTCCAGTCAGCAAGGGTAGGACAGGGACGGCAGCCGAACCATCAGCAGGCTTAGGGATATGCCTTCCGGCAGGCGGACTGCCGCCGCCGTCGTGCCCTGGACAGGGTCGGCTCTACGTCGCCTGGCCGCTCAGGTCCAGCACCGGACGGACCTCAACGTGGGCATACTGGGCATCGGGGATCCGGGCCGCAATCTCAACGGCCCGCTCCCGGCTGGCGCACTCAAGCAGGTAGAAACCCGCCACCTGTTCATCGGCGTCGGCGAACGGCCCGTCCGTGATGACGGTCTTCCCCTGGCGGACGGTCACGATGGTCGAGTAGGACTGGTCCAGGGCCTCGGCCATCACCAACTCGCCCGAGGCTGCCAGTTCCGCATTCAGCTCGGCATATTCGCCGAAACCCTCGCTGCGCTGGGCGTCGGAGAGTCCGGCCCATGCCTGCTGGGACTCCGCATCGCTGTAGATCAGGATCAGATACTTCATGGCCTCTCCTCCGGCAGGGAAATCCCGCTACTCATCATGTCGGACGGGGCTGCGGGTGGCTAGCTCGGCCGGTCCGGATCGGCCGGGCCGGCGTCCCTGCCGGGTTATCCATCCTGGTCCCGTGCGGCCGTCGCTTAGCTCAGGGCAGGCCGGAATAATTCACGGCACTGCCCCGTTGAACAAGATGGTCCGGAACAGCAGTCGCTGGTTCGGGCCGGACAACTACATATGGGGATGACAGGTTTCGACGATGTTTGTCGCGGCAGGAGAAGCGGGCCGAGGATGCAGAGTTATCTCGTAAACGCTCTCTGTCAAAAAAATAAGTGCCAAACCTATGCGCACTGACTTCGAACTCGCTGCCTAAGCAGTAGTTCAGTCCGTCAGCCCGGGGACGCCCTCGCCCCGGTCGCTGGCGTCGTTCAGGGGGCCACTGCCCTAAGCCGCCGCCGTAGCGGTTTAGGGGACACTCTTACGGCTGGGCCCGGATCAGCCACTGGTTTGCGTAGATGGCTGGGGCCGAGAAAATCCGACGCAAACTGCGCCCGGAGAAGTCCTGGCAACACGACATCGGACGGGGGTTCAATTCCCCCCATCTCCACGAATGTGATGTCGCGGAACATTGGTTACGGATGTCCCGCGACATCGTGAACACCCCGGTCTTCGGACCGGGGTGTTCTTCATTGCCGGGGACCTGCCCGGCACCGGCCTGCTCGAACCGGTTATTCTCCGACGCACTGTTACGCCCGCCTCGCTCACGAATGGACACCTGTCATTAGGTGAGGCTAACCTGCAGTGGTCTTTTCGGCTTCCGGCCGTTCGGTGATGTCAAGCTTAGGTGGTTCTTTTGCGCGCTCTGCTCCGGTTATCTGCAGCTGGATTCGCGGCCCTTCTCACGCTCTCGGGCTGCGGCTTCAGTGGCGGGGGTGCTCAGACCGGACAGGCCCCGGACCCTGACCAGCGGATTGTGGTGGACAACTTCCGCGCACCCGTGGCGGACTGGGCCTTGGAGAGCGACGCCGCCTACATCCTGTCCTTGTCCGGGTGCCTCGAAACCCTCACCAAGTATGACCATGCCCAGGGGAAAATCGTGCCCTCGTTGGCCACCGAGTGGAAGCAGTCCTCGACCCGCGACTGGGATTTCACCCTCCGTGACGGGGTGCGGTTCCAGGACGGCACCGACCTGACGGCGGAAGCGGTCGTCACCTCCTTGCAGAAGGTGCTGGATGCGGAAGTCCCGGCCCGGGCCTTCAACCCCACCGTCGTCAGCGGCGTGCAGGCGCTGGATGAGCACACCGTGCGCATCACGACGCCGGTCGAAAGCCCGCTGGTTCCCTATCGCCTGGCCAGTGTCAACACGGGAGTGTTGTCTCAGGCTGCCTATGAGGACGGGGCAGTGGATCCGTTCGGGCACTGCACCGGACCGTTCACTCCCGTGTCGGAAAAGCCGAAGCAGTCCCTGACCTTGGACCGGAACGAGGACTACTGGGGAGGGCCGGTACAGCTTGCCGGTGCCGAGGTCCGGTTCATTACCGACGGAGCCACCCGTGCCGCGCAGGTCCAGACCGGCGAAGCGGACGTCTCCCTCTCCGTCCCTGTCTCCAGCCTGTCCGCCTTGGACGGGCACTCCGACGTCAAGGTGCTCAAAGCTGATTCCCCGCGCACCGCGACCCTGTACATGAACAACAGCCGGGCCCCGTTCGACGACGTCAACTTCCGCAAGGCCATCCGCTCGGCCCTCGATTTGGACGCACTCGCCAGCAGCGTCTACGAAGGCGCCGCCATTCCGGCCAGCGGGCCCTTCGCCTCATCCGAACCGTGGGCGACGCAGAGCACCGGGGCTGCGCGGCAGGACGTGAAGGCAGCCAAGGATCTGCTCGCCGCCGCCGGATATACCCCCGGGCGGCCGCTGGAAATCATCGCGATCGTGGAACGGGCGGAGTTCGCCGATGTGGCCACCGTCATCCAGGAGAACCTGAAGAACGTCGGCGTTCCAGTGACTATCGAGACCAAGGAGTACGCCTCGGTGGAACCGGACCTGCTGGCGGGCGACTATGACATGGTGCTGAGCCAGCGCAACCGCCTGATCGACATCGCTGATCCGATTGGCTTCCTCACGGCGGACTACACCTGCGACGGATCGTACAATCTCAGCCATTTCTGCAACAAGGAATACGACCAGATCATCGCCAAGGCGGCCGGGACCGGCGATGCTCAGGAGCGTTACCGGCTGTACGCCGAAGCGGGGAAGATCCTCGAGGAGCAGGCCGTCAACATCTGGCTGGTCAACGAACAGGCCATCGACGCGGTCCGTTCGGATCTGCAGTCCTATGTCCAGGACCCGCTGTCCCGGTACGTGCTCACTGCTGATACCAGCAAGCCCGGCTCGTGAAGGTGAGCCGTGTGGGAAGACCGCAAGGTCGATGAAGGCGTTCCTGGCCAGGAGGACGGCCACCCTGGGGGTGGCTGTCCTCCTGGCGTCCTTCGTAGTCTTCCTGATTCCCTATGTGACGCCGGGCGACCCGGTGCGGAAAATCATCAGGTCGCGCGTGGCCGGGGACGTGATCGACGACGCCACAGTCCAAAGGCTGGCGGTTGAGCTGGGGCTGCAGGATCCGTTTTGGGTGCAGTACGTCCGGTGGCTGGCCCGGTTCTGCAGCGGTGACATGGGCCTGTCCCATGTCAGCCGGACGCCGGTGATTGACCAGGTGCTCCCTGCGCTGTCGGTCACGCTGAGCCTGGTGGTTCTGACCCTGGGAACGGCCGCCGTCGCCGCCCTGGTTTTGGGGATTACCGCCGCCCTGCAGGAGGGGCACGTGGCCGACAGGTTGATTACGACGACGACCCAGGCGTTCATTGCTATGCCGGAATACTGGCTGGCACCGGTGCTCGTGCTGGTCTTCGCGCTCAAATTGTCGGTGCTGCCTTCCGCCGGGTGGACCGGGCCGGCATCGGCGGTCCTGCCGGTCGCGGCCCTGGCCCTGCGCCCGACGAGTTACTTCACCTCGGCGGTGCGCGAGGGCGTGATCGACGCGCTGCGCGCCGAGCACATCGCCGCAGCGCGGAGCCGCGGACTCACCTACGCGCAGGCCGTCTGGAGGCATGCGGTGCCCAATGGCATGCTTCCCCTGACGACCATGGTCTCCGTGTGGTTCGCCGGCCTGCTGGGCGGGTCGGTCATCGTGGAGGTCATCTTCGCGATCCCGGGCATGGGCCGGCTGCTCTACGACGCAGTGCTCAACAGCGACATTCCCGTGGCGCAGGGCGGCGTGGCGGTGGTAGTGGGGCTGGCGGTGGTGCTGACCACGCTGGCAGACCTGGCCCACCGGCTCCTCAACCCCCGGCTGAGGGAGCATCATGCGTGACCGGTCCATATCCACCTGGTTGGCGGTGGCGGTCCTGGCGCTCATCGTGCTGTCGGTAGCCGCCTCCCCCTGGGTCGCACCGTACCCGCCCGCCGAACAGAACCTGGCCCTCAGGCTGGCCCCGCCCAGCGGGGCGCACTGGGTGGGGACGGACCATCTGGGCCGGGATATCCTGAGCCGGCTGCTCGACGGCGGACGCTTCTCGCTATCGATCGCCGCCCTGGCCACGGTGCTGGCGGGTCTGGTCGGGACCGCCATCGGGGTGCTCAGCGCCCGGCGGCGGGGCTGGGTCGACGAGTTCTTCACCCGGACCAACGACGTCCTGCTGGCCCTGCCGGAGATGGTCATCGCGCTGTTCATCGTCGCGGTGCTGGGCACCGGCTTCCCGTCCCTGCTGTTGGCGCTGATCGTGACCGGCTGGACTCCCTTTGCCCGGCTGGCCAGGGCACTGGCCTATGACGTCTCGGCCCAGGGCTTTGTCCAGGCAGCGCGCGTGCTGGGCTGCCCGCCGTCCTTCATCGTCTTCCGGCACGTCCTGCCGCATCTGGCCGCGCCGATGCTGGGCCTGGCCACGCTCCGGTTTGGACACCTGCTCATCAATGTCGGCGCCCTCTCCTACCTGGGGCTCGGGGTCCAGCCGCCGCAGTCGGATTGGGGTTCGATGCTGGCCGCCGCACAGCCCTATGCCATGAGGGCCCCGCTGACGATCCTCGCTCCGGGCCTGGCGATCTTCGCCGTCGCGCTGTGCGTCACCCTGCTTGGCCAGCGCCTGGCACACATGACCGGCAGCCAGCTGCTGCTGTCCCGGACTCCGTCACGGACGCCCGCCGATGCCTGAAGACCTGGTCATCGAGCACCTGCACGTGCGGCGCCGGACGGCCCTCCACTTCCGCGGCGCCCAGGCGGCGTCCCCGGCCGGTTCCGTTTCCCCCTCCATCCTGTCCGATGTCAGCCTTTCCGTTGCCCCGGGCGAGTTCGTCGCACTGGTCGGTGGATCCGGAAGTGGCAAGACGATGACCGCGATGTCCATCCTGCAGCTGCTTCCTCCGCAGGCGGCCGTCGATTCCGGGACGATACGCCTGGGCGGCCTGGACCTGACCAGGGCCACGGAGGCCGAACTCAACAAAGTCCGCGGGGGCCGGATCGGCATGCTTTACCAGCAGCCCAAGCGGATGTTCAATCCCCGAAAGACCATCGGCGCGCATCTTCAGGAATCGTTGAAGCTCCACCGCGGCCTGAGGGGAAGAGCCGCCGCTGTGCACGTGCTCGACCTGCTGGCCGAGGTCGGTTTCGAGAATCCGGCCTGGTGCGCCCAGGCCCGTGCACACCAGCTCTCGGGCGGCATGGCCCAGCGGGCCATGACAGCCCTCGCCCTGGCAGGACAGCCGGACATGCTTTTAGCGGACGAGCCGACGTCCGCACTGGACAAAGTGCTCGAACGGCAGATCCTGCAGTTGCTCGACAGGGAACGGCACGAACGCGGACTGGGGATCCTCTACATCACGCACAACATCGCCACGGTCTCCGCCTTCGCGGACCGCGTCGTGGTGATGGAAGCCGGCCAGGTCAGGGAATCCGGGCCTGCCGCGGCGGTACTGAACGCCCCTCAGGCGACCTACACCAAGCAGCTTCTGGAAGCAGCGGCCCTGTCCCGGGGCAAGGATCTGCCCCCCATCCAGCAGGCGCGGAACGTCCTGGCCCTGGACGGCGTCACGAAACAGTTCGGGCCGCACAAGCGGCGCAGCCGCCCGGTTTTGAAGGAGGTCTCCTTCACCCTCCGGCAGGGAGAGATCCTCGGCATCCTGGGGCAATCCGGCTCCGGGAAAAGCACCTTGGCCCGTGCGATTGTTGGCCTCGAGGTCCCGGACGGCGGAACCATCACCCGGACCCTGGCAGCGGAGCCGGGCAAGCACGCCGCAGCAGGCACGAAGGTCCAGCTCGTGTTCCAGGAACCGCACGACTCGTTCGACCCGCGCATGAAACTGCTCACCAGTCTGGAAGCGCCCCTGCGGCAGCGGCCTGACCTCACAGCCGAGGAACGGCGGCAACGCATCCTCGAGGTCATGAACGACGTGGAACTGGATTCGGGCATGCTGGACAGGTACCCGGGCCAGTGCTCGGGAGGCCAGCTCCAGAGGGCGACCATCGCCAGGGCGCTCCTGCTGGAGCCCGAGGTCCTGATCTGCGACGAGGCTACTTCCGCCTTGGACGCCTTGACCCAGCGCAAGGTCCTGGACCTGCTGCTGCGCCTGCACCGGGACCGCCGGCTGTCCCTGATCATGATCTCCCACGACCTGGACGTCATCCGCTACATGAGCCACCGGGTCGCCGTACTGTTCCAAGGCGCCCTGGTGGAGGTTGCCGAGACCCGGGATTTCTTCTTCTGTCAGCAGCACGAGCACAGCAGGAAACTGGTGTCAGCCGTCCTCCCTTTCCGAGGGCAGGCACCCCAGGACGGTCCGCGTCGTCCGGCGGCCGGCCTTCCGGGCAGGGAAGCGCCGCGGGAACAGCAGGTCACCGACCAACTGGTGCAGTGAGATGGAAGAAATAAGTGATGCCCCGCCCGTGCCGAGGCGCCAGCCCGGACGCAGGAAGCCGCTGATGCCGTTCCGCGACTACCCGCCTGAGGCGCGCACCCTGCTGGGAGCCCAGCTGGTGTTCAACCTGGGCTTCTACGCCGTGGTGCCCTTCCTGGCCGGGGCAATGCAGACGGAGTACGGGCTGGGGGCTGCGGCAATCGGGCTGGTGCTCGGGGCCCGTACCTTCAGCCAGCAGGGGATGTTCCTGCTTGGAGGCATGCTCGCCGACCGATGGGGCACCCGCCGGTCGATCCTCACCGGATGCCTGGTCCGCATTCTCGGTTACGCTACCTTGGCAGCGGCCGCCGACTTCCCCCTGTTCCTCCTTGGAGCTGTGCTCACCGGGGCCGGCGGGGCCCTGTTCTCCCCAGCCCTGCAGGCGCAGTTGTCCCATGCCGACCGGCTGGCCGCGGGCAAAGAACCGGCCGGCGGGAAACCGGGCCGGCGGTCGGTGTTCGTGTGGCTGGCGATCACCGGCGAGATCGGTGCCGTGCTGGGCCCGGTACTCGGATCGGCCCTGTGGGGGTGGGGCTTCGACGCCGCTCTGGCCGCCGGCATCGCGGTCTTCGCTGCCGTCACGGTCCTGCTCTGGTACCGGCTGCCGGCGCCAAACGCCTCCGCTCCGAAAGAACCGCGTCTGCGCAAGACCCGCACCGCACCGGTTCCGGACCACCCGGCTTTGGGTTGCCTGCGGAACCGGCGCTTCGTGGTGTTCTGCCTGCTCGCCAGCACAGACCTGCTGGCCTACAACCAGCTGTATTTCGCCATCCCGATCGAGCTGAACCGCCGGGGCCTGGAGCCGGCATGGCTTGGAGCACTGTTCCTGCTGGCCTCGGCCCTGACACTGCTTCTGCAGCTGCCGGTCTCCGCCGCGGGCAGGCGCCTCGGCACAGGCGCTTGCCTTTCAGCCGGCTTTGCGACCCTGGCCGCCGCCTTCACAGTGGCTGCCGTGTCCTCGGTGCACTCCGGGACATCCGGGGGTTCGATACTGCCGGTTATGGGCACGGTCGCGGTCCTGGTCCTGGGCCACATGCTGCTCGCCCCCACGATCCTGTCCCTGGTCCCCGAGTTCGTCCCAAACACCAGGGCCGGGACGGGCAGGGGTGCGTACTACGGACTGGTAGCAACCTGCGGCGGGATCGCAGTCCTGGCAGGCAACGCCATCATGGGGCGATTGGTCGAGCTGACCGGCCGGCACCTTTGGTGGCCTGGTGCCCCGTGGGTGCCGCTAATCCTGCTCGCCCTGCTGGCCGCCGCAGCACTGCCATGGGTGCTGCCCAGAAACTCCCCGAGTCCGTTGCCGGCCCCGGCAGGACATGCAGGATGAAGCCGGACGAGCCGGGGCATCTTCGCTTTCCGGCGTTCACTCCACGGCATACCGGGTGGCCAGCATGTCCGGCGCCAGCTGTTCTGAACTGACCAGGCTGAACCGCACTTGGGCTGCGGCCGGCGGGCAGGCTGCCAGACCGGCGCCGATGGCCGCCGGCACCACGTGCAGCTGCAGCTCGTCCACCAGCCGTTCGCGGAACAGCAGGTCGGTCAGCTGCAGGCTGCCCCAGACGATCACGTTGCCGGGTTCGCGCTCCAGAAGGCTGCGGATCCCCGCGGCGTCGCCGGAAATGATCCGGGCCTCGCCGTCGTCTCCCCACGGGGCCTTCTCCAGGGTCGAGGACACCACGTACTTGGGCAGCCGGTTGATGGGCCCGGCCACGGATTCCTCCTGCGGGTCCGCCTTGGGCCAGTAGTCGCTGAACATTCCGTAGGTGACCCGGCCGAGCAGGATGGCCGAACAGTCCTCAAGCAGCCGGCGGTTCGCGTCATTGATGGCGTGCCAGTCCTTGACCCGCCCGAAGAAGTCCAGGCTGCCGTCCGGTGCTGCGGCGAATCCGTCCATGCTGACGATCTGCTGGACCAGCAGCTTTCCCATGAGTCTGACCTCCCGTTCGGTCTGTACCGGCTATTGGACGACGTCGAACCCGGCACTCGGCGATAGCACCCCGTTGACCTGTACCTGCAGGGCGTGCCGGCCCGGGTAGTGCACCCGCGTGGTCATCGGGCGGAAGGCGTGGGACTTGCGGAACCGGCGGGTCTGTCCCGGCTCCAGGTCCGCGACGGCGAGCTTGAAGACTTTCGGGGCGAGCGCGCCGTTGGCCTTGACGTAGTGGACCAGATAGTCGACGGCCACCCGTGCCGTGTGCTCCGAGCCGTTGGTGACCTCGACGGCGAACTCCAGCTCCCCGGGCAGCTCGACCACGCTCCGGTCCAGCTCCGGGGCCGATACGGAGACCGAGCCGTTGGAAAACCCTAGCAGGGCGAGCGCGCCCGGATGGGCCTTCTTGACCAGGGTGCGCAGCCCGTGCCGCACCACCCACGCCGCGCCGTCGTCCGGGTCTTCCATCCAGCGAGCCGCCGCCGACACCACCTCGCCGGGGGCGTGGCGCGCAAGGTCGTTGAGGTGGTTGGCCACGGAGCGCCGGACCAACTGGCTCGGATCCGTGTGCAGGGCATCGAGGATCGGGAAGGTCGAGTCCGGCCGGGCGATGATCTCCGGAACGCGGATGGCCCAGGGCAAGTACGGCCTGGTCCCTTCGCTGGCCAGGCGGCGGACGTGTTCGTCCGGGTGCGCCGTCCAGTCCCGGGCTGCCGCCAGCGCCCGGTCCAGGTCCTGGATGAGCAGGCGGCGGATGGCGAATTCGGCGGTGAGCCGCGGGGTCAGTTCGGCCAGCAGGGCCAGCACGTCGTCGAAGGCCCGGGTGCTGCCGTCCCGGAGCGCGAGGTCCACGGCTGCCTCGCTGACCGGCCAGATCATCCATCCGGTGAAGGCTTCGTCGGCCAGGGCGGCGCGGAAAACCGCTGCTGCGCCGTCGTAGCCGGTTCCCAGATCCGCCGTTAGGGCTTCGGCCAGCAGGCCGGCCCGGGCACGGATTGCCAAAGGTTCGAGCTTGGCTTCCGCCGCGGCGAGCGCGGGCCAGGCCGGACGGCCGGTGACGCGCAAAAGCGAGGTCCGCAAGCCGTCAACGGCTTCCGGTCCCAGCAGGTCATTCATCACGCCCATGCGGTCCTCCGGTGGCGCCGGGCACCCGGCGCCTCACATTGAATGCTACGGCGTCCTGCCGACAATCCGGAGGCAGTCTGCGGCAGCGGCGTGAGATGCAGGCCTAGTTGGAAGAAATCCCACTCCACCGTGCCACGGAGTGGGCGAACACTCGAAGCCAGTGACCGTAGATTCGTCCGCCTACTCGTAGGCCGATTAGGGCGTTTTGATTAGCGGGTCAAGTTTCCGCCGACGCTGGCCGTACGGCGAACTCGGCATGCGCACGCCGGTCGAGTCGAGCACAGGCGCTACACTGAGGCTGAATCAGCCCACCCGGCACCCGTCGGACAGGCAAATCGATAGGAACGGCCCCAGGGCGTTTCAAGGGCTAGAAGGGGCCAATGATCGTCAAGCTTTTCAAGCGCATCGCGTTCGTGGTGGTTGGCGCGCTCGTGGCGCTGGCCGTGCTCGGTGCAGCGAACACGTTTGGGTTCAGCCCGTTCCAGTCGCGCCAGACAGACCGGAGCCAGCCCGCGCTGCTGACGTCGATCAAGGACATCAGCCAGTACCACGCCGCGGTCGGCAACTTTCAGGTGGTGCTCGACCGAGAAGACGACGACATCGCGTGGATGCCCGACATCATCGCCGGACGTCGGACGCTGTTTGTCGCGGCAGGCACCGTCAACGCCTATGTCGATCTGTCAGGTCTCGCCGAGAAGGACTTGAAGCTGTCCGCGGACGGCAAGTCGGCGACGGTACGGCTGCCCGAGCCGCAGCTCGACAAGCCCAACCTCGACCACGACCGGTCCTATGTGTTCATGCAGGACCGCGGGGTGCTCGACCGGATCGCCGACGCGATCGAGACGCCCCAGCAGGCGCAGTTCTACCGACTCGCCGAAACGAAGATGACCGCAGCCGCGGAGGAGTCGGAGCTACAGAAGAGGGCTGCCGAGAATACCAAGGCCATGCTGACCGGCATGTTCGGCTCGCTCGGAATCCAGGTCACCTTCCTCGACGACGCGTCCGGCTAGGCCGTGTTGATCAAGTCGGTAAGAAGCACCTGTGTCGTCCAGAAGACGAACTTGGTTGTCCATCTGCTTTAGGCCCCACATCAGCCCCCGCTTGTCAGCCCAGCTGGAGTCTTCCAACTAGGGTGCGTTTCTTCCAACTAGGCCTGCATCTCACAAGCGGCTAGGAACCGGTGGGGGCGCGAGGGGTCAGGACGAACAGGCTGCCCACCACGAGCGCGGCCCCCAGCCAGCCCGCTGCCGGCAGCCGTTCGCCCACGACGAGAACTGCCAGGACGGCGGCGACAACGGTTTCCACGAGGGAAAGGCCTGTCGCGGTGCTCGCGCGGACACGGGCCAGGCCCCACCCGAACAGCAGGTACCCGGCGAACATCGGCACGAGCGCCATGTACGCTCCCACCGTGAAATTCTGCCAGGAGTCCAGCAGCGGTCCGCCGGTGATGGCGAGGACGGGCATCAGCAGCAGCCCGCCCAGTCCGAAGACGGCACCCATGGCGGCCCGGGAGGGCACGCCGCTGCCGATCAGCCGGTGGGCAGCCCAGGAATAGAGGGCATAGGTGGTGCCTGCAATGAGGCCGAGGGCGATGCCCAGCGGCATGGCCGCCGAACCTGCGGCCTCCGGACCCTCCTGCCCCTCGCCGGCGAAGCACAAGAGCCCGGCGCCGGCCAGACCGACCAGCGCGCCAAGCATCCACCGACGGGTGAACTTCCTATTGTCCGCAACGCGCTCGATCACCACCGACGCCAGCGGGGCCGACCCGATCGAGACCACCGTGCCGACCGCCACGCCGGCAAGGTGCATGGAGGTGTAGAAAGCCAGCGGATACGCCGCAACTGCTGCCGCTCCCACAGCCACCAGCGGCCATTGGCCTCGCAGGGGTGCGGAAAAGTCCGCGATCGGCCGCGCCGCGGACAGGGCCTGGAGGATTCCGCCCAGGCCCATGGCCACGGCTCCGATGGCCAGCGGGCTGACGGCCGGGGCAAAGGTGGCAGCGGTTCCCGTGGTGCCCCACAGCACCGACGCTGCCACGACGAACAAGGCACCCAGGACGGGTCCGTTCACGCGTTCAAGTGCAGTGCTCACAGCTCCTCCAGCAGCCGGGCGGCGATCCGCCGTCCGTCCTGGAGGCATTTGTCGCCGCCCTCGAGGCCGGCCCGTGCCATGGAACCTTCGAGCAGGAACGCCAGATGCCGCCCAAGCTCGCCGGCACGTTCGTCCTGCCCCGGCAGCAGTTCCGCCAGATGCCCGGCCAGGAGGCCCTCGACCTCTTCCTTGTGCCGCCGCACAGCCAGCCTGCCCGGATCACCCGCCGGCAGTTCCGCCGCGGCATTAAGCAGCCCGCAGCCCCTGAACCCGTGGTCATACGCAAGGGCAGCGTGGTCGATGTAGGCATCGAAGATGGCCAGGATCCGCTCCTGCGGTGTGGCCGCAGCCGCAACGCGGGCCCGGTAGAGGCCGAGCCACTCCTCGTGCCGGGCCTCGAGATACGCTGCCACGAGCTCGGCCTTGGAGGCGAAGTTGTTGTAGAGGCTCTTCTTGGCCACGCCGGCCGTGGACGTGATGGTGTCGATTCCCGTCGCCACCACGCCGTCGGAGTAGAACAGGCGTGCGGCAGCCTCCAGCAGCAGCTCGCGGGCCGGCCGCTTCCGGGCCACTGGACTTCCCGGTGCACTCATCGAAGGCTCCTAACGCTCAGTAGGTAGACCAGTATACCTACTGAGCGAATAGCTTGCTTCACGTCACTTCGGGAGCCGGCGCCGGACACCTTGGCGCTTCATGCGCTATCCGTACTGCGCCATGATCGAATGTGCCCGAGCGGGCTGCCCCATCAACGCAGGATCTCCACCAGCGCGATCCAGGAAAACATCACGGCACTGATAATGGACAGCACACTGCCAGCTGCCACCCAGACATACCCGCCGCCTGCCCCTGTTACAAGCAGCACCGCGCCAACCGTGAACGCTGCGGGCGGCAAGGACCCTGTCAGGATCTTGATCGCCCGGAAGGCGGGGCGCTGTCCTTCCTCACGCAGGATCGCACGGGCGGCAAACACCTCGATCAACCAGACGACCGCCACCCCGACCAGCACTGCCATACCCAGCAACCACACCGGCTGGCCCGGAATCAGCGCCAGGCAGGAAGCCGCAACGGCCAGCACAAGCGCCCCGATCGAGGAGCCAGCACGCACCGGCAGCGTCACCGTTTTGAGGATCTCGACGATGTTGACCGACATCGCCACGATCAGCAGGCCTGCCAGCGCCGCGCCGGCGCCCGCGACGGCGACGTTGAAATCGGACCAGCCCACGAGCGTGCTTTCCATGGCGGCACTCTACTGGTTCCGCTGCCGCCGGAGGTACGGGAAGGCCGTCTGCGCCCGACAGACCGCCTTCCTCGTAAGCAAGAGCTGTTTCTTGTCCTCTGGTTGCAGCAATCCGCCGGTTGGAGAAATTCTGCCTGATCAGCGCCGGGTTAGTTCCCTAGCTCACTCCACACGTGCACTCCGGCCTGCAACCGGGTCATTCCCTGCATGAGTCGGCAACAGATGCAACAGACCTCGTCAGCAACCTATGTCGCTTCCTGATGCCCAGTTCGACTCCGGCGACGCCGAGTGCACATGCGGCAATGATGTCAAGGACGAGTCCCGGTCTTCCGGCTGGGCTGACCGGGCCCTGCCGTCCGTCGATGGCAGCCCGGCTCACAGCGCCTTCACCGCGCTGAGCAGCTTGTCCATGGTCTCCTTCGCGTCGCCGAAGAGCAGCGTGGTCTTCGGGTCGTACAGCAGCTCGTTTTCGATCCCGGCAAAGCCCGGCCGCATGGACCGCTTCATGAAGACGATCTGCTGGGCCTCGTCCGCCCGCAGGATCGGCATGCCGTAGATCGGGGCGCCCGGGGTCGTCTTCGCGGCCGGGTTCACCACGTCGTTCGCGCCGACCACCAGCACCACGTCGGTGTGCTTGAACCGGGGGTTGATCTCGTCCATCTCCACCAGCTGCTCGTACGGGACCTGTGCCTCGGCCAGCAGGACGTTCATGTGCCCGGGCATGCGCCCGGCCACCGGATGGATGGCATAGGCCACTTCGACGCCGCGGTCGGTGAGCACGTCGGCCAGTTCGCGCAGGGCGTGCTGGGCCTGGGCCACCGCCAGGCCGTAGCCCGGGACGATGATGACCCGGCTGGCGTAGCCGAGCATGATGGCGACGTCCTCGGGGGTGGCCGAGCGCACCGGGCGGTCGCTGGCGGTGCCGGCCCCGAGCGTCGAGCCACCCTTAAGGGCTCCGAACAGCGTATTCAGCACCGACCGCCCCATGCCCCGGGCCATCATCACGGTCAGCAGCGTGCCGGAGGCGCCGACCAGGGTGCCGGCGATCAGCAGCAGGACGTTGCCCAGGACGTACCCGCCGGCCGCGACGGTCAGCCCGGTGAAGGCATTCAGCAGGGAGATGACGATCGGTACGTCGGCTCCCCCGACGGGCAGCACCAGCAGCACGCCGGCCAGCAGTCCGAGTGCGGCCAGGATGGTGCCCGGCAGCAGGCCCGGGCCGGCCGCCGTCATCACGGCAATGGCGACGGCGGCCAGCACCGCGGCCCCGAACAGCACCGGCAGGCCGGGGAAGACCACCGGCCGGGTGGTCATCAGTCCCTGCAGTTTGGCGAAGGTAACCACGGAACCGGCGAAGCTGACCCCGCCGACGACGGCGGTGAATGCCGCCGCTGCCGCCGTCACCACCGCGGAACTGTGGGTTCCGGAGAGTCCGTGCAGTTCGACGACGGCGACGATCGCGGCGGCCGCGCCGCCGACGCCGTTGAACAGCGCGACGAGTTGGGGCATTTGCGTCATCTGCACGCGCCGGGCCCCCACGGCGCCCAGCACGGTGCCGACGCCGACCGCGGCGAGAATGGGCACGATGTTGCCAAGGGGACGCTCGAAGAAGACGGCGGCGGTGGCCACGACCGCCGCTGCGGCGCCGAGCAGGTTCCCGCGCCGCGCCGTCTTCGGCGAGGAGAGCCCTTTCAGCGCGAGGATGAAGCAGACCGCCGCGAACAGGTACGCCGCCTGCACCCAGACCGGGATCACGCGGCACCGTCCTTCTTCGCCGGTGCTTTCCCGGGCGTCTTCTTATTTGGGGCGGAGAACATTTTGAGCATCCGGTCGGTGACCACGAAGCCGCCCACGAGGTTGACCGCGGCGAGCACGGTGGCGGCCAGGCCCATGACCAGTACCGGCGCTGAATCCGCGGTCCCGGCCACGAAGATGGCGCCGATCAGGATGATGCCGTGGATGGCGTTGGTCCCGGACATCAGCGGTGTGTGCAGCGTGGAGGAGACCTTCGAGATGACCTCGATGCCCACGAAGATGCTCAGGGCCAGGATGGTCAGCCAGATAATTGCCTCGTCCATCACGCGGGCCGTTCGGCGTCCAGGGGCCCCTGCAGGAGGGCCTTGGTGGGTTCATGGCGGACCTGCCCGTCATGGGTGACGCAGGCGCCCGCGACGATCTCGTCCGCGAAGTCGGCGCTGAACCTGCCCTCGGGGCCGGTCAGCAGGCCGAGCAGGTTCACGATGTTCTGGGCCAGCAGCCGGCTGGCCGGGCCGGGCAGCTGGCCCGGAACGTTCCGGCCGCCCCAGACCCGGGCCCGGCCGATCCTGACGGTTTCCCCGGGCACGGAACCTTCCACGTTGCCGCCGGTTTCGGCCGCGAGGTCGATCACGACAGAGCCGGCCTTCATCCGGCGGACGTTGTCCGCGGTGACCAGCCGCGGGGCCTGCCGGCCGGGGACCGCCGCCGTGGTGATCAGCACGTCCGCGGCGGCAATGTACGGCTCGAGCAGTTCCTGCTGCCGGCGTGCCCGATCCGCCGTCATCTCCCGCGCATACCCGCCGCTGCCCTCCAGGGTTTCCAGGTCGAGCTCAATGGGCTTTCCGCCAACGGAGGCGATTTCCTCGGCGGCCGCCGCCCGCACGTCGTAGGCCCGGACGACGGCACCCAGGCGCCGGCAGGTGGCGATGGCCTGCAGGCCGGCGACGCCGGCACCGAGGACGAGGACCTGGGCCGGCTGCAGCGTGCCGGCGGCCGTCATGTTCAGCGGGAACATGCGCGGCAGCATGTCCGCGGCGATAATCGCGCAGCGGTAACCGGCCACGAGCGCCTGCGAGGACATAGCATCCATGGCCTGCGCCCGCGAGATCCTCGGCACCAGCTCCAGAGCGAAGGAGGTGATGCCGGCGCCGGCCAGTTGGCGGACCAGCTCCAGCGACTGGGCCGCGGGCAGGAAGGACACCGTGGCCGTGCCGCGCCGCAGCCTGGCCACCGTGTCTCCGGTCAGCGGCCGCACGGACACGGTCAGGTCCGCACGCTCGGGTCCGTCGTCGGCCAGTTCGGCGCCGGCCTGCACATACTCCGGGTCACCAAAGTCCGCCCGCTCCCCCGCGCCCGGCTCCACGAGGACGCGGTGCCCGGCGGCGGCCAGCTTGGCGACGGCATCCGGAACGAGGCCGACCCGGGTTTCCTCCGGTGCCCGTTCCCGCACCAGTGAAATCAGCACCCCTGCGACCCCTCTTTCCCACCCGTCGTGGCCGGCGGCAGTCCGGCTGCCGGGCACGACGGGAGAACCTGAAGTCAAGGTAGTCCTCGGAGGGATGCTGGTCGAGGGGTTCGGGGAATTATTTTGCGTACTCCATGCCACTGCGGAACCCGCTGTGGCAACAAGGGAAGATAGATCTACCCACATCCCTCGAAGGAGTCCCCCATGCCCCGCGGCTATTCGCACATTGTCATCGGAGCCGGAGCCATCGGCTCGGCCACCGCCTACTGGCTCGCCGCCCGGGGCGCCGAGCGCGTGCTGGTGCTGGAGCAGTTCGACCTGGTCAACACCTTTGGCTCCTCCGGGGACCATTCACGGATCATCCGGCATGCCTACCACAGCACCGCCTACACGAAGCTGACGCCTGCCATGTTCGAGGCCTGGAAGCAGGTCGAGGCCGAGTCCGGGCTGAAGCTGGTGACTACCACCGGCGGCCTGGACCTGGCCGCGCCCGGCAAGGGCGCGGCGGAGCTGGCCGGCTACCAAGCGCCAATGGACGCCGTCGGGATCCCCTACGAGAAGCTCACCGCAGACCAGATTCGCGAAGCTTGGCCGCAGTGGCGGATCGACGACGACGTGACCGGCATGTTCCAGGCCGACGGCGGCCTGCTGGACATCCGCAGGTCGGTCTCCGCGCATACCTCGCTGGCGCTGGCCCGGGGCGTTGAGTTCCGGCCGCACACCAAGGTCGAGTCCGTCTCACTCAGGGCCGGCACTGTGGAGGTGGCGACGTCGGCCGGCCGCTTCACCGCCGACCATCTGGTGGTGGCCGCGGCCTCCTGGCTGGGCGAGCTGATGCCGGACCTGGGCCTGAACTTCACGCTGGCGCTGTCCCAGGAGCAGGTCAGCTACTTCGCCTCCCGCGAGCTGGCCCGGTTCACGCCGGAGAAGTTCCCGATCTGGGTCTACCACGACACCGAGGTGCTCTACGGCTTCCCGGTCTACGGCGAAGCCGGGGTGAAGCTGGCCCGGGACATGCGCGGGCATTTCATTGCCAGCGAGGACCGGGTGTTCGAGGGCGATGACACCGAGGCGGCGATCCTGCGCGGCTTCCTGGAGAAACATCTGCCCGGGGCCGCCGGGCCGGCCCTGGCGAACAAGACCTGCATCTACGATATGGCCCCGGACCGGGACTTCGTGCTGGACGCCCTGCCGGAGCATCCGAATGTGGCGGTGTTCAACGGGGCCGGGCATGCGGGCAAGTTCGCCAGCCTGATCGGGCAGATCCTGGCGGACCTGATGCTCTCGGGCAGCACCGGGCACGATATCAAGCCGTTCAGCCTGCTCCGGCCGGCCATCACGGATCCGGAGTTCGTTCCGGTCTACCGGTTGGGAACTGCCTGAACCCTGTAAGGTATGTACACCGTTCGAGGGGTGAGGAGTTCCCGGGTGACTGGAGCAACCGTGCTGGAACCGGGCCTGCTGGTGGGCCAGCGGCCGATGGACCTGGACGAATGGGCCGTGAAAATCCGCAACTCCTTCATGCCCATGGACGTCCGCAGTGCCGATCCTTCGCTGCTGGACCGGGAATTCAGGGCCCGGATGGGCGGGGTCAGCATCGGGGACCTGCGGATATCATGCATCGATGCCGATCCGCACAGCGCGCATTCGCTGGAGCCTTCCCGGGGCGGCGTTCCCCCGTTCTACAAGTTCACGCTGCAGCTGAACGGCACCTCGATGATCATCCAGGACGGCCGCGAAACCGTGCTCCAGCCCGGCGACATGGCCATTTATGACGCGGCGCGTCCCTGTTCGCTGATTTTCACCGAGTCCTTCTCCTGCCTGCTCGTACAACTCCCGCGCCATGCCGTTGAACTGGGCCCGGCTGCCGTCCGGGAGCTGACCGCCAGGACCCTCTGTTCCGATTACGGGCCGGCCGCCCTGGCCAAACCTTTCCTGGCCAACCTTGCCGGGCAGATCGGCAACTGCCATCCCTCCGCGCTGGCGCCAATGTCCGAAGCAGCCGTCCGCCTGATCGGCTCGGTGCTCATCGAGGAACACTCCCGGCTGGGAGCCTGCACGGAACCAACCGCCGGGCTGGTCGGCCGGGTGATGCGGTACCTGGACGGGCACATCGCCGATGACACGCTCGATGCCAAAACGCTTGCGGCAGTGCACAATGTGTCGCTGCGCAGCCTCCAGCGTGCCTTCACCAAGGAGGGCCTGACCGTCAGCGCCGCGGTCCGGCTCCGCCGGCTGGAACACGCCCGCCGCGCGCTGCTGGACCCGGCCAACGCCTACCAGACGGTCGCAGGCCTGGCCGCCCGTTCCGGTTTCACCGATCCGGCCCTGTTCAGCCGGCTGTTCCGCCAGCAGTACGGCACCACGCCGTCGGACTACCGCGCCGGGAAGCGCCCGGCCTGAATGGCACAAACCGACAATAACTTGTCACCCCAGTCCAAGACGGCCCGGCAACCTGCTTGGAACGATGGAGGGAAAGCCAGAGCGGCTCCCACCCATCGAACCGGAGGTCAGTGTTGTCGGTCATTGAAAATACCGGAAGCGTAGTCCACATCCGCGCCGCCGAAGCGGACGGAAACTGGGCACCGTTCGAAGCCGGGGACCGCGTCGTCGGCGCCGCCAGCCGGCTGACCGCTGCCGCCCCCGCCGCAGCCCTGGCCAGCGCCGGCCTGTGGCGGCACGAGGCGGAACCGCCGGTCCCCTACGCCCGGCCCAACAGCCACGAATTCGTCTACCTGGTCGAAGGCCGCGCCGTGATCACGGCCTCCGACGGCACGTCCTGGACCCTCGAAGCCGGCGACATGCTCCATGTCCCCCAGGGCTTCACGGGTACATGGGAAACCCAGGAAGACGTCCTCAAATTCTCCGTGGCCTGCTGACCCCTTGTTCCTGCACGCCGGCCGTTCGAGGCCGGCCGGCTCCTCACGAAGGGAGAAAACCGTGGCCCATGCACCACGCCACATCGAAGATTCGCCCATGACGCCTTTCCTCTGGCGGGTGACCACGTTCACCGTCGGAGGCATGTTCTGCGACGGCTTCATCCTGGGCGGCATCGGCGTCGCCCTCACCCTGGCGGCCCCCGCCCTGGGACTGTCCGACGCCTGGATCGGGGCCATCGGCGCCGCGTCCCTGTTCGGCATCCTGTTCGGCAGCCTGGCCGCCGGCTACCTGTCCGACCGCTTCGGCCGGCAGAAGCTTCTGATCGCGGACCTGCTGCTCCTGCTGGCCGGTTCGCTCGCCCACCTGGTGGTCACCGACGAGGTCCAGCTGACCATCCTGCGTTTCATCATGGGCATCGCCATCGGTGCCGAATACGCCATCGGCGCCGCCCTGATGTCGGAGCTCATCCCGCGCAAGGGGCGCGGCGCACTGCTGGCCAGCCTCAATGCCGGTTGGATCCTCGGCTTCGTGGCCGCCTACGTGGTGTCGTTCCTGATGCGCGACGCCGGCGCATCGTGGCAGCTGATCCTGGCCTCCAGCGCGGTCCCGGTGGTCGCTGTGCTGCTGCTGCGCATCGGTTCCCCCGAGTCTGTCCGCTGGCTCATCACCCAGGGCCGGACCGCGGAAGCGGAGGCCATCGTCCACCGGTTCTACGGGCCGGAGTACGGGGTGCAGGGCTTGGAACCGGTTACCCGCGGCCAGCGGAACTTTAGCCGCCTGTTCAGCCCGGAGTACCGCAGCCGCGCCATTTTCGCCGGGGTCTTCTGGGCCTGCCAGGTCATCCCGCTGTTCGCCCTGACCATCTTCCTGCCCCAGGCCCTGGGCGCCCTGGGCGTCGAGGATGAGTTCGCCGCCTCCATGCTCGTCAACGGCATGCTGGTCCTGGGCGCCGCCACCGGCGTCCTGGGGGTGCAGAAGTTCAGCCGCCGCGGATTCGTCATCTGGACGTTCGTGGCCACGACGGCGGCCCTGGCTGTCGTTTCCTTCGCCGACTACATGCCGCTGGCCATCGGGCTGCTCGCCTTTGCCTTGTTCGTCCTGATCGGCAGTGCGGCGTCCAACCTGGAATACGTGTACCCGAGCGAAATCTTCCCCACCGAGATCCGCTCCTCCGGCATCGGCTTTGCCACGGCGGTCAGCCGCATCGGTTCGGCGGTGAGCACGTTCATGCTGCCGATCGCCCTGGGCGGGCTCGGCAACCAGGTGACCATGCTGCTGCTGGCGGCCGTCTCCCTGGCCGGCGTGATCGTCTCCGCGCTCTGGGCACCGGAAACCAAGAACCTGTCCCTGGCCGAATCGGCAGCCGCCGGCACGGCCCGCCGCATGCAGGACCGGACCGAGGTGGCCTCATGAGCGCTCCCCGGGTCGGCGTCGTCGGTCTGGGTGCCATCGGCAGCATGACGCTGTGGCAGCTGGCCCGCCGCGGCATCCCCGCCGTCGGCTTCGAGCAGCACTGGTCCCCCAACGATCGCTCCGCCCACGCCGGGGAAAGCAGGCTCTTCCGCAGCCTGCCGTACCTGGAAAAGGCACCGGGCGACCGGGCGATACTGCGTGCCGCCCGGGGACTGTGGCAGCAGCTGGAGCAGGAATCCGGGCACCACGTCTACTTCCAGAACGGCGGCCTGGTCATCGGGCGCGAAGACAACCCGGGGCTGCGCAACGTCGCGGCCCTGGCCGCCGGGCGCGACGGCACCGAGGCGAACATCCTCGACGCGCATGCTCTGCGCGGCCGGTTCCCGCAGTTCCGGATCAGCGACGGCGAGATGGCGGTCCTGGATGTCCACGGGGGCCTGCTGAAGCCCGAATGGGCAGTGGCGGCGGCGGTGCGCACCGCGGTGGCGCACGGGGCACAGGTCCGCACGGCCAGCCGGGTGCGTGGCTGGCGGGAAGCGAACGGACAGATCCTGGTCGAAACCGGCCAGGAGTCCGTGGCCGTGGACAAGCTCATTGTGTGTCCCGGCCCCTATGCGGGCGAACTCCTCCCGGACCTGCCGCTGAAGGCCCGGCGGCTGCTGCTGGCCTGGTTCGCCCCGGATGACGCTTCCCGGGTCCCGGCCTTCCAGGCCGAGGCGTTTCCCTCGTTCGTGCGGGAATCGGAGCTGGGATTCACCTACGGCGGGCCCTCGTTCGACAACACGTTCATCAAGCTCGGCGGGGACTTCGACTGGGGCCGGGCCGAAGAGCCTTCGTGCATGGACCGCAATATCACTGCCGAGGACCTGGCCGGGGTCCGGGCGGTGGCGGCGCAGGAACTGGTTGGCATCGATTCCTCGCCAGTCAGGGCAGAGATGTACATGGATGCCTGGTCCGATGACGGCACGGCACTGCTCGGCGCCCTGGATGCGGACGCGACGCAGATCCTGGCCGCCGGATTCACCGGCTACGGCTTCAAGATCTCCCCGGTGATCGGTTCGATCCTGGCCGACCTCGCCGGGCGCGGCGAAACGGACTTCGACATCGGGTACATGTCGCCGGCCCGTTTCCGCCGGGAGCCGGCCGCGGAGGAGTTGTTGCCCGAACGCGCCTAGCACGGACCCGGCGGGCAGGCGGTGTTCCTGCCCGCCGGGCTGCCGGCGTAGAGTTCAGCGCCGGGAATTAAGCCGGGCGATCGCCGTCGTCAGCACGGTGGCGAAGCCGCACCACAGCGCATACGGGGCCAGCGCAGCTCCCGCATGCGGCGAGACCTTGGCGGTGCGCCGGACCAGGTCCGCGCTGCTGGCAGCCAGCACCGCGCACTCCGCCGCAGCCACCCACGGCCGGCGGGAGCGGAAGAACAGCCAGCTCCAGCCGGCATTGAGCACCAGGTTGGCGGCCAACGCACGGCGGTAGCGGCGCCGCTCGGCGGCACGCGACTGCTCCTCCAGCCCACCCAGGGCAGCTGCACTGGCTGCTGCCAGATCCGCGTAGAGCGTAGTCCAGACAACAGGGAAGGCCGCCGACGGCGGCTGCCAGGCCGGTTTGCGCAGGCTGCGGTACCAGCGGCTGGACGGATCGGTGGCAATCGAACCGGCCACCGCCGTCGCCGTAGCGGCAGCGGCGGTCCAGGCCAGGGTGGCGGGGCGGATGCTCATGACGGTCCTTTACCCCTTGGCTTCGGCTTTCAAGCGTGCGAGGTTGGAAATGACATCGGAAACCTGCGACGGCAGACAGATCCGGAAGGAGCGTGGTCCCGGTGCCGAAGACCAACAAGGGTGGCAGCGCGAAGAAAAGCGAACTGCCGAGCACTTTGAAAAAGTCCGGCAAGAAGGCGCAGGACACCTTCGCCAAGGCGCACGATGCGGCGCTTGAGAGCTACGGCGAGGAGGACCGGGCCTACCGGGTGGGCTACAGCGCGCTGAAGCACACGCACGAGAAGGTCGGTGACCACTGGGAGCCCAAAGAAGAAGCCGGGCCCTCGGACAAGCAGGCCAAGGGCGGGCAGGACACCTCCCGGCCGACCGCCGGCGGCGTCGATGCCAACGCCTCGAAGCAGCACCTTTACGACCTGGCCAAGCGGCTCGAGGTGCCGAACCGGTCGAAGATGAGCAAGGACGAACTGGTGGAGGCGATCCGCAAGGCCAATGACAAGGAGACCCGGAAGAATCGGTAGGGGCCTGCCGGGTTCGGGACGGCGCGCCTTAGCTATTGCAGCTGCCCCACGCTCAGCGTCTGCAGCCCTTCAGGAACTTTGTCGTGGGCGCTGACAAGCCGGAGCCGGAAGAAGGCGCTCCAGCTCATCACCCCGGTAATGATCATGGCCAGCGCCGTGAAGGGAATGACATAGTTCAGGATCACTGCAACCCGGAGCATGAAATTCTGGTCAAAACCCCAGTAGATGCCCAGCATGAGGAACGCATAAATCAGGGCCAAATTGCCCAGGAACAGGATGGCGGTGATAGCAAAGGCATGCTGCCACCACTCCCGCCGGGCGGTCAGCCGTGACGAAATGTCATCCACATTCACCATGGCAATGTCGCTGAGGCTGTTTTCCGGATCAGGCGCCGGCTCTCCGTCGCACAGGAAACTCAGGCGCAGGTAGAAGTCGCGCTTGAGCTGGCAGGGACCGATCTCGATGACCGAGGGCTTCGGGCCCTCCTCGATCCTCACTTTGGTACCGCGTGCCGCGTGGCCCTCCCCCGGACCCAGGGTCCCCACAATCCACGTGCCTAAATCCAGGCGAATCGGATTGCCACCGTCAAAACTCGACGTCGGGATGTCTGCGCGCCCCAGCGACCGCAGGGTCAGCGTGGCGAGGTATGGTTTGTCGAGCGGCTGGCCTTCGTACTTGACCGAGAGCTTGTCCAGGCCCGGGACCTCCGAGGTCATCAGCGGGACGCCGCTGACCCTGTAGGTCAGCTGCCGCTTGGGGTGGGCCTTCCAGTACAGAATGATGGTGACCAGAACACCCAGGATCGTTGCCACCGGCCCCAGCTTGGCGATGTCCATGGTTGAGTTTAATCCCGGCATGATCAAGGGGAACAGCAACGCGGCGGCCGGGTACCCACGGGTAAACCCGGCCGCCGCCGTCGTGCTGCCGGTCAGGCTGCGGCAGTCGGGGCGATCCCCTCGTCCGCCAGCGCGGCCATGCCCTCGAGCATCGCCACGGTCAGCGAGTCCTGAAGTTCCTTGAACTTCGGCTCGCCGGCCACGTTGTTCAGTTCCTCGCGGTCCAGCACGTGGTCGTACAGTTCGGTGATGTCGGTGCCGAAGTACCTGGTCAGGCGGCCCTCCTTGGTCAGTACCGAGCGGGTGCGCACGGGCCCGGGCAGGCCGGGCAGGCCGAAGGGCTGGTCCTCCTCGATGATCAGGGCGTCCCGGACCGAGTCCGCTTCCCCCTTCAGCAGCGGCACCAGCGAAACACCCTGGATGCCGCGGTAGAACCGGGTGCCGGTCAGTTCCAGCAGGGTCGGGGCCAGGTCGGCGGTGGAGACCAGCGCGTCACTGGTGCCGGCCGGCTTGCCGGGAACCTTGACGGTCAGCGGCACATTGGTCACGGCGCGGTAGTGGCTGAAGTGCTTGAGCATCAGCCCGTGGTCACCGAACAGGTCCCCGTGGTCGCTGGTGAAGATGACGATGGTGTCCTCGGCCAGCCCGTTCTCCTCGAGCGCGGCCAGGACGCGGCCAATCTGCTCGTCCATCAGGGTGATCAGCCCGTACTGGGCGGCCAGTGCCTGGCGGAACTGGGTCTCGTCCGCGGCGAAGGTCATGGTCGGGTCTTCGTTGGGTTCGCCGCGGTGCTCTAACATGTGCCGGATGTGCGGCGGGGACTTGGCGTGGTCCTGCCAGAAGCCGACGGGCAGCTGGACCTCGTCCGGCGAGTACAGGTCCGCGTAGCCTTCCGGCGGGGAGAACGGGTGGTGCGGGTCCGGGAAGGAGACGAACATGAAGAACGGATCCTCGGCCCCGGCAAACTCCGCCAGGTGTTCGACGGCGCGTTCGCCCACGTAGCTGCTCGGGTGCAGTTCCGTGGGGATGGCGCTCTGGTAGACCTGGTCCCAGCTGTCCAGCCGCCGCGGGGCGTTGGCGGCGCCGCCAACGGCCAGCGGGTCCAGGCCGCGTTCGCGGGCCCAGTGCAGGTAGTGCCCGCCGGGCCGGTCGCCGTGGCCGATCACCAGGTCCACGTGCCGGTAGCCGTAGTAGTCCGCCGGCAGCGGGATGAACCGCTCGTTGTGGGCCTGGCTGTCCTCCCACTTGTCCCAGCCTGCCGGGCGCAGGCGGAGGCGCGCGTCGGCGGCCTGCGGGTCCAGCAGCAGCGGGTCGGTGGCCTGGATTTCGGCGCGCTGGACCGGTTCGAAGTCCCAGCCCATGTTCTGGTGGTGCAGCTTGCCCACTGCCGTGGTCAGGTAGCCTCCGCAGGAGAGGGCCCTGACCATGTTGCCGGCGTCCGGGTCCATGGTTATGCCGTTGCAGCGGGTGCCGTGCGCCGAGGGCCAGCGGCCGGTGAGCAGGCTGGCCCGGTTGGGCATGCAGGTCGGGTTGGTGACCGTGGCCTCGGTGAAGACCATGCTGCCGGCGGCGAGCCTGTCCAGGTTGGGGGTGCGCACGACCGTGTTGCCGGCGAAGCCGAGGTGGTCGGCCCGCAGTTGGTCGGCGATGAAGACCAGCACATTGGGACGCTTCGCGCCGGTCACATTGGGACGCTTCGCGCCGGTCACATCGGGCCGCTTCGCTGCTGCGCTCATGCCGGTTTCCGGATCATGGACAGCACGGTGGTGCGCTGCTCGGCGAATTCGGGCAGGGAGCGGGTGCTGATCTGGTCCCGGGGCGCGGGCAGGTCGATGCCGATGACGTCGAGCACCCGGGCCGGCTTGGAGCCGAGCACCACCACGCGGTCGGAGAGGTAGACGGCCTCGTCGATGTCGTGGGTGACCACCAGGATGGTCATGCCGAAGTCCTCGCGGATCTTCAGGCACAGGTCTTCGAGCTCGAAGCGGGTCTGCGCGTCCACGGAGGCGAAGGGCTCGTCCATGATCAGGATTTCCGGGCGGTAGGCCAGCGCGCGGGCAATCGCCACGCGCTGCTGCATGCCGCCGGAGAGCTGCCAGGGGTACTGGTTCGCGGCGTGGGCCAGGCCCACGGCTTCCAGTGCCGTGTCGATGCGCTGGTTCATTTCCTGTGTGGGCAGGTGCAGGTGGCGCAGCGGCAGGCGCACGTTCTTGCGCACGGTGAGCCAGGGCATGAGCGAGCGGCTGTAGTCCTGGAAGACCAGTGCCATCTCCGGCGGCGGCCCGGCAATGGTGCGCCCGTCGATGGCGGCGGTGCCGGAGGTGGCCGGCTGCAGGCCGGCCAGGCACTTGAGCAGGGTGGTCTTGCCGACGCCGGAGGGGCCGACGATGCAGACGACCTCGCCGGTGTTGACCGTGAAGGTCAGGTCCTCGATCACGCACTTGGCGTTCGCGCCGGAGCCGTAGGTCTTGGACAGGGCGGTGACTTCCAGCCGCGGCGGCGCGGTCGCACCGCCTGCGTTGCCGCTGGTGCTGTCCGCAGTCATGTCGGTGGTGCCGGCGGGGTTGAGGGCGGGGTTGGTGTCGGTGGTGTTCACGGGGGTCCTCCTGTGCGTCCGTGCGGGCCTGGGGCTGGCGGCGGGGCTGGCGGTCATGATTTCGCCAGCCGGCGGGAGCCGACGTACCAGGCCAGGACTTTGTTCTTGGCCAGTTCGAAGAGCATGTTGGCGCCGAAGCCGATGACGCCCAGCAGCAGGATCCCGGCCCACATGTCCGAGGTCATAAAGCTTTGCTGGGCCAGCAGCGTCATGGCGCCGATGCCCTGCGAAGCGCCGAGCATCTCGGAGGCGATCATCACGATGAACGCGACCTGGAGGGACACCTGCATGCCGGCGGCGATCTGCGGCCCGGCGGCCGGCAGGTAGACCTGGGCCAGCTTCTCGGTCCGGGTCAGCCGGTAGACGGCGCTGACATCCTTCAGCGACGGGTCCACGCTGCGGATGCCGTCCACGGTGGCGATCAAGGTCGGGAACAGCGCCGCGAGGATAATGCTGACCAGGCGCATCTCGATGCCGAAGCCGATCAGCGAGATGAAGATCGGCACCAGGGCCACCGGCGGGATGCCGCGGAAGAAGTGGATCAGCGGGTCCAGCGCCCAGCGCACCACCGGCACCAGGGCGGTGACGAAGCCCAACCCGACGCCGATGACGGTGGCCAGGGCGTAGCCCAGGGCCAGATTGCGCAGGCTCAGCAGCACGTCCGAGCCGAAGTGGTCGAACAGCCACAGCGCCTGGAAGCGTTCCAGGATGGTGGCCAGCGGCGGGAAGAAGGTGTTGGTCGAGTTCTGCGAGACCGCCCACCAGGCGGCCACCAGCAGCAGGGGCGTGCCGATGCCGAGGCCCCAGTTGATCAGTTTACGGTTCATGGGGTCAGCACCTCACGGTAGGACGCGTGCCAATGGAGCAGGCGGCGCTCGGCCAGCTGGCTGGCGCCCTGGAAGGCCAGGCCCAGCAAGCCCAGCACGACGACGTAGGCGTACAGGGTGGGATAGTCGCCGCCGGCCTGGGCCTGGTAGATGCTGCGGCCCAGGCCGGGGCCGCCGCCGAGCAGCCCGGCCACCACGGTGATGACCAGGGCGGCCGGGGCCGAGACACGCATGGCGGTGCCGATGAACGGCATGGCCGAGGGCAGGGTGACCCGGGCCAGGATTTCGGTCCGGCCCAGGCCGTAGGAGCGGGCCGTGTCCAGGGTGACCGGGTCGGCGTCGTGCACGCCGGCCACCGTCTGCACGATGATCGGCAGCACGCAGCCAAAGAACACCAGGAACCAGGACATTTCCGTAGTCGGGCCGAAGACCAGCACCACCAGCGGCAGGATGACGATCGGCGGGATCGGCTTGAGGAATTCCAGCACCGCCAGGGTGGCGTACCGGACCGGCTCGAAGCTGCCGATCAGCACGCCCAGGACCACACCGGCCACCGCCGCCGCGGCCAGCCCGGCCAGCGCGATGACCAGGGTGTCGGCCAGCGCGGTCCAGAATCCGCCGTCGGCCAGCAGCCCGGCCAGTTCGGCCAGGGTAGCCGAGACCGGAGGCAGCGGGCCGCCGGCCATCGGGCCGGTGGCGATGAACTGCCACAGGGCCAGGGCTGCGGCAATACCGCCGGCACTTACCAGCAGTTGCCTCAGATTTCTGTTCATGGGTTCAGCTCCAAACGCATCGGAAGCGGACTACTGCCCGGTGAAGATCAGGCTCGCATCGAGCGGCACTTCCTTCGCCAGGAAGCCCAGTTCCACCAGCTGCTTGTTGACCCGCTGGATGTCTTCCAGCCGGACCTCGGTGGGCCAGTAGGTCTCGGCGCCGGCCTTGACGGTCTCCAGCGGCACGCCGGTGATCTCGGCGCCCACTTCCTGGGCTTCCTCGACGTGGTTGTTGGCGTAGTCGTTGGCCTTGTGGATGACCCGGGCGAACGCGGCCATCTGCTCCGGCTTCTCCTCGACGGCCTTGGCCCCGGCCACCCACAGGCCCACCGCGCCCTGCTCGAAGAACTCGATGCCGGGGGACGCCAGGCGCTCGTGTCCCTTGCCTTCGGCCTGTGCGGTGAACGGGGAGATCAGCGTGGCGGCGTCGACGCGCTTGGAATCCAGCGACTGCAGGGCCGAGGACGGATCCAGCACCATCCAGTTGACCTTGGCCGGGTCGCCGCCGGCCTCCTTGACTGCCTTGGCGACGGTTACTTCCATCTGCGCCTTGCGGGCGGGGACGGAGACGGACTTGCCCTCCAGGTCCTTCGGGCTGGTGATGCTGCTGCCCTTGGGAATGAACAGGCCGGTGTCGTCGACCTTGCCGAGGTCCTTGCTCTGCAGCGCGTCGTCGGCGTAGCCGTCGGCGGCGGCAATGACCTTGAGCGGCACGTTCTGGCTCAGTGCGTTCAGCATCGGGATCGACGGCGAGTAGGTCAGGTCAAGCTGTCCGCTCTGCGCGGCGGCAACACCGGCGGGCGGGTTGGCCACGACGGTGGTTTCGACGTTGATGCCCTCTTCCTTGAACCAGCCCTTGTCGATGGCCATCCGGATCGCCGCGTCGGAGCCAATGCCGACGGTGCCCACCTTCAGCGTTGAGCTGTCCCCCGCCGCTGCCTGCCCCTCGGACCCGGAGCTGCTGCCGCAGCCGGCGAGGACGAGGGAGGCCGCCACGGCCAGGGCGGGGACAAGTTTCTTCATTCCCATGGTTTTTTCCTTAGGTTCTTCCAACTCGGTTTTTCAGGTGGGGTAAATCAGAGTGCTCAGGTGCGGTCCAGTCCCGCGGACACCCAGCCGGGTTCGTGCACCACGGAGCCTGCCGCGATGGTCCAGGCGACCTGCCGTTCGGCCAGCTCGTCGATGTCCGCGGCCGGCCACGCGCCGTCGAGCACGCAGATGTCCGCGGCCATTCCCGGCGCCAGCTGGCCCTTGAAGGCTTCGGCGTGGTCCTGCCAGGCCGGCAGGGAGGTCATGGCCTGCAGCGCCTGGAGGGACGTGATGCGTTCCGGGTCATCCGGGCGTCCCGGCGAGTGCACGGTGGCGCGGGTGACCGCGGCCGCCACGGTGCGGCGCCAGTCGGTGTCGGTGACCGGCGAATCCGAGGCGATGTTCAGCTTCACGCCGGCCTTCAGGGCCGAGTTCAGCGGCTGGTGGCGGTCGTACCGTTCCGGTCCCAGCAGGCGCCTGATCAGGTCGCCGGCGGCGGCACGGATGGCCGGGTTGGTGCTGTAGCCGACGTCGTGGGCGGCCAGCCGGTGCAGGGAATCGTTGCTGCTGAACGCGCCGTGGATGATGTAGTGGCGGCCTCGGCGGCCGTCGGTGGCCTGGGCCGCGATGATCGCATCGACGGCGGCTTCGGTCGCGGCGTCACCGGTGGCGTGGATGCCTGCCTGCAGGCCGGCCGCGTGGACGAGCCGGACGATCTCGTTCAGCTCGGCGGTGCGGCCGGCATCGGTGGAACCGGCGACGACCATGGAGCCGTGGCTGCACTGCTCGCCGTAGGGCTCGGTCATCCACGCGGTGCCGCTGCGGGGCGTGCCGTCGGCGAAGACCTTGACGCCGGCGATGCGCAGCAGCCGCGGGTCGATCCCCTGCTGGGTGTAGAGGTGCTGCAGCCCGGAGGCCAGTCCGTTGCCGACCATGTCAGCGGAGATGCCTCCGGTGCCGGCGAACAGCAGGAGCGTGTTGATGCGCACGGTGAGATCACCGTCAAGGGCCATCGCGCCGAGCACCTCCAGAGCATCGGTGGTGCACGCGCCGCCGAGCAGCGACTTGCCGCCCGGGCCGAGTCCCGGCTCGGTGAGCGAGGTAATGCCCTGGGCATGCAGCAGGCGCTGGAACTTCAGGGCGGCCGAGCGCAGGTCTTCGCGCGGGACCGGGGGCAGCGCTGCGGTGATCATTTCCATTGCGGCGTCCACGAACAGTCCGCTGGGTTCGCCGCTGGCGGTGCGCCCGATCACGCCGCCGGCCGGAGCGGCAGGTGCCCGGCCGATGCCGGCGGCCTCCAGGGCCGTCCGGTTGGCCAGCAGCTGGTGGCCGGTCTGGTCGAAGACGACCACCGGGGTGTCCGGCCGCAGCTCCAGCAGCACTTCGGCCCCGCCGGGTCCGAGGACAACCTCGTCCCAGCCGTGCGCACGGATCCAGCCGTCCCGGCCGGGAGCCACGGCGGCAAGGATGCCGGCCACCTCCTGCCAGCTGGAGGCGGCCGAGGCGCCGACGTCCAGGTAGCCGAACCTGGTCATGGCCGAGGCAATGAAGTGCAGGTGGGCGTCGTTGATGCCCGGGAGCAGCGCGCCGCCCTCGGCGTCGATGACCCGGGTGCCCGGGCCGACCAGGGCCAGGACGTCCTGCCCGCCGACGGCCAGGACCGCGCCGCCGGCCACCGCAACATTCACGCTGCCGGCGGTTTCGGGCAGCGTGCCGTTGATGATGACCAGCTCGGCTGCTTTCCGTTCGCCCAGGCTCATGAACGGCCCTCCTGATGTGACGTGGCTTACTGACGTGCACCAGTATGTCGCATGACTTGGTCACTTGACCATCTTTTTCTGTAAAATTTTCGTGACGGGTTCTTCACCCTCCTCCGCCGCCGCGGAAACCGGGCTCCGGAGGGACCGCAGGAACCACCCGTAGGATGGGTGCATAACCGGAGGTAGATGCATGGCCCGAGTACCCACAGCCGAGCGCAGGCTGCAGTTTGTCCGGTCGGCCGCCCGGGTGATTGCCCAGGACGGGCTGGCCGCCGCCACCACGCGGCGGATCGCTGCGGAGGCCGGCGCCCCTCTGGCCTCGCTGCACTACTGCTTCCGGAGCAAGGACGAACTGCTCCAGGAGGTCTACTACTTCCTCAGCCGGGACTATGCCCAGTCCCTGCCGCCGGTGGCCGCGGCGGACGCCGGCCTCGACGCCGTTGTGCGCGCGCACGCCAAGCGGATCTGGGAACGCATGCTCGCCGAACCACACGAGCAGGTGACCACGTTCGAGCTGCTGCTGCGCCGGTTCCGGGTCAGCGCCGAGGAGGAACCGCAGGCGCTGGCGATGAACCGGTCCATGTACGAGGGCTGGATCCGCTCCACCTGCGAGCTCTTCGAGTCCGCGGCCCGCAATGCCGGGGAGGAAGTGCCGGACAATCTGGAACTGGCCGCCCGGCTGTTCATCGCCGGCATCGACGGGATCAGCATGCAGTACCTGGCCGACCCGGACCCGCAGCGCTCCGCCGCGCTGGTGGACATGCTGGCCGCCGCCGTCGCCGGAACCTTCACCTACGCCGGGAAGAGCCAGAAAGCGGCCGCCCGCTGACCGCCGTGCTCACGCGGCGGTGCGGAAGCCGCAGTTGCTGCTGGCCGAATCCGGCCCGTTGGAGCTGCGGGCGGCCACCCGGTAGCGGTTGCAGTAGGAGTCGTGGCAGAGGAACGATCCGCCCCGCATGACCCGTCCGCGGCCGATGGTCGGCCCCTGCGGGTTTTCCGCCGGGGCCGTGCGGTAGTACTTGGGCAGGAACCAGTCGCTGCACCATTCCCAGACATTGCCGCTGACTTCGTACAGGCCGTAGCCGTTGGGCGGGAAGCTGCGCACCGGCGCGGTGGCCAGGAACCCGTCCGCCTCGGTGTTGGTGCGGGGGAACTCGCCCTGCCAGATGTTGCACAGGTGCTCCCCCGCCGGCCCGTTCAGCTCGTCGCCCCACGGGTAGCGCCTGCCGTCCAGGCCACCGCGGGCGGCGTATTCCCATTCGGCCTCGGTGGGCAGGCGCCGGCCGGCCCACCGGCAGTAGGCCTCGGCGTCGTTCCAGGACACCTGGACCACCGGATGGTCCGGAATCTGCTCCCAGTGCGAAAGCGGGCCGGCCGGATGGGCCCAGTCCGCGCCGCGGACGCTCAGCCACCACGGGGTGCCCGCTGCCGGGCCCAGGATGTCCTGCGGCGCGGCCTGCACCTGCAGGTGAAAAACGGCCGAAGTGCCGTAGCGCTCCGAATCGGTACGGTACCCGGTGGCCGCCACGAAGGCGGCGAACTGCCGGTTGGTCACCGCGGTCACGTCCATCCGGAAGGCCGGCAGGACGACGTCGTGCACCGGCCCCTCCCCGTCGGCCGGGTAACCCTCGCCGAAGGCATCGCCCATCCGGAAGCTGCCGGCCGGCAGGAGCACGTCCTCGTGCACCGGGCCGGGCATGGTCCCGGGAACGGCGCCGGCGGACGGCAGCACGGCAGGCTGCCGGCCCGGTTCGGCGGCCGGACGGGAGGGTGAACCACAACAGGACATCCATCCTCCTTACTACCGTGCACGGACCGGCGTCAAGCGGCCCTCGGCGGTTAACGCTTAACCGCCTCCCGCCACTCGCTGCGCTCGCGGCGGGGCCCTCGGCGGTTAAGCTTTGGTCAGCACCAACCGGACCAGACGAGACGGGGCCAGATGTTCGACCTTCCCAGCGCCGAGCTGCACCTGCACATCGAAGGCACGCTCGAACCCGAGCTGATCTTCGACCTCGCCGCCCGCAACGGCGTGGACCTGCCCTATGCCGGCCTGCAGGACCTGAAGGACCGCTACGAGTTCACCGACCTGCAGTCCTTCCTGGACCTCTACTACAGCAATATGCAGGTGCTGCGGACCGAAGCCGACTTTGCCGACATGACCCGCGCGTACCTGCGCCGTGCGGCCGCGGCCGGCGTGCGCCATGCGGAAATCATGATGGACCCGCAGGCGCACCTGGTGCGCGGCGTGGCGCTCGAGACCTGCGTCAACGGGGTGGCGTCCGCGCTGGCGGACAGCGAGGCCGAGTTCGGGATCAGCACCGGGCTGATTGCCGCCTTCCTGCGCGACCGCCCGGCCGAGGAAGCGCTCGAGGTGCTCGAGGCACTGCTGGCGATGGACGCGCCGATCATTGGCATCGGCCTGGATTCGGCCGAAGTGGGGCATCCGCCGAGCGGGTTCACCGCGGTCTACGAGCGGGCCCGGCAGGCAGGGCTGCGGCGCATTGCCCATGCCGGCGAGGAGGGCCCGCCGGAGTATGTCCGGGAAGCCCTGGACCTGCTGGGCGTGGAGCGGATCGACCACGGCATCCGCTGCCTGGAGGACGACGCGCTGGTGCGGCGGCTGGTGGTCGAGCAGGTGCCGCTGACGGTCTGCCCGCTCTCCAACGTGCGGCTGCGCGCGGTCGACACGCTGAAGGACCATCCGCTGCCCGCGATGCTGGAGCGGGGGCTGAACGTGTGCGTGAACTCGGACGATCCTGCCTATTTCGGCGGGTACGTGGATGACAACTTCCGGCAGCTGGAGCAGACCTTCGGGTTCTCGGCCGACCAGCTGGCCACGCTGGCGGCCAATTCCATCCGCTCGTCCTTTATCGACGGCGGGCGGCGCGACGCGCTGCTGGCCGAGGTGGCGGAATGGCGCTCGGCGCAGCGCTGAGGTGTGCCCGCTGACCCCTGCCCAGCGCAGGCTGCTCGACGAATGGCTCGGCAGCTGGCAGCTGGTCGAGGAGATGTCCTGGCAGCTGCAGGACATCACGGTGCTGCGGCTGCACACTGCCGCCGGGGACGTGGTGGCCAAGGCCAGCGGCACCAGCCACCACATTGACCGCGAGATCCGCGCCTACCGGCAGATGACCGCACCGCTGGCCGGCCGGACCCCGGAACTGCTCCATGCCGACGCCGCCGCGCAGCTGCTGGTGGCCTCGTACCTGCCCGGCCGGCTGGTCGAAGGCAGCGGGCAGGAGAAGGACCCGGAGCTGTTCCGCCAGGCCGGCGGGCTGCTGGCCCGGCTGCACCAGCCGGGGCAGCAGAACAACGGCTACGACCGCGCGGTGCTGCACAAGATCGGGGACTTTGCCGACCGGGCCGCCAGCCTGGTCCCGGCGGCCCAGCTCGCTGCCGTCCGCCGTCTGGCTGCCGCCCACCGGCCGGCGCCGCGGCTGCTGTACGCCACGCACGGGGACTACCAGCCACGCAACTGGCTGGTCCACGAAAACCGGCTGGCCGTGATCGATTACGGCCGCGCCGGATACCGGCCGTGGGTGAGCGACCTGGTGCGCCTGGAGCACGGCTGGTTCGGGCACGACTCGGGGCTGCGCGGCGCGTTCTACGCCGGCTACGGCAGGACGCCGGACGAGGAGCCGGAGGCCTGGCTGCTGGACAACCTGCTGCAGTCGCTGGGCACGGTGGTCTGGGCGCACGACGTCGGCGACGCCGGCTTCGAGGCCGAGGGCCGGCGGATGGTCGGGCGGGTCCTGGAGCGCTGGGGCTGAGCGCACCGGCGGACTGCCGGGGTTAGATTTGGTCTAAGGAACCGTCAAGGAAATGGCGGACGAAGATGCGGAACACCCGGCGGCGCCATCCTCTGGCCTGGCTGCTGGCCGCCTGCCTCCTGGCCGGGGCCGGTGCGCCGGGGGCCGTTCCGGCCCCGGTGCGGGAGCCGCAGACCCCGGAGCCGCCGGCGCAGGAACAGTCCCTGGCCGCCGTGGATGCCTATCTGGAGGACCAACTGGCGGCCATGGGAATCCCGGGGGCGGCCCTCGTCGTCGTCAGCAACGGCCGCCAGGTGCACGCTGCCGCGTTCGGCCGCGCCGACGCTTCCGGACGGCCGATGAGCATCCGCACGCCGGTGCTCCTGGCCTCCACCAGCAAGTCGCTGACCGCCATCGCGGTGCTGCAGCAGGTGGAGGCCGGGCGGCTGGCGCTGGACGAACCCGTGCTGACGTACCTGCCGTGGTTCAGGCTGCGGGATCCGCGCTACCCGTCGATCACGGTGCGCCACCTCCTGCACCAGAGCAGCGGGCTGTCCACCGCCGGCAGCACGGCGTTCGAGGCCTTCGACTCGGAGGCGCCCGGCGCCCTCGAACAGGGGGTGCGGGATCTGGCCGGCGTCGGGCTCACGGGCCCGCCCGGGGAATCGTTTTCGTACTCCAATGCCAACTACAACATCCTGGGCCTGCTGGTGCAGACGGTGTCCGGCCAGCCCTTCGGGGAGTACATGCGGGAGCACGTCTTCACGCCTTTGGACATGGAGCACAGCCACACGGACCGGGCCGCAGCGCGGGCGGACGGCCTGGCCACCGGCCATACCCTCTGGTTCGGTGCGTCCTGGCACGAAACCGCCACGCCTGCGCCCGCCGCGGGGACGCCCTCGATCAGGATGTACGCCTCCGCGCAGGACCTCGGCCAGGAGCTGACCGCGCTGCTGGAGGGGGGACGCTACCGGGACCGGCGCCTCCTCGGACAGGAGAGCGTGGAGACGATGCTGGCGCCGGCCATTGCGGTGGATGAATCCAAGGACTATGCGATGGCCTGGTTTGCCCGGCCGCTGCAGGAGGCCGCGGATCCTTCGCTGCCGCCCGAGGCGGTGCAGCTGCCCCGGCTGCTGGAGCACCAGGGCGAATGGGGCAACACGCACACCTACAAGGCAATGGTGCCGGCCTCCGGACTGGGCGTCGCCCTGGTCATCAATGGCAACGATCCGTCCGCGCCGTCGCGGCTGAAGGAGCTGGACTACAACGTCCTGCGGATCCTCCACGGGCAGGCCCCGCAGCCGGTGCGGGAACAGGAAGACTGGCTGCAGCGCTCCGGGTGGGCGCTCGCGCTGGTGCTCCTGCTGGCGGAGCTGGCCAGCCTGGCGCTGTCGCTGGTGCTCCTGGTCCGGAAGCCTGCAGCAGTGACCGGCCGAAGCCGGCTGCTGTACCTGTGGGCCGCGGCGGCGCTGGCCCTCGACGGGCTGCTGGTATGGCTCTGCCTGGTCCACGCCCCGGCCCGGTTCGCCGTCGATCTGGCCGTGTTCGTGCGCCAGCTTCCCGACGTCGGCGTCACGCTGCTTCCGGCGCTGGCGCTGGCGGTGCTGTGGCCGCTGCCCAGGACCATTTGGCTGCTGGCCAGGGCGCGGAGGCAGGCCCTGTTGTCCCGTGAGTGACCGGGTTTTTCCGGTCGGATGTCAGGGGGAGGTGCTGACGTAGCCGCGGGCCTTGTCGACCTGGTTGGCCAAGGGTTCGCCGGAGATCCAGCGGTCCAGGTTGGCCAGGAACTGGTCCGCGAGCGCGTCCCGCCAGCCGGCCACGTCGCCGGACATGTGCGCGGAGACGTGGACGTTCTCCAGCTCCCAGAACGGGTGCCCGGGGGTAAGCGGCTCCTGCTCGAAGACGTCCAGCGAGGCCGCGGCCAGCTCTCCGGCGCGCAGGGCCTGGATCAGGGCCGCCTCGTCCACCAGCGCGCCGCGGCCGACATTGACCAGGTGCGCGGAGGGCTTCATCGCAGCCAGCACCCGGGCATCGGCCAGGTGGTGCGTCTGCGCGGTGAGCGGGGCGGCCAGCACCAGGTGGTCGGCCCAGCCGGCGTGCGCGGCCAGCTGCGCGCTGGGTACCACGGTGCCGAAGTCGCCGTCGTGGTCCCGGGCAGTGCGGCCGGCGCCGCGCACCTGCAGCCCGGCCGCGCGCAGCAGCCGGGCGGTGGCCCGGCCGATGCCGCCGGTGCCGACCACCAGCGCGCATGAGCCGGCCGTGCGGGTGAGTTCGCGGTGCTGCCAGCGGCCCTGCCGCTGCAGGCTCTTGCTGACGTGCAGCTGCTTGTCGTGGGCCAGGATGCTGGCGAGCACGAACTCGGCGATGGGGACGTCGAAGACGCCGTGGGCGTTCGTGACCGCCACGTCCGAGGTGCGCAGTTCGTCGAACATCACCGCGTCCACCCCGGCGGCGGCCACGTGGACCCAGCGCAGTACATCCGCTGCCGGCCAGGCCGTGCGCAGCGCCGGGGAGAAGAAGTCCCAGAGGAAGAGCACCTCCGCCCCGGGAAGGGCCGCCGGCAGGCCGGCGGCGTCGGCGAGGACGACATCGGCGCGCGCCCTGATCCGGTCCAGATTGTGCGGCAGGGGCTGGCCCTCGGCGGTGAGGACGACGACGCGGGGGCGGGGGTGCGCTGCGGGCTCTGTCACCCCACCACGGTACGCGTCCCCAAGCGCAGTTGCCGAGCACCGGCCTGCCTGCGCACGATGGTGGGCATGACAAGCCCGCGTCCCGCCCCCGCCCAGCCGGCCGTGCTGGCACGCCTGGCCGCCGCCGGCCTGGAGGCGGACACCTCGCCGCGCCGGCTGGCGGAATATTCCTACGATGCCTCCAACTACCGGGTGCCGCCGCTGGCGGTGGTGTTCCCGCGCAGCCCCGGCGACGTCGTAGCCGCGGTGGCGGCCTGCCGGGACACCGGCACGCCGCTGACCGGCCGCGGCGGCGGCACGTCCATGGCCGGCAATGCCGTGGGCCCGGGCCTGGTGCTGGACTTCTCCCGGCACATGAACCGCATCCACGGCATCGACGAGGCCGCCGGCACGGTCTCCGTGGATCCGGGCGTGGTGCTGTCCGTGCTCTCGCGCGAAGTGGAGCGCACCACCCGGGGCCGGTTCACCTTTGCCCCGGACCCGTCCTCAAGGACCCGGGCCACGGTCGGCGGCGCGGTGGGCAACGACGCCTGCGGCAACCATTCGGTGCGCTACGGGCGCACCTCCGACCACGTGGTGGAGCTCGACGTCGTCACCGCCGACGGCGCCCGGCTCACCGCCGCCGCCGGGCAGCTGCGGGCCACCGACCCCGCCGACTCCGCCTCGGCCGCCCGCGCCGCCGAACTGACGCAGGGCCTGAAGGAGCTGGCGCAGGCCAACCTGGCCGCGTTCCGCACCGAGCTGGGCCGGATCCAGCGCCAGGTCTCCGGCTACCATCTGGGGCACCTGCTGCCGGAGCACGGCTTCGACGTGGCCCGCGCGCTGGTGGGGTCCGAGGGCACCTGCGCGATCGTCACCGGGGCCCGGATGAAGCTGGTGCCCAGGCCGGCCAGCGCCCTGCTGGTCTGCCTGGGCTACGCGGACGTGGTGGAGGCGGCCCGGGACATCACCACCATCCTCGGCTTCTCCCCCGCCGCGGTGGAAGGCATCGACGAGGCCATCGTGGAAACCATGCGCTTCCGCCGCGGTGCCGGCGCAGTGCGCGGCCTGCCCGCAGGCAAGGCCTGGCTGTATGTGGACCTGGACGGCGACGACCCGGACGCGGTGGCCGCCGAGGCCCGGAAGCTGCTGGCCCGGCTGCGGACCAACGGCCGGCTGGTGGACGGACGCGCCGTCCCGGACCCGGCCGAACGGGCCTCGCTCTGGCGGGTCCGCGAGGACGGCGCCGGGCTGTCCTCCCGGCTGGCCGGCGGCGGCGAATCCTGGCCCGGGTGGGAGGACTCCGCCGTCGCCCCGGAAAACCTCGCGGACTACCTGGCGGACTTCCGCACCCTGCTGGACCGGCACGGGCTGACCGGGGTGATGTACGGGCACTTCGGAGCCGGCTGCATGCACATCCGGATCACCTACGACCTGCGCACCGAGGCCGGCCGGGCGGTCTTCCGCGCCTTCTCCCGGGAGGCCGCCGAACTGGTGGTCCGGCACGGCGGCTCGCTCTCGGGCGAGCACGGGGACGGGCGCGCCCGGTCGGAGCTGCTGCCGGTGATGTACTCCCCCGCCCTGCTCGCCGCCTTCGCAGAGTACCGCCGGCTGTGGGACCCGGCAGCCCTGCTGAACCCCGGCTCGCTCACCGACCCGGACCCGATCGATGCCCAGCTGGCCCTCGCGGGCGTGCCGGAACGGCAGTGGCGGACCAGCTTCGACCTGCGCCCGGTGCACGCCGGCGGCCACGCCCTGGCCGAGACCGACGACCCGGCCACCGGCAGCCGGGTGGACCCGTGGGTGCATGCCGTGCAGGGCTGCATCGGTGTCGGCCGCTGCCGCACCGGCAGCGGCGGCGTGATGTGCCCAAGCTACCGGGCCACCCGCGACGAGAAGGACTCCACCCGCGGCCGCGCCCGCGTGCTGCAGGAGATGGTCCGCGGCGCCCGCACCGTCGAAGAAGGCTGGAAGTCGGCGGAGGTCCGCGAGGTCCTGGACCTGTGCCTGGCCTGCAAGGCCTGCTCGAGCGACTGCCCGACCGGCGTGGACATGGCCACCTACAAGGCCGAGTTCTTCCACCACTACTACCGGCACCGGCTGCGCCCGTTGGCGCACTTCTCGCTCGGCTGGCTGCCGCGCTGGCTGAAGGTCACCGGCCAGGTGGCGCCGCTGGTCAACGCGGTGCTGTCCACGCCGCTGGCCAGGGCCGCCGCGGTCCTGGGCGGGCTGACCACCCGCCGCGCGCTGCCGCGCTTCGCCGCCGCCGGCGAATGGCGCCGCCAGGTGGCCGCCGCCGGCACCGCACCGGCCACGGACGGCGGCGGGACGGTCCTGTTCGTGGATACCTTCACCCGCGGCTTCCGCCCCGAGGTCGCCGGCGCCGCGGCCCGGGTGCTGGCCGCCGCCGGCCGGCCGGCCGAATGCGCTGCCGATGCCTGCTGCGGGCTGACCTGGATCTCCACCGGCCAGCTGGACACCGCACGGAAGAAGCTGGCCCATGCCGCCGGCGTCCTCGACGACGGCACGGACCGGCCGATCGTCGTCGTCGAACCCAGCTGCGCGGCCGCCCTGCGCAAGGACCTGCCCGAACTGGTGCACACCGAGCAGGCCCGGCGGGTGGCCGCCCGGGTACGCAGCTTCGCCGCACACATCGGCGAGCTCGCCGCCACCGGCTGGCAGCCCGCCCCGGCCGAACCGCTGCCGGAGCACGTAATCCTGCAGACGCACTGCCACGAATACTCCGTCTTCGGCGCCGCCACCCAGCGGCAGGCACTGGCCGCCGCCGGCATCGGCACGGTCACCGACGCCACCGGCTGCTGCGGGGTGGCCGGCAACTTCGGCTTCGAAAAGGACCACTACGAGGTCAGCATGCAGGTCGCCGAGCAAGCCCTGGCCCCGGCCCTGCGCACGGCCGCCGGCGCGGTGGTGCTGACCGACGGCTTCTCCTGCGCCATGCAGGTCAAGCAGCTCGACGCCGCCAGAGCCGGGAAACACCTGGCACAACTGCTGGATCCGGATCCGCCCGGGGCCCCTCGGCGGCCAGGCTTAGGCTGAAGCCATGGACCTGGAGAGTGCGGCGCGGGAACTGTATGCGCTGCTGCCCGGCGAGTTCACCGCGGCCCGGAATGCCAAGGCCAAGGCGGCGGCGCAGGACGGCAACAAAGAGCTGGCCCGGCAGATCAAGGAGCTGCCGAAACCGCCGGCGGCGGCGTGGCTGGTGAACATGCTGGCGCTGCACCACCCGGACCGCATTGACGACCTCGTCCGGCTGGGCCAGGCACTCGGCGAGGCGCAGGAGCAGCTGGACCCGCAGCGGCTGCAGCAGCTGGGCCGCCAGCGCCGCGAGCTGCTCGCCGCCCTGGCGGAGCAGGGCCGCGAGCTGGCCGAGGAGCTGGGGAACCCGGTGGGCGCAGCCGCGGCCACCGACGTGGAGCAGACGCTGCATGCGGCGATGGCCGATCCTGCTGCCGCGGCAGCAGTGGCCAGCGGGCTGCTGACCGGCCCGCTCTCGTCCAACGGCCTGGACCCTGTGGACCTGGGAGGCAAGGTCGCCGTGCCCGGGGCCGTGGAAGCTGTCCCGGCCGCCGGCCGGCTGCCGGGCAGACGGCAGCCGCCTGCGGGCGGGCCGCCGGGGCGGGGTGCCAGGCGGGCGGAACAGCACGCCCGCCGTGAACCGGTGGAGGCCGGACGGCGCCGGCGGGCCGAGGCAGAGGTGGACCGTGCCGGGGAGCGGCTGGAGGACGCTGAGGAAAAGCAGCAGCGGATCCGGGACCGGCTGGACGAACTGACGGACCGGCGCGAGGAACTCGAAGACCAGATTGCCGGGCTTAAGCACCGGCTGGCCGGACTGGAGCGCGAGGTGTCCGGCGTCGAGCAGCAGGAGGCGGCAGCCGGGAAGGACTTCGAGGCCGCGGCCAAGGCCACCGCCCGGGCGAAGGAGGCGCTCCGGCAGGCGCGGAAACAGCTGGAGGCTTTGTCCTGACGCCGCGGCCTCCCCGGCCCGCGGCGCGCCGCCGCCGGGAGCCGGGTTCCCGGGTGGATGCGGCGGCCCGGCTTAGGATGTGTCCTGTTGCCGGCCGGCAGCAGGCACGGCGCTCGCCCCGCCGTCGAGGACCATCCACCCGGGGGATTTCCATGCGGAAACCGAATACTTTGCTGCGCGGTGCCACCGCCGTCGCCGCCGCACTCGCACTCCTTGCCGGCGGGACACCGCCGGCCCACGCCGCCGAACGCGAAGTCGATGTCACCGGCTTCGCGGTCCAGGACATCGTCTTCGACGGGTTCGGCTGCCAGAACCTTCCCGTCACGGTCGAGGGGACGGTGCGGGAGGATGTAGCCCCCGGAGACCTCTGGATGTCCGCGGACATTTACCGGTCCCGCTACCTGGTCAGCACGGCGGACTTCCCCTTCGGCGAAACCGAAACCCGCACGTTCATCTGTTCCTGGTACGGCCTGGGAAAGTACAAGATCGGCCCCACCACGGTCGGCGGCTTAACCGCCGATGACGTCTTCGAACTGACCGACCCGACCAGCACGTCCTTCCATGTCCGCGGCAAGGCACGGGCCAGCCTCGGGGCCAAGCGCAGCGGGAACAAGGTAACGCTGACGGCCAGGGCCACCTACTACCGGCCGGAGAGCCTCGGGTACCGGAACCATTCGCCCAAGGGCGCTGAGTTCCAGGTGAAAAGCAGGACCGGGTGGAGGACCGTCACGACGGTCGATTTCGTCCAGGGCAAGGCCAGCCACACCGTCAGCAGGTCCGCCAAGGGGACCTACCGGGTGGTCCTGCCGCAGACCACCTCGGTCACCGCGGCCACCTCCCCGGCCGTCAGGAAGTAGGTCCGGCCACACATTGTTGACGGCGGCACCGGAGGGCACAAACGCCCGCCCCGGTGCCGCCGCCGGCTTTAGGTCCTCAGGAGCGACAGGTCCTCAGGAGAGTTTGGCGGCGACCAGTTCGGCCAGATCCACCAGCCGGTTGGAGTAGCCCCACTCGTTGTCGTACCAGGAGACCACCTTGACCTGGTTGCCGATGGCCCGGGTCAGGCCGGCGTCGAAGATCGAGGAGGCGGGATCGGTGACGATGTCGGAGGAGACGATCGGGTCCTCGGTGTAGACCAGGATGCCGGCCCACTGCGGATCCGCGGCAGCGGCCCGGTAGGCGGCGTTGACCTCCTCGGCGGTGACCTCGCGGGAGACGGTGACGGTCAGGTCCGTGGCCGAGCCGGTGGGCACCGGCACGCGCAGCGCGAAGCCGTCCAGCTTGCCCTTCAGCTCCGGCAGAACCAGACCGATCGCCTTGGCCGCCCCGGTGGAGGTGGGGACGATGTTCAGCGCGGCGGCGCGGGCCCGGCGCAGGTCCTTGTGCGGGCCGTCCTGCAGGTTCTGGTCGGCGGTGTAGGCGTGCACGGTGGTCATCAGGCCGCGCTCGATGCCGAAGTTGTCATGGAGCACCTTGGCCAGCGGGGCCAGGCAGTTGGTGGTGCACGAGGCGTTGGAGATGATCCGGTGCGCGGCGTCGTCGTAGAGGTGGTCGTTGACGCCCATCACGATGGTGATGTCCTCGTTCGTGGCCGGGGCGGAGATCAGCACCTTCTTCGCGCCGGCGACCAGGTGCTTCTCGGCAGCGGCGGCGTCGGTGAAGAAGCCGGTGGACTCGATGACGATGTCCACGCCCAGGGCCTTCCACGGCAGGTTCCCGGGGTCCCGCTCGGCAAGGACCTTGATGTGCCGGCCGCCGACCACCAGGCCGGATCCGTCGACCTGCACGTCCGTACCCAGCCGCCCGGTGATGCTGTCGTACTTGAGCAGGTGGGCCAGGGTTTCGGGGCTGGTCAGGTCATTGACGGCCACGATTTCCAAATCGGCCCCCTGGGCCAGCACGGCCCGGAAGAAGTTGCGGCCGATCCGGCCGAATCCGTTGATGCCAACGCGAACAGTCATGTGAATCCGTTTCCTAACTGAGGACCTTCTGCGGGAGCTGCCTTGCGGCCGGAACCTTTTAGTGGTGGTCTTTATTTAGTCTCTAAATTTATGCTCCATTAGTATTATCGGAACCAGAACCGCCCGACGTCAAGAGGTTTTTCGTGGACAAGACCGCCACCACCCCGCAGGTGCTGCGCCGGGCCAATCTCGCCGCTGTGCTCGAGGTCATGCGGGCGTCGTCGGCAGTGACCGGCACGGACCTGATCGAGGCGACCGGGCTGACCCGCGCCACGGTGATTGCCGTCTGCGATGACCTGATCCGCCGCGGCTGGGTGCGCGAACTCCAGGCCCCCAAGGGGCCGGGCCCGCAGAAGGGCCGGCCGGCCCGGTACTTCGCCTTCAACGACGCCGCCGGCTGCGTGCTCGGGCTGGACGTCGGCATGGCCACCGTCACGGTACTGGTGGCCGACCTGAAGGGGCGCGTGCTGGCCAGGACCTCGAAGCGCTTCGCCAAGGAGCCGGCCACGGCGGCGCAGCGGCGGGCCACCATTACCCACGCCGTCGACCAGGCGCTGGCATCGGCCGGGCTCGGGCACCCGGCCGTGCTGGCCGCCGGGATTGGCGTCTCCACCGTCGTCGACCGGCACGGCAACGTGGCGCCGGGCCACCGGCTGGCCCCCTATTTCGACCTCGGCCTGCAGACCGAGGTGTGGAAGGAGTACGGCTGGCCGGTCCTGCTGGAGAACGACGCCAACCTGGCAGCGCTGGCCGAACACTGGTGCGGCGCAGGGGCCGGGGTGGACGACCTGGTGGTCATGCTGGCCGGCGAGAGGATCGGCACGGGCCTGATCGAGTCCGGGCGGCTGCTGCACGGCAGCAGCGGCGGCGCAGGCGAAGTCGGCACGCTGGAACTGGTCGACGGCGTCGGCAGCCATGACGGCATCGCCCGGCTGGCCCGGCGCTGGGGTACCGAACTGCTGGCCTCCGGAGAACCCACCCTGATCCGCGACCTGGTGGGGCCCGGAACCACCAGGGTGTCCGCGCGGTTCGTCTTCGAGGCGGCAGCCGCCGGGGACGCCGCGGCGGCGGACATCCTGGAGCGGATCGGCCGCCGGATGGCACGGATCATTGCCCTGCTGGGCACGTTCCTCAACCCCGAACTGGTGGTGATCGGCGGCGCGGTGGCTTCCTCAGCCGCCATGCTGCTGCCCACCATCACCGCCGAGCTGCCCCGGCTGAGCGGGACGCCGCCGCAGGTGGCCGTTTCCGGCCTGGGCGATGCGATCGTGGCCACCGGGGCCGTGCGGCTGGCGCTGGACTATGTGGAGCAGAACGCGCTCGGGCTCACGCCGGCCCAGCCGCAGCAGGACCCGCGCGCCCTATCCTAGAGCCAGGCCCGCCGTCGTCCGCCGACTGCCAACCGGTATCCGTAAGGAGCACAGCATGAAGATCAACGCACTGGTCGTCCAGGAAAAGAACGCGCCGTTCGTGGCGGAGGAGCTTCAGCTGGATGCCCCGGGTCCCGGCGAGGTGCTGGTGAAGATCACGGCCACCGGCGTGTGCCACACGGACGCCATCACCCAGGCCGGGGACCTGCCGCTACCGCTGCCCGGGGTGCTCGGGCACGAGGGCTCGGGTGTGGTGGCGGCCGTGGGCGAGGGCGTGCACAACGTGGCCGCGGGCGACCATGTGATTATCGGCTGGCCGTTCTGCGGCGAATGCCGCAACTGCGAGCGCGGCGAGCACCGCTACTGCCTCCGGCTGGGCGAGGCGCTGGTCTCCGGCGCCCGGTTCAAGGGCCCGAAGGCCGGCACCTCGGCCTACACGCGCGCAGACGGCTCGGCCGTTTCCGGCCACTTCTTCGGCCAGTCCTCCTTCGCCGACCACTCCCTGGCGCTGGCCTCCTCCGTGGTGAAGGTGGACCCGGACGTGCCGCTGGAACTCGTGGGCCCGCTGGCCTGCGGCATCACCACCGGCGCCGGCGCGGTGTTCAATACCGCCAGGCCGCAGCCGGGCGAATCGCTGGTGGTCTACGGCGCCGGCGCTGTTGGCCTGGCCGCTGTGATGGCGGCGAAGAACACCCCGGCCACCACCATTATTGCCATCGACCTGCACGATTCCCGGCTCCAGCTGGCCCGGGAGCTCGGGGCCACCCACACGATCAACCCCACCCAAGCTGATACCTTGGCGGAGATCCGCCGGAGCTGCGGCGGGACGGCGGACTACGTGCTCGAATGCACCGGCTCGATCCGCGTGGTGGAGGAAGCTGCCGAAGCCGTCGGCATGCTCGGCACGCTCATCCTGATCGGCGGTGCCCCGGCGGAGGCCAGGTTCTCCCTCGACCACCTGCGCACTCTCTGGGGCAAGCGCGTTGTCGGCACCCTCGGCGGTTCCAGCACCTCCAACCGGCTGATCCCGGCACTGATTGGGCTGTACCGGCAGGGCCGCTTCCCGTTCGACCGGCTGGTGCGGTACTACGGCATCGACCAGATCGAGACGGCAATGGCGGACAGCAAGTCGGGCGAAACGATCAAGCCGGTGCTGCGGCTCGAATAAATTCCATGATGCAATAAAGAAATTTCAGAAAAGGTGTGGCTTCGGTCACCTCCGGCTGTTAGAGTTTTTCTTGCCAAAGGCGGGCACCCGTTCAACGGGGGCTATCTACCGGGCGCTACCAACCTAAACAGCAATCGCCGAAGCTGAGGTCACTGCCGCCCGCGCCGTTGAGCGCCTGGGGCCTGTGGCCCGCTTCCGATGACAGGGAGCCGCCACCATGAGTGCCACCACAACCAGCCAGCAATACCTGGCCATGGCCGTTGACCTCGCCTCGAGGAATGTCCTCAATGCCGGTGGGCCGTTCGGCGCCATCGTCGTCTGGCCGGACGGCCAGGTCTTCGAAGGCGTCAACCGGGTGACCGCCAACAACGACCCGACGGCCCATGCCGAGGTCGTGGCCATCCGCACCGCCGCCGCCTCGCTGGGCACCTTCGACCTGACCGGAGCCGTCCTCTACAGCAGCTGCGAGCCCTGCCCGATGTGCCTGGCCTCGGCGCTGTGGGCCCGGATCAGCCGCGTGGTGTTCGCGGCGGACCGCGACGACGCCGCCCGGGCGGGCTTCGATGACGCCCTCTTCTACAACTACTTCGAGGGCACGGACAAGAGCCTGATGCCGGTAGTGCGCGACGGCCACCAGGAGACGGACTACCTGCAACCGTTCCGGCTCTGGGACGGGCTCGAAACCAGGATCGACTACTGAGGCAGGCCGTCATGGCGATGACGATCCCTCCCCGGTTCCGCCGCGACACCGCGCAGCCGCAGGGCAGCACCACCGCACCGGCCGGCCGGCCGGGCCCGGCAGCAGCCCTGCTGGACCACTACTTCCAGATCACCGCCCGCGGCTCCAGCCTGGGCCGCGAATTCCGCGGCGGCCTGGTCACCTTCTTCACGATGGCCTACATCGTGATCCTCAATCCACTGATCCTGGGCGGCTTCGGGTCGGATTCGGCACCGACGGACGTGGCCGGGAACTGGCTGCCGGCCGCGCAGGTCGGGGCCGTGACCGGACTGACCGCCGGCGTGATGACCATCCTCTTCGGCCTGGTCGCCAACCTGCCCTTCGGCCTGGCCGCCGGGCTGGGCATCAACTCCTTCCTGGCCGTCGCCGTCATCCAGGACGTCACCTGGCCCGAAGCCATGGGGCTGGTGGTCATCAACGGCGTCCTGATCGTCATCTTCGGCATGACCGGGGCCCGGACCGCCATTTTCCGGGCCATCCCGAAGGACCTCAAAGCCGCCATCACGGTGGGCATCGGGCTGTTCATCACGTTCATCGGCTTCGTGGACTCCGGCTTCGTCCGCGCCACCGAGGCCGGCCCGCCCGTGCAGCTGGGCGACAACGGCTCGATTACCTCGGTGCCGACCCTGGTGTTCGTCGCCGGGCTGCTCATCATGGGCGGCCTGGTGGCCCGCAAGGTCCAGGGCGGGCTGCTGATCGGCATCGTGGCCACCACCGTGCTGGCCGCCATCCTCGAGGCGGTGCTCACGCTGGGCCCGGCCTCGCCGGAGAACCCCGGCGGCTGGCACCTGAACACCCCGGTGCTCGCCGGGCAGATCCTCGCGGTGCCGGACCTGAGTCTGGTCGGCCAGTTCGACCTGCTGGGCTCGTTCAGCCGGATCGGCGTACTGGCCGCGACCATGCTGGTCTTCACGCTGGTCTTCACCAACTTCTTCGACGCCATGGGCACCATGACCGGGCTGGCCAAGAGCGCCGGGCTGGCGCACGCGGACGGCACCTTCCCGCGGCTGAAGTCCGCCTTCATTGTCGAGGGCTTCGGCGCGGTGGCCGGCGGCGCGAGCTCCGGCTCCTCGAACACGGTGTACGTCGACTCGGCCGCCGGCATTGGCGAAGGCGCCCGGACCGGGCTGGCCTCGGTGGTCACCGGCGCGCTCTTCCTCGGGGCCATGTTCCTGACCCCGCTGACGTCCGTGGTGCCGATCGAGGTGGCCGCCTCCGCACTGGTGGTCGTCGGCACGCTGATGAGCGCGCAGATCCGCGAGATCAACTTCAAGAAGTTCACCGTGGGCATGCCGGCCTTCCTGACCCTGATCACCATGCCGCTGACCTACTCCATCGCCAACGGCATCGGCGTCGGGTTCATCGTCTGGGTGCTGGTGCACACCGCCGCAGGCAAGGCACGGAAGATCCATCCGCTCATGTGGCTGGTGGCCGCGGGCTTCCTGGTCTACTTCGCCCGCGGACCCATCGGCGCGCTGCTGGGCGGATAGCAGGCATCGGGCGGCACCGGAGCCCGAAGGGTTCCGGTGCCGCCCCCTGAAAGGAATCATCATGTTGAATCTGGGTTCATCCCTGCCCGGCTGGCTGGAAGCCGCCGGCGGCCGCTGCGCCGCGGCCACGATCATCGGCGCGTCCGGCTCGGTGCCGCGGCCGGTGGGAACCTCCATGCTGGTCGCCGAATCCGGCGAGGTCCTCGGCTCGCTGTCCGGCGGCTGCGTGGAAGGCGCCGTCGTCGCCGCGGCACTGGAGGCCCTCGAGGACGGCAGGCCCCGCCGCGAGCACTTCGGCTTCAGCCGCGAGGACGCCCTCGCCGCCGGGCTCACCTGCGGCGGGGAACTGGACGTGCACATCGAGCCGCTCGACGGCGAGGGCGGCGGACTGCCGCCGCGCCTGCTCGCCCTGCTGGCCGGCTTCGGTCCGCAGGAGCCGCTGGCCTTGGTCCGCCGGATCGACCCCGGCGGCAGCGGGGCCCTGCTGGTGCCCGGCCCGCAGCGTTTCCGCGCCGCAGACTACCTGGCGCAGCTGCAGGCCCTGGCCGGGTCCGCCACCGCCGCCCGGTCCGCGGCGGCACAGCTGTCCGTGCTGCTGCCCGCCGGACACACCGGCCTGCTGCGGCTTGGCGGCGAGGCGGACTGCGCAGCGGGTGACGGCGGCGAACCGCCCGCCCTGCTGGTCCAGACCCGGCTGCTGCCGCCGCGGATGCTGGTGTTCGGTGCCAATGACTTCAGCGAGGCCCTGCTGCCGGCCGCGAAGCTGCTCGGCTACCGGGTGACGCTCTGCGATGCGCGTCCGGCCTTTGCCCGCCAGCTGCGCTTCGGCACCGCCGACGACGTCGTCACCGACTGGCCGCACCGCTACCTGGCCGCCGAAGCCGCCGCCGGCCGGATCGATGCGCGCACCGTGGCCTGTGTGCTCACCCATGACCCGAAGTTCGACCTTCCGCTGCTGCAGACCGCGCTCGGCCTGGACCTGGCCTACCTCGGAGCCATGGGCTCGCAGCGCAGCCACCGCCGGCGGGTGCAGGAACTGCTGGCGGCCGGCGTCGAACCGGCGGCCCTGGCCCGGCTGCGCTCGCCCATCGGCCTGGACCTTCAGGCCGCCACCCCGGCCGAGGTGGCGGTATCGATCACGGCGGAGATCATCGCCGGCCGGAACCCCGCCGCCACCGGCCGGCCGCTCTCGGCCTGCGCCGGCCCCATCCACGCCGCCGCAGGATCCGCACCGGCCGCCGCGGACCTGGCCCCGGCCCGCACCGGAGGAGAACCCGCATGGACCTGAACACGATCGAGGCGGTGGTACCCACCGCGGACCCCGCCCGGTGGCGTCCCGGCGATGCCTGGCTGGCCGGCGGCACCGTGCTCTTCTCCTACGGCAGCGATACGCTGCGCCGGCTGCTGGACCTGGGCCGGGCCGGCTGGGAACCGGTCACCGTCAGCGACGACGGCATCGACCTGGCCGCCACCTGCACCATTGCCACGCTCTACCGGCTGCCGGACTCCCCCGGCCTGGCCGGCCGCTGGCCGGCCCTGGAGCTGGTCCGTCCGTGCTGCGATTCCTTCGTCGCCTCCTTCAAGATCTGGAACATGTCCACGGTGGGCGGCAACATCTGCACCTCGCTGCCGGCCGGGCCGATGACCTCGCTCTGCGCCGGCCTGGACGGGGTGGCCGCCATCCTGTCCCCGGACGGCACGCGCCGCGCCCTGCCGGTCGCCCAGCTGGTCACCGGGGACGGCAGCAACGTGCTGGAGCCGGGCGAACTGCTGCGCAGCATCCGCCTGCCGGCCCATGCCTTGGCCGCGCGCACGGCGTTCCGGCGGTTGTCGCTGAGCAACCTCGGGCGCTCCGGCGTCCTGCTCATCGGCAGGCTCGACGCCGGCGGCGGTTTCGTACTGACGGTCACCGCATCCACCAAGCGCCCGGTGCAGCTGCGCTTCGGCGCCGCTGCCGCCCCCGGCCCGCGGGACCTGGCCGAGGCCCTGGACGCGGCCATCGAACCGGCGCTGTACCACGACGACATCCACGGCCTGCCCGCATGGCGCCGGGACATGACCTACCGGCTGGCCGAGGAAATCCGCGCCGAGCTGCTGAGCGAAAGGAGCGCCTGAGATGGCGATGGAGATCAACGGGGAACTGCACGCCAACGCCCCGCGGCCGGGCCAGTGCCTGCGCACCTTCCTGCGCGAGGAGGGCATGCTGGGCGTCAAGAAGGGCTGCGACGGCGGCGACTGCGGCGCCTGCACCGTGCACGTGGACGGCGAGCCGGTGCACAGCTGCATCTACCCCGCGGTGCGCGCCGACGGCCGTTCCGTCACCACCATCGAGGGGCTGGCCGGGACTGTTCCCGGCCAGGAGGGCCTGCACCCGGTGCAGCAGCAGTTCCTGGACGCCCAGGGCTTCCAGTGCGGCTTTTGCTCCGCCGGGATGATCATGACCGCCGCCACCTTCAGCGAGGAGCAGAAGCAGGATCTGCCGCGGAACCTGAAGGGCAACCTTTGCCGCTGCACCGGCTACCGTGCCATCGAGGACGCGGTGCTGGGCCGCGACGGCGGCGGCTGCTCACATCCGGCCGACGCCGCCTGCGCCCTGGATCCAGAGCCCGGCGCGCAGTCCGGGCCCCGCGCCGCAGGGGCCGACACCCCGGCCCCGGCCGCGCCCGCCGTCGTCACCGGCACCGCGCGCTACACCCTGGACGTGCCGGCGGAGCAGCTGCCCGGGCTGCTGCACCTGAAGCTGGCCCGCTCGCCGCACGCCCATGCCCGGATCCGCGCCATCGACACGAGCGCTGCGCTGGCGGTGCCCGGCGTCGTCGCCGTCTTCACCCACCGGGACGCACCGGCACAGCTGTTCTCCACCGCCCAGCACGAGCTGTACACGGACGACCCGGACGATACCCGGGTGCTCGACGACGTGGTGCGGTTCAAGGGGCAGCGGGTGGCAGCCGTCGTGGCCGGGACGGTGGCGGCCGCCGAGGCCGGCGTGCGCGCGCTCAAGGTGGACTACGAGGTGCTGCCGGCGGTCTTCGCTCCGGAAGCCGCGCTGGCCCCCGGCGCCCCGCTGCTGCACGCGGACAAGCCTGCCGCCTCCCGGATCGCGGCCCCGGAGCGCAACATCGTGGCCGAGGTGCACACCGAAATCGGCGATGTGGCCGCCGCCCTGGCCGCCGCCGACGTCGTCCACGAACAGACCTACACCACCCAGCGGGTGCAGCACGTGGCCCTGGAGACGCACGCGGCCATTGCCTGGACGGAACCGGACGGCACGCTCACCGTGCGCTCCTCCACCCAGGTCCCGTTCCTGGTCCGGCGCAGCCTGGCCCGGATCTTCGACCTGCCCGCGGGACAGGTGCGTGTCACCGCCGGACGGGTCGGCGGCGGATTCGGCGGCAAGCAGGAGGTGCTCACCGAGGACATTGTGGCCCTGGCGGCGCTGAAGCTGGGCCGGCCGGTACAGCTGGAGCTGACCCGCAGCGAGCAGTTCCGGGCCACCACCACCCGCCACCCGTTCAGCATCCGGGTCAGGGCCGGCGCCCGCCGCGACGGCACCCTGGCTGCGCTCGCGGTGGAGGTCACGGCCAACACCGGGGCCTACGGCAACCACGGCCCGGGCGTGATGTTCCACGGCTGCGGTGAATCGATCGCGGTCTACCGCTGCCCGGCCAAGAAGGTGGACGCGCGCAGCGTCTACACCAATACCGTGCCGGCCGGCGCGTTCCGCGGCTACGGGCTGAGCCAGATGATCTTCGCGGTGGAGTCGGCCCTGGACGAGCTGGCCCGCCGGCTGGACCTGGACCCGCTGGAGTTCAAGCGCCGGAACATGGTCGGCGACGGCGATGCGATGCTCTCCCTGCACGCCGAACCGGAGGCGGACGTGCACTACGGCAGCTACGGACTCGACCAGTGCGTGGAGCTGGTCCGCACGGCGCTGGAGCGCGGCCGCGAGCGCGGCGCGGACGGCCGGGAGCTGGGCCCGGACTGGCTGATCGGCGAGGGCACGGCGCTGTCGATGATCGACACCGTCCCGCCGCGCGGCCACTTTGCGCACAGCATCATCGCCCTGGTGCCGGAGGGCTACCGGCTGGACGTGGGGACGGCCGAATTCGGCAACGGCACCACCACCGTGCACACCCAGCTCGCCGCCGAGGCGCTGGGCACCTCTCCGGCCGCGGTGCAGGTGCGCCAGTCCGACACCGCGCTCACCGAACATGACTCCGGCGCCTTCGGATCCACCGGAACCGTGGTCGCGGGCAAGGCCACGCTCCTTGCCGCGCAGGAGCTGGCGGCGCTGCTGCGCTCGTTCGCGTCCGAGGTCAGCGGCGTGCCCGCGGAGCAGTGCGTACCGTCGGAGGCCGGGGTGGACTGCGCCGGCAACCTGCTGGACTTCGGCCGGCTGGCCGCCGCTGCCGCGGAGCGCGGCACGCAGCTGGCGGCCGAGGGCCGCTGGGGCGGCACGCCGCGCTCGGTGGCGTTCAACGTCCACGGGTTCCGGGTGGCGGTGCATTCCGGCACCGGCGAGCTGGCCATCCTGCAGAGCGTGCAGGCCGCCGACGCCGGCGTCGTGGTCAACCCGCGCCAGTGCCGCGGGCAGATCGAAGGCGGCATCGCCCAGGCGCTCGGCGCGGCGCTGTACGAGGAGGTGCTGATCGACGACGGCGGGACGGTCACCACCGATATCCTGCGCCAGTACCACATCCCCACCTTCGCGGACGTGCCGCGCAGCGAGGTGTACTTTGCGCGCACCTCGGACTCGCTCGGACCGCTGGGCGCCAAGTCCATGAGCGAAAGTCCGTTCAACCCGGTGGCACCGGCCCTGGCGAATGCGCTGCGGGACGCGACCGGAATCCGCTTCAGCACGCTGCCGCTGGCCCGGGACCGGATCTACCTGGCGCTGAAGGCCGCCGGGCGCGTCCCGGAGCCGCTATCCCTGGTAGCCTCCGAGGCGGAACAGGTCCGCGGGTGTGTCGATGTCCCCGCCGTCTGACAGATCCGAGCAGTCCACCACGTCGACCAGCCCGGGATGGGCGGCCAGGAAATCCCGGGCCCCGGCGTCGCCGCTGGCCTGCCGGGCCGCCGCGGCGGCGGGCCCGGGGGCAAAGAGCACCGGATGCCCGCGCCGCAACGCCCCGCCGGGAGCGCGGTAGCCGGCGGCGGTCACCCGTCCGGGCTGGTGCGCCGCGATGAGCCGGCGCACCAGCGGCGCTGTCACCCCCGGCTGGTCCACGAGGGCGACCAGGACAGCATGCCCGGCGGGCGCGGCGTTGACGCCGAGCCGGAAGGAACCGCCCATGCCGGCGGCCCAGTCCGGGTTCTCCAGCACCGTGCAGCCGGACAGGTCCGCGGCCTGCCGGACGCGGGCGGCCTCGGCACCGAGCACCACGCACACGTCCGTGCAGCCGCCGTCGGCCAGCACGGCGGCCATTTTCTGCACCAGCGGAATTCCTCCTGCCGGCAGCAGCGCCTTCGGCCCGCGGCCCAGCCGCGTGCCCGCCCCGGCGGCCAGCAGGACGGCACTGACCGGGGTCCGGAGGGTGGAAGCCATGCGGCCACTATAGGCCGCCGGCAGTACCAAAGGTCACGGGGCATAAGGAACGGCGGCGCCGGAAACCGGGCGCCGCCGTCGTCCGCTGCCGGTCGTCAGGTGGCGGACTTCTCCACGACGAAGTCACCGCCGGGGAAAACGACAGACTCGTGCCCGTCGTCGAACCGGACAAAATACGGCGGTGCCCCGCCTTCGCCCCGGACCTCGAGGATCTCCCCGTGCCGGTCCGGGGACTCCACCGTCCGGCCCCGGATGATGATCCGGTCACCTTTCGCTGCGTTCATGGCCTATCACCTCCTCTGTCCCCAAGCGTACGGATCCGCACCGTCCGGGGGAACAGCCTACCGGCGTGTCCTGCCGCCCGGCCGGGGAACGGCGACGGCGGCGTCCGGGCAGGCCAACCGGCCCAACCGGGCACCGCCGTCGTGCGGAGCCGCGTCCGGCTCCTGGCAGGCGTCAGTGCTTCCGCAGATGCGCCACCGGATCGGCGGGAGCGCCACCGGTGGCCTTGGCGCGCTTTTCCGCCCGTTTTTGCTTGATCGTCAGCCCCTTGGACTGCTTTTTCTGCTCATGCCGATGCGGCGACTTGTCACGCATGGTGTACTCCCTCACGGAGGGCCCGGGCGGGCCGGAATCCTTACGCTGTGTCCCCCACCTTCGTACGATACGCCCGTTGCGCCCGGATGCAAGGGGGCATGAAGCGGCAGGCCAGGGTGGACTCCCGGACCACCTTTTCACTCAGGCGGCGGCTTCGGGCACGGGCTCGCGCTCGGGTTCCGGAGCCCGCCGCAGCGCCAGCAGCGAGAGCGCGGCCAGCCCGCACAGCACGGCGGCGGAGACCCAGGCCAGCAGATAGCTGCCGGTGGACTCGCGGATCCAGCCGGCGGCCGCGGCGGCCACGCCGGCACCGACCATGTGCGAGGCGAAGACCCAGCCGAAGACGATCCCGGCCCGTTCGAGGCCGAAGTGGATCCGGCACAGCGCCACGGTCGGCGGCACGGTGGCCACCCAGTCCAACCCGTAGAACACGATGAACAGCCACAGCGGGGGCTCGATGCCGGGCCCGAGCAGGGAATTGACGAAGACCAGGGACAGCCCGCGCAGGCCGTAATAGGCGACCAGCAGCAGCGCGGGGTTGAAGCGGTCGGTCAGCCAGCCGGAGGCCACGGTGCCGGCAATGTCGAACACGCCGATCAGGGCCAGCAGTCCGGCCGCCGTGGCAGCGGGCATGCCGTGGTCGTGCGCGGCCGGGATGAAATGTGTCTGGATCAACCCGTTGGTTGACCAGCCGCAGACCCAGAAGGTGAAGACCAGGATCCAGAAGGCCCGGGAGGAGAGGCTGTCCCGGAGCACCGTCAGCGCCAGCCGTCCGGCGGAGATTTTCGCGGGGCCAGGCGCGGGCACGGGCTGCGCCGGGTCCTCACCGAACGGCCGGCGCCCGATGGCCTGCGGGCTGTCGGCGAAGAAGAGCGCCATGAAGGGGATGATGGCGGCGGCCACCAGCGCGCTGGCCAGGGCGGCTGCCCGCCACCCCGGATGGTGCGTCAGGGCGACGATCAGCGGCAGGAAGACCAGCTGCCCGCAGGCGTTGGCTCCGGAGAAGAAGCCCATCACCAGCCCGCGCCGGGTGGCGAACCAGCGGTTGGCCACGATCGAGCCGAACACCAGTGCCATGACGCCGGTGCCGGTGCCGACGAACAGGCCCCAGAGGAGCCACAGCTGCCACAGCTCGGTCATCACCACGGTCAGACCGCTGCCCAGCGCGGTCAGCGCCAGGCCTGCGATGACCACCCGCTTGACGCCCAGCCGCTCCATGGCCGCGGCGGCAAAGGGCGCCGTCAGTCCGTAGACAACCAGGTTCAGCGTGACGGCGCCGCTGGTGCCGGTGCGGGTCCCGCCGAACTCGGATTCGAGCGGCTCGAACAGCGCCCCGGTCGTAGATCGGAAGGCCGCCCCGGCCACCAACGCGAGCAAGGTCAGGACTGCGATGATCCACGCCGGGTGGACTGCTCTCAGGTTCCGGACAAGCACCCGTCGATTCTAGGGCAACCCGCCGGCAGCCCGGGACGGCGGGGCAGGCCGCCGGCGGCCCCGCCGCCAGGCCCGCGCCGCCGCGGCCGGACGCACTGCTCAGCCGCCCGCGCCGCCGGCGTCGGGCATCTGCGGCTTGATCACGGCGAACACCTCGCCTTGGGCGCCGGCCAGGATGGACATGCGCCCATAGGGGCTGTCCGTCGGCGGGAACAGGGCCTGGGCGCCCAGGTCCTGCGCCTTGGCAACCGAGGCATCCACGTCCTCGACGGCGAACCAGGCCAGCCAGTAGTTCGGCGCGCCCGCCGGAATGCTGCGGTCATCGTAGAAGCCGCCGGCGGCCTCGCCGTCGGCCCGCTTGAACGTGGCGTAGCGAAACTCGTCGGTATCGCCCAGGTCCTCGTAGCTGTAGCCGAAGACCTTGGCGTAGAAGTCCCTGGCGGCCTGGTACTCCCGGGTGTGCAGCTCGCTCCAGACCAGGGTGCCGGGCTCACCGTAGCGGCCGACGCCGTGGTGCGCTTTGGCCTGCCACAGGCCGAAGGCGGCTCCGCCGTTGTCCATGGCCACCGTCATCCGGCCGGCGTCCAGGACGTCGAAGGGCGGCATCATGAGGCTGCCGCCGGCGTCGGTCACCGCCGCGGCCGCCGCGTCGGCATCCTCGGTGGCCAGGTAGGTGGTCCACACGCTGGGCATCGGGCCTGCGTTCGGCGGCTTGGGTCCGATGCCGGCCACCGGGCTGCCGCCGAGCAGGGCCATCAGGTAACCGCCGGCTTCCTGCGGGCCGTCCTGGACGTCCCAGCCGAAGAGGGCGGTGTAGAAGCTGCGGGCGGCCTGGACGTCGTCAACCTGGCAGTCGATCCAGCATGGGGCTCCGACGGGCCAAGGTTCGTTGCGGACTGGCATGGGGCACTCCCTTGACATTGATGGGTTGGTGCGCCGGCCGGCCAGCGGCCGGTGCAGTCGTGAATCTAGCAGCCGGATCGGACAACTTGAACAGCAGTTTCCAAATGCCCGGCGACGCAGTATCTTTATGAATGTTGTTCATTTCACATTTCCGGACTTCCGCGAAATGATGGCAACAGGGCGGCTTTCCTGTACCCAGCCGCGCCTTGACACCAGATAGGAGCCTTGGCTGTGACAACCACTTCCCAGTCGACGAAACTCGGCTACCGCGTGCAGAACCCCGCCACCGGGGAGGTGGTGGAGGAGTTCCCCACCGCCACCGACGCGCAGATCCAGGACGCCCTGACCGCGGCGCACGAAGCCTACCTGTCCTGGCGGGAGGTCCCGATCGCCGAGCGGGCCAAGGTGGTGGCCCGCGTCGGGCAGCTGTTCACCGAGCGGGCGGACGAACTGGCCGCGATCATCACCGAGGAGATGGGCAAGCCGCTCTCCCAGTCCAAGGGCGAGGCCGAGTTCTGCACGGAGATCTTCGACTACTTCGCCACCGAGGGCCCGGCCCTGGCCGCGGACCAGGAAATCAAGGCCATCGGCGGCGGCCGGGCGGTCATCGAAAAGCGCCCCGTCGGGGTGCTGCTGGGCATCATGCCCTGGAACTACCCCTACTACCAGGTGGCCCGCTTCGCGGCCCCGAACCTGGTCCTGGGCAACACCATCATCCTCAAGCACGCCGAGACCTGCCCGCGCTCGGCCCTGGCCATCCAGCAGATCATGGACGATGCCGGGGTGCCGGCCGGCGCGTACGTGAACGTCTTCGCCTCCCACGGGCAGATCGAGGACATCATCGCCGATGAGCGCGTCCAGGGCGTGTCCCTGACCGGCTCGGAGCGGGCCGGCGCGGCGATCGGGGCGATCGCCGGGCGCAACCTGAAGAAGGCCGTGCTGGAGCTCGGCGGCTCGGACCCCTACGTGGTCCTGGACGCCGCGGACGTCAAGGCTGCCGCGGCGGCCGCCTGGGAGACCCGGATGGAGAACACCGGGCAGGCCTGCAACTCCAACAAGCGCATGATCGTCATGGAGGACATCTACGACGAGTTCGTCGCCGAACTGGCCCGCCAGGCCCAAAACCTCAAGCCCGGCAACCCGGCCGAGGAGGCGCCGGGCACCTTCGCCCCGCTCTCCTCCCGCGCCGCTGCCGAGGGCCTGGCCGAGCAGCTGCGCGACGCGGTCAACAAGGGCGCCACCCTGCACGCCGGCGGCAGGCTCGTCGACGGTCCCGGCGCCTACCTGGAGCCGGCCGTGCTCACCGGGGTCACCCCCGAAATGCGCGCCTGGCACGAGGAGCTCTTCGGCCCGGTCGCCGTGGTCTACAAGGTCTCCAGTGACGAAGAAGCCCTGAAGCTGGCCAACGACACCCCCTACGGGCTCGGCGGGGCCGTCTTCAGCACCGACACCGAACGCGCCCGGGCCCTGGCCGAGCGCCTGGAGGTCGGCATGACCAACGTCAACGGCGTCGGCGAAGGCGCCGACCTGCCCTTCGGCGGCGTCAAGCGCTCCGGCTTCGGCCGCGAACTCGGACCCCTGGGCATGGACGAATTCGTCAACAAGCGCCTGCTCTACATCGCCGAATAAGGATCGGGGCGCTCACGCGCCACGGCAGGTCCCCGCGCCCCATCCGACATCGGACAGGCAACAGCGGCGGCGGCACCGGAAGGTGCCGCCGCCGCTGTTACTCCACCTGCATGGGTGTCAGTGCGCTCAGCGGACTCAGCGGGAGCGCTGCCGCACCGCGGCCAGCACATGCTCTTCGGCTTCCGGCCCCGGCTTGATGCCGGCCGGAACACGGAAGAGGTAGATAATGCCGATGATCCACCACAACCCGAACAGAATCCAGGGTTCGATGCCCAACTGGGCCGGCATGCCCGGCATGTACAGGCTGAACAAGGCCACGCCCAGCACTGCTGCGGCCACGCCTATCACCAGGCCGCCCTTGCCACTGCCGCCAACGCGCAACGGACGGTCCATCCCGGGTTCGCGGCGGCGCAGGATCAGGAAGGAAATGGCCACCAGGGTGTAAGCCAGCACGATGCTCGGGGCACCGGAATCCACCAGCCAGCCCAGCATCTGGACGCCGAAGAACGGCGCCAGGAAGCTCAGGGTCCCAATGAACAGCAGGGAGTTGTGCGGGGTTCCGTACTTCGGGTGCAGGCGGCCGAACCATGCCGGCAGCATGCCGGAGCGGGCCAGCGAGAACATCAGCCGGGACGCCCCCAGCAGCAGGGAGTTCCAGGAGGTAAGAATGCCGGCGATGCCGCCGGCAATAAGCACCTTGGCCATGAGGTCGGAGCCGAACATGGCGCCCACTGCGTCGGCCGTCGCGATGTCGGTCTGGGCAAGTTCGCCGGCAGTCATGGCAGAGGAAGTGGTCAGCACCACCATGACGTACCAGATGGTGGCCAGAATGACCGAAACCACTACCAGCTTGCCGATCTGCCGCGCCGGGATGTTCACTTCCTCGGCGGACTGCGGGATGACGTCGAAGCCGATGAAGAGGAACGGAACCACGACCAGCACGGCGAAGAACCCGTTCATGCCGCCGGTAAAGAACGGCTGCATGTTCGAGACTTCGCCGCCGGTGAAGGCTCCGGCAATCATCACCAGTCCGATGGCCAGCAGGAACAGCACGACGAAGTTCTGGACGATGCCGGCTTCCTTGACGCCGCGGATGTTGATCCACGTAATGACGACGGCGGCGACGGCACCAACCAGCGCCCAGGTCAGGTGCACGTCGAAGCCTGCGACGTTCCAGAGCTTGATCTGGCTCAGGTCCGGGAAGATGTACTGCACGGTCCGCGGCAGGGCCACCGCTTCAAAGGCCACGATGGTCACGTAGCCGCCGATAATGGCCCAGGATCCGATGAACGAGGTGCGCGGGCCCATTGCCCGCATGATGTAGTTATGCTCGCCGCCAGCCTTGGGCATTGCGGCGCACAGTTCCGCATAGGTCAGGCCGACGACACCCATGATGACGCCGCCAGTGACCATTGCCGCTACCGAGCCCATGGTGCCGGCTGATTCGAGCCAGCCTCCGGTCAGGACCACCCAGCCGAAGCCGATCATGGCGCCGAAGCCGAGTGCGAGGACGTCCAAGCGTCCGAGAACCTTTTTCAATGAGGGTTCGGTTTCGTGTTGTGACACGGCCATACCGATCTCCCCTTCCTATTTCCGTAAATGCCGATCCGGCATGAAATCCAACCGCTCAACGGTACTATCCGCCGCCCGGCCGCCCGAATCCGCGCGGCCGGCACCCTGCGGCGCCCCTCCGGGGCCGGACGGCGCCGCATCCGCCGTCGTCCGGGGTCGGCTAAACTCAGGTTCCACCATGAGCACATCCACCAGCTCTCCCAGCACCGTCCGGATCGATGCCTGGCTCTGGGCCATCCGCGCCTACAAAACCCGCTCCGCGGCCACCGCTGCCTGCCGCGCCGGGCATGTGCGGCTAAACGGCAACCCGGCCAAGGCGTCCCAGACGGTGGTGCCCGGGGACACCATCCGCGTCCGGCAGCCCGGCTACGAACGCATCCTGGAGGTCAGGCGACTGATCGCCAAGCGTGTGGGCGCCGAGGCCGCCTCCCACTGCTTCACCGACCACACCCCGGAACGTCCACCCATGCCCGCCCTGGGCCTGCCACAGCGCGACCGCGGCACCGGCCGGCCCACCAAGAAGGAACGCCGGGAGCTGGAACGCCTGCGCGGCCTGCGCTGACCGGGCCCTGCCGGGCGTGAGCCAGCGAACACCGGGGCGGGCGAATCTGCCGGCTGCCGGTTGCTCACGCCTGCCGGCCTCCCCACCGCTCTCTTCGTTCGCGGCGTGGCCCCTCGGCCGGTAGACTTGTACGGCCCGTTCAGGCGGCCAGCTCCCCCAGCTGCCGCCCCACCCGCACGCCCCGCCCCGCGGCCCGACCGCAGACTCGGGTGTGCGCGCACGATCCTGCAGGAGACACAGCCCTACATGCATGGCCTGGCCACCGATTCCGTCCACGAGCAGCTCCACGACCGCCGGTTCGACGAGACGATCGCCGAGGTCAACCGGCTCTGCGATTCACTCCGGGACCTGAAACCGGGCACCGAGGTGCCCTATGTGGACCCGGTCCACAACGCCGAGGAAGCCCGCGTGGTCAGCCTCTTTTCCAACACCGGCAGCGCTCCCGCCTCCGGCTTCATCGAGGCCGGCGACCAGGAGGCCACCACCCGGATGCTGGGCATCCAGTGGCAGCTGGGGCTGCGGCCGGAATGCATCATGCCGTGGAACGTCCACCCGTGGTTCACCCCCGGCCAGGCCAACGGCAAGCTCGCCCCGGAGCAGATTGCCGCCGGGCTCAAGCCGCTGCTGCGCCTGCTGGCGCTCACTCCCCGGGCCTGCACGCTGGTGGCCCATGGCACCGAGGCCCACAAACTGGCGGCCCTGCTGCTGAAGACCCAAAACCCGCTGCTCTGGCGCCGCGGCTTCAAAACCTACAAGGTCCGGTCCCTGAGCGGCCGCGGCTTCGCCGGCTCGGCGGAGAAGCAGGCGCAATGGCTGGACGAGATGCAGCAGGCCTACGCCGATTCGATGGCCCGCTGCGGGTTGCCTCGCCGCGGGCAGTAGCGGACAACGGCGACGGCGGCTCCCGGGCGCGCCGCGCCCCGGATCCGCTGCCCGGGTCCGGGGCGTGGCGCGTCCATTCGCGTTATAGGCTGGGGGCATCCAGCGATCCGAGGAGATGCCATGAGTGCCCTGCTGACCCCGCTCATTACCAGCGCCGGGCTGATCGGCGGCTTCAAGACTGCCCGGGCCACCGGCAACCGGCCCCTGGGCGGCGCGGTGCTGGCCGCCGCCGGAGGTGCTGCCTACAGCATCTGGCAGCGCGAGGCAGGCACCGGTACCGCGGCGGCACTGACCGGCGCCTACCTCGCGGCCTTCGGCCTGTCGCACCCGCTGGCCAAGAAGATCGGGGCCTGGCCCTCGGTCTACACCGTCAGCGCGGCCACCGCCGTGGCCTCGCTGGTTTTCGGCCGCCGGCGCTGACCGGCCGCCGATCCTGACCGGAAGTTCGCCTGGGACGGCATCTACCGGCCGATTTTTGAGCCGACAGCCGCGTCCACCGGCCGGTTTTTGGGATGGGCGGCGGGAGTGTCCTCGATGTAGCGGCGCTTGTTGATCATGACCGCCCCGGCGAGCATGACCAGCACGCAGCCGGCGAGCAGGGCGAAGGACGCTGTCCAGCTGCCGGTGGCGTCCCGGACAATGCCGAACAGCAGCGGCGCAAGCCCCGCCCCGGCATAGCCGATGCCCTGGCTGAAACCGGCCAGCACCGAGGCGCCGTGGGTGGTCCGCGAGCGCAGGTTCATCATCAGCAGCGCGGTGGCGAAGGTGCCCTGGCCCAGGCCGGCGAAGGTGACCCACCACCAGGTCCCCGCCATCGGGGCCAGGTACAGGCCCAGGTGCCCGCCGATCCAGCAGGCGGTGAACACCAGGATGGCGAAGATGGGGTTGCGCATCCGCGGCACGACCAGCGGCACCAGCAGGCTCACCGGCAGGCCCAGGATCGCAAAGTACGCCAGTGCGGAACCGGCCGCCGCCACGTCCAGGCCCTGGCCGGCCAGGTACGGCGGCAGCCAGGTGAAGTACACGTAGGTCTGGGCCGAGTTGCCGGCCAGGAAGATCGCCAGGCCCCAGGCCACCGGGGACTTCCACGGGTTCAGGTGCTGCACCGGTTTCGGTGCGGACGGCACGGCTGCCGCGCCGCCGGCCTTGGCGGGCGTGCCTGCGGCCGACGCCGCGTGCGCTGCGCCGCCGTCGTCCCCGGCCCGCTTCGCCTGGCGGTCGCGCAGCAGCTGCACCGCCCAGGGCAGCAGCACCAGCGCGCTCATCAGCGCCCAGACGGCGATCGACAGGCGCCAGTCCGACAGCCGGGCCACCGGCACCGCCAGCTGCGGGCTTGCGGCGGTGCCGACCGCCAGCAGCGTCACGTACCCGGCCGTGACCAGGCCCAGCCGGTCCGGGAAGTATTTCTTCACCAGCGGCGGCAGCACCACGTTGCCCATGCCGTAGCCGGCCATGACGAGGGCGGAGAGGATCAGGAACGGCCAGACTCCGCCGACCGCGGCGCGCCCCAACTGCCCGGCCACCGCCAGCAGCACGGAGGCGACCAGCACCCGTTCAAGCCCCGCCCGGCGGATCAGCGCCGGAGTTCCCAGTCCTGCCGCAGCGAAGACCAGCGGCGGCAGCATCGCCAGCGCGCCGATGGTCACGGCGTCGAACCCGAGCTCCGGGCCCATGGTGCCCAGCAGCGGGGAGACCACCGAGACGGCCGGACGCAGGCTGAGCCCCATCAGCAGGATGCCCAGCAGGGCGCCGATCCGGCCCCGCCACGGCTTGCGCAGGAAGTAGTTCACTGACCCAGCCTAGCCCGGCCACGGCCCTGGGCTGCGTGCAGGGGAACCTCCCGATGGCACGGCCGGCCGACGTCCCACCCGCCGGTCAGTGCCTGTGGAACGCTGCCGATCCGGACTGGCCGGCACCGGGCTGCGGCCAGCCGCTTCCGGTTCCCGGCCAGCCACCCCCGGAACGCTGCGCGTGGATGGCGAAGGCGGCAAGGACGATGAGAACGGTGAGGGTGATGAAACCGAGAATCTCCATACCTTCAATGCTCGGCAGCCCACACACTCCGGAATAGTGGCAGATTCGACGATGTCCGCTAAATTACCGCCAGCGCGTCATTCCGGCGGGGCCGGTTCCCTGGCCCTGCTGTAGGCCGGCTCCCGCAGCAGGCGGGTCCACTCGTAAACGGCCGCCCCGGGAAGCGGATGCAGCACCGGGTCGAACCGGAGTCCGGTGTCGGGGCGGGCCGGATCAAGTCCCAGGGACAGCGTCCCGAACCGCTGCCACCGCCCCCAGGGACGGGCATGGTAGAGGGCCAGGGTCCAGGTCCGCCCGCGCAGCGCCCGGCGGAAGTCCTCCGGCGGCGACGGGAGCGGTGCGGCGCTGCCCAGGGTGCGGGCGGCCAGCAGGACCGGCCCGCGGGTGCCCTTGTACGGCATCAGCGTGGAAAACGCGGCCCCCGACACCTTCCGGCGGGGCAGCAGCAGGAACCTGCCGGGCCGCGACAGGCCGGTGGAAGAGAACAGGATGTCGAAGCTGCCGGCGCCGTCGGCAACCCGCAGGGCCAGGCCCAGGACATCCGGCAGTGCCTTCGGCAGGCCGGCCGCGCGGGACAGGCGGGCCTGGACCGGGGCGGTGCCGGGGGTGTCCAGCCAGGACACGCCGCTGGCCCGGCCAGCCGGCAGGCATTCCACGACTCCGGTCAGGGCCACCCCTGCCGGATGGATGGGGCGGTCCGGACGGATGGCCTTAATCGTGCCGAACACCCGCCGGAAACCCTCGCCCGCCAATCTGCTTGCTCCGAATCGCATGAAGCCTCCTGTGTTCCACCCCAGCATGTGCTAAAGCTGGTGCATAGAAAAGGTCCGCCGAGCCCTGTGGCGGTGCAACTGAAGTTCCCAACCAGGAAGGACATGATGGCCGGATCCGATCCGCAGCGCGCCGCCGTGGTATTCAACCCAACCAAGAAGACCGCAGAGGATCTGCGGGCCCTGACCACGAAGCTGTGCCTGCAGGAGGGCTGGGCCGAGCCGCTGTGGCTGGAGACGACCGTGGACGACCACGGGCAGGGCATGGCCAAGCAGGCGCTGGCGGAAGGCGTGGACCTGGTGATGGCTGCCGGCGGCGACGGAACCGTCCGCTGCGTCTCGGAGGTGCTCGCCGGCACCGACACGCCCCTGGGCCTGCTGCCGCTCGGGACCGGGAACCTGCTGGCCCGCAACCTGGACATCGGCATCAACGACCCGCAGGCTGCGGTCCTGGACGCCCTGAACGGGACCGAGCGGCGGATCGACGTGGTGCATATCAACGTGGACCATGCCCAGGACTCCCACGTCTTCCTGGTGATGGCCGGGCTCGGCTTCGACGCCGCGGTCATGGGCGATACCCGGGACGACCTCAAGGACAAGGTGGGCTGGCTGGCCTACGTGGACGCGGGAATCCGCAACCTGCCGGGCAAACCTGCCCGTACCAGGATCAGCATCGACGGCCGGAAGCCGTTCTACCGCCGCGTCCGCAGCGTCATGGGCGGCAACTGCGGGAAAATCGTGGGCGGGCTGGAGATCTTTCCCGGCGCCCGGCTCGACGACGGACTGCTGGAAATCATGACGGTCGCCCCCACCGGCAAGCTGGGCTGGCTCGCGGTCATTGCCGGCCTGATCCGGCGCGGCAAGGGATCGGACCCGTCGATCGAATACTTCCAGTGCAAGTCCGCCGAAATCCAGGCGCTGGTGCCGCAGGAGATCGAGATCGACGGCGATCCACTGGGCAAGGGCACGCACCTGTCGCTGCGGGTCCAGCCCCGGTCGCTGCGCATCCGGATGCCATACGGCCGGAAGGACCCGGCGATACTCAGCCAGACGATGCCCTGAGGACCGGGGCGGCCCCGGACGCAGCCGCCGGCCGGCGCGTACACTCGTGGCATGGAATTCACAGGTGACTATTTCGCCGCGGCCGCAACCGCGGGAACCGACGGCGGCCGGGTCCCGGTGCGCGTGTACCGGGGAGCCGCGGGGCTGAACGCCATCCAGCTGGGCGAAGCCCTGGACAACCCGGAACTGCTCGAAGGCAACTGGCTGCTGCTGCGCACCCTTCCGGCCGCGTCCGACATCGCCGGCAGCCTGGCCGCCGATTTCGCGATCACCTGCACGCCGGGCGAGAGCTGGGACGTCGGACAGTGGCGGATAGTGCAGCTGCAGGACTTCCGCCTGGAACCCGGGGACCAGGGCGGCTAGCCACGCTAGCCGGGGGCGGAGCAAGCAGGTACAACTAAGTCATGACGGAATCCCCGCTGGTGCTCGGCCCCATGATGCGGTATGTCGACGAAACGACCGCGAGCATCTGGGTGGAGACCCGGGATACGGCCCGCGTCGCCGTCCGGGCCGGCGGGAACGCCTGGACGGCACGGACCTTCGCGGTACACGGCCACCACTACGCCCTCGTCGAGGTTGGCGGGCTGGCACCCGGCAGCGTCACGCCCTACACCCTGGAGATCGACGGGGCCGCGGTGTGGCCGGAGCCCGGCGCCGGGTTTCCGCCGCCGGTCATCGCCACGCTGGAGCCGGACAGGCCGCTGCGGCTGTCCTTCGGGTCCTGCCGCACCAGCGTCCCGCACGACGAATCCGGCAACCGGACCCACGGCGTCGACGCCATGCGCGCCTACGCGCTGCGGATGGCCTCCGGCGACGGCGGCGCCCGGCCCGACCTGATGGTGTTCCTCGGGGACCAGGTCTACGCCGATTCCACGAGCGAGCAGATGCAGGAGTTCATCCGGGCCCGGCGCGACATGGACGAGCCGCCCGGCAAGGAGCTCAAGGACTACGAGGAGTACGCCCACCTCTACTCCCTGGCCTGGTCCGACGAGGCCAACCGCTGGCTGCTGTCCACCCTGCCCAGTGCCATGATGTTCGACGACCACGACATCCGCGACGACTGGAACGCCTCACTGTCCTGGAAGAAGAAGATAGGAACCACCGACTGGTGGCATGAACGGATCGTCGCAGGGCTGGCCTCCTACTGGGTCTACCAGCATCTGGGCAACCTCTCGCCCGCCCAGCGCGCCGAGGACCGAATCTGGCAGAAGGTTGCCCGGCACGAGGACGAGGCCGAACTCGACCTGGGCGCGGTGCTGGACGACTTCGCCGCGCGGGCGGACCGGGAACCTGCGAGCTACCGGTGGAGCTACTGCAGGGACTTCGGCGAGGTGCGGCTGCTCATGGTGGACTCCCGCGCCGCCCGCGAGCTGGATCCCCGGAACCGCTCGCTGCTCGACGAGCAGGAAATGGCCTGGCTCGACAGCCGGTTGCAGGGCGGATTCCGCCACCTGCTGGTGGGCACCTCGCTGCCGTTCCTGCTGCCGATGGGGCTGCACCATATCGAATCGTGGAACGAGGCCCTCTCCGAAGGTGCCTGGGGAAAGGTGTTCGCCTGGGTCGGCGAGAAGCTGCGGCAGGCAGCCGACCTGGAACACTGGGCGGCGTTCCAGCAGAGCTTCCGGAAGGTGGCGGACATGGTGGCCGAAGTGGCCGACGGCAAGCGCGGCCCCGCTCCCGAAACCATCACGTTCCTCTCCGGCGACGTGCATTTCTCCTATGTGTCCGAAGTGGAGCGGACCGGCGGCAGCCGGATCGTGCAGGCCGTCTGCTCCCCCATCCGCAATCCGCTGCCCCGGCTGATGAGGTCCTTCACGGCGGTCTCCTCCTACGGGCTGGCCGCGCCGGTGGGCGCGCTGGTGGCGCGCTCGGCCAAGGTCCCCGACCCGCCGTTCCGCTGGTCCCGGTTGAAAGGGCCCTGGTTCGAAAACTGCCTGGCCTTCCTGGAGGACACCCCGGAGGGACTGAAGCTGTGGTGGAAGACCGGGGTGGTCGACGCCGGCGACCACCTGCATCCGCGGCTGGAAACCGCCGTCGAGCTCACGGTGTCTCCCCGGGTGCCTGCCCCGCACCGCTGAGGGCGGCGTCTTCCCGGCTGAACCGGATCGCTTCCTCCACCCGCCGCGGCGGACGCACTCCGGGCGGCAGGACGGCCACGATGGCGTTGTCCGGCAGCTCGTCCGAGACCGGGACATAGGCCACGCGCCGGTCATCGAAGGTCACCGTGGTGGCCGGCCTGGAGTTCACGAAGGAGAAGCCCAGCCCGCGGGCCACCAGGGACCTGATGGTTTCCATGTTGGTGCTGGGCCAGCGCAGCTTCGGCTCGATGCCGGCCGAGCGCATCATCCCGGTCACCCGCTCGATCGTGGGCGGCTGGTCCAGCAGAATGGCCGGTTCGTCCTGGACCTCCCGCAGCGAGATGCTCTCCCGTCCCGCCAGCGGGTGGCCGGCGGCCAGCATCAGCTGCGGCCGCACCTTGGCAACCTCCGCCTGGTCCAGCCCGTCCAAGGCCTGCAGGGCATACACGAAGGCCAGATCCAGCGTCCCCTCAAGCACCCCCTGCTGCAGTTCGACGGCGCCGCCTTCCCGGAAGGTCACGTTCACGGCCGGGTAGCTGCGGGTGAAGTGCTCGACCAGGCCGGGCATCAGCCGCGGGGACACCGATGCCATGCAGCCGATCCGCAGTTCGCCGCGCATCTGGTCGAAGCCGCCGGCCACCGCCGTCTCGATTTCGCCCACCATGCCCAGGATGCGCCGGGCGCGTGCCGCCAGTTCCGTTCCGGCAGGTGTCGGCACCACTTTCTTCGACCGGGTCCGGATCAGCAGGTCCACCCCCACGGCATGCTCCAGCTGCGCGATGGCCATGGAGGCCGCAGCCTGGGAAATGTTGGATTCGCGCGCCGCTGCGGTGACGGAACCATGGTCCAGCACGGCGACGAAGTACTGCAGTTGCCTCAGGGTGAATTCGCTCATCAGCTGGCCTTATCGATCTCATCAAATTGATTGACTATTCAGATTATGTGATGCCGGCCACAATGGAAACAAGCACGAAAACTTCCAGGAGGAATCCCTGTGGTCAGTTCCGACCTCGCTCCCCGCGTCGTCACCTTGGGCACCGCCGGCGGCCCGAAGTGGTGGGCCGCCCCGGGCGGCTGCCGGCGCACCGGCATCGCCACCGCCGTCGTCGTCGGCACGTCCTTCTACCTGGTGGACTGCGGCCACGGCGTCGGCCGGCGGCTCAGCCAGGCCGGCCTGAAGCTGGCGGACCTGCGCGGCATCTTCATCACCCACCTGCATTCGGACCACACCGTGGACCTGGCCAGCCTGGCCATTTTCGGCCTCTACGAGCTGCTCGGCCGCACCGGCGACCCGGTGAAGATCATCGGTCCGGGCAACCGCGGCATGCTGCCCAAGGCGTCGCCGCGCGCCACCGCGGCGCCGCAGCCGCTGGCACCGCACCGGCCGACCCCGGGCACCCGGGAGATGTTCGAGCAGCTCATGTTCGCCCACGCCACGGACCTGAACGACCGGATCATCGACAGCCTGCGCCCCTCCCCGTTCGAGCTGTTCGAGGCTTCGGACATCGAAATCCCGGCCGGCACCGGCTACCACCCCAACGACAACCCGACCCCGGCCATGGACCCGTTCCCGGTCTATGAGGACGACCTGGTCAAGGTCAGCGCCATCCTGGTCGAACACCCCCCGGTTGCCCCGGCCTTCGGCTTCCGCTTCGAGACCGCCGGGGGCTCGGTGACCTTCTCCGGGGACACCACCTACACGCCGAACATGGTCACGCTGGCCGCGGACACGGACCTGCTGCTGCACGAGGCCATCGACTTCGACTTCGTGGAATCCGTGTACGGGGACAAGACCGATGACGGTTCCCGCGCGGCGCGGGACCACCATTACAAGTCCCACACCAGCGTCAGCGACGCCGCGAAGCTCGCCCAGGAGGCCGGCGCGAAGCAGCTGGCCCTGCACCACCTCGTGCCCGCCACCGCGGACGAGGCCGTCTGGAGGCAGGCTGCGGCGCACTACGACGGCATCTTCCACCTCCCCGACGACCTCGACGTGATCGAGCTGAAGCCCCACCGCTAAGAAGTCCTGCCACTAAAAAGCTTTGCCCCGATTCAAGGAGTAACCGTGACCGACACCTCCACTGCCCCACACCGGCAGCAGCCCGTGGCCGGCGGGTCGCTGAACACGAAGGACATGCGCCGGATCCTGTCCTCCAGCTTCATCGGCAGCGCCATCGAGTACTACGACTTCATCCTGTACGCCACGGCCGCCAGCATTGTCTTCAACAAGGTTTTCTTCGCCGACCTCGGCCCCGGCTTCGCGTTGTTCGCCTCCTTCGCCACCCTGGCCACCGGGTACGTGGCCCGGCCGCTGGGCGGCATCCTCTTCGGCCACTACGGGGACCGGATCGGGCGCAAGAAGATGCTGGTGCTCTCCATGCTCCTGATGGGCGGAGCCACCACCTTGATCGGCGTGCTGCCGGTCACCGCCCAGGTGGGCATCATCGCCCCGGTCATGCTGGTGCTGCTGCGCATCATCCAGGGCATCGCCGTCGGCGGCGAGTGGGGCGGTGCCGCCCTGATGGCGCTGGAGTCCGCGCCGCAGCAGAAGCGCGGCTTCGCCGCCTCGTTTGCCAACGCCGGCGGCCCGGCCGGCGCGGTGCTGGCCACACTGGTGGTCTCGGGAGTCTCGGCAGCCTCGGGCAGCCACTTCCTCGACTGGGGCTGGCGCATCCCGTTCCTGTTCAGCGCGCTGCTGATCGTCGTCGGCATGGTCATCCGGCTCAAGGTCGCCGAGACCCCGATGTTCCGGAAGCTCGCCCGTGCCAGCGAAAAGCGCAAGCTGCCGCTGCTGGATGTGCTGCGCAACCACCCGCGGGCCGTGATCATCACCCTGATCGCGACCATGAGCTTCTACTGCTGCCAGGGCATCCTGACCGTCTGGGGCGTCTCCGTTGCCGTGGAGAACGGCGTGGACCGCGAGGGCGTGCTGAACTGGAAGGCCGCCGGGGCCGTCCTGACCCTCATCGTCTGCTTCTACACCGCCCGCCTGAGCGACCGCATCGGCCGGCGCACCATGCTGACCATTGCCGGCATCGGCGGCATCGTGCTGGCCTACCCGCTGCTGATGCTGCTGACCAACGGCACCCTGTGGGGCTTTGCGATCGCGATCGTGGTGGGCAACGGCATCGTCCAGGGCGCGCTGTTCGGCCCGATCGGGGCCTACATTGCCGAGCAGTTCCCCACCCACGTCCGCTACACCGGCGCATCGCTGTCCTACCAGGGCGCGTCCCTGCTGGGTGCAGGCTTCACGCCGATGATCGTCACCGGGCTGATGATCGCCGGAGGCGGGACCTTCTGGCTGGTCGGCGCCTTCTGGATGGCCGTGATCCTGGCCGGCACCATCGCCGTCCGGTTCACGCCCGAGGGCACCAAGGTCAAGCTGGACTAGCTGGACCAGCCGCGCTTGTCCCGCAACCCCCGGAACGCCGCAGCGGACCGGGGGTTGCGCTGTGCCGTGCAGGGTCTCCGGGACCGGCCCGGTCCTTGAACCTGCGCAAGGACTGGGCCAGACTGGCCGGAAGAGCCGTCCACCTCATGAGGAGCGATGATGCAGGCGCTGACCGTTACCCCGGGCACCAAGGATTCGCTCCGGCTGCGCGATATCCCCGAACCTGAGGCCCGCGAGGGCAGCGTCCTGGTCGAGACCCTGGCGGTGGGGTTGTGCGGAACCGATCTGGAGATTGTGGACGCCCAGTACGGACAGGCCCCGCCGGGCCAGGACTTCCTGGTGCTGGGGCACGAAAACCTCGGCCGGGTCCGCGAAGCGCCCGCGGAATCGGGGCTGGCCGAAGGCGACCTGGTGGTGGGCATCGTGCGCCGGCCCGATCCGGTCCCCTGCAAGGCGTGCGCGGCCGGGGAATGGGACATGTGCCGGAACAACCAATACACCGAGCACGGCATCAAGGGGCTGCACGGCTTCGCCCGCCAGCGCTGGCGCGGGGACCCGGAAGCCCTGGTCCGGCTCGACGACGACCTGGCGGACGTCGGGGTGCTGCTGGAACCGACCACCATCGTGGCCAAAGCCTGGGAACAGATCGGGCGGATCGGGCAGCGGGCCTTCTTCGACCCGAAGACCGCCGTCGTCACCGGCGCCGGCCCCATCGGCCTGCTCGCGGCCCTGCTGGGGGTGCAGCGCGGCCTCGAGGTCCATGTCTTCGACCTCGCCACGGACGGCCCGAAGCCCGGCCTGGTCCGGGACCTCGGCGCCGAATACCACGCGGAGCCGCTGCCCGAGTCCGGCATCACGGCGGACGTCCTGGTCGAATGCACCGGGGTGACCCCGGTGGTGCTGGACGTGCTCACCTGCCGGGCGCCGGATTCGATCACCTGCCTGACCGGGGTCTCCGCCGCGGGCGAGGAAACCGAGGTCGACGTCGGGGCCCTGAACCGGCGGGCCGTACTGCGCAACGAGGTGGTCTTCGGGACGGTCAATGCCAACCGCCGCCACTATGATGCCGCTGCCCGGGCGCTCGCCGAGGCCGACGAGGCCTGGCTGCGCCGGCTGATCTCCCGCCGCGTGCCGCTGGCCGGCTACGCCGACGCCTTCGCGGACCGGCCCGACGACGTCAAAGTAGTCCTGGAGTTCTAAATGGCAGATCCGCAGGCAGCAACCGGTCCGGCTTCCGCACAGCAGGACGGCGGCGAGGGGCAGGTGTTCCCCTCAGGCCGGCAGTACGGGATCCGGCACGGGGACCAACTGGCGGTCATCACCGAAGTGGGCGGCGCGCTCCGGGAGTACCGGCACGGGGACCGGCCGCTGATCGACGGCTACGGGGCCGGCGAGATCTGCACCGGGGGGCGCGGACAGCCGCTGATCCCCTGGCCCAACCGCATCGGCCGGGGCAGCTACACCTGGGCCGGCCGGCAGCTGCAGCTGGACCTGAGCGAGCCGGACAAGGGCGGGGCCATCCACGGGCTGACCCGCTGGGCCAACTGGCGGGCAGACAGCCACGCCGAAGACCGCGTGTCCTTCAGCTATACGCTGCATGCCTGCCAAGGCTGGGAGTGGGTGCTGGACTGCCGGCTGGACTATCTGCTGGACGACGGCGGCCTGAGCGTCCGCACGACGGCGACGAACCGGAGCCCGACGGCCTGCCCGTATGGCACCGGTGCGCACCCGTACCTGAGCACCGGGGCCGCCGCCATTGACGCCGACCTCGCCCAGGTCCCCGGAGACACCTACCTGCCGGTGGACGAGGCGGGCCTCCCGCTGGGCCGGAAGCCGGTGGAGGGCACGCCCTACGACCTGCGCAGCCTGCAGGAACTCGGCGCGCGGCAGATCGATGTCGCCTACACCGATCTGTCCCGGGATCCGGACGGACGCGCCCGCGTCCGGCTCATCCGCCCGGACCGCTCCGCCGGCGTCGAACTCTGGGCGGACGAAGGCTACCGTTACCTGGAGATCTTCACAGGCGACACCTTGCCTCAGCCGGAGCGCCGGCGGACCGGCCTGGGGGTGGAGCCGATGACGTGCGCGCCGGACGCGTTCAATTCCGGGGAAGGGCTGGTGAGCCTGGAACCGGGCCAGACGCACAGCGCCAGCTGGGGAATCAATCCGTTCCCTGCACTTTGACGGCCATGGACAGCCGGCACAACCTCGACCGCCAGCTGGCCATCGCCGGGGTCGCCCGGCGGGCCAGGGGCAGGCCGATGGAGGAGATCAAGCAGCTGCTCCGGGAGGAATTCCGCCGGCTGGGGTTGCCCGAGCAGCCCGGTACCTGGCTCGATGCCGTGGCGGCGGAGGCGTGGTACGGCAAGCCCTACATCATCGATCTGGAAGCCTTCAGGGCGGCCACCGGGCTGCTCGGGGCCGCCGGTACGGGGCCGGACGAAGTTCTGGCCGAACGGCGTCCGGCCAGGCAGCCCGGCCCCGGTATCCGCGGGGGCGCCCGGACCGGACAGGCCCTGCTGCCGGCCGTCGAACCGTCCCCGGGGAAGGCGGCGGCGGTTTTCCTCGGTGCGATAGCCCTGGTGTCCTGCCTCGCGGCCGCCGGCGCGGCAGCAGCCGCGGTGGCCGCCATCCACGCCGTCCGGCGCCGGCGGAAGGGCGGCGCCCGATGACCTGCAACGAAACGAGGGAACATGGAATTCCGGCCGCTCATCGAGACCGCCGGTGAATACCTCGACCTGGCCGGCGTGGCCGTGATCGTGGCCGGCGCCCTGGTTTCCATCCCGCTGGCCCTGCGCCGGAAATCCCCGCCCCGGGCCGCCGGGCCGGCCACTGTCTACCACTCATACCGCCAACTGCTGGGCCGGTCGATCCTGCTCGGCCTGGAGCTGCTGGTCGCCGCCGACATCATCCGCACCGTGGCCGTGACCCCGACCTACGCCGGCGTGGGCGTGCTGGCCCTGATCGTGCTGATCCGGACCTTCCTCAGCTTCTCCCTCGAGCTGGAAATCACCGGCCGCTGGCCCTGGCAGAAGGAACACGGCGAAAACGGGGGGACGTAGCGGCTCCGGCTGCTGCAGCGGGCGCGCTGCCGGAGCAGGCACGCCCGCCGGTTCAGGAGCGTGCCTGGCCCCAGGCAGGCGCTTTCAGTCCGTGCGCTCCGGCATATTCGGGCAGGCCCGGGGAGGTCCAGCCCTCCAGCAGGGCGGCGTCGACCTTGTAAACCTCGATCCCGATCGGACGGCACACCTCGACCGGGTCATGCGCGCCCTCGCCCCACATCGGCAGGGACAGGTCCCCGCCCGGGCAGGTGGACAGGGCCATCAGCAGGTCCTGCTCGGCGAAGAGCTCAAAGAAGTCGCCGACCTTGGCCGGGCAGGACTTCATGAAGTACTGGTCCTTCTCGTTCAGCCCCGTGCACTGGAAGACATTGAGCACGTCGTGCACGTCGAATTCGGTCAGACCGTAAGGCAGCACGGCGCGGGTCAGGTTGGAGTGGCAGTGGTAGTCGAAATCCTCGCCGGTGAGCATCCGGTTGACATAGGGGTCGCAGCGGGTGCCCAGCGTATCGTGGACCCGGCCGCCCTCGCCGTCCACGCCGTAGTTCTCCAGCGTGTCCGCGGTGATGGTGGCCAGCGGGCGCAGGTAGGGCAGGTTGGACCAGAGCCGGTCGAAGGTGGTCACGTGCGCTGCCTGCAACTGGCGGGTGCGCGCGGCCCAGAAACGCTCGCGCGGGTTGTTGAAGTTCCAGATGTTCAGGTCCCCCACCTGCGGCCCGTCCACCGTGAGGATCCGGCACACGTGTCCGGCCGGAACCTTCCAGGCCTTGCCGGAGCGGATCGGGATGACGAAGGAATCCACCAGTTCCCGCGAGTCCGTGGAACGGGCAATGTTTCCGTAGAATTCCTGGTCCACCTCGAGGGCAGGGCCCTTGTAGGCGGCGTCGGTGAGTGAAGCGGTGGTGCTCATGGTGTCCTTTCGGGCTGGGTCAGCGGCGGGCGCGCTCGGCTGCGCGCACGCCGTCGATGATCTGGGTTTCCGATTCGTTGAGGTAGTCGTTCATCAGGGCTGTCGCCTCGTCGCGGCGCCCGGCGAGGATGAGGTCGGCGATCTGCCGGTCGCGCCCCACCCACCTGACCTGGAACGCGCTCTCATCCGGCATGACGGCGAACGCGAGCCGGAGCTGGGCGGCCAGGTTGTTGAAGAACTCGTCGACGCGCGCCGAGCGGGCCAGCCGGACCACGGCCTGGTGGAAGGCCAGGCTGGCCGTACCTACCTTGCCCCAGTCGCCCGAGAGCACGTGCTGCTCGCTGGCGGAGGCGGCGCGGTCCACCGCCTCGAGCATGGCGTCGGTGGCTCCGGCGCTTTGCAGAATGGCGCCGGTTTCCAGCAGGCGCCGGGCCGTGTAGATGTCGTGGATGTCGGCCGAGGTCAGGGTCCGGACGGAACTGCCGGCATTGCGCACGGAGACCACCAGGCCGTCCGCGGCCAACAGCCGCAGCGCGTCGCGCACGGTGTTCCGGGAGACGCCGAACTCTTCGGCCAGTGCCTGGTCCACCAGCCGCGCCCCCGGCAGCAGCAGGCCCTCCATGATCCGCTGCCGCAGCAGAGCCTGCACTGCTTCGGCGGCAGGAACCGCAGGCTGCCCCGCAGCAGCCAAGTCGAGTGTCATGGCTAGAGCCTAGCAGTGTTGAACAATCCTCCGCCACTACTGAGGGCTCACTGCGCGAGGAAATGTTTCCGCCGTGTAAAAACAGGCCATGTCGCGTGAATATTGGATTTCCGCACACCGTTGGCGTTGACACGATTGTTCAACAATCTGTAGATTCACCGCATGACTTCGACCACATTCATGCGCCGGGCCTGGCGTGCCGCGGCCGTCCTGCTGGCGGCGCTGCTCGCCGCGGCGCTCCCGCTGGGCAGTGCCCAGGCCGCACCGGCGGACAACGGCACGCTGCGGATCGGCTCGGACCTGACCTATCCTCCCTACGCCTACATGCAGGGCGAGAAGCCGGCCGGCTTCGACCCGGACTTCATGCGGGCGCTGGCCGCCGAGATGAAGATGGAGCCCGAATTCGTCGACACCCGGTTCGAACAGCTGATCACCAGCCTCAAATCGGGACACTTCGACGTGGTGGCCTCCGCGCTGTACATCACCCCGGAGCGGGCCAAGGAAGTCGACTACATCCCGTACTTCACCACCGGCAACTCGATCGTCATCCCCGCCTCCGCGGCACCGGTGGCCGACGCCGCCGGACTGTGCGGCCTGAAGGTGGCGGTCATCAAGGGCGGCGAAGTGGCCAGCCAGCTGCGCGGCGCCGCCAGCGAGCAATGCCAGGCCTCCGGCGGCCAGGCCATCGACGTGCGCGACTTCACCGCCGATTCCGAAGGCACGCAAGCGCTGCTGGCCGGCCAGGTTGACGCCCAGGTGACCGATGCCGCGGTGGCCAAGACCGCCGTCGACAGTTCCAACGGCAAGCTGGCGATCACCAGCACGGACCTGCTCTTCCCGGTGCCCGTGGGCCTGGCCGTCGCCAAGGGCAACGAGGCCCTGGCACAGCAGCTGCGCGACGGCGTGGCCGCGCTGAAGGCCAGCGGCACCTACCAGCAGCTGCTCAGCGACTACAACCTGAACGAGCCCAGCAGCGACCAGGTTGCCGCGGCCCTGGGCAGCCCGGACGGCTCCGAAGGCAGTGCGGACCAAGGCGGCTTCAGCTTCGACTGGAGGTACCTGCTCGGCCTCTTCGGGCACAAGGACTTCTGGAACGCCGCGCTCACCGTCATCGCGCTCTCCGCCCTGGCCTGGGGCATCTCGGTGGTGCTGGGCATGGCGGTGGCGCTGGGCCGCGAATCCCGCCAGCCGTGGCTCCGCAAGATCCTGGACGTCTATGTCTGGTTCTTCCGCTCGCTGCCGCTGCTGGTGCTGCTGATCTTCGTCTACAACGCACCCCAGGTCATCCCCGAGCTGCGGGCCATCGTGGGATCGCCCTTCATGGCCGGGCTGATCGCCATGGTGCTCTCCGAAACCGCATACATCTCGGAGATCCACCGCGGCGGCCTCTCCGCCGTGGCCGGCGGACAGGGCGAAGCCGGCCGCGCGCTGGGCATCCCCTGGGGCGGCGTGCAGCGGCACATCGTCATCCCGCAGGCCTTCCGGGTGGCGCTGCCGGCGCTGGGCAACGAGCTGGTGACCATCATCAAGCTCACCTCGCTGGTCTCGGCCATTTCGCTGACCGAAATCCTGCTGGTGGGACAGCGGCTCTACACCCAGAACTTCAAGGTGCTTGAGACCTTGCTCGCCGTCGCCCTCTTCTACGTGCTGCTGGTGACGGTCTTCGACCAGGCCCTCAAGTTCCTCGAGCGGCGCCTGGACGTCAAGCGCCGCGGGCTCCGGGCCAAGGTCAAGGCCGATCTGGCGCAGCAGGCCGACGAAGTGCCGGTGCCCGCCGCCCGGGCGGCCACCCCGCATGCCGGCGAGGTGGTGCTTGAGGCCGCCGGCGAGCGCAAGTCCTTCGGCGAGACCGAGGTGCTCAAGGGCGTGGACCTGAAGGTCCACCGCGGCGAAGTCGTGGCCGTGATCGGGCCTTCCGGCTCGGGCAAGACCACCATGATCCGCACCCTGAACGCGATGGAGTCCATCGATGCGGGTGAGGTGCTCTACCGCGGCCGGCCTGTGGGCTACCGGCACACCGCCGGCGGCCGCAGGCCCGTTGGGGACCGGGAACTGGCCAGGACGCGCGAAAACATCGGCATGGTCTTCCAGCAGTTCAACCTCTTCCCGCACAAGACGGTGCTGGAGAACGTCACCTTCGCCCCGGCGCACCTGGGCAAGGGCAGCGCCGCGGAGATCAAGGAGCGGGCCCTGGTCCAGCTGCGCAAGGTGGGGATGGCCGCGCACGCGGACAAGTACCCGCACCAGCTCTCCGGCGGCCAGCAGCAGCGCGTGGCCATCGCCCGGGCGCTGGCGATGAACCCGGACGCGATCCTGTTCGACGAGCCGACCTCGGCGCTGGATCCGGAGCTGGTGGACGAGGTGCTGCAGGTCATGACCGAGCTGGCGGCCGAGGGGCTGACCATGGTGGTGGTCACCCATGAAATGCGCTTTGCCCGCGAAGTCGCGGACTGGGTGGTGTTCATGGACCAGGGCGTGGTCGTGGAGGAAGGCCCCGCGGCCGAACTCTTCGGCAATCCGCAGCACGAGCGCACCCGGCGCTTCCTGTCCCGGGTCATGGCCACGAGCTGACGGGGGATGCAATGGCAACCATCGACCTGAACAGCGACGTCGGCGAGTCCTTCGGGAACTGGTCCTTCGGCGACGACGAGGCAATCATCGCCTCGGTCTCCAGCGTCAACGTGGCCTGCGGCTTCCACGCCGGAGACCCGCGCACCGGCCGGAAAACCTGCGCGGCGGCGGCACGGGCCGGCGTCACCGTCGGGGCCCATCCCGGCTACCGGGACCTGGCCGGCTTCGGCCGGCGGTTCATCGACGTCGACCCGGCCGAGCTGACCGACGAGGTCATCTACCAGCTCGGCGCGCTGCAGGCGCTCGCCCGGGCCGCCGGGACCCAGGTGCGCTACGTCAAGCCGCACGGGGCGCTGTACAACACCATCGCCCGGAATGCCGTCCAGGCCCGGGCGGTGGCCGAAGCCGTGGCCGCGGTGGACCCGGGGCTGCCGCTGCTGGTGCTGCCGGAGTCGGAAATCCAGCGCGCCGCCGAGGCCGCCGGCCTGCGCACGGTGGCCGAGGCCTTCGCGGACCGCGCGTACAACCCGGACGGCAGCCTCGTTTCCCGGACCCAGCCGGGCGCCGTGCTGCACGACGTCGAAGCGGTCACCGCGCAGGCCCTGCGCATCGCCGCCGGCGAACCCATCCGGGCCATCGACGGCAGCCTGGTGACCGTCCGGGCGCGCAGCATCTGCCTGCACGGGGACACCCCGGGCGCGGTCACCATGGCCGCCGCCGTCCGGGAAGCGCTCACCGGCGCCGGGGTCACGATCGAAAGCTTCGCGTAGCCATGCCTGCTCCCGTACACATCCGCCCGGCCGGGGACCGCGCCCTGCTGGTGGACCTGCCGGGCCTGCAGGAGGTACTGAGCCTGCAGGCCACGCTCACCGCGGACCCGGCCGATGGCCAGGTCGACGTGGTGGCAGCAGCCCGGACGGTGCTGGTCACCGCCTCCTCGCCGGCGGCGGCACGGCAGATCGCCGCCCGGATCCGCGCCGCGGACCTGGCCGCCGCCCCCGGGGCGGCGGCGGACCTGGTGGTGGTCGACACCCTGTACGACGGCGAAGACCTCGCCGCGGTGGCGGACCTGACCGGACTGAGCATCGACGGCGTCATCGCCGCACATTCCGGACAGACCTGGACCGCCGCCTTCGGCGGCTTCGCCCCCGGGTTCGCCTACCTGGCCGGTGAAGACACCAGGCTGGAAGTTCCCCGCCGGCCGTCCCCGCGCACCGCGATCCCCGCCGGTTCGGTGGCCCTGGCCGGCACCTATTCCGCCGTCTATCCCGGCCGGTCGCCCGGCGGCTGGCAGCTGATCGGCCGGACCACCGCCCGGATGTGGGATCCGCACCGGGAACAGCCTGCCCTGGTCAGGCCCGGCGCCCGGGTCCGGTTCCGTCCGGTCCGCGAACTGGTGGAGATCAGCCGGCCCGCACCCGCGGCGGCGGGCACCGGGAAGCCCGGGCACGGCGTCGTCGTACTCTCCCCCGGGCTGCAGACGACCGTCCAGGACCTGGGCAGGCCCGGGTTCGCGGACCTGGGCGTCACCGTGTCCGGTGCGCTGGACCGGGGTGCGCTGCGGCGCGCCAACCGGCTCGCCGGCAACCCCGCCGGGGCTGCCGGACTGGAGACCGTGCTGGGCGGGCTGGTGCTGGAAGCAGCCGGTGACCAGGTGGTGGCCGTCAGCGGCACCCGGGTGCCGCTGACCATCACCGGCCCCGACGGCGGCGGGCGTATGGTCGCCGCCGAAGCCCCCTTCGCCCTGCTCGACGGCGAAACCCTCACCCTCGGCACGCCTGCCTCCGGCCTGCGCAGCTACGTGGCCATCCGCGGCGGACTCGACGTGCCGGCGGTGCTGGCCGCCCGCGCCACCGACACCTTGTCCGGGACCGGGCCGGCCCCGGTGGCCCGCGGAACCATGCTGCCGGTGGCCGCCGCCCCACCCGGCAGCGTCGTCGGCTTCCCCGAGCCGCCGGCCGCGGAACCCGCCGAGGTGACCGAACTGCGGTTCGTCCCGGGACCGCGCGCCGACTGGTTCACCGCGCAGTCCCTCGCCGGATTGGGGCAGCAGCTGTGGACCGTCACGCCGCAGTCCAACCGGATCGGCCTGCGGCTGGACGGAACCCCGTTGGAGCGCGCCCGGGCCGGGGAGCTGGACAGCGAGGGCACGGTCAGCGGTGCCATCCAGGTTCCGCCCTCGGGCCTGCCCATCCTCTTCCTCGCGGACCACCCGGTGACCGGCGGCTACCCGGTGGCCGGCGTGGTGCTCGCCGCCGACCTGGACAAGGCGGCCCAGCTGGGCCCCGGCGCACGGATTCGCTTTGTCCCTGCCCCCGAAGCCGCACCCGTTCCGCTCTAGCCGGCGGAAGACGACGAAACCTAAGGAACCATGCAGAAAGTCCTGATTGCCAACCGCGGCGAGATCGCCGTCCGGATAGCGCGCGGCTGCGACGACGCCGGGCTCGAATCCGTAGCCGTGTACGCCGACATCGACGCCGATGCCCCGCATGTGGCCGCCGCCGGGGAAGCCTATGCCCTGGGTGGGAACACCCCGGCCGAGACCTACCTCAACGCCGGCAAGCTGCTGGACATCGCGCAGCGCTCCGGCGCGGACGCGGTCCATCCCGGCTACGGCTTCCTGTCCGAGAACGCCGATTTCGCCCAGGCCGTCCTCGATGCGGGACTGACCTGGGTGGGACCGTCCCCCGAAGCCATCCGGCTGCTGGGCAACAAGGTCACCGCCCGAGAGGTCGCCGTCGCGGCCGGGGCCCCGCTGGTGGCCGGCAGCGACGGGCCGGTGGCCTCCGCCGCCGAGATCCGGGACTTTGCCCAGCGGCACGGGCTGCCGGTGGCCATCAAGGCCGCGTTTGGCGGCGGCGGGCGGGGGCTGAAGGTGGTCCGGGAGCTGGACGAGATCGAGGAGGCCTTCGATTCGGCGGTGCGCGAGTCCAGGGCGGCCTTCGGCCGGGACGAATGCTTCGTGGAACGCTTCCTGGACCGTCCCCGGCACGTGGAGGCGCAGATCCTCGCCGACGCCTACGGCCATGTCATCGTGGCAGGCACCCGGGACTGTTCGCTGCAGCGCCGCCACCAGAAGCTCGTCGAGGAAGCACCGGCCCCGTTCCTGGGCGAGGAGCAGCGCGAGCGGATCTACAGCTCGGCGAAGGCCATCTGCCGCAAGGCCGGCTACACCGGTGCCGGCACGGTGGAATACCTGGTCGCCGCGGACGGGACCGTCTCCTTCCTGGAGGTCAACACCCGCCTGCAGGTGGAGCATCCGATCACGGAGGAGACCTCCGGCATCGACCTGGTGCAGGCCCAGCTGGCCATCGCCGCGGGCGAACCGCTCGCCTGGGCCGAGGATCCCGCGCCGCGCGGACACTCCTTCGAATTCCGGATCAATGCCGAGGACCCGGGGCGGGGATTCCTGCCCTCCCCCGGCACCATCGGCAGTTTTGCCGTGCCCACCGGCCCCGGCGTGCGGGTGGATACCGGGGCCCGGGCCGGCGGCCTGGTCCCTGGACAGTTCGATTCCCTGCTGGCCAAGCTCGTCGTCACCGGGGCCGACCGGCAGCAGGCCCTGCGCCGCGCCCGCCGCGCGCTGGCCGAATTCGAGATCACCGGCGTTGCCACCGTGCTGCCGTTCCACCGCGCCGTCGTCAACGCTCCGGCCTTCGCCGGCACCACGGACCTTGGCGTATACACGGGATGGATCGAGGCCGAGTTCGCCCACACCCTGGCGGCCAGCCCGGAGTTCTCCACGGAGGCACCCGCGGCAGCGCGCCGCACCATCACCGTCGAGGTGGACGGCCGCCGCCTGGCCGTCGGCCTGCCGGCGGACCTGCTGGACTCGCTGGCCGCCGGGTCCCCGGCTTCCGCGGCCGGGGCGGGTGGGGACGACGGCGCGGAGCAGTCCGCCGAACCCGGCGCGCTCGTCGCCACCATGGCAGGGTCCCTGGTCAAGTGGCTGGTGGAGCCGGGCCAGCCGGTCGAGCCCGGTGATCCGGTGGTGGTGCTGGAGGCGATGAAAATGGAAACCACGGTCACGGCCCACCGCGCCGGAGTGTTGGGCGGGCACCTGGCCGGTACCGGGACCGCGGTGGACGCGGGGACCGTGCTGGCGCTGATCGAAGCCTGACCGGCTGGCGGTGCTGCCGCACCCAGGGGATCAGCCGCGGCTGAGGCTGCTTGCCCGCCGCCTGCGGTGGCGTCCCTCGTGTGCTGCTGCGGTGATGCGGGCGTCACCGAAGTAGATAACCTCGTGCCAGTCCCCGGCGGCCGGTTCCTGCGTCTGGTCCCCTGCGGGGTTTTGGCTGGCGGACTTGGACTTCTTCGGTACGAACAACCATTCGACCACGCCGATGGAAACATCCACCAGCGAGTTCTTGATCCCTATGTAGGCCTTGATGGCCCATGCAGCCAGGACGGCATTAATAGTGGCGAAGGCCACGTTCCCCCAGTTCCCGGCCATAGCATCCCGGTACGCCGTGAGGATGGAGAAGGCGACGATAAGGTACGGAATGATGACGTAGATAACTGGGGCAGCTGTCCTGTTGCGGATCTTCGGAGTGCGGGCAAACGGAATCTTTTCTCCGGTCAGTGCCTGTTGAACCGACTTAAGCACGCCTGCCAGGTTCACGGGCAGCAGGACAAGGTTGAACCCGTAGATCCGGAAGATATCGGTGAAGCGGTAGCCGCATTCGCGAAGGTCGCTGCCCATCGCGAGGAAGTACGGCACGGCAGCCAGGAAGACCGCAGGGCTCAGCAGGCGGCCGTCGTAGGGGTAGGCCAGCAGGAAGATCAGGCCGAAGGACCCCCAGGCAATCGACGCCATGTAATTGAGCCGGAGCATGAGTTCCCGGAACAGCACCGGCCGGGTTCGGTTCTTGCGGTCACGCAATTGCGCCAGCAGCTTGGGTGCAATGAGCAGCCCGCCGTTGGCCCAACGCCGCCGCTGCACGATCAAGGATCCGAAGTCCGGCGGTGTAGCGCTGTAGCTGAGGCGTTCGGGATAATTGACCAGCATCCAGCCCTGGGCACCGAGGTCGACGCTGGACTCCGTATCTTCAATAACCGTGCGGTCCTGAATGTAGGTACGGATCTCATAGCCGCCAACGTTCTCGACCTCGACGATGTCTTCCAGAGCTTCCTTGCGGATCACGGCGTTGGCCCCGACCCAGAATGTGGCGCCGAAATACGTCTTGCCTTGGTGCAGGATGTGCTGGAGATCGGTACTGGCCGCCGCGATCCGCTCGATGCGGGTCGGCGCACCGCGGTAGGACGAATAGGGTGTCTGCGTCACCGCTACCCGTTCATTACCTGGTTCTTCGAGGAAGTAGACCAGTCTGAGGCAGTAGTCCCGCAGCAACAAGGAGTCCGCGTCCAAAGTCAGCAGGTACTTGCTGTCCGGGAAGTAGACCGCGGCGCCGTCCCCGGCCTTTGCCGGCGTCAGGACCAGTCCTTCGGACGTCTCCTCCCGGCGCCACCTTCTGCCCATCAGGGAGATGTAGGAGTTCAGGTTCATTGCCTTGTTGGCCTCGTGGGACAGCGAGGCGTACTTCTTGCGTTCGAAGAAACCGACGTCCGCGGTGAAGATCCACACGAGCCGCCGGTACAACTGGGTGAGCCTCTCGGCATCCAGCAGCGCTCCGGATTCGGCCGCGTCCACCAGTGCGCGCTCCGTCAGCCTCAGCTCCTGTGCCTGTCCCAGCAGCACTTGGGAAACGAAGAAGTCGTCAACATGGTCCTCCTGTTTTTCCGCTGCGGCCTTGTTTTCGAACCACAGGGCCGCAGCTGCATAATCCCGCGACAGGCCGAGCAGGTGCTGGCTGTTCACCACCATTCCGCGGCCGAGCAGCCGCTCGAAGTCTGCCAAGGCTGATGAGAAGCAGCGTGCGGGTTCGGCGAGTTCGTCCTTGATTTCGCGGGCCAAATCCCGTGTCTGCTGAAGCTTGGCCAGCACCGCAGGGTCGGAGGGATTGGGGTTGTCGTCAATCAGCAGCACTGTCCTCAGGCCGGGAAACTCCTGCAGCGCCGCACTCCACAGGGTCTGCCGCACCACATTGGGCTCCTCGGCGTAGGACGGAATGAGCACGGTCATGCCGCCGTCATGTCCCGTGAAGTGGCGGTCGATCTCGGCCCGGGGCACCCTGCGATGGTCCCTGAAGCGGTACATCGCTCCCTGCCGGGCCAAGAGGTACATCAGCGCGGAAAACGTCAGGAAGGTGACCACCGTCAGATACGAGATCGCTTCGAAGCGGAAACGGAACCCCGCCGTCGGATTGTCCACCAGCTCACGCATGATGGTGGTGACCACGTAGATAAGCCAGAAACCGATGGTGCTGATCATGGCCAGCCGGCCCAGCACGATCTTCCGTGCCGATGGCCGGGAATGGACAATCGGCAGGGGCCGGCTGTCTTTTTCAGCACCCCATTGGCGGCGGCGCCGTTCAGTGCTGCCCTGCTGCCTGCTCTGGCGGCCAGGTGGTGCCTGACCTGCCGATGCTTTCCGTTTTCGCTCAGGCGCGATTGCACTGCTCATGTCATCCCCCACGGTTCATGGCCTTGTCGCATCAAGGCGGCAACACCGGTGGATTAGTCCGGTGCCGGCTGTCAAAGGCCCCCTGGGCATCGGTGAGCCCGCTCAGAGTCTAAAAGCGCTCCGGAGGCCGAAAGTTACAGAAACCTTGGGGAACGCCGTTGCAGGGCACCTGCAGGGAAGAAAGCTTCCGGCGCCTCTGGCACGTCCAAATTCGCCGTAGTTAGACTGGCCGCGGAACCGGGCTCCTATCCGGATTCAGCCAGTTGGGGGAAAATTAAATGTTCAGCTCTTTCAAAGGGCGCAGGCTTTCCGTCACGCGCTCGCTGCTGCTTGTCGTTGTCCTGGGCGGTCTTGCAATGTCGGCGTTTGTTGGCTGGAACTGGTTCCGCGATACCCAGACGGCCGCCCAAACCTCCTGGTTCGGTGGCTACGTCGATGTCACGGCCACACCGGCCTACCGGATTGAGGATCCGCCCTCGGCTGCTGCAGAGACGGTGGTGCTGTCCTTCATCGTGGCTCATCCCGACAATCCCTGCAGACCTTCCTGGGGCGGCTATTACACCTTGGAAGAGGCCAACACCGAGCTCGACCTCGACCGCAGGGCCGCCCGCTTGGCGGAAACCGGAGGCGAAATCATCGTCTCCTTCGGCGGCCTGCTCAACGATGAACTGGCGACCGCGTGTACCGATACCGCCCAGCTTGTCCGTGCTTACGGAAGCGTCATCGACCGGTACCAGATCAGCACGATCGACCTCGACATCGAGGCTGACGACCTCGGGAATACCGAGGCCGGAAAACGCCGGGCCGAGGCCATCGCAGCCCTCCAGCAGGAACGATCGGCGCAGGATCCGCTGCGCGTCTGGCTGACGTTGCCGGTAGCGCCAACCGGGCTTACCGAACAGGGAACCGCCGCCGTATCCCACATGCTGGATGCCGGCGTCGACCTGGCCGGGGTCAACATCATGACCATGGACTACGGCGGCAGCCGGATGCCGGACCAGACCATGTTGGACGCATCGATCGACGCGGCGAATTCGACGCACCGTCAGCTGGGAATCCTCTACGATCAGGCCGGACAGCACCTGGGCACCAAAACCCTGTGGAAGAAAATTGGCCTGACCCCGATGATCGGCCAGAACGATGTGCCGGAAGAGGTCTTCGATCTGGAAGCGGCACGGGGGCTCAACCGGTTCGCCCACGATAACGGGGTAGGCCGGATTTCCATGTGGTCGTTGAACCGTGACAGCACCTGCGGCGAAAACTGGCCTGACCTGAAGCGTGTCTCCGACTCATGCAGTGGTATTGACCAAGGTGCCGAAACGTTTGCAGAGGTACTTGGGGCCGGCTACTCCGGCCGCGCCGACGGGCCAGCTGATGCGGTCGAGTCCGCGGAGCCGGCAACTACACCTGCTGTTATCGTGGACGACCCGGCTACCAGCCCCTATCCGGTGTGGACGGAAGAATATTCCTACCTGGGGGGCGACAAAGTTGTCTGGCACGGACACGTGTACGAAGCCAAATGGTGGACCCAGGGAGACCTGCCTGACAACCCTGTGCTCCAGGCCGCCGAGACGCCGTGGACTTTGATCGGCCCTGTCCTGCCCGGAGAAACGCCGGCACCCGTGCTCACGGCACCGCCCGGCACCTACCCGGAATGGGATGGTGAAGCCACCTATCTCAAGGCTGCGCGGGTAATGTACGAAGGCCGTGTCTTCGAGGCGAAGTGGTGGACTAAGGGAGACAGCCCCGAAGCAGCACTGGCAGGGTCGAACGGCTCTCCCTGGCTGAAGCTCAGTGACGACAAACTGCGGGAGATCATCCGCGACGCTTCCACAGAACCGCCTGCAGATCCCCGGTCCTGACGGCCACAGAACGCCATAGGCAGCAAAGGACCCGGCGCGCGGTGGCGGGTCCTTTTCTGCCAGGGGGCAACCTGGCCGGTGGACCATTCCCGGATTTCCGACGCCTTCGTCCCCGCCGGCCCTTCACGGCCCGCACCCTGCGCCGCCGCTTTGTCTGCCTGCTTTGAGGAACGGAGCATTCACGTGCCGGCCAGGCCCATGAACATGGTCCGGTGCAGGATGTCCACGTGCCGGCGGGAGACCTCCACGGCCGCGGCCACATCGCCGGCCTGCAGCGCGGCCACCAGCGCGATGTGGTCCCGGTTGGAGCGGTGCAGCAGCTCGATCGGATACGGGATGAAGTAACCGTAGAGTTCGGCCAGCGTCTCGTTGTACGCTTCCACCGCGGTGCCCAGCCCGGAGGCCGCGGCGACCAGCCGGTGGAAGCGTTCGTCGGCCTGATGATAGTCGGACCAGTTGGTCGAGGCCGCCATCTCCCCGGTCAGCCGCTCAAGCTCGGCCAACTGCCCGGGGCTGGCGTTGGCGGCAGCGTAATGCGTCACCGCGCATTCGAACAGCAGGCGGCGGTCCACCAGCCGGTGGACCGCCTGCGACTCGGCCGGCGACGCGCTCAGCTCCTGCAGCACCGCCTGCGGCGGCTCATCGGCGACGAACGTCCCTCCGCCGCGTCCGCGCCGGCGCACCACCACACCCTGCTCGGCCAGGCTGGCCAACGCCCGGCGCGCGGTGATCGGGCTGACCGAGAGTCCAAGGGCAACCTCCTGCTGGTCCGGCAGCCGCTCCCCCGGCTTGAGCAGCCCCAGGGAAATGGCCATGCCGATGCGCATCCGCACCGCGTCGATCGCGCTGCGCCGGTCGATGCCGGCCAGTGCCGGGGCGCCTATGGCACCCGCACCCTCGGCAACGTCAGTGGTCATACCGCCACTTTACGGGCCACAGGCCCCCTCTTCCATAATTCGATCATTATGATCTAATATGGCACGAGCCACACTACCCATCCTGGAGAGTTTCCCGTGCCACGCATCCTTCCCCTCATCGCCGCCCAGGCGCGGCCCCGGCTGATCGGCGAACCCCTGGCGGCCTTTGCCGCCGAGGTCGCCGCCGCCGTCGAGCACCAGCCGCAGACCCGGCTGGTGGTCTTCCCGGAACTGCACCTGTTCGGCGACGGCGATCCGGACCGGCAGCGCACCGAGGCCCTGCAGGACGCCGCCGAGCCGCTGGACGGCCCGCGGGTCAAGGGGCTGCGGGAGCTGGCCGCGGATCTGGGCATCTGGCTGGTGCCCGGCAGCGTGTGCGAGCGCGGGCCCGAGGGCCAGTTGTTCAACACCCAGCTGGTGCTGTCCCCGGACGGAGAGCTGGCCGGCTACTACCGCAAGATCTTCCCGTGGCGCCCGCACGAACCGTACGATCCCGGGGACCGCTTCGCCACGGTGGACCTGGCCGGGATCGGCCGGGTGGGGCTGAACATCTGCTACGACGCCTGGTTCCCGGAGGTCTCCCGCCAGCTGGCCTGGATGGGCGCGGAGGTCATCCTCAACGTCGTCAAGACCACCACCGATGACCGGAAGCAGGAACTGGTGCTGGCCCAGGCCAACGCGATCGTGAACCAGGTGTTCATGGTCAGCGTGAACTGTGCCGGCCCCACCGGGCGGGGCCGCAGCCTGATCGTCGACCCGGAGGGCAACACCCTCGCCGAAGCCGGGGACGACGCCCCGGTGCTGCTGGCCGCGGACCTGGACCTGTCCGCCGTCGAACGCGTCCGCACGCACGGCACCGAAAACGTCAACCGCCCGTGGTCACAGTTCCACCCAGGCGAGCCGCCCATTGAACTGCCCGTCTACCAGGGCCGGATCGACCCGGCCGCCTGGACCCCGCACTCCCCCACCTTCTAAGGAACACCGGTGACAACCCAAACCACCCTCACCCGCACGCTGAAGCTGCCTTCGCTGGTCCTGTTCGGCCTGGCCTACCTGACCCCGCTGATCGTCCTGGGGATCTTCGGTGTGATCGCCGAGGCCACCGGCGGTGCCTCCCCGTCCGCCTACCTGGTTGCCCTGGTGGCGATGCTCTTCACGGCGCACAGCTACGGCCGCATGGCCATTGCCTACCCCGTGGCCGGTTCCGCCTACACCTACGTGCGCCGCTCGATCGATCCGCGCGCGGGCTTCCTGGTCGGCTGGGCGATCCTGCTGGACTACCTGTTCCTGCCCATGGTGATCTGGCTGATCGGCGGCTCCTACCTGTCCGCCCAGTTCCCGTCCGTGCCCATCGGGGCCTGGATCCTGGGCTTCATCCTGGTCACCACGGGCCTGAACATCCTGGGCATCAAGGTCGCGGACAAGGCCAACTACCTCCTGATGGCGTTCCAGCTGCTGGTGATCGTGTTCTTCGTGGCGCTCTCCATCGGCCATGTGGTCTCCGCCTCCGGCGCCGCCGGCCTGGCCAGCAGCCAGCCGTTCTTCAACGACACGTCCAGCTTCGCCACGATCACTGCCGGCGCCGCGATCGCCGCCTACTCCTTCCTTGGCTTCGACGCCGTCACCACCCTGACCGAGGAGACCATCGAGCCGCGCAGGAACATGCCGCGGGCTATCATGCTGATCGCCCTGATCGGCGGCGGCATCTTCATTGTGGTCTCCTACGTGACGCAGCTGGTGCACCCGGGCGGGGTGTTCGAGGACTCCGCCTCGGCCGCCAGCGCCATCGCCCTGCAGATCGGCGGGCAGCTCTTCGGCGCCGTGTTCCTGGCCGGCCTGGTGGTGGCGCAGTTCGCCTCCGGCCTGGCCGCTCAGGCCAGCGCCTCCCGGCTGCTGTACGCGATGGGCCGGGACGCGGTGCTGCCGAAGCCGGTCTTCGGCCGGCTGAACCCGAAGTTCCACACCCCGGTGGTGAACCTGGCGATCACCGGGGCGGTGGGCCTGATCGCGCTCTTCCTCGATGTGGCCACCTCCACCTCGTTCATCAACTTCGGCGCATTTACGGCCTTCACACTGGTGAACCTCTCGGTGATCTTCCACTTCGTGCGTGAGCGCCGTGCGGGCAACCGGCTGAACCCGGTCAGCTATGTGGCCGTGCCGGTAATCGGGGCGCTGGTGTGCGCCTACCTGCTTTCCCGGCTGGATGCCAACGCGATTACGCTGGGAGTGTCCTGGCTGGTGCTCGGCGTCGTGGTGCTGGCCGCGATCACCCGCGGCTTCAAGGTGGCGCCGCCGGAGATGGCCGCCACCGAGAAGGCCACGGTCTAACAGGGAGCTGCACGTGCGGATGGGGCTGGGGCAGCTGGAATCCGGGACGGATATTGCTGCCAACCTGGCGGCCATGGACCGGTTCGCCGCCGCGGCGGCGGCGGAGGGGGCCCGGCTGGTGGCCTTCCCGGAGTACGCCAGCTATGAAAAGAAGGTGGTGGACGCTTCCTTCGCTGCGGTGGCCGAGCCACTGGACGGGCCGGTGTGCATTGCGCTGGCCGGTATTGCCCAACGCCACGGAGTCGCCCTGGTGGCCGGGGTGGTGGAGGCCTCCGGGGAGCCGGACCGCGCGTACAACACGCTGGCGGCCTTCGGGCCCGACGGCGGACTGCTGGCGGCCTACCGCAAGATCCACCTGTTCGACGCCCAGGGCTTCAGCGAATCCCGGTTCATCAAGCCCGCGCCGTCGGCGGAGCCGGTGGTGTTCGACTTCGGCGGCCTGACCTTCGGACTGATGACCTGCTACGACCTGCGCTTCCCCGAGCTGGCCCGGGGCCTGTCCGACGCCGGGGCCGAAGTGCTGCTGGCCTGCTCCTCCTGGGTGCCGGGCGAGCACAAGGTCCGGCAGTGGCTCTCGCTGACCGCAGCCCGGGCCATCGAGAACGGCATGTACGTGGCGGGGGTGTGCCAGGCCCCGCCGATCTCCGTGGGGCACAGCGTGCTGGTGGACCCGATGGGCGTCCCGCACGCGGAGCTGGGGACGGACTCGGCTGTGGCGACCGTGGAGGTGTCCGCGGATACGGTGGCGGCGGTACGCCGGCAGTTCCCGATGTTCCGGCAGCGGAGGCTCCACCCGCACGGCGGCAGCCTGCCCGGCCAGCTCTAGCCGCCGGCGTCCCCGGCGAGGATGAGGTCCAGCAGCCGGGCCACGGCCGGGTTGGTGTTGGACTCGTTCCAGGCGATGTGCAGGTCGGCGTGGTTGAGGTCGGCCAGCCCGGCCGGGCCCACCAGCTCCTCGAAAACGACACCGGGCGGGGAAAACGCCATCGCCGACGCCGGCACGAGCGTTATCCCCAGGCCTGCCGCCACGAAGGCCAGCAGGGCAGGCACCTGGCTGGCGAACTGGGTGATGTTCGGGTGCGCCCCGGCGCTGTCGTAGAGCCGCATGACCAGGTCGTGGAAATACCTGGCCTCGGCGGTCGAGTACATCATCAGCGGCAGCCCGTCCAGTTCCTTGAGCATGACGCCCTTGCCGGTGGCCAGGTCGTGCCCCTCCGGCAGCGCCGCGACCAGCCGGTCCTCCATCAGCGGGCGGGAGACCACACCCGGCCGGGCCACGATCGGCCGCAGCAGGCCGATGTCCATGCTGCCCCGGGACAACCCGTCCAGCTGGTCGGTCGAGACGGCTTCGCGCAGCACCAGGGAGACTCCCGGCAGGTGGCTGCTGGCCAGCCGGAGAATGCCCGGCAGCCCGCTTTGGCCGGCGATGGCGGTGTAGCCGATGGTGATGGAGCCGGCGTCGCCCGTGGATACCCGGCGGACATCAAGCTCGGTCTTGGTGCACAGGTCCAGGATCCGGCGGGCGCTCGGCAGCAGGGTGCGGCCGGCGGCGGTGAGCTCCACCTTTCGGCTGCTGCGCTCAAAGAGCAGCGCGCCCAGTTCGCGCTCGAGCAGCTGGATCTGGCGGCTCAGGGGCGGCTGGGTCATGTTCAGCCGGGCTGCTGCCGCCCCGAAGTGGAGCTCCTCGGCGACGGCGACGAAGGACTCCAGCTGGATCAGCGAAAACATCGATTCACTCCTTGCATGATTTCGTGCATATCTTAGCTTGGACATGAATCAATAGGGGTGCCTAGCGTGGAAGGACCGGCGGCCGCACCGGGCCGCCCCGAGAAAGGATCCGCCATGCCCGCCACGGAAACCGCCCTGCCCCAGACCGGGGACAGCCCCCATGCCGGCCAGGTGGTGGTGACCGGTGTGACGGTGAC
>NZ_JAAZSQ010000016.1:0-36016 GCF_012395835.1 Arthrobacter mobilis
CGCCGCCGCTTTGTCTACCTCCTTTGAGGAACGCAGCACTAAATCTCTGGCCGATAGAGCGCCCTGATGACAGGAACGGCCCCGAAGATGCACGTCCACAGCGAGACGGTCTAAACGCTACGGCCGGCAGCGTTTGCAGGGTACCGTCGTGGTGCGGATCCGGGCCCGGTTGATTGCCCCTTCTAGCCATCTGCCAGTGCTGTGGAACACTGCACAAGGGCTCCAGCCCGCGGCCGCTTGCTCCTGCCTTGGAAAAACCTTGGGCCCGGAAAGATTCGGGTGTGTCGACCCTATGTGCCAGTAGCCTGCTGATCATTCTGGCTGCCTGAACAATTGCCGCTGTTGGCGATGGCTGCACCCCCTCGGGAATGTCCGAGCGCCGCCCGCTTCGGGTCCTGTCCGAAGCCATACGGATTTTGGCTGGTCCACAGGAGGTCGTCATGAAAGTTAGAAACCTTGCCGCCGCAGTCTTCGCCAGCGTAGTTGTGGCGCTCACGGGAGCACCCGTTCACGCGGCGCCCGATGATCTGGTCTCGGGCCCCGGGTAAGTGCCATTCAGGAGCAGCCTGCGCCGCCTCGGCATCCCCATCTTCCACCGTCCCGCCCGGCAGAAACGGCACTGACTTCGACTGGCCCGCGGTATCCGGCCGGCAGATCTGCACCGCCGGCGGCAACCTGGACAGGCTCGCCGACCTGCGATGCGGCCATGCCGTCATGGCGGTCACGGACGGCCCCGTCGCCGTCTCGGACGCGGACAGCAAAAGCCGCGCGGACACCGGCACCGTCCGCCACCTGCCCGGCCCGCCAGGCATCGCCGTCTGTGCCGAGGCAGCCACCTTCCGGCGGCCGGCACTACTGCACGGCAAACCACACGGACCCGCCCAACATCCCCGTCCCCGCAGGCCGCCCCGGACGGCTTCCCCGGCATCGAATCCTCGGGACATGCCCGGATCCCTTCCGCCGGGACACTGACGCTGCGACATATGCGCCGTTATTGGTGTTTGGATGATTTCCAACTAGGTCGGCCCAGGCATCATCGTCCTGTTCCGGCTGCCTCCGGCACCGCCGGCATGCTGGAGCGTTGCCCGGCCAGGGAAGGGGGGGAGGTCCTTGTCCATCCAAGGTTGCAATGATGCTATTAGCCCATTCCTCGGTGACGGAACCATAGTTGAGGCCTGGCTCAGGCGTGCCGGGTGCCTGTGCCGGCCAGTACAGCCCGGTAGCCCTCGCGGTAGCTTGGGTAGGTGAAGCGGAATCCGGTTGCCTGAAGCGCGAGACTGGAGCACCTTTTGTCCCCGCCCCGGGCCGAGGCGACATGACCGGTTGACGGTTCCGCCAGGCCCAGTTCATTGGCCAGGAACCGCAGCACCTCGCCGAGCTCGGCTGGTTCCGTGTCGACCCCCAGGTACACCGGGTCCGGCTCCGGCGCCATGGTGGCCAGGTGGACGATGGCGGCCGCGGCGTCGTCGCGGTGGATGCGGTTGGTGTGGCGGGGCTGGTCCGGAATCACGGCGCGGCCGCTTTTGATTTGATCGATCAGCCTGGTTCTTCCGGGTCCGTAGATGCCGCCCAGGCGCAGGGAGGTAACGGAGGTTGCCGTGCCGGCGAGTCTGCGGAACAGCAGCGCCTCGGCCTCGAGCAGGATCTGCCCTGTGAAGTACCCGGGGGCCTCGGGGGTCGATTCGTCCACGGCGCGGCCGCCGGCGTCGCCGTAGACTGCCGTGGAGGACACGAACAGAATGCGGCGGGGGCTGACCGCGTCGCGTTCCAGGGCATCGAGCACATTGGCCAGGCCGTGGACATAGGCTGAGCGGTACGCGGATGGGCTGTGGGCAGTTGCTGCCACGGCGATGATGACGGTATGAACATCGCCGGGAACGGGAGGGAGTTCGCCGGTAAGATCTGCGGCGACACCCTCAATCTGGTCCGGCAGTTTGCCGGGGGATCGGCGCCACCCGATGACGTGGTGGCCTGCGCGGGCAAGCCTCAGCCCCGTTTCGGTGCCAACGTCGCCGCATCCTGCAATCAAAACGCTCATGGGCCCATTCTGGCAGCCGGGCCGGGACGTTTCACAGTTGGTCCCCGGGCAGGCAGAGGCGTCCACCCGGCCGGCCTCGGGTCCAGGGCTCTTAATTCCGATGCGGAAACATGCGGCGGGCAGACGCCAACGCACTGTTAGCCACAGCCGGGGCTGGGTTCGGACAGGGCGCGGCCACCCGGAGTCCGTTGTGTCCGAAGCCGTCGAGTACCGGGTGCCTCTCGCAGCGCGGGTGGACAAGGGCTGATTCTTCGACATCGTCCGGCAAACTGCAGAACGGCGTTGGGCGGCTGCGGACAGGGCTCTGGTGCGGGGGAAGGCCAAATCACAGGGGACTGGAACATTTGCCTGGGATCGCCGCCGGCGGGGGAGCGGTATGGAGGCGCCTTGGGCGCCGAACTCAACCACCGGCCACGCAAACGACTATAATTCGAGAACTGATCGAAGAGATCGGCCACTGCTGTTGCCATGAACGCTGGAGTCCGCGGTTCAGCTTGCGGGGAGACGTGCTCGTTCGAGTCGCCGGGCGCAGCCTCTGGTGTCGCCGGCGGGGCCGTCCCGGCCGCGGCCGGGCCCGAGGAGGCCGCCGTGTACCCCACTGCCCGACCCATGAAAACCTTCAGCCTCCGGGTCCTCGCGCGGTTAGCGTGGAGGGCATCCGTCGAGACTGATCCGCCAGGAGGGGGCGGCCGTGGATGACGCGGTTCCGGTCATGTTGATCGCGACCACTGACCCGATCTCCCGGGGCATCCTGGGAGACGAGCTGCGCCGACGCTACGGCGCTGACTATGAGGTGGTGGTCTGCGCCGACCATGCCCATGCACGAGCGGTGCTCGACGGGCTCCGGCGCTGGAGTCGCGAGGTTGCCCTCATCGTCGGATGCTATGGGCCGGCTGACCGCGCCGGGCTGGATTTCCTGCGGCGGGCCTCCGTCTATCACCCGGCTGCCAAGCGTGCCGTCGCGGTCGCGTGGGGTGACTTCGCCAGCACCCCCGCGGTGTTCCGGGCCGTCGCCCAGGGCCACGCCGAACTGTTCGTCCTACGCCCCGAGCGGCCGCGCGATGAAGAGTTCCATGGGGCGATTACCGACGCCCTCGACGACTGGCATCTGGCCCAGGGGAGCGGGTTCGAGGCGGTCCGGCTGATCGGGGAGCAGCACGACGAACGGACACATGCGTTGCGGGACTCCTTCGTTCGCAACCACATCCCGGTGGGATTCCACCCGGTCGGGTCCGAGGCAGCGCAGCGGATGTTGGAGAGCCTGGCCCTGCACGAGCCCGTGCTGCCGGTGGTGGTGCTGGAATTCACCTCGCCGCCGACCATCCTCGTGAACCCCAGCGACCTGGAGATCGCCGACGCGTTCGGGTTGCCCCGACCGCCGGCGACGGACAAGGTCTTCGACGTCGTGGTTGTGGGCGCCGGCCCCTCCGGTCTCGCGGCAGCGGTGTACGCCTCTTCCGAGGGCCTCTCCACGATGGTGGTCGAGCAGCAGGCTGTGGGAGGCCAGGCCGGCACGAGCTCGCTGATCCGCAACTACCCGGGCTTCTCCCGCGGTGTGAGCGGTGCCCATCTGTCCTACCGGTCCTTCCACCAGGCTTGGATTTTCGGCACCGAGTTTCTGTTCATGCGGCAGGCGGAGGGCCTGGGTGTCGACGGAGTCGTGCGCACTGTGGCGATCTCCGACGGCAGCGTGGTGCGGGGCCGCGCGGTCGTGGTGGCCACCGGTGTGGAGTATCGCCGCCTCGGCGTACCGCTGCTTGAGGGGCTGGTCGGCAGGGGCGTCTTCTACGGCGCTGTCATCTCCGAGGCGCCGTCGATGGCCGGACAGCGCGTCTGCGTCGTCGGTGGCGGCAACTCGGCCGGACAGGCAGCGCTGCACCTCGCGAAGTACGCGAAGCACGTGACACTGCTGGTGCGCGGACCCACGCTGGCCGCCAGCATGTCGGACTACCTCATCGCCCAGCTTGAGGCCACCCGGAACGTGACGATCCGCTACGGAACCGCGATCGTGGGTGGCCGCGCCGTCGAAGGGCGCCTCGCCGCCATCGCCGTCACCGCCACCGGGGACTCGGACGGTGCGCCCACCGAGGAGATTGATGTGGCCGGCCTGTTCGTGCTGATCGGTTCGGTACCGCGGACGTCGTGGCTGCCAGACACGGTGCAGCGCGACCGCGCCGGGTTCCTGCGTACGGGCGGCCCCTGGGAGGCCGGGGACCCCGGTTCCGTCGAACCGACCAGATCGGTGCTGCCGCTGGAAACCAGCCTGCCCGGGGTCTTCGCGATCGGCGACGTCCGTTCCGGCTCGGTCAAGAGAGTGGCGACCGCGGTGGGGGACGGCGCCACCGTGATCTCGCTGCTGCACGGCTATCTGGCCGAGACCCCTCTGCCCGCGCCAACGCCCGCCGGAGCGGCAGTCCCCGGGCAACCGGTTGGCGATAAGCCTCGATCGAGGCCGGATCGTTGATCCCGCCGGCGCGGCCGCCACTCCAAGGTCGTTGCGTTCCTGCTGTTCTTGCCTGCCCAGGTGGGGGTTACGTGTTGGCCGCCCGCACGAACGACGGCACGACCGGCGACAGTTCCCAAAGCCGATCGAAGTGACCGGAGAGTTCCTGTTTCAATGACCGCCAGAATCCGCCGCACGCTGAATGCTACAGCTACAAGCTGTAGCCAGGACCAGGGCGTGGCCGGAAGCTGGATTTGCCCAGGGCGGCGCCTCGGCGTCGGAGCGGCCGGTGCGGTGTCCGCGGTTATCGGTGTATATGCTCCTGCCAGTCTGCCGGTACTTTGTCGGCCGGTGCAGGTACCGGCTGTTTCGGCGGTCTGGACTGAGGATCCGGAAGCCGCGGGCCGCGGAAGAACCGTTTCGTCGTCGTCTCGTAAAACCAGTCTTCCCCCGGTTCAAACGATGTAATGACGGGGTGGCCGGCGCTGCGTGCGTGGGCGCTGGCATGCTGTGAGGGCGATGAATCGCAGCATCCGATGTGTCCGCATTGGGCGCAGCGGCGAAGATGTACCCACCATCCTGGCCCATCACCGCTGAGGCACTCCAGACAACCGGTTCCACTCGGTGTGGCGGAGAGGCTGATTCCCGGCAAGGGGCGGTTGTCCATCCGGCCCCTCCATTTCAATCGCTCCGGTTCTGCCCGAGTCATCCCGCTTGCCCGCTGTTGGGGGCTATTTTGGCAGAACCTCTGTGCACGTGGAAAGACAGAATCAAGGCGATCACAGACGAGCGCTCGGAACACGACCGGGTACGACAGTTCAGGTCGGTACGCGTTTTTCCAATCATTGCTTCGTCTATCTGCAAACGTCGTCCTGAGCGGCAGATGTCACAGGAACGACCGCGTATTGCACAGTTCCGAACAGGGAAGGCCGGGCTCGAAGCATGAACGGAAATGCGGAGCTGGTCTGGAGGCCCTCGGCGATCCTGGGATTTTGTCGGCAGGGAGGGATCGTCGCAGGCGGTGGGCCCGCGTCCGCCGACTCAAGCCAGCAAATAACGCCCTTGTAACGCAGGGGTGTTTCACTGCCGGTGTCGATGCTTCTCCAGATCGACTCAAGGGGCATCGATCTTTTCCCGTGGCACACGGGACCATTTTCAGTGGGATAAGAGGTAGGGCATAACTATGGCATGGCAAACCAATTCATTCGTCCAGAATGCCAACACGACGCTGGTCTGGACATTGTCGGGCGGAAGCCTCAACCCGTTCGACACCATCGAAGTGGGGCAACTGGGAGGCAACGGGGCGATTTCCATCGTGGATGACCAGCGCCTGCCGGGCAACGTTGTGAGGCTGACAGTCCGGGTAACGGGCAATGCCGTAGCCGCAGCTTTCCGAGGAGGACTTGTCTAATAAATCCAGCCCGCGACAGATTGCAGATTGACGAGAGCAAAGGACCAAGTCATGCGCATGCGCGTAGTACGTGGAAGCGACGGCCAGATTCTTGCCGCCGTTGCAGAGGACCCGGTTCCGCAGGTGTTCCTGGAACCCGAGTCAGAAGACGGCCGGCAACAGAGTGAGGCCGTCGAGGCGACATCTGCCGTATTCTTCGACCCGCAGAACATTTCCGAGGCATTCGGCGAAGGACGCTGAGCCCCGTCTATACGGTCAACGATGGTCCAAGCCGGAAGACCAGGTCGGCACGGATCCACCACGGTCGTTATTCCGGTATGGCTGGCAGTCCTCTTTGCGAGAGCTGCCGTCCATATTTGTTCCGGCTTATGTGCGGGGTAAAGCCAACGGTCCAGCTGGCGCTCAAGCGCTCTTCAAGCGCCAATTAAGCTCCGCGGTCGCAAGAGCCTTACCACTGTGTTTCCGATCGGAACACATCATGGCTCATTCTTCGAGCCGCCGGAGAGAGCCTGGCCCGGGGCTCTAACGCCCACCAATTATTGAACAGCAGGATTGGAGGAGAGCTGACATGATTGAGCCAGATCCGTCATCAACTTTCGGCAATGCCCCCGGCTTGGTACCGGACGGTGATTCAAGTTCCGCCGAGACAACCGGCCGGTACGTTGTGGTCTTTGCCGAGGGCGACAACGCTCCCTCGGCGGTGCTGGAATCCGCCGGACTGTCCAACGTGGCAGACTCGCGTGACTTCCGCGGCCGCGAGGTCGACGTCTCCGAGACCAGTGGTGCTGACGCCACTGTCTTCGGCACACTCGGTATCGCCGTTGTCTCGGCGGAGCCGGAGCAGATCGGCGCACTACAGACCTCGCACGAAGCGCAGGGCGCAGTGTTGTCCGTCTCGCCGGAACTGGTGCACCATGTCCTGCAGCAGGCCCCGAGTGACTATTTGAGGGGTTACCGCGACGCCGTGGAGGACTTGGACACCCGTCTCAACGGAGGGAACGGGAGGGCCGGCGGCACGGCAACCGCGGCCGCTCCGACGGTACCCATCTTCCAGGACACGGCGCAGTTCACCTGGGGACTGCAAGCAGTCCAGGCCAACTCGTCCTCCTGGTCGGGCCGGGGGATCAAGGTCGCCGTCCTGGATACCGGCTTCGACTCCACCCACCCGGACTTCGCCGGGCGTGCCATCAGCACGCGCTCGTTCATCCAGGGCGAGTCACCGCAGGACGGACACGGGCACGGAACCCACTGCATCGGCACCTCCTGCGGTCCCAAGGCCCCGTCCACCGGGCCGCGCTACGGGGTGGCCTGGGAGGCGGAGATTTTTGCCGGCAAGGTACTCAGCAACGCCGGTTCCGGCAGCGACGCCGGCATTCTGGCCGGGATTGACTGGGCGCTGACCAACGGCTGCGCCATCATTTCCATGTCGCTCGGAGCCAACGTCCCGCAGGTCCATCCCCCGTATGTGGCAGCCGGTAAGCGCGCCCTGGACAGAGGGACATTGATCATCGCCGCGGCCGGGAACAACGCGAGACGACTCCAAGGCAACGTCGGCTTCGTCGGCACTCCGGCGAACAGCCCCTACATCATGGCCGTCGGAGCCCTCGACCATCAGCTGGACGTGACGTTCTTCTCCGCACGCAGCCTGGCGGTCAGGGGCGGGCAGGTGGATGTCGCCGGCCCGGGCTGGCAGGTCTACTCATCCTGGCTGATGCCGGCGCGCTACCGGAGCATCAGCGGGACCAGCATGGCCACCCCGCACGCCGCCGGTGTCGCCGCACTTTGGGCACAGGCCACCGGTTTCCGCGGACGTGAACTGTGGTCCGCGCTGGTCCAGGAAAGCGACCGGCTGACGGCCCCATCCGTGGACGTCGGCTCCGGCTTGGTCATCGCCCCGCAGTAGAGCCATGGTCAACATCAGCGTGACGGTCGATCAAACCCATCTGTCGGCGATCGGCGATGTCGCCGAGGCCCTGCGCGCCCGCGGCATGCAGGTCGAGCAGGTACTCGAGAGCGGGTTCATCACCGGGTCCGTTCCCGACGACCGCCGGTCGGCCCTGACTGCCGTGGACGGGGTCCAGTCCGTGGACGAGCAGCTTGACTACCAGCTCCCACCCCCGGAGGAAGACATCCAGTAGCAGTGTTCCGGTCCGTGCGCCTTCCCAAGGGTGCATGGACCGGAACGCACCCTTGGCTGCACCGCTGGCAGGGCTGCACCGCGGGGTCGGCGCAGGATACGAGCCCGAGCGTGTTAGTCACCATAACACCCGCGGCCCCGCGGCACCGCGCCCGGATTGGAAGGCGGACAGGATGAATCCGAGTCAGGACCCGCTGCTGGAGTTCGGCCTGACACAGGCCGAACTCCAGTTGTGGTATGACCTTGCCAGAATTGCCGGCCGGATGCTGGAACTGCCGGTTCAGCACCCGATGGAGCGTCAAAAGACGGCAACCGAGTTCCATGCGCTGCAGAACAGGCTGTTGGCCCGGCCCGGAATGCGGGCCCAACAGGGTCCCCCTCGTCGCTGAGACAGGGGCGTGTGCGGCAGCCGGAGGCACGGAAGCTGCCCTGCGGTGGTCCCGGCCCGGAACGCGACGGATACGGGGGGCGCGATTCTCCTGTTGAAAACGTGCCGGTGCCCATCACCCTGACAAATGGCAGGTGTCCAATGGTCATAACGAAATATCTTGAGCAGCAGTATGTGGGCCGTCAGCGGGAAGCAGCATGAAATTTCCGTGACCATCGCCTGTCCCCGTGGCCGGGGGTGCGCTTTTGCGGTGACGTCCCTGGCCCCGGTTTCGGGTTCCGGCGGCGTGAACGTCTGGACTTCCGCCTACCGCTATCAGCCGAGCCCTGATCGCCGATGCCCGAATAGTTCTTCGCCAGGGCCGGGGTGGTCTCGGCCAGATGGGCGTACCGGTTGGTGACGACGCCGCGGGCCCCGTCCGGGCGCCCCGGGGCCTGACGGCGGGCAGGACGACGTCACGGGATCCGGTGTGGCCGGCGGGGGTGAACCGGCCGCCAGCCGGGAAGCCCCTGGCTGGCGGTGTTTGTGCTCGTAGCAGTTCTGTGCGCGGCGGGCACGGAAAAGGGCGAAGTGGGTCGAATTTCGATTTGGGGTGGCCAAAAGGCCTTCGTGGGGTGACACTGGACCCCAACCGCGGGTCCTGTTCCAGTGGAAGTGCCGTCGGGGGCCTGCGCCGGCGGGTCCCGGAGGCTGGCAATGAGTAAACGTTTCGATATCTTTCTGGCAGGCGAGAACGACTACGAAACCGAAATCGGTGGCTATGAGGTGCGCGTCCACCGCGGTGCCGGACCGGATCAGGACGGTCCCTACGTGAAGGCCTCCCGGGAAAATCGACCCTCAAGCGAGCATGTGTTCAAACCCTCGAATCTCACCATGGCGACCAGGCTCAAATTGGGTAACCTCCTCGACAGCATTGCCAAGCGCCTGATGAAGACCTGACACCCGTGCAGCCACCGCCTGGCCAAGTCACTGATCGGAGGAAGGGTCGTCATGGACGAAAACAGGGGAGCGACGTTGGCGGCGGAGGACCGGATCCGCGAAACCGCCAAGTGGCTCACGGTCAGCCTCGCCCTCCTCGGGGGCGTGGTGGTGGCCGGTACGCAGTTCAGCAGCCTGGGCTCCATCGAGCTTGGGACTGACCGGTTCTGGGCAGCAACAGCCGGCGGTGCTGCGGCCGCGCTCGGTGCGGCGCTGATCCTCCTCGGGGCAGTCCGGACGGCCACGACGCCGCCGGTCAGCTTGGAGGGCCTCCAGCCCGACGACTGGCCGAACGATAAGTTCCTGCTGGAACTGCGCGATAACATCGCCGAACTGCGCACCGATTACAAGGACGCCCTCAACAGGCGAAACACCGCCATTGAGGACAACATCGCCAACCCGACGCCGGAAACGGAACTGGCGGCCAGGACCGCGGACACTTGGGCGGTCCATCTGTCGCACATCGTCCAGAACGTTTTGAAGGTGGCCTCCTACCAGGCGGTGGCCCGCCGGTGGCGCCGCTCGGCCCGCCTCATGGCTGCCGGAGCCGCCCTGGCCTTCGTGGGACTGATGGTCTTCATCTGGGGAGCCAACCCGCCGGAGGAAGCCTCAGCAGGCAGCGCCGGCGCCGCAGTGGTCGGGGAGGCGGCCACTCGGACGGTCGAACTGACTGTTACCGGTCAGTCCCGGCTGCGGGGCAGCCTCGGCGACGACTGCGACGCATCCGAACCGCTGCAGGTGATGCACCTTGACCAGACGCCGGCCGGACCCGACATCGTGATCCAGCAGGACGGATGCAATCCGCTGCGGATCGTCCTGACCGAGAACTGGGGATTCCTCCGGGAACCTGCACCGACGGCACCTTCGCCCAGCCCCCGGGAGTCACCCGGCTTCCCGCGCTGAGAGGGCAAGGGGCCGGCGCCGATGACGCGGTTCTCGTCAACGATGCGCCTTGCCAGCTTCCGGCGGCGGTCGGCCCGGATGTCCCGCACCTTGCGGTGCAGGGCGGCCACCTTCTTCCGGGAACGTCGCCGGTCGCCGGGCGGCCAGGGTCTGTCCTGGACGAGGAGGTTCATCCCTTCTTTCAGCCGGAAACGGCCGAAGGCCGTGGTGAGGTAGTTGATGCCCACCTCCGCGACCAGCCTTCCGTGGAATACAGTCCTCGCGATACGGCGCCGATGACTTCGACACGGATACGGCGTTTGAACTAGTCGTGGTGTCGCTGGCGGCTTCGTGGAGCTACAGGAGAGTAGCGGGGTGTTGGTGGTGTGGATTCCTTTTGTCGGTGACGGTCGAAAGTTGCATCCGGCCGAGGGTGAGTCGATGAGGTTGATAGCGGAGCGGCTGGGGACTTCCAGGAACACGGTCGCGAAGGCTGCGAAGTGCCCGCCCCGTTCCATGCCCGCCCACCGCACCACGCGGTAGCCGCGGGCGACGATGCTGCGCGGGGGCCAGGGCAGGAACGCGGCCGGGATGTTGGCTACCCCGGCGGGTACCGAGCTAGGGCGCGGGATCGGCGTCGCGTTCCGCCGGCCGGTAGCCGGCGATGGCGGCGCGGACGTCGCCCTCTTCGTGCCCGCCCTTCTTCCTGCCGAACGGCAGCACCTTTAGCAGGGGGTGCAGGATAGCCATGACGACGAGGCCCCAGGCGAGTCCGAGGACGGCCGAGCACAGGGTGTTCACGAGCCAGGCCAGGAGGCCGCCGGCCACCGGGAGCCCGGCGAACGGGGTCTCGAGGACGTGGACCAGGTCGTACGGAGCGTGCCAGCCGAGGTCGTATGCCCCTTGGAGCATGATGTGGCCACCGACCCAAAGCATGGCGATCGTCCCGACGAAGGTGATCGCGGCCAGCACGGCCGGCATGCCCTTGACGAGCAGTTCGCCGAAGCGCTGCGAGCCAGCGGAGTCCTTGGTGGTCAGGTGCAGGCCGATGTCGTCCATCTTGACGATGAGGGCGACCGCGCCGTACACGATCACCGTGATCGCGATCGCCACGACGACCAGGATGAGCGCCCGGGCCCACAGGGACTCGTCGGCCACCTCGTTCATCGAGATGACCATGATCTCGCAGGAGAGGATGAAGTCGGTGGTGATCGCGCCCTTGGTGACCTTGGCCTCCGCCTCCGGGCCCCGTTGGACCGCCGGCGCATGTTCGGCCGCGTGGTGGCCGCGGAGCTTGTGCCAGACCTTCTCGGCACCCTCGTAGCAGAGGTAGGTGCCGCCCAGCATGAGGATGAACGGGATGACCCCCGGGATGAAGGCGCTGATGAGCAGCAGCGCCGGCAGGATGATCAACAGCTTGTTCCGGAGCGAGCCCCAGAAGATCCGCTTGATCATCGGCAGTTCGCGGGACGGGTCCGCTCCGGACACGTACTGCGGGGTGACGGCGGCGTCGTCAATCACCACGCCGGCGGCCTTGGTCCCCGCCTTGGCGGCTCCGGCAGCGACGTCGTCCACCGAGGCGGCGGCTATGCGGGCCAGGGCTGCGACGTCGTCCAGTAGGGCGACAAGACCGCCGCTCACAGATCGTCCCCCTCCTGCTCGACGGCGGACTTCTGGGCGTGGAGGCCACGGTTGAGGCGCGTGATCGGCATGCTCCGAGTATACGATGGCGGGCGGCTCGTTGACCGGGAGCGGGGTACGTTCACCGGCGACGGCGCCAGCCCATGGCTGCGACGCAGCAGGGACCGCCCATTCGCACCATGCAGTCGGATGAGATGTTCCGCGGCCAGAAGCACGCCCAGATGTCACTGATCTTTGGCATCATCGGTCGGTTCTTCCTCGGCGTCGTCTTTGGCCCGCTGGTCATCGTCCAGGCGAACAAGGCCGAGGCGCTGAAGCAGCCGGCCACCGCCGGCAAGGTTCTCGGCTGGATCGGCGTCGTCTTCGGCGTCGTCAGCATCATCATCTTCATTGTCATGCTGGGCAGCTTCGCCGCCGCCACGGGCAGTTAGGCGGGCAGAGCAGGCGGCCTCCTCCAGCAGCAGGGGCCGGCGGGGAAGAAGGGGGCCTTCGGGCTCCCGAACCGGTGCTCGAACGTCTCCTGCTGGTTCAGGATCATGGTGTTTTCGCCGTGCAGGAGGCCGCGGGGCAGCAGCATGACGGCGTTGCAGAGGTAGTCCTCCGGCGCGTAGATGGTAGCGGCCTGGGTCGTGGTCTGGTTCTTCTCCATGGTGAACATGTGCGTGGCGGGGCCGTGCGGCCTCACCGGGGATACCGTGGAGTCATGGACGTCAACGAGCTCAGCGCAAAGATCCAGGACAGGTACCGCGAGGAGCTGGATGCCTTCCGGCAGCAGCTCTTCGGCACGCAGGAACATCTGGTGGTCCGCGGCGAAAGCGTGCCGGAGCAGCGCTTCGCCGGCCTGGGGCCTGTGGTGTCACTGGAGGACCCCCGGATCAGGATGACGCTGGGCGGCGATGTGGTTGACCTGGGCTGGACCCCTGAACACCCGACGGCGGAGGGGGCGTGCGTGACCGTCTCCATCGCCGGGCATGACCATGTCACCGGGGAGCGGGCGATGCTGCCCGCAGGGGAGTGCGATGCCTGGCTGCAGGCGGTCATTGGCGCGGACCGGACCAGGCACGCCTACCGGGCCGGCACCCTCAGCGGGGTGGACGGCCGCCTCAGCACCGTCTACTACCGGCTGTTCCTGGACACCGAGGGGAATCCAATCCCGAAGCCGGATTACTTCGACGATCCGGACCTGCGGAGCATGGACGAACTCTGATCCGCGGGCCGGAGCCGGCAAAGCGTCAGGTCAGGGTGATCTCCCAGGCATCGGCGTAGTCGACAGCGGGTTCGGGGGAGAGGAGTTCGCCGGTTGCCGTATCGGTGCACGCGGCGTCGAACGTCTCGGCGGCGGTCATTGCCTCGAACATCCCGTCATGGAAGTACCAGCTTCGCACGGTCTTGTAGGGGATCTCGGCGCCGGATTGTGCGGTATAGGTGCGGCTGTGATCGAAGGTCCGCAGGATGACGCTTCCGGTCGCACCGCCGGACACGGCATTCTCCAGTGCGGACAGGACCCGGGGCAGTTCGACGTCGCAGCTCATGTCCTCCCGCACCTTGACCGCGCTTGAATGGCAGCGCCTGCCGGTGACGAAGGTTGTGATGATGTGTTCCCTGCCGGGTCCGGCCGGGCCGGTGAGTTTCCCGGCAAGGCCTTGGGACGGCATGAGTTCCTCGGGGATTTCGAAGGGCCAGGTGCCGGGGTTCTGCGGGTCGACGCCGGCCCATTTCAGGGCGGCCAGTCCGACCTCGCCGACCCAGGTGGCCGATCCTCCCGAGGCATACAGGACCCGGGCGGCCTGAGCGGCCAGGTCCATTGCCGCGCCTTCTTCCCGATAGCCCCTGATCGCGCCTCCGGACACAAGCTTCTGCCCGACCTTCTCGAAGAGTTCGTCAGTTTCGGTGCGGTACGTCTCGCCGTTCCGGCGCTCCCGCCTCCCCTTGGCGGCTTTGATCGGTTCCTGCGGCTGTTGGTTGCTCACGGCTGCCTGCCCTCGGGTGTCAGGAAACTGCCTTTCGGCCAGCTTACGGCCGGCTACCGACGCCGTGCAGGAAGCTGGTGGCCTCCCTCTCCGGGGACGGTCCGTTCCAAGGTTTTGGCGTCGTTACAGCAGGGGACGCGGTCGCCGGCCGGGTTGAGCGGCTGGATCTGCCGGGCTGCCTTTCCAGTTCTTCCAGCAGCTCATCGGCGACGCCGCCAGGGATCCGGCCGAAGACGGCGATGAAGCGGGCCGCAGCCAGGTTTCTTCAGCCAGGCTGCCTAATCCTCCAGGGACGGGATCCCGAAGTCGTCGGCTTATTCGCCGGAACGGCTCCAGTGGAGTAGCGGCGAGTCGGGGTTGATACGCGGGTCCGCAATCTGCCCTACCTACCGCGCGGCTGCACGGGTTCCACCCGGCCTTGCGTCGGCGACAGCGGACGCCGCGGTGGCACCGGCCGGCTCGCCAAACAGAGGCTCAACCCCACCTCACAGCCGGGCAGCCCGGCGGCCGCCGGTAGCCAAAGCGCCGCCATGATCCGCCGTCGAAACCCCCATGCTCCCGACCCTGCCGGCGCGGCCCCCCGGCTGCTTCACCTGGCTACTGCCGGAGCAGGGCTGCGAGGTGGTTGCGGCCCGCCGACAGTGCAGGCAGTGCCGTCCGCAGGTCATCGCACCCGCTGATGCGCCGACATTATTCTTGGCCTTGCACGGAACAACGGAAGGGAACGTTTCAATGGTGAACATTGCGGTGGTCGTTGGCAGCACCCGGCCCGGACGCCGGAGCAAGCAGGTTGCCGACTGGGTATTTTCCCGGGCCACCGCCCGGGGAGGCGCGGACTTCGAGGTGCTGGACCTGGCCGACTACGATCTGCCGTTGCTGGATGAGCCGATGCCTCCCTCTCTGGGCAACTACACGCACGAGCACACGAAGGTTTGGGCCCGGACGGTTTCACGGTTTGACGGATTCATCTTCGTTACGGCCGAGTACAACCACTCGGTCCCGGGGGTCCTGAAAAACGCCCTGGACTTCGTCTACGCCGAATGGAACAACAAGGCCGCGGGTTTCGTCAGCTATGGAAGCGCCGGCGGAGTGCGCGCTGTTGAAAACCTGCGCCTGATAGCCGGTGAGCTGCAAATGGCCGACGTCCGCGCCCAGGTCGCTCTGCCGTTTTCCACGGAGTTCGAGAACTTCACGACCTTCACCCCCGAGTGAAAGCGCCGAAGAAGCCCTGGAACCGCTGCTGGAACAGGTGATCTCCTGGTCAACGGCGTTAAAGACAATCCGGACCTGATCCCTGCGGGGGTACTTTCGGTTAGCGGCGGATGCCGTTGAGCAGGGCTTCGAGGCGGCCGCGGGCGTCGCCGGTCCGGCGTTCGAGCTCGGCGTAGCCGGCCTCGAAGACCGGGGATCGGACGCGCGGTGAGACAATGGCCATGAATGGAACCGATGCTCGAAAAACGAAACCTATCCATCGCCCTTGCCGGCATTGACGGCGCCGGCAAGAGTTCGGCTGCCAAGGCACTGGCTTCACGGCTGCGGGACCGGGGCATGACCGTGGAGGTCACCGGGGTGTACGGCGGCCGGAAGAACATGGACAACCTGGCCCGCCGGTTCGGCACGACTGCTTCCCGGATCCTGGGGATCCGCGGGATGGATTTCGCGGAGACCCTCGTCCGCGCCGCCCGGATGGCTCACGCAACCCGGCTCATGCGCCGGGGCGGACTGCTCATCCTGGACAGGTCCTTTCACTGCCAGCAGGCCCTGCGCCGGGCGCGCCGGCTGCCCGGCCCGGGGCTGGCCGGACTGCTTGAACTGCTGTTCCCCGGGCCGGACGCCGTGGTGTTCTTCGAGATCGACCCGCAGACGGCATTTGCCAGGATCCGGGCCCGCGGCACCGACGTCGAGAGCCTGGAGGATCTGGCCGCCCTGGATGCCGGCTACCGGCAGCTTGAAACCTTTGGGGACTTCATCACCATCGATGCCGCCCAATCCCCGGACCGGGTGGCAGACCAGTTGGAACAGGAAGTCCTGCGGCTCCTGGGCAGCTCAGCCCTGCATCCGCCGCTGGACTTGTTCTTCCCGGTCTTCGACGGTCAGGACGAGGTGGCCCGGGCCGCCTACACGAGCGGCCACGGGTAGCGCCTGCCGGTGCGGTCGACCGGCAGCACCCCCTCGTCCAGCAGGCGCTGCACCCGGCGCTGCAGGGCGGTGACTTCCGCGTCGTCGAGCAGTCCGGCGACGTCGTGGGGCACGGAGTCGGCGAGCGGGGTGATGTCCTCAAGCAGGGCAGCGGGGATGGGCTCGCCCGCGAAGTCCCAGATCACGGTGCGCAGTTTGAAGCCTGCCGAGAAGCACAGCCCGTGGTCAATGCCCCACACCCGTCCGTCGCGGCCGCGCAGCACGTGCCCGCTCTTGCGGTCGGTGTTGTTGGCGATGCAGTCGAACAGGGCGATCTGCGACAGGACGTGATGGGTCTCGGGCGAGTCAGCGTGCAGTGTGAAGTAGTGCTCACGGACGTCGCACTCTATGAACCACTGTAGCGAGCCGACCCCCAAGGGGGAGTCCTCGCGGATCACCGTCGGCGGCACGAGCCCCCACCCCAGGTACTCGCTGAGCAGGTACGCGGCGCGTTCCCGCCTGTACAAGCCGGGCTCAAAATCGGACAGCGGCTGTTCCCCGGCCTCCGGCTTGTAGACCGCCCACGCCGAGTCGTCCCCGCAGGAGACCTGGACGAGGAACGTCGCGTTGCTGCTGCGCAGGATGCGTCCGAGCAGCTCGATGCGGCCTTCGGCGAGCAGAGCCAGCTCCCGTCCGGGAGGCCCTTTGTCCCTTGTCACGACGACCTCAGCCCGCTCAAAGGTTCCAAGGTCGAGTTCACCATGAGCACGGCGGGCGGCCTGCCCTCCACGTACGAGATGACCGAGACCGAGCCCGGGCTGATGACGATCCGCTGGAAGAGGTCCAGATGCGTGCCCAGGGCGTGGGCGACGGCGGCCTTGATCGGGTCGGCGTGGGAGAAGCAGACGACGACGCCGCCGGCATGGGCGGCGCACAGCACCTCGAGCGCCTCGACCATCCGCGCCTGCATCTGCGCGAAGCTCTCCCCACCCGGGAAGCGGAAGGCCGAGGGGGTGTGCTGGATGGTCTGCCACTGGGGTAGGCCCGCGAGCTCGGCGAGCGCGGCGCCGGTCCACTCGCCGAAGTCACACTCGATCAGGCCGGCGTTCTCGTTCACGTCGAGTCCGGTGCAGGCTGCCGTGGGTTCTGCAGTCTCCCGGGTGCGCTCGAGCGGCGAGGAGTAGATGACATCGACCGGAAGACCGGCGAGCCGTTCCGCCACCCGGTCAGCCTGGGCCTGGCCCCGGTCGGACAGGTGCAGTCCCGGGGTCCGCCCGGGCAACACCGTGCCCGTGGTCGGGGTCTCCCCGTGCCGCACCAAAAGGAGCAGGGTGCTTGGCGGTGTTGATGGTACCGGCGGTGTGGTTTCAGTCATCAGCATCCAGCGTAAGTGGTTCCAGAGGGCCGCGTGCGGGAATTAAGGGACCCTTGATCCTCGATTCAGCGCATGTTCGAGGACTACGGTTGAGGTGTGAGTGATCGCCCCGATATCTTCACCGTTGGTGAACTCCGTGCAGCCGGCCACGTCCACAAGGACCTGCGTCACGAGATCCGCGACAACCTGCTCGCCGCGCTCGCCGCGGACCGCGATCCGTGGCCCGGGATGTACGGTTTCAGCCGGACTGTCCTTCCCCAGCTTGAGCGTGCCTTGATCGCCGGCCACGACGTCGTCCTGCTTGGCGAGCGGGGACAGGGCAAGACGCGGCTGCTCCGCACCCTGGTCGGGCTGCTTGACGAGTGGTCGCCGGTGATCGAGGGATCGGAACTGAACGAACACCCGTATGAACCGGTCACGGAGCAGTCCCGCACCCGTGCGCTCGCCGAAGGGGACCGGCTGCGCGTGTCCTGGCGCCACCGCTCGGAACGGTACGTCGAGAAGCTCGCCACACCGGACACCTCCGTCGCCGACTTGATTGGCGACGTCGACCCGATGCGGGTGGCCGAGGGCCGCCGGCTCGGGGACCCGGAAACCATCCACTACGGCCTCATCCCGCGCTCCAACCGCGGCATCATCGGCATTAACGAACTGCCCGACCTGGCCGAGCGCATCCAGGTCGCGATGCTCAATGTGATGGAGGAGCGCGATATCCAGATCCGCGGCTACGTGCTGCGGCTGCCGCTCGATGTGCTCGTCGTCGCGTCCGCCAACCCCGAGGACTACACCAACCGCGGCCGGATCATCACTCCCCTGAAGGACCGCTTCGGTGCCGAGATCCGCACCCACTACCCGATAGAGCTCGACGACGAGGTCGCCGTCATCCAGCAGGAGGGGCGGCTGGTTGCCGACGTCCCGCCCGTCATTCTTGAGATCCTGGCCCGCTACACCCGTGCGCTGCGGCAGTCCCCGGCAATCAACCAGAGTTCCGGGGTCTCGGCGCGGTTCGGCATCGCCGGCGCCGAGACCGTCGCCGCGGCGGCGCTGCGCCGGGCCGCGGTGCGCGGGGAGGATGAGGCGGTTGCGCGGATCGTCGATCTGGAGTGCGCGGTCGACGTCCTCTCCGGCAAGATCGAGTTCGAATCGGGTGAGGAGGGGCGTGAACAAGCCGTCCTCGATCACCTGGTGCGCGCGGCCACTGCCGACGCCGTGCGGGTGCACTTCCGCGGTCTCGACTTCGGTCCGCTCGTGGCGGCGCTCGACGGCCACACGACCGTGACGACCGGGGAAGAGGTCACGGCGCGGGAGTTCCTCGAAAACCTCCCGGCTCTTGACGGATCCGGCCTGTACGACGCGATCAGCGCGCGCCTGGACGCGAAAAACGACGGACAGCGCGCCGCCGCGATCGAACTTGCACTCGAAGGACTCTTCCTCGCCCGGCGGATCTCCAAGGAATCCGGCGACGGGGAGACGATCTACGGCTAGGAACAGGGCCAGGGAGAGGCAGCATCATGGGAGCTCACCACCGGTCCTCCAGATACGGCCGGTACACGGGAGGACCCGATCCGCTCGCCCCGCCGGTCGACCTGGCCGAGGCGCTCGACGCGATTGCCGAGGACGTCATGGCAGGTTACTCGCCCCGGCACGCCCTGCAGGAGTTCCTGCGGCGCGGCGGCCGGAGCCGTGAAGGGCTCGACAACCTCGCCGGCCGGGTGCAGCAGCGCCGGCGTGACCTGCTGAGCCGCCACCGGCTGGACGGCACCCTCAGCGAGGTCCGGAAGCTTCTCGACACTGCGGTGCTGGAGGAGCGCAAGCAGCTCGCCCGCGACGCCATGATGGACAACACCGACCGCGCCTTCCGGGAGATGCAGCTGCAGAACCTGCCCTCTTCCACGGCGGCAGCGGTGAACGAGCTCGCCGCCTATGACTGGCAGTCGGGCACCGCCCGGGCGGCCTACGAGCGGATCAAGGACCTGCTGGGCCGCGAGGTCCTTGACCAGCGGTTTGCCGGCATGAAACAAGCGCTCGAGAACGCCACCGATGAGGACCGCGCAGCCGTGAGCGGGATGCTGCGCGACCTCAATGAGCTGCTTGGCAAACACCGGCGCGGCGAAGACACCGACGCGGACTTCCAGGAGTTCATGGCGCGGCACGGCCGCTACTTTCCGGAGAATCCGCAATCGGTCGACGAGCTCATCGATGCCCTCGCCCGGCGGGCGGCCGCGGCCCAGCGGCTCCTGCAATCCATGTCCCAGGAGCAGCGCGATGAGCTGATGCGCCTGTCGGCCCAGGCGTTCGGCTCGCCCGACCTGATGGCCCAGCTCAATCAACTCGACGCGAGCCTGCGCGCCCTGCGCCCCGGCGAGGACTGGAGCGGTTCCGAACGCTTCGAGGGTCAGGAGGGGCTTGGGCTGGGCGACGGTACGGGAGCGCTCCAGGACATCGCAGAACTCGACGAGCTGGCCGAACAGCTCTCGCAGTCCTACAGCGGATCAAGCCTGGACGACCTGGATCTGGATGCCCTCGCCCGCCAGCTCGGGCAGAATGCCGCCGTGACGGCCCGCACCCTTGCGGAGATCGAGCGGGCGATGCAGGACGGCGGCTACCTGAGGCGCGGTGCCGACGGCGACCTCAGGTTGTCCCCGCAGGCCATGCGGCGGCTCGGGAAGTCGCTGTTGCGGGACACCGCCAGGCAGCTGTCGGGCCGGCAGGGGCGCCGGGACACGCGCGTCGCCGGTGCCGCCGGCGAGCAGACCGGTTCCAGCCGTGAGTGGCAGTTCGGGGACGCCGAGCCGTGGGATGTCACGCGCACCATGACAAACGCGATCCGCCGCACAGTTGCCGAGGGTGGTAATCCGGGCGGCGGGCTGCGCCTCGGGGCGGGCGATATCGAGGTGGCGGAAACCGAGGCGCGTACCCAGGCCGCCGTCGTCCTGCTCGTCGACGTGTCGTTCTCGATGGCCGCCGAGGGACGGTGGGTGCCAATGAAACGCACCGCGCTCGCCTTGCACCACCTGGTCTCCACCCGATTCCGCGGGGACCGGCTGCAGCTGATCACGTTCGGCCGTTACGCGCAGTCCATGGACATCGGCGAGCTCACCGCCCTGCCGGCGGTGCGGGAACAGGGAACAAACCTGCATCACGGCTTGCTGCTGGCCAATCGGTTCTTCCGCCGGCACCCGTCAATGCAGCCGGTCCTCCTCGTGGTGACCGACGGCGAACCCACTGCGCACCTGCTGACCGAGGGCGAATCGTGGTTCTCCTGGCCGCCCGACCCGGAGACGATCCGCGTCACGGTCGCGGAGCTCGACCGTCTGGGGCGTGCCGGCGCGCAGGTCACATTCTTCCGGCTCGGCGGCGACCCTAGTCTCGAACGGTTCGTCCAGCGTATGGCCCGCCGGATCGACGGCCGGGTCGTGGCGCCCAACGCCGGCGATCTCGGGGCCGCTGTTGTGGGGGAGTACCTGCGCGCTCGTTTCCACGGCCCCTACGACGACGCCGGCTGGGTTTCATGAGCGGCGGCCTTCATAAGGCCAGGCTGAGTTTGCGATCGGAGATGGAGTCCGGGGCCGGCACTGTATTTCGGGAAGCAAATTACACTCACGCTGGAGCCCCTATAAAATCCCAAGGGGACTCCGGGATTCCAGGAAGAAGGTCATTGGATCCAACTATTGGACCGGTACCGGCGGGCTGGAAGCTCTGCACGCAGGCGGGGGCTTCGGGGCTGACCGGCAGTTGGCGCCGGATTAGAGGGCAAGGGCCCCGGCCGGGAATGGGGAGGTGCGGCCGGGCCCTTGCCTTTCAGCACGCTGCCGGCACAGGTATGGGGGGGACCGCCGGCAAGCAGCCAACAGCCTGCCATTTGCATCGTGAATTGCCTAAATCGAAGCGGTTCTGTTACGCCGCAATGTAATAGAAACTGCGGTAAGCGCGTGATTTTCCGCATGAGCTCAAGAAAAGCTCAGGAAACCAAAAGTATTGGGCGAGGAAAATCCTTTTTCCAAATTCTGCTGTAGCCTTCTTGTGAGGCACATCACACCGCCGAATCGGGGTTGGGGGACCCCGGCGGTCTTGTGTTTCGCGCGCGGCACCCGGTGACTCTTGGGGAAGGCACCGGGGCCGCGCTCTACTGCGGCGGCCGGCTGGTCTGCTTCGATTGCGCCCCGCAGGCAGCTCTTCGATGGCGGCGGACCGGGTTTCCCTGGGCTGCAGGTTCCCGGCCTGTTCCCATGGGTCATTCAGCGGCCGACCCGGCTCAGGGACTCATGGCGGCACGGGGACCTCGGTGGAAGGGACCGGGCATGCGGGCCGGAAACGCTGCGGCGGAATCGTTCCGGCGCGGTTAGGGGCAGGGCCGGGCCCTGGCGATGGTCCGGCCCTGCGGATCACGATGGTTCCGAGGCGTTTTGCCGCCGCGCGTTTCGAAGCATGCTGTATATTTCCCACTACAAGACAGACCGTTCGGTCTTGTCCATGTGGCTGGCTTGGCGTAGCAGCCGGGAGTATTGCTTCGACAACTGAAAAGGTGGCCTCCATGGATCAGATCCCCAGGACAAGCGTTCTGCCCCCGTCGATCGCGACGGTTGACTCGACCGTGTATGTGGAGCCCGAAGCTGCGGCCGTCCTGTCGATCCGGACAGCGGACGATCAGGCAGCCGGTTCGGCCGTTCTGCAGGAGCGCCTGCTGGCCGGGATCGTTGCCCGGTCCGGTGAGCTCGAGGCCGCGGAGTGGGCGGTCGACCAGGCGCAGGCAGCGCTGGATGAACAGATTGTGTCGGCCCTGTCGGCGGGTGTGCCGCCGGAGCAGGTCGCTGAGGCGGCCGGGTTGGGAGTGGCCGAGTTGCCGGAATTCGCCGGCGTCCAGGTTCCCGTGGCCATGGAAAGTTGACTCGCCTCGGCGCGGGCAGCCGATCCCCACGGGATGCTTCCGCGCTGGCGAAGTGCGCCGTGAGCACCGCGTCCGGGTGGCGAAGCCGGGCCTGGTGCGGAGGATGCTCCTCCGCACCAGGCCCGGCCCCTTTGTCTACTGCCCAGGATGACCTGTGCAGCCCCCAATCCCCTCAGCAGGTGCGGACTGTCAGCCAGGCATCGACGTGTTCGCGCTGTTCCGCCATCCTGTCCAGGCCGACCAGATACCGCTGTAACCCTCCTGGAAGCGCGTGCGCTGGAACACCTCCTCGTTGCCCGCCTCGGTGTTGACGAGCGTCCGGACGTTGTTCAGCGTGACCGCCCCGCCGGCGCTGACATAGACGTTCGTCCAGTTCGTTCCGCCCAGGTAGTCATTGCCATCAAACGGGGGTGTCCACGAGTCATCGTCTTCCCAGCGCTGCTGCTGGATGTTCAGGTAGCGGCCCTGGTAGCAGTACACGTACACGCGGTAGTTGACCAGCATCGTGCCGGACTGGTTGTGCCCGGCATAGATGGGCTTCAGGGGCGTCACGCTGCAGGCGTACTGGGTGCTGGCGGCCTGGGCGGGTGCAGCCGCTGTGGCAGGGACCGCCACAGCGGCCAAGCCCAGAGCTGCTGCGAGGGCGATCTTGGACCGGCGGGAGCGGTGGCGCTGGTTCGCCGGCAGGTTTACGGACATTTCATCCTCCTCGAAGGTGGTGCGAGCTGGTTTGGCTTCGCACCTCCATTGAGGCCCCCGGCGTTTGCAAGCCGCTTGAGACCTACTTGAAGCGCGGCTGGAAGCGGGGGAGGAACGACGGCGGACTTAGGGCCCGAGCGCTGCCAGGGCGGCACGCGCGGCAGCGGCCCAGTACGACGAGTCCGCGCGCCCGGCCACGGCAAGGGCATGTTGGTAATGCCCCGCTGCCTCTTCCCGCAGGCCCATCCGCAGCGCCAGGTCGCCGGCGATCTGGGCCACCGGACCGTGCGCCACGACCGCCGTGTCGGCCCCGGCCAGTTCGTCAAGGTAGGGTTCCAGCGCACGGTAGGCCCATTCGATCCGCCTGCGGTCGTCCAGGGAAAGTCCCGTGAGTGCACGCCAGGTGCTGGTCAGGAGGTAGGACGCCTCGTAGGGCACCGGAGGAAGCTGCCCGGCTATCCTGCGGGCTGCATCAGCCTGTCCTGAAGCCATGAGCGACTGGGCGTAGACTTCGCGCCCCATGACCGGCCATTTCGCGAAGGCGGCTTCGGCCAGTTCCAGAATTTCGTTCATCCGGCCCTGCAGCATGGCCAGACTGATCGTGGTCCCGACCACCCATGCCTGGTCCACCTCCCACAGCCGTACCTGTGCACTGAGCCTGGAAGCGGCACGGTACGCCTCCTCGGCTTCAGCGAACCGGCCGTCGACGAGGTGGCGCAGCCCCTCGTACCAGGCGGCCACGGCCAGCGGCGAAGGGAGCTGGTACTTTTCGGCCAACCGTTTCGTCTCGGCATGGTGTTCATCGGCGACCCCGAACGAACCGTGGGCGCAGGCGCACTCGGTCATCATCAAGTGCGCAATCACTTCGGTGGTAATGAGGCGGTGACGCTTGGCCAGCGCGAGGAGCTCATGGGCGAGGGAGTCCCGAAAGCCCAGCTGCCCCGGCAAATACGACTGGCGGAACAGTGCTTCGAGAGCCTTGGCGAGCAGGAGGGGCTCCTCCAGCTCCCGGGCCATGGCTGCGGCTTCGGCCGCCGCTTCGCGCCCTCGGTCCAGGCCTGACCACTCCAGCTCCAGGGCCAGGCAGGTCAGCAGTTGGCAGCGCAGGGCCGAGGTGTGGTCCGGCAGACCGTCGAGGGCGCTCTCGATCAGGTCCACAACCGGCTGGACAACCATGCCGTACTCCTGGTTGACCCACAGGCTGGGAACGTCATAGGAAGTGATGATCCGGGCGGTCAGCTCCACGTCCTCGGCGGCTGCCGGCTCATGGAGCGCTTGATCCCGGAGGTCGCGTGCCCGGGCTGCTTCCCCTCCCAGCGCGGTGGCGCGCACCAGGCGGATCATGAGTTCCAGCCGCTCCCGCGGGCCGCAGCCGGGAACAATTGCGAGGCAGTCAAGGGCCTGCTGCCAGAGTGCTGCTGCTTCCCGGAAGGCGAACCGCGACTCGGTCCGTTCCGCGGCCCTGGAAGAATAGTCCACAGCTTTGCGTGCCAGCGCCGCTTTACCGGAGCGGGCATAGTGGTAGGCAAGGGCAGAAAGGTCTTCCGGGTGGACGGCTTCGACGGCTTGGCCTATCCGGGCGTGCAACTGGCTCTTCCTCAGATTCGAGAGGTCGGCGTTGATCGCTTCCCGGACCACGCCGTGGGCGAATCCCACACGTCCGGGCCTGGACTCAACCAGCAGGCCTGCCCGCAGGGCGGCTTCAACTGCATCAAGCCAGGCCTGATCCGGCGCATAATCGAGTGATTCCAGGACGTCGGCGTCTGTTTCCATCCCAATGACGGCCAGCGTGTTCAGGAGCAGCCGGGACTCTTCCGGCAGCTGTGCCAGCCGGTGCCTGACGATGTCGCGGATTCCCGCAGGAACCTCGGAAAGGGCCAGTTCCCCGCCATGCGCGGCCAAAAGACTGCCGATCTGGCGCACGAAGAGCACGTTGCCGCCGGTCCACCGGTGAATCGCCGCGACGGCTTCGTCCGGGAGGGTCGGCGACGCAGTGGTCCGCAGCAACGTGGCAACCTCCGCGGAGGGCAGCCCGCCCAGTTCAAGTCTGATGTGGATGACCGGAAGAAGTTTCCGGGCAATGTTCGGCGCGTTGGACGCACCGATGGATTTTTCCCCGGTCTGCTGGATGCACACGAAAAGGACCGGGTCTGCCGCGAGGTCGAAAACCACGCGGTTCAGGATCGACAGCGTTTCGGCGTCGGCCAAATGGATATCGTCCAGGACAATGAGCACCGGAGCGGTTGCCGCCACGTCGTGCAGGAAGGCGGCGATCCGCCGGTGCAGGCGGAATCGTGCCAGGACCGGGTCGGCGCTGCCGCCGGAGGCCTCGGCACCGGGTGCAAAGATGGATTCGAGCGGCTGGCCGAACTCGTCGGGATGGCGGTGGTGCAGCTCGTCGACCACGGCTGCCCACGGCAATCCGGCCGGTGCCCCTTCCTCGGCGTCGCACCGGCCGACGGCGACGAACCATCCCTCCGACCGCAGCCTGCCGGCCAGTTCCATGACCAGCCGCGTTTTGCCCGTTCCGGTCTGGCCCTCAACGAGGGCCAGGGACGGGACGGGGCGGCGTGCCAGCTCTGCTGCGGCCAGCAAGCGGTCCAGCTCTGCTGTCCGCCCCAGGAAGGGATCGGCATCAGGGGCGGCCGCTGATTGCCGGACCGGAGCTCTCCCTTCAACCGGCGGGAAAGCCGGCACCGGGCCGATGTCGTCCCACAGGGCAGGAGATTGCGCCAAAACGTCGGACTCGAGCCGGCGGAGCGCAGGCCCAGGTTCGACGCCAAGTTCATCGGCAAGCACCCGGCGCGCACGCCGGACGGCCGCCAGCGCATCGCCTTGCCGCTCCCCCCGGTACAGGGCCAGGACCAGCAGCTGCCAGGCCGTCTCCCGCAGCGGCGACTGGTCGAGGATGGCTTCGAGGCTTGCCACCGCCTCGGGAATCTTCCCCAAGGCCAGCGAAGCTGCGGCGTGCCGCTCCCTGGCTGCGTACCGCAATTCGTCCAGCCGTGCGATTTCGGCCGCTGCCCACGGTTCCCCGGCAAAATCCGCGTAGGCTGCTCCACGCCACAGTGCCAGCGCATCGCCAAGGTTCCGCCGGACAAGGTCGGCCGGAAGATGCTGGAGGTCGGCACCCAGGAATGCCTGCTCGAACTGCCACGCATCAACCTGGTCGCGGTGCAGGCGCAGCCGGTAGCCGGTGGGAACGCTGACCAGGACGGTGGCCGGGCCCCGGGCGGCCCTGGCCGGCTCCAGGAGGCGCCGGAGCCGGGACACATAGCTCTGCAGCGCCAGCAGTGCCTTGTCCGGCGGCTCGGAGCCCCACACGTCATCAATAAGCCGGTCCGCGGATACTGCCTGCCCGCGCGCTATCAGCAACCGGGCCAGCACCGCCCGCTGGCGCCACCCGCCCAACGCTATTGCCCCGTGGCTATCGCTGGCCTTCAAAGGACCGAGAACGCCCAGCGTTAACATGACGACCAGAATAGACGCCCGGGCAGCGGAACCAGCTAAACGGCTGCCGTTTCCTTGGTCCTGGAAGCGGGACGATCCGGCAGCGCGAGCTTGAAGACCTTGGCCCAGGCGGACGCTACCTGCTTCGGCAGGGGCCCGGAGGTGTAGGGCAGCCCGTAGCGGCTGCAGATTTCACGGACCTTCGGGGCAATTTCGGCGTAGCGGCTGGACGGAAGATCCGGAAACAGGTGGTGCTCTATCTGGTGGGACAGGTTCCCGGTCATCAGATGCATCAACTTGGAACCGGAAATATTGGCCGAACCGATCATCTGGCGCACATACCAGTCTCCGCGTGTCTCGCCGTCGACCATTTCCTCGGTGAAAGTGTCCGTGCCCTCCGGGAAGTGCCCGCAGAAAATCACCGCGTGAGCCCAGACGTTGCGCACTGCGTTGGCTGCCAGCGTCCCGTACAGAGCCTGTTTGCCGGAACCCGTCAGCAGGGCCAGGGCAGGAGTTGCCGCATAGTCCTTGGCGAACTGCCTGGCGGCCTTCCGGCCCATCGCCTTGAGGTCCTTGACGAGCGCGGCTTTGGATTTCCTGCCTTCGCGGAATTCGTCGATCTCAAGGTCGTAAACGGCGATGCCCCATTCGAACACGGGGGCCAGCAGGGCATTGTACAGCGGGTTGCCCAGATTGAACGGCTTCCACGGCTGGTCCGGGTCCATGCGCAGCAGGTTGTAGCCCACGTCGCGGTCCTTGCCCACGACGTTGGTCCAGCGGTGGTGCAGGTCGTTGTGGGTATGCTGCCAGGAGCGGGCCGGGGTGACAAAGTCCCATTCCCACGTCGTGGAATGGATATCCGGGTCCCGCATCCAATCCCACTGGCCGTGCAGCACATTGTGCCCGATCTCCATGTTCTCCAGGATTTTCGCGACACTGAGCAATGCGGTGCCGGTCACCCATGCGGCCCTGTTCTTTCCGGCCAGGAGCGCGGCACGGCCGGTGAGTTCGAGCACGCGCTGGATCTTGATGACCCGGCGGATGTAGGCGGCGTCGGAGGCACCGCGCCTGGCGAGGACCTCGTCGCGGATGGCGTCGAGCTCGCGGCCGAGTTCGGCCACCTGCTCATCCGTCAGGTGGGCGGCGGCGCGCGGACGCACCAGCGGGCGGCCCGAGGCAGCCAGCGCCCCGGGCCGGGTCCTGACGGCTGCCTGACCGGTCTGGCAGGCTGCGGCAGCAGTTCCCGTAGTGGCCGGTGCCCGGCTGGAAGTGTTTGCCATAGGGTGGGTTCTCCTCAGAGGTCTAGGTTGACAGGTCCGGCTGCTGCCGACACACAAGGCTGGATCAGCTGGCCAGGTTCGTCCAGGATTTCACCGGTACGCAGGTCGCGTATCCGTCCTGCCCGAAGCGGCACCAGACAGCTGTGGCAGATACCCATCCGGCAGCCGCTGGGCATCAGGACGCCGGCATCTTCCCCGACGTCGAGCAGCGGAGTGTCGCCGTCCGCCTCCACTTCCCGGTCCGAGGCTTCGAAGGTAACCAGTCCGCCGTCCTGCCCGGCACCGGCGCCGAGGCTGGTATTGAAACGCTCGATAGTCAGGCTCCCTGGACCGGCCTGCCCCACAGCTGCCGGATCCCCGGTTTCGGAGGCCAGCGCCGCGGCAGCCCAGAGTGCCCCGGCGTCGTCGAGGAAGCCTTCGGGCCCGCAGGCGTAGGCCCCGCGTTGGCGCCAGTCAGGGCAGAGCAGGTCGAGCTCCGCGGCCGAACCAAGGTCCAGCCGGCCGCGTTCTGCGGTAAACCACTGCACCACGCGCAGGTTGGGGAACTGGTCGGCAAGCTCGCACAGTTCCTCGTGGAAGATGCTCCGTTCCGGGGAACGGCTGGAGTGGATGAGCACCACATCGGCATCCGGGCGGCGCGGCACCAGGGTGCGGATCATCGACATGACCGGGGTGATGCCGCTGCCGGCGGTGAGCATCAGCAGCGGCCGGGGCTGCTCGGGCAGGACGAATTCGCCCTGCGGGGGCGCCAGGAACAACACGTCACCGGGACGGGTGTTGCGCACCAGGTAGCCGGATACCGATCCCACGTCGGTCACCGTGATCGCCGGGTCACGGCCGGCGGCTGCACTGAGCGAGTACGAGCGCCAGTGGCGCACACCGTCCAGCTCCACGCCGATGCGGGCCCACTGACCGGCCCGGTGGGCCTGCCAGCCCCGGCCGGGGCGGAAGTAGATGGTGGCGGAATCGGCGGTTTCGGAAACCACCCGGGTGACCACGCCGCGCAGCTGGCGGGCCGAGAATACCGGGTTGAACAGGGACAGGAAGTCCTCGGGAGCCAGGGGAGTGGTCAGAACAGATGCGGCACGTGCCAGCTTATGGTGCCAGATCATATGATCAAGCTTAGGACGGGCCGAGCCGTATTTCTCCTAGCGGAGAATACGATCGGTCCGCGAGAACTATTCGGCCGAGACAACTTTGGGAAGAATGCATGAAACCCGCCCCGGACAACCGGCTGGCAGCGCCACCGCATGATCCCCCGTGGCTGGCCTTGCCGCGGGAAATCGTCGACGTTCTGCGACCCATGGTGCCCGGCATCGTGGAGGCGATCATCACCATGGTTCCGCAGACCGTGCCTGCGTATGCGCGGCCGATCGAGGGACGGTTCGGGCGTGGTCTGCGCAGCGGTGTGGCGGTGGCACTGGACCGTTTCCTCCAGCTGCCGGGCACCCGGCTGCCGGCCTTATCGGAGGAAAGCCGGCAGCTGGTGGCTGGCCTGGGCAGCGGCGAATTCCGGCAGGGCCGGAGCATGGATGCCCTGCTGAGCGCCTACCGCATGGGGGCCCGGGTGACGTTCCGCGAAATGTCCAGAATTTCCCTGGAGCGGAACCTTGGCCTGAACGCGGTGGTGAACCTGGGCGAATCAATCCTCGCCTACATCGACGAACTCTCCGCCGTCAGCGCCGAGGCATACGCGTTCGAGCGCTCCGAGCGGGCCGGGGCTGTGGAGCGGCGACGTACCGAGCTGCTGGAGCTGCTGCTGCACGGCCAGGCGGACGAGGCGGCGCTGCGGCAGGCCGCTTCCATGGCGGACTGGGTGCTGCCGGCCAGGCTGGCGGTCGTGACGCTGCCGCTGGACCGTGCGGACGGCCTGCGGCTGAAGCTCGGACCGGGGGCTCTGGTGGTCGAACGCGAAACCGACGTCGTGGCACTGGTCCCGGCGCCGCGGTCCAAGCCGGCGCAGACGGCATTGGAAAAGGCGCTGCGAGGCCGGGCGGCCTCTGTCGGCCCGGCCGGCGGATGGCAGCAGGTCCCGGATTCGCTGAGGCTGGCCGTACTTGCTGCCGCGGTCCTGCCTCCCCGGGAAAAATTGGATGATCCTCCCATCTGGGCGCACGACCATCTCGGCGAGATCGTCCTGGGCACCGAGCCCACCGCCATCGCCGAACTGGCACAGCGCAGACTGGCCCCGCTCCAGCGCCTGCGCCCGGCGCAGCGCGAGAAGCTGGCAGCGACGCTGCTCTCGTGGCTGCGGCATTGGGGCCAGCGTGCCCCCATGGCTGCCGAGCTGGGTATCCACGCACAGACGGTCGGCTACCGGGTCGCACAGCTGCGCGAACTCTTTGCCGGGGAGCTGGACGATCCGCGGGCCCGGTTCGAACTGGAACTGGTCCTGCACGCGGGGCGGTGGCAGGGGCCGGGAACCATGGCAGAGGACGGCAGTCATCCCGGTCCCTGACGATGTGCTCTTGCTGTCCGGTCACCTCAGGGTGTCGAATCGGTCATAGCAGTGTTCGGGTGCAGGTCAATGAAGACGACGCCAGGAGGAGCTCATGTCGGTGAAAGGAACAGGCGGCCCGGCGAAGAACCCGGGCCGGGGCACTACGGGCACCGGACGGGCCGATCCGGCCGCGGGGGTGGCAGCGGATCGGCCGGAACAGATCCGCAATATCGCCCTGGTCGGCCACTCGGGCGCGGGCAAGACGCTGCTGGTGGAGGCGCTGTTGGCCGCCACCAGCGCCATTTCACGCATGGGTACGATCGCCGACGGTACGACGGTGAGTGATTCGGATCCGTCCGAGATCCGGCAGCAGCGCTCGACGGCGCTTTCAGTGGTGCCCCTGCTGGTCGACGGCGTGAAGGTGAACCTGCTGGACACGCCAGGCTACCCGGACTTCACCGGCGAACTGCGGGCGGGACTGCGGGCAGCCGACGCGGCGCTGTTTGTGGTCTCGGCCGTCGACGGCGTCGACGCCGTGACCACCGAACTGTGGAGCGAGTGCGAGCGGGTCGGAATGCCGCGGGCCGTGGCGATCAGCCGCCTGGACCATCCGCGGGCGGATTACGACGCCGCCCTGGCCGCCTGCCGGAGGGCCTTCGGAGAGTCGGTGCTGCCGCTCTACCTTCCGCTGCACACCGGTGGTGAGGCCGCCGGACTGCTCGGGCTGCTCTCCGGAACGGTATCGGAGTACACGCCGGGGGAGTCCGGACCGGCCCGGCGGCCGGCCAGCGCGGACGAGCTGGCCGGGTCCGCGACCGCCCGGGGCGAACTGATCGAAGGAATCATCGCCGAGAGCGAAGACGAATCACTCATGGACCGCTATCTTGGCGGCGAGGAGATTTCCCTCGACGTCCTGATCGGGGACCTGGAGACCGCCGTCGCCCGCGGATCCTTCTTCCCCGTGCTGCCCACCTCGGCAGAGACCGGTGCGGGTATGGCCGAACTGCTCGAGATGCTGGTGCGTGCCTTCCCGACCCCCCTGGAGCATGAGCTGCCGGCCGTCACGGAGATCGGCGGCCAGCCGGCCGGGCCGCTGACCTGCGATCCCGACGGGCCGCTGGTGGCAGAGGTGGTCCGCACCACCACCGATCCGTTCCTGGGCCGCGTCTGCCTGGTGCGCGTCTTCTCCGGCACCCTCCGGCCGGACCTGGCCATCCATGTATCCGGACACGGGCTGGCCGACCGGGGGCACCAGGACCATGACAGCGACGAGCGGCTCACCCAGCTGTACTCCCCGCTGGGCTCCGCACTGCGGCCGGTGCCGTACTGCATCGCCGGGGACATCTGCGCGCTCGCCAAGCTCGGCACCGTGGAAACCGGTGACACCATCTCGGCCAAGGACCGGCCGCTGCTGATCGAGGCCTGGGAGATGCCCGAGCCCCTGATGCCGGTAGCCATCGAAGCAGCCTCGCATGGCGACGAGGACGTCCTGGCCCGGAGCCTGGGCAAGGTGGCGGCCGTGGACCCGACGCTGCGGGTGGAGCGCAATGCCGAAACCCACCAGCTGGTCCTGTGGTGCATGGGGGAAGCCCATGCCGAGGTGGTCCTGGACCGGCTGCGCGGCCAGGGCGTGAAACTGCAGACCGTCGAGGTGGTCACCCCGCTGCGGGAGACGTTCTCCACCCCCGGTGCCGGGCACGGACGGTACGTCAAACAGTCAGGGGGCCACGGCCAGTACGCCGTGTGCGACATCGAGGTCGAACCGCTCGAACGCGGCGCCGGCTTCGAGTTCGTCGACAGGATCGTCGGCGGGGTGATCCCGGGGCCGTTCATCGCCTCGGTCGAGAAGGGTGTCCGGACCCAGATGCAGAAAGGGGTCTTCGCGGGTTTCCCGGTGGTGGACATCCGGGTGACGCTGGTCGGCGGCAAGGCCCACAGCGTCGACTCCTCCGACGCCGCCTTCCAGTCCGCCGGCGCCCTGGCGCTGCGCGAGGCGGCCGCCGCGGCGCGCATCCAGCTGCTTGAACCGGTCTCGGCGGTGACCATCGACGTTCCGGACGAGTACGTGGGTGCCGTCATGAGCGATCTGTCCGCCCGCCGCGGGCGCCTGACCGGAACGACGTCGGCCGGCGGGGAGACGACCCAGATCAGTGCCGAAGTACCGGACACCGAACTGCTGCGGTATGCCATCGAGCTGCGCTCGCTGACTGCCGGTACCGGCCGCTTCCGCCGCAGCTACCTGCGGCACGAGCCGGTGCCCTCCAGCGCTGCCGCTGCCGCGGCGAACGCCTGAGCACCGGACGTCCGGGAGCCTGGAGCCCGGCAGGGTCAGCCGTGTGCGCGCAGGAACGCCGCGGCCGGCCCTGCCAGTGACGCCCCGACGTCGTCCGCGCTGCGCTTCAGGCCGGCAACGTCGAAGGAGTGGTCGCCACCTTCGCGCCACTGCAGCGTTGCTGCCGGGCCGATGCGGGCCACGACTGCCTCGAGCAGTTCCGGGGATGCGAACGGGTCGCGTGTGCCCTGCAGGAAAAGCATCGGCAGGGTCAGGCCGTACAGGTGCTCGTCGCGCACTTTGTCCGGCTTGCCGGGCGGGTGCAGCGGATAGCCGAGGAAAACCAGTCCGGCCGCAGGCATGCCCTCGGCCACCGCCATGGACGCCATGCGCCCGCCAAAGGACTTGCCGGCGGCTTAGAGGGGCTCGCCGTCCGCGCGGGCCGCGGCCGCGGCGATCGCCGCCCGCCAGGCGGCGATCGCCGCGGGAGGCCGGTCCGGGAACTTCTTGCCCGCTTCGCGGTACGGGAAGTTGAAGCGGAGGGTGGCCACGCCGTCGTCGTTCAAGGCGCGGGTGAAGCCGGCCAGGAACGGGTGGTCCATCCCGGCACCGGCCCCGTGGGCCAGCACGAGCGTGGCGAAGGGCTGCGCGGGGCGGGCGTAGACGCCTGACACCAGGGCATCGCCGACGGCGATGGCGACGGGGGATTCCGGGATGGGCATGTCTCGTCCTTAATCCACGAACCAGCTGACGCCGTCGATCCAGAGCTCACTGTGGGCGGTGTTGCCTGTGCGGATGCGTAACTGACCGCCGGGCTGGATCAGTGCCAGGGACGAATTCTGCCAGGTGGTGCCGCCGGCAGCCGGCCTGACGTCCTGGATGGGCCGGTACCCGGCAGGCAGGAGCCCGGGAATGGTGTAGGTCGTGTTGGTGGTGAAGTTTCCGCCGACGGTGCGGACGAATGCCCCCCGCAGGAATACCTGCCGGCCGATCTTCCGGTACTGCGGCAGGCTGGCCGGGTGCGGGGAAATGCCCGAGGCCGGTATGGGGAAGTTCTGCCAGTTTTCACTCTTGCTGTAGAACTCCGGAGTGTTGCCGGCCCACGCCGAATTCTCCCAGTCAATATTGGTCAGCTGCGGGTCCGTCTTCCACGGCTCGATGCTGTTGACGATACGGTTTCCCGTGAAGGTCCCGGAGCCCCTGACGGTGGTGCTCTTGCCAAAGAGGGATATGCCGTAGCCGCCGGTGATATTCCTGCCGTCGATGTAGTTACCGGAGGCAACCAGATCCTGCGGCGGCATGGTCCTGGTGCTGCTGCCCAGGACCATTGCGAGCCCCTGCCTGCAGTTGACCACGATGTTGTTCGAAACAGTCAGGGCCTTTCCGCCGTGAGTATCGAACCCGGCCCATTCGGTGAAGTTCAGGATGACATTTCCGTCGACGCTGACCCGCTCGGACCGCGCAGCTTCGTAGTTGCCGAGGTCGGTGAGCGCGATGCCGTAGCTGTTGGTCACAACGCCGGCGTGGGCGAAGGCGTCCCGGACCACATTGTCGTGGATCCGGCTGTCCTTCATGGAGACTGCCATGATCCCGGCGTAGCGCACTCGTTCGATCAGGTTCTGGGCTACTTCCGCGTTCCGAAGCCAGGTCAGGCGCATCGCCTCGCCGCTGGAGTCGTGCAGCCAGCACCTGAGCAGCGTGAGCCCGCTCAGCGGGTTCTGTTCGCTGCCGACCGCATTGACCAGGTTGTTCCCGATGGTGTAGGTCCCGGCCTCTCCGGCGCCGGCGAGCTCGATCCCTTGGAGGCGGACGCCGCTGCTGGTGATGTTGAAGATTTGGTTGTTGGGGCCGGCTTGGATTTTGCCGTCCATGAAGGTGAGCGGCTTGGCGATGTTCACGTAGCTGCTTACGTTGCATGTGGGCCCGGACGGCAGCCGCAGCTTCCCGCCGCTGGGGGCGCCGTCGATGGCCGCCTGGATGGCGGCCGTGTCATCGTTACCTTGGCCAACGCCGGGTATTTCCATGTCGCACTGGTCCCTTCCACTTGCAGATGGCGGCGCAGTCGCTGCATTGCAGCTGATGACGCAGCAGGTACGCCAAGGGTAGTGGCTCCCGGGGAATGAGCGATCAGTCCTTGCGGCAGATGCCGTCGGGGGGCAGGAAATACGGAAGCTGGGCCGTCACTCGAACCGCGACGGGTCGCCCATGCCGTACCGGACGATTTCGGCGTAACCGCCGGAGAAGTCCACGACGGTGGTGGGTTCGGGACCGCAGTCGCCCGAATCCACGACCGCGTCCACCGCGTGGTCCAGACGCTCCTTGATTTCCCAGCCCTGGGTCATCGGATCCTCATGGTCCGGCAGCAGCAGGGTGCTGGACAGCAGCGGCTCGCCCAGTTCGGCGAGCAGCGCCTGGACCACCTTGTGGTCCGGGATGCGCACCCCGACAGTCTTCTTTTTCGGGTGCAGCAGCCGGCGCGGAACTTCCTTGGTGGCCGGCAGAATGAAGGTGTAGGCGCCCGGCGTGACCGCCTTGATGCTGCGGAACACCTCGTTGCCGATGTGGACGAACTGCCCCAACTGGGCGAAGTCCCTGCAGACGAGGGTGAAGTGGTGTTTGTCGTCGAGGCGGCGGATCGCACGGATCCGGTCCAGCGCCTCTTTGTTGCCCAGCTGGGCCCCGAGCGCGTAACAGGAATCCGTCGGATAGGCGATCAGTCCGCCGGACCGTACCAAGTCGGCAATCTGGCCGATGGTGCGCGGCTGGGGATCCTGGGGGTGGACATCGAAGAATCTGGCCATGGCATGAGCTTACGGCCCAAAGTGCTGCGGCACCGCCAGGACGAACCTGAGGACCCTGAATCTGTTCCAGTAGGCAAATCCCAGGAACACCCCGGGTGCTACTTCGCGGATTTCGTCGCGGATCCACCGGGCGATCCATGACGTGCGCCGGTAATCGAGGATGATTGCCGGGTTGGTGTCGAGCCGGCTCGGGCCGTAATAGACTTCGGCGCGGACGGCCAGCGTGCCCAGCGGTCCCACTTTGTTGCGGACGGTTTCCGAGCCGGGGTCGAAGACCTTCCCCTTCCAGACGATCAGGCGGATCAGTCCGGCTGCGGCCGCGCCGGCTGCTGAGCCCGGTGCGACAATCAAGGTTCCCTCGCAGTCCCCGGCAGGAATCCGGCCCGGCACCGAACTCTGGAAGAGGCGGTCAAGCTGTTTCCGGGGAGTGCGCAGCAAGCGGCCAACTGTCATGGAGGGCGCGTCAGTCATGAATCCGGTTCTTCCTGGGCGTACCGTGAACCGTGATGGACGGCTGTCCGGTTCGAAACTTCAGCAAACCACGTGCCCGTTACTGCAGTGTCATCGGGGCAGAAGCATGGTCCGGCCCAACCATGGAAAAGCCGGGGACGGCGCCTGCTTGACGCCGCCCCCGGCCTGCCCCACTCTCAGTAGGCCTTGGTGCGTTGGTCGACGAGGAGGTGGATGAGGGCGAAGGTTTTGTCCGTGTCGATCGCGGCCAGGGCGGCGGTGACGGCGGCGGGCACGTCCTGGTCGGCCTCGACGCGGACCCCGTAGCCGCCGAAGGCGGTGGCCATGAGGGCGA
>NZ_JAAZSQ010000016.1:36092-37042 GCF_012395835.1 Arthrobacter mobilis
CTCCCCGTCCCCGGCGATGGTCACCACACACCGGCCCGGGTGCGCCAGCGAGGCGGCGATGGCGGCGGGCACGGAGTAGCCCATGGAGCCGTTGCGGGCGCTGATCATGGAGGGGTAGGTGCGGGTGGGGAAGTAGCGGTGGGCCCAGTTGGTGTGCTCCCCGGCGCCCAGGGTCACCAGCGCATCCTCGGGCAGGGCCGGGACCAGGTGCGCCATGAGGGTGTCCATCCGCGCCCTGCCCGCGGAGGGCTCCGCCGGCGGCAGGGCGGCGAACTTTTCCTGCTCGGTGCGCATCCGCTCGGTAAAGGCCCGCCAGGTGTCCTTCACCGGCAGTTCCATCCGGACCAGGTCCCGCACGAACACGTCCGGGCGGGCCACGATCTGGTGGGAGACCGGCCCGGAGCGGCCGCGCAGGGAGGGGTCGATGGTGACCAAAAAGTTCTGCTTCGCCCAGTCCTGGCGGACCACGAACCCGTCGGTGATCACATCCCCGGGCACGGTGCCGACGAAGATAAGCAGGTCGGTCTCCTCCAAAAGGTCATAGGTGGGCTTCGGCCTGCCGTAGCCGATGGGCCCGACGTAGCAGGGCGAGTCGAAGGAAATGGTGCCCTCGCAGCGCCACTCCACCGCCGCGGCGATCTTGTGCCCCTCCAGCCACTTGGTCAGCGCGGCGGCCCCTTCGGCGGTCCAGTCGTTGCCGCCGAGCACGAACAAGGGCTTCTCGGCCTGTTCCAGGGCGGCCTGGAGGGCCTTGAAGTCGGTCACGGTCATCCCGCCGTCGGCCACCGGGATCACCGGGTGCACGGTGGCATCGATCGTTTCGCGGATGATGTCCTCGGGCAGGCCGACCACCACCGGGCCGGGCCGGCCGCTCATGGCCGCGAACATGGCCTCGGCCACGATCTCGGAGGCGCGTTCGGGGTGGTCCAGGACCATCACCCGCTTGGCCC
>NZ_JAAZSQ010000016.1:37088-98498 GCF_012395835.1 Arthrobacter mobilis
GTTCGCCGCGCCGGGGCCGCGGGTGACCATCGCGATCCCGGGGGCCCGGTGCAGCTTGCCCTCGGCCTCGGCCATGTACGCCGCCCCGCCCTCATGCCGGCACACCACCGTCTCAATCCCGGACCCGTGCAGCCCGTCCAGCACATCCAGGAACGACTCGCCCGGCACCACATACGCCCGCTGCACCCCGTGGGCAATCAGCGAATCCACAATCACATGCCCGGCCGACTTCCGCCCGGGCACCGGTGCCGCTTCCAACTGAACCTGAGTCATCTGGTGTGTCTACTTTCCCCTGCGAACCTGACTGGACCACCGGCGACGCGCATAGTGCGACTGCATGATTTGAAACCGCCGTGATTGAGCAAAGCTACATGATGAGGTGTGTTATGGGGATTCGGGAAAGAAACACTCAGGTAATGAACGTGACCCCCCTCATAAACCCGGTTCATGGGGGGCGGTCAACGGGGCTGTGCCAGCGCCGCTAGGAGCCCTCCCAGACCACTTCGTCCGGGTCCTTGTCCGGACGCCAGCCGCGCCAGACCGGCTGTCGTAGCCTGCCCTCGGCGGTGCGGCCGGCGTGCCTGACTTCGCCGACCAGCCGCGGCGATACCCACTCGGCATCCTCGCGGTCCGGTGCCGGAATGCCCTCGGCGGCCGGTGTTTTGCGGGCCAGTGGTGCCAGTCTGGTTGCGGCGTCGTCCAGATCGGCACGGGTGAAGCCGGTGCCGACCCGCCCCGCATAGACGAGGCGTCCGTCCTCGTGCACGGCCAGTAGCAGCGAGCCGATGCCGCCGGCCCGGTTGCCCGCACCATGCCGCCAGCCGATGACGACCACCTCCTGGTGCGTCTGGTTCTTGATTTTGATCCAGCTGCGTGTCCTCCGCCCAGACAGGTACACGCCCGACTGCTTCTTGGCGATAATGCCTTCCAGGCCCAGCCGGGCCGAGGCTTCCAAGGCCTGCCGGGGAGGACCGGTGAAGGCTTCGGGCAGCTGGACGTGGCGGCCGGGCCTGGCGACGTCGAAAAGCGCCTGCCGGCGGACGGTGTATGGCGAGCGCAGCAGGCTCTTTCCGCCTGCGTGGAGAGCGTCGAACAGGATCAGGTAGACGGGCGTGGTCCTGGCGGCGGCACGGACTTCTGCCTCATCGGTCAGGTTCATCCGGTTCTGCAGCAGCCCGAAGTCCGGGCGGCCGCCCGGGGCGAGCGCCACGATCTCGCCGTCGAGCACGGCAGGGCCGTCGACCAGGCCGCCGAGTTCCTGCAGTTCCGGGTAGGTGCCGGTGCGGTCCAGCCGCTTGCGGGTGACCAGGCGCACCGCTCCGTCCTCCACCACGGCCAGGGCACGGACGCCATCCCATTTCATTTCATAGGCCCAGGCTTCCTCCGGATCCAGGTCGGCCAGGCTGCCGGCGGTGGCCAGCATGGGGGCGGCGTCGGGCAGCAGCGGACGGCGGCTGCGCTGCCCCGGCCGGTGTTCCGGCCCATGTTCCGCGGCCGGCGCCCGGCCGTCGGGCTGGTCCTTCATCAGGTGGATGAGCCAGTTCTTGCCGGTTTCACCCATGCCGGGGGTGTTGATCAGCGCGTACCGCCGCGGCACCGAGCCGAGCCCGCCACCGTCGCGACCGTGCAGCACGGCGATGACTTCCTTGCCCTGGCGCCACTTTTCCAGCTCATAGGTCCCGCTGTCCCAGATCTTCACATTCCCGGCCCCGTATTCACCCTTGGGGATGGTGCCCTCGAAGCTGGCGTACTCCAGCGGGTGATCCTCGGTCAGGACCGCCAGCCGGTTCTCTTCCGGGTCCAGCGGTGGTCCCTTCGGGACGGCCCAGGAGACCAGCACGCCGTCGTGTTCCAGCCGGAAGTCCCAGTGCAGCCGCCGGGCGTGGTGCTCCTGGATCACGAAGGCCGGCTGGCCATTGTCCGCGGACGCGCTGCCGGCCCCTTCCGCGGGCACCGGCTCGGGGGTCTTGGCCTGGTCGCGCATGCTGCGGTACCTGGCCAGCCGGTCCCGGCCTGGTACCGGTCTGCCGGCCTCCGTGCCGGCACCGTGCCAGCCCTGCGCGGCAATCGGATCAATCCCCGCTGCCACGCGTTCCATTACCTCGCGGTAGTCCAGCTGGGCCAGGCCGGGGTCCCCGAGTTCCTCCCAGGTCCGCGGCGCCGCGACGTTCGGGTGCGGCCGGCCGCGCAGGGAGTACGGGCAGACGGTGGTCTTGGAGCCGTTGTTCTGGCTCCAGTCCACCAATACCTTGCCGGTACGAAGGGCCTTCTTCATGTCGCTGACCACCAGGTCGGGATGGTCGGCCTCGAGGGCCCGGGCCAGCTCGTGCGCCACCTCGGTGACCTGCCCGGCAGTGTGCCTGCCGTCCAGCGGCGCGTACAGGTGGATGCCTTTGGAACCGGAGGTGACCGGGACGGCGTCCAGGTCCATGCCATGGAGGACTTCGCGGCAGAGCAGGGCGACCTGGACACATTCACGCAGGCCGGCGCCTTCACCCGGGTCCAGGTCCAGCACCAGCCGGTCGGGGTTGCGCGGGGCCAGGTCCGGGCCAAAGCGCCACTGGGGAACATGGATCTCCAGCGCTGCCATCTGCCCGAGCCAGGCCAGGACCGCCGGATCGTTGACCAGCGGATAAGTGTTCACATGCTCTTTGTGGCGGATGTCCGCCCGCGGCACCCAGTCCGGGGCGGAGTCCTCGAGGTCCTTGCGGAAGAACGGGCGGGCTGGCTTGGCTGCCGTACCAACGCCGTCCACCCAGCGCTTGCGCGTGGCCGGCCGCCAGGCGGCCTGGGGGATGAGCACGGGGGCCACGGTGGCCAGATAGTGCAGGACGTCGGCCTTGGTGGTGCCGGTTTCCGGATACATCACCTTGTCCAGATTGCTGACCTTCAGCCGCCGGCCGGCGACCTTGACCAGCTGTTCGTGAGCGCGAGGACACATGGCGCCGGACTCCTTTCCCTGACCTCACTCTGCGCCGAAATTGCGGGCAAGGCTAGTGCATCCGCGGCGCGGGTGCTTGAATGATCAACATGAGGGCCATCTGGACAGGGGCCGTCACCTTCGGGCTGGTGAACATCCCGGTGCGGCTGTACGCGGCCACCACCGACCATGACATCGACCTGCATCAGGTGCACGATGCCGACGGCGGCCGTATCCGCTATGAGCGCCGGTGCGAAGTGTGCCGCCGGAAGATCGACTATGAGCACATCGACAAGGCCTACGACGACGGCGAGACCACGGTGGTCCTGACCGACGAGGACCTCGCGTCGCTGCCGGCGGAGCGGAACCACGAGATCGAAGTGGTCCGGTTCGTCCCCAGCGAGCAGATCGATCCGCTGATGCTCGAGCGCAGCTATTATTTGGAGCCGGATTCGAAGTCCGCGAAGGCCTATGTGCTGCTGCGCAAGACCTTGGAAAAGACCGACCTGACCAGCGTCGTGAAGTTCGCGCTGCGGCAGAAGACCCGGCTGGGCATCCTGAGGGTGCGGGGGAAGGTCCTGATGCTGCAGTCGCTGCTGTGGTCGGACGAGGTGCGCGAGGCGGACTTCCCGGCGATCCCGTCCCGTGTGCGGATCTCCGAAGAGGAGCTGGAAATGTCCGCGGCCCTGGTCGAGCGCTACGCGGACGATTTCAACCCCGAGGAGTTCCAGGACGACTACCAGGTGGAACTGCGCCGGCTGATCGACGAGAAGCTGAAGCAGGGCGAGGCCCTCGACACCGAGGCCACCTTCGGGGCGCCCGAGGAAAGCGAGGCCGGGGATCTGGTGGACCTGATGGAGGCGCTGAAGAAGAGCTTGGAACGGCGGGGCGCTGGAACGCGTGCGGGCCGGAAGGCTCCTTCGCACGGCGCGAAGGGATCCGCCCCGCGTCGCAAGGGCGCCTGACCTCCCCACGCGCGGGCAGGCCGGCGGACGGGTCCTGCCCCGGGGTCGGCCGTTTTCCTGCATGGCATTGCGGGCCACGTGCCGCGCCGGCTCATATTGGTAAGCAAGCTTGCTAACAGTTAGGCTGGGCGGACGAGCACAGGCCTAGGATGTTCGGTGCGCCCGCAGGAGGACCGATGAAGAACGTGCAGCCTTTCAAGGCGTTGAACTGGCTGGAAACTGCCAAGATCCTGGATGCTCCGGCCTCCGGCGTGCAGCGGTTGGTGCACGCCGTCCTGCCGCGGGGATGGGTCAAGGATCTCCTGCATGGAGTGCCGCAGGGGCATCCGCTGCATCCGGTCCTCGTCCAGCTGCCGATCGGCACGTGGAGTTCGGCTGTGCTGCTGGACCTGTTCCCGGGGACGGGGAAGGCCGCCAAGCTGCTGGTGGGTACGGGACTCGCGTCCTCCCTGCCGACGGCGTTGGCAGGGCTGGCCGATTTTTCCGAGCTGCACCGTCAGCACCGGAGGGTGGGGCTGGTCCATGCCGGTGCCAACATTCTGGGCACCGCCGTCTTCGCCGCATCCCTGGTCCAGCGTGCGCGCGGCTACGACGGGGCCGGCAGGCAGTTGGCGCGGCTGGGGCTCCTGCTGGTGGCTGCGGGTGGCTCGCTGGGCGGACATCTGGCCTACCACCAGGCGGCCGGCGCCAACCATGCCGAATCCGTTCCACACCGGGTCCCCGACGGCTGGCACCGGCTCGGCGAACTCGATGAATTTGCCCCCGGCCATCTGGTGCGGCGGATGCTTGGCGATATCCCGCTGCTGGTCTGGCGTCCGGACGACGGCACGGAAGTCTTCGCGCTGGCCGGCCAATGTTCGCACCTGGCAGGTCCGCTGGCCGACGGGGCGGTGACCGGGCCGGCCGGCCGGGAGTGCGTGGAGTGCCCGTGGCACGGGAGCACCTTCCAGCTGCGGACCGGCGAAGTAGTACGCGGGCCGGCGACGGCGCCGCAGCCGCGGTTCCGCACCAGGACCGTCGGTTCCGCTGTGGAGGTCAGCCCCGCGGAGGCAGGGTGAGCCCGGCCCGCCTGCGCGGGCAGGTCCGTACGGAATTCAGCAATGTCCGGTCGTAAAGGAGGAAGTATGGGCCTGGCGGTCCTCATTATCGACATGCAGAAGGGGTACTTCGAGGATCCGGTGCTGGCCCGCCGCCAGGAGCAGCTGGTGGCCGGGTGCAACGAGCTGATCGCCCAAGCCAGGGGAGCCGGCGTTCCGGTGCTGCTGCCCTGCACGGAGCATCAGCGGGACAAGTCCACGTGGACCCTGAACATGCTCGAGGACGACCAGGGGTTTGCCTTCGCCGGCAGCGAGACGGCCGAAATCGTCCCCGGGCTGGAGGCCGCCGGCCTGCCGCGCCTGCCCAAGACCCGCGACAGCGCCTTCATCGCCACAGACCTGCTCTTCCGCCTGCGCAACCTGCGGGTGGAGACGCTCGTGCTGGCCGGTGTCTCGTCACACAATTGCATCGCCCAGACCGGCGTCGACGCGTTCGCCCACAACTTCCGCGTGGTCTACGCCAGAGATGCCATGGCATCGACGAACGAAGAATTTGCCGAGCAGATGCTGACCATCCTGTGCAAGGAATACCGGCAGGAGGTCGCCGGCGCGGAGGCAGTGAAGATGCTTCTGACCAGCGGAAATGCCAGCCACTGAACGGGCCGCAGCGTGCGGGCCGCTTGCCCGCCGCAGACGGGCGACCTAGGGTGGAAATGTGAAGCTTGCTTACTAAGGGCTTGCCCAGCAGCTGATTCGACAAGGAAAGTGGAGGATTCGTGAAGGCATCGAAGCAACTGAGTGAAAACCTGCAGAAGGTTCTGGTCGACCTGATCCAGCTCCATGTCCAGTGCAAGCAGGCTCACTGGAATGTGGTGGGAAAGAACTTCCGCGACCTGCATCTGCAGCTCGACGAAATCATCGCCGACGCCCGCCTGTTTAGCGACCAGACTGCCGAACGCATGCGCGCGCTACATGCGGTACCGGACGGTCGCAGCGCGACAGTTGCCGAAGCCACGACCCTGGACCCGTTTCCCGCGGGACTGGTCTCCACCGAGGATACCGTCGACCTGGTGGTCGGCATGCTCGAGGCCTGCGTGGGAACCATGCGTGATGTCCACGACCAAGTAGACGAGGAGGACCCTGTCAGCGCCGATATTCTGCACACCTTTATTGAAAAACTCGAGCAGTACGCCTGGATGGTGGATGCGGAGAATATGGCCCCGACCGCCAAGCTCGGCGCGGCACAGCGCAAAAAAGCCAAGGCGTCCTGACACAGAAAGAATCAGCGCCTGCACCAGCAGGTGGAAAGTAGGTTGATCATGGGTCTGGGAGACAAGTTCGACGCCGCCAAGGACAAGATCAAGGGCAAGGCGGACGAAGCTATCGGCAAGGCAACCGACGACGATTCGCGGGTCGTGCAAGGCAAGGCCGAGCAGGCCTCGGGCGGGATCAAGGACACGGTCGCCGACGCCAAAGCGCATCTGAGGGAAGACACCGAGAACGCCGAGGACCGCATGGACGACACCGAGGGCGGATCCCGTATCTGACCTGGCCGCGGAGCTAGCCTTCGGGCAGCCTGTGGTCGGCGCCGAGGAGAGCCTGTGGCGGCACGGCCGCCACAGGCAGGGCCTCGGCGCTGGCGAGCGCCGCCAGATGGTGCTCACCGGCGGGGATCCAGCCCAGGCGGAGGCCGTCAACGTCGGGCGTGCCGGGGCAGCTGACGCGGGCCGTGAAGGCACCGGCCGTCGAGTCGTCCGGTTCGACAGTGAGCCGGGACGGCTCGACGGCGAACCCGTGCCCGGCGGCCTTCACGGCAGCTTCCTTGGCGGTCCACAGGCGCATCCGTTCCAGCGTCCCGGCAGGGCCCCTGCGGACCCGGCGCCGTTCGGATGGGGAGAGCACCGACTCGTCGAAGCCCTCGAACACGGAGTCCGGGACCTGCTCGACGTCGGCTCCGAGCAGAATTCCTTCCGGTCCGGCAGCAGCCAGGACCAGGGTGCGGGTCCGCGACATGCTGAGCTGCAGTCCTGGCACCTGCGGCATGCCGTGGTCGGTTCCGCCGCAAGTGCGGCAGTAGCGGGTCACTGGTAGTCCGGCTGCCTCGTCCGCGGGCACGCCCAGCAGGCGGGCAGCGAGCAGCCGCAGCAGCGCGCGGGAGGCGAGAAAGGCCTCCGCGTCATCGTGATGGCGGTAGCGGCCGGCCAGTTCTGCCTCGGCGCCGAGCACGGCGCCGTAGCCGCCGGCGCCGCCAGCCAGCACGTGCATCTGCCCGGGCGTGGTCAGGGAGTACGAAATGCTAGGCCAGTCCACGCCCCCCAGTGTATCGGCCGAGGGACCCGCCGCGAGCCTGCGAGCGGTGGGAGGCCGGTGCACGGTATCGTTCGCCGCCTACCCCGTACGCTTCGCGCACGGGGACCCCTGGCAGCTCTTGCCGAGGAGGATCATCATGGGCATCCGCGCACGCATCGCGTCCGGCGGGCGCGACTATGCAACCCTGGGCCTGCGGCCGGGGCACGTCCAGCCTTTCGAAGACGGCATGCGCACCAGCGGCCGCGCCGGTACCTACGAGTGGTGGTATTTCGATGCCCGGCTCAGTGACGGGACGAAGCTGGTCATTACCTTCTTCACCAAACCCCTGGTCAGTCCGGGCAGGCCGCTGAGCCCCGCCGTATCGGTGGACCTGGACCTGCCGGACGGGGGCAACATCCACCGGATCGCGGACTATCCCGCGGCCTCCTTCGATGCCTCCACCGACGGTTGCGATGTGCGGATCGGCCCTAATACCTTCCGCGGCGACCTGCACCGTTACCGCATCCACGTCGAACTCGAAGGTATCGAGGCGGATGTGGTGCTCACCGGTACCGTGCCGGGGTGGCGGCCCGGTACCGGCTACTGGTTCTTCGGCAAGCGGGACGAATACTACTTCGCCTGGCTGCCGGCGGTCCCGCAGGGCGAGGCCGAGGTCAGCATGACCGTCGGCGGCGTGCGGCAGCACGGGAGCGGAACCGGCTACCACGACCATAACTGGGGCAACCGGCCGGTGGCGAAACTGATCGACCATTGGTACTGGGGCAGGGGCAGCGCAGGCGGCTATTCGGTGGTCACCGCAGCGGTGACCGCCGCCAAGCGGTACGGCTCCGTCCAGCTTCCGGTCTTCCTGCTCGCCAAGGACGGACAGATCGTGGCCGACGACGGCTCCAAGGCGGCCTTCGCTCCGTCCGGATTCTTCCAGGACCCGGATACCGGCAAGGCCGTCCCCTCGGTCATTGGCTTTGACTACCGCGACGGCGCCGAACGCTACCTGGTCACCTATACCCGGACCAGCACGGTCCTCGCGGCGAGGCTGGGCAGCTACCTTCCCCGGCGGGCGCGGCTCGCGGCCCGGCTGGCCGGTTTCAGCGGCGCCTATTTCAGGTTCTCCGGCACGTTGGATGTCCGGGAGTTTAGGGACGGGCGGCCGGCCGGTGCCGGGCAGGCGCCGGCACTATGGGAACTGATGCGACTGGGCCGCTCCGGCCAGCGTCACAGCCGGGCATAGCCGCCGCCGGGGCAGCCGCCGGGAACCGGCGCCGTGATTGTTCCCACACCTGTGCTCCGCTGCCCCTGATCAGCGGCGGTGACGCTGGCCGCAGTGCTGAACCTGATCAGCGCCTTCCTGTCCACCGAGGTCGCCAAAACGATCTCGGGCGGCCTCATCCGCGAGGGCGAGGGCGGTATCCAGATCGATCCGGCGATGATCTTCGCCGGCCTGATTGGAGCCGTGGTCTGGAACGTGACGACCTGGCTGCTGGGCCTGCCGTCCAGTTCCTCGCATGCCCTCTTCGGCGGGCTGATCGGCGCGGCCATTGTCGGCGGCGGGTTCGCCGTGATCAACTACGGCGTCGTGGTGTCCAAGGTCCTGCTGCCGGCGGTGCTGGCTCCGCTGATCGCCGGAACGGTGGCGTACCTGGGCACCAAGCTGGCCTACCGGATCACCACGCGCAAGGGGCAGGTCGCCAGCCCGAAGCGGGGCGGCTTCCGCTACGGCCAGATCTTCTCCTCCTCCCTGGTCGCGCTGGCCCACGGCACCAATGATGCCCAGACGACCATGGGCGTGATCACCTTGGTACTGGTCGCAGGGGGCTTCCAGACCGCCGGTTCGGGGCCGGAGTTCTGGGTGGTCGCCGCCTGCGGGCTGGCCATCGCCATCGGCACCTACTCGGGTGGCTGGCGGATCATGCGGACCATGGGCCGCGGGCTGACCGAGGTCAAGCCGGCCCCGGGCTTCGCCGCCGAATCGTCCACGGCCTCGGCCATCCTGGCTTCTTCCCACTTGGGCTTCGCGCTGTCCACCACCCAGGTGGCCTCCGGTTCCGCGGTGGGGTCGGGTCTGGGCCGCAAGGGCGCCCAGGTGCGCTGGAGCACCGCCCGGCGCATCGCCGTCGCCTGGCTGCTGACGCTGCCCGCTGCCGCCCTTGTCGGTGCCCTGGCCGCGTTCGTGGCACACCTCGGCATCGCCGGGATCATCATCGACACGGTCGCCGGAGCACTGATCATCCTGGTCATGTTCCTGGTTTCGCGGCGCAACCAGGTGGGCCACCACAACGCGATCAGCGAGCTGGACCACGCCGGCGAGATCGTGAAGATCAAGAGCAAGAAGAAAAAGAAGAAGCCCCAGCAGGTGGGAGTAGCCGAATGACGATCGACTGGTTCGCTTTAGTGGTGGTGGCGCTGGCCACCCTGGTCTCCGCCCTGGTGGTGGTCGGTTCGTACGGGCTCGGGGTCCGGCTGCTGGCCGTGGCGGCGGATGCCGCCGGACCGCGGCAGCCGCTGGTGCGCTCCACGGCCTACCTCTGTTTCGGCGTCTGCGCCGCCGCGGTGCTGTACGGGATCTACCTGATCGTCCCGGCCTTCCACTGAGGGTCTTCCGCTGAGGTGCGGGGAAAGCCGGATGCCTGCACTTAACGCAGGCACCGGCTTTCCCCGCTGCACAGGCATTCCTTTAAAAGGGAACTTGGCTAGCATGGGCACATGTCCAGGACTGTTTACTATGTAGCCAGCTCGCTCGACGGGTTCATCGCCGATCCGCAGGACAACCTGGACTGGCTCATGCAGTTCAACGACCTCGCCGGTGTCCAGGACACCTACACAGGCTTTTTCGCCGGTATCGGGGCCCTGGTCATGGGGGCCGCGACCTACAAGTTCGTGCAGAAGGCCGGTCCGTGGGAGTACGGGGACACGCCGACGTGGGTGTTCACCCACCGCGAGCTGCCCGGGATCCCCGGGGCGGACATCACCTTTGTCCGCGGGGACGTGCAACTGTTCCACGAGGCGATCTGCGCCGATGCGGGGGAGAAGGACGTCTGGGTGGTCGGCGGCGGGCCGCTGGCCGGGCAGTACCTGGAGGCGGGGCTGCTGGACGAAATGATCCTCACGCTGATCCCGGTCACCCTGGGCCGCGGCAAGCCCCTGCTGCCCGTGTCGACGGCGGCGTCGCCGGCCGAACTGCTGGGCACCAGGACCATCGGCGGCTCCATGGTGGAGCTGCGCTACCGCTTTGCGAAGCCAGCGCGGCAGGCGGAGTAGCGGAAGCGGCTGCCTGCCTCAGCGGCGCTCACGGATCAGGTTGGTGATCCGCGCCGTCGACAGCCGCCGCCCGGCTTCGTCGGTCATCACCACCTCGTGAACCGTCAGGGTGCGTCCCAACTGGATGGCCGTGGCGGTCCCGGTGACCAGCCCCGAAGACACCGAGCGGTGGTGCGTGGCGCCGACCTCGATGCCCAGCGCCTCACGGCCCGGGCCTGCATGGATGGCGGCGGCGAAGGACCCGAGGGTCTCGGCCAGCACGACGTGGGCACCGCCGTGCAGGATGCCGGCGACCTGGGTGTTGCCTTCGACCGGCATGGTCGCGACCGTACGTTGCGGCGACATTTCCAGGAACCTGATGCCCATTTTCACCACCAGGCCGCCCACCCCCAGATCGGCGAACCAGGGCCGCAGATGTTCGGGAACGCCGGCGTCGACCAGCTCCTGGAGCCGCTCCGCGGGGGCTGGCGCGGCCGGGCCGGCCGGCATGAAATTGTCGCTCATGGGAACTAGGCTGGCACTTGTGAGTGAAACAAACAAACCGGATTCCGTAGCCACCATCGACCCCCCCGGAGGGACAAGCACAGTGGCGGACACAGCTGCGGACGCAGCCGCCGGCGGGGAGGTTCCGGCCGCCGCTCCGGACGGCTGGACCCGGCGGCTGCTGGTCATCGACGGGCATTCGATGGCGTTCCGGGCGTTCTACGCGCTCCCGGCGGACAAGTTCGCCACCGACACCGGCCAGCACACCAACGCCGTATACGGTTTCACCTCGATGCTGCTGGCGATGATCCGCGACCAGAAGCCCACGCATGTCGTCGTCGCCTTCGACCTGGACACCCCGACGTTCCGGTCCGAGGAATACAGCGAGTACAAGGCCGGCCGGAACAAGACGCCGGAGGAATTCCATGGCCAGGTCGACCTGATCATCAAGGTCATGGAGGCCATGCGCATCCCCACCATCAGCATGGACGGCTACGAGGCGGACGACATCATCGCCACCCTCAGCAGCCAGGGGGAGGCCGCCGGCTGGGACGTGCTCGTGGTGACCGGGGACCGCGACGCCTTCCAGCTGATTACCGACAAGGTCACCGTGCTCTACCCGAAGAAGGGCGTGAGCGACATCCCGCCGATGGACGCTGCGGCCGTGGAAGCCAAGTACTTCGTCGGTCCGAAGCATTACTCGGACCTGGCCGCGCTGGTGGGCGAGACGGCGGACAACCTGCCCGGAGTTCCCGGGGTCGGCCCCAAGACGGCAGCCAAATGGATCAACCAGTACGGCGGGCTCGAGGGCATTCTGGAGCACCTGGATGCCATCGGCGGCAAGGCCGGGGAATCACTGCGGGCCAATGTCGACCAGGTCAAGCGCAACCGGCGGCTGAACCACCTGCTGCGCGACCTGGACCTGCCGGTCAACATGGAGGCCATGAGCCTGCGGCCGCCGGACCGGGACGCCGTCGAGGAACTCTTCGATGCGCTGCAGTTCAACACCCTGCGCAAGCGCCTCTTTGACCTTTTCGCCGAGGAAGAGCAGGCCGAGGAGGTCGAGGTCCACGCCCCGGCCCATGTCCAGCTGTCCACCGCCGCGGAACTCGAGGACTGGCTGGACGGCACCAACCAGTTCAGCGTGGCTGTGCAGCTGGTGACCGAAAGCACCGGCGCCGGCGAGGACGTCGTCGGGCTGGCCCTGGTCAGCGCCACCGGGGCCGCCTACGTGGCACTGGAAGGGCTCGACGCCGAGGCCGAGAAGGTGCTGGCCGGCTGGCTGGCGGACCTGGACGCGCCGAAGGTGCTCCACGACGCCAAGGCCGCCTACAAGCTGCTGGCCCAGCGCGGGTTGACCCTGCTGGGCGTGGTCGACGACACCGCGATTTCGGCCTACCTGATCCAGCCGGACCGGCGCAGCTACGAGCTGGCCGATCTGGCCCAGTACCACCTGAAGCTCTCCGTGGCAGCGGCCCCGGCGGCAGGCGGGCAGCTGGAGCTGGGCTTGGATGAGGAGGATCCCGCGGGGCCGGCAGTGATGAAGGCCTTCGCGGCGCTGCAGCTGAGCGAACACTTCGCCGGCCAGTTGGTGGGCCGCGGGGCCAACCGGCTGCTCGGCGGGCTGGAACTGCCGCTGTCCCAGGTGCTGGCACGGATGGAACTGACCGGCATCGCCGTGGACACGGCCAAGCTGGACACCCTGCTGGACGACTTCGGCGCCACGATCAATGCCGCCAGTTCCGAGGCCTTCCGGATCATCGGCAAGGAAATCAACCTCGGCTCGCCCAAGCAGCTGCAGACGGTGCTCTTCGACGAGCTGGGGCTGCCCAAGACGAAGAAGATCAAGACCGGCTACTCCACGGACGCCGATGCGCTGACCGACCTGGTCGCCAGGACCGGCCATCCCTTCCTGCTCCAGCTGCTGGCCTACCGCGATGCCAGCAAGCTGCGCCAGACCGTCGAGGGGCTGCGCAAGGCGGTGGCCGAGGACGGGCGCATCCACACCACCTACGCGCAGACCGTCGCCGCCACCGGGCGGCTGTCCTCGCTGAACCCGAACCTGCAGAATATTCCGGTGCGCAGCGACGAGGGCCGGCGCATCCGCGAGGTCTTCGTCGTCGGCCGCGGCTACGAGACGTTGCTGACTGCCGACTACTCGCAGATCGAAATGCGTATCATGGCGCACCTGTCCGGGGACCAGGCGCTGATCCAGGCCTTCCGGGAAGGCGAGGACCTTCACCGGTTCGTCGGCTCACGTATCTTCAATGTCGCTCCCGCCGAGGTCACCGGCGAGATGCGCTCGAAGGTCAAGGCCATGTCCTACGGGCTGGTGTACGGGTTGAGCTCCTTCGGCCTGTCCAAGCAGCTGAACATTCCGGTGGACGAGGCCCGGACGCTGATGAAGGACTACTTCAGCCGGTTCGGGGCAGTGCGCGACTACCTGCGCTCCGTCGTCGACCAGGCCCGGCAGGACGGGTTCACCTCCACTATCGAGGGCCGGCGCCGCTACCTGCCGGACCTGAACAGCGACAACCGTCAGCTGCGTGAGATGGCCGAACGGGCGGCGCTGAACGCGCCGATCCAGGGTTCCGCTGCGGACATCATCAAGAAGGCGATGCTGGGTGTGGACAGGGCTCTGTCCGAGCAGGAGCTGAAGTCCCGGATGCTGCTGCAGGTCCATGACGAACTGGTGCTGGAGGTGGCCCCGGGTGAACGCGAGGCCGTGGAACGGCTGGTCCGCGAGCAGATGGCCGGTGCCGCCGAGCTGACTGTGCCGCTGGATGTTTCGGTGGGCGTCGGGGACAACTGGCAGGCAGCCGGACACTAGCGGAGTGGGGCGCTCCCCTGCGTGTCGGCTCGGCCGCCTCGCAGGGGACCTCGCGCCGCACTCCAGGGTGGCCTGTCGTACCGGCTTCGGCGCTGCGGCGGGGCCTGGCTCATGCCTGGGCCGTATCGCCAGTGTGCGGAGGGCGGATCATCCCGGATTCCGCGAGGAAAGCCAGGACCGCCACGGCGATGGCCTCGACAACCAGCAGTGAAACGAGCACCAGCAGCTGCACCAGGCCCGCATCAATGGGTGAGGCGCCGCCCAGGACCAGGCCCACAAAGGCCCCCGGCAAGGTGACCATACCCACTGTGCGGGTCTGGTCCAGGGCCGGCAGCAGTGCTTCGTGCGCCACCGGCCGGGCCACCAGGGCCCGCGCCGCGCGCGGCTCGAGTCCCAGGGCGAGTCCTGCCTCGACCTCACCGTGGCGCAGCGCAAGTTCCGCACCGATCCGGCGCCCGGCCAGGCTGGTGGCGGTCATCGCGCCGCCAATCAACTGCCCGCAGACTGCCAGCCAGGCCAATGGCAGGGGCGGCAGCACACCGGCGGCGAACATCAGCCCGGCCACCGGAGCGGCCCCGGCCAGGATCGGCAGCACCGCCAGGTGCACGCCGGTGTTCCCGCCGATCCGCCGCGCGGCGGTCCAGGCCGCCACCAGCACCATGAGCAGCAGGAACCCGGCCGAGAGCACCGCCGAACGGCTGAGTACGGCAATGGCCACGGCCACTCCGGCCAGCTGCAGCAGGGCCCTCAGGCCGGCAGCCAGCAACTGCCGGACAGGCAGCCCGAGGGCGGAGCGTGCGACGGCGGCCGCTACCGGCAGCAGGACCGCGAGCAAGGCCCACACGGCGGGACCGGTATTGAGCAGGGTGGAGTTTTCCGGCACCCGTCCATCCTTGCACCGGCAGGCCTGTACGGTTTCCTGCTGGAATGCCGGCGTCCAGCCGCCTCCCGTCCGTCGCCGGCTCGTGGTGGGGTCCTCGGCGGCTAGACTTGGCAGCGTGAAGCCTGCCGACGACGGACCCGGTCCGGCCCTGCGCACCGAGCGGTTCACCGCCCTCCGTGAGGACGGCCTGGCGGACCAGCGGCTCGAGGGCTGGTTCGACGCGATGAAGTTCGGTTTCCACGAGGGCAGGGCCGATCCTGCCGACGTTGTCCAGTACGCGGAGTCCTACGCGGCGGACGCCCGCATCCTCACCGCCGTGTACGACGACGCCGAGCGGCCGGGAGTCTGGGATCCGGCCATCCCTGTGGCCACCTACGCCACGATGGTGAACACGGTCAACACCGGCGGAACGCTGCTGCCGGCACATTTGGTCACTACGGTGACGGTCCGGCCGACGCACCGCCGCCGCGGCCTGCTGCGCCGGCTGATCACCGAGGACCTGCACCGGGCTGCCGAAGACGGCCTGGCCCTGGCCGCGCTCGTCGCTTCCGAGGCCACCATCTACGGCCGGTTCGGCTTCGGCGCGGCGGCCTTTGCCCGGCGCGTGCACGTGGACGTGCGCGAGCGGTTCGCGCTGCGCCCGCAGGCCGCTGCGGCGGCGGGGACCGTGGAAGTGACCGACCCGGAGGCACTGGCGGTACTGGCACCGGAGATTTTCGCCCGCTTCCATGCCCGCACGCCCGGCTCGGTGGGCCGCCAATTCTCCTATGCACAGATGGTCTCCGGACGCTGGCAGCAGCACAAGCCGGAGCCGGACAGGACGCTGCGTGCGGCGCTCTGCTACGGGGACGGCGGCAGTGCAGACGGCTACGTGTGCTACCGGTTCGCCGGCTGGGACAGTTCCCCACGGACGGTGAAGGTAGTGGACCTGGTGGCGGCCACGCCGGAAGCGTACCTGGGCCTGTGGCGGTACCTGGGCTCCATTGACCTGGTGGAGCGGATCGACTGGCCGCTGGCCCCGGTCGAGGATCCGCTGCCGTGGGCCCTGCAGGATCCGCGCGGCTATGAGGTCCGGCACGAGGAGGATGCGCTGTGGCTGCGGGTGCTGGACCCAGCTGCCGCGCTGCAGGCGCGCAGCTACGCCGCCGACGGGTCCGTCACGCTCGAAATCATCGATCCGCTGGGTCTGGCGGCGGGCCGATGGCGGCTGACGGCCGGCGGCGGCAGCGCCGCCGTCGAACCACTGGCCCCCGGTGCAGCCGTCGACCTTGTCCTCGGTGCCGACGTCCTCGGTTCGCTCTATCTGGGCGGCACCAGCGCGCGCACGCTCGCGGCGGCGGGCCGGCTGGCGGGGGAGCCCGAGGCGGTCCAGCGGCTGGACCGGCTCATGGCCCGGCCCGTGCGGCCGTACTGCATCACGCACTTTTGACCGGAGTTGCCCGCACCGGCTAGACTTATCGGGCGCGTAATGCGCATGCAATTCCCAAAAAGTCCACTTCCGGGCGGCGGGGACACCTCAGCGTACAGCAGGATGCTGGCGCCGGCGTGTGCCGAGGCCCGGAACCAAGAAAACTATCCACATCGGAGCCCCTACTACATGACCATCACCTCCACCGAGAAGCCCGGTGCCCCTCAGGTCGCCATCAACGACATCGGCACCGCTGAGGACTTCCTCGCCGCCGTCGACGCCACCATCAAGTACTTCAACGACGGTGACCTCGTCGAAGGTACCGTCGTCAAGGTCGACCGCGACGAAGTCCTGCTCGACATCGGTTACAAGACCGAAGGTGTCATTCCCTCCCGCGAACTCTCCATCAAGCACGATGTTGATCCCGGGGAAGTTGTCGCCGTGGGCGACCAGGTTGAAGCTCTTGTCCTGACCAAGGAGGACAAGGAAGGCCGCCTGATCCTGTCCAAGAAGCGCGCCCAGTACGAGCGCGCCTGGGGCGACATCGAGAAGGTCAAGGAAGAGGACGGCGTCGTCACCGGTACCGTCATCGAGGTCGTCAAGGGTGGCCTCATCCTCGACATCGGCCTGCGCGGCTTCCTGCCCGCCTCCCTCGTCGAGATGCGCCGCGTGCGCGACCTGGCTCCGTACATCGGCCAGAAGATCGAAGCCAAGATCATCGAGCTGGACAAGAACCGCAACAACGTGGTGCTCTCCCGCCGTGCATGGCTGGAGCAGACCCAGTCCGAGGTCCGCTCCACCTTCCTCAACAAGCTGGAGAAGGGCCAGGTCCGTCCGGGCGTCGTGTCCTCCATCGTCAACTTCGGCGCCTTCGTGGACCTGGGCGGCGTGGACGGCCTGGTGCACGTCTCCGAGCTGTCCTGGAAGCACATCGACCACCCGTCCGAGGTTGTCGAGGTCGGCCAGGAAGTCACCGTCGAGGTCCTCGAGGTGGACCTGGAGCGCGAGCGTGTCTCCCTGTCCCTGAAGGCCACCCAGGAAGATCCGTGGCAGACCTTCGCCCGCACCCACGCCCTGGGCCAGGTTGTCCCGGGCAAGGTCACCAAGCTGGTGCCGTTCGGTGCGTTCGTGCGTGTCGAGGACGGCATCGAGGGCCTGGTCCACATCTCCGAGCTGGCTGTCCGCCACGTCGAGCTGGCTGAGCAGGTTGTCTCCGTCGGCGACGAGCTGTTCGTCAAGGTCATCGACATCGACCTGGAGCGCCGCCGCATCTCGCTGTCCCTGAAGCAGGCCAACGAGGGCGTCGACCCCGAGGGCACCGAGTTCGACCCGGCACTGTACGGCATGGCCGCCGAGTACGACGAGCAGGGCAACTACAAGTACCCGGAGGGCTTCGACCCGGAGTCCAACGAGTGGCTCGAGGGCTACGAGGCCCAGCGCGCCGCCTGGGAGCAGCAGTACGCCGACGCCCAGGCCCGCTGGGAGGCGCACAAGAAGCAGGTCGCCGCTGCCCTGGCCGAGGACTCCGCTGCCGCTTCCGGCGGCAGCAGCGAGGCCGCTCCGACCAGCTACTCCTCCGAGGCACCGGCTGCCGAGTCCGGCACGCTGGCTTCCGACGAGGCCCTGGCCGCCCTGCGCGAGAAGCTCACCGGCCACTGATTGCCGCAGGCCGTACCGGTTCGGTGAACCGGTATTGAGCTGAGCACGAGGGCCCCGCACCACCCGGTGCGGGGCCCTCTGTGTTTTCCGCCTTTGGCAAAATTGGCCTGTGGCTTAGCTGCAGCGCAGACACAGAAGTTGGCTGGCGGCCTGGAACCCCGGAGGCACTATTTCGTGGCGCTGGACGATCACTGGCGCGCCCCGCACGCCGGCCGGCGCATGGTCGACCGGGGACGCCCTGACCCGGCTCAACCGCGGCGTCGGGGTCGGGCAGCGAATGGTCTCCCGCACCGTGTACGACCAGCCCGGGCGCGGCAACCTCCTGATTAGGGTCGGCAGCTGCCCCGGCATCCCCAGCCGTCTGGACTCATCAGCGGCGAGGCAGGCTTGGACGGCACCAACAAGCCCCGGCACCCCGGGGGTTTGCTCCGAAGCCGTGCTGCCGTGTCACCGGCCTCGAGCCGGCTTCCCACCCGTGCCAACACAGGCCGTCCACTCGAATCTTGTGGAACCGTTCCGGCCCCGCCGATATACCGCGTACTGCGACGGCAAGTCTGCCGCCGATCACACAGCCCCATCCGGCGGGAACGACCACGAGGACAGGCTTTTTGGACTGCCTGCCGTGCCGGACGCGGCGCGGCATTTGGTCCCGGCGACGTCCGCCGGCGCGCTAGCCGGTATAACGCCGCGATAACGGCAGCGATAACGGCAGCAAGGTGCAATGAGATAACTGGTTTTGATGTCCAAAAGGAAGATTGAGATGGAAAGCTTCACGCTCACAGGCGAAGGCATTGATGTGCGGTTCAGTGCCGATGACGGCGTGCTCTCGGTGCAGGGCGAAGGCTTGGCGGGCACGGACAGGGAGTTTTCCGGTGAGAATGTGCTGATTTCAGGTTCGGACCTGGGGACGATGCTGACCGTGGTTCTCCTCGATAGTTCAAGGGACCTCACCCAGGTCCGGTTAGCCGTTCTGGTTCCCTCCGGGATCCGGGACAGCGAGGAAGAACAGGTTACCGGTGCGGCCATCATTGTCACTGACCGAACACGGTCAATGGGCCCGCCGCGATCTCCGCTGCAGGATTACGATGTCCGTCCGTTGTCGGGAACGATGCAGAACCGAAAAACAGAGTTGGCGCAGTAGGGCGGATATCAGGACCCCGATGGGCGACCTTGCCCTGTTCGGTGGCGGGACAGCTCTGCGTCGGGCATGGCGGATATGGTGCGGATAAAACGCTAATAGTGACGAATACTCGGAATTGCCGTTTAACGTGGCCAGAGGTAGGACGTGCAGGACGAAAACGGACTCACCCCTGCTGAACTCGATCGGCATAACCTGTAATTCACATCAACTTCGAGTTTACCCGGCAGGCGGGTTGGGGGCTGCCGCAGGTTGGATGTTTCCCGTTGATGCAGGCAACGCTTCGATATTGTCGGCAGGGATTCCCGATATGGTGGCGAAAATGCGTCGAAAACCTGGCAAGGCTGAATCAAAGTGCAGATTTCCGTCCCGGCCGGTGTCTAATCTGGATGACATTCAAGGAACCGTTGAAATGACAAAGACCCGGAACCGGGCCAACAATTCTTCCCCGGTCCGACGCAGGATGGCATTGCTGTCCGTGCTCACCTTGGGCTTCGTGGGGCTTCCGTCGGCCGCTGCGCAGCCGGAGCCCCGGGGTTGCCGCAGGTTGCGGCACCCCGGGTCACGTACGACGCTGCAGCGCAGGCCGACAAACCCGCTGCCTACTGGACCATGAGCAGCCCGCGCAGCAGCACCGAAAAGGACCGTACCGGCCACGGGCACACGGGCAGGTACTTCGGCCGTCCCGCTGCCACCAGGCTGCCCAACGGGGACACGGCCGCGGACTTCGACGGCAAGACCGCATATCTGCAGGTCAAGGACGCCGCGGCGCTCAGCCCGGCCACCGGCGGCGTGCTCACGCTCGAGGCATGGATGCGTCCGGACGCGCTGAAATTCCCTGTAGAAGGGAACAACATGAGATATATGCACTGGATGGGCAAGGGGGAACCGAACAACCATGAGTATGTCGCGCGGTTCTACTCGAATACCGATCCGCAGAGGCCAAACCGCATCTCCGGCTATCAGTTCAACATTGACGGGGGAAAGGGGGCGGGATCATACTTCCAGGACACAATCCGGGCCGGGACCTGGATCCACTACGTGCTGGTCATCAATGCCAAAGCGAAGTCGGACTCCTATCCGAACGGGTACGTAAGGATCTACCGGGACGGCAAGCTGAGGGACACGACCAACCTGGACTACGGCGGGACGGTCATCGTCCCCAAGCGCGGCAACGCGCCGTTCCGCATCGGAACCCGCGACCTGGACACGTTCTTCGAAGGCGCCATCGGCAAGGTGGCTATCTACGGAAAGGAACTGCGGCCCGAAAGCATCAAGAAACACTACACCGTGATGACCCGGCGGTGAGGCCAGGGAAGTCGACTCCTGTGCCTCCACTCGTTTAGTAGCATTTCCCGAAATTCCGCATCCAGACGGGTAGCCCGAGGACGGCTCTAGACCGGCCGGTCCGGGACGGAGGCGTCTGCAGGGCCGCGTTCCGTGAGTGACTTCAAGATCTCGGCGGTGGAGAGCCCGGCAAAAGCGGCCAGGCGCTCCTGTACGAGCTGCAGGTCGGACCGCAGTTCCGCGGGGCCGCGCTCTGCCAGGGCGTGCACGAATCCGCGGGCCTCGCCGGCTGTCTCCGGATCGAGGACGGCACCGTCGTCGGTGACCTGTGCCCCGGCAGCGGACACGAGGCGCGCGGCGCGCCCGGCCAGCTCAGGATCCTGGAGCACGATGCTGATCAGCGGCGCCTGAAGCTGTTCAAAGAGCGTGATCCAAGCCCTGCCTTGCCCGGTGCTGCCCAGCAGTTCGTCCCTGACCCGGCGCAGCGTTTGGACCTCCCTGTCGCGGTCAAGCAGCTTCCAGCCGATCAGCTCGATGGCGCAGATGGACAGCTGGAGCAGCGCCAACAACCCGGACTCGGCCTCCCGCTTGATCGGTTCCGGATTGGCAGGGTGGAAGGACTCCGCCACGCTGCCCTGCCACGGACCGGTCTCGAGGGTGAAGCCGTAGGTCTTGTGCTGCGTGCCGTCAGCGATGTGCCGCGCGTAGGCGTAGTCGCTCAGCGTCCCCGTGGTGGGATACAGGCCGAGCCCGGTTTCCCGGGTGTATTTCCGGCCGCGCACGTCGGCAATGGCCTGGACAATGCCATCTCCGACGCTTTCGAAGCGCAGCAGGTCGCGCGGTGTCATGTATTCGGCGTAGCTCGGGTCGGTGATCGGCTGGCAGGCAGTTGCCGGCAGGGTGGTGAACCGCTTCGTTGGGTCCGTCGTTTGGGTTGGTGCGTGTCCCCAGGGATGCAGCACGAGTTCGGAATAGGAATGCACGTCAGCGAAGCAGTCGATCCGGTGGGAGTCGAGCAGGTGCCGGACATTGCGGCTCTCAGGCTCGGAAAATACAGACGGTCCGCAGTAGACCTCGGAGCACGGGGCGCAGGAGGTCTGTCCCTCGGTAACGCCCCAGAGGAGGTCCGCATTGCGGTTGAGATCGACCCCGTCACAGGCGGTCCCCGGATTGTCCCGCCGGTTCTTCCGCCAGAGGCCGTCGACGGTCATCACGTGGTGGCGCCCGTCCGGGTTCACGCATGGCAGCAGGTACAGGTCGAGGGTCTCCAGGATGAGTTTGATATCGGCCGCCGGCCAGGTCCGGCCGCCCAGGACCACATCGCTTCCTGTCCGGTAGCTGGCCACGAGATCGACCGCCAGCTCGATGAGCAGGTCCGGGTTCATCAGTTCGCGCGCGTGCGTGCCGCCCACCAGCAGCACACCCCGGCGGTCGCCGCCGCCGGCGCGCAGCCGCAGGGCACGGACCGGCCGGCCCTGGACCGAGGGCTCGGGCAGCGTGAATTGTGTGCACAGTTGGGGGTGGGTCGCGGCGAGGGTGCTGCCCGCCGCGTCGAGCTGGGAAACCGTGCGGTACATCAGTCCTCTCCCTTCTGCTCCGTGCCACCGAGGCGTTCATCGAGCCACGCGGCCGCGGCGTCGTCGTCCATGATCAGCGAGGAATCCAGCGGACCTGCAGGCGCGGCCTGGACGATCGTGACCTCGAAGCCGCTCTCGACGAGGCGGGCCGCCTCCTCCATGTCGACCAGCAACCGCACGCCTCCGTCGGGATCGGGCACACGGTCCAGATCCATGTCCGCCACCCGCCGCATGTCGATCTGGTCCGCGGCCCCGGAACGGAGAATGACCTCGTACCGGGCTTTCGCCCGGCCGGTGTCCTGCGGGGCATCCTCGGCGGCCATCATCGGCCTCCCTTCCTGAAGCAGGGAACCATCCGGTCAGCAGCACGTAGTCCTGCCGGATGCCGGCGACTGGTTGGGCTGCCGTGCCATCCGGGGCTTTCCACGCCTGGTTCTCCTGAAAGCGGAAACAATTCTTCGTTCGGCTGCCTGCCGCCCCCATGTCCTGAAGGCGACAGCGGCCAGGGCCAGTTTGTCCACATGCCGTTACTTGGCCGTTACAGATGCTGGAGGGCGGCAATCGCCCGCGCAGACACACCCAACGGCCGGGACGCGATCCTGCCACATCCAATCCACAACGCTGCTGCAATGGCGGCTTGCGTGAATTCGATTGCGTAGTCCGAAAAGGAGGTGACTAATGAACAGTTTCCGGGAAGGGCGTGGAGACTGTCACGGTGAACTTGGGGTTCCGGGCCATTTGCCTGGTCGGGCCGACGAGGCGTTCCAGGTGCGGGCGGTAGCGCAGGTGCGAGTTCCAGACAGTCCAAAGTTCCCCGCCGGGGGCCAGGACGCGTCCCGCGTCGGCGAAGAGCTTCAGCGCAATGCCGGCGTGGACGGTGGAGCCGACGTGGAAGGGCGGATTCAGCACAATCAGCTCGGCCGAGGCGTCGGGCTGGGCCGAGAGCGCGTCGTCGCGGAGTACCTCCACCCGGCCGGCGACGCCGTTGGCTGCGGCGGTGGCGGCGGTGGAAGCGACGGCGGAGGCCGACTGGTCGCAGGCCAGCACGTGCAGCTGGGGCCGGGACAGCGCCAGGTAGGCGGCAATACTCCCGTTGCCGCAGCCGAGGTCGATGGCGGTACGTGCAGGCCGTGCCTGCGCGAGCTGCGGCAGCAGGAACCGTGTGCCCGGGTCCAGCTTCGCCCCGCCAAACGTGGCCCCGTAGGCCCGCAGCTGCAGCGGCCGGGTCAGTCCAACGTCGTACCCGGCTTCCAGCGGGAACCGTGTCCCGGTGCCGGCCGGCTTCAGCCCGGCTGCGGTGAGTACCCGGGCCTTCTGCCGGGCCAGCCCGGCGGCGACCGAGGAGAAGTACCGGCCCAGCACCTGGTTCATGGCCAGCGCCATGTGTTTGACCATGCCGCCGGCGAAGACCTGCACGGCGGGGTCCGCATGGGCGGCAACCAGCGAGGCGGTTTCCTCCAGCGCCTCCAGCGAGCGGGGCAGGCGCAGCAGCACCACGGTGGCGCCGGTGAGCAGTTCCGGCCCGAGGGGATGGTTGGTGTAGACGCCGGCCAGGCCGGCCCCGCGGGCGTTGTTGGCCAGCGCCTGCTCGCCGGAGAGCGGATCCTGGTGGACACGGATGCCGGCCAGGCCGTGTCCCGCCGCCGCGCCGAGGGTCAGCGCCCCGTACTGGTCCCCGATGACGGCCAGCTGCCCCGGAGCGCAGCCGGCCAGCGCATCGGCGGCAGTGTCCAGGAGCAGCCGGTCGGCGGCGTCGTACGCATACAGGTTCTCCGCCTCGATGTCCGGATACCGGCGCAGCGCAGCGAAGTCCAGCTCAGGCAAGATCCACCCATTCGGTGCCGCGCGGCTCAGGTTCCGGCCCGCCGGCGGTCAGCGCGGCCAACCGGTCCCGGAAAGCCTCCACCACCGGGGCCTGGTCGGCGAGCGCCACGGTGATCAGGGCACCCCCGGCGTCATAACCGGTCTCCAGCACCGTGATCCCGGCCGCGCGCAGTTCGTTCTCCAGCCGGCCGGCCGCGGCATGCCCGGCGCGGACGGCAAACAGCCGCATCCGCCGCCGGGGAACCAGCCGGGCCGTGGCCAGGGCCTGCGAAACGGAGTCCGAGTAGGCCCGGACCAGGCCGCCGGCGCCGAGCAGGATGCCGCCGAAGTAGCGGACGACGACGGCGGCAACGTCGCTCAGGTCCGCGACCCCGGGAGCGGTCTCGCGGCGGGTCAGAGCCTCCAGCATCGGGAGCCCGGCGGTGCCCGAGGGCTCGCCGTCGTCGCTCGAGCGCTGCACGCCTCGGTCCGGGCCGAGCACGAAGGCACTGCAGTGGTGCCGGGCGTCGTGGAACTCCCGGCGCAGGCCGGCCACCAGCGCCCGGGCCTCGTCCTCGGATTCGACCCGCCGCAGGACGGTAATGAACCGCGAGCGCTTGATCTCGAGTTCGTGCCGGTGCTCCCCGCCAATGGTGGTGTAGCTGGCGGTGCTGGTGGGGGAGCCGGGCAGAGTCACGCCTTCCAGCCTAACGCCCGGCGGGCGGCCTGTCCTTCGCCTGCACGACACGCCGCTTCCGGTTGCCGCCGGCGTCTGTCCGGCGGGAAAATTAACGGACAAGAACACAAAGCGATTGCCGGACCGAGCCATGCGGGGGCGCGGACCACTCAAGGTCGGCATTGTGGACTGTTCTCGTCTGCGGCGGGGCGGCCCGTATTCCTGTGTTTGGCACGGCTGGACTCAGGAGGGAACTATTATGTCGACAACCCCAGCCGAGAGCAGCGGCACCGGACTGGCGAGCCCCTATGCGGAACTCGAAGTCCAGTTGCGCGGACGGGCCATCAGGCCCGGGGACCCGGACTACGACGAGGCCCGGGCCGTCTACAACGGCATGATCGACCGGCGTCCGGCCCTGGTGGTCCGGTGCGCGGATTCGGCGGACGTGCTGGCGTGCGTGCGCTTTGCCCGGCAGCACGGGCAGGAAATCGCCGTCCGCGGCGGCGGACACAACGCCGGCGGACTCGGCGTCTGGGACGACGCCCTGGTGATCGACCTGTCGGCCATGCGCAGCACCACGGTGGACCCAGCCAACCACACGGTCCGCGTGGACGGCGGCTGCCTCTGGCGCGATGTGGACCACGCGACCGTACCGTTCGGCATGACCACGCCGACGGGCTTCGTCTCCTCGACCGGTGTCGGCGGGTTGACCCTTGGCGGCGGTGTCAGCGGCTACCTGAGCCGGCGCTTCGGCCTCACCGTGGACAACCTGATCAGCGCGGACGTAGTCCTGGCTGACGGGTCGCTGGTGACCGCCGATGCGGAGCACCATCCGGACCTGTTCTGGGCGCTGCGCGGCGGCGGCGGCAACTTCGGCGTCGTGACCTCCTTCCGCTTCCGCTGCCACGACATCGGCGAGCACGGAAACATCATCGGCGGACCGGTGTTCTACGACGTGGCAGACTTGCCTGACGTCATGCGCTGGTACCGGGAACTGCTGCCCTCCCTGCCAGAGGAACTCAGCGGCTGGATCGGACTGGCCACCATCCCTCCCGTGCCGCCGTTCCCCGAGGAACTCCACGGACGCAAGACCTGCCTCATCGTCTGGTGCTACAGCGGGCCGCACGCCCGCGCCGACGAGGTGCTGGCCCCCGTGCGTGAATTTGGTTCACCGCTTGTGGTGGGAATCCAGGAGATGCCCCTTTCGGCGCTGCAGTCGGCCTTTGACCCGCTGCTGCCGGCCGGAATGCAGTGGTACTGGCGGGCGGATTTCATCCACCAGATCTCGGATGAGGCCATCGACATCCACCGCAAATATGCGGAGCAGTTGCCCTCTGCCCTCTCCACCATGCACATGTATCCTGTCGACGGCGCGGCCGCCCGGGTACCTAGGGATGCGACGGCGTTCGCCCACCGCGACGGCGGCTGGGCGGGCGTGATTGTCGGCGTGGACCCGGACCCTGCCAACGCCGGAAAAGTCACTGAGTGGGCCAAGGCGTACTGGGAGGAACTGCACCCGACGTCGTCAGGCGGGGCGTACATCAACTTCATGATGGACGAAGGCCAGGACCGCATCCGCGCGTCGTACCGGGAGAACTATGACCGGCTGGCCCGGGTCAAGGCGCAGTACGATCCGGACAACGTGTTCCATATCAACCAGAACATTCCGCCGGCAGCGGCCTGACCGACGGCACAGGGGAGGCGGCGGCCGGGCTAAGCTGGCGGAATGCTGAAGGTTGGCCTGACAGGCGGCATTGCCGCCGGAAAATCCCTGGTGGCGGCCCGCCTGGCCGAACTCGGGGCCGTCCTGATCGATGCGGACGCGCTGGCCCGCGAGGTGGTGGAGCCGGGCACCCCGGGCCTGCGCGCCGTCGTCGACGCCTTCGGCGCCTCCGTGCTCGACGGCGCCGGCCGGCTGGACCGGCCGGCGCTCGCCGCCGTGGTGTTCGGCGACGAGGACAGGCGGCAACTGCTCAACGGCATCATCCACCCGCTGGTGCGGGCCCGCGCCGCGCAGCTGGCCGCGGATGCCGGCCGGGAGAGCATCGTCGTCCAGGACATCCCGCTGCTGGTGGAAACCGGGCAGGGAGCCAATTTCCACTTGGTCCTGGTCGTCGACGCGCCCGAGGACGAACGCGTGCGCCGGATGGTGGCCAACCGGGGCATGGACGAGGCCGCAGCCCGTGCGCGGATCGCCGCCCAGGCGACGGCGGAGGAGAGGCGGGCGGCCGCCGACGTGCTGCTGGTCAATACCGGTACCGAGGCCGACGTCGTCGCCGCCGTGGACGAGCTCTGGCACCGGCGGCTGGTGCCGTTCAACCGCAACCTGGTGGACCGGAAGGTGGTGCTGCCCCCGGGCCCGCCGGTGCTGTCGGAGCCGCAGCCGGACTGGGCGCAGCAGGCCGGCCGGCTCGCGGCCCGGCTGCAGCGCGCCGACAACCGCATCCTGGCGGTTGACCACATCGGATCCACCGCGGTGCCCGGGCTGCCGGCCAAGGACGTGATCGACCTGCAGGTCACCGTGGCCTCGCTGGCGGAGGCGGACGAACTGGAGCCGGCGCTCGCCGCCGCCGGCTTCCCCCGCCGGCCGGGGACCTGGAAAGACAATCCGAAACCCTCGGCGCCGGACCCGGCGCTGTGGGAGAAGCGGCTGCACGGCAGCGCTGATCCGGGCCGGCCCGCCAACATCCACGTCCGGGCCGCCGGATCGCCCGGCTGGCGCTACGCGCTGGCCTTCCGGGACTGGCTGCGGGCCGAACCGGATGCGGCCGCGGCGTACCTGGCGGAGAAGCGCCGGGTGGCCGCCCTCCATGCCGGGGACAATGCCTGCGGCGGCTACGCCCGGGACAAGGGCGGCTGGTTCCTCCGGTTCGCCGAGCCGCGGCTGCAGGAATGGATCCGGGCCTCGGGCTGGACGGCGCCGCGCTACTAAGGACTAACGTTAATGGCATGAGCCTTGCCCAGGAGATCAACCGTGTCGTCGCGCCGTTCCAGGTGGTCAGCGAGTTCAAGCCGTCCGGGGACCAGCCCGCCGCCATCAAGGAACTGACCGAACGGATCCAGGCCGGGGAGAAGGACGTCGTCCTGCTCGGTGCCACCGGCACCGGCAAGAGCGCGACGACGGCGTGGCTGATCGAGCAGGTGCAGCGGCCGACGCTGGTGATGGTGCAGAACAAGACGCTGGCCGCCCAGCTGGCCAACGAGTTCCGCGAGCTGCTGCCGCACAACGCCGTCGAATACTTCGTCTCCTACTACGACTACTACCAGCCTGAGGCCTACGTGCCGCAGACCGACACCTTCATCGAGAAGGACTCCTCGATCAACGAGGAAGTGGAGCGGCTGCGCCACTCGGCCACCAACGCGCTGCTGACCCGGCGCGACGTCATCGTGGTCGCCACCGTTTCCTGCATCTACGGTCTGGGCACCCCTGAAGAGTACGTGGCGGGCATGGTCACCCTGCGCCAGGGCGAGGAAATGAACCGCGACGAGCTGCTGCGCCGCTTCGTGGCGATGCAGTACGCGCGCAACGACGTCGACTTCCACCGCGGCACCTTCCGGGTGCGCGGGGACACCGTGGAGATCATCCCGATGTACGAGGAGCTGGCGCTGCGGATCGAGTTCTTCGGCGACGAGATCGAGAAGATCTATACGCTGCATCCGCTCACCGGCGAGGTGGTGCGCGAGGAAACCGAGATGTATGTCTTCCCGGCCTCGCACTATGTGGCGGGACCGGAACGGATGACCCGGGCGATCGCCGGCATCGAGGACGAGCTGCGCGAGCGGCTGGAGGTGCTGGAGTCCCAGAACAAGCTGGTCGAGGCGCAGCGGCTGCGCATGCGCACCACCTATGACCTGGAAATGATGCAGCAGATGGGTTTCTGCAACGGCATCGAGAACTACTCCCGGCACATCGACGGCCGCGGCCCCGGCACCGCCCCGCACTGCCTGCTGGATTACTTCCCGGATGATTTCCTGCTGGTCATCGACGAGTCGCACGTGACGGTTCCGCAGATCGGGGCCATGTACGAAGGCGACATGTCGCGCAAGCGGACGCTGGTGGAGCACGGCTTCCGGCTGCCCTCGGCCATGGACAACCGGCCGCTGAAGTGGGACGAGTTCCTGGAGCGGATCGGCCAGACCGTCTACCTCTCCGCGACCCCGGGCAAGTACGAGCTGGGCAAGGCCGACGGCGTGGTGCAGCAGATCATCCGGCCCACCGGGCTGGTGGATCCGGAGATCGTGGTCAAGCCCACCAGGGGGCAGATCGATGACCTGCTGGGTGAAATCAACGCCCGGGTCGAGCGTGACGAGCGCGTGCTGGTCACCACGTTGACCAAGCGGATGGCCGAGGACCTGACCGACTACCTGCTCGAGCGCGGGGTGAAGGTCCAGTACCTGCACTCGGACGTGGACACCCTGCGCCGGGTGGAGCTGCTGCGCGAGCTGCGGCTGGGTACGTTCGACGTGCTGGTGGGCATCAACCTGCTTCGTGAGGGCCTGGACCTGCCGGAGGTCTCGCTGGTGGCCATCCTCGACGCCGACAAGGAAGGCTTCCTGCGCAGCAGCACCTCGCTGATCCAGACCATCGGGCGCGCGGCCCGCAACGTCTCCGGCCAGGTGCACATGTACGCGGACAAGATCACCGACTCGATGGCCAGCGCGATCGAGGAGACCAACCGCCGGCGCGAGATCCAGCTGGCCTACAACCGCGAGCACGGCGTCGACCCGCAGCCGCTGCGCAAGCGCATCGCGGACATCACCGACCAGCTGGCTCGCGAGGACGCCGACACCGATGCGCTGCTGGGGGCCTTCGACTACGGCAAGGGCAAGCGCGGCATCGCCTCGGCAAAGACCGCGGCCCAGACCGCCAGGGGTGCCGGGAAAGCGGGCGAGAAGGTCCGCAAGGACGGGCTGGCCGCCGCGCCGGCCGAGGACCTGGCCGGGATGATCGAGCAGATGACCGAACAGATGCACGCCGCCGCTGCCGAGCTGCAGTTTGAGCTGGCCGCCCGGCTGCGCGACGAGGTGGCGGAGCTGAAGAAGGAGTTGCGGCAGATGCGTTCTGCCGGGCACGCCTGAGAGTGGGGCGCTCCCGGAGTGTCGCTGGCGCGCCACACCGGGGCCCTCGCGCCCCACTCTTGGGGGCGCTCCCGGAGTGTCGCTGGCGCGCCACACCGGGGCCCTCGCGCCCCACTCCAGGTCCGGCACCGCCAAAAGCCGGCCGCTGCGGCGCGGCCGGATTGGGCACAGGGCCGTTCGATCGAGTAAACTCGGCGGAGCGTAGGGGAGTATCCCAAGTGCTGTGGACGTCAACACGCCGGGCAGAGTAGCCGGGCCGGGCACAGCGGCTGGCCGATCAGGTGCCGGCGGAGAGACTTGCGGCAATCATTCGTATCCCCGGAAGGTTTTTTCGTGCTTGAACTGCCCCTGTGGTTTGAAGTCGGCACTTTTGTGGTGCTCGGCATTATCCTGCTGTTCGACCTGCTTTACGTCATCAAGCGGCCGCATGAACCATCCATGAAGGAAGCCGGCCTGTGGGTGTCCTTCTACGTGGCCCTGGCCCTTCTCTTTGCCGGCCTGATGTTCGCCTTTACCGGTGCCGAGTTCGGCACCCAGTTCGTGGCAGGCTGGATCACCGAATACAGCCTGAGCATCGACAACCTGTTCGTGTTCATCATCATCATGGCCCGCTTCTCGGTGCCGCGTAAGTACCAGCAGGAAGTGCTGATGGTGGGCATCATCATCGCGCTGATCCTGCGCGGCATCTTCATCGCCCTCGGCGCCACCGTGGTGGAGAACTTCAGCTGGGTCTTCTACATCTTCGGCGCGTTCCTGCTCTGGACCGGCTACAAGCAGGCCAAGGACAGCGGCGAGGACGAGGAGCACACCGAGAACGCGCTGATCACCAAGCTGCGCACCGTCCTGCCGATGTCGGAGAAGTTCGAGGGCAACAAGCTGCGCACCGTCGTCGACGGCAAGAAGGTCTTCACTCCGATGGTGATCGTGTTCATCACGATCGGCCTGACCGACCTGCTCTTCGCCGTGGACTCCATTCCGGCCATTTTCGGCCTGACCCAGAGCGCGTTCATCGTGTTCACTGCCAACCTCTTCGCGCTGATGGGCCTGCGCCAGCTGTACTTCCTCCTGGGTGGCCTGATGACCCGCCTGGTCTACCTCAAGCACGGCCTCGCCCTGATCCTGGGCTTCATCGGGGTGAAGCTGGTCCTGCACGCCATGCACGTGAACGAACTGCCGTTCATCAACGGCGGCCAGCACATCGAGTGGGCCCCGGAGATCCCCACCTTCGTCTCCCTGGGCGTAATCGTGGGCATCATCGTCGTCGCCACCGTGGCCAGCCTCCTCAGCCCCGCCGCGAAGGCGGCCAAGCTGGACGCCGAACTGGCGGCCGACGCCGAGAAGAGCCGGCACCCGGAGCACGAGGCACCGGAACAGCGCCGCTAACGCGCTGCAGACAGCAAAAGCCGCCGGCACCATTCAGCAGGATGGTGCCGGCGGCTTTTGCTGTGATCACCGGCCCGTGTCCAGGGCCGGCGGTGCTCAGCCGGGCCGGCACATGCCGAGCAGGCGGCGGAAGATGCCTTCGCCGTCGTCGGAAATCCCGTCATGGTGGAACTCCGCGGTCTCCCACACACGCAGCCCGCGCACCCGCGCCGCCGTTTCCAGGGAGAGGCCGCGGTCCACATAGATGTCGTCCCGGTACACGGCGGCGGCCACCGGCACGGTGTTGGCGGCCAGCTGCCCCGGCGAGTAGAGCGCGGGCCAGTCCGCCTTATTGGCCAGCAGCTCGGCGGTTTCGCGCAGCGGGACCAGCGCCGGATCCTCCTCGAAATACCAGGGGTAGACCATTTCGCCGGTGAGCAGGGGATGTTCGGCCTCCGGCTTGAACTGCGGGTACTCCTGGAGCACCCGCCACGCGGACCAGTCCGTGGCCGCGCCCTGGCCGTAGATGGATTCGTGGACCAGCGCGTACAGCGGATTTGAGGCCCGGCTGACGAGGGCGCCGACCTGGGCCAGGAAGGCATCCGAGAGGCGCCGGCCGTCCGGTGTCCGGGTGAAGGCGTCCTCGAGCAGGTAGTGGAGCGCGTCGAAGCGGGTGTTGCCGCCGAGGAAGGACCCGGCCATCTGGAACCGGCGGACGCTCAGGCGTTCGCCGGTGGGCAGGTACTCGGGCACCTGCTCCAGGTGCCGCGCGATTCCGGTGACCAGTGCCCGGTCCTCCGGGTAGGCGGCGAAGTACTCCCGGTTGCGTTCCTCGACCCGGGCGAAGGTGGCGCGGTAGACCCGGTCCAGAGACCCGTCCAGCGGGGCCAGCCCGCCGGTGATCAGCACCTCCCGCAGCCCCTCGGGGGCGAAGGACAGGTAGGTCAGCGCACAGAAGCCGCCGTAGCTTTGGCCGAAGACGCTCCACGGCCCGGCCCCAAGGGCGCCGCGGATCAGTTCGGCGTCGGCGACGATGGAGTCCGCGCGGAAGTGCGCCAGGTAGCCGGCCTGGGCCGCGGGATCCCCGCGCAGCGGCAGGGTCTGCCGGGTGGCGGGGGAGGAGAGCCCCGTGCCGCGCTGGTCCAGCATCAGGATGCGGAAGCTGCGCGCCGCTTCCTTCATCCAGCCGCCCAGGGAGGTCACCCGGTTGCCGCGGCCGCCGGGTCCGCCCTGCAGGAAGAGCAGCCAGGGCAGCTCCGTAGCGTCGCCGTGGTCCAGCGAGACGTATTCGCGGGCGAAGACTTCCAAGGTTTCCCCGCCGGGCCGGCCGTGGTCCAGGGGCACCGTGAAGCAGTGCCCGGTGGTCCGCAGGCCGCGCATCTCGTGGCTGCCGGTGATCGTGTGTCCGGCCACCTGCCGGCCGGTCCCGGGCGTCACCGGGACGCCCCCGCAACCTGCCCGGCGTCGCCGTTCCCTTCCAGATCCGGGCCAGCTCCGTCGCGGGCGCCGAAGGCGGCCAGCGCCTCCCCGGTCAGCCGGTAGGTGGTCCACTCGTCCTGCGGCCCGGCACCGAGGGCGCGGTAGAAGCCGATCGCTGGTTCGTTCCAGTTCAGCACCGCCCACTCCACCCGGGCATAGCCCTGGTCGACGGCGTACCGGGCCAGCGTGCGCAGCAGCTCCGTGCCCAGCCCGCGGCCGCGGGTGCCCGGTCGCACGTACAGGTCCTCCAGGTAGATGCCGTGGACCCCTTCCCAGGTGGAGAAGTTCCGGAACCACAACGCCATGCCCTCGACCCGGCCGTCCACCTCGGCCACGTGGGCGAAGACCGCCGGATGGGGCCCGAAGAGCGCATCCTGCAGCTGCCGGGCGGTGGTCTTGACCGCGTCAGGTTCCTTCTCGTAGGCGGCAAGCTCATGAATCAGCTCGAGGAGGGCGGGGACATCGGCTTCGCGGGCCGGCCGGATGTCGGGCACGGAGGGTTCAGGCATGGCAGTTTCAGGCATAGCAAGAGCCTAACCCCTCCCCGCCGCGCCAAACCGGCCGCCAGGTGACCTGTCCCGGCCGGACGGCGCCCGTGCCGCTGGTAGGGTCGGGAGATGGAGGGGAAACTTCAGGCTTTCATCGAGGACTTTGCCGCCTTGGTGCGGCTGGCCGAACGGCAGCACGCCCGCGCGGCCGGCGGGGAGCAGTTGCTCGAAACGCTGAGCGGACACCTGGGCATACCGGCGGACGAACTGCCGGTGGTGGTCGAGGAAGTCCCCGGCCACCGGTTCGCCGACGCCGACATCCTGCTGGCCGAAGCCGCCGAGGCGGATCCGGAGCACCGGCTGGTGGGAATCGGCGGGGGAGACCAGCGCCACCACTTGTCCCTGAGCGATATGCTCCAGCAGTCCCGGCACTATCCGCAGTTCCCGCTGTCCCAGCCCGACTATGCCAACGTTGCGGTCGGACCGGCACGGCAGCGCCAGGCCGTGTCCCTGGGGCTGCGGCTGTTTAGGCACGGTCCCGGCGGGGAGCCGCTGGCGGTGCTGATCCGGGCTGCCAATCCGCGTTACGGACAGAACGCGGCGCTGCTGGAGGTGCTGGGCCGGGACCCGCGGCACGTGGCCGCCTTCCTGGCGGCGTTCCGCGCGGACATGCAAACGCGCAGCGTGCTCAAGGGACAGGTTGTCTCGCTGACCATGGACCCCTTCGGCGATTCCGGCTCCGGAGTCACCTTCCACGAACGTCCGCGGCTGGCTGCCGCGGACGTGGTCCTGCCCGAGGGGCTGCTGGACCGGATCAGTCGCCACGCGGTGGAGCTTGGCGGCCACCGGGAGCAGCTGCGCGGCCTGGGCCAGCACCTCAAGCGAGGCATCCTGCTGTACGGGCCGCCGGGCACCGGCAAGACGCACACCGTGCGGTACCTGCTCGGCCGCAGCGACGGTACGACGGCGATCATTCTCTCCGGCGGGTCTCTGGCATTCATTGCCGAAGCGGCGCGGATGGCCAGGGCACTGCAGCCGTCCATGATCATCCTCGAGGACTGCGACCTGATCGCCGGGGACCGCAGCTTCGGCCACGGGCCGCAGCCCCTGCTCTTCGAGGTGTTGGACGCCATGGACGGGCTCGACGACGACGCCGACGTCGCCTTTGTGCTGACCACCAACCGGGTGGACATGCTTGAACGCGCGCTGGCCCAGCGTCCCGGCAGGGTCGACCTCGCCGTCCAGGTCCCGCTCCCCGAAGCCGGTGAGCGGGCGGCGCTGCTGCGTTTGTATGCCCGGGAGCTTGCCTTCAGCGACGATGCCATTGCCCGGGCGGCGGAACTGACCGCCGGAACCACTGCTTCCTTCGCCCGGGAACTTGTCCGCCGCGCCGTCGTCGCCTCGGCGCTCTCCGGCACCGATCCCGCGGACCCGCACCTGCTCGACGCCGCCGAAGAGCTGATGAGCGACGGCGAGGCGTTGACCCGCAGCCTGCTCGGCAGCGCCGGGGGCGTCCGGAGCGAGGAGGCCGGGCCGGACCCGGCAGCCTCGTCCGGCTATTTCGCCTATGCGCCGCTGTCCGGCAGGACGTTCAGCGGCCGCGGCACCATGGCCGGCTATACCGGGGGACCGGAGCTGCACGCCGAGGCCCCGGAGAGTCCCGCGGATCCCGAGGAGTAGGTCCGCCCAGGAAGCAATTGGCAGGACGTTCCTTCAACGGGACGCCTGCTGGCCAATTTTTCTGCAGAGTCCATCCGCCTGCCGGTGTTTCAGGGCAGGGGCGGGCCGACGGAGAGGACCGTCACCGCGGCGGTGCCGGTTTCATTGCTGGCCGCCAGGTCCACCTCGGCGTTGATGCCCCAGTCGCGGTTGCCCGCCGGATCGTCGAAGATCTGCCGGACCTGCCATACCTTCGGGCCCTCGTCGATGATCAGCAGGGCCGGGCCGCGGGCGTCGGGCCCGGTGCCGATGTCCTCATACTCCTCGAAGTACCCGTCCATCGCCTCCGCCCAGCGGCCGGCGTCCCAGCCGGAATCGGCATCCAGCGCGCCGAGGGCCTCCTCATCCTCGTCCGCGAACAGCTCCACCCGGCGGAACAGTTCGTTGCGGACCATGACCCGGAAGGCACGGATGTTGTCGGTCAGCCGGGGCGGTTCCTTGGTCAGGACGGACTCAGCGGCATGCTCGGCGGCCAGGTCCGCGGCCCCGGCGCCGGAGGCGAGCTCCTCCCACTCGTCCAGCAGGCTCGAGTCCACCTGGCGGACCAGTTCGCCCAGCCAGGCAATGATGTCCTCGAGGTCCTCGCGCAGCGCCTCGGTGGGCACGGTCTGCCGCAGCGCCTTGTAGCAGTCCGTCAGGTACCGCAGCACGATGCCCTCGCTGCGGGCCAGCCCGTAGAACTGGACGTACTCGCCGAAGTTCATCGCCCGCTCGTACATGTCCCGGACCACCGACTTGGGCGACAGCTCGAAGTCGCCGACCCAGGGAGCCGCGCGCCGGTAGGTCTCGAAGGCCTGGGTCAGCAGGTCGGCCAGCGGCTGCGGATAGCTGACCTCCTCCAGCAGGGCCATGCGCTGCTCATACTCCAGCCCATCGGCCTTCATCGCGGCCACCGCCTCGCCGCGGGCCTTCTTTTCCTGGGCCGCGAGGATCTGCCGGGGCTTTTCCAGGATCGCCTCGATCACCGAGAGCACGTCCAGGGCATAACTGCCGCCTTCAGGGTCCAGCAGCTCCAGGCTGGCGACGGCGAACGGGGCCAGCGGCTGGTTCAGGGCGAAGTTCTCCTGCAGGTGGACCCGCAGCCTGACCATCCGCCCGTCCTCGTCCGGTGCCTCCAGGCGTTCCACCAGGCCGGCGGCCAGCAGCTCCCGGTAGATCCCCAGGGCGCGCCTGATCAGCTTCAGCTGCGCGGGCCGGGTTTCGTGGTTGCGGGTCAGCAGCCGCCGGGCGGCGGCGAACGGATCCCCGGGCCGTTCCAGCAGGTTCAGCAGCATGGCATGGCTGACCGTGAAGCTGGAGGTCAGCGGCTCCGGGTCGCTTTCCACCAGCTTCTTGAACGTGGCCTCGCCCCAGCTGACGAACCCGGCCTGCGGCTTCTTCTTCACCACCTGGCGCAGCTTCTTCTGGTCGTCGCCGAATTTGGCCACGGCCTTGGCCATCGCCTTAGTGTTCTCCACCACGTGTTCGGGGGCCTGGACGACGACGGTGCCTGCGGTGTCGTAGCCGGCCCGGCCGGCGCGGCCGGCGATCTGGTGGAATTCCCGGGCGTTCAGCAGCCGGGTGCGCACGCCGTCGTACTTGCTCAGGGCGGTCAGCAGCACGGTGCGGATCGGCACATTGATGCCCACGCCCAGGGTGTCGGTGCCGCAGATGACCTTGAGCAGGCCGGCCTGGGCCAGCTGCTCCACCAGCCGGCGGTACTTGGGCAGCATGCCGGCGTGGTGGACGCCGATGCCGTGGCGCACCAGCCGGTTCAGCGTCTTGCCGAAGCCGGCGGCGAAGCGGAAGCTGCCGATCAGCTCCGCGATCCGGTCCTTCTCCTCGCGGGTGCAGACATTGATGCTCATCAGGTTCTGCGCGCGCTCGATGGCCTCGACCTGGCTGAAGTGGACCACGTACACCGGCACCTGCCTGGTGGCCAGCAGTTCCTCGAGGGATTCCTGCACGGTGGTCGTCACGTAGTAGTAGTGCAGCGGGATCGGCCGTTCCGCCGAACTGACGGTGGTGGTGGCCCTGCCGGTGAGCTCGGTGAGCTCCTTCTCGAACCGGGCCACGTCGCCGAGGGTGGCGGACATGAGCAGGAACTGCGCCTGCGGCAGCTCCAGCAGCGGCACCTGCCAGGCCCACCCGCGCTGCGGATCCGAGTAGTAGTGGAACTCGTCCATCACCACCGGGCCCAGGTCGGCGTCCGCGCCCTCGCGCAGCGCGATGTTGGCCAGGATTTCCGCCGTGCAGCAGATAATGGGCGCGTCCTGGTTCACGGCGGAATCCCCGGTGACCATACCCACGTTCTCCGGCCCGAAGATATCGCACAGGGCGAAGAACTTCTCCGAGACCAAGGCCTTGATCGGGGCCGTGTAGTAACTGCGCTGCCCCGTGGCCATGGCATGGAAATGGGCGGCGACAGCCACCATGGACTTGCCCGAGCCCGTGGGCGTGGCGAGGATGACGTTGTTGCCGGTGACCAACTCCATGACGGCCTCGTCCTGGGCCGGGTAGAGCTCCATGTTCCGGCTTTCCACCCACTCCACGAACGAGGTGTAGGTTCGGTCGGGGTCGGTGGAGGAGACGGCGGAGGCTGCGGGCAGCTGGTCAAGAAGATTCATGTTCCTTCCAGCTTATGATGTCTGGTCCCTGCCCGTTGTACGCCCTAGGCTGAGTCCTGCGCGGACGGGCCGCGCAGCGGGCGCACCAAGGCTTCAGGAGGCCACCATGAGCGGACGGGTTGTGCACTTCGAGATACCGGCAGACGATACGGGCAGGGCGTCGGAGTTCTACCGCTCGGTCTTTGGCTGGAACCTCAGTCCCATGCCGGAGGTCGACTACATTGCGGTCGGAACGACCCCCGCCGACGAGCAGGGCATGCCGCTGGAACCCGGAGCGATCAACGGCGGCATGTTCAAGCGCAGTGACAACGCGCCCAGGAGCCCGGTCATCACTATCGACGTCGACGACATCGACGGCACGCTCGAGAAGATCGGCACCCAGGGCGGCTCGACCGTGGTGCCCAGGCAGCCGGTGATGGACATGGGCTACTTCGCCTACTTCCAGGACAGCGAAGGCAACGTGATGGGCCTGTGGCAGAGCGCCTAGGGCGGACCATGGACTGGGATCCGCACAAGTACCGGGAGTTCTCCGACTACCGCAGCCTGCCGTTCTACGACCTGACCGCCCGGATCACCGGCCCCGAGCCGCGCCTGGTGGTGGACCTGGGCTGCGGCCCGGGCACCCTCACCGCCTCGCTCGCGCGCCGCTGGCCCGGTGCCCGGGTCATCGGCGTGGACTCCGCTCCCGAGATGCTCCGGCAGGCCCGGCAGATCCAGGACGAACCCAACCTGGAATTTGCCGAGGGGGACATCGCCAACTGGGAGCCGCCGCCGGGCCTTGACGTCCTGGTGTCCAACGCAGCCCTGCAGTGGGTTCCCGGCCACCTGGAGATGATGCGCCGGTGGCTGCAGCAGATGCAGGCCGGCGCCTGGCTGGCCATCCAGGTGCCGGACAATTTCGACGCCCCCTCGCACGCGCTGATGCGCGCGCTCGCAGATTCGCCGCGCTGGCACGACAGGCTCTCCGGAGTGCTCCGGCACGAGAACGCCGTGGGATCGGTGCTGGACTACCTGCGCCTGCTGCTGGAAGGCGGCTGCGAGGCGGAGGCCTGGACCTCCATCTACGAGCACGTCCTGCACGACCAGGACCCGGTCCTCGAATGGGTGCGCGGCGCCGGGCTCCGGCCGCTGCTCGCAGCCCTAGACGAGGAGGAAGCCCGGGCCTTCGAAGCGGAATTCGCCCGGATGCTCCGCGAGGCTTACCCGGCCACCCCGTACGGCACCATCTACTCCTTCCGGCGGATCTTCGCCGTCGGCCAGAAACAGGGCCCTGCATGAGCGGACTGGAGCCGATGCCCACGGACTGGGACCGGGCGCTGGTGCTCATGGCCCATCCGGACGACGCCGAGTACGGGGCGGCCGCAGCGGTGGCCGAATGGACGGGCCAAGGCAAGCAGGTCGCCTATGTGCTGGCCACCAGCGGGGAGGCAGGCATTGCCGGGCTGCCCCCGGCCGAATCAGGCCCGCTGCGGGAGGCCGAGCAGCGGGCCGCCTGTGCCGCGGTGGGCGTGGACAACCTGGTCTTCCTGGATTATCCCGACGGGCGGCTGGAGCAGACCCTGGACCTGCGCCGCGATCTCGCCCGGGCGATCCGCCGCTACCGCCCGGACGGGGTGGTCACGCTCAACCACCGGGAAACCTGGGCCCCGGGACGCTGGAACTCCCAGGACCACCAGGTCTTCGGCCGTTCCGTGCTCAACGCGGTGGCAGATGCCGCCAACGAGTGGATCTTTCCCGAGCTGGCCGAGGCCGGCCTGCCGCCGCATGCCGGCGTGCGCTGGGTCGCGGTGGTATCCTCGCAGCCGACGCACGCCGTCCCGGTGGGCAGGGAGAGCGTGGAGAAGGCTCTGGCCTCCCTGATGGCACACGAGCGCTACCTGCAGGCGCTCAGCCCGCGGCCGGTGCGCGAGCAGGCCCTGGAACAGGTCCGGATGGTCACCGGGCCGGACGAGGCCGGAGCCCGGGTGGCCTTCGAACTGTTCCTGACCTAGGGCCTGCCCCACTCTCTACCAGCCGCGCTCTTTCCATTCCTGCAGGTGCGGCCGTTCGGCTCCCAAGGTGGTGCCCTTGCCGTGGCCCGGGTGGACCACCGTGTCATCGGGCAGGTAGGCGAAGACCCGGTCCACTACGTCCCGGTACAGCGAGGCGAAGCGCGCCGGATCCTTGTCGGTGTTGCCAACGCCGCCGGGGAACAGTGAGTCGCCGGTGAACAGATGGGCCGGGCCGTGCGGGTCCCGGTAGAGCAGGGCCACGCTGCCGGGGGTGTGGCCGCGCAGCTTGATCGCCTCGAGTTCGAAGCCGTCGAACCAGCGGATGTCGCCGTGTTCGAGGGCAATGTCCGTAGGCACGGCGATGGCATCGATGTCCTCGGTGCCGGCCGCCGTCGGGGCACCGGTGGCCTCGACCGCCTCGGTGAGCGCGCGGACGTGGTCCCAGTGGCTGTGCGTGGTGACGATCAGCTTCACCTGGGCCTGGCCGGTGCCGCCCTGCGCGTAGTCCGCGGCGCCTTCGTCCAGGAGCTTCCGGATGGCCGAGAAATCGTCCGCGGCGTCGATCAGCACCTGGTCCCCGGAGGTCTTGGAAGTCAGCAGGTACACGTTGTTGTCCATGGCGCTGACGGACACGCTGCGGATGGTCACGTCGGTGAGGTCGATCATGCGGCCCAGTCTACGGGAGGGCCCCGCCCCAAGCGGAGCGAGGGGTTGGGAGGCCGGTAGACGCTACCGGAGGGTGGACGGCGCCAGCGGCTGGCTGTCGACGATCTGCGGCGGGGATGTCATTCTGGTGGTGCCGGCGTATGGGGGCCGGGGACAACGCTGGAGGACAAGGGGCAGGCGGGGCGGGGGAATGGAAGCTGATCAATTCGACTGGCGGCTGAACCGGGACAGTGCTGTCGCGCTCTTCGAACAGCTGCGGCTGCGGATCATCGAGGCGGCGGACAGCGGTGAACTGCCGGTGGGGACGAAGCTGCCGCCGGTCCGCAAGCTGGCCGAGCACCTGGGCGTGGTGCCCAACACCGTGGCCCGCGCCTACCGGGAGCTGGAGACGGCCGGCCGGGTCGACACCCAGGGGCGGGCCGGAACAGTGGTCAGCGCCGGCGCGGCCCGTTCCGGCCAGCTGCTCGCCGCGGCCGCGGAGGACTTCGCCCGCGTGGTCCACGCGCAAGGGATCGAGACCGCCGCGGCGCTCGCCGCGGTCAAGGCCGCAGTGGAACGGCTGGCCGCGCAGTAGCGCACCACCGGGCCGCCGTCGTCGCCCGCCCCCGCGGGCAGGTTCGAAAGAAGTTTCGACTAGACTGGTAGGCGTGCTTAAAGCGAGTGAATCCGCAAGTTCCGTCCTGAGCCACGCCGCCAAGCCCGATTTGTCACGCCTCGTGGTCAAGGGCGCCCGCGAACACAACCTTCGCAACATCGACCTGGATCTGCCGCGCGACTCGATGATCGTGTTCACCGGGCTGTCCGGTTCCGGCAAGTCCTCCCTGGCCTTCGACACCATCTTCGCCGAGGGCCAGCGCCGGTACGTGGAATCGCTCTCCGCCTACGCCCGGCAGTTCCTCGGCCAGGTGGACAAGCCGGATGTGGACTTCATCGAGGGGCTCTCGCCCGCGGTGTCGATCGACCAGAAGTCCACGAGCAAGAACCCCCGCTCCACCGTGGGCACGATCACCGAAATCTACGACTACATGCGCCTGCTCTGGGCGCGCGTGGGCCGGCCGCACTGCCCGGTCTGCGGCGAGCCGGTGGCCCGGCAGACTCCGCAGCAGATTGTGGACCAGCTGCTCGAGCTCGAGGAAGGCACCCGCTTCCAGATCCTGGCCCCGGTAGTGCGCGGGCGCAAGGGCGAGTTCGTGGAGCTGTTCCGTGAACTTTCCGCGAAGGGCTACTCCCGCGCCATGGTGGACGGCAAGCTCATCCAGCTTACGGAGCCGCCCAAGCTCGGCAAGCAGTTCAAGCACACCATTGAGGTGGTGGTGGACCGGCTGGTGGCCAAGGACGGCATCCGGCAGCGCCTGACCGACTCGGTGGAGACCGCTCTCGGACTGGCCGACGGCCGCGTGCTGGCCGACTTTGTGGACCTGGACGAGGAGGCGCCGGGCCGGACCCGGGCGTTCTCGGAGAACCTGGCCTGCCCCAACGAGCATCCGCTGGCGATCGACGAGATCGAGCCGCGGTCCTTCTCCTTCAACAATCCCTTCGGTGCCTGCCCGGCCTGCACCGGCATCGGGTCCAAGCTGGAGGTGGACGAGGACCTGGTGGTGCCGGACCCGTCGCTGAGCCTGGCGGAAGGGGCGATTGCGCCCTGGGCCCTGGGCACGGCGACCCTCGAGTACTGGACACGGCTGCTGGAGGGGCTGTCCCACGAGATGGACTTCTCCATGGATACCCCGTATGCCAAGCTGCCGGCCCAGGTCCGCAAGGCGGTGCTGCACGGCAAGGACCACAAGGTGGTAGTCCAGTACCGCAACCGCTTCGGCCGGGAGCGCAAGTACAGCACCGGCTTCGAGGGGGCGGTGCAGTACATCCAGCGCAAGCACCAGGAAACTGAGTCCGACAACGCCCGGGACCGCTACGAAGAGTACATGCGCGAGATTCCGTGCCCGGAGTGCAACGGCGCGCGCCTGAATCCGGCGTCGCTGTCCGTGCTGATCAACGGGAAGTCGATCGCCGACGTCTGCGCGCTGCCGCTGCGCGAATGCAGCGACTTCCTGGGCGCGCTGACGCTGTCCGGGCGCGAGGCGCAGATTGCCCACCAGGTGCTGATCGAGATCCAGGCCCGGCTGCGGTTCCTGCTCGACGTCGGCCTGGAGTACCTGAACCTGGAACGCGCCGCCGGCACGCTCTCCGGCGGCGAGGCCCAGCGCATCCGGCTGGCCACCCAGATCGGTTCCGGGCTGGTCGGCGTGCTGTATGTGCTGGACGAGCCCTCCATCGGCCTGCACCAGCGGGACAACCGCCGGCTGATCGAAACCCTCACCCGGCTGCGGGACCTGGGCAACACGCTGATCGTCGTCGAACACGACGAGGACACCATCCACGAAGCGGACTGGGTCGTGGACATCGGTCCGGGCGCAGGTGAGCACGGCGGGCAGGTGGTGCACTCGGGTCCGTTGAAGGAGCTGTTGGACAACGAGCAATCCATCACCGGGGACTACCTGGCCGGCCGGCGCAAAATCGAAGTACCGGCGGAGCGCCGCACTGTGGACCGAAAGCGCCAGCTCAAGGTGGTCGGCGCCCGCGAGAACAACCTGCGCGGCATCGACGCAGCCTTCCCGCTGGGCGTGTTCACCGCGGTTACCGGGGTGAGCGGCTCCGGCAAGTCCACGCTGGTCAACGACATCCTGTACAAGGTGCTGGCGAACAAGCTCAATGGCGCCAAGCACGTGGCCGGCCGGCATACCCGGGTCGAGGGCCTGGACCACCTGGACAAGGTCATCCATGTGGACCAGAGCCCGATCGGCCGCACGCCGCGGTCCAACCCGGCCACCTACACGGGGGTCTTCGACCACATCCGCAAGCTCTTCGCCGAAACCAGCGAGGCGAAGGTCCGCGGCTACCTGCCCGGGCGGTTCTCCTTCAACGTCAAGGGCGGCCGCTGCGAGGCCTGTTCCGGCGACGGCACGCTGAAGATCGAGATGAACTTCCTGCCTGATGTCTACGTCCCCTGCGAGGTCTGCCACGGTGCGCGCTACAACCGGGAAACCCTCGAGGTGCACTACAAGGGCAAGACGATCGCCGATGTGCTGGACATGCCCATCGAGGAGGCCGCGGAGTTCTTCGCCGCGTTCACCCCGATCGCCCGGCACCTGAACACCCTGGTCGACGTCGGCCTCGGCTACGTGCGCCTGGGCCAGCCGGCGACCACCCTCTCCGGCGGCGAGGCGCAGCGGGTGAAGCTGGCCAGCGAGCTGCAGAAGCGCTCCAACGGCCGCAGCATCTACGTCCTGGACGAGCCGACCACCGGCCTGCACTTCGAGGACATCCGCAAGCTGCTGCTGGTGCTGCAGTCGCTGGTGGACAAGGGCAACACCGTGATCACCATCGAGCACAACCTGGACGTGATCAAGAGCGCCGACTGGATCGTGGACCTCGGCCCTGACGGCGGCTCCGGCGGCGGGCAGATCATCGCCTCCGGCACCCCGGAAGAGGTAGCCAAGGCAGAGATCAGCCATACCGGCAGGTTCCTGGCGGAGATCCTGGGGTGACTCCCGGGGCATTGCCTGCCGGTCCGGAGGTGCTGTAGCGTCCGTGCATGCTGCGCGGAATAAGCACTGTCAGTTTCTGGACCACCGACCTGCCGTCAGCGGTGCAGTGGTACACGGAGCTGCTCGGCCACGGGCCCTATGTCCAGCGGCCCGGCTATGCGCAGTTCCGGATCGGCGACTATGAGCAGGAACTGGTGCTGATCGACGCCCAGGACGCTCCCGTCGGCCACGCGATCGATCCTGGGGGCGCCATCGTCTACTGGCATGTCGACGACGTCGCCGGCTTCCGCGACCGGGTACTGGCCGCTGGCGCCCGGGAGCTTGAGCCGGTGACCGACCGGGGTGACGGCCTGGTCACTGCTTCGGTCGTGGACCCCTACGGCAATGTGCTGGGCTTCGTGTACAGCCGGCACTTTTTGGACCGGCTGCCGCCGTCGTCCTGACGGACAGTCCGGGCGCGGGTCCGTGCCCGCCGGGGCCGGCGAAGTATTCCCGCCCGGGCATGCGTGTGCGCAAACGCCCTGCTGGTGTGGAAAAATGCCTTGGTGACTTCCTTTCCGGCCCTGGTGCTCTTCGATCTCGACGGAACGCTGGTCGACCCGGCCGGAGCCATTACCGGAGGCATCGGGAGGGCACTGTCGGCGGCCGGCCTGCCGGTTCCGCCCGCGGCCGTGCTGGACTCCATGGTCGGGCCGCCCCTGGGGCAGTCCCTGCGCCGGCTGGCAGCGGTGCCGGAGGAGCGGGTAGCCGAGGTGATCCGGCTGTACCGGAGCGAATACCGGGAGCGCGGAATGGCCGCGAGCCGGGTCTACCCGGGGGCCGAAGCCTTGCTGGGACGGCTGCGGGAGCGGGGCTTCCGGCTGGCCGTGGCCACGCAGAAGCCGGCGCCGATTGCCGTGCAGCTGCTGCGGGTGCAGGGGCTGTCCGGATACTTCGACAGCGTCCACGGCGCCGAACTCGACGACACGGACGGGACGCCGGCCGCCGGCCACGGCAAGATCCAGATCGTGGCCGCGGCGCTGGCAGCCGGGGCTGCCGCTGCCGGCGGTGACCTGCCGGTTCCGGCGATGATGGTGGGGGACCGCCACTTCGACGTCGAAGCAGCCGTGCACCATGGGATTCCGGCGCTGGGAGTCGCGTGGGGATTCGCCGCCGAAGGTGAGCTGGAAGCGGCCGGGGCGGCCGCCGTCGTCCGCAGCGCAGAGGAGTTGGAGGAGCATTTGATGCAGTTGGCAGGCATGGCTGCCGTGGCCGGGCCGGCGGCGGGTCGGTAGGGCGATGGAGTTCTTTGAAGCCACGCGGGCCACCTTCCGCGCCGCCATCCGCAGCACCTGCCGTCCCACTGTCGAGGGGCTGGAGAACTTCCCCAAGGAGGGGCCGGTCATCGTTGCCCCCAACCATCAGTCCTTCCTGGACAGCATCATTGTCCAGGCGCTGATGCCGCGGAAGGTCGCCTTCTTCGCCAAGGCCGAATACTTCACGGCCAAGGGCCCCAAGGGCATGTTCTCGCGGTGGTTCTTCAGTAGCGTGGGCTCGATCCCGGTTGAGCGGGGGGAGCAGGCTGCCAGCGTGGCTGCGCTGCAGACGGCCCTGGAGGTCCTTGAACGCAACGAGGCCTTTGGCATCTATCCGGAGGGAACCCGTTCCCGTGACGGGCTGCTCTACCGGGGCCGCACCGGGGTGGGCTGGCTGGCGCTGACCACCGGGGCACCGGTGCTGCCGGTGGGCCTGATCGGCACGGACAAGCTGCAGCCGGCGGACAGCATGAGGATCACGCCCCGGCACTTCACCATGAAGGTCGGCACCCCGCTGTATTTCGATAAAGTGGGACCAGACCATTCGCTGCCCGCACGCCGGGCGGCGACGGACAAGATCATGGATGCGATTGCCGAGCTGAGCGGCCAGGAGCGGGCCAGCACGTACAACCAGACCAAGTCCACGGAATAGCCACAGCGATAACCACAGCGGACAGAGCAGCGAACCTAGCGGGAAACAGAAGAGCAGTCATGGCGGACCCCTCCAGCTACCGGCCGCGGACGGGCGACATCCCTACCAACCCCGGCGTCTACCGGTTCCGGGACGAGCACGGGCGCGTCATTTACGTGGGCAAGGCGAAGAACCTGCGGTCCCGGCTGACCAGTTACTTTGCGTCCCCGGGAACGCTGCAGCCCAAGACCCGGACCATGGTGCATACCGCCGCCTCGGTGGAATGGACGGTGGTGGGCAGCGAGCTCGAAGCCATCCAGCTGGAATACACCTGGATCAAGGAATTCACGCCCCGGTTCAACATCATGTTCCGGGACGACAAGTCCTACCCGTACCTGGCTGTGACCATGTCCGAGAAGTTTCCCCGGGTCCAGGTGATGCGCGGGGAACGGCGCAAGGGCACCAAATACTTCGGTCCGTTCTATCCGGCCAAGGCCATCCGCGAAACGGTGGACACCCTGCTGCGGGTGTTCCCGGTGCGCACCTGCAGCAACGGCGTCTTCAAGCGTGCCGAGGCCACCGGCCGGCCCTGCCTGCTCGGCTACATCGACAAGTGCTCGGCGCCGTGCGTGGGCAGGATCTCGCCCGAGGACCACAAGGCGCTGGCGGCGGAGTTCTGCGCCTTCATGGGCGGGGAGGCGGGACGCTTCATTACTGCCCTGGAAAAGAAAATGGCTGCTGCCGTCGCTGAGCTCGATTACGAGTCGGCGGCCCGCTACCGGGACGACATCGCGGCGCTGAAGAAGGTTTTCGAACGCAACGCCGTGGTGCTGTCCGAGGACACCGACGCCGATGTGTTCGCCCTGGCCGAGGACGAGCTCGAGGCCGCGGTGCAGGTCTTCCATGTGCGCGGCGGGCGGATCCGCGGCCAGCGCGGCTGGGTGGTGGAGAAGGTCGAGGACAGCACGCCGGCGGACCTGGTGGAGCATCTGCTCCAGCAGGTCTACGGCGACGCCGAGGGGCCGGACCGCATCCCCCGCCAGGTGCTGCTGCCCTCCGAGCCGGAAAATGCCGTCGAACTCGAAGAGTGGCTGCGCGGGCTGCGGGGCAGCCGGATGGAAATCCGGGTGCCCCGGCGCGGGGACAAGGCGGCGCTGCTGGCCACGGTCCAGGAGAACGCCGACCAGGCCCTGGCGCTGCACAAGAGCCGGCGGGCCGGGGACATCACCACGCGCTCGGCCGGACTGCAGCAACTGCAGGAGGCGCTGGGTCTGCCTGTTCCCCTGCTGCGGATCGAATGCTTCGACGTCTCGCACGTCCAAGGCACCAATGTGGTGGCTTCGATGGTGGTGGTCGAGGACGGGCTGCCCAAGAAGGCCGACTACCGGCGCTTCGCGATCACCGGGGACGCGGCCCGGGACGATACCGCCTCCATGTACGACGTGATCAGCCGGCGCTTCCGCAACTATCTGGCGGACCAAGCGGCGTCGAAGCAGCCGGCAGCGGACAGGGGTGGCGGCGAGGTGCTGGCGGACACGACCACGCCCGCCCCGCGGGCCAAGTTCGCCTACCCGCCCAACCTCGTGGTGGTCGACGGCGGCCCGCCGCAGGTTGCTGCCGCCTCCCGGGCACTGGCAGATCTGGGCATCACCGGCATCCATGTGGTGGGCCTGGCCAAACGGCTGGAGGAAGTCTGGCTGCCCGACGACGAATTCCCGGTCATCCTGCCACGCGCCTCCGAGGGGCTGTACCTGCTCCAGCGCATCCGGGACGAAGCGCACCGCTTCGCCATCAGCTACCACCGGCAGAAGCGGGGCAAGTCCATGACAGTCTCCGTTCTGGACGGGATCCAGGGCCTGGGGCCGGCCAAGAGCAAGGCACTGCTGAAGCATTTCGGCTCGGCCAAGCGGCTCAAGGCCGCCGGCGTGGAGCAGCTGCAGCAGGTGCCCGGCATCGGACCTGCCCTGGCCGCCTCCATCCGGCGCCAGCTGGACGCTGCCGAGGCCGCGCCGGGCCTGGACGGGGCGGGGGAGCAGGCACCGGCGGTGAACATGGCCACCGGCGAAATCCTGGAATCTTAGTTAGGCTTGAGGCGGCGCAGGAACATCCGCTGCGCAGGGATCTGGACGGGAAGGCTACATGTCGACGGAAGAGGATTTCACGCCCGTTAAGCCGGCGGAATCCGAATTGCTGGTGGTGACCGGCATGTCCGGTGCCGGGCGGACCACCGCCGCCCACGCGCTGGAGGACCATGGCTGGTACGTGGTGGACAACCTGCCGCCGCAAATGCTCGGCACCCTGGCCGAACTCGTGGCCCGCACCCCGGAGTCGCTCCCGCGGCTGGCCGTGGTGATCGACGTACGCAGCCAGGCGCTGTTCCGCGACATCCAGGATGCCATGCACGGCCTGGCCTCCAGCGCGATCAACCACCGGGTGCTGTTCCTGGATGCCTCCGACGAGGTGCTGGTGCGCCGCTTCGAACAGGGCCGCCGGCCACACCCGCTCCAGGGCGGGGGCCGGATTTCGGACGGCATCCGCGCCGAGCGCCGGCTGCTGGCAGGGCTGAAGGACAGCGCCGACCTGGTCCTGGACACCTCGGACATGAACGTCCACGCCCTGGCCACCGAAATCACCCAGCTGTTCTCCGATGACGGCCCGATCACCCTGCGCCTGAACGTGATGAGCTTCGGCTTCAAGTACGGCCTGCCGGTGGACGCGAACTATGTGGCGGATGCCCGCTTCATCCCCAACCCGCACTGGGTCCCGGCGCTGCGCCCACACACCGGGCTGGAAAAGCAGGTGAGCGATTTCGTCCTGGTCGATTCCGGTGCCGCCGAATTCGTCAAGCGCTATGTCTACGCCCTCGAGCCGGTGCTGGAAGGCTACCGGCAGGAAAACAAGCACTACGCCACGATCGCCGTCGGCTGTACCGGCGGCAAGCACCGCTCGGTGGCGGTGGCCGAGGAGCTGGCCAAGCGTCTGGCCCAGCTGCCGCGGGTCAAAGTCACGGTGACGCACCGGGACCTGGGACGCGAGTAAGTGGCCCTGCTCACCGGATCGCTGCCGCGCATTCCCCTGCCCCAGCCGGCCGGGACCGGCACCAGGTACCAGGAACCGCCGGCCGTGGTGGCCTTGGGCGGCGGGCACGGGCTCTCCGCCTCGCTGGCCGCGCTGCGGCTGCTGACCACCGAACTGACGGCAGTGGTAACGGTAGCCGACGACGGCGGGTCCTCGGGCCGGCTGCGGCGGGAACTGGGGGTGCTGCCGCCGGGGGACCTGCGGATGGCGTTGGCGGCCCTGTGCGACGACACCGAGTGGGGGCGCACCTGGCGCGATGTCATGCAGCACCGCTTCAAGTCCGCCGAACACTCCGAAGGCAGCCTGGACAACCACGCCGTCGGGAACCTGCTGATCGTCACGCTCTGGGAGCTGCTGGGCAATCCGGTGGCCGGGCTGCAGTGGGCCGGCGCCCTGCTCGGCGCCCGCGGCCAGGTCCTGCCGATGGCCACGGTGCCGCTGACCATCGAAGGGGACGTGCTGACCGAAACCCCCGATGGGCGGCTGCGCACCGAGACCGTCACCGGCCAGTCCAAGCTGGCCGCGGTGGGCAAGGACTGCCACGTCAACGACGTGAGGCTGATCCCGGCGGACGCCCCGGCCTGCGGCGAGGCGCTGGAGGCCATCGAACTGGCGGACTGGGTGATCCTGGGGCCGGGCTCCTGGTACACCTCCGTGCTGCCGCACCTGATGCTGCCGCAGTTGCGGGACGCCCTCTGCCGGACCACGGCGCGGCGCGTGCTGACCATGAACCTGGCCACCGACACCAAGGAGACTTCCGGGATGAGCGCCGCGGACCATCTGGCGGTGATCCAGCGCTACGCGCCGGAGATGCGATTCGACTACGTCCTGGCCGATCCGGGTGCCGTCGAGGACCGCGGGCGCTTCGAGCAGGCGGCCGGACGGCTCGGGGCACAGGCGGTGTTCGGTAAAGTGGGAACCTTGGGCGGGCTCCCCGTCCATGATCCCCTGCGGCTGGCCGCGGCCTACCATGACATTTTCGGAGGCAGCGCAGAGCATGCGCATGCCTAGCCAGCCGCATAAGCACTAAGTAAGTAAGGACCGGTTCGATGGCGCTGACGGCAGCAGTCAAGGATGAGCTTTCCCGCCTGGAAATCAAGAAGTCCTCGGTACGGAAGGCGGAAGTTTCCGCGATGCTCCGCTTCGCCGGCGGGCTGCACATCATTTCCGGCCGCATCGTCATTGAAGCCGAGGTGGACCTGACCGCCACGGCCCGCCGCCTGCGCGCAGCCATTGCCGAGGTCTACGGGCACAACAGCGAAATCATCGTTGTCTCCGGCGGCGGTCTGCGCCGGGGCAACCGCTATGTGGTCCGCGTGGTGCGCGACGGAGAGTCGCTGGCCCGGCAGACCGGCCTGCTGGACGCGCGCGGCCGGCCGGTGCGCGGCCTGCCCTCGGTGGTCGTCAACGGTTCAGCCGCCGACGCCGAGGCCGTCTGGCGCGGCGCGTTCCTGGCGCACGGTTCGCTCACCGAGCCCGGCCGCTCCTCCTCGCTGGAGGTCACCTGCCCGGGTCCCGAGGCTGCCCTGGCCCTCGTGGGCGCCGCCCGCCGGCTGGGGATCACGGCCAAGGCCCGCGAGGTCCGCGGTGTGGACCGCGTGGTCATCCGGGACGGCGACACCATCGCCGCGCTGCTGACCAGGATGGGCGCCCACGACGCCCTGATGGTCTGGGAAGAACGGCGGATGCGCAAGGAGGTGCGGGCCACGGCCAACCGACTGGCCAATTTCGACGACGCCAATCTGCGCCGTTCGGCGCAGGCCGCCGTCGCCGCCGGGGCACGGGTGGAGCGCGCGCTGGAAATCCTGGGCGAGGACGTGCCGGACCATCTGCGCTATGCGGGCGAGCTGCGCGTAGCCCATAAGCAGGCCAGCCTCGACGAACTGGGCCGGCTGGCGGATCCGCCCATGACTAAGGACGCGATCGCCGGGCGCATCCGGCGCCTGCTGGCGATGGCGGACAAGCGGGCTGTAGAGCTGGGCATTCCCGGCACGGAGGCCAGCGTGACGCCTGACATGCTGGACGGGTGAAACATCCCTGGCGTCGACCGGCCTCCCACTAGACTGGGGACTACCCGGGCCCGACCCGGGGCGGGCCGTTGACGGCCAGCGCCAAGCTTCCGGACGGAACCGCCGTCCGGTTGGTCAATCGACAGGCCGCCGCCGGCGGCCGGAGTATCTACGGAGGGTTTCGTGACGAAGTACGAACTGCCTGAACTGCCCTATGACTACGCGGCCCTGGAGCCCCACATCTCGGCGCGCATCATGGAGCTGCACCACAGCAAGCACCATGCCGCCTACGTGGCCGGGGCCAACGCCGCCCTGGAGAATATGGCCGAGGCCCGCTCCAACGGCGAGGCCGCCGCCGCGGCGAAGCTGTCGAAGGACCTGCAGTTCAACCTTGGCGGGCACATCAACCACTCCATCTTCTGGAACAACCTCTCTCCGGACGGCGGTGACAAGCCCACCGGCGAGCTCGCCGCCGCCATCGACGAGTACTTCGGTTCCTTCGACAGCTTCCGCGGCCACTTCACCGGTGCCGCTACCACCATCCAGGGTTCGGGCTGGGCAATCCTGGCCTACGAGCCGCTCGGCGGGAACCTGGTCATCGAGCAGATGTACGACCAGCAGAACGGCGTGCCGGTGGCCACGACCCCGCTGCTGCAGCTGGACATGTGGGAACACGCCTTCTACCTCGACTACCAGAACGTCAAGGCCGACTACGTCAAGGCCTTCTGGAACATCGTGAACTGGGCCGATGTGGCCGCCCGCTTCGACGCCGCCCGCAGCGGAGCTGCTTCCCTGATCACCTTGGGCAAGTAGCCACCATCCTCATGGGCGCGCTTTGGGCCTAAGATGTTGGCTGGAAGGCCTGTCCCGCACGCCCCTGCGGCCGGGGCGCCTTCCAGCCAGCTAGGGCCGGGCGCCCCGCCGCATGTTCGCGGGCGGCGGGACGGACGGCCGCGCTAGGTCCGAACTATCCGCCGATGCAAGGAGATAGATTCAAGTGACTACTCGTGTGGGAATTAACGGTTTCGGGCGCATCGGACGCAATTTCTTCCGCGCGGCCCTGGCCCGGCAGGCGGATCTTGACATAGTCGCCGTCAATGACCTGACCGACGCACGCACCCTCGCCCATCTGCTCAAATACGACAGCATCATGGGGCGGCTGTCCGAAAGCATCGAAACCAAGGACGGGAATATCGTCGTCGACGGTGCCGCGGTGCAGGTGCTGGCCGAGCGGGATCCGGCGCAGCTGCCGTGGGCCAAGCTTGGCGTCGACGTTGTGATCGAATGCACCGGCTTCTTCACCAAGGCAGGGGATGCCCGCAAGCATCTGGACGCCGGCGCGAAGAAGGTGCTGATTTCCGCCCCGGCCAAGGACGAGGACATCACTATCGTCATGGGGGTCAATGACGGCCGGTACGATCCCGCCGCCCACCACATCATCTCCAACGCCTCGTGCACCACCAACTGCCTGGCGCCGCTGGCCAAGGTGCTCAACGACCGTTTCGGGATCGAGCGCGGCCTGATGACCACGGTGCATGCCTACACCGCCGACCAGAACCTGCAGGACGGCCCGCACCGGGACCTGCGCCGGGCACGCGCGGCCGCCCTGAGCATCACCCCGACGACCACCGGGGCGGCCAAGGCGATCGGCCTGGTGCTGCCGGAACTGAAGGGCAAGCTGGACGGCTACGCCCTGCGCGTGCCCGTGCCCACCGGCTCGATCACCGACCTGACTGCCACCGTCTCCCGTGAGGTCAGCGTCGAGGAGGTCAACGAGGCCTACCGGGACGCCGCCGCGCAGGAGCAGTGGGCGGGCATCCTCACGTATACCGAGGATCCGCTGGTGTCCGCGGACATTGTGAGCGACCCCTCTTCATGTACCTTCGACGCGGGCCTGACCAAAGTCATCGGCAACGAAGTTAAGGTGCTGGCGTGGTATGACAATGAGTGGGGCTATTCCAACCGGCTCGTCGACCTTGCCGAGTTGGTGGCATCCAAGCTTTAACCCGGCTTTAATCTCGCACACCCGCGGCTAAAGGAAGATATGACTGCACACGCTCTCGATGAACTGCTGGCCGGCGGCGTCCGCGGACGCCATGTCCTGGTCCGCTCGGATCTGAACGTACCGCTGGACGGGGACGTCCCGTCCCTGAAAGTGGCCGACGACGGCAGGATCCGGGCCTCGCTGCCGGTCATCCGCAGGCTCGCCGAGGCAGGTGCCCGCGTCCTGGTGATGGCGCACCTGGGCCGCCCCAAGGGCGCGCCGGAGCCGAAGTACTCCCTGCGTCCGGCATACGAGCGGCTCAAGGAACTGGCCACGTTCACCGTGAAGTTCGCCGAAGACACGGCAGGTGAGCAGGCCCGTGCCCTGGCCGCGGAGCTGGCCGACGGCGAAGTGCTGGTGCTGGAGAATGTGCGCTTCGATCCCCGCGAAACGAGCAAGGACGACGCCGAGCGGGAGGCCTTCGCCGCCGAGCTGGCCGCGCTGACCGGGGACAACGGCGCGTACGTGGACGACGCCTTCGGCGCGGTGCACCGCAAGCACGCGAGTGTGTACGACATCGCCGCGAAGCTGCCCGCCTACCAGGGCGATCTGGTCCGCACCGAGCTTGAGGTGCTCAACCGGCTGACCGACGTGCCGCAGCGGCCCTACGTGGTGGTCCTGGGTGGTTCGAAGGTTTCGGACAAGCTGGCCGTGATCGAGAACCTGATGGGCAAGGCGGACTATATCCTGGTCGGTGGAGGCATGGTGTTCACCTTCCTGGCCGCCCAAGGCCACAAGGTCGGCGCCAGCCTGCTGGAAGAGGACCAGCTGGATATCGTGCGCGGCTACCTGGCCAGGGCCAAGGAAGCCGGCTGCAGCTTCGTGCTGCCCACCGACATCGTGGTCGCGGAGAAGTTCGCTGCGGACGCGGCCTTCGAGGTGGTCCCGGCCGACGACATGGAGTCCTCCAGCTTCGGTGCCGCCGGCCTCGGCCTGGACATCGGGCCGGAGTCGCAGGAGCGCTTCGCCCAGCAGATCCACTCGGCCAACACCGTCTTCTGGAACGGGCCGATGGGCGTCTTCGAATTCCCCGCCTTCGCCGGGGGCACCCGGGCCGTGGCCAAGGCGCTGACCGGCAGCGAAGGATTCACCGTCGTCGGCGGCGGGGATTCGGCTGCCGCAGTGCGCAGCCTCGGGTTCGACGACAACGCGTTCGGTCATATCTCGACCGGCGGCGGCGCGAGCCTGGAATACCTTGAGGGCAAGGCCCTGCCGGGCCTGACGGCGCTGGATCGGGGCTGAGCGCATGACTGCTTCAACCAACGGCAAATATGACCGCACGCCGCTGATCGCCGGCAACTGGAAGATGAACATGGACCATGTCCAGGCCATCACCCTGCTGCAGAAGTTGGCCTGGACGCTCAGCGACGCCCGGCACGACTTCAAGCGGGTGGAGGTCGCGGTCTTCCCGCCGTTCACCGACCTGCGCGGCGTGCAGACCTTGGTCCAGGGAGACGACCTTGAGGTCGTCTACGGCGGCCAGGACCTTTCCCCGCACGACTCCGGTGCCTATACCGGGGATATCTCCGGCCAGTTCCTCTCGCGTCTGGGCTGCCGCTACGTCCTGGTGGGCCATTCGGAACGGCGCACGATCCACGGCGAGAGCGACGAACTGCTCCAGGGCAAGGTACAGGCCGCCTACCGCCACGGCCTGGTACCCGTGCTCTGCGTCGGCGAAGGCCTCGAGGTGCGGCAGTCCGGCGGCCACGTGGAGCACACCCTGGCCCAGGTGCGCGCGGACCTGGCCGGTTTGGACGCCGAGCACGCCGCCCGGCTGGTTATCGCCTATGAACCGGTCTGGGCCATCGGCACGGGCGAGGTGGCTGGTCCTGCCGACGCCCAGGAGATGTGCGCGGCGATCCGGGCCGAGCTCGTCGAGCTGTACGACGCGGACGTGGCCTCGGGCGTGCGCCTGCTGTACGGCGGATCGGTGAAGGCCTCCAACGCCGCGGCCATCCTGCGCGAGCGCGACGTTGACGGGGTGCTCGTCGGCGGTGCCAGCCTTGACGTGGCCGAGTTTGCTAACATTGTCAGGTTTGAACACCACCTGCTGACCAACTGATTCCGTCCCCCCGGCCGGCATCGGGTCCGCCGGGGGAACTCCGTGCGTGAAAGGCCAACGTGGACGCTCTGAAGATCGCCCTGCAAATCGTGCTGGGACTGACCAGCCTGCTGCTGACCCTGCTGATCCTGCTGCACAAGGGCCGTGGCGGCGGCATGTCTGACATGTTCGGCGGCGGCATGAGCTCCAGCCTGGGCTCCTCCGGGGTGGCCGAGCGGAACCTGAACCGCTTCACCGTGGTCCTCGGCCTGACCTGGGGCGCTGTGATCGTCGCCCTCGGCCTCATTCTGCGTTTCAGCGCAGAATCCTAGGGAGTCGGGGCTCCCGCGGTGTCGGCTTCGCCGCCACGGCGGGGCCTTCGCGCCCCACTCGAAGTTGGCGGCCGGCCGTGTTTTCTGGAATTTTTCCGGGACAACACGGCCGGCTGTTTTCGTGGTGGCCGGGTAGTGCTGCGGCTAAGCTGGTGTGCGGCAAGGACGTGCGCTTATCAACGGAGATGACCATGGCTAATGCATCGAACCCGTTCCGCGGCATCCGCATCGGCTCCGCATCCGGCGCCGGACTCGCCGGCTGGCAGGCCGAAACCGGGCGTTCCCCGGCCGTCGTCCACAAACATCCGGTAACCTACCGGTGCCCGCTGGGCCACGAGACCACCCCGGTGTTTGCGGACCTGGCGGAAGAAGAAATCCCCGAGTACTGGGACTGCCCGCGCTGTGGCCGGGCCGGCAGCCGCCGTCCGGGGACGCAGCCCGGCGCTGTCGGGCCCGAACTCTACAAGAGCCACCTGGACTACGCCAAGGAGCGGCGCTCCCCGGCGGAGGCCGAGCAGGTCCTGGCCTGGGCGCTGGGACAGCTGCGCCGCAGCCGGGGGGAAGAACCGGCCGGCTGAGGTTATTGGGGCGCGAGGGCCCCTAGTCCTCCGGGCGGGAGTCGCCGTCGAGCAGGGAGCGGGGCACCTCGGCCGCTGCCTGCTCATCCAGCAGCCACAGCGTCTGCCGCCGGCCGCGGACCCCGGCAGCAGGTACCTGGACCGGGGAAGCGCCGGCCAGGGCCAGCCCCACCGCGCCCGCCTTGTCCTTACCGCCGGCGACCAGCCAGATCTCGTCTGCCGAGTTGATGGCGCCGAGGGTCAGCGAGACGCGCTCCGGCGGCGGCTTGGGGGAGCCATGCACGCCGACCACCGTGCGTGCGGTCTCGCGGATGCCGGCCATTTCCGGGAACAGCGAAGCAATGTGGGCGTCGGGCCCAATGCCCAGCAGCAGCACGTCGAAGCGCGGAACGGCTGCGTCTGCCCCTGCGCCGTCCACCCGGGCCGCCTCCCGCAGTTCGTCCGCATACGCCGCAGCAGCCGCATCGGGACCGGTGAACTCATCGGCGGCGCCGAACGGATGAACGCGTGCCGGATCCAGGGCCAGCCGGTCCAAGAGGGCCGCACGAGCCTGCAGTTCGTTCCGGTCGGGGCTGTCCTTGGCCACGAAGCGCTCGTCGCCCCACCAGAAGTTCACCCGGGACCAGTCCACGTCGGCCACGCTCTCGGCTTCGCCCACGGCGGCCAACATCGCGATCCCCAGCGTGCCTCCGGTGAGCACTACTGTGGCCTCACCGCGTTCGGCCTGCAGGGCGGCAAGCTTGGCCACCAGGCGGCCGGCGGCCGTGGCGGCCAGGATGGCCGGGTCGGCTTGGATGCTGACTGTCGGTTCAGCGTTCACTGCGGCGCACACTCCTCAGGTTGGTCCGCGGCAGGCCCTGGGTGATGACTTCGCCGAAGACTTCGTCCGGGTCCAGCCGGCGCAGTTCCTCGGCGAGGCACTCGGCCACGCTGCGCCGGGGCAGGGTGATCCGCTGCAGGGGCTGGCCGGGCAGGATCAGTTCGGCCACGGTCTGGCCCGGGCGCAGGATGCATACGTCCCCGGCGGGGCGGACCAGGCGCACGCCCCGGATCCCGGTGCCGGGGGTGTCCTCGATGATGGTCACCGGGGCGTTCAGGGCCAGGGTCAGCCAGGCGGCCAGCAGCACGGTGCTGGGCGAATCCGCGGCGCCTTCGACGGAGACCGAGACCACGGGGGAGAAGTCCACCTGGTCCAGGGCGGCGGCCAGCTGGATCCGCCAGTTGGTCAGCCTGGTCCAGGCCAGGTCCGTGTCCCCGGCGGCGTAGACCCGCGAAAGCTGGTCCAGCGCCTGCTTGGGTTCGGGTTCGTTGTTCGAATCGGTGATCCGGCGCGTGGCGATCTTCCCGATCGAGGTCGCGGACGCGGACGCCGGCATGCCGTGCGGCCACCAGGCGACAATCGGGGCATCGGGCAGCAGCAGCGCCGAAACCAGGGATTCGCTCTCGGCGGCCAGCTGGCCGGTGCCGTAGAGCACGATGATTTCGGCCGCCCCGGCTTCCCCGCCGAGGCGGATCTGGGCGTCCAGGCGCGTGGGCTGGTCCGCCCCGCAGTCCACCAGCACGATGATCCGGCAGGGGTGTTCCCGGCTGGCGGTGTTGGCGGCCCGGATCGCCTCCTCCTCAAAGCCGGACTCGGTGACGATCACCAGGGTCAGCACGCGTCCGAGGGTGAAGACCCCGTTGCGTTCGCGGATGGCGACCAGTTCCTTGGAGACCTTGGAGGTCGTGGTGTCCTTCAGATCCAGAATCACGGCCTTCTCCAGCTGCGTCCGTCGCGGGCAAGAAGTTCATCGGCCGAAGCCGGCCCCCAGGACCCGGGGGCGTAGGGCTCCGGCCGGGTGCCGGTGGCCGCCCAGTATTCCTCGAACGGGTCCAGGATCTTCCAGGACAGCTCCACTTCCTGGTGCCGCGGGAACAACGGCGGCTCGCCGAGAAGCACGTCCAGGATCAGCCGTTCGTAGGCTTCCGGGCTGGATTCGGTGAAGGCATGCCCGTAGCCGAAATCCATGGACACGTCGCGGACTTCCATCTGGGTGCCCGGGACCTTGGAGCCGAACCTGATGGTGGCGCCTTCGTCGGGCTGGACCCTGATGACCAGGGCGTTCTGGCCGGATTCCTCGTCCCCGTGGTCGCGGAAGAGCAGGTTGGGCGCGCGCTTGAGCACGACGGCGATTTCGGTCACCCTCCGGCCCAGCCGCTTGCCGGCGCGCAGGTAGAACGGGACCCCGGCCCAGCGCCGGGTATGGATGTCCAGGCGCAGGGCGGCAAAGGTCTCGGTGGTGGAGTCCGGGTTGAACCCTTCCTCCTCCAGGTAGCCCCTGACCTTTTCCCCGCCCTGCCAGCCGCCGGTGTACTGGCCGCGGGCCGAGGAGCGGGACAGGTCCGCCGGCAGCCGCACGGCGGCCAGCACCTTCTCCTTCTCCGCGCGCAGGTCCTCGGCGTTGAAGGAGATCGGCTCCTCCATCGCGGTCAGGGCCAGCAGCTGGAGCAGGTGGTTCTGGATCACGTCCCGGGCCGCGCCCACGCCGTCGTAGTAGCCGGCGCGGCCGCCGATGCCGATGTCCTCGGCCATGGTGATCTGGACATGGTCCACGAAATTGGCGTTCCAGAGCGGTTCGAACAGCTGGTTGGCAAAGCGCAGCGCCAGGATGTTCTGCACCGTTTCCTTGCCCAGGTAGTGGTCGATCCTAAAGACCGCATCGGGCGGGAAGACGGACTCGACGACGGTGTTCAGCTCCCGGGCGCTGGCCAGATCGTGGCCGAAGGGTTTCTCGATCACCACCCGCCGCCAACGGCGCTGCGGCCGGTCCGGGCCCGGCTCCGGCTGGGCCAGGCCGTGCCGGGAGAGCTGCTGGCACACCTGCTCGAAGTCCTTGGGCGGGATGGACAGGTAGAAGGCATGGTTGCCCTGCGTGCCGCGCTTGGCGTCCAGTTCCTCTACGGTTTCCTTCAGCCGGGCGAAGGCCGCATCGTCGCCGAACTCGCCCCGGACGAAGCGGATGCCCTCCGCGAGCCGCTCCCACACGTCCTCGCGGAAGGGCGTGCGGGCATGCTGCATCACCGAGGCCCTGACCTCGGCCGCGAAGTCCGCGTCGTCCCAGTCCCGCCGCGCGAAGCCGACCAGGGCGAAGCTGGGCGGCAGCAGGCCGCGGTTGGCCAGGTCGTAGACGGCAGGCATAAGCTTCTTGCGCGCAAGGTCCCCGGTGACGCCGAACAGGATCAGGGAACAGGGCCCGGCAATCCGGTTCAGCCGGCGGTCGCGCGGATCGCGCAGCGGGTTACCCCGCCGCGCAACGGAGGTTTCTGGCATCGGTGCTGTTTATCCTTCGCCGGCAATCCGGGCCACGGCGTCGCGCAGCTGCTTGACGCCGGTGCCGCGGTCGGTCAGATGGAGCCTGAGGACCGGCCGTCCGTGGTCGGCCAGGACCTGGGCGTCCCCGGCGGCCTGGGCTGCGATCAGCTCGGCCAGGCTGAAGGGACGGCCGGGAACCGGCAGGTCCACCGCCGACTCCGCGGTGATCTGCAGGTAGATCCCGACGGCTGGTCCGCCCTTGTGGAACTGCCCGGTCGAATGCAGGAAGCGCGGGCCCCAGCCGAAGGTGACCGGCCGGTGCGTCAGCCCGGCCAGCTGCGGGCGCAGGGCGGCGAGCTCGGCCTGGCCGAAGCGGTCCAGGTAGGCCTGGACGCTCAGGTAGCCGGTTGGCCCGAGGGTGCCCAGCAGGGCGCGCAGTGATCCGGCGAGCGTGTCCGCGCCGCCGAGCAGCTGCGCGTCGGCACGCACCTGTACCGCGCCGTCGGTAAAGGCCGGAGCCTGGGGCTCGGGGCGGGCGTCCAGCAGGCCGCGGGCGGCCACCTTTGCCGCCTCGACGTCGGGCTGGTCGAAGGGGTTGATACCCAGCAGCCGGCCGGCCACCACCGTCGCGTACTCCCACAACAGCAGCTGGCTGCCCAGCGTGCCGGAGATGACGACCTGGCTGGCATCGTCGGCCGGTGCGGTGTCCGCGGTGGGGGAGACCAGCCGGACCAGCAGGACGTCGGGGGCCTGCCACCCGGTTTCCGGATCGCCGGCGTTGGCCACCACCGGCAGCACTCCCGTGCCCTGCTTGCCGGTGGATTCTGCGATGAGCTGCTCGGCCCAGTCGGCGAATCCGACGATCCCGGACCCCTCATCGGCGATGACAATCTTGTCCCGCAGCGGAGAGGTGCCGCCGAGGGCCGCACCCAGGGCCAGGGCGATGTTCTCCGGGGCGTCCTCGGCCAGGATCTCCGCCGCCTCCTCGGCGTCGTCGAGCAGGGCCTCGATGTCCACCCCGGCCAGGCCCGAAGGCACCAGCCCGAAGGCGGTCAGCGCGGAGTAGCGCCCACCCACGTTCGGATCGGCGTTGAACACGGCTCGGTAACCGGCCTCGCGGGCCGCGGCGTCCATCGGGGACCCCGGATCGGTGACCACGATGATCCGGGAGGCAGCATCCAGGCCTGCCTCGGTGAAGGCGTGCTCGAAAATGCGCCGCTGCGAGTCGGTTTCGACCGTGGAGCCTGATTTGGAGGCCACCACGAGGGCCGTCTCGGCCAGGCGCTCGGCCAGCGCCGCGGCGACCTGCTCCGGATCAGTGCTGTCCAGCACCGTCAGCTCCACGCCGGCAGTGTTGGCAATCACCTCCGGGGCCAGCGAGGAACCGCCCATGCCGGCCAGCACGATCCGGGTGACCCCTTCGGCGCGCAGCGCCTCGCGCAGGTCCAGGATGTCCCGGACCAGGGGGCGGGAGAGCTCGGCAGCCTCCACCCAGCCGAGGCGGACGGCCGCCTCGGACTCGGCCTCGGGGCCCCACAGGGTGGGGTCCTTGGCGGCAATGCGGGATGCCACCTTGTCCGCAACCAGCGTGCCGACGTGTTCTTCAACCGCGGTGCGCGCGGCACCTGATGCCTCGAAGGACAGCGAACCCATGCGTTGTCAGGCCTTTCCTGCGTTGTCCAGTGCCGCCTGGATGGTGCCCAGCAGCTGGTTCCAGCTGGCCACGAACTTCTCCAGGCCTTCTTCCTCAAGCTGTCCGGTGACCTCGGTGTAGGAGATGCCCTGCGCAGCGATGGCATCGAGGACCTTGTTGGCCTCATCCCAGGTGCCGGAGATGGTGTCGCCGGTGATCTCGCCGTGGTCGGCCACGGCTTCCAGGGTCGCCTCCGGCATGGTGTTCACCACGCCCGGGGCCACCAGTTCGGTCACGTAGAGGGTGTCCGGGTAGGCCGGATCCTTCACGCCGGTGGACGCCCAGAGCGGGCGCTGGACGCGGGCGCCGGCCGCAGCCAGGACGGCCCAGCGCTCGGTGTCGAACTGCTCCTGGAAGATCTGGTAGGCCAGGCGCGCATTGGCCACGCCGGCCTTGCCCTTGAGCGCGGCGGCCTCGTCGGTGCCCACCGCGTCCAGGCGCTTGTCGATCTCGGTGTCCACGCGGGAGACGAAGAACGAAGCCACGGAGTGGATGCCGGCCAGGTCATGGCCGTTCTCCTTCGCCTGCTCCAGGCCGAGCATGAAGGCGTTGATGACCTCGCGGTAACGCTCGAGGGAGAAGATCAGGGTCACGTTGACGCTGATGCCGGCGGCCAGGGTCGCCGTGATCGCCTCCAGGCCCTCGGCCGTGGCGGGGATCTTGACCAGCAGGTTGGGCCGGTTGATCACCTCGGACAGGTGCTTGGCCTCGTAGACCGTGCCGGCCGCGTCGCGGGCCAGCCGCGGGTCCACCTCGATCGAGACCCGTCCGTCCACCCCTTCGGTGGCCAGGGCCACCTCGGCGAACAGGTCGCAGGCCTCGGAGACGTCCTCGCTGGTGATCGCGAAGACCGCGTCCTGCACGCTGGCATCCCGCTCCACCAGGTGCCTGACCTGGGTGGCGTAGGCCCCGGAGTCCTTGAGCGCAGCGGCGAAGATGGTCGGGTTGGTGGTCACGCCGACGACGTTGTGTTCCTTGATCAGCGCCTGCAGCGAACCGGAGGTGATCCGGTCCCGGGACAGGTCGTCGAGCCAGATGGACACACCGGCATCGGAGAGGGCCTGGGTGTTCTTGTTGGACATGGAACGCTCCTTCTTAAGCCTGAGTGCTGTGGGCGAGGGATTCGCGGGCTGCTGCGACGACGGCTTCGGGGGTGAGGCCGAATTCGCGGAAGAGGGTTTTGTAGTCGGCGGAGGCGCCGTAGTGTTCGAGGGACACGGCGCGTCCGGTGTCCCCGAGCAGGCGGTGCCA
>NZ_JAAZSQ010000041.1 GCF_012395835.1 Arthrobacter mobilis
TTGGGTAACACGTCACGGAAACGGATCGGTTGGGTTTTGGCTGGGGGCGGGCCGGGAGGGACCCGGTCACCTGTTGGGGAGGGAGGCTTGGGGTTCGGCGGGGTCGCAGTGCCGGGCGGGCTCCAGGGGTGCGGCGGCGTAGCGCTGGTGGATGCTGCGCCCGAAGATGGCGTAGACCGCGGCGCTGGTCAGGCCGCCGGCGAGCCAGGACAGGTCCAGGCCGTGCATGGCCACGGCGATGGGTCCCTGGGTAGCCGGCAGCAGTCCGTACATGAACAGCCAGGTGGCGAAGATGCCGCTGGCCAGGGCGCCGATGCCGGCCCAGTTGACCACCGGCAGCCGCGGCGTTCCGACCGGGTCGAAGAGCCGGTCGGCCGGTACCGGCAGGCGCCGGTTGAGGCCGTAGTAGTGCACCAGCATGATGCCGCCCCAGGAGGCGACCCAGGCCACCAGGCCGATCAGCCAGGCATCGAGGATGGCGGCGAAGTCGTGCTGGTAGATGAAGAAGACCACCGCGGCCAGGGCGAAGACGCCGACGATCAGGTTCAGGATCTGGCGCTTGACCTTCACGTCCAGGGCCTGGGTGGCGACCGAGAACGTGTAGATGTTGAGGATGTTGGTGGCAATCGGGCCGTGCAGCACCATCAGCAGGACGGGGATGGCCAGCGCTCCGTAGTTCTCCACGATCAGCTGGCCGGGGTCGATGCTCCCGCTCTTGGTGGCCAGGCTGGCGCCGAGGACGCCGAGCCAGACCACGGGAATGAACTGGCCTAGCACCGACGCCAGGTACAGGCGCTTGCGCGGGGTGCCGGAGCTGACGAAACGCGAGTAGTCCGCGGCGTAGGTGAACCAGGTGATGCCCCAGCCAATGCCGATGGCGGTCATGACGGCACTCATCGCGGCGATGCGTTCGGCACCGGTGAGGATGGCGCCGGCGGGTCCGGCGTAGCCCCAGTCGATGTCCATGCCGAACCAGGCCACGGCGGACATGGCGATGAGGACGAGGATCGTCGGCGGAACGGTCCAGCGCTCGAACGCGGCGATGGCCTTGTAGCCGAAGAACGCGATGATCACCTGCAGCGCCATGATGAACGCGGCAACGGCAATCTTCCAGCCGTAGTTGTTCTGTGCCGGATCCACCCAGCCGAGGCTGCCGAAGAGCGCCATGACCAGGTCGAGGATGATCCAGGTGTTGACCGCGCACCAGCCGATGCCAAGGACCGCCTGGATCGCGGCGGGCAGATAGTTGCCCCGGCGGCCGAAGGCGGCCCGGGCGAGCACCATGCCGGTGGCGCCGGTCCGCTGGCCCAGCAGGACAAAGAAGCCGAAGAGGATCATGCCGATCAGGTTGCCGAGCACGAGCACCGTGACGGTGTCGGCGAACCCGAGGCCGAGATTGATGCCCAGGGCGCCCAGCACCCAGTTGATGGGGGCAAGGTTCGCTCCGGCCCAGATCCAGAACTGTCCTGAGACTTTGGGCGTGCGGGCGGATTCCGGGATGGGCTGCAGTTCCTGCTCGACGTCGGCGTCGGGGTGGGCTGCGGCAGCCTCGGCAGCTGTGGTGCCGGGTTGTTGCTGAATCATGGGTCCTCCGGTGGTCAGTGGGACATAAGCAACACTATGTGCCGTGGATCACACGACCTATAGACGAAGTGTCGCCTCCTGCTGGAGGAAAAGGTGACAGATAGTCAACTTGGAAGGGGTGGAGGGGGTGTTGCAGGTTGCTTAAACGTGTTATCCGGCCTGCCTCCCGGTGAAGGGACGCAGGCCGGATAACCAAACCGCCGGCGGTCGGGGCCGGGCTTCAGTCCTCGTTGTGGAAGGACCTCCTGGAGGTTTCGGGCAGCAGGAAGATGGCGGCCGGCGCCGTCGGGAATGCCTCGGAGAGCAGCACCGCGGTCACCACATTGGCCGTCACCGCGCCCACCGCCAGCGGGAGCTGGCCAGTGCGTTGTAGATGCGGCCGATAATCGGCGCCATTGCGGCGGCGATGGTCAGGGCGATGACGTGGCTGAGCAGCACCATATCCGCCGGCAGGAGAAAGTACTCGCGGGAGGGGTTCTTCCGGGTGCTGGAGCGGACCGGCACCGTCGGGGCCGCCGCGGCAGAAGTCTCAGCCCGGCCGGGCCAGCCGCAGGTATAAACGGCAGGCTTAAACGAAGGGCGGCGCCCATCCGTACAGGATGGGCGCCGCCCGCTCCGGCTGCACCGCCGGTGCTGGAGCCTGATGGAGCTTACGTGGGCCGGAAGCCGCGTCAGCCGCGCAGACGTTCCATCTGCGGGTCGAAGAGCGGCTCGGCCGCGACAGTGGCGGCAATGCGGCGGCCGAAGTACTCGATGGCCACGGAATCACCCTCCTGCACGCCGGCCGGCAGCCAGGCGTAGGCAATGGGCGCGCCGATGCTGTAGCCGTAGGCGGCGCTGGTGACGTAGCCGGCTGCTTCGCCGCCGACATAGACCGGTTCCTTGCCCAGGACCACCGAGGTGCCGTCGTCGATGGTCAGGCAGCGCAGCCGCCGGACCGGAGCCTGGGTGCGCCTGACGGCCAGCGCGCCGGCTCCGATGAAGTCCTGGTGGTCCCGGCGGATGGCGAAGCCCAGCCCCGCCTCGTCCGGTGCGTGCTCGGTGGTGACGTCGGTGCCCCAGAGCCGGTAGCCCTTCTCCAGGCGCAGGCTGTTGAAGGCCCCGCGCCCGGCGGCAATGATGCCGTGCTCGGCGCCGGCTTCGAACAAAGTGTCCCAGAGCTTGAGCCCGTGCTCGGCGGAGGTGTAGAGCTCCCAGCCGAGCTCGCCCACGTAGGACAGGCGCATGGCCGTGACCGGGATGCCGCCGATGTGCACCTGCTGGGCGCGGAAGTAGCGCAGGGACTCGTTGCTGAAGTCGTCCCGGCTGACCTTGGCGACGACCTCGCGGGCCAGGGGACCCCACAGCCCGATGCAGCAGGTGGCCCCGGTAATGTCCTGGACATGGACCCACTGGGCCGGATCCGCCGCGGACTGCTTCCGGGCCTCGATCTGCAGGTAGGCCAGGTCAATATTGCCGTTCGCGCCGACCTGGAATTCCTCCTCGCCCAGGCGGGCCACCGTGACGTCGCTGCGGACGCCGCCGTCGGCGGCCAGCAGCAGGCAGTAGGTGACCGCTCCGGGCTTCTTGGCGATGTTGCCGGTGCTCAGCCGCTGCAGCAGCGCCAGCGCCCCCGGCCCGCTGACCATGAGCCGCTTGAGCGGCGTCATGTCGTAGAGGGCGACGGCGGTGCGCGTCTTCCAGGCCTCCGCGGCGCTGATGGGGGAGTGGAACATGCCTGCCCAGCTGTCCCGCTCCGGCGCCCGCCACTGCTCGGGCAGCTCGGCGAGCAGGCCGCTGTTGGCCTCGTACCAGTGCGGGCGCTCCCAGCCGCCGGCTTCGAGGAAGAAGGCGCCCAGTTCCTGCTGGCGGGGGTGGAAGGGGCTGACCCGCAGGTTGCGCGGGGACTCCTTGGGCTGCAGCGGGTGGAGCACGTCGTAGATCTCCACGAAGTTCTGCTGCGAGGTTTCGCTCACGTAGTCCGCGCCGGTCTGGACCTCTTCGAAGCGGTTGATGTCGCACTCGTGCAGGTCGGTGCGGGCCTGGCCCTCGACGAGCAGTTCGGCCACGGCCTTGGCGACGCCGGCCGAGTGGGTGACCCAGACCGCCTCGGCCAGGTAGAACCCGTCGAGGCCGGGGGTGGCCCCGACCAGCGGACCGCCGTCGGGCGTGAACGAGAAGATGCCGTTGAATCCGTCGGCAATTTCCGCCCCGCGCAGCGCCGGCAGCAGTTCCTGGCTGTCCTGCCAGGACGGCAGGAAGTCCTCGAGGGTGAAGTCCAGCCGGGAGGGCATGCGGTGTTCGGACATCTGCTCCGGGCCGACCTGCGGCAGTTCGTCCAGGTCGACCGGCATCGGGCGGTGGGCGTAGGAGCCGATGCCGATCCGCTCCCCGTGCTCGCGGTAGTACAGGTCCCGGTCCTGGTGGCGCAGGATCGGCAGCCGGGCGCCGTTGGGCAGCTCGTTCCGGCCGGCCAGCTCCGGCACCGCGGTCGTCTTGACGTACTGGTGTGCCAGCGGCAGCAGCGGCACGGCCACGCCGGCCATCTCCCCGATCCGAGGGCCCCAGAACCCGGCGCAGGAGACCACGATGTCGGCCGGGACCACGCCGTCGGGAGTGCGCACGCCGGTGACCTTGCCGCCGGCCTGGTCGATGCCGGTCACCGGGGTGGACCCGATGAACTTCACGCCGGCTTCGCCGGCCCGGGAAATCAGCAGCTGCACCGCCCGGGCGGCCGAGGCCAGTCCGTCGGTGGCCACCAGCAGGCCGCCGAGGACCTTGTCCCGGGCCAGCAGCGGGTAGTGCTTCTCGCATTCGTCGGGATCGATCAGCCGGCCCTCGACGCCCCAGGACGCGGCATAGCCGAGCTTGCGCTTGAGGTCCTCCAGCCGCGCCTCGGTGGTGGCCACTTCCAGCCCGCCCACCTGGTTGAAGCAGGAGAGGCCGTCGGCGCTCAGCGACAGCAGCTTCTCCACGGTATAGCCGGCGAACTCCGTCATCGTCTTGGACGGATTGGTCTGGAACACCAGGCCGGGGGCGTGCGAGGTGGAACCGCCGGCCAGGTGCAGCGGGCCCTGCTCGAGGACCGTGATGTTGGTCCAGCCCCGGCTGGCCAGTTCATCCGCCAGGTTGGCGCCGACGATGCCGGCCCCGATGATGACGACGCGAGGGGTCATGGGATTTTTCTCCTAGGAAAGCGTGGGTGGATGGTCCAGGGGCACGGAGCCGCTGGGAGGAAGACACAAGTGCAGGTGGCGGGGGGCTAATGCCGCGGCGCGTTGGCCGGGCAGGGTTCGGTGTCCGGGCAGTCGCCGTCGCATTCGTGCTTGGTGACCAGGTCGAATTTGACCCCGCCGTGCTGGTCGACGCCGGAACGGATGGCCCGTTCCACCACCGAATTGGCCAGGCGCTTGCGCAGGGCCAGCGGGTCGCGGCGCAGGTCCTTCACCAGGGCGAAGCACATCAGGAACATCACCAGCACGAACGGCAGGGCCGAGACGATCGTGATCCGCTGCAGGCCGGAGAGCGCTTCGGAAGGTTCGTCGCCGCCGGCCAGCAGCATGACCGCGGCGACGGCGCCGGTGAGCGTGCCCCAGAAGATGACCACGCCGCGGCGCGGTTCCTCGGTGCCGTGCGAGCTGAGCGAACCCATGACCAAGGAGGCCGAGTCGGCGCCGGTGACGAAGAAGATGGCGACCAGGACCATGGCCAGGACGGACACCGCGGCGGCAATGGCATTGGGCAGCGGCAGGTTGTGCAGCAGGTCGAACAGGGCGCCGTCGAAGGAGATCGTGGGCGTGCCGTCCACCACTTGGGCCAGTCCGTCGCCGGTATCCGGGGTGGCGTCGGCTTGGGACTGGATGTGGAAGGCTGCGCCGCCGAAGATTCCGAACCAGATGACGCTGACCATGCTGGGCACCAGCAGCACGCCGGTGACGAACTGCCGGACGGTGCGGCCGCGGCTGATGCGTGCGATGAACATGCCCACGAACGGGGTCCAGGAAACCCACCAGGCCCAGTAGAAGATGGTCCAGCCGGACATCCAGTCGCGCAGGGCCGCATCGCCCACGGCCTCGGTCCGCGAGGACATGGTGGCCAGGTCGCGGACATAGTCGCCGATGGCGGACGGAACCAGGTTCAGGATGAACAGGGTGGGGCCGGCGACGAAGACGATCAATGCCAGCACCACGGCCAGGACCATGTTGATGTTGGCCAGCCACTGGATGCCGCGGCGGATGCCGGAGACGGCCGAGGCGATGAAGCACACGGTGAGCACCGTGACGATGACCACCAGCACCGGCGTGGCCAGCTGCCCGCCGACGAGTCCGTTGGAGGCCAGGCCGCTGCCGATCTGCAGCGCGCCCAGGCCCAGCGAAGCCGCCGTGCCGAAGAGCGTGGCGAAGATGGCGAGCATGTTGATCAGCTTGCCCGCCGGGCCTTCCACCCGCTTCGCGCCGAACAGGGAAGTGAAGGCTGCCGAGATCAGCTGGCGGCGGCCCAGCCGGAAGCTGCCGTAGGCCATGGCCAGGCCGACGACGGCGTACATGGCCCAGGGGTGCAGCGTCCAGTGGAACAGCGAGGTGGCCATGGCCGTCTGGATCGCTTCCGGGGTCTGGCCGTTGACGGTGCCCGGCGGCGGGGAGATGTAGTGGTAGAGCGGCTCGGCCACGCCGTAGAACATCAGGCCGATGCCCATGCCGGCGGCGAACATCATCGAGATCCACGAGACCGTGCGGAACTCGGGCTTCTCGCCGTCCTTGCCCAGCGGGATGTTGCCGAAGCGGCCCAGGGCCAGCCACAGCACGTAGACCACGAAGAACGAGGCCAGGCCGATGAACAGCCAGCCGGTGTTCTTCATGACCCAGCCCAAGGCTGCCTGCGAGGTGGCCGCCAGGTTCTCCCGGCCGGCGAAGCCCCAGACGACGAAGGCCAGGGTCAGCAGGCCGGTGACCCCGAAGACCACCTTGTCCAGCCCGCCCTTGCCGAACAGCCGTCGCGTCGCGGCCTGTTCGGATTCGCTCTCCCGCAGTGCCTGCAGGATCAGGCGGTCTTCCTCGGCCTGGCTGGGTTCGGGTGCCGGCGGGCCTGCCGGCGCCTGGGGATTGCCACTGCTTTCGTCAACCGTGATGTCGCTGTTGATTGCCATGAATGGTTCCTTTGCGTCGGCGGAGGTGGGTTTAGACGTGGCCATCAACGGTCAGGCCCGGCGGCAGGTTGGGTGCCTCGTCGGACTCGATCACCATGATGTCGCCGTCAATGACCTTCACCTCGTGCACGCGCACCGGCAGCTTTGCCGGCGGGGCATCCACCTCGCCGGTGCGCAGGTTGAACTTGGAGGCGTGCAGCGGGCACTCGACTTCGCAGCCTTCGACCCAGCCGTCGGCCAGGGAGGCATCCTGATGGGTGCAGGTGTCGTCGATGGCGAACAGCTCCCCGTCCTCCGTGTGGAACACGGCGATCGGTGGTTTAGTTTCGAGCCGCAGGGCGTCTCCGGGCGCCAGTTGGTTCAGTGGACAGGCTTTGTGCATGGGATGGACCTCTTTCCCGGCGCCTCCCGAAGTGCGGGAGGCGGTTTGTTCCGTATCGATCAACGAAGACCGCAATAAGCAACAGAGTGACGGTGATCACAGGTAATTGTCAAGGCTTCAACGGGCGGCGCTTCATAGTCCCGCAAAGTCTTGACAGCAACTGTGAGTGCCGTCACGCTGTTTCATATAGCGCGTTGAGTTTCGTAATACGCAATTTCAGAAGGAGGTGCTCATGCGGACACTGGCAATCGTGGGGGCGTCCCTCGCCGGTCTTTCGGCTGCGCGGGCGGCACGTGCCCAGGGCTTCGACGGGAACCTGGTCATCATCGGGGATGAGAACGAGCGGCCCTACGACAGGCCCCCGCTGTCCAAGGACTATCTGCTCGGCAAAATCACCGCCGAGGATTTGGCTCTCGAGGCCGCGGATGAGGATCTGCAGGCACAGTGGCTGCTGGGCAGCCGGGCGGTGCAGTTGGACGGGGCAGCCCGGACCATTACTCTCGCGGACGGGGAGCGTGTGGCCGCGGACGGCATCGTCCTGGCCACCGGCGCCTCCGCCCGGACCCTGCCGGAACTTGCCGGCCTGGCCAATGTCTTCAGCCTGCGCACCCTCGCCGATGCCCGGGCCTTGTCCGCAGAGCTGCAGCCGGGGCGCCGGCTGGTCGTGGTCGGCGCAGGTTTCATCGGTGCCGAGGCAGCCTCCACCGCCAAGGCCCTGGGCCTGGAAGTCACCGTCATCGAGGCCCAGCCGGTTCCGCTCGCCGGACCGCTGGGGGCAGAGATGGGTGCCGCCGTCGGACGGCTCCACGGCCTCAACGGCGTCGAGCTGATCTGCGGCGCCGGGGTGGACATCTTCCACAGCTGCGAAGGCCACGTCACCGGCGTGCGGCTGACCGACGGGCGCTACGTGCCGGCCGACCTGGTGCTGGTGGGCATCGGCGCCGTCCCGAACACCGGCTGGCTGGCCGGCTCCGGGGTGGAAACCGGCAACGGCGTTCTTTGCGATGCCTCCGGCCGGACCAACCTGCCCGGCATTGTTGCCGTCGGCGACTGCGCGGCCTGGTTCGACGACCGGCTCGGGGCGCACCGCCGGGTGGAGCACTGGACCACCGCTACGGAGCATCCGGGGGTTGCGGTGGCTGCCCTGCTGGACCAGCCGGCCTCCCAGCCGGTGAAGGTGCCGTACTTCTGGTCCGACCAGTACGGGGTGAAACTGCAGTTCGCCGGCAATGCAGCGCAGGCCGACCGCGTGGCCATCGAGGCCGGCGACCCGCAGGAACACAACGCCCTGGTCCTTTACTACCGCGGCGAGGAGCCGGTGGCAGTGCTGGGCATGAACCAGCCGCGGCTGTTCACCAAATGGCGCCGCACCCTTAACACTGCAGCTACCGCCGCCGTGCCGGTGCCGGCCTGAGCGGCCGCCCCGGCCACCGTTTCCCTCACTCATCCTTAACTTGTTTCCAGCGGAGGAACACAGCATGACCATCGAAAAGACCATTTCCGAGAGCCTGATCGCCACCCTGCCCGGCCACACCTACACCGACGCCGCCATCTTCCGGGCCGAGCAGGAGCGGATCTTCGAGCAGATGTGGTTCTGCGCCATCCGCTCGTCGGATTTGGACAAGCCCGGCGCCTGGAAGACGGTCCAGATCGGGCGTGAGTCCGTGCTGATCAACCGCACGCGCAAGGGTGAAATCCGGGCGTTCTACAACATCTGCCGGCACCGCGGCGTCAAGCTCTGCATGGAGGAGTCCGGCGAAGCCGCCCGCTCCTTCCAGTGCCCGTACCACGCCTGGACCTACGACTTCGAGGGCAAGCTCATTGCCGCGCCGAACCTGACCAAGATGCCCGACATCGACCGGAACGAGTACGGCCTGGCCAAGGTGCACCTCCGCGAGTACCTCGGCTATGTCTGGGTCTGCCTGGCCGAGGAGCCGCCGTCGTTCGAGGAAGACGTCATGGGCGCCATCGAGGAGCGCCTGGGCAACCTGGAAGCCATCGACGGCTACGACGTGGCGAACCTGAAGGTCGGCCGGCGGATCAAGTACGACGTGAAGGCCAACTGGAAGCTCATCATCGAGAACTTCATGGAGTGCTACCACTGCGCGACCATCCACCCGGAGCTGACCGAGGTGCTGCCCGAGTTCGCCGACGGCCTGGCCGCCCAGTACTTCGTGGGCCACGGCGCGGAGTTCGGTGAGGACATCAAGGGCTTTACGGTCGACGGTTCCGAAGGCCTGGACGTCATCCCCGGAGTGAGCGAGGACCAGGACCGGCGCTACTACGCGATCACCATCAAGCCCACGGTCTTCGTGAACCTGGTGCCCGACCATGTGATCATCCACCGGATGTTCCCGCTGGCCGCTGACCACACCATCGTCGAGTGCGACTGGCTCTACCTGCCCAGCGTGGTCGAGTCCGGCAAGGACGTCACCGCCTCGGTGGAGCTGTTCCACCGGGTGAACATGCAGGACTTCGACGCCTGTGAGCGCTGCCAGCCGGCCATGGCCTCGAAGGTCTACTCCCACGGCGGCGTGCTGGTTCCCAGCGAGCACCACATCGGCGCCTTCCACGACTGGGTGGACAGCAAGGTGGGCGACGTGCAGCGCTCCGGCGAGGACCTGCTGGGCATCACCGCCGCCACGCCCCCGCTGGAGGAACGGGCCCAGATCGTCGAGCCGTAGAGCGCGGCGAGACAGTAGCCCATCCACCTGCTGACCGGTTGCCCGGCCTGCTTGAGCGACTCAAGCAGGCCGGGCAACCGCAGAGGATCACAAATGTTCTTTCGAAACGTGGACGCGTGAAAATTTCGCTCGGGATACCACGGCCGCGCGCCGGGGAGTTGCCGCCCGGCCAAATGCCCCGTCCTGCGTCCGGTCCGCTATCCCTTCCCGCGCCGGGTCCGCTCAGCGGACTCGCAGACCGCTACGGGCGGGTAGCCACGGACATGCGGCTGTCCCTGACGGACAAGTGCAACCTGCGGTGCACCTACTGCATGCCCGCGGAAGGACTGGACTGGCTGGGCCGGCAGCAGCTGCTGTCGGCCGCCGAGATCGTCCGGCTCGTGGGCATCGGGGTGGACCGGCTGGGCATCCGCGAGCTGCGGCTGACCGGCGGCGAACCCCTGGTGCGCGCCGACCTGGTGGACATCGTGGCGGCCGTCCGGCTTCGGCATCCGGACCTTCCGGTGTCCCTGACCACCAACGGTGTGGGCCTGGACCGGAAGGCGAAGGAACTCAAGGCCGCAGGGCTGACACGGATCAACGTTTCCTTGGACACCCTGCACCCCGGGACCTTCGCCCAGCTGACCCGCCGGCCGTTCCTGGACCGGGTGCTGGCCGGCCTCGAGGCGGCAGACCAGGTTGGACTGGGACCCATCAAGCTCAACGCAGTCCTGATGCGCGGCATTAACGACCACGAAGCCGCCTACCTGCTGGACTGGGCCCTGCGCCGCAATTTCGAACTGCGCTTCATCGAGCAGATGCCGCTGGATGCGGACCATGGCTGGACACGCCAGGGAATGATTACCGCCGCCCAGATCCGCCAGTTGCTGGAGGCGGACTTTGTCCTGTCTCCCGATCCCCGGAACCGGGATGGTGCCCCTGCCGAGCGGTGGGAGGTACGGCGCCGGCAGGCCGGCGGAGTGCCGGAACACACCGTCGCGGGCACGGTGGGCATCATTGCCTCCGTCACGGAACCCTTCTGCGGCGACTGCCGCCGCACCCGGATCACGGCCGAGGGCAGGGTGCGCAGCTGCCTGTTCTCGCACGAGGAAACCGACCTGCGGGAGCTGATGCGGACGGGTGCCGGCGACGACGCCATCGCCCGCCGCTGGCAGGAAGCCATGTGGGCCAAGCCGAAGGCCCATGGCATGGAGCATGCGGGACTGGACGCTCCGGACTTTCGGCAGCCGGAACGCACGATGAGCGCTATCGGGGGATAGCGGATGTAGCAGGAACCCGGTTCGCCGGGACCATCCGAGTCAGAAAAGGACACGAATCATGGTTCATAAAGTTCGGGCAGTTGTTGCCAAGGAAAAGA
>NZ_JAAZSQ010000015.1:0-3098 GCF_012395835.1 Arthrobacter mobilis
CATCTGGGCGGACAGCTGGCGCTGAACGCCTACAGCGGCGTAGTCCGCTAGGACTCCTTCCGTGCGGTGCCCGCCCAGGGCGGGCACCGCACTTCCCGACATGAAAGGACAGCACCATGACAGAGACGGCCGTGTTCGAGGACGCCGCAGATTCACCCACCGTCAACGGCCGCCCGCTCTCGGCCGCCGCCAGCCTGGACGACGACGTCCTGGACTCGATCGCCCAGCGTGTGCTGTGGCTATCCACGGCCATGATCGACGCCGCCAACCGGGGCCGGCCCAACGCCTCCGGCGTCAAGGCCGGCGGGCACCAGGCCTCGAGCGCCTCGATGACCGGGATCATGACCTCGCTCTGGTTCTCCGAGCTGACCAGTGAGGACCGTGTCTCAGTCAAACCCCATGCATCCCCGGTGCTGCACTCCATCAATTACCTACTTGGTGAACTGGACGAGTCCTACATGTCCCGGCTGCGTGAGAAAGGGGGTCTGCAGAGCTATCCCAGCCGGACCAAGGATCCGGATACCGTCGATTTCTCGACCGGCAGCGTCGGCATCGGCGCCACCGCCCCGGTGTGGGCCGCGTTGTCGCACCGCTACCTGCGCGACCGGTTCCCCGATACACCTAGGAGCGGGCGCTTCATCAGCCTGCTGGGTGATGCGGAACTGGACGAGGGAGCCGTCTGGGAGGCCATCACCGACCCGGCTGTGCGCCAGCTCGGCGAGTTGCTGTGGATTGTCGACCTGAACCGGCAGTCCCTGGACCGGATCATCCCCGATGTCCAGATCCAGCGTCTGCAGGGCATGTTTGCGGCCGCAGACTGGCAGGTGCTCACCTGCAAGTGGGGACGCCGAATCGAGCAGCTGTTCGCCTCCCGCGGCGGAAAAACCCTGCGCCGCCGGCTCGAGGACATGCCGAATGAGGAATACCAGCGGCTGCTGCGCAGCCATCCGGATCAGTTGCACGACCGCCTGCTCGGCAGCAGCCCGGATCCCCAACTGGCCGAGCTTCTCAACAGCCTAACCCCGCGCGAGCTCGCCGTCGCCATCCGCGACCTTGGCGGCCACGATATCGGGCTCCTGCTGGACACCTACAAGCAGGTAGACTCCAGCCGACCCACGATTATCTTCGCCTACACGGTCAAGGGCCGCGGTCTGGCGACCGAGGGCCACCCCAACAACCACGCCGCCCAGCTGACCGAAGCCCAGATGCGCGAGCTCGCCCAGATGTCCGGCATGGATCTGGAACACCCGTGGCAGCGCTTCGCGCCGGGCAGCGAGGAGGCCGAAGCGTGCCGGAACGCTGCAGCACGGCTCAAGCGGGCCGCCGTTGTCGATCATCCTCTGCCGCAACTGCCCGCGGAGCTGCCCTGGTCCTATAAGACCGTTGGGTCGACCCAAGCGGCACTCGGCCGGTTCCTCTCTGACCTGCTGCGCAGCGCGCCCGAAGCTGCATCACGCGTCGTTACCCTCAGCCCGGATGTTGCGTCCTCAACCAACCTCGGCGGGTGGATCAACAAGACGGGTGTGTGGGCGGTCGGTGAACGCCGCGACTGGTTCGCCGACGACGCCGAGCGCCTGCTCAAGTGGACCGAAGGGGCACAGGGCCAGCACATCGAACTCGGCATCGCCGAGGTCAACCTGGTCTGCCTGGCCGGCGAACTCGGAGCCACCTGGAGCCGGTGGGGCCAACCGCTGATCCCCATCGCGACACTCTACGACCCGTTCGTCAACCGCGCCCTGGAGCCCTGGTCCTACGGCATCTACGCCGGGGGCCAATCAATCCTGGTCGGCACCCCCTCCGGTGTCACCCTCGCTCCCGAAGGAGGCGCTCACCAGTCCATCAATACTCCGTCCATTGGGCTCGAGCAGCCCGGAACGGTTGCCTGGGAACCGGCTTTCGCCCAGGACCTCGAATGGTGCATGCTCGCGGCCATGAACCAGATTGGCCGTCCGGGCGGCTCCTCCGCCTATTTCCGCCTATCCACCCGTCCCGTGGACCAGACCCTCGCCCGGCTGCCCAAGGACCCGGCACTTCGTGAACGCCGACGCGAGCACGCCGTCGCCGGCGGATACCGGATCATCCACCCAGGCGTCGAGCAGGTCACCTTGGTCGGCGTCGGCGCGGTCATGCCCGAGGTAATCGAAGCGGCCGACCGGCTGGAGGCACTCGGCGTACGTGCCGGCGCCGTCTGCCTAACCAGCCCCGACCTGGTCTTCCGCTCACTGCAGGAGCGGCACAGCACCGCCGAAAGCCAGCGCACGGCCATCGTTGACGCTCTTTTCCCCGCAGATCGGCCGGCCCCGATCGTCACCGTGATGGACGGCCACCCGCATACCCTGGCCTTCCTCGCCGGCGCCCGCGGGGACCGCATCCGCAACCTTGGCGTCAGCGAATTCGGCCAGTCCTCCAGCCTGGAAGACGCCTACCAGATCCATGGAATCGACGTCGACTCGATCGTACGGGCCGCGGCGGACCTGGCCGGCCTCTGAGCCCATCCGGGCCTAATGCGCCTCCCGTCCCCGGGAAACACCGACGCCGTCCTAGTCCGCGAAGCCGGGTGCGTCCGCCGACAGGCTGATGTCCACCGAGAAGGTCATGAATGCCGGCGTCTCGTACGGATGAACCGACAGCATCGCCCCGACGACGGCGTCCCGCCTGGAGCTCGCATAGATCGCCTCGATCCGGGTTTCCGGCACCTCCTCGGGGGTATTCACGGCGCCGATGGCCGAGGTCGCCCCGGGAAACGAGGTGAAGCGGCCGGTGCCTTCAATACTGAACGAGCAGTGAGAGTAATTGCCCAGCCTGCCCGCCCCGGCATCGCCAATGGCCTGCCGGACGGCGGGTGCGGCTTCGCTCGGGACGTAGACGACCAGGCAGTCCGTGGGCTCCATGGCAGAAAGTCTGCCATGGAGCCCACGGATCAAAAACGGAACCGGGCGTCGAGGGGCAGCGCACGGGGCGGCGCGTCCGCAGACGCACCGCCCCGCATTTGGCCGTCCTGCCCTATGAACGGCAGCCCTGCTCCTTACCGGGCCATCGCCGGCTCCCCCGCACGGGCCGGCACCGTCTCCGGCTGCCAGCGCAGGTGCGCCGGCGCG
>NZ_JAAZSQ010000015.1:3119-101172 GCF_012395835.1 Arthrobacter mobilis
CGAAGGCCCGGGCGATTTCGACGGCGTCCTCAAGGGTGTTGCCGCCCTCGATCCAGTCGGTGGCCGAAATCCGCACGGTCAGCGGCTTCTCCGCCGGCCAGGCCGCGCGCACGGCGTCGAAGACCTCCAGCGGGAAGCGCAGCCGGTTTTCCAGGCTGCCGCCGTACTCGTCGGTGCGCCGGTTGGCGATCGGCGAGAGGAAGGAGGAGAGCAGGTAGCCGTGCGCGGCGTGCACCTCAAGCAGGTCAAAGCCTGCCTCGTCGGCGCGCCGGGCGGCGGCCACGAAGTCCGCCACCACCTTGTCCATCTCGGCGCGGTCGATCTGACGCGGGGTCTGGCTGCCCGGGCCGTAGGGCAGCGCGGACGGGCCGACGGCTTCCCAGTTGCCGGACTCCAGCGGCTCGTCGATGCCCTCCCACATCACCCGGGTGGAGGCCTTGCGGCCGGCATGTCCCAGCTGGGCGCCGATCCTGGCGGTGGACTGGGCGTGGACAAAGTCGACGATGCCCTTCCAGCTGTCCCGCTGGACGTCGTTGTACAGGCCGGTGCAGCCGGGGGTGATGCGCCCTTCCTCGGACACGCACACCATCTCGGTCATTACCAGGCCGGCCCCGCCCAGGGCCTTGCTGCCCAGGTGCACCTTGTGGAAGTCCCCGGGCACCCCGTCCACGGCCTTGTACATGTCCATCGGTGAGACCACGATGCGGTTCTTCAGTTCCAGTCCGCCGATCCGGTACGGCTGGAACATCGCCGGGGCCACCTGGTCCAGGCCCTGGGCTTCGGCGAAGTGCCGGTCCACCTGCCCGGCGAATTCCGGGTCGCGCAGGCGCAGGTTCTCCTGCGTGATGCGGCGGCTGCGGGTGAGCAGGTTGAAGGCGAACTGGGTGGCGGACTGGTCCTTGTACTGGCCGATCCGCTCGAACCACTCCAGTGAGGCCTGGGCGGCGCGCTGGGTTGATTCGACCACCGGCCGGCGCTCGGTTTCGTAGGCGTCCAGCGCGGCCTCGAGGGACGGGTGCTCGTGCAGGCAGGCGGCCAGGGCCAGGGCGTCCTCCATGGCCAGCTTGGTGCCGGAGCCGATGGAGAAGTGCGCGGTGTGCGCGGCGTCGCCGAGCAGCACCACGTTGCCGTGGCGCCAGCTGCGGTTGCGCACGGTGGTGAAGTTCAGCCACTTGGAGTTGTTGGCCAGCACCTCGTAGCCGTCCAGTTCCTCGGCGAAGATCTTCCGGATCTTGGCGATCGCCAGCTCGTCCGAGACCCCGGGGCCGAACACCTCGCCGGCGGTCTCGTCGAAGCCGGCGGCGCGCCAGACGTCCTCGTGCATTTCCACGATGAAGGTGGAGCCGGCATCGGAGTACGGGTAGCCGTGGATCTGCATGACCCCGGCCTCGGTCTCCTTGACGAAGAACTTGAACGCCTCGAAGACCTGGGTGGTGCCCAGCCACATGTACTTGTTGCCCCGCACGTCCAGGTCCGGGCCGAAGGAGTCCGCGTACTTGGCGCGGACCTGGGAGTTCACTCCGTCCGCGGCCAGCACCAGGTCATAGTTGGCCTCGAGTTCCTCCACCGGCGGGGCCAGGGTCGAAAAGCGCAGGTCCACGCCCAGCTCGGCACAGCGGCGCTGCAGCAGCTCCAGCAGTTCCTTGCGGCTCATGGCGGCGAAGCCCTGGCCGCCGACGGTCGTCATCTCGCCACGGAAGTGGATGTCGATGTCGGACCAGCGGGCGAAGCGGCGGCTCATGGAACCGGCCACCACCGGATCGGCGTTGCCGATTCCGCCGAGGGTCTCGTCGGAGAAGACGACGCCGAAGCCGAAGGTGTCGCTGGCTGCGTTGCGCTCCCAGACGGTGACCTCGTGCTTGGGGTCCAGCTGCTTCATCAGGGCCCCGAAGTACAGCCCGCCCGGACCGCCGCCGATAATTGCGATTTTCATGGTGTGTCCTTTCGGCCGGTTCACGCCGTGGCGCCGGCTAATTCTGCGGTTTCTTCCCCGGATTCCTGGGCGAGGCCCTGGCGCAGCTTGAAATGCTGGAGCTTGCCGCTGGGGTTGCGGGGCAGCTCGGTGACGAAGCGGATGTCCCGCGGGTACTTGTACGGGGCGATCGTGGCCTTGACGAAGTCCTGGATCTCCTTGCGCTTGGCGGCGCTGGGCTCGACGCCCTCGCGCAGCACGATGAAGGCGCAGACCACGCTGCCGCGTTCGGGGTCGGGACGGCCGACGACGGCGTTCTCCACCACGTCCGGGTGCTGGTCGATGGCCGCCTCGACCTCCGGGGCACCGATGTTGTAGCCGGAGGAGACGATCATGTTGTCCGAGCGGGCCTGGTAGACGAAGTAGCCGTCCTCGTCCTTGAGGAAGGTGTCCCCGGTGATGTTCCAGCCGCCGCGGACGTAGTTGGCCTGCCGGGCGTCATTCAGGTAGCGGCAGCCGGTCGGGCCGATCACGGCCAGGCGCCCGGGCTGGTTCGGCCCGAGCTCGTTGCCGTCCTCGTCCAGGATGGTGGCCCGGTAGCCGGGCACGGCCACCCCGGTGGTCCCGGGGCGGATATCGTCGCCGGCGGCGGAGATGAACACGTGCAGCAGCTCGGTGGCGCCGATGCCGTTGACCAGGCGCAGGCCGGTGGCCTCAAACACCGCCTCCCAGGTTTCCTTCGGCAGGTGTTCGCCGGCGGACACCGCCACCCGCAGGCCCTTCAGCAGCCCGCCCTGGCCGTCCTTGAGGATGGCCCGGTAGGCCGTCGGTGCGGTGAACAGGATGGTGGCGCCGGCGGCCGCGGCGTACTCGGCCAGCTGCAGCGGGGTGGCGCGCTCGGTCAGCAGCGAGCTGGCCCCGAAGCGCAGCGGGAAGACCACCAGCCCGCCCAGCCCGAAGGTGAACGCCAGCGGCGGGGACCCGGCGAAGACGTCCTCGGCGGTGGGCTTGAGGATGTGCCGGGCGAAGGTGTCCGCATTCGCCAGGATGTCCCGGTGGAAGTGCATGGTGACCTTGGGGCTGCCGGTGGTCCCCGAGGTCGGACCCAGCAGCGCGACGTCGTCGGCGGCGGTCTCCACGTTGGCGAACTCCCCGCTCTTGGCGGCACAGCGCACCGTGAGGTCCGCGGCGTCGTCGGAACCGTAGGGAACGACGGCGGCGCCGCCGGCGGCCTCGGCGACCCCGTCCAGGAAGCGGTGGTCCGAGATGGCCACCGCCGGGCGGGTGAGCTCCACGATCTTGGCCACCTCGCTGCCGCGCAGCACCGGCATGGTGGTGACCACCACGGCGCCGGCCTTGAGCACGCCGAGCCAGGCGGCGACCAGCCAGGGGTTGTTGGGTCCGCGCAGCAGCACCCGGTTGCCGGGCACTACGCCCAGGTCCTCGGTCAGGACCTGGGCCACCTGGTTGGCGCGCAGCAGCAGCTCGCCGTAGGTCCAGACGGTGCCGTCCGGGGTCCGCAGTGCCGGCCGGTCCGCCCCGAAGGTGGCTACCGCGTCGTCGATCAGGACCGCCGCGGCATTGAGGCGCTCCGGGTACTGCAGTTCGGGCAGGGTGAATTCAAGCACCGGCCACTGCTCGGCCGGCGGCAGGTTGTCGCGCGTGAAGGAGTCCACGTGGGCCGAAGGGGTCAGTTCCATGGCGTTCCTTTCGAAGTCGGGGAAGCGGTCAGCGGCCGGCACGGATCATGCCTTCCTGGGCCACGGTGGCCAGGAGCCGGCCGGAGCGGTCGAAGAACCTGCCCATGGCCAGGCCGCGGTTGTGCTGTCCGGACACGGCTTCCTGGGCGTAGAGCACCCACTCATCCATCCGGCCGTCACGGTGGAACCACATCGAGTGGTCCAGGCTTGCGGTGGCCAGGCCCTCATCGGCCCAGGCCAGCCCGTGCACCCGCAGGATGGGTTCGAGGATGGTGTAGTCGCATACGTACGCCAGCGCGGTCCGGTGCAGGTTCGCCGTGCTGTGCGCGTCCGCGCCGTCGGGCAGCCGGTCGAAGGCCTTGACCCAGACCGCCTGCTGCGCCACCTGTTCGCCCTCGACCTGCACATAGACCGGGCCCGGCACATGGCGCATGTCGAAGCTGCGTCCGGCGGACCAGTATTCGGCGGCCGCCCCCTCGACACCCTCGAGCGCCTCGGCGGCGCTGCGCAGGGAGTTCGGGTCGACGGCGGCCGGCATTGCCGGCTGGAACTCCGGCCCCTCCTCGGGCACATGGAAGGACCCCATGGCCGCGTAGACGGCCTTGCCTCCCTGGTAGCCGCGCACGCTGCGGGTGGAATAGCCGCGCCCGTCGCGCAGCCGCTCCACCTCGTAGCGGACGGCTGCACCGATGTCCACGGGGCGCATGAAGTAGCTGTGCATCGAGTGCAGCTGCCGGTCCGCCTCGACCGAGCGCATCATGGCGACGGCGGCCTGGGCCACCATGTCCCCGCCGTAGGCCTTGGGCCAGGGCACGTACTGGGTGGTCGCCTCGTACGCCTCGTCGTGGATCTGGGGCTCCACCGGGGCCAGGTCGACGGCGCGCAGGAACGTCTGCGCGGTCAGGGCCCCGTCCAGTGTCACGGTGTTCATGCCCGCCGGTATCCTTCCAGGGTCTCGTCGGCCACGTCCGGCAGGTTGACCACGATGTTCTCCGGGGTGCGGGTGGTCAGCCAGACCAGTTCCTCGGTCACGGACATGTTTGCTTCCACGTGCGGCATGAACGGCGGGACGAACACCCAGTCCCCGGCCTTCATGTCGATGAATTCGGAGTAGTCCTCGCCGAAGTAGATCCGGCCGTGGCCGCGCAGCACGTAGCCGCCGGTCTCCGCCTCGCCGTGGTGGTGCGGCAGCGAGCGGTAGCCCGGGACGTTGGAGACCTGGCCGAACCAGATCCTGGTGGCGGGGGTGTGCTGGATGCTCACGCCGGAGACCCGGACGCAGTCGCCGGACTGTGCCGTGTTCGTGTCCTCGGCGCCGCTGCGGGTGACCACGGGGACCACCTTGCCGTCGGGGCCGGCATAGATCGAGTTGTCCCCTTCGGTGCGGTAGGTAGTGCGGGAATCGGTGGTGGTGTCGGTCATCGTCGTGCTCCTTGTTAATTCAGTATCTGCTCGGTAGCGGCTGGTTAGTCCTGCAGTGCCGGCTGGCGGATCGACACCCGGTTCTCCAGGCGCCCGATGCCGTCGATCTCGGTGGTGATGACGTCGCCGTCAGCCAGAAAGCGCGGCGGCGTCATGCCCATGCCCACTCCCCCGGGCGTGCCGGTCAGGACCAGGTCCCCCGGGCGCAAGGTGGTGAACCGGGAAATGTAGGCCAGCAGGCGGGCCGGCCCGAAGACCAGGGTGGAGGTGTGGCCGCGCTGGACCAGTTCACCGTTGACGTAGCCGCGGACTTCCACGTTGGCGCCGCCGACCTCGTCCGGGGTGGCCATGACCGGGCCCACCGGGGTGGTGGCGTCGAAGGCCTTGCCCTGGAACCACTGCAGGGTACGGTTCTGCCAGTCGCGCATGGAGACGTCGTTGGCCACGGTGTAGCCGGCAATCGCCGCTGCGGCTTCGGCCTCGTCCGCGCGGGTGAGCGTGCCGCCGACGACGACGGCGAGTTCGGCCTCCCAGTCCACGCGCTCGCTGCCGTGGACCACTACCTCGTCCGCCGCCCCGGCAAGCGTGTCGGCGAACTTGGCGAAGAGCGTGGGGTACTCGGGCAGTTCCCGGCCCATTTCCCGGATGTGGTCCGCGTAGTTCAGCCCGCAGCAGATCACCTTGCCGGCCTGCGGCAGCAGCGGGGCCAGGTCACCGGCGGCGGCCTGCACGACGGCGGAGCGGGCCGCGCGGGCGGCCGTTTCCCGGGCCACCTCGCGCCAGGCCGGGTCGCGCAGCAGCGCCCCGACGTCGCCCGCCGGCAGCGGCAGGTAGGCATCCGGGCCGACGGCGAGCGCCGCCGTCGTCGTCTGTGCGCCGGTGCGCAGGGTGGCCAGTTTCATGCCCTCGGTTCCTCCTGTGTTGCCTGCCTGGTTCAATGTATCGACTTTTTTACGGCCGTCACATATGCTCAAGTTAGCACGATCACTTGGTCTGCACTAGAGGTTTTTTCAAATCCCCGGAACCGGACCTACCGGCGATGCCAAGGAGGCACCAGATGACCAACCAGACAGCAACCGGCAACCGCACCATCAACCCGGCCTCGTTGCCGAAACCCTCCGGGTACGCGCACGGGATCCTGTCCGGCAACACCGTCTTCCTCGGCGGCCAGACCGCGCTGGACAAGGACATGAACATCGTCCCGGGCGGGATCGTGGAGCAGTTCCGGCAGGCCTTCTCCAACGTGCTCACCACGCTGGCGGAAGCCGGCGGCAAGCCGCAGGACCTGGTGAGCGTGACCATCTACCTCACCGATGTGGACGACTACATGGCCCACGGCAAGGAGATCGGCCGCATCTGGCGCGAGATGGCCGGCTCTGAATACCCTGCGATGGCCGGGATCGGCGTGTCCCGGCTGTGGCAGAAGGAAGCAATGATCGAGATCCAGGGCATCGCGGTGATCCAGGACCGCTGAACACTGTGACTCCGGAGCGCTGAGCGCCAGTAAGAGCAGGCAGGCAGGCCGGCCGGGACAATGTTCCCGGCCGGCCTGCCTTAAGTCGCCTTTAATTGCACTGCGGCTCAGACCGCCGCGTCCGCCTTGGCCACCAGGGCCATGGCGTGGGCCTCGGCCATCGGGGCGATCAGCCGGTGCACGCCGAAGAAGATCCGCCGAGCCTCGGGCCCCTGCCAGTCCTCGGGCAGGTACTCCAGCGGCAGCCCGGGGTCGCGGTACGGCAGCCGCCGCCAGAGCGTGAGCATCGGAACGTAGTACCTGAAGGCGTCGCGGCGCAGCTCCGGTGTGGAGGCGGCCAACGCAGCTTCCGGGTCCTCCCCCACCTCGGCGGTCCACTCCGCGAGCGAATTGCCGTAGAACTGCATGAACTCGCCGATCTGCGCGGCGAGCTCCTCCAGGTCCCACCACTGCGCCACCCGCGCCCGCATATCCCCTTCGGCGGAGTAGTCGCCGGTGAAGAATTCCACATACTCGGCCAACTCCCGCGCGGCCAGACGCCGCTTGGCCCCCTCGCGCACCCCCGAGGGCGCGATCCACACGCCCGGCGACACCGACCCGAAGCCCAGCCGGGTCAGTTCGGTGCGCAGCTGGTGCCGGCGGTCCCGCATGGTTTCGGGGACGGAGAAGATGGCCAGGACCCACGGGCCGCCGGCCGCTGCCCGGTACGGGGCGAAAATACGCTCGTCACCTTCGCTGACCATCTCCAGCGAGCGCGGGGACAGCTCATACTTGGCCACGCCGCCGTTCTTGACGCTGTTGAGCACCCCCTTGGCCTTCAGCCGGGACACGGCCGAGCGTACGCCGGGGGCGTCGTGGCCCAGGTCGCCGAGCATCTCGATCAGCACCGAGACCGGCAGCGGGCCGCCGCCCCGCCGGCCGTAGAGGCCGTAGATGGTCAGGATGAGCGGCTGGTGCCGCAGCGGCGGTACGGGGACGGTGACCATCCGCTGGACCCTCGTTTCTACATCAGGCATGGCAATAGGACTCCGATCATCATAGGCGCCAGGCCTGGAAGGAGCGGGAAGAAGCCGCGAGCTCAGGCCGGCACGGCGCCGGCACCGGTGATGGCCCGCAGGAAGTGCCCGGGCCAGGGCTGCGCGGCGTCGGCCCCCTCGGGCACGTAGGCGGTGGTAAAGGTCCCGTAGGCGGCCAGTCCGCCCGCGGACTTTTCGTGCGGCTGGCCGTGGATCTCGAAGGCGAAGGTCATCGAGGTGCGGCCGATTTTCTGCACCTTCACCGTGGCGGTGATGCGCTGGCCGAACCACAGCTTGCCCCGGTAGTTGAGCACGTGCTGCACGCGCGGGGCGCACGGGAAGTAGCCGGGCAGGTCCAGTCGGCGGAACAGTTCGGCTTCGGCAGCCTCCACCCAGCGCACAATGGCGGAGTTGTGCTGGTGGCCGGCCGCGTCGGTATCGACCCATTCGACGGTCCGCTCGATGCAGGCGCCGGGCAATGCCTGGCTCTCCGGGGTGTCCACGCCGCTCCTCTCCGTCCCGCGGTTCTCCGCAGGCTCCTGGGCGCCATTTTATCGTGTGAATATGACGGCAATAAAAAAGAATCCAGTGCCAGGTGGCTGCCTGCCTGCACACATACGTGCAGGCAGGCAGCCACTCCTTAATAATTAACCGTTGAAGGCGAACCGTTCCTGCAGGCGGGACGCCGTGCGGTCCGGGTTCAGCATGAGCACGCTCAGCAGTCCGACCACCACCAGGTAGATGCCGATCATCCAGAACGCCGAATCCATGCCCTCGCCCAGCCGGGCCGCCATCTCCGCGGTCTCGGGCACGCCCTTCGGGGCCGGGACGTAGCCTGCCGCGTCCATCAGCATGCCCACCATGGCCGGGGCCACTACGCCGCCGAGCGAGGCCAGGCCGGTCAGCGAGGCCATGACCGCGGCCCGCTGCCTGGAGCAGACGCAGAAGGCCACCGCGGTCGGGGCCAGCGGGTAGATCATGGCCAGGCCGGCGCCGAGGGTCACGAACACCACCGCCGCGGAACCGCCCAGGTGGGGCAGGATGAGGAAGCAGGCACCCGAGCACAGCAGCATGGCGCCGAACAGGGCCCCGAGTGCCCAGCGCACGGTCACGCCGCGGCGCATCAAAAAGCGCGATGCGTAGCCCAGGACCAGCAGGGCCGCCGCGCCGAGGAGCCAGGGGAAGGTGGAGACCAGGCCGATCATTTCCGGACTCAGCGCCACCACCGAGGCCAGGTACTTCGGCGACCAGGTGGTCAGGAAGCCCTGCGCCCAGAAGCAGCCGGCCCCGGCCAGCACGGCCGCGACAAACATGCGGGTGCCCAGCACCCGGCGGATCGGCACCATGTGCAGCAGGTCTGCGCGGTCGGCGATGCTGTCCCGGCCGCCGTCCGCCGGCTGCTCCACCGGCCCTGCGGCAGCCGCACCGCCGTCGGCAGGTTCCTCGGGAGCCGGGGCGCGCTTCCGGGTGGTGTGGCTGTATGGGCCGTCGCGCCCGACCAGCAGCCAGCACAGCGACCAGACCAGCCCGACGATACCGAGGAACCCAAACGCCCAGCGCCAGCCGAGCGCAGGGTTGGCGATGATCCAGGCCAGCGCCGGCGCGGCGACAATCGGCCCCAGGGTGGACCCGATGGCGACCAGGCTGCTGGGCAGCCCGCGCTCCTTGGCCGGGAACCAGCCGTGCACGTGCTGCAGGGTAATCGGCGTCGCCGGCCCCTCGGCCGCGCCCAGCAGGATGCGGGTCACCAGCAGCACCGCGGCACCGCCGCCGAACAGCATGGGGAACTGCAGCACGGCCCAGGAGATGCCCATGGTGAGGATGATCCAGCGCGTGGGTACCTTCCCGGCCAGGAAGCCGACGGCGACGGCGGCGATGGCGAAGAGGAAGAAGAAGGCGCTGCCGATGAAGCCGAATTCGCCGGCGGTCAGCCCCAGTTCCCGGATGGCCGAATCCGCGACGAGGCCCAGGACTGCCTTGTCCGCGAAGTTGATGATCTGGAAGACCACCAGGGCTGAGGTGACCAGCCAGGCGCGCCGGTTCATCTTCCCGTGGGTGACGGCGGCGCGCAGGGTGTGCGGCGGGATCTGCTGTTGCGTGCTCATGCGCCCACCTGCGCTTCCTCGCGGCCCGCGGCAAGTCCGGCTGCGGGCCGGATGACAAAGCAGTCATTGTCCTCGGCCACCTGCACCGGACCGGCGAAGTCCCGCCGCGCGGCCTCTTCCATTTTCCGCACGTCCGCTGCCCCCGGGGTATTCGGCACGATGTGGTGCAGCACCAGCGAACCGACGCCGGCGGCGCTGGCTACCTTGCCCACCTCGTCGAAGGAGGTGTGGGATTCGCGCAGGTGGACCTCGATGCCGTCCCGCGTGGGCCCGTCCGGGAAGGTGGCCAGGATGGCCTCCAGGTCCATGACCTCGTGCAGCAGCAGGTCGGCGCCGCGCGCCAGCCTGATGCAGTTTTCCGAGTAGGCGGTATCGCCGGAGATGACCACGGAGCCGTAGGCCGAATCGATGCGGAAGGCGAAGGCGGGATAGCAGAGGCGGTGGTCCACCAGGATGGCAGTAACGGTCACCAGTTCGTCGCGGTAGACCTCAAAGGGCTCCATCACGGGGTGCCGGGCGGTGACCGGGTCGGCGCCGGCCGACGGCGGGATCTGGATATCGTGCGCGGTAACCCATTCGTGCGGCTCACTGCGGCCCTCGTCGGCCATCCGGATGCAGATATCCGAGGCGAACACCCGGTCCAGCAGTGCGTCCACCATCTCGGTGGTGCCGGCCATGGTCCGGTCACCAACCCGCTCGTCGACGTAACCGGCGTGCGCCGCGTCCAGGGCCGGTACGCGCGGTGGCCGGCCAGGTCCGAAGACCTGGACGGGTGCGCTGAAGGATTCGCCCGGCACCTGCCAGCCGGTGACCAGGAAGGAGCCCAGGTCGTAGACATGATCCGAGTGGTGGTGGGTCAGGAAGACGGCGCGCAGCTCGGACCACGCGCAGCTGGAGCGGTAATTGCGGATGCTGCCCATGCCGCAGTCGACGACGTAGGCGGCGCCGTCGACCTTCACCGCGGTACTGGTACCGGCGCGGCTGGCGGAGACAATCGGGCCGCCCCCTGTCCCCAGCGTGTGGACGGACATGCCTCGTTCGGGATTGTTCATGACTGACTGGCCCTCGTTTCCTCAATGGATGGGCGGAGGCCGCACGTGCCGGAAGGCGGGCTGCGGCGTGCTGAACGGAAAGAACCGGCACGGACGGCCGGACGTGATCCACATCATATGTAGTAGCTTTTGCGATCGCAATACCTATTGCATATCCAGTGCTGCTCTGGCATGCTGGCTCCACCGCAAGCCCAACGAAAGGACCTTCCATGGGTATCCAGCAAGACCAGGAAATCGTGCTCGGCGCGCTGCCGAAGGGCATCACGCCCGCCAGCGAGGCGATGGGCAACAAGACGTGGAACGTGCTCGGGCACACCTATCTGGCCAAGGTCGAAAGCGCCACCAGCTTCGCCTGGCTCTCCCTGGACCCGACCGGCACCGGGGTGCCCCCGCACGTGCACCCGACCCAGGACGAGCACATCTATGTGATGGAAGGCGTCTACACCCTCTACCTGGACGGGGAGTGGACCACCGCCGGCCCGGGAGACACCGTGCGGATGCCCAAGGACCTGCCGCACGCCTACTACAACAAGGGCGAAACCCCGGGCAAGGCCCTGTTCTGGGTCAGCCCCGCCGGGCGCCTGGCCCAGCTGTTCGACCAGCTGCACAACCTGGAGGACCCCGCCGAGGTGGTGCGCCGCTCGGCCCTGCACGACGTCGACTTCCTGCCCCCGGGCACCGTCCCCGGCGCGTAACGTTCAGCCGCTCCTGGCCGGGGCGCGGTGCCACGGCACCGGGCACCGGCCGGGCTGGCTTCGTGAAAGGAATCCCCATGCAGACCGGCATCTCCCTGCCGCCGCTGACGCTGGCCTACGGGGCGCACGCGGCCCAGACCGTCCAGTGCTGGGACCCGGCGCATGGCCCATGCCGCGGCGTCGCCGTCCTGGTGCACGGCGGCTACTGGCGGGCCCGCTTCGATGCCTCGCTCATGGCGCCCCTTGTCCGGGACCTCACCGCGCACGGCTGGGCCGTGGCGAACATCGAATACCGCCGCACCGGCAACGGCGGCGGCTGGCCGGCCACCTTGGACGACGTTCGGGCGGCAATCGATGCCGTCACCGCGACGCCGTGGCGTTCCAGCTGGGACGGGCCGCTGGTCGGGATCGGACACTCGGTCGGCGGGCAGCTGGCCCTGCTGACGGCGGACCGGCTGGACGCCGCCGTCGCCCTGGCCCCGGTCACCGACGCCGCCCGCACCTGGCGCGAAGGCTTGGGCGAAAACGCCGCCGCGGAATTTTTCGGCACGTCCCCTGGGCAGGCCCCAGCCGTGTACGAGGCGGCTTCGCCGGTCTGGCAGCTGCCCCTGGGGATTCCCCTGCTGGTGGTCCACGGCGCCTCGGACCAGCGCGTGCCGGTGGAACATTCGCAGGATTTCGTGGCGGCTGCCCGCAGCGGCGGAGACCAAGTGGACTTCGCGTCCCCGCACGATCTGGACCATCTGGCCGCGATCGACCCGTCGACTCCTGCGTGGGAGCGGGTGCGCCACTGGCTGGAAACCGCCGCGGATCAGCTCCGGCTGCGCAGCAGTTCCCCGGCGTGATCGGCCGCCGGGGCCCGCAGGATCCTGTGCAGCGTCAGGAAGACCTGCTTGGCGCGCGGTGCCTTCCACTCCGGGGGAAGGTACTCCAGCGGCAGGTTCGGGTCCCGGTAGGGAAACTTCCGCCACAGCGTCAGCAGCGGCACGTAGGTGCGGAAGGCCAGCCGGCGTTCGGTGGCCGGCAGCGTTCCGCCGTCCGCCGCCCGCTGCTCCCAGTAGTCCGCCAGCTCCGAGTAGTCGTCCAGGAACTCCGTGTACTGCCGGTCCAGCGAGTCCAGGTCCCACCACTGCCCCACCTGGGCACGGATATCCCCGCCCTTGAGGTAGTCGCCGGAGAAATACTCGGCGTAGCGGTCCAGCCCGCGCGCGGCCAGCCGGGCCATCGCCTGCTCCATCACGGTACTGGGCGCGATCGCCACGCCCGCGGCCACGAAACCGAACCCAAGGCTGGTCAGTTCGGCCTTCAGCTCGTAGCGGCGGTTGCGCTCGGCCTCGGGCACCGAAAAGACCACCAGCGACCAGGGATCCCCCGGCCGCGAGCGCTCCGGCGCGAAGATGCGCTGGTCGTCGGCGTTAAAGAGGTCCAGCACGTCCTCGGAGAGCGCATAGCGGGCCACGCCGTCGTCCTTGATACTGTGCAGGATTCCCTTGGCCTTCAGCCGCGAGATCGTGGACCGGGCCGCCTGCCCGTCGATCTCCAGGTCCGCCAGCATGGCCACGAGCGCCGAGACCGGCAGCACGCCGCCGGCGCCGCCGCCGTACAGCCCGTAGAGGGTCACGATCAGTTCCTGGTGCAGCACCCGCTGGGCACGGGGCGGCTGGGGCGGGCGGCTCAATTCCAGCTCGGGGGTGGACACCCTTCCATCCTAGGCAGCCCGGCGTGCCGTCAGCGCTTCCAGTTGTCCCGCAGGATGTCGCGGGCCTCGCGGTAGAGCTTCTTCGCCTCCGGGCTGGCGGCGACATCGTAGAGTTTCTGCGCCGTTGTCCAGAGCCGCCGCGCCTTGTCCCGCAGCACCGGATCCTTCGCCAGACGAGCCACGGCATCCCTGGCCGCGGTGGCCTTCTGCCGGGTGGGTTCAGCCGCCCTCCGCACCGGCAATGCCGGCTTGGCCGGTGGTTCTTCGCTCACGGGGTTGACAGGTTCTTCGCTCATGGGAGGTTCCTTGTGTCCTGTACCAGTGCACCCATCGTATGCCCGCGTCCGCGAATTAACAGGGCGGCCGGTGTTTGCCATGACAGAATCGCAGGCAGGACGCAATGGAAAGGACCTGCATGCCCACCGCCACGGTCAACGACGTCACACTTGCCTACACCGACTCGGCCCCGGAGGCCGGCACCGGCAAGGTGCTGCTGCTCCTGCACGGCCATGCCTTCGACCGCACCATGTGGGACGGCCAGGTGCGGCATTTCACCGCCGAGGGCTGGCGCGTGATCGCCCCGGACCTGCGCGGCTTCGGCGAATCGGAGGTCACCCCCGGCATCGTCTACACCGAGGAGTTCGCTGCCGACGCCGTCGGCCTGCTCGATGAGCTGAAGATTGGCCAGGCGGTGGTGCTCGGCTATTCGATGGGCGGCCAGGTGGCCATGGAGATCCAGCATTCCTACCCTGAACGCGTGCGCGCCCTGGTGATCGTGGACACGGTTCCGCAGGCCGAGGACACCGCGGGCAAACGCCGCCGGAACGTCGTCGCGGACCGGCTGATCACCGAGGGCATGCACGGCTACGCCGCCGATGTCCTGGACGTGATGATCGCCGGGTACAACGTGGAGAAGCTGCCGGAGGTGGCCGACAAGGTGCTGCAGATGATCCGGCGCTCCCCCGCCGCCGGGGCCGCCGCCGCGATGCGCGGCCGCGCGGCCCGCCGCGACTTCACCAACACCCTCAGCGCCGTCGAGGTGCCCGCCCTGGTCATCGCCGGCGCCGACGACGCGTTCGACGGCGGTGCCGCCACCCGCATGCACCAGCTCCTGCCGCACGGCAGCCTCGTCACGATCGACGGCGCCGGCCATACCCCCAGCCTGGAACAGCCCGAGGAGTTCAACCGCGCGCTCGGCTCGTTCCTGGCCGGGCTCAGGTAGCCGGGACCGGCGGCGCGGCGCCCGGTCCGGACGATCCTTACTCCGCCGGAAGTTCCCCGGCCACCAGCCGGCGCACCACCTCGGTGAGCAGCTCCACGCCGCGCAGTGCGTCCTCGTCGCGGGTGTACTCGGCCTCATGGTGCGAGACGCCCTCGACGCTGGGCACGAACAGCATCACCGTCGGCACCACGTCCTTCAGGTTCGTCGAGTCGTGTCCGGCCACAGTCATGATCTGTGTGTGGCTGAACCCCAGGCGCTTGGCGCTGGCCACGCCCAGGGCCACGCCCTCGGACTGGTACGGCACCAGCCCCCACTGGTGCGTCTGCTCCAGGGTGACCTGCGTCCGCGACCGCCCTTCGGCGTCGGCAATCGACTTGCCCAGCAGCTCCATGGCCCGGGCGAGCACCGCCTCGTCCGGCGAGCGCAGGTCAAGGTTCATCCGCACCTGCCGGGCGATGGTCACCGGGGAGTTGGGCAGGACGTACATTTCCGACACCGAGGTGTGCAGCTGCCCCGGCTCGAATTCGGCGGCCAGGTCGCGCGCGGCGGCAATGACCAGGGCCGCCCCGTAGAGGGCGTCGCGGCGGTCCTCCATCCGGGTCGAGCCGGTGTGCGACTGGGCGCCGTCGACGGTGACCCGGTACTTGCTGGCGGCCCAGGTGCAGTCCACGATGCCGACCTGGGTGCCGGTCTCTTCCAGGTTCCGGCCCTGCTCGATGTGGATTTCGGCGTAGCGGGCGACGTCGGCGAGCACCGGCGCGCCGCCGGCCGGGCGGTGCCCGGCAGCCAGGGCAGCGGCGACGCTCTCCCCGGCCGGGTCGGTGACGGCCAGGGCTTCGTCCAGGGCCAGCTTGCCGGTGAAGACGGAGCTGCCCATCATGCTGGGGGTGAAGCGGCTGCCTTCCTCGTTGAACCAGTTGACCACGGCCAGGTTGCAGGCCGGCTCCAGCCGGCCGCTGCGGGCCTCGGCGGCCACCCGGGCGGCGGCGTGCGCGGCGGCGAGCACCCCGTAGGCGCCGTCGAACCGGCCGGCCATCGGCTGGGAGTCCAGGTGGGAGCCGATCAGCACGTACGGGGCCCCGGGAACCAGTTCGAGGGTGCCGAACTGGTTCCCGATCGCGTCCACGCTTTCGGTGAAGCCGTGCCGGGCCAGCCAGTCGCCGAACCAGGCGCGGGTGGCGTGGTCGGCAGCGGTGCCGGCCTGCCGGTCGACGCCGCCGGCGGCGGTCGCGCCGAAGCCGGACATGGCCGCGAAGTCCTCCAAAAAGCCGGTGTTGGTGGTGCTCATCAGTTGTCCTTCCCCGCAGCAGCTGCGGCAAGATCGTCCGTGTCTGTCAGTGCCGGAAAATGTTCGGCGCCGAAGCGCAGGTCGCCGCCGACCATGGTACCCAGCACCTGCGTGGCCGAGATCCGGGACGGTTCGACGGCGGTGGGGTCCTGGTCCAGGATCACCAGGTCCGCCAGGTATCCCGGTGCCAGCCGCCCCTTGATGCCGCCGGCCCCCGTGGCCGCTGCCGAGCCGGTGGTATAGGCGGCCAGCGCCTCGGCGGCGGTGATCCGCTCGCCGGGGCCGTAGACCTGGCCGGAGGGTGTCAGGCGCTCGACGAAGGACTGCATGACGTCCAGCGGCCGGCCGTTGGAAACGGGCCGGTCCGAACTGCCGGGCAGGACGGCGCCGCGTTCGAGCAGGCTCCTGGCCGGGTAGGACCTGAGGGTGCGCTCCGGGCCGAGCAGCTGGGCCATGCCGTCGCCGAATTCGGTGATGAAGTGCGGCTGCGGGACCAGCACAATGCCGGCCTCGGCGATCCGGTCCAGCTGTTCGGGCCGAACGACGCCGCCGTGCTCGATCCGGTTCGGCAGCGCGTTGCGGCCGTAGGTGTCCTGGGCCTCGGTGATGATGTCGATGGCGTGGTCGATGGCATGGTCCCCGATGGCGTGCATGGCGATCGCCCAGCCGGCCCGGTACGCCTGAAGCGCCGAGCTGCGCAGCTGCTCCGCGTCCATCTGCAGGTAGCCGTGGTTGTGCGGGCAGCCCACGTACTCTTCGGTCATGTACGCCGTGCTGCCCAGCAGCGATCCGTCGCTGAAGATCTTCACCGGGCCCAGCCGCAGCCACTCATCCCCCAGGCCGGTGCGGATGCCGGCGTCCAGGCCCCTGGAGTCCGGGTCCGTGGCATGGCCGCGGACCTCGTGCAGGGCATCCAGGACCATCATCGGCTGCATGCGGACACTGAGCAGTCCCTTGTCCCGGGCGTTCTGGTAGGCAGCGAACTCGCGCGGCGAGTAGCCGATCCAGCCGCCGGCAATGCCCGCGTCGGTGACGCTGGTGATGCCTTCGGAGAGATAGTGCGTGGTGGCCAGGTCCAGGGCGCGCTCGATGGTCTCCAGCGGGTACGGCAGCATCAGGTCCTGCACCAGCCGCATGGCGTTTTCCTCCAGCAGCCCGGTGGGCCTGCCGGTGCCGTCCACGGCGACGACGCCGCCGTCGATGGGTGCGGCCAGGTCCGCGCCCCGGGCCACCAGGTCCAGCGCCGCGCCGTTGAGCGTGCAGGCGTGGCCGGAGGAATGCTTGATCCAGACCGGGCGGCCGCCGGCGGCCGCATCCAGCCGGTCCCGGTCCGGCTGCCGGCCGCCCAGCAGCAGCGGGCTGAAGCCGGAGGCGATGACCCATTCGTCCGTGGCCAGCGGCTCCGCGGCTTCGGCGATGATCCGGTAGACGTCCTCCAGGCAGCTGGCCGCGCCCAAGTTGGCTTCCATCAGGCCCAGCCCGAACCACACGCTGTGGGCGTGGACGTCGTTGAAGCCGGGAACAATGGTGGCTCCGCCGGCGTCGATGGTCCTGGCGGCACGGACGGGAAAGCCGGCGCCTTCCAGGTCGGGGTCCACGGCAAGGATCTTGCCGTCGTGGACCAGCAGGCTTCCGGCCACCGGGTGCGCGGGATCCTGGGTCAGTATGTGGGCGTTGCGGATCAGCAGATCGACGAGCATAAAGTCCTCTTAAGTCGGGCCTTCCGCTGCTTCGGAAGGAGGAGGGCCGCTGCGTTGGGGGAGCAGCGGCCCTGCGTTCCATTCAACGCTGGAACAATGACGCATTCAATGGACAAAACACGCCGCTTTTCCGCCGGAGTTTAAGCATTTGCATAAAATGGATCCATGACCGAGATGTACGGCGAAGTCCGCGGCCCTGCACTGCCCGCCCGGGACTTCCGCCCGGGACCGTCCGCCGAGCCCGAATGGACCGAACTCATCCGGCGGCTCTGGCAGGAGCGCGGGCTGCTGGTCAGCGACTTCCTCGGCCGCTTCTCCGCCATCTCCTACGGCGAGGCGCTGGTCCCCGAGGAGGACGTGTACCGGACGGCCGTGGACACGATGGATATGTTCCTGTATCAGCTGGCCGGCCAGGAGCTTCCGCCGGACCTGCGCACGCTCCCCCGCGACGTCGCCATCCGGCGCGCCCGCCAGGGCGTGCCGCTGGATGCGTTCCTCGAAGCGGTCCGCAACGACTTCCGGGTCCTGTGGAAAGGGCTCGAGCGGGTGGCCCGGGACAACGGCATCAGCGTCCTGGTCGCCAACATGGACCGGGTGCTGGACAGCGTGGAGGGGTACGTCAGCCACATCCAGCAGGCTTTCTCCGAGGAGGAGGCCCTGCTGGCCCGCAACAAGCAGCTGTACCGGCAGCGCCTGCTGTCCCGGCTCTTCCAGGCCGAAGCGCCGGACCCGGAGAAGGCCGCGGAGATCGCCGCGTCCCTCGGGGTCCAGCCGGCGGACACCTTCGAGGTGCTCGCGGTGACCGGGGACGGCGCCACCCAGGCCCTGCGGCAGTACGAGGCCGACCACCGCACGTTCGTCTACGAGGCGACCGGCGCCGTGTACCTGTTCCGCCCGGAGCGGGCCGGGCGCACCTGGCGGCAGGACCCGCCCGGCTTCGACGCCGGCTACCTGGACGGCGTCGGCGGCCTGGCCGCCGTCCCCGCCGCTGCCGCCTCGGCACGGGTTTTGGCCGGCCAGCGGCTCCCCGGGCTTGCCACCGTGGAGGACAGCTGGATGGGTATCGCCGGACAGCTGCTGGAAGGGACGCTGCCGGGCTTCTCCGCACCGGTCAGGCGCGCCCTGGACGCGTGCATGCCGCACGAACGCCAGCGGCTGCTGCAGGTGGCCCGCAGCTACGCCCGGACGGGCTCGGTCAAGGAAACCTCGGAGGAGCTGTACTGCCACCGCAACACGGTGGTCAACCGGCTGCACAGCCTGCAGGAAGTGATCGGCCTGGACCTGACCGTGCCGGCGGAGGCAGCCCGGGCGCTCGTGGCGCTGAGCCTGTACGACGGGCCCCGGGAGCAGTTTCCGGCCTAGTTCCAAGCTCAAATTGTGAATTTGCCCAACTTCCTGACCGGAACCGGGTGATTATTGTCATTGTTTAGGCTTTTCCCACCCCTCTACGCTTAAAGGGATATTTCTGTTCTGCCGGGGGACTACCCTCCGGCGCATCCCGCCGGGAGCGCCGCGGAGGCCACGGTCCATAGACCGCCTCAGGATCCGCGACGCAGACTTCCCCCCAGTTCGAAAGGCCCACCACGTGACCATGTCACAGTCACCGCCCCGCGCCGCAGGCGCCCCGCCGGTTGTCTCCGGCAAGGACGCGGGCAAAATCGCCCGCGCAGCATTCGTCGGCACCGCGCTGGAATGGTACGACTACTACCTCTTCGGCACGGCCGCCGCCCTGGTGTTCAACCGGCTCTTCTTCACCGACATGAACCCCACCGCAGCCCTGCTGGCTTCCTTCGCCACCTTCGGCGTCGGCTTCGCCGCCCGCCCGATCGGCGCCATGCTCTTCGGCTACATCGGCGACCGGTACGGACGCCGGCCCGCGCTGCTGACCACAATCGTGATGATCGGCATCGCCACCGCCCTGATCGGCATGCTGCCGGACTACGCGACCATCGGCCTGGCCGCCCCGATCCTGCTCGCCGTGCTCCGCCTGGTCCAGGGCCTGGCCGTCGGTGGCGAATGGGGCGGCGCGGTGACCATGGCCGTCGAGCATGCCCCGGCCGAAAAGCGCGGCCGGTACGCCGCGCTGGTCCAGGTCGGCTCGCCGGTCGCCACGTTGATGGCCTCCACGGCCTTCACGCTGGTTCTGCTCCTCCCGTCCGAGACCTTCGACGCCTGGGGCTGGCGCATCCCGTTCCTGCTGGCCATTCCGATGCTGCTCGTCGCGCTCTGGATCCGGCTCAAGGTCGAGGAGTCCCCGATCTTCAAGGACCTGCTCGCCCAGGAGGAGACCGTCAAGGTCCCGGCCTTCGAGGTGTTCCGCCACGCCGGCGGCCGCCTGCTGGTCGCCGTGCTCGCCGCCCTGCTCGGCGTCGGCGGTTTCTACATGATCACCACCTTCGCCGTCAGCTACGGCTCCAACAGCCTCGGGGTGGACCGCAATGTCATGGTCAACGCCACGCTGATCGCCGCCGTTGCCCAGATCGTCGTCACCATCCTCATGGGCCGCCTGGCCGAGAAGATCGGCCCGGGCAAGGTCACCATGTGGGGCGGCATCCTCAGCGCCATCCTGGCGTTCCCGATCTTCGCCATGATCGACACCCGGTCCCCGCTGCTGATCACGCTGGCGATCACCCTGGGCATCGTGCTCATCGCCGTCGCCTACGCCGTCAACGGCGCCCTGCTGACCGAACTGTTCCCGCCGAAGCTGCGCTACTCGGGAGTGGCCCTGGGCTACAACATCGCCGGCGCCACCAGCGGCTTCATGCCGATGGTTGCCACCGCCATGCTCGGCGTCTCCGGCAACCACTCCTGGGGTGCGGCACTGATCCTGGCCATCATCTCGCTGCTCACCGCCGTCGGCGGGTTCGTCGGCGAGCGACTGCGGGTCCAGGACAAGCAGCTCGTCGCCGACTAACAGCTGACACCCAGCCGCTCAACCATTCGGGGGAGCCGTCCCATGGGATGGCTCCCCCGTCCCATCCCCGGGAGGAAACCATGATCAGCGAAGAACAGTCCCGCCGCATTACCGACGCCGTCGACGCCGCCTTCGACGCCCAGCTCGCCTTCACCCAGGAACTGGTCAAGCACCCCTCGCTGCGCACCCAGGAGGGCAGCGCCCAGGACCTGCTGTATTCGGCCATGGCCCGGCGCGGCTTGGCGATGGATCGCTGGGGGCTGGATGCGGACGAGCTCGCCACGCATGAAGGCTTCGGCCCGGCGACCGTCTCCTACGACAACGTCACCAACGTCGTCGGCACCTACACCCCGGCCGCCGAGCGCGGCCGCTCGCTCATCCTCAACGGCCATGTCGACGTCGTGCCCGAAGGCCCGGCCGAGGCCTGGTCCCGCTCCCCCTGGGACGCCCCGATCATCGACGGCTGGCTGTACGGCCGCGGTGCCGGGGACATGAAGGCGGGCCTGGCGGCCAACCTCTTTGCGTTCGACGCCGTCCGCGCCGCCGGCTTCGAGCCGGCCGGCCGCATCCACTTCCAGTCGGTGGTCGAGGAGGAATGCACCGGCAACGGCTCGCTGGCGGCCCTGATGCGCGGCTACACCGCCGACGCCGTCATCATCCCGGAGCCGGAAGAGGACATGCTGGTGCGCGCCAACGTGGGCGTGCTCTGGTTCCGGGTGCGGGTCAGCGGCAGCCCCACCCATCCGCGCGAAATGGGCGCCGGCTTCAACGCCATCGACGCCGCCTACACCGCCATGGCCGCGCTGCGCGAGGTCGAGGAAAAGTGGAACGCCGACCGGGGCCGGCACCGCTGGTTCGAGGACCTGGAGCATCCGATCAACTTCAACTTCGGCCGGATCAACGGCGGGGACTGGCCCTCGAGCGTGCCGGCCTGGTGCGAATTCGACGTGCGGGCGGCCATCTACCCGGGCACTCCCGCCGAGCAGGCCTGGGCCGAACTCCAGGAGTGCCTGGCCCGCCTAGCCGGCGGCGAAACCCCCATCCACGCCGTCGCCACCAGGACCGGGTTCTTCGCCGAGGGCTACGTGCTGGAGCCGGGCAGCGAGGCTGAAGCGCTGCTGGAGCGCACCCACCGGCAGGTCTTCGGCCGCGAGCTGGAAAGCTTCACCACTCCCGGTTACCTGGACGGGCGGGTCTTCACCCTCTATGCCGGCACCCCGGCGCTGGTCTACGGGCCGGTCTCGGAGGCGATCCACGGGTTCGACGAACGCGTCAGCGTGGAGTCGGTCCGCCGGATCACCAAGAGCATCGCGCTGTTCATCGCCGGCTGGTGCGGGCTCGACGAGCGGGCCTGACCGGCAGCACCCCAGGAAACGGACGGCGGCGGCACCCGGGAGCGGGTGCCGCCGCCGTTCCGTCTGCTACTTGCCGTACATCCGCCGGTGCAGCTCGCGGATTTCGTCCTCCAGCTCGGCGGCAGGCCCCTCCACGGGCACGTCCGGGGCCACCGTCTGGATCGGCAGCGAGGCCACCGGCGACGGCGGCACGCCCCACTCCTGCAGCCAAGCGGCGAGCTGTCCCGACGAGGCGGCATAGACAATCCGTCCCAGCCCCACCCAGGCATGCGCTGCCGAGCACATCGGGCAGTGCTCGCCGGACGTGTAGACGGTGGCCTCGGCCCGGGCGTCCGGGTCCAGGTTGGCCGCGGCCCATCGGGCGATTTCAAACTCCGGATGCCGGGTCCGGTCCCCGCCCTTGACCCGGTTCCGGTCCTCGAACAAAACTTTCCCGCCGGCGTCGGCCAGCACCGAGCCGAACGGCTCGTCCCCGTCCTCGAGCGCCTCGCGTGCCAGTTCCACGCAGCGCCGCAGATGCCACAGGTCCTTCTCCGTGATCGCCATGCCACGATTATGGCCCGGTGCGGGCGGATACAGATGGGCTTCCGGCTTCCAAGATGTTTTTAAGAGCTTTTTGAGCCAATTGTCAGCTTCGCTGCCTAATTTTGGTTCCCCGCTTGCTCGTCAAAGCGGGGAACACTTTGTCAGTCCGGGCAATTGTGCCCACTGGATCCGCGTCCCACGGGGACAACGGTGCCTCCGCGCGGCCACTGCCGGATCCGATTCATGCAATTGGGGATGAACCATGGCCAAAAACACTTGGAAAACCATCGTCGTGGCCCTCGCAGCGGGTGCTGCGCTGGTCCTGGGGGCAGGGCCGGCGGCGGCGCGGAGCAGCGAGGGCGCCTGGGTCGATAAATCGTACGGCCACTATGAATCCAACTTTGTCCAGACGCCGAGCGGGAACCTGATGGTCCAGTACAACGACCACAGCGGTTCCGGGGGCGGCTCGGATGATTCCTGGAGCAGTTCCAGCCACGGCCAGGAAACCATGGACGAGGACGGAACCAAGCAGTCCCACTTCCGCTTCTCGTACTCCGGCAGCGGGAGCAGGACCGACTACTCCTCGCACTATGCCAAGGACAAGGTCCAGTACGACAGGTACGAGTCCAAGTCCCGGAAGAAGTAAGGCTCCGAGCGGCCAAAAAGGCTCCGCGTCCCTCTGGATGTCCAGAGGGACGCGGAGCCTTTTAGCTGCCGGAAAGAGTCGTCAGGCGATGCCGTCCGTGCCCGGTGCCGGCTTCCCTGCCGGCGGCAGGTCCTTGATCCTGGCGTGCCGCAGCGGCTTGAATTCGTCGTCGCGCCGCAGCTCCATGACCAGGCAGATGCCCAGCAGGGCCACGATGACCGTGAACGGCAGGGCCGAGAGCATGGCCGCCTGCTGCAGGGCGGCCAGGCCGCCGACGATCAGCAGGAGCACCGCGCAGGCCCCGGTCAGGACGCCCCAGACGGTCAGCACCGGCTTGCCCGGTTCCAGCGAGCCCTTCGAGGAGAGCATGCTCAGGACGAAGGTGTTCGCGTCGGCGCCCGAGATGAAGAACAGCGCCACCAGGACCACCGTGACCACCGCGGTGACCTGGACCAGCGGCAGGTTCTCCAGCATGGCGAAGAAGGCCGAGTTGATGTTCGCGGTGGTGGCCTCGCCGATGCCTGCCCCGTCCATGTCCATCTTGATGGCGGTGCCGCCGAAGATGGTGAACCAGGCGAAGAAGACCAGGCTTGGCACCCCGAGGACGCCGGCGACGAACTGGCGGACGGTGCGGCCCTTGGAGATCTTGGCCAGGAACACCCCGACGAAGGCGCCCCAGCTCAGCCACCAGGCCATCATGAAGTAGGTCCACCACTGCATCCACTGCAGGTCATCCGGGGTGCTGGGCGTGATCAGGCTGACCTGGAAGAAGTCGTTGAAGTACTGGCCGACCGAACGGAAGAAGAGGTTGGAGACAAAGTTGGTCGGCCCGGCGAAGAAGACGTACACGGCCAGCAGCAGGGACAGCGCCATGGTGGTCTGGCTGATGTACTTGATGCCCCGGTGCACGCCGGAGAGCGCGGACAGGGTGAACAGGACCGTCACGACGGCGATGATCACGATCTGCGCGCCCAGCCCGGTGGGCAGGCCGAGGATCCGGCCCAGGCCCTCGGCGATCTGCGAGGCGCCCAGGCCCAGGGAGGTGGTGGTGCCGAACAGCGTGGCGATGATGGCGAACACGTCGATCATCTTGCCGAACCAGCCGTCCACCAGCTTGCCGAAGATCGGCCGCAGCATCGGGGAGACCAGGCCCGGGCGCTTCTTGCGGTGGGTGGAGTAGCCGATGGCCAGGCCGAAGATGCCGAAGACGGCCCAGGCGTGCGGGCCCCAGTCGAAGAAGCTGAACTGCATGGCGCGCACCGCAGCTTCCATGGTCTCCGGCTGTGCCATCGCGTGCGGCGGGGCCAGGAAGTGGGAGATCGGTTCGGCCACGCCGTAGCTGATCAGCCCGATCCCCATGACCGCGGACAGGATCATGGCCAGCCAGGCCCAGGTGCTGTGTTCGGGCCGGTCGGTGCTCGAGCCCAGCCGGATGTCGCCGAACCTGCTGAAGCCCAGGTAGAGCATGAGCAGGATGCACAGCAGCGTCACCACCAGGTAGCTCCAGCCCAGGGAGGCCGCCGTCCAGTTCATGCTGGCGGTCATCACGTCGCCCAGGCTCTGGGGCGAGATGGCGGCCCACAGCACGAAGGCGGCGATCAGTCCGACGGACGTCCAGAACACCGTGCCCGGCCGGCCGCCGCGGGGCCTGCCGGCGCCGTCGGGAGCTGGCTGGGACGGCATGGTTTCAGGCGCAGTCGTAGTGAGTTGTTGAACCATGGTGGTCTCCGAATCTGGGGAGTAGCGGAACGGCCTCACGGGACGTCAAAGCTGCGAAAGGTTTTCGCTGTCGTAGAAGCGGCCCGCCTGGTAGACCATGGGGGATGCTTCGCTCACTTCCGCGTGGCGCACGCGGCAAATGAAGATGGTGTGGGTCTTGGCCTGGAACCGCTCGCGGATTTCGGCTTCCAGGGCGGCCGAGGAGTTGTCGATCAGCGGGGAGCCGTTGGGACCTTCGTGCCAGGCGATCTCCGCGAATTTGTCCGCTGCCTTGGACGCGAAGGTGGCCACGGTTTCCTTCTGCTGGTTGCTCAGGATGTTGATGCCCAGGTGGGTCGAGGCGAACAGCGCCGGATAGGTGGAAGAGGTCTTCTGCACGCACACCATGACCAGCGGCGGTTCGAGCGAGACCGAGGAGTAGGCATTGACTGCCAGCCCCTTGGGAATCCCGCCGTCCTTCGTGGTCACCACGGTCACGCCGGTGACGAACTGGCGGTTGAACCCCTTCATGATTTCCGGGTCCGGCTCCCCGGAGAGGGAATCGACGACGACGTCGGCCGCGCCGGCCTCGACGGCGTCGCCGAGGTGGCGGATGCCCAGGCTGTTCAGCAGCTCGCTGCTGTCCCAGGTGACCGTTTCGTGCGCGATCCTGCCACCTTGCAGGGTCACGAAGTTGGATCCGCGGGTCTGCACCCGGCGGTTGGTCGGCGGCACGCCCATGAAGGGCCGGGTGTGGGTCCCGGTCGTCGTCCAGAAGATGGCCGCGTGGTCCCCGTCGACGACGACGGAGTCCACGGTGGTGGTCAGGTCCGGAAACGCCTCCCGGACGGTCCTGATTTCGTCCTGCAGCTGCGCCAGGTTCACGGCCTTGCCGCTGCCCTTGCCCACCCGTACGTAATCCGGGGTCAGGAGCGATTCCAGAGCCTCGACCTCTCCACGGTCCCAGGCCGCCGCCCACACACTGGCCACTGCGCTTTCAAAAGTCTGTTGCATGGCAGAAAGCGTAAGCTACATCACTCGGCACGGTCAACAGTTTGGCAAAAGTTCCCGAGATTCCGCGGTTTTACTGGGATGAGCACCCTCCCTTCATCAATTCCTTGACCGCCTGATGCATGCAACGTAAGCTGTGATGCATGCATCAGACGTTGGTTGATCAGGACGGCCGGGGCACGGCCAAGGAGATGACGCTGCTGGACCGGGTCCGCGGCCTCATCCTGGGCGGCGACTTCCCTCCGGGGGCCCCGCTGTCGGAGGTCTTCCTGGCCCAGGAGTTCGAGGTCAGCCGCACTCCGATCCGCGAGACCCTCAAGCAGCTCCAGCACGAAGGGCTGGTGGAAATCCGGCCGAAGGTCGGCACCTTCGTGCGGGAGCCGAGCCGCCGCGAGATCGTGGAAATGTTCCAGCTCAAGGAGAGCTTCGAGGGCCTGGCCGCCGGCCTGCTGGCCCGGCGGGGCAAGGTGCGCGAGATCGCCATCCTTGAACGCAACATCGAGGAATCCGACGAGGCTGCCGCGGACCAGGACGCCGCACGCTACGCCGAGCTGGTCCACGAGTTCCACCAGACGATCATCCGCGGCGCCGACAACCACAAGCTGATGGAGCACTACGAGCGCCTCATGAACCAGCTGGCCTACCACCGGCTGGTGCTGCGGACCGCCGAACGCCCCGGACGCATCAGCGCCTCGACCGCCGAACACCGCACGGTCCTGGAAATGATCAAGGCCAAGGACCACTTCGGCGCCGAAGCGGCCATGCGCAACCACGTCTACGCCTCGTCCCGCGAAGTCCTCACCGGTTCCCGGGCCGACGGCGACTGAAACCTTCCCGACCCGAAAGCACCCTGGCTGCGCACCGCTGCCGCCAGGCCACCGATCTGCAAGCACTTTGCAACAAGCACTGAAAGGACTTTCCATGCGCTTCTCCAGCTTCCACGGTCTCGGCGCCCCCGAAGACCTGGCCACCCCGGAGCTGTTCTCCGAGAAAGTGATGCTGCACTTTGTTTAGCCCGACCCCCTCACCCGAAGCGCGCGCCGCCGGGATCCGGAAGATCGTCTACTACCAGGAAGAAGTCCTGCTGGAGAACGGCGTGCTGCCGCCGGTCCCGGCACTGCGCGCGACCGCGGCCGCCGTCCTGGCCAACCCCTGGGCCGGCACCGGACCGGAGACCGACCTCGGGCCGGCAACCCGGGAGATCGCCCCGCAGATTGCCCGGGCCCTGACCGACCGGCTGATTGCCGGCCTCGGCGGCGCGGAGAAGATCGAGGCCTTCGGCAAAGCCGCCATCGTCGGCACCGCCGGCGAGATCGAACACGCCGGAGCGCTGATCCACACCCCGTTCTTCGGCAACCTCGTGCGCGAATTCCTCGAGGGCTCGTCCATCATCTGCTTCGCCGACGAGCGCGCCGAGGCCGGCCAGCCGCTGGTCGTGCCGCTCTGGCACAAGACCGAGGCGGCCACGCGCAGCCACTACCAGACGGTCACCGCGCGCGTCTCCGACGGTCCCCGGCCGGACGAGATCGTCGTCATCGCCGCCGCGTCCACCGGTCCGCGGCCGCACGCCAGGATCGGGGACCGCGCCACCGATCCCGCCGTTACCTCCCGCATCCTCGAAGGAGCTTCCCTATGAACATCCGCAAGATCGTCACCCTGGTCGAAGAGACCCTCACCGAAGGCGGCCGCCCGGTGGAGCCGAACGCCCGCGTCGCCGTCGTCGCCGCGGTCATTGAGAACCCGTGGAAGGGCCAGGGCTTCGTCGAGGACCTCAGCGCAGGCATCGACGCCGCCGCCTCCCGGGTCGGCGAGCTGCTCGCGCCCCGTGTGGTCAAGGCCCTCGGCGGGACCGTCGAGGCCTACGGCAAGGCTGCCATCGTGGGCCTGGACGGGGAGATCGAGCACGGCTCGGCGCTGATCCACACGCTCAAGTTCGGCGACCACTTCCGCAACGCGGCCAGCGCCACCACCCTGCTGCCGGCGGTGGAGAAGCGCGGCCCGGCGGGCGTCACCTTCGACATCCCGCTCAAGCACGTCACGGACGCGACCATCCGCTCCCACCACCAGAGCATCGAGGTCCGCCTCGCCGACGCACCGCATCCGGGCGAGATCGTCATCGCGCTGGCCGCCGCCGCCCAGGGCCGGCCGCAGCAGCGCCTCGCGCCGCTGTCCACCGAGCAGTAGCGGGACGGAGAGATGGAGGCGAAACTGCCGATCGTCCTTCTGCACGGCGTCGGGCTCGACCGCACCATGTGGGAGCGGTTCGAGGCCGAGCTGCGGCAGCTGAGCGACCGCCAGGTGCTGGCGCTGGACCTGCCGGGCCACGGCGGCCAGCCGCCGCTTCTCCGGCAGGCCTCGCTGGCCGACCTGGCCGGCGACGTCGCCGGGCGGCTTCCGGGCCGGGCCCACCTGGTCGGGTTCTCGCTCGGCGCCCTGATCGCCCAGCACCTGGCCAGGTTCCGCCCCGAACTGGTGGCGAGCCTGACCAGCGTCAGCTCGGTCTGCCTGCGCACCCCCGAGGAGGCGGCCTCGGTGGCCTCCCGGCTGGCCGTGGCCGCCGAGGATTTCCCGGCCAGCGTGGACGCCTCCCTCACCCGCTGGTACCCGGAGGGCTCCGGCGTCCCGGAGGAGACCGTGGCCCGGACCCGGACCGTCCTGCTGGCCAACGACATCCAGTCCTACCTGCACGCCTACCGGGTCTTCGCCACCGCCGACGCCGAAATCGGCGCCGAGCTCGGGGCGATCACGGTCCCGGCGCTGGCCGTCACCGGCGAACTCGACCCCGGGTCGACGCCGGAGATGACCCGGCGCCTGGGCGAGGCGCTGCCCGGGGCGCGCACCGCCGTCGTGCCCGGCACCCGGCACATGCTCCCGGTGGAGCAGCCGGCCGCCCTGGCCCGGCTGGTTGCCGGATTCATCGAAGAATCGAGTGGAAACAACCATGACTGAGCAATTCGACCATTTCATCGACGGCCGCTGGCAGGCCCCCGCCGACGGCCAGTATTTCGAGAGCACCAACCCGGCCACCCTGGAGGTGCTCTACTCCGCGGCGCGCGGTACCGGTGCCGACGTCGAGGCCGCCGTGGCCGCCGCCCGCCGGGCCTTCGAGAACCCGCTCTGGCGCGACCTGAGCCAGACCCGGCGCGGGCACCTGCTGCGCCGGCTCGGGGACCTCATCGGCGAGCACGCCGAGGAACTGGCCCGGATGGAGACCGCCGACAACGGCAAGCTGCTGCGCGAGATGCGCGGCCAGCTGGCCACCCTGCCGGAGTACTACTACTACTATGCGGGCCTGGCCGACAAGGTCCAGGGCCACCAGATCCCCACCAGCTCGGTGGAGATGCTCAACTACACCCAGCGCGAGCCGCTGGGCGTGGTCGGGGCGATCACCCCGTGGAATTCTCCGCTGACCCTGACCACCTCGAAGCTGGCCCCCGCGCTGGCCGGCGGCAACACGATCGTCATCAAGCCCTCCGAGTACACCTCGCGCACCGTGCTGCGCCTGGCCGAGCTGGCCAGCGAGGCGGGCTTCCCGGACGGTGTGGTCAACGTTGTCACCGGCTTCGGTGCCGAGGCCGGGGCCGCCCTGGTGGGCCACCCGGAGATCGCCAAGATCTCCTTCACCGGCTCCACCGCCACCGGTTCGGCCATCGCCTCCTCGGCCGCCTCCCGCTTCATCGGCTGCACGCTGGAGCTGGGCGGCAAGAGCCCCAACATCGTGTTCGAGGACGCGAACGTGTCCAACGCCGCCATGGGCGTGGTGGCGGGCATCTTCGCCGCCGCCGGGCAGACCTGCATCGCCGGCAGCCGCGTCTTCGCGCACCGCTCGGTCTATGACGAGCTGCTGGACAAGGTTGCGGAGCGGGCCAGGCGCATCGTCATCGGCGACCCGGCCCTGGACAGCACCGAGCTGGGCCCGCTGGCCTTCAGCGCCCAGCAGGACAAGGTCAACTCGTACGTGGAACTGGGTGTCTCCGAAGGCGCGAAGGTCCTGACCGGCGGCTGCCGCCCGGAGGTGGACCTGCCCGGCTACTTCTACTCCCCCACCGTACTGACGGACGTGGACAACTCGATGCGCGTGGTGCGCGAGGAGATCTTCGGCCCGGTCGCAGCGATCATGCCGTTCGAGACCGAGGAAGAGGTCCTGCGCCTGGCCAACGACACCGAGTACGGCCTGGCCGCCGGGGTGTGGACGCAGAACCTGGCCCGGGCGCACCGCATGGCCCGCCGGCTGGAGGCCGGCACCGTCTGGGTGAACACCTACCGGGCGATGTCCCCGATGTCCCCGCGCCAGGGGTTCAAGAACAGCGGGGTCGGGATCGAGCACGGCATCGAGTCCATGAACGAGTACACGCGGCTGAAGAGCGTGTGGATCAACACCGACGAAGGGCCCGTGGCCGATCCCTTCGTCCTGCGCAGCTAACACCCGACCGGAAGAGGAACAGTTCATGCCGCTGATCGATGTCTCCATCGCCGAGGGCCGCAGCCCCGAACAGCTGCGCGCCCTGGTCTCGGCCCTGCACCGCGCCGCGGAGGAATCCGTCGGCGCCCTGCCGGAGAACACCACCGTGATCATCCGCGAGGTGCCCGTCACGCACTGGTCCAAGGCGGACCAGACCATCGCCGAACGCCAGCAGGCCGCCGCAGCCCCGGCGGCTGTACCCACCCGCGACCCGTCGGCCAAAACCGCCGCAGAATGAAGGAGTCACCAATGCGCTTTTCCCTCTTCGTCCACATGGAGCGCTGGGACGAGAGCGTCTCACACCGCGAATGCTTCGAGAACCTGACGGAACTCGCGCTCATCGCCGAGGCAGGAGGCTTCAGCACCGTCTGGATTGGTGAGCACCACTCGATGGAATACACCATCTCCCCCAGTCCCATGCCCCAGCTCGCATACCTGGCAGCACGCACGTCGCGCATCCGCCTGGGCGCAGGAACGATCATCGCACCCTTCTGGAACCCGATCCGTGTCGCCGGCGAGACAGCGCTCCTGGACGTCATCAGCAACGGCCGGGCTGAAGTTGGGCTGGCCCGGGGTGCCTACCAGTTCGAGTTCGACCGCCTGATGGGCGGCATGTCAGCGGTCGACGGCGGCAAGCACCTGCGCGAGATGGTTCCGGCCGTGCGTGCTCTGTGGGAGGGCGACTACGCGCACGACGGCGAGGTCTGGCAGTTCCCAACCTCGACCAGCGTCCCGAAGCCCATTCAGCAGCCGACGCCGCCCATGTGGATCGCCGCCCGCGACATCTCCTCGCACGAGTTCGCCGTCGCCAACGGCTGCAACGTGATGGTGACGCCGCTGATGAAGGGCGACGAGGAGGTCGAGGACCTCGCCCGCAAGTTCGACACGGCTGTCGCGAACAATCCCGGCATTCCCCGTCCGGACCTCATGGTGCTCCGCCACACGCACGTCCACTCCGCGGACGAACCTGAGGGATGGCGCCGCCCGGCCGAGGGCATCCAGAAGTTCTACAGGACCTTTGATGCCTGGTTCGGCAACAAGACCACTCCGAAGAACGGGTTCCTCGAGCCCAGCCCGGCCGAGAAGTTTGCCGAGCGACCCGAGTTCACGCCGGAGTCCCTCCACAAAACAGCGATGATCGGAACGCCCGACGAAATCATCGAGCGCCTGCGCCACTACGAAGCACTCGGCGTTAACGAGTTCAGCCTCTGGTCCGACAACAGCCTGACCCATGAGGAGAAGAAACGCTCCCTCGAGCTCTTCGTCGAGCATGTCATGCCGGCCTTCCAGGAGCAGCCCGCATCGGCGGCACGTTGATGCCAGCTGGCGGTTAGCCACGGCAACGCTCCGGTGCACCGGAGGCCAACGGATTGGGCCCGTGCCGGGTCGTCCGGCTGGCCGTGCGGACCAGCGGCCGACCTGCGCCGCCGGCCGCTGATGTGTCCCTGCCTCCTGCCGGGGCAGGGACACATCAGCGGCCGCTGTCCGGCTCCAGCTGCTCCCCTGCCGCCACGGAGGTCCCGGCGGCCACCTTGCTGTCCTGCCCGAGGACGGTAATGTCGCCGTCGCCGCCCACCTTGGCGTTCCGGCCGACCATAGCCCGGTCGTCGGCCACCGTGCGCACCAGTTCCGCGCCGGCCTCCACGCGCACCCCGTGCAGCAGCACCGAATCCCTGACCACCGCGCCCTCCTCGACGACCGCACCGGGTCCGACGACGCTGCGCACCACCGTGCCGTGGACGGTGGAACCTGCCGAGACCAGGCTCCCCTCGATCCTGGCTGCGGAGGCCACGAAGGCCGGCATCAGCTGCGGGCTGGCGGTGCGCACCGGCCAGCCCTGCTCCTGCAGGTTGAAGCCGGTCCCGTCCAGCAGCTGCATATGCGCTTCCCAGAAGCTCGGGATGGTGCCCAGATCCCGCCAGTACCCGTCATGCCGGTGCTCGGCGACCGTGGCGTGCTCCACCAGGTGCGGCACCAGCACATCCCCGTAGTCCTTCAGGCCCTCGCCGTTCTCCGCTGCGAGCCGGTCCATCGTCTCCAGCAGCACGTCCGCGTTGTAGAGGAACACCTCGGCGGCCACCAGGTCCGTCTTGGGCTGCTCCGGCTTGTACTCGAAGCCGGTCACCCTGCCGCCCTCCACCTCGACCACGCTGTAGCGGGAGACATCGCCGCCGACCTTGGTGGTGACCATGGTCAGGTCGGCCCCGGCCTCATAGTGGGTGTCCACCACGTCGCGGTAGTCCAGCCGGTACAGGTGGTCGGCGCTGAGCACCAGCACCAGGTCGGGGTTGAAGTCCCGGACCAGCCCGGCCTGCCGGTGCAGCGCATCCGCGTTGCCTTCGGCGAACCCCTCCCCCGCCGCGCCCTGGTACGGCGGCAGGATCCGCAGGCCGCCGTCGGTCCGGTCCAGGTCCCATGGGCGGCCGTTGGCGACGTGGTCGTTGAGCGAAAACGGCAGGTACTGCTCCACCACCCACACGTCAGCGATCTTGCTGTGCGCCAGGTTGGACAGCGGGATGTCGATCATCCGGTAGTGCCCGCCGACCGGCAGCGAGGGCTTGGACCGCCTGTCGGTCAGCGCCCCCAGCCGCCCGCCCGGGCCGCCGGCCAGGATCATTGCCAGGATTTTGGGTCGCAGCATGGCGCCAAGCGTAGCAGCAGGGGCCCCGCCCGAGCCCGTGAGGGCGGGGGTGCTGCGGAGCGCTAGCCGTGTGCGACTAGCCGATCTACAGGTCCGCCACACTCCGCTGGTCCCGGCGCAGCGGATGGTCCGCGGGAATTTCCACCAGCACGATCCGCACGCCGTCGGGATCCTCGATCCACATTTCCAGCAGGCCCCACGGCTCCTGCAGCGGCGCCCGCAGGATGCCAACCCCGGCCTCCTGCAGCCGGCGGTGCTCGGCGGCCAGGTCCCGGACCTGGAGCCACAGCTCCAGCCGTCCCGGCCCCTCGGCGTCGCGCTGCCCGGAGACTTCCAGCAGGCCGTTGCCCAGGAAGAACACCAGCCCGGGGTTCTCCGGGTCGCCGAACTCGCGGTACACGGCCAGTCCGAGTGTGTCCCGGTAGAAGGCCCGGCTCTTGCCCGGGTCGGACGGCCGGAGGAGGATCCGGCTGCTGAGTGTCTCCATCCCCCGATCATTGCCCGGCTGCGGAGCACAGTCAAAATCCGGCCGGAATAAGTGCGGCCCCCGATGTTTCTTGGGGGAATGGGGACATCGGGGGCCGCACCTGCAGCCTCCGTGCTCATTGGGGGGCAAGCCCGGAGGCGGGATATCCTGCCCGGCCCTCAGCGGGTGACCGCGCAGGATAGGCCTTGGAATTTCCCTGCGCCCCATAAAAGCACAGCAGGCTTAGCAAGGACAGACCATTCTGTCTCTAAAGCTGCCCCGTTATCCGATCTTTACGTTTAACCACCCGGGCATCCGAACCACCTGCGGCGCCACCGGCTCCGCCATGAAACTTGCGCCGGAAACGCTCCGGAATAAAATGGCATCGCCTGCGTTAACTTGAGCCGAAGGCACTCAAGTCTAAGAGGAGGACCAATGCCTGTATTCTTCGGACCCGCAGCATCCGGCAGCGGCTCGTTCGATGAATTCCTTGCCCGGTACCTGCAGGGCCAGCGTGCGGCCCGCTCCGGGCAGACGATCGACATTATGCGCCTGCTGAGCCGCCGCTCGCACGAGCTGCTCGCCCAGGCCGCCCGCTTTGCCGTCGAGCACGGCCATCCCGACGTCGACGCGCTGCACATCCTGCGCGTGATGGTCGAGCAGGAACCGGCAGCCGGACAGCTCAAGCGCAGCGGCGCCGACCCGGCAGCCCTCGCCAAGGCCGCCGAGCAGCGCCTGCCGGAGAAGTCCGATGAACGGCCCGACTCCCCGCCGTCGCTCACGCCCTCGGCCCAGCGCGCCCTGCTCGAGGCCTACCAGGTGGCCCGCGCGTTCGGGTCCACCTACATCGATCCCGAGCATCTGTTCTTCGCGTTCGTGCTGAACCAGGAGTCGCCCGCCGGGCAGCTGCTGGCCGCGGCCGGCATCACGCCGCAGTCGCTGCAGCAGGCCGGTGGGGCCGCAGCCGGCCAGACCGCGCAGGCGGGCCAGGCACCCGGCCCCGAGGCGGGGACCGGCAGCGAAACGCCGATGCTTGACCAGTTCGGTATCGACCTGACCTCCCGGGCCCGCGAGGGCAAGCTGGATCCGGTGATCGGGCGTGCGGAGGAAATCGAGCAGGCCGTGGAGATCCTCGCCCGCCGCACCAAGAACAATCCGGTCCTCATTGGCGAGGCGGGCGTGGGCAAGACCGCGATCGTCGAAGGCCTGGCCCAGGCGATCGTCGCCGGCGACGTCCCGGAGCAGCTGCGCGGCAAGCGCGTGGTGTCCCTCGACCTGCCGGGCATGCTCGCCGGCACCCGCTACCGCGGCGACTTCGAGGAGCGCCTGACCAAGACCATGGACGAGATCAGCGCCCAGGGCGGCAACCTGATCGTCTTCGTGGACGAACTGCACACCGTGGTCGGGGCCGGCGGCGGAGGCGAGGGCGGCATGGATGCCGGCAACATCCTCAAGCCGCGCCTGGCCCGCGGGGAGCTGCACCTGGTCGGGGCCACCACGCTGAAGGAGTACCGGAAGATCGAGAAGGATCCGGCGCTGGAGCGCCGCTTCCAGCCCGTGCACGTCGGCGAGCCCAGCCTGGACGACGCCGTGCGGATCCTCGCCGGACTCAAGGACCGCTACGAACAGCACCATGCGGTGACCTACACGGACGGTGCGCTGCGCGCTGCCGTCGAAATGTCCGCGCGCTACATCACCGACCGCTTCCTGCCGGACAAGGCGATCGACCTGATCGACCAGGCCGGGGCGCGGCTGAGCCTGCAGCGCGGCCCGCGGGTGGACGTGGACGCGCTGCGCGGCAAGGTCGCGGAACTGGAGTCGGCCAAGAACTCCGCCGTCGCCAGGGAAGACTACGAGGAGGCCTCGCGGCTGCGCGACGAGATCGAGGCGCTCAACGGCCGGATCGCCGCAGCCCTGAAGGACAACCCGGGCGACGGCCAGGGTGCGCAGTCCGCCGTCGTCGGCGAAGCCGAGATCGCCCGGATCGTTTCCCGGGCCACCGGCATCCCGGCCGCCCGGCTGACCGAGGGCGACCGGGAGCGCCTGGGCCGGCTCGAGGAGGACCTGCACTCCCGGGTGGTCGGCCAGGACGACGCCGTGGCCGCCATTGCCAAGGCCGTGCGGCGCAACCGCACCGGACTCGGTGACGAGGGCAGGCCGGTGGGCAGCTTCCTGTTCCTGGGCCCCACCGGCGTGGGCAAGACCGAACTGGCCAAGGCGCTGGCGGAGTCGCTGTTCGGCGACGAAAACGCCATGGTCCGCTTCGACATGAGCGAGTTCGGCGAGCGGCACACCGCCAGCCGGCTGGTCGGTGCCCCTCCGGGCTACGTCGGCTATGACGAGGCCGGGCAGCTGACCGAGCGCGTGCGGCGCCGGCCGTACTCCGTGGTGCTGCTGGACGAGATCGAGAAGGCGCACCCGGATGTGTTCAACCTGCTGCTGCAGGTGCTCGACGACGGCCGGCTGACCGACGGCCAGGGCCGCACGGTGGACTTCCGCAACACCGTGGTGATCATGACCAGCAACCTCGGATCGGAGTTCCTGGCCAGCCGCGGCGGGGCGCTGGGCTTCACCGCCAACGGCGGTGACGGCTTCGGCGGCGAGAAGGCGCTGCGGGACCGGGTGATGGGCCGGCTGCGCGAAACGATGCGGCCGGAGTTCCTGAACCGGATCGACGAGATCGTGCTGTTCCGCAAGCTGGATAAGGAGCAGCTGCGGGCCATTGTGCGGCTGCAGCTGCGCCGGACCGAGGCCCGGCTGGCGGCCCAGGGCATTGGCCTGTCCGTGGATGAGGCGGCCGTGGACTGGATCGCCGAGCGCGGCTACGAGCCCGAGTACGGCGCCCGGCCGCTGCGCCGGGTCATCCAGCGCGAGCTCGACGACGCGGTCGCGGACCTGCTGGTGGCCGGCCGCCTGGCCGAGGGCGGACGGGTTGTTGTCTCCGTCGACGGCGAAGCGCTGGCCGTGGAGGCCGCTGCCGTGGCGGCGGCCGCGTAGCGCCGAGGGTCCCGCCGCGAGCGCAGCGAGTGGAAGGCGGAACGCGCCAGGCAGTCCGCAGCACGGGGCCGGCCGGGAAGGATTCTTCTTCCCGGCCGGCCCCGTCTGGCGCAGTTGCCTCAGCCGGTCTCGACTTCGAGCTCTACCGGGACCGGACGCCGCACGGCGTCGTCGACGGGACAGTGCGCCGCTGCCCACGCGACGATCCCACGGACGGCCGCCTCGTCCGCCCCGGCGGAGGCAACCCGGACCACGACGCGTGCAGCGAGCGGACCGGCGGGCATGCCGTCGTCGAGGCCGAGGATGCCGCGGTCGTCGGATTCGCTGTCCACCGTCACCTCGAGCCGGGTCAGCGTCACGCCGGCCTCCGCGGCGCGCATCGTGATCAGCGTGGCCACGCACGAAGCGTGGGCTGCCCTGAACAGCCACCCCGGTGAGGGAGCCGTGCCGCCGCCGCCGATCCCCGTGACCATGTCGGTGACGACCGACGCGCCGTCGGCACCGTCCACCCGCACCCGCAGGCCTTCCTCCACCACGGCGGTAGCCGCCGAGTCGCGGTAGCGTGCCTGCTCCGGGTGGCTGCCCAGGTACTCGCGGGCGTTCCTTAACGCGTTGGCGATCTCTGCCTGTCCCATGTCCGGCGCCTCCGTGGCCTCTGGTCCCTCCGGTTCCGAGGGTACGGGCTGTGCCGGCACCGCACCAGCGCTAGCTGCTGCAGGCCGGCGATGGTCCCGGCCGCAATGCCTAAGCTCAGACGTACTCGAGTTCCTCTTCCTGCGCCCGGGCCGCTCCGGCGGCACCGCGGGGCAGGATGAGCCCGTGGAAGAAGTCCGGCCTGCGGCGGGCCTGGACGAACATCACTACCGCCCCGGAGAGGAGCACCACCACCGCCAGGATGAAGACCAGGCCCACGCCGAAGACGCTCGAGCCGCTGCCGTAGGCCGGGTCCATGCTGTCGATGAGCGTGGTGAAGAACAGGATGGTCAGCACCACCGCACCGGTGAGCGGGAACAGCAGCGTGAAGAAGAAACTCCGGATGCTGGCGGTCCACTGCTTGCGGAAGTACCAGACGCAGGAGTAGGCGGTCAGCCCGTAGTAGAAGCACACCATCACGCCCAGCGCGGTGATCGTGTCCCACAGGACATCTTCGCTCACCAGGCGCATGACGGCGTAGAACGTCGAGGCGATCAGCGAGGAGACCACGGTGGCGAACACCGGGGTGGAGAACCGCTTGCTCACCGAGGCGAAGCGCGCCGGCAGCGCCCCGTAGTGCCCCATGGCCAGCAGCGTCCGGGCCGGCGACACGAACGTGGACTGCAGCGACGAGGCCGAACTGGAGAGCACCGCGATGGAGACCAGCACGGCCAGCGGTCCCATCACCGGGCCGGCCAGGGCAAAGAACACGTTCCCCTGGATCTCCGGATTGCCCAGCCCCACGCCCGCGGAGCCGGTGCCGGCGAAGGCCAGCAGCGCCACCGAGACAAGCAGGTAGATGCCCACGATCACCACCATCGTCAGCGTCGCGGCCCGCCCGGGCGTGCTGGAGGACCCCTTGGTTTCCTCGGACATGGTCAGGGTGACATCCCAGCCCCAGAACATGAACAGCGTCAGCGACAGGCCGGCCACCACCGCGCTCGCCGAACCCGCGCCAAACGGGTTGAACCACTCTGCCTGGATGGGGGTGGGGTCGAAGGCCGATCCGTCCGCGAGGCGGACCAGTGCGGCCACGCCGAAGCCCACCATCACCAGGATCTGGAACCCGACCAGCCAGTACTGCAGCTTCTGGGTCGTCTGCATGTCCCGGCACGATACCCAGGTGGCCGCCAGCATGAAGGCCAGGCAGGTGGCCACGTTGACCAGCGGGTTCGCGGCCAGGCTGGCCAGGTCCGCGTTGCCGGTGAGCTGCGAGAGCAGCAGGTAGAAGAAGTCGACGGCGATGCCTGCGAGGTTGCTCAGCACGATGATGGTCGCCGCGCACAGGCCCCACCCGGCCATCCAGCCGACCCACGGCCCGAAGGCCCGGGCGGCCCAGGTGAAGGAGGTTCCGCTGTCAGGCATGGCACGGTTGAGCTCGCGGTAGCCGAAGGCCACCAGCAGCATCGGGATAAATCCGATCAGCAGGATGCCGGGCAGGTGGGCCCCGACCTCGGCCACCGCAGGCCCCAGGGCTCCGGTGAGCGTGTAGGCGGGAGCGATGGCCGAAACGCCAATGACGGTGGCGCCTGCCAGTCCGACCGTTCCGGCGCCGAGCCCCTTGGCCGACAGCCCGGAAGCCCGGCGGCCGGGAGGCGCAGCGGTGCCTGCGGAAGGTGTGTTCTTGTTCATGCTGTCCTTAATCTGCCGGGCCAGAGGCCGCCCGGCGCTGTCAACCTGCTTGAGCCGAAGGCCCTCGCGCTAAACGAACAACGTTCATATTATGGTTAGGGTCACAACTTCACAAGATTTTTTCGGCCGGGCTGTCCCGCCGCGCCGCCCCGTCCACCAAGTCCGCCATCAGGAACAAGGGAGCCAGCATGACTGCAGCGACGTCAGCCACCGGACTGCCCCGGCCGAACGTCCCGCCGGAACAGGCCGCGCTCTGGGCCCGGGAACTCTTCGGCGTGGAGGGTCCCGTCCGCGAGCTCGGCAGCCAGCAGGACCGGAACTTCCTGGTCGAATCCCCCGCCGGCCGCCACCTGCTGAAGATCAGCAACCCGGCCTTCGCCCGGGCCGAGGTCCAGGCCCAGAACGCCGCCATGAAGCACCTGGCCGCCGCTGGACTGGCTGTGCCCGCGCCGGTGCCGTCGGTGCACGGGGAAGAGATCGCCACTGTAGCGGTGGACGGCGCCGGGCACTGCGTGCGGCTGCTCAGCTTTGTCGACGGCACTCCCCTGATCGAGAACCGGTATCTGCCCCCGCCCGTGGTCGGTGATCTCGGCCGGCTGGCCGGACAGGTTTCCGCCGCGCTGGCGCAGCTGCGCCACCCGGGACTGGACCGCGGCCTGCAGTGGGACCTGCGGGCCGGCGGGGACGTCGTCGACTCGCTGCTCGGCTGCGTCCGCGAGGACCGGAAGCGGGAGCTGGTCGCCTCCGCCGCCGCCCGCGCCCGGGCGGCGCTGGAGCCCCTCCGCGCCCAGCTGCCCGTCCAGGCGGTGCACGGCGATCTGACCGACGACAACGTGGTCTGCCGGCCGGACGGGTCCGGCCGGCCCCTGGCCACCGGGATCATCGACTTCGGCGACACCATGTACAGCTGGCGCGTGGCGGAGCTGGCGGTGGCCTGTACCGCCGTCTTCCACCATGAGCCGGACAACCCGCTGGCCGTGCTCCCGCTCATCGAGGCCTTCCACCGGCAGGTGCGGCTGACGGAGGCGGAACTGGATGCGCTCTGGCCGCTGATCGTGCTGCGCGGAGCTGTCCTGGTGGTCAGCGGGGAGCAGCAGGTCGCCGTCGATCCCGGCAACGGCTACGCCGAAGCGGCCCTCGCCCGTGAGTGGACGATCTTCGAAACCCCGGCCGCCTACGACTGGCAGGCCGCGGCGGCAGGCATCCGGGCAGCGCTTGGCCTCGGCGGCTCCCGGACCACGAAACCGCCCGCTGCCCGGTCCGTCCTGCTGCCCTCGCTCCAGCAGCGGAAACCGGCGGTCCTGGATTTCGGCTGGACCAGCGATTCCTTGACCAACGGCTCCTGGTTGGGCAGCCCCGCAGAACAGGCAGCTGAAGAGGCACGCATCGTCCAGGCGGCGCTGGCCTCCGCCGACGCCGCGCTCGCCCGGTTCGGCGAGGCCAGGCTGACGCGCTCCCAGACCCTGAGCCGCACCGAGCCGGCCAATCTGGCCCTGGCCCTGGAGGTCCACCTCGGGGTCCCGTCCGCGGTGCATGCCCCGTTCGCCGGCACCATCACCGGCACCGCGCCCGGCTTACTCATGCTGGAGGGCGCGGACCACACACTCTTCCTGGCCGGAATCAGCAGCACGGAGTCCCTGGCGCCCGGCGCCGCGGTGGCGGCCGGCCGGCTGCTGGGCACCGTCACCTCCGCCCTGACGGTGTGGCTGGCCGCGGCCGGAGTCCGGCCGGCCGGCTCCGGGGAACCACCGCGGTTCGTGCGGGCCTCGGAGTTCCCCGCGTTCGCCGCCCTGTACCAGGATCCCGCGCCGCTGCTGGGCGCAGGCGTCCTGCCGGAGCTGCCCGAGGAGGATGCCGCCGCGGTCCTGGACCGCCGGAACCGCTCCTACGCCCCGCTGCAGGGCCACTACTATGCCGCACCGCCGCGGATCGAACGGGGCTGGAAGGAGCACCTGATCGACACCCAGGGCCGGCACTACCTGGACATGGTCAACAACGTCACGGTCCTGGGCCACGGCCACCCCGCCATTGCCGCCGCCGCCGAACGCCAGTGGCGGATGCTCAACACCAACTCCCGGTTCCATTACGGCGCCGTGGCCGAGCTTAGCGAGCGGCTGCTGCGCACGGTACCGGACTCCTTCGACACCGTGCTTCTGGTCAACAGCGGCACGGAGGCGGTCGACCTGGCCCTGCGGCTGGCCAAGGCCTTCACCGGCCGGGAAGACGTCCTGTGCGTCCAGGAGTCCTACCACGGCTGGTCCCTGGCCGCGGACGCGGTGTCCACCTCCACCTCGGACAACCCCCGGGCGGAAGAGACCCGGCCGGCCTGGGTGCACGTGCTCGATGCCCCCAACAGCTACCGGGGAACCCACCGGGGCGCCGGCGCAGGTGAGGCCTATGCCCGCGATGCCCGGGCCATGCTCCAGTCCCTGGCCGACGCCGGGACGCCGGTGGGAACCTATATCGCCGAGCCGCGCAACGGCAATGCCGGCGGCATCGGCCTGCCACCGGGCTACCTGCCGGCCGTGTACGACGCGGTCCGCAGGCAGGGCGGGGTCTGCATCTCCGACGAAGTGCAGGTCGGCTACGGGCGGCAGGGGTTCTACTTCTGGGGCTACCAGGAACACGGCGTCGTGCCCGACATCATCACGGTCGCCAAGGCCATGGGCAACGGCCACCCGCTCGGTGCCGTCATCACCCGGCGCCAGATCGCCGACGCCCTGGCCAGCCAGGGCAGCTTCTTTTCCTCCTCCGGCGGAAGCACGCTGAGCTCGCGCATCGGCGCTGCCGTCCTGGAGGTGCTCGAGGCCGAAGGCCTGCAGGAGAACGCCCGCGAGGTGGGCAGTTACCTGCGCGCCGAACTCGAGGCCCTGGCGGACCGCCAGCCGCTGATCGGGGCGGTGCACGGCCTGGGGCTCTATCTCGGCATCGAATTCGTGCGCGACCGAAGCAGCCTCGAAGCGGCCGATACCGAGACTGCCGCCATCTGCAACCGCCTGCGCGAACTCGGCGTCATCGTGCAGCCAACCGGCGACCGGCAAAACGTCCTGAAGGTCAAGCCGCCGCTGTGCTTCACCCGGGACAGCGCCCGGTTCTTCGTCGACACCCTCGAGGAGGTGCTCAGCAACGGCTGGTGATCCGGGCCGAAACGCTGCCGGGTCTGGGCCGCAGGCGGTGCCGTGTGCTGGACTGTCCGGACAGACCAGACGCAGGGAAGGATTACCCAGATGCCCACGCACCAGATCGGTTACTTTGTCGGGAGCCTGGCCAGCGGCTCCATCAACCGCACGCTGTCCAAGGCGCTGATCAGGCTCGCCCCCGATTCGTTGGAATTCACCGAGATCCCCATCCGGGACCTGCCGCTGTACAGCCCGGACTACGACACCGACTTCCCGCCGGCAGGCCGGGCCCTGAAGGAGGCGGTCGAGGCCGCCGACGGGATCCTGTTCATCTCCCCCGAGTACAACCGCTCCATCCCCGGCGCGCTGAAGAACGCCATCGACTGGGGCTCCCGGCCCTGGGGCACCAATTCCTTTGCCCGCAAGCCCACGGGCATCATCGGCGCCTCCCCGGGCAACATCGGCACCGCGGTGATGCAGTCCTCCATGCGCGCCGTGCTGAGCTTCCTCGATGCCCCGCAGCTGAATGCCCCCGAAGCCTACGTCAAGTTCGACCCGGAGGTGTTCGGCAGCGACGGCGAGGTCAGGGACGAGCGCACCGAAAAGTTCCTGCGCCACTACATGGACGAATACTGCGCCTTCGTCCAGCGCGTCCTGGACGCCAATGCCCCCGGGCACATCGGCGACGAGGATCCCGATTCGCGCAAGTAGCCGGCCGGGCTCCGGTGCCGCGGCGCCTGATGCGGGGGCTGTTCCACCGGCTTTTCCCAACCCGGCTGGCATAGCTTTCCGATCACGGCATGGTGCGCCGGATAGTTCCGGCGATGCCGTTCCGCTCCCGCGGGAGTGGCAATGGCGCTGCCCCGGGTTTCCCCCGCCCGGGGCAGCGTCGGCCGCGGCCGCGAGAACGGCCTGCTGATCTACCGGAACGGCAGCTTCACCAAGGTCCCCAGCCCCGACGGCTACGGCCGGATCGGCAACCAGGCCGGATCGGAGCACTCCACCGTGGTCCTGGGTGATGACAAAACCGGAGGCCGAACTCGAACGCCCCCCCGGCGCGTCGCGCTGGTCGTCACCGCCAGCGCCGGACTGCCGCACGTGCCCAACGAACTCACCGGCGTCGAAGGCTAAGGCCCGGTTTCCGGCGGACGGGGTAAGCTGCCCGCCATCGGCTGCGGCACCTGCGAGGAAGGACCTGCCCATGGACAGCACACCGTCGGTCATCGTTTTCGACGTCAACGAAACCCTCTCTGACATGTCCGCGCTGGCCCGCTACTTCACCGAAACCGGAGCGCCGGCTTATCTCGCGCAGCTGTGGTTCGCCGGCCTGCTCCGGGACGGCTTCGCCCTGGCGGCCAGCGGAGACAACGCAGGCTTCGCCGACATCGGCGCAGAGTCCCTCCGCGGACTGCTCCGGCCGCTGCCGCTGAACCGGGAGCTTGACCAGGCGGTCGGACACATTATGGGAGCGTTCTCCGCCCTGACGGTCCATCCGGATGTCGCCGGCGGGGTCCGGCAGCTGAAGGCGGCCGGCTTCCGCCTGGTCACGCTCAGCAACGGATCGCCGGAAGTGGCCGACAAGCTCTTCCGCGCCGCCGGGATCCGCGAGGACTTCGAGGCCCTGCTCTCCGTCCAGGACGCCCCCGCGTGGAAGCCGGCCAAGGCGGCGTACGAGCACGCCGTGCACACCTGCGGCACGGAAACGGCCGGAATGCTGCTGGTCGCCGTCCACCCGTGGGACATCCACGGCGCCTCCCGGGCCGGACTGCGGACAGCCTGGCTGAACCGGGCGCAGGCGCAGTACCCCGGCTACTTCCAGGCACCCGACTACATCGTGGACAGCCTGGAGGACCTGGCCGCCGTCCTCGCCGGCGGAGCCTGAACGGCAGGACCCTGACGGGCAGTCCGGGTAGAACGTCTGTTCCGCCTAAAAAGTTACGCGCGAAACCAGGTTTCGTGCGTAACTTTTTAGGCGCCCGAGACCTCCGGCCGGCAGCCGGGCCCGGGCGCTTTATCCTGCGCGGCTCAAGCGTGCGCCGGGACAGCGGCGGTTCGGGAATTGTCGACGACGACCTCGCCGTCGACGACGGTGAGGACGACCCCGGCCTCCGCGAAGTCATCCGGTGCGGCGGTGAGGGGATTGCGTGCGAACACCGTGAGGTCGGCCCGGGCTCCGGGTTCGATCACGCCGCCGGTTTCGCCGACGGAGCGCCAGTACTGGCTGGTGTAGCCTTCGAGCGCGGCCCGGGCCGTGAGGGCCTGCCGCGGCTGCACCGGCGCAATGTCGGGCCTGCCGGCAGGCCGGCGGGTCTGCGCGGAGGCGATGATCGCGCGGGGATCGAACGGGGCAATCGGCCAGTCCGAACCGAGGGCGACGACGGCGCCGGCCTCCCGGAGGTCGCGGGTGCGCCAGGCATGGTTGGCCCGCTCGGCGCCGAGCCTGCGGGACCAGTTGTCGCTGTGGTCGGCCTTGCTGTAGAGCGAGCAGTGCGTGGGCTGCAGGCTCGTCGACGCGCCGGCATCGATGATCTGGCGCAGGACGGCGTCGGGGATGGATTCGATGTGCTCGATCCGGTGCACGGTCCCGTTCGGCGGCAGGTCCCCGATGGTCTTCGCGACGAAGGAAACAGCCTGGTCGCCGATGGCGTGGGTCGCGGTCGGGATGCCGCGGTCGTGGAAGAACCTCATCGCCGCGGCGAGCTCCTCCGGCTCGTTCCACAGCGGGTGCAGGGATTCGCCGTGGGTGTCCGGCTCGAACAGCCACGCAGTGCCGTTGTCGATGGTGCCGTCCATCATGAGCTTGATGCCGCGCACGTGCCACCGCCGGCCGTGCCTGCCCTGCATGGCCACCATCGCCTTCAGGTCCTCCTCGGTGGCCCCGGGCATCACCCACGGCGAGATCCGCAGGCGGATGGCGAGGTCGCCGCGGCGTTCGAGCGCTTCGAGCACCTCGAGCATGTCGGGCGCGCCGAAGTCCAGGACCTGTCCGGCGACCAGACCGGATGCGGCCATCGCCTTCAGCAGGCGGTCAACGTCGTCGACCCGCTGCTCGAACGACAGCTCGGGCAGAACCGGGCGGACCAGGTCCAGGGCGGCCACCTCGTAGAGCATTCCGGTCGGGTGCCCGGCAGGGTCGACGCCGACATACGCGGAGCCGGGCAGGTCCCGGGCACCGCTGACGCCGGCGAGGGCCAGCCCCGCTTCGGAAACCAGCGCCGCGTGCCCGTCGAAGAGGGTGATGTAGACCAGTTCTTCGTCCAGGACGCCGTCGAAGAGGGTGTTGTCCCACGGGCCGTCGCCGAACACCGCCGGGTCGAGCCCCCAGGCGAAGATCCAGTCGGTTCCCGGAGTGTGCGGGGTCGCGGCCGCATAGCCGGCGAGGGCGTCGCGGACCGCGCCGCGGCCGGTCATGCCGGACAGGTCCAGTCCGCGGGCAATGGCCGCTCCGAGGACCGGATGGATGTGGGCATCGGTCAGTCCCGGGCAGACGGTCGCCTCGGCGACGTCGATGACCCGGGCCGCGCGGGCCGTCCATTCGCCGGCAGCGTCCGCCGGCCCGACGGCGGCGATGCGTCCGCCGTCGACGGCGACGAAGCCCGGTGCAGCGGTGAGGTCTTCACCGCGGAGGATGCTGGACGAGAGGATGACAAGGTCGAGGGGGCCGGTGGGGGTCAAGGTTGAACTCCTGGGTCGTTGGTCGAAAATCCGGCGACGACCCCCGGAAGCTCAGGCGTCGTCGATGGTTGCGCGCAGGCCCGCCGAGAGGACGTCGGCGAGGAAGGCGAAGCGGTCCACGTGTTTGGCCGCCACCGCCTCCTGCGCTGCGGAGAGATGGGGATAGCGGGACTGGTCCTCGTCACCGATATTCCAGGCGGCCTCCATGGTGTACGCGTCGAGGGTGGCTCCGATCGCGGCGCTGTCCAGCGCCTCCAGCGCCGGGATGATGAGGTGCGCCGGAGTGCCTGCCTGCTCGAAAGCTGCGGCGAAGCGGTCATAGAGCGCCAGGGCCGCCGGGTGCGACACCGGCTGCGCGAGCATGAGCGGAAGCAGTGCCGGCACCTCGCGGTAGGCACTGCGGAGCGCATCGAAGGTCTGGCGGATGACATCGTCAAGGCTGCCGGTGCGTTGTTCGGGCGCCGGCACGCGCTCCACGAGTGCGCCGCGGGCGAGCTCGATGATCTCCTGCCGTCCCGTGACGTGCTTGTAGAACGAGGACTGCCGCACGCCGAGGCGTTCTGCCAGCCGGGGCAGCGAGATGCTCCCCTCCTCTTCGAGCATGGCCAGTGCGGTGCGGCCGATCGCCTGCCGCGACAGGCGCGGGGACAACGGCCGGCCGAGCCGGCTTGGCTTGCTGGTTGGTTCCATCCCTCCAGCCTAGGCGTTGGGATCATTCGCCTCGTCCCTGGCCGATCCGCCGGTAGAGTTCCGGGCGGGTGCGGCGGAGGATGAGCGCCGCGGCAACGCCGGCGGCGAAGACCGCCGGGGCGACGGCGATCAGCACGGTGTTCAGCAGGGCCCCGGCAGGCGCCCCCGTGATCAGCTCGGCGTTGGCCACCATCAGGTAGACGACGGCGCACATGACCGCGGCGGCGGTGATGGCCGAGGGGACCACGTACCAGCGCAGCGCCCTGTCCTTCCGGTGGGCAAAGAACACGACGACGCCGATGCTGGTCAATGCCTGCAGGAAGAGGATGCCGATGACGCCGGGGGTGTTCATCCAGATCAGGAACTGCGTGAACGGGTCGAGCCCGAACGCGGCGAACACGGCCACGCACGCGAAGGCGAGCATGGTCTGGCCGGCGCCGGCCGCCGACGGCGTGCGGTAGCGGGGGCTGATCCGGCCGGACCACTGCGGGAAGATGCCTTCCCGGCTCAGCGACAGCGTGTAGCGGTTGATCGTGTTGTGGAAGGCCAGCTGGGAGGCGAAGATGCTGGTTACGATCAGCACGCTCATTACGTTCACGCACAATTCCCCGGCGAACTGCCCGGCCATGATGTACGCAGTGTCACCCGTATCCAGGTGCCCGGCGGCGAACGCCTGCACCGCCTCCGCACCGAAGGCCTGCACGATGACCCAGACCGAGAAGGCATAGAACACGCCAATGAAGGCAATGGAAATGTAGGTGGCCCGCGGAACCGTCCGGTCCGGATCCCGGGCCTCCTCCCGGTAGAGCGCCCCCGCCTCGAAGCCCATGAACGCGGAGAAGCCCAGACCGAGGATGGCCGCGAACCCGGGCGAAAAGACCGCCTGCGGGCTGAACGAGTCAAAACCGAGGCCCTGCGCGCCGCCCTGCGCCAGCACGAACACGGCGATGACCGCCACGATCACCGTCTCCAGAGTGAGCAGGACCGCCAGCACCCGCGCCCCGACGTCGATCCCGCGCCAGCCCAGGTACCACACCCCGGCAATCGAGACGACGGCATAGAGCCACCACGGCAGGTCCAGGCCGAAGATCGACTGCATGGAGATGTCCGCCTGGATGCCCAGGAGCCCGTAGAGCCCGATCTGGATGCCGTTGTAGCTCATCCACGCGGTCAGCCCGGACCCGAGCCCCAGCACGCGGCCGAGGGTTTTCGAGATGTACCCGTAGAAGCCGCTGTACGAGACCACGTAGCGGGTCAGTGCCATGAACCCGACCGCGAACAGCCCCAGGCCCAGCGCGGCAACGACGTAGATCACCGGCGCGCCGGCGCCGCCGACGGCCAACGCCAGCGGAGCGATGCCCACCACGATGGTCAGCGGAGCCGCCGCCGAGACCAGCATGAACACGATGTCCCGGGCACCGAGCGCATTCTTCTTCAGACCGTCGCCGGCACCGGCGGGAGCGGGCAGCGTCGGCGCCGCCCCTTTATTAGTGAAAGCCATTCGCTTATTGTGGGGTGACAGAGAGCACACGTCAAGCCGCAGTGCTATTGCAGGAGGACGGATCATGGACAAGAACAGCCACGCCAAGGGGGCCATCACCCCCGGGAACCGGCAGGCCCCGGTCCGCCTCCGGCGGGCGTTCCAGCACATGGACGAACCGTTTCCGAACATCCGGATCGGCGCGGACCCGGCCAGGACCGCGGTTCTGGCCGGGGCGTCCGAAGACCTCGGCAGCCTTTCCGTGCCGCTGCCCGCCATGACGCGTTCATCGTCGTGGATCCGGAAGGGACCGGCATGGCCTGGCCGCTGCCGGTCGACCAAGCCAAGGGACTCGCGGCGGTCGCGTTGCTCGATACGGCCAGCCCGCATCTGAGCCTGATGCCGCGAATGCGACGCGGGACCGGACGGCCTTCCCCTCTGCGTAGACAAGTTGTATACAGATGGTCTACAGTCTTTGCCGTGACCCAAGTCACCGCAGAGCTTCCCCGGCCATTCCGGGCGGCAACCGCCGTTTCTCCCGCGGCGGGCCAAGGCTCCTACCTGCAAAGGACGCTTCAATGACAGAACTGACGAAAGCCGAGCTGCGGCAGCAAAAGCATTCGAGCCTGCCAACGGTGGCAGCCTCGAGCCTGGCCGGCACCGCCGTCGAGTGGTACGACTTCTTCCTGTACGGCACTGCCGCGGCCCTGGTCTTCAACAAGCTGTATTTCCCCTCGGAAGATCCCCTGGTGGGCACGATGCTGGCCCTGGGCACCTTCGCGGCAGGCTTCGTGGCCAGGCCGCTGGGCGCGATCGTGCTGGGCCATTACGGGGACAAGCACGGACGCCGGGCCACCCTGGTGGCCAGCCTGCTGCTGATGGGCATCGCGACCGCCCTCATTGCGTTCATCCCGCCGTATGCAGCCATCGGCGTCGCGGCGCCGCTGATCCTGCTGTTCCTGCGCCTGGTCCAGGGCTTTGCGCTCGGCGGCGAATGGGGCGGGGCGGTCCTGCTGGTCTCCGAGCACAGCAATGACAGTTCGCGGCGGGCCTTCTGGGCCTCGTGGCCGAATGTCGGCCCGCCCCTGGGCAACCTGATGGCAGCCGGGGTCCTGGCCCTGCTGGCCTGGCTGCTGCCCGAGGAAGCCTTCCTGGGCTGGGGCTGGCGGATCGCCTTCGGCCTCTCCGCCCTACTGGTGATCATCGGCCTGGTGCTGCGGCTGTACGTGCAGGAAACCCCGCTGTTCAAGGAGGCCCAGCTCAAGCGCGATGCGCAGGCTTCGGCACAGTCCAACCTGCCGATCGGCACGCTGTTCCGCCGCAACTGGCGGGAAATCCTGATCGCCACCGGAAGCCGCATGGGCGAGAACGCGGGCTTCTACATCTACTCGCTGTTCATCATCACCTACGTCACCGAGATCCTGGGCCAGGAGCGTCAGAACGGCCTGACCGCCGTCATGCTCGGCCAGGGCGCTGCCATCGTGGCGATTCCGCTGCTGGCCATCTACGCCGACCGGATCGGGCGCAAGCCGATGCTGGTCGGGGCGTCGCTGGCGACAGTGGTCTGGGCCTTCGCGTTCTTCTACTTCCTGAACACCGGCCAGATGTGGGGCACGATCGTCGCCGCCGTGGGCGGGCTGCTGATCTTTGCCGCCTACAGCTCGGTGATCGGGGCGTTCTTCTCGGAACTCTTCCCCACCGACGTGCGGTACAGCGGGACCTCGGTGGCCTACAACCTCGCGTCGCTGGTCGCCGGCTCCCTCTCCCCGATCATCGCACTGGCCCTGTACCGGCAGTTCGGCACCGGCTATGCCATCGGCATCTACCTGGCGGGCATGGGCCTGGTGTCCCTGGTCTCGGTGCTCTTTGCCAAGGAAACCAAGAGCATCAGGCTCAGCGACCTGGACGTGCCGGCAGCCCGGTAGGACCGGCTACAAACCTCCATTCACATTCACACGAAGGAACACACCATGAAAGTCGCACTTGTCCAGGTCGCCAGCCCTGACGGCGAGGACCGCCAGGGGCGGATCGAACGGGTCGAACGGACGCTGCGGGGCATTCAGGGGGCTGACCTGATCGTCCTGCCCGAGCTCTGGAGCGCCGGATACTTTCACTTCGACCAGTACGAGGCCCTGGCCGAGACCCTGGACGGCCCGACTGTATCGATGTGTTCCCGCGTCGCTGCGGAGCTGGGCGTCCACCTGCACCTGGGCAGCATTGTCGAACGTGCGGCGAACGGCCAGCTGAAGAACACCTCCATCCTGCTCGACCCGCAGGGCCGGATCGCCCACCAGTACAGCAAGATCCACGTCTTCGGCTACCAGTCCCTCGAAGCCAGCCTGCTGACGGCGGGCAGCTCGCTGCTCGTGGCCGAGACGCCGTTCGGCCGGGTCACGGGGACCACCTGCTACGACCTGCGGTTCCCGGGGCTGTGGCTGGAGCTGAGCAACCGGGGCGTCGAAATCGTCATCGTGCCGGCGGCCTGGCCCGCTGCCCGCCGGGAGCACTGGCGGCTGCTGACCTCGGCACGGGCCGTTGAGCACCAGATCTTCGTGATCGCCTGCAACGCCGTCGGCGAGCAGGAAGGCGTCGAACTGGGCGGACACAGCCGCGTAGTCGACCCCTCCGGTGCCGTGCTGGCCGAGTGCGGTGCGGACGAACAGGTGCTGATGGTCGAGATCGACCCGGAACAGGTGGCACGCGTCCGGAAGGAATTCCCGGTCATCGCGGACCGGCTGCCCGCCTACGACAACCTCACCAACTAGAAGGAATTCAATGAGCACGCAGACCGTACGGACCTTTGAGGTCATAGGGACGGGAGAAACCATCACCCTGACCGGCTTCCACGGCATCGTGGCCGGCTATACCGGCCGGGACCTGGCAGCGGTCCAGCACCACATCGACGAACTGGCCGCCATCGGCGTGGCTCCCCCGCCCGAAGTCCCCATGTTCTACCCCGTGGACGCCGAACTGTTCGACTCCTCGGGCGAACACCCCGGTTCCGCGAACCTGACGTCCGGGGAAATCGAACCCCTGTACATCCGCCACCACGGCAGGTTCTACCTCGGCATCGGGTCGGACCACACGGACCGGGACCTGGAAACCGAGGACATCGGCGCCTCCAAACGGGCCTGCCCCAAGCCGGTCTCGGCCCAGGTCATCCCGGTCGATTCCCTGGAGTCGCTCTCCCTGGATGACTGCATCGCCCGCTCCTGGGTCGACGGCCGGCTCTACCAGGAAGGATCGCTGGCAGGGATCCGCACCCCCGCCGACGTCGTGCAGCTGCTGCTGGAGCGCACCGGCATCGGCGACGATGACTTCCTCTGCCTCGGCGGCACCTTGCCCCTGCTGGACGGCACGTTCGCCGCAGGCACCGTCTGGCACCTCGAACTGACCTTCCCTGACGGCACAACTCTTGAACACACCTACAAAATGACGAAAGGCACGAACCTGTGAGAACCGGAGAGCAGTACCTGAAGACCCTCAACGACGGCCGCACGGTCATCCTGGATGGCCAGGCCGTGGACAACGTCCTCGAACACCCCGCGTTTGCCCGCGTCGCGCAGACGATGGCCGAACTGTTCGACCTGGCCGCCGACCCGGCCAACGGCATGCAGTTCCACTGCGAGGAGATCGGCGGACCGGCCAACCGTGTCTTCGCCGCGCCCCGCTCCGCGGAGGAACTCACGCTGCGCCGGCAGGCCATCGAGACCTGGGCCCGGCACACCCACGGCTGGGTCGGCCGCAGCCCGGACCACGTGGGCACCTTCTTCGCCGCCTTCGGCGCCCACCCGGACGTCTTCGCCAACGAAAAGCACGATTTCGCCGCCAACATCAGCAACTACTACCGGCGGATCCTGGCCGAAAACCTCTACGTCTCCTACGCCATCATTCCCCCGCAGGTCTCCCGGGCCTCCACCGTCTCGGGCTGGGAAGGCGACTTCCTGCAGGTCGGGGTCGTGCGTGAGACCGACGAGGGACTGATTGTGCGCGGCTCGCAGATGCTGGCCACCGGCGCCGCCATCGCCGACGAAGTGTTCGTCACCTGCATCAAGCCGCTGGGACCCGATGATGCGGACTTCGCCGTCAGCTTCGCCCTGCCGGTCGCCACCGAAGGACTCAAGCTCTACTGCCGGCGCCCCTACGCGCCGGCCGCCACCAGCGACTTCGACTACCCGCTGACCAGCAAATATGACGAGCCCGACGCACTGGTGGTCTTCGACGACGTCCTGGTCCCCTGGGAGCGGGTGTTCATCAACCGCGACATCGATACGCTCCGGCGCCAGTTCTTCGACACCGGCGCGCACGCCCTGGGCAACTGGCAGGCGCAGATCCGCTTCATGACCAAGCTGAAGTTCATTGCCGCCGTGGCCCGCAAGGTCACCCAGGTCAATGGCACGGACAAGATCCCTGGCGTGCAGGAAAAGCTTGGCGAGCTCGCCGCCGTCGTCGCCTCGGTCGAGTCCGCTGTCCTGGCCGCCGAATACACCGCCACCCGGGACAGCGCCGGCATGATGGTTCCGGGCAAGCGCGCCCTCTACGGCGCCATGGGGCTGCAGGCCGAAACCTATCCCCGGGCCATCTCCATCCTGCGCGACCTGGTCGGCGGGGGCGTGCTGCAGCTGCCCTCCAGCGTGGCCGATATGCGCAGCGAGGTGACCCGTCCCGACATGGAACGGTACGTGCAGTCGCCCGGGGTGCCCAGCGAGGAGCGGGTCAAGCTGTTCAAGCTGGCCTGGGACATCGTCGGCTCCGAATTCGCCGGCCGGCACCAGCAGTACGAAATGTTCTACGCCGGGGCCCCGTTCATCGTGAAGGGCGCCTACACCTACCGCAACTTCGGCTACGACGCCCTCGTGGCCGAGCTCGACCAGTACCTGGCAGCCTACGGGATCGCCGGATCGAAGGAGAAGTAACCGTGGCCAAGCCGGAATTCGAGTTCACCCCCGCCTCGTCGGTGGAATTCACCCCCTGCAACCCGCCCATTGAGGGCCTCTCCGAAGCCGTCCTGGCCCGGGACGACAGCAACGACAGCGTCACCCGGATCCTCAAGTTCGAGCCGGGTACCGACACCTCCCCGAACGGCGTGCTGGCTCACGACTTCTGGGAGGAAGTGTTCATCTTCGAAGGTTCCTTCACCGACCTGCGGCTGAACAAAACCTTCAAGGCCGGCGACTGGGCCACCCGGCCGCCGGGCATGAAGCACGGCCCGTGGCTCTCGGAGTCCGGGGCGAAGATGTTCGAAGTCCGGTACTACCAGAACAGCGGCAACTGACATGAAGCTTGCAACCCTCTTTACCGAACCCGACGCGCTGGCCATGCGCCGGACCATGGGCCGGTTCCTTACCGGCGTCGCCGTCGTCACCACCAGGTCCAATGACGGCGGGCTGCACGGGATGACCATCAATTCCCTGACCTCCATCAGCCTGGAGCCGCCGATCCTGATGATCTCGCTCAACTTCGGCACCCGCACCGGAGATGCCCTGCTCGAGAGCGGAAAGTTCGCCATCTCGATCCTGGGCGCCAAGCAGGAATCGGTGGCCCGCCGGTTCGCGGTCCGCGGGGGCGAACGGTTCGACGGCGGCGAGTTCGACGTCGCCGGCAGCGGGCTGCCCGTGATCCGCGGTGCGCTCTCGCAGGCAGACTGCGAGGTGGTGAACCAGTACGACATCGGGGACCACCAGGTCTTCTTCGGACAGGTCACCGGCTGCCGGGACCGCGACGGGCAGGGCCTGGCCTTCAACGCCGGCAAGTTCGGCTCCTTCAAGGACTTCGGCCACCAGGAACTGCCCTGGATCTTCTGAGTGAATGACGATGCCGGGGGCTGGCCCTTGGCCGGCCCCCGGCCCTAGCTGGCCGCTTCGTTGGGTACGTCCAGCCGGCACCAGGGCCCGCACGGAACGCTGGCCGGATGCGTGCTGAGCATCCCGAAGGTCCCGTCCAGGTACGGCCTGCCGTCCTCGGCCCGGCCGAGAATGGTGCGGCCGGCCAGGGCGATGCTCTGGCCGGGGCCGAGCCGTCTCAGCTGCGGCCAGAGCATGGCCTCAGTTGCGGAGAGGAACAGCATGACCACCCTCCTATCGCCGGGTTGGTCAATTATGCACCTTCCCGCCCGCAGCGCAAGAGCTTCGGGCGAATTTCCCGCTTGAACCTGCCTCAGCTTGCCGCCCAGGCCACGGCCCGGGCCGGGGCGCCGTCGCAGCCTTCGAGGTTGAGCGGGAAGATGCCCAGCACGGTCTGCTGCGGTAGCCCGGTGGCGGCGCGGAGGTTCTCCACGATGATGCCGTCGCCGCCGAGCACCAGATCGTGCACCGGAAGGCGGAACCCGCCCTCCTGGTGCGTGGGGTCCGGGTTGAGCGTGTCCATGGCCAGCAGCCGCATCCCCCGGTCCCACAGTTGCCGGGCCGCGTCCGCGGACAGCACCGGGTGCCGCTCGTAGCGGGCGCTGCCCCAGTACCGGTCCCAGCCGGTCGAGATCACCACCCGGGCGGGCACCTCGCCGTCCCCGGCGCCGCCGGCGAGCCGGTCCCAGCCGATCGGCTCGCCGTCGGCCAGGCCGGGAACCTGCAGCACCAGGGCCGGCCCGCACAGTTCCTCCAGCCGCAGCCGGTCCACGCTCCGCCCGCCGGCCACAGTGTGCGAGGGGGCGTCGACGTGGGTGCCGCTGTGCGAGCCCAGGTGCAGCCGGGACACGGCGACGACGTCGTGCTCGATGCTCAGGGCCGGCTCGATGCTCACCTCGGGATCGCCCGGGAAGACCGGCATCCCGGTGCGCACCGCCTGGGTGAGGTCACGCACGGACGGCGTCGTCCTCCACCTGCTCGGCCAGGTGCCGCTGGCGTCCCTCCGCGGCGCGGGCCCGGACCGCTTTCATGCCGCCCAGATAGAGCAGCAGGCTGACGGCGAAGGCCGGAAGGGTTGCCCCCACCGGGCTGATCCAGACGTAGGTCCAGAGGTAGGACAGCACCGCGCCGACCACCCACACCACGATGGCGATCCAGTTCACCCCGCCGGTGTACCAGTAGCGGCCGCCGGCCGCACGCAGCACGTCGACCGTGTAGTTCGCCCGCCGGACCAGGTAGTAGTCGGCGATCATGATCGCGAAGACCGGGACGAAGAACGCGCCGATCATCACCAGGAACCCGGTGAACTGCTCCAGTAGGCCGAACCAGGTGGACCCGATGACCGAGACCAGGCCCAGCACCAGGGCCACCCCCAGGAACGGCAGCCGGCGGCCGGGCAGGGCGTTCACCACGGAAGTGACCATGCCGTAGACCACCATGGTGTTGGTGGCCATGACGGACATGAAGATCACGACGGCCAGCGGCCAGCCGAAGGGGCCGACGATCACCGCCGGGTCGAACGGGACGGCCTCGCCGCCGGAGAGCACCACAAAGCCGATCGCGGTCGCGCCCAGGGACATGGACAGGATGGTGGAGAGGCTGTAGCCGATCCCGGAGCCGATCATCCCGGCCCGCTGGCTCCTGGCCAGCCGGTTGAAGTCCGCCGAGAGCACCGTCCAGGAAATGGCGGTGGCGATGACGACGTCGAGCACGGTGATCGTGGTGAGTCCGATGGCCTGATCCTGGGCTATCGCGGTGAATTCGCCGAAGCTGAAGGTGCCGAATGCGGTGGCGAAGACGTAGCCCATGATCAGCAGGATCAGTACGGCCAGCCACGGCTCGACGCGGGCGATGCCCTCGTGCCCGAAGATCGCCAGGCACACCACCAGCACCTGGCAGAGCACGGCGAACAGGGCCGGGTTGGAAAAACCGGTGACGCTGGCGACCAGGTAGTCGACGGCGAGGCCGGCGAGCATGGCCTGGACCCAGCTCCAACCCATGAGGATGACGACGTTGGCCGCCACCGGCAGCAGGCTGCCGCGGGTGCCGAACGCCCCGCGGGTCAGGGCCATGGTGGGCAGGCCGGTACGGGTGCCGATGTTGCCGACGAGGGTGAGCACGACGGCGCCGGCGAGCGTGCCGAGCACGATCATCAGCAGGGCGGTGCCGTAGCCGACGCCGGGGACGAAGAGCGTCCCGGTGAGCAGGGTGGTCACGACCAGGTTGGCGGCCAGCCAGATCATCAGGATCCGGGGCAAGCCCAGGGTGCCCCGGGCCGGGCCGGTGCCCTCCGCGTTGGCTTCGAGGTGGCTTTCCAGCCGGGAATACCAGGACACGGGTCAGGCCTCCGGGGATTTCGGAACGGGCGAAAGGTGTTCGTGGACGGCAACCGGGCGGCCGTCGGCGCCGGCGGCAAAGACAATGGTCTCGCGTTCGGTATAGCTCTCGGTGCCGTCCGGGGTGCTCACGGTGGTATCCACGGTGTGGGTGAAGACGGCCCCGCCGGCGAAGGTGTCCACGCGGCGGTCGGTCGAGCCGCAGGAGAGGACGCGCCATCCCCCGCCGACCCATCCGTCCCACAGCTGCCGGTACTCATTCCGCGAATCGAGGCGGGCCGGCTCGGTGTGGAAGAGGAACGTCGCCTCGGGCGCGAAGCCGGCGAAGTAGGCCTCGGTATCCGTGGCCGCGAAGGCACTGATGATGGCGTCAGCGGCGGCGAGCACTTCGGACTCGGACAGCTGCTGGCCCGGACTGGAATTCATAATGACTCCAAGGGTGCGTAATGAGCAACGAATGTTATCCCTGAGGGAACTTTCCTTACCCTAAGGCACCTGCCGCAGCATGTCGAGGAACTTTTCGGTCAGAGTTTGGGCCGCTCCGACTCGACAAAGTCGGCAATCTCCCGGGGCAGGCGGAAAGCCGAGCCCCCGCCGCCGCTGCCGGGCCGCGGGATACCGATGACCGGCCCGCCGGCCTCCGCAATCTCTCGCCACATTTCGGAGCCGACATCACCGTACGGGTCGGTCTTCAGTTTCTCCTTGGTGGGCATGGAGAGCCTGGACCACCAGGACACCGGGGTGATTGCCTCCGAACTCCAGCCACCGCTTGCGGAGTAGCGGGCGATCTCCGTCCCCGCGCCGCTGCCGTGCGCCCTGTCGTAGATGACCGCCTCACCGCGGTCCGCCTGTGCCGCCATCCGTTCGGCCTGCTCCAGGGCCTCGGCCAGCGATTCGCTGAACTGCGCCTGGCCTGCGTCCGCCTCGCCGGACCCGCCTGCCGTTCCCATGAGCTTGACGTCGTAACCCATCCCACCAGCATGCCACATTAATAAGCATGCTTCCCATCTGCCGGTGCCATTCTGCCGGATCCGGGGAATGGCGACGGCGGCACGCACCTCGTGAGTGCGTGCCGCCGTCGTGCGGGGCCGGGGAAGCTAGGCCCGGACTGCTTCGGTCCCATCCGGCGCGGCGGCCGGGGCGCCGGTGCCCGAGGCTGCGCGGCTGGACGGAGTATCGAGCTGCTGGATGTCCTCGCCGGAACGGTCCTTGGCGGCCAGCAGGGCCACCAGGCTCATGCCGGAGAAGGCGATCCAGAGGCAGGCGACCATCCAGAGCGATCCGCCGCCGGCGACCACCAGCGCGGTGGCGATCATCGGGGTGAAGCCGGCGCCCAGCGTGGAGGCCAGCTGGTAGCCGATGGAGGTGCCGGAGTAGCGCACGGAGGTGGGGAACAGTTCGCCGGCGAAGGCGCCGTACGGACCGGCGGTGAAGCCCTGCACGACGGACAGGCCCAGGAAGATCGCGAGCATGAACGCAGCCGTGGAGCCCAGGTCCAGCAGCGACATGACCGGGAAGGCCAGCAGCATGGCGCCGATGTTGCCCCAGATTAGGACCTTGCGGCGGCCCAGGCGGTCCGAGAGCTTGGAGGCAATGATGATCATGATGATGGTGCTCACGCCGCCGAGTGCCTTGAGGTTGAGGACCTCGGTCGGGACCAGGACGGCCTGCTGCACGGCATAGGCAATGGCCCACGCGCCCATCAGGCCCTGCGCCATCTGCCCGGACAGGCCGGAGACGACAGCGATCAGCAGCGACTTGGGGTGCTCGCGGACCAGTTCGGCTGCCGGGACACGGCGCTTCTTTGTCTCAGCCCTGGCGGAGAGCTCCTTGAAGACGCGGGACTCGGAGACGCGCATGCGGATGAAGATGGCCAGCACCATCAGCACGGCGGAGAGCACGAACGGAACGCGCCAGCCCCAGGCCAGGAACTGTCCGTCCGGCAGCGTCGCCATGGCCGAGAGCATCAGGGTGCCGAGGATGGTGCCGGCGGGAGCGCCCATGTAGGCGAAGGCCGAGGCGAAGCCGCGGGATTCCTTCTTCGCGTTCTCGAAGGCCAGCAGCATGGCCCCGCCCCATTCACCGCCGACGGCGATGCCCTGGAGCAGCCGCAGCGCCACCAGCAGGATCGGGGCCCAGACGCCGATCTGGTCGGTGGTGGGCAGCAGGCCGATCAGCGTCGAGGCGATGCCCATCATCAGCACGGTGCCGACCAGGATCGCCTTGCGGCCCAGCTTGTCCCCGAGGTGGCCGAAGATGAAGCCGCCCAGCGGGCGGGCGATGTAGCCGACGGCCAGGGTGCCGAAGGAGATGAAGATGGCCAGGCTCGGGTCCATGCCGGCGAAGAAGACCTGGTTGAACACGATGCCGGCGGCGGTGGCGTAGAGGATGAAGTCGTAGTATTCGACGGCGGTGCCCAGGAAGCTGGAGAACAGGATCCGGCGCATCTCGCCCGGGCCGGCGTGGTAGCTGCCGGCGGGCGTGGCCGGGGTCTGCGGCTGTGTGGTCATGGCGTGTCCTCGGTGTCTTAGCGTGCGGCGGCTGCGGTGCCGGGGGTGGTCAGGGAAACGGGCCCGGCAGTCCGGCCGAAGGGGATGACGTCCAGGTCCTCCGGAATGCTCAGCGGCCCGCCGAAGGTGGTGCGGGCCTCGGCCCAGGCCTCGGGCGGCGAGTAGCTCGGGACCAGGTGGTGCAGCGCCAGGTGGCGCGCACCGGCGTCGTCGGCGATTTTTCCCGCCTCGGCGGCCGTGGTGTGGGCGCGGCGGTGGTGGTCCATGGTGGCCTGGAGCATCTGCGCGTCCGAGTACTGGCGGGCCAGGATGTCCAGGTTGATCGCCTCGTGCAGCAGCAGGTCGGTGCCGCGGGCCAGGCGCACCATGTTGGCGCAGGGGGCGGTATCGCCGGAGATGGTGACCGAACCGGCCTCGGTGTCGAAGCGGAATGCGTAGGCCGGCGCCGTCGGGTGGTGCGAGACCAGGATGGCGCTGACCGTGACGTTCCCGTCGCGGAAGACCTCGAACGGTTCCATGTCCGGGGCGACATTGGTATCCGGGTCGAACCCGGTGCCGGCCGGCAGGACGATCTCCCGCGGGTCGAACTGCTCGAAGGGGCTCTTGGCCAGCGAATCGAAAATCCGGTCGTTGCAGTCCGTGGCATACGCGGCAAGCAGGCCCTCGACCAGTCCGGCCACGCCCGGGGTGGGCCGCTGCGGGGCCACCGGCACGGGGACGGAAGTGGCACGGGGCGAGAGCGGCGGCAGCTTGCCGCGGTCGCCCGGACCCACGATGGGGATCGGGCCGCGCGGGGAATTCTTCAGCTCGAAGGCCCCGAAGAGCAGCAGCGAGGGCAGGTCCACGGTGTGGTCCGAGTGCATGTGGGTGATGAAGATACCGCCCAGGTCTGCCATGTCCAGGCCAGCGGCATTGGCCTGCCGACCGGCGCCCTGGCCGCAGTCCACGAGGTACCAGGTGCCGTTGACGACGACGGCGGTGGCGATGCCAAAGCGCGGCGTGCCGTCCTGGTCCTTCCACCAGCGGGGTCCGCCGGCGGTGCCAAGGGTAATCACATGGGGGCGCATCGGGGCCGTTCCTTTCAGCGGTTCAGGTTGCTGCTTCAAGGATCGTGGTGCTCGTCACATTTGTCTAACTATAATAACTGGCAAGACCAACAAGGAGAGCTTATGAGTGAAATCACCCTGCGCCAGCTCGAGTATTTTGCCGCCGTCGCCGAGACGCAGTCGGTCACCGAGGCCGCCCAGCGCTGCAACGTCTCGCAGGCAGCGGTGAGCCTGGCCCTGGCCCAGCTGGAGGCGGCGGTCGGGGCGACCCTGGCCATCCGGCGGCGGGGCAGGGGCGTGGCGCTGACGCCGGAGGGCCAGGTCGTGGCGACCCGGGCCCGCCTGATGGCCGACCAGGTCGCGGACCTGGCCGCTGCGGTGGGCCAGGTGCACGGCCAGCTGTCCGGGCGCCTGGTCGTGGGGGTGTTCCGGACGCTGGCCATGCATGCCATCCCGCCGCTGGTGGACTGGTTTACCCGCCGGCACCCGCAGGTCGAGCTGGACTTCCTGGAAGGCGACGGGACCGAAATCCAGGAGGCAATGCTGGCCGGACGGCTCCAGCTGTGCGTGGTGTACGAGGCGCAGGTGCTGTCCGACTGCACTACCGAAGTATTCCGGGAGATGAAACGCCAGGTGGTGTTCAGCCCCGAGCACCCGCTCGCGGCCCGGGAGACGGTGAGCCTGGCCGAGCTTGCCTCCTACCCCGCCATGCTCATGGACGAGGAACCGGCGCTGCAGCGGACCTTGGCCGAGTTCGCCCGCGCCGGCGTGGAGCCCACGGTGCGCTGGCGCTCGGCGAGCGTGCAGGCCATCCAGAATGTGGTGGGCCGGAATCTGGCCTACTCGCTGCTGATGCAGCCGGTTCCCTGCAGTCCGGAGGGCCGGCCGCTGGTGTTCAGGCCGCTGGCCGGCGACGTTCCGCGGAACTCGGTGATGGCCGCCCTGCCCGCCGGGGTGGCCCGCAGTACCCTGGTCGAGGAAGCCCTGGCGGCGCTGCGGGCCTTTTGGGACGGAAGTCCGGGCGGCGGTCTCCCGGCTACGCGGCCGTAATGCGCACCGGCAGTGATTCGAAGCCGCGGAGCACATTGTGCAGGATCGGCACCGGCTCCCCGTCGGGCTCGATGGTTGCCACGCGCTCGAGCAGCTGCTGCAGCACGATCTCCATCTCCAGCCGCGCGATCGGCTGGCCCACGCACTGGTGCAGGCCCATGCCGAAGGCCACGTGCCCGGAGGCGCTGCGGTCGAGGTCGAATTCGTCGGCGCTGTCACCCCACCTGCGCGGGTCGCGGTTGGCGGCGCCAATGAAGACCAGCACCTTGGCGCCGGCGGGGATCTTCACCCCGCCCAGCTCGGTGTCCACCGCAACCGTGCGGTGGAATTTCTGGAACGGGGATTCCACGCGCAGGGCCTCGTCGACGGCGAACCGGGCCATCTTCGGGTTCGCCCGCAGTCGCGCCCAGGCCTCGGGGTAGCGGGCCAGCACCGAAAGTGTGTTGCCGATGCCGAAGACCGTGGTGTCCACCCCGGCCGAGAGCAGCGCGCGGACCAGCAGGGTGGCCTGCTGCCCGGTGATCAGGCCCTCCTGGACCCGGTCCCAGATGCGGGCGCCGAAGCCGGTGTCGCTGAGGTTCTCCCGTTCGCAGTTGCGCATCACGGCCGCCGCGTGTTCGTCGCCGTGCGCGAAGGCCTGCTGGAAGATGTAGTTTTCCGGCCCGAAGGCATTGAAGACCATGTTGCCGTAGGGCAGCAGGTGCTCGCGGCCTTCGTCGGGGATCCCGACGGCGTCCGGGAAAACCCGCAGCGGGTACTTCTCCGCCAGGTCGGTGACGGCGTCGAAGCGGTCCCGGCGGGCCAGCTCCTCCGTCAGCTCGACGGCGGGCGGCGTGAAGGGGCCCCGGAGTGCCCGGACCGTGCCCGGGTTGATCACGCCGGTCAGGGCCCGGCGCATCACGGTGTGGATGGGCGGGTCCGATTCCAGGATGCTGGGCGGGCGCCAGCCCGAATCCTTGCGGATGTCCCGCGGGCCGAGACCGCCGGAGGAGATGTAGGTCTCGAAGTCGGTCAGGACCTCGTAGACCTCCTGGTAGCCGGCCACAGCGTAGCTGCCGGTGCTCTCAAGGTAGGAGACCGGGCCGGCATCGCGCAGCCGGGCGAGGAAGGGATACGGGTCCAGGATGTTCGCCGTATCGAAGGGATCGTCGGCCAGAACGGCTGGTTCGTGGGTCATGGCAGTCATGGTGCTCCTGAAACGCAAGGGAAGGGAATAGGCGGCTAGAGGTCGAGGACAAGCCGCGGACACCCGGCGGCGGCCCGGGAGACGCAGACCAGCATGACCTCGCCGGCCTCGCGGTCCTCCTCGCTCAGGACCGCATCGCGGTGCTCGGGCTCGCCGGAGATAATCTGCGTTTCGCAGGTGCCGCACAGTCCGCCCCGGCAGGAGGAGAGCACGCGCACGCCGACTTCCTCGACGGCGTCGAGGATGCTCTTGTCCGTCGGGACCGTCACGGTGGTGCCGGTGCGGGCGAGTTCGACCTCGAACGGTTCGCTGGCCGCGCCGGCCCCCAGGGCCGAGGCGACGAAACGCTCGGTGTGCAGGGCGCCGGGAGGCCAGCCCATGCAGCGCTCCTCGATGGCGCCGAGCAGCCCGGAAGGTCCGCAGGCGTAGACGAGCATGTGGGCGCGGGGCAGTCCCAGGATGGCGTCGAGGTCCATGCGCCCGGCCTCGTCCTCGGCGATGATCTGGATCCGGTCCGGCCCATAGCGCTCCAGGAGCCGGTCCGCGAAGGCCATGGTGCCCCGGCTGCGCCCGCCGTAGACCAGCTGCCAGTCCTTGCCGGCCTTCTCGGCGGCCTCGATCATGGGGATCAGCGGCGTGATGCCGATGCCGCCGGCGACGAACAGGTAGCGGCGGGAGTCGAGCATCGGGAAGTTGTTGCGCGGTTCCGAAATGGTCAGCGGGCTCCCGGCTTCCAGTTCGTGCACGGCCCGGGATCCGCCCCGGGAGTCGGGCACGCGCAGGACGCCGATCCGCAGGTGGTCCAGTTCCTCCAGCGGGGAGCACAGCGAGTACTGCCGGACCAGGCCCTCGCCGAGGTGGACGTCGATGTGCGCCCCGGGTTGCCACGGCTGGAACGGCTCGCCGTCCAGGCGCCGCAGGACCAGGGAGACGACCTGGTCCGCGGCGGTCTCCACGCGGTCAATGACGACGTCGATGGTGGCCGCTGCCGTGGCGACGGTCTCCGTTGCCGTTTCGGTCATTAGTTCTTCCTTCCTCAAAACTTCCGCGTTTCCGTGCTCAGACGTCCAGGCCCAGGCGCTTGCGGTCGCGCTGCTGGTTGATGAAGAGGACGGACAGCACGCCGATGCCAAGCATCATCGCGCCGGTCAGCAGGAACGCGCTTTCATAGCCGGCCGCGGGGCTGGCGGCGGCGCCGACCAGGAAGCCGACGATGGCCGGGGCCAGCAGGCCGCCGCTGGTGAGGATCGCATTGCTGATCTGCAGGATGGCGCCGCGCTGGCCGATGGAGGTGGTTTCGGCCACCACCAGGTAGGTCAGGGCGAAGATCGACGGGGCGGTGCCGAAGCCGAACATGAAGCACACGATCGCCAGCCACGGCTGGTCGGCCATGGTGCCGGCAAGGACCATCACGCCGGAGAAGAGCGCCGTGCCCCCGAGCACCAGGCCCCGCGAGTAGCGGGAGCGGATGCCGCGGGCGGCGAGCAGTTCGGTCAGCCAGCTCAGCCCGACGGTGGCCAGCGCTCCCCAGATCGCCGGCAGGGCAATCAGCGAGCCGGCCTGCTGGGTGCTCATGCCCATGACCTTCTCGAAGTAGGCAGGCAGCCAGGTCATCGCGACCGTGAAGGTCCAGTAGGCCAGGAACGCGGCGAGCACGGACAGCAGCCAGCTGGGGGTGGCGAAGGAACGCCAGTAGGAAACCTGCTGGTCCGCGGCGGCCAGGGCCTGCTCGTCAACGTCGGCAGCGGCGGCGGTGCCTTCGATCTCGCGCTCGGCACGCATGGAGGTGTACGGGCCCTCCTTGCCAACGAAGACCCAGAACGCGGCCCAGACGACGCCGATGAGCGCCAGGAAGATGAAGGTGGACTTCCAGCCGAACTCGGCGGTGATCCAGGCCAGCACCGGGGCGAAGACGACGATGCCCAGGGTCACGCCGGAGGAGGCCAGGGCGGCCGGGGTCGCCTGCTTCCGACTGGGGAACCACTTGTACACCGCATGCATGGTGATCGGCGCCAGCGGACCCTCGCCGGCACCCAGCAGCAGCCGGCTGAACCAGAGGGCCGGCAGCGAGGCGAAGACAAAGATCGGCACCTGCGCCACGGACCAGACCAGGCACAGCACCAGCAGGATCCACTTGGAGCTGACCTTGTTGGCGATGGGTGCGGCGGCCAACTGGGCGACGCCGAAGAGGATGAAGACGGCGCTGCCGAGCAGGCCGAACTGCTGGGGCGTAATGCCCAGGTCCCGCATGATCGGCACGGCGACAATGCCGAGGATGGCCTTGTCCGCCCAGCTGATCATCATCAGGACCAGCAGGAAGACGGTGATGGTCCAGCCGCGCCGGGAACGGCGCCTGGCATCCCAGGCTGCCGGGTTGGCGGGGTCGGCAACGGCTTCCGGGGCACGGTGGGGAGTATGGAGAGCCATGGGAAATCCTGTCTGACGCGGCGGTAACCGCCGGGTGTGACGTGAAATACGTTTGTTCGATGCTAGGTGGCGCACTCCACAGCCCCCGTACCGCTTTTCATCCAATGGAAAGGATCTTGGTTCACTGCGGCCAGTGCTCGGTGCCCAGCCGCCGGGCGATGCCGCGGGCGGCGATCTTGAGCACCGGGACCACCGCCCCCAGGGAGGCCGGCCGGCCCCGGGTGACGACGCCGAGCGCCGCGGCCAACTGCTGCTGCGGCAGGAACACCGGCACCGCGAGGCCGTAGTTGCCCGGCCCTGCCTCCTCCTCGGTGGTCGCATACCCCTGCGCCCGCACCCGCTCCACTTCCGCGGCGAGCGCCTGCGGACTGGTGATGGTGCGCGGCGTATGCGGCTCGAGCTTGGCAGCGGCGGCCTCGAACAGGCCCTCGGGGCCGAAGGCCAGCATGATCTTGCCGGCCGCGCTGCCGTGCAGCGACAGCCGCGCGCCCACGCGCTTGAACGGGGCGCCGGCGCCGGTGCCGGACATCCGTTCGACCAGCAGCACCTCGTCCCCGTCCAGGATGAAGAGGTTGACCACGTTCTGTGTCACGAAGAGGACGTCCTGCATGAACGGCGCGGCCACCTCGGCGATGTTCTGCTGCGCCGGGGCCAGCAGGCCCAGGCGCCAGATCCGCTGGCCGACCCGGTACTCGCCCCGGCGCTTCTCCAGCCCGCCCCAGGCCACGAGTTCCCCGGCCAGCCGGTGCGCGGTGGCCACCGGCAACCCGGCGCGGCGGGCCATTTCGCTCAAGGTCTGGGCGGAGTGCTGGGCGTCGAAGGTGCCCAGCAGGGCCAGCGCCCGGGAGGTCACGCTGGCGGCCGGCTGCACAGCGGCGGGCTCAACGGCGCCGGCGGCCTGACGGGCCGGAGCCGGCCCGCGTCCAGCGCGGCCGCGTGGGGCAGCGTTTGCCATGCCGCACCGTCCTTTCCGCACCGGGCGCCCGGGCCCGGGACCCGGACCGGACCGCTTTCCTCCAGTTTAGAGGCGCGTTAAATGCGTGGCGCCGGACCTGTCCCCCGTGCTGGGGGCAGTTCCGGCGCCGTGCCCGGCACGCCGCTGGCGCGGGGTGCTCTGTGCGCGGGTCAGGCCGGCTGGGCCGCGAAGACCGAGCCGCGGTAGGCGGCCAGGCCGCCGTCGACGCGGATGTCCGAGCCGTTGACCCAGGCCGCCTCCGGGCGCAGCAGGAAGTCGACCACCCGGGCAATGTCCTCGGGCTCGCCGAAGCGGCCCAGCAGCTTGCCGGCGCCCTCAACCTTGTCGCGGCCGTGGTCCTGCTTGAAGTCCTCCAGGATCGGCGTGGCCACGGGGCCCGGGCTCACGCTGTTGACGCGGATCCGGCGCGGCAGCAGCTCGGCGGCCAGGTGCTCGGTGAGGAAGCGGACGCACTGCTTGGAGAACAGGTAGGACTCGGCGGTGATCTCCGCGTCGCCGGCCACGGCGTCGAGGGCCGCGTCCTGGTCCTCGGCGAGCGCGAATTGGGCGCAGCGGTCCTTGGCCGCGCGCCACTGGACGGCGACATTGGACGCCAGGTTGACGACGGCGGCCCCCTCGGCCATGAGCGGAGCGAGGGCGCGGACCAGCCCGCGCACGCCGAAGACGTTCACGGACAGCACGGTGCGCCACGGGGCGGTACCGGGCACGCCGGCGATGTTGGCCAGCCCGGCAATCCCCTGCGGGGCGGCCGCGGCGACGACGGCCGCGGCCGCTGCGACGCCCGCGGCGGTGGAGAGGTCGGCCTGCACGAAGGTGCCGTCGAAGGATTCCGGGGCGTTGCGGTCGATGCCGATCAGCGGCACGCCGCGTCCGGCCAGGACCTCGGCGGTGCGGGCGCCGATGCCGGAGGAGACCCCGGTGACAACGATGGGAAGCTGGTCGGTGGTCATGGGCACTCCTTTGGATCTGCATGCTTGCTTCACCCATCGTGGCAAGCCTGCGGGACACGCGGCCGCCGGGTTTCCATTGGACGGAAAGCTCCGTGCATCCGGTGCCCGGGAGCATGAACACTGGAGGGAATCCTTCCCCGTGCCGAAAGGACCTTCCCATGACGGCAGCCCGCTACGACGTGCTGGACCCGGCGACCCTCCAGGTCGTGGGCCAGGCCCCCGAGAACACCGAACAGGACGTTGCCGAAGCCGTCGCCGCCGCCTGTGCCGCCGCCGGCGCTTGGGCCGCGGACCGTGAGGGCCGCCGCGGCGCCCTGCGTGCCTGCGCGGCACTGATCCGGCGCGATCTGGACCGGCTGGCCGATCTGCTCTCCCGCGAGCAGGGCAAGCCGAAGGCCGACGCCGCCGGCGAGTTCTCCGTGGCCGCCGGGCTCTTCGAGTACTACGCGGATCTGGCCTGGGACGAGGTCGAGCCGCTGGCCCCGCGCGCCGACCGCAGCCTGGAGGTGCACTACCGCCCGGTCGGCGTCGTCGGCACCATCACCCCGTGGAACTTCCCGATTTCGCTGCTGTGCGTCAAACTGGCCCCCGCCCTGGTATCCGGCTGCACCGTGGTGTCCAAGCCCTCTCCGTCGACGCCGCTGTCCACCATCGCGCTGGTGGAGCTGCTCAACGAGGTGTTGCCGGCCGGCGTGCTGCAGGTGCGCACCAGCTCCCGGCGCACCGTCAACGTCGCGCTGAGCACGCTGCCGGGGGTCCGGAAGATCTCCTTCACCGGCTCCACCGAGGTCGGCATCTCGATCGCCCAGCAGGCAGCGCCCACGGTCAAGCGCGTCACCTTGGAACTGGGCGGCAACGACCCGGCGGTCGTGCTCGACGACGCCGACATGGAGGTCACCGCCCGCGGCATCGTCGGCAGCGCCTTCCGCAACGCCGGCCAGGTGTGCATGGCGGTCAAGCGCGTGTACGTGCCGCGCAGCCGCCGCAACGAGCTGGCCGAGGCGATCGCCGCCGAAGCCGCCCGGCACGTGGTCGGCCACGGCATCGCCGCCGGCACCACGATGGGCCCGATGCACACCGCCTCCCAGCTGCAGCTGGTCCGCGGCCTGGTCGACTCCGCCGTCGGCGGCGGCGCCCGCGTCATTACCGGCGGCGGTCCGGGCTGCGACCTCCCCGGCTACTTCCTCTCCCCCACCGTGGTCATCGACGCCGAGCCCGGCATGGACCTGGTCGAACAGGAGCAGTTCGGCGCGGCTCTGCCGATCGTCGCCTACGACGACCTCGATGCCACCATCGCCGGGCTCAATGCGGGCGAGTTCGGGCTCGGGGCCTCGGTCTGGAGCCCCGACCCGGAACGCGCCTACGGCGTCGCCTCGCAACTGGAGGCCGGCACCGTCTGGGTCAACCAGCACACCCTGGTCGAACCCGACGCCCCGTTCGGCGGCTGGAAGGCCTCCGGCATCGGCCGCGAGCGCGGCCGCTGGGGCTTGGAGGAGTACCTCGAGACCCGCGTCATCAACGCCCGCCCGCACGCCTGACCCACCCGCACTCTTTCCGAAGGACACTACGTGAGCGTCGACCTGATCACCCTCGGCACCGCCGCCGGCCCGGCCATCCGCGGCCCGGAGAACGGCATTTCCAGCGCGCTGGTGGTCGGCGATGCCTTCTATATGGTGGACTTCGGACTGGGCTGCACCCGGGCCGCGCACGAGGCCGGACTGCGCGGCAAGGACTTCGCCGCCGGTTTCGTCACCCACCTGCACTCGGACCACGTGGTGGAGCTGCCCGGCTTCCTGCTGTGGAACTGGGGCGACCCGGTGGAGGGCTTCACCGGGCCCGTGTCGGTCCTCGGTCCGGGCCGCGACGAAACCCACCCGGCCGGCGGGACCTTGGCCGGCACCCGCGACCTGGTCGCGCACGCGCTCAGGGCGTACTCGTATGACATTGACATCCGGGTCCACGACGAGGCCCGCCCGGACCTGGCCGCGCTGCTGCGCACCGTGGACCTGGCCACCCCGGCGCACGGCTCGGCCGAGGCCGCCCGCCCGTTCGAGGTGTATGAGGACAGCCGGGTCAAGGTCACCGGCATCCTGGTGGAGCACCCGCCGGTGCGCCCGGCCCTGGCCTTCCGCTTCGATACCGACGCCGGCTCCGTGGTGTTCTCCGGCGACACTGCCGAGTGCGCCGGCCTGGCGGTGCTGGCCCAAGGCGCGGACGTGCTGGTGCACGAGGCGGTGAACCTGGACTTCTATGCGGACAAGGGCTTCGCCCCCGCCTTCCTGAACCACCAGCGGCTTTCCCACACGACGCCCGAAGGCGCCGGCCGGGTGGCCGCCGCCGCCGGCGTCGGACGCCTGGTGCTCTCCCACCTGGCCGGCCGTGCCGAACCGGAATGGTGGAGCAGCCGCGCCGCCGCCTTCTTCGACGGCCCGGTCGACGTGGCAGCCAGCGGGCAGCGCTTTGCCGTGGGCGCACCCGTGGCCTCCGCCGTCTGACCGAGCGTGGACGCGCCGGCCGCCGCCCGGGCAGCGGGGAACGAGAGCACAGCGACCTGGCGAGGTGACGGCGCCTGGCTGGCCGTGCTGGCAGCCGGCATCGCCGCCGCGATGCATATCTGGAAGCTTCCCGGCGCCCTGGCGGAGGTGCAGGGCGAGCTGTCGCTGAGCCTCGTCCAGGCGGGACTGCTCGTGGGCATCATCCAGGCCGCCAGCATCGCCGGCGGCCTGCCGGTTGCCCTCGGCGGGGAGGTCATCGGACTGCGCCGCATGCTGGTGGCGGGCCTGCTGCTGCTCAGTGCCGGCTCGCTGGCCGGTGCCGCCTCTCCCGGCGCCGGACTGCTCATGGCCTCGCGGATCCTCGAAGGCGTCGGGTTCCTCCTGGCCGTCGTGGGGGCGCCCGCCCTGATCCAGCGGGTGGCCCCGCCCCGGCGTCTCGACCTGGCCCTGGCCGGCTGGGCCACCTTCCACGGCCTGGCCTCGCTGATCGGCCTCTCCGCCGGCGCGCTCTTCCTGGAGGCAGCCGGCTGGCGCCCGTGGTGGCTGGCCATGGCCGTGGTGACGCTGCTGCCGGTCCCGTTCATCCTGGCCCGCGTGCCGCCGGACGCCCCTGCCCGCGCCGCCGCCTGGCGCGACTCCGCCGCCAAGGTCCGGCGCACGGTGTCGACGGCGCGCCCCTGGATCACCGGACTTGTCTTCGCCTGCTGCACCGCCCAGTGGATGGCCCTGCTGGGCTTCCTGCCCTCGATCTACCAGTCCCTCGGCCTGGCCGGCCTCTGGGCCGGACTGCTGGGCGCTGCCATCGGCGGGGTCAATGCCGTCGGCGCGCTGGCGGCCGGCCCGCTGCTGCAGCGCGGAATTTCCGAGCGGCGGATCGTTTGCTGCGCGTTCCTGGCCATGGCGGCGACCTCGTGGGCGACCTTTGCCATCGACTGGACAGGCCAGGCGGACGGATTCCTCCTTCAGCTCCTGCTCATCGCGCTGTTCTCCGCGGTGGCCGGCCTGGTCCCGGCCGCCCTGACGCGGTATTCGGTCGGCATTGCCCCGCCCGGCGGGTCCGTCCCCGCGGTGCTCGGCCTGTCCCAGCACATCTTCAATGTCGGCAATTTCGCCGGACCGATGGCTGTCGCCGCCTTGGCCGCCGCTTCCGGCGGCTGGAGCACCACGTGGTGGATGACCTGCGGCCTCAGCGCGGTGGGCCTGCTGCTCCTGTCCGCGCTGCGGCGGGTGCGGCGCGCGGACGGATCCGCCCCTGCGCGCCGCGAAACCGCACCGGAGGGTTGACCCATCCCGGACCGCCTGCCAGCCTCGAGGTATGCACACATCCGGACGGCGGCCGCTGTCCGGATTGGTTACTGAAACCTTTGACTAGCTCTGCTGCCGGGCCCCCACCGCCCGGAGCACCCGCTGCCCCCCATGAACCCCATGAAGAGGTCTGCAATGCACAGGACAACGCCGCTTCGGGCCGAACCACTGCCGGCAGCTGGCGGACCGGCCGCCGCATCCCCGGCGCAGGTCCGCAGCCCGGGGCAGAACAGCCGCCGCTCCCGCGGCCGGCAGGGCAGCCCCCCGCCCGGTTCCTGCAGCAACCGGCATGACGGCCAGGAAGGCTGGTGGGGCTGGTGGCACGGCTTGAACGACGACAGGGAGGACGAGTCGTAGCGGCCTCCTGAGTCCGCACGCCGGACCCGGTGCCGGGACCTGGAAGGGTCCCGGCACCGGGTCCGGCGTGCCCTCCGTCCGATGACCTTCGGTGACCTTCAATGACCTTCGGTGAATGTTGCGTGCATCACAATTGCTTGCCTCCGTGAGGTCCGACCAGCCAGCCTTGGGCATCAGCACATTTTGTCCACAGCGCTTTTGTGCGCGTGCCCCAAAAGGAGCACCATCATATGACCGACGTTCTTTGGTTTTCCGAACTTGGCCTGGCCGACCTTGACCGGGTCGGTGGCAAGAACGCCTCTCTCGGGGAAATGATCCGCAGCCTGACCAAGGCCGGGGTCAGGGTCCCGGACGGCTTTGCCACGACGGCGGACGCCTACCGGCGCTTCCTGTCCGAGTCCGGCCTGGATGCGCGGATCAATGCGATCCTGGAGGACCTGGACAGCGATGACGTCACCGCCCTGGCCGCGGCCGGCACGCAGATCCGGGACCTGATCCGCCAGACCCCGTTCCCGGCCGGCTTCGAGGAGGAAATCCGCGCCGCCTACGCCACGCTGGCCGAGAGCCACGGCGGGGACACCGAGGTCTCCTGGGCGGTCCGCTCCAGCGCCACTGCCGAGGACCTGCCGGACGCCTCCTTCGCCGGCCAGCAGGAAACCTTCCTGAACATCCGCGGCATCGAGAACATCCTGCGGGCCATCAAGGACGTCTTTGCCTCGCTCTACAACGACCGGGCCATTGCCTACCGCGTCCACCACGGCTTCACCCACTCCGAGGTCGCCCTCTCGGCCGGCATCCAGCGCATGGTCCGCTCCGACATCGGCGCGTCCGGGGTGATGTTCACGATGGACACCGAATCCGGCTTCACCGACGCCGTCTTTATCACCTCCTCCTACGGCCTCGGCGAGGCAGTGGTCCAGGGAGCGGTGAACCCGGACGAGTTCTACGTGCACAAGCCCGCCCTGGCCGCGAACCGGCCGGCCATCCTCAAGCGTGGCCTGGGCGAAAAGGCCGTGCAGATGACCTACACCGACTCCCGCGAGGTCGGCCGGACCGTGGACTTCGTGCCCGTTCCGGGCGAGCAGCGCCGCCGGTTCAGCCTCTCCGACGCCGAGGTCGAGCAGCTGGCCCGGCACGCGGTGGCCATCGAGGCCCACTACGGCCGCCCGATGGACATCGAATGGGGCAAGGACGGGGTGGACGGGGAACTCTACATCCTGCAGGCCCGCCCGGAGACCGTCGAGTCCCGCAAGGCCAGCGGCACCATCTCCCGCTACACGCTCAACGAACGTTCCGCCGTCCTGGCCGAGGGCCGGGCCATCGGCCAGCGCATCGGCGCCGGCCAGGTGCGTGTGCTGGCCTCCATCGACCAGATGGCCTCGTTCCAGGAAGGCGATGTCCTGGTGGCGAACATGACCGACCCGGACTGGGAACCGATCATGAAGAAGGCCGCCGCCATCGTTACCGACCGCGGCGGGCGCACCTGCCACGCGGCCATCATTGCCCGCGAACTGGGCATCCCCGCGGTGGTCGGCACCGGGAACGCCTCGAAGGTGCTCGCCGACGGCGCCCCGGTGACCGTCTCCTGCGCCGAGGGCGAGGCCGGGTTCGTCTACGAGGGGCTGCTGGACTACAGCCTGCACGAGACCGCCCTGGACACCATGCCGGCCGCACCGGTGAAGATCATGATGAACGTCGGCACCCCCGAGCAGGCCTTCAGCTTCGCCCGCCTGCCGCACCACGGCGTCGGGTTGGCCCGCCTGGAGTTCATCATCAACCGCCAGATCGGCATCCACCCCAACGCCCTGCTGGCCCTGGAAGGTACCGTCGAGCGCCCGGCCGCGCTCTCGGACTACACGGTGCAGCAGATCCAGGACAGGATCGCCGCCTACGACGGGCCGCGGGACTACTACGTCCGCCGGCTGGCCGAGGGCATCGCCACCATCGCCGCAGCCTTCGCGCCGGAACCGGTGATCATCCGGCTCTCGGACTTCAAGTCCAACGAGTACGCCAACCTGCTCGGCGGCCCGGCCTTCGAGCCGGCCGAAGAGAACCCGATGATCGGCTACCGCGGCGCCTCCCGGTACCTCTCGGACGCCTTCCGCCAGGCCTTCGAGCTCGAGTGCGAGGCGCTGAAGTTCGTGCGCAACGAGATGGGCCTGTCCAACATCAAGCTGATGGTCCCGTTCGTGCGCACCGTGGACGAAGCCCGCGGGGTGACCGAACTGCTCGCCGCCAACGGTCTGCGCCGCGGCGAGGACGGCCTGGAGATCGTGATGATGTGCGAACTGCCGGCCAACGCCCTGCTGGCCGATGAGTTCCTGGAGTACTTCGACGGCTTCTCCATCGGCTCCAACGACCTGACCCAGCTCACCCTGGGCCTGGACCGGGATTCGGCGCTGGTGGCCGGCTCGTTCGACGAGCGCAACCCGGCGGTCAAGAAGCTGCTGGAAATGGCCATCACCGCCTGCCGCGCCCGCGGCAAGTACGTGGGGATCTGCGGCCAGGGCCCCAGCGACCACGCGGACTTCGCCGAATGGCTGCTGGAACAGGGCATCAGCTCGATCTCGCTCAACCCCGACGCCGTGACCGACACCTGGCTGCGCCTGGCCAAGACCGGCAACCGCTCCGCGGTCTGAGTGGCCGACACACAGCAGAAGGACACCGCGGGGGCCGGGCAGCGGCCCGCCCCCGTGGTGTTCTTCCTCTCGGACAGCACCGGCATCACCGCCGAGACCCTGGGCAACACCCTGCTGACCCAGTTTCCCGGCCACCGGTTCGAACGCCGCACCATCCCCTTCATCACCACGGTGGAGGAAGCGGCCCGGGTCGTGCAGGCCATCGACGCCGTCGCCGCGGCAGGCCCGCGGCCGATCGTCTTCTCCACCGCCGTCAACCGGGATATCCGCGCGATCCTCTCGCAGAGCAGCGGGCACTTCATGGACCTGTTCGGCGCCCACATCGCCGAGCTCGAGGATGCCCTGCAGGCACCGGCCAGCGGGGAGCCGGGCAAGGCCCATGGCGTCGGCGACGCCATCCGCTACCAGCTGCGCATGACCGCCGTCGAATACGCCATCGAGCACGACGACGGCCAGTCGATCCGCGCGCTCGAGCGCGCGGAACTGATCCTCATCGCCCCCTCGCGCTGCGGCAAGACCCCGACGGCGATGTACCTGGCCCTGCAGCACGGCATCCTGGCCGCCAACTTCCCCCTGATCGAGGAGGACTTTGCCCGCCGCTCCCTGCCGGATCCCCTGCGGCCCTTCATCCACAAGTGCTTCGGACTCACCTCCCTGCCGGTCCGGCTCAGCCAGATCCGCCAGGAGCGCCGGCCGGACACCACCTACGCCTCGCTGGCCCAGTGCAGCTACGAACTGCGCAACGCCGAGGAGATGTACGAGTCCAACCAGGTGCCGTACGTGAATTCGGCTTCCATGTCGGTCGAGGAAATCTCCGCCACCATCCTCCAGCGCATGCAGCTGCACCACTGACCGGACAGCAGCCTCAGAGGCCTGCAGGCGGATCCGCGGCCACCAGCAGGATGCCCGTCCAGTGGCAGAGGAAGGCCAGCAGCGTCAGCAGGTGGAAGACCTCGTGGAAGCCGAAGACTCCGGGGAAGGGGTTGGGCCGCTTCAGCGCGTAGCAGAGCGCCCCCGCGGTGTAGCAGAGCCCGCCGGCCACGATCAGCGCCATGGCGGCGCTGTTGGCTGCGAAGAACTCGCCGAGGTACATGACGGCGGCCCAGCCGAGCAGCAGGTAGAGCGGCACGTACAACCAGCGCGGCGCACCAAGCCAGAACACCCGGAAGCCGATCCCCAGCAGGGCTCCGCCCCAGGCGAACGAGAGCAGCCAGGCCGCCTGCGCGGGCGCCAGGCACAGGACCGCCAGGGGCGTGTACGTTCCGGCGATCAGCAGGAAAATGTTCGCGTGGTCGATGCGCCGGAAGACCGCCTTGAGCCGCGGACTCCAGCCGATGCGGTGGTAGAGGGCGCTCGTGCCGAACAGCAGCAGCGAGGTCGCGAAGAAGACGGCGGTGCTGGCCTTGGCCGCGGATCCGTCGGCGGCGGCGACCAGCACTGCCCCGAGGACGGTCGCCACCGGAAAGGTGCCGGCGTGGATCCAGCCCCGCCAGGTCGGCGTCGCCGGTCCCGAAAAGGCGATCGAATCCTCAAGGATCGGTATGTTCGGGTCCGGAGGCTCTTCAGTCACGTGGCGGCACCGGGCCTTCGGAACAGGCGCCGGATCCGGCGTGTCCGTTGCCGCCGGCGACGGACACGGACGTGGTGATGCTGGCGGTCATGCCGGACGCCTCCCCGAGATAACCACTGTCCCTGCAAACTGAACTGCATCTTATCCAATGCAGTCCGCTTCACGGGAACGGGTTGGGGGTCCGGGTTTTCCGGACATGGCGGAGCGCCGGGTCCCCGGTCCGGTCAGGGGCCCGGCGCTTCCGCGTGCCGGTCCTAGATTCCGGTCCCCCGCGGCCGGTCCTCACCGGGCAGGTCCTCGCCGGGCAGGTCCTCCGGCAGCAGGTCTTCGCGAACGACAGCATCGTCCGGCGGGAAGACCTCTTCGGTCATGCCGGCCGGAGGTGTTTCCACCACCGGTGCCGTCTCCACCACAGGCACGGCTTCCACCGGGGCAACCTGCGTTGCCTCGTCGCCGGAGTCCTTCCTGCCGGCCGCAGCCACGCCGGCGGCCGTAGCGGCCGCTGCCGCGGCTACGCCGGCGGCAGCCACCGTGCCGGAGACGCCGGCCTTGCCGCTGTCCCCGCGCGAAGCGGCGGCATCCTCGACGCCGGGCGTCCCCGCAGCGCCTTCATTGATCGATCCGCGCCAGGCACCGGTGGCATAGCCCTCGGACTCGATGAACTCCTTGAACCTTTTCAGGTCGGCCTCGGCCTGCTTCTCCACTACGTTGAGCTTGTCCCCGACCTTCTCCACCAGGCCTTCGGGCTCGTACTCGAGGGACAGGCGCACGGACGTCTGGCCGCCGCCGACGTCCTCGAACGTCACCGCGCCGGCGTTCGTCGCGCCCTCGGTCGCCGCCCAGGCCACCTTGCGGTCCGGCACCTGCTCGAGGATCCGCGCTTCCCACCGCCGGCGGACACCGGCGATCTCGGCCACCCACTCGAGCCGGTCATCGCCGAGCTGCTTCACGCTCTTGATGCCGCCCATGAACTGCGGGAAGTCCTCGAACTGGGTCCACTGGTTGTAGGCGGTGCTCACCGGCACGTTCACCATGATCTGCTTTTCGACCTTCGTGCTCATGACGTCTCCTTCGATTGGAATGGAGGACGGGCGAAAGGACCCGTGGGCTGCCCACGATACCCGCGGCCCCCGCACCCGGCCAGAGCCCGGACCGCCGGCACACTGCGGTTTTCCCAGACCCCCGGCTGCCGGACCAGGCGCCAAACCGCCGGATTTCCGGGCCAAAACGTCCCGTGGAGGGCCCGAAGCCGGCGCCCGGGGACGAAGAAAAACAATCATCATGCTTACTATTGAGCCGCACCTGTTAAACGTTTGTTGCGGAGGGGAGACTGATGATGAGCGAAGACCGGAACCTGGCGCCGCTGGGCGATGACGAGCTGGCAGCACAGGGCGGAACCGCACTGCCCGACAAAGAGGTTGCCTCCATCCTGGATCTGAATGCGGACCTGGACCTGGCCATTGACGCGGCCGCCCCGATCGATCTCGCGGTCGCAGCCAATGCGAACGTTGCCGCGCCGATTGACGCGGCAGCCTCGGCGAACGTCCTGTCGGCCGGCTCCAGCGCGCAGGCGCTGGCCGACCAGGGCGTCATCATCAACCAGGGCATCACCGCGGACGCCACTGCCGAGTCGGCCCAGGACAGCACCATTGACCAGGCCGACGACGCCGTCGGCGGTACCGAAACCGCTCCGGAGGCCGGCACCGGCACCGGGGGCTCCGCCGATCCTGCACTGCTGCCCGACGGCACACTGCCGGACACCGGCACCGTTGCCGGTGATCCCGGCTCGACCCTTGACGGCGACCTGCTCAACGTCGACGTGGATGTCGCGGCCGATGCAGATCTGGCGGCCCCGATCAACGGTGCGGTCGCGGCCAATGCCAACGTCGCAGCGCCCATCGACGCCGCCGTCGCCGCGAACATCGGCTCCATCGCCAGCGATGCGACCGCAGTCGCGCAGCAGGATGCGATCATCAACCAGCAGATCGACGGCGAAGCGTCCGCCTCCGCCGACCAGCAGTCCGACCTCGAACAGTAACGCCTGGATGAGCGACATCTCCGGTGGGCCGTCCCCGGTCCGGGGCCCGGCAGGGCCGGCCGGCTTTGCCACGCCGGCCCTGCCCGACATTCCGGTTCCGGCCGATGGCATCGAGCTGATCGGCCCGTCCCGGGGTTCCGGGTACCGGGAACCGCCTGCGCTGGTGCGGCGCGGCGACGGGCAGATGCTGCAGCTGACCGGCCTGCTGTACGCGGTGCTGGGGGCCATTGACGGCCGCCGCACGGTGGAGCAGGTTGCGGCACAGGCCAGCAACGGCACCGGACGCCTGGTCACCCCGGAGAACGTGCGCACCCTGATCGCCTCGCACCTGCTGCCGCTGGGCCTGCTCCGGCTGGCCGACGGTTCGCAGCCGGCAGTGAAGAAGGCCGACCCGCTGCTGGGGATGCGCCTGCGCTACACGGTCACCGAGCCGGAACGTACCCGCAGGATCACCGCCCCGTTCGCCGTGCTGTTCAACCCGCTGATCGTCCTGGCCGTCACCGCGGTCTTCCTGGCCGCGTCCTGGTGGGTGCTGATGGTCAAGGGCCTGGCGTCGGCCACCCATGATGCGTTCGCCAACCCCGGACTGCTGCTGCTGGTCTTTGCGGTAACGGTACTGTCGGCCGGGTTCCACGAGTTCGGCCACGCCGCCGCTGCCCGGCGCGGCGGTGCCACCCCCGGGGCGATGGGCGTGGGCCTGTACCTGGTCTGGCCCGCTTTCTACACCGACGTCACCGACTCCTACCGGCTCGGGCGCGGCGGGCGGCTCCGGACGGACCTGGGCGGGCTCTATTTCAATGCCATCGTGGCCGTGGGTGTCATGGGCCTCTGGTGGCTCACACGCTACGACGCGCTGCTGCTGGTGGTGGTGACCCAGCTGTTGCAGATGGTCCGCCAGCTGCTGCCCTTGCTCCGCTTCGACGGTTACCACATCCTGGCCGACGCCGCCGGCGTGCCCGACCTGTTCCAGCGGATCAGGCCCACGCTGCTGGGCCTGCTTCCGTGGCACTGGAACGACCCGGAGTCCAAGGTTCTCAAGCCCTGGGCCCGGGCACTGGTCAGCATCTGGGTCCTGGTCACGGTTCCGCTGCTGCTGTTCAGCCTGGCCATGCTGGTCATCGCCCTGCCCAGGCTGCTGGGCACCGCCTGGCACAGCGTCCTCGACCAGCAGGCCATGCTCGCTGCCGCCCTGTCCGCCGGGGACGTCCCCGGTGCCGCCGTGCGCGTGCTGGCCCTGCTCGCCGTCGTCCTGCCGGTCGCCGGCATCATCTACCTCCTGGTCCGCCTCGTCCGCCGCTCCGCCGCCGGTCTGTGGAAGAAGACCAGGGGCAGGCCGCTCCGGCGCGCCACCGCCGTAGCCGCCGCGGCCGCGGTGGCCGCCGGCCTGGCCTGGGCGTGGTGGCCCGGCGGGGACAACTACCGGCCGGTCCAGCGTTACGAGCGCGGCACCCTGCCCGACGCCGCCGCAGCCTTCGCACCTGCCACCGCCGCCGGTCCTGCGGAGGGCCTTGCCGAGGGCCGGACCGGCGAACTGGCCACGCTCTGGCCCAAGGGTTCCGAACTGCCCACCAGGGATGATCCCCAGCTGGCCATGGTCCTGGTACCCGAGCCGGCCGGAACCGCCGCCGGCGGCGGACCGGCCACAGGCCCATCCGCCGCGGCACCGGCTCCCGCCTGGGTCTTCCCCTTTGACCAGCCCCCGGCCCCGGACGGGGACGGGAACCAGGCCCTGGCGGTCAACACCGGGGACGGCTCGGTGGTCTACACCGTCGCCTTCGCCCTGGTCTGGGCCGGGGACGGGCCGGTTGATGCCACCAACGAGGCCTATGCCTTCGCCAGCTGCACCGGCTGCACGGCCGTCGCCGTCGGCTTCCAGGTGGTGCTGGTCCTCGGACAGGCCGACGTCGTCGTGCCCGGGAACCTCTCGGCGGCGGTGAACTACAACTGCCTTGACTGCCTCAGCTACGCCCTGGCCAGCCAGCTCGTCACCACGGTGGACGGACCCCTGAGCGAGGCCGGCGCAGCCGAACTGGCCGCCCTCTGGGAGCAGATCGCGGAATTCGGGCGGTCCCTGCGCGACTATCCGCTCTCGGACATCCAGGCACGGCTCGAAGGGTTCAAGGCGCAGATCCTGGACATCATCGAGCGCGACACCGGCGGCAGCACCGGCTTCGGGACAAGCCCGGAACCCACCACGGCGCCCGGCCCGGAGGAGACAGCCACCCGGGAAACCGGCCCGGCACCGGAACCGCCCGAGGAACCCGCAACCACGCAGGGTGTGACGGAAGAACCCGCACCGCAGCCCGCCGCGCCGGCCCCCGGCACGGCGCCCGGGGAACCGGCCCCGGAGACTGCGGAACCGGCTCCCGCCCCGGCCGTGCCGCCGCCCACGGCTCCGGCCGGGACCCCGGCAGCCACGACACAATCAAGCTAACGAACCGGACTCGAAATCACGAAGGAGGGCAAGGCAGCGGTGGAACTGCTGTATATCTATCCGTAAGGGTGCTGATTTATGCCGCGACGGCCGAAGGACTCGCTCCTTCCGAGGAAGGAAACAGGACAACTGTGGGAGAGGGCTTTGCCGGGCAGACGCTGCCCGGCGTCATCGGGGGCCGCTACAAGCTCCAGGAGCTGATTGGCCGCGGCAGTTCGGCTGCCGTCTACAAGGGACAGGATGACGTCCTGGGCCGGGACGTCGCCGTCAAGATCTTCCATCCGCAGGTCACCGACGCCGACGAGCTGCGGCGGCAGCAGGGCGAGATCGAACTGCTGGCCACCTTCAATCACCCGGGCCTGGTCACCGTCTACGACGCCGGAACGGATACCTCCCCGGCGGGTGAATCCCGCACCTTCGTGGTGATGGAACTGGCCGGGGGCACGGACCTGCGCCGCCAGCTGCGGATGGGAGCGCTCCCGCCCGCCGATGTGGCGCGGATCGGAGCGCAGCTGGGCCAGGCCCTCGAGTACGTCCACCGCCGCGGGGTGATCCACCGCGACATCAAGCCCGGGAACATCGCCCTGTCGGCCGGCGACGGCGAGCCGCGGGCCAAGCTGATGGACTTCGGTATCGCCCGGGCCATCGAAGGAACCCGGCTGACCGCCACGGGCAAAACCGTCGGGACCGCTAACTACCTCAGCCCGGAGCAGGCCAAGGGTGAAGCCCTGGGGACGGCCAGCGATATCTACTCCCTCGGCCTGGTGCTCCTGGAATGCCTGACCGGGAAGGTCGAGTACCCCGGCAGCGCCGTCGAGTCGGCCGTGGCCCGGCTGCAGCGGCGCCCGCAGGTCCCGGCGGAACTCGGGCCGGGATGGGTAAAACTGCTCCGCGCCATGACCGCCATGGATCCGGCCGGCCGGCCCGGCGCCGGTCAGGCGGCCGAGGCCTTGGCCGGCCTGGCGGAGACAGTCCTGCCGGCCGCCGCGGCAGCGCCGGGCGAGCACCGGCACACCGCGGCCCTCTCCGCGGCACCGGCCCGCCACCCGCGCCGGCTGCGCAGGCATGCCGCGTGGCTGGTGCCCGCGGCGCTGCTGCTCGCCGCCGCAGCGGTGCTCGCCCCCTCGGTCATCGCGGACGCCGGGCAGCCCGGCCCTCCCGTACCCGAACCGTCACCGGCGCTGACCGGGAACCTGGAAGAGCACATGCGCGAGCTCGAACGGACCCTCACCCCATGAGCAGGAGGACCCGCCGGCACCGCATTTCTGCTGCCGTGGCCGTGCTCGTGCTGAGCACCGGTGCGGCCTGTTCGCAGCCGCAGCCCCAGCTGAGCGACGCCGCCGCGGAGAAACTGCAGTCCCGCGCCGCCGTCGTCCGGGCGGCCGCTGCTGACGGCGAGTACCAGGATGCGCTCAAGGCCCTGGCCGGGCTCACCGAAGAACTCAAGCGCGCCGCCGGGCAGGGGGACGTTTCCTTCCCGCGCTACCAAAGCATCGAGGCCGCCGTCAGCCAGCTGCGCGCGGACCTGAATGCGCGGCTGAAGGCAGCGGCACCACGCCCTGCACCGTCCTCCGCCAGCCCCAAACCTTCCGCCTCGAGCGCCCCGGCGGACCAGGACCGGCAGTCAGCCGTCGTGCCGGACGAGCCGGCCGTTCCCGCCCCTGCCCCCGCCGTGGACGTTCCCGCAGCCGACGAGCCGGAAAGGGGCAAGGCCAACGGCAACAAAGGCGGGGCAGGCAACGGGAACGCGCGCAAGCCCGAGGGCGGCAAGGGCAACGGCGGGCCACCGAACAAGTGAGCAGCAGACGGCAGCCGAGCACCCCCGGGTGACCGGAGGGTATCAATCGATGCCCAAAGTATCTTGGACGAGCATCAATCAGGCCGGATAATGTTTCGGGTGTGCTGTGGCGCCAGGCACAGGAGTGCGTGCCGCAGTTCACCTGCTTCATCTATCCGAAGGATCAACGCTCATGCAGTCTGTAGACCTTGGCGTCACGGACGTGGCCTCGGCCACCAAGAAGTTCTTCTCCAGAGTCCTGCCCATCATGCTGGTCATGCTGGTCTGCAACCAGCTGAACCGCTCGAACATCGGCTACGCCCAGGACCACCTGCAGGCCGACGTGGGCATCGGCGCCGCCGCCTACGGCTTCGGCGCCGGGCTGTTCTTCATCGCGTACGCGCTGTTCGAACTGCCCAGCAACGTGATGATGGAGAAGTTCGGAGCCAAGGTCTGGCTGGCGCGGATCATGGTCAGCTGGGGCATCGTGGCCTTCCTCATGGCCTTCGTCCAGAACGAAACCATGTTCTACGTGCTGCGCTTCCTGCTCGGCGCCGCGGAGGCCGGGTTCTTCCCGGCGGTCATCTTCTACTTCGCCCGCTGGGTGCCCGCCGGCCAGCGCGGCCGGGCGACGGCGCTGTTCATCGCCGGGTCCTCCATCGCCGCCGCGCTCTCCGGCCCGATCGCCGGCGGCCTGCTGACGCTGGATGACACCCTCGGCCTGCACGGCTGGCAGTGGCTGTTCGGCGTCGAGGGCCTGCTCTCCGTCGTCGTCGGCATTATCGTGTACTTCCTGCTGGATGCCAGGATCCAGGACGCGCGCTGGCTCACCGCCGCGGAAAAGACCGCCCTGAGCGCCACCATCGAGGCCGAGGACGCCGCCCACACCAAGGCCGCGGACGGCAGCAAGCTCAACCGCTGGAAGATGCTGCTCAACCCGCAGATCCTGCTGCTGTGCCTGATCTACTTCTCGATCCAGCTCTCCATTTACGCCAACACCTTCTGGCTGCCGTCGATCGTCAAGCAGATCCCCGGCACGACGGACCTGACTGTTGGTTTCCTCTCCTCCATTCCGTGGATCTGCGCCGTGGTCGCCATGTACTTCGCCGGGAAGCTGCAGGACAAGGCCCGGTCCAAGCGGCCGCTGCTGGTGGTGGCCCTGCTCGTCGCCGCGGCCGGCACCTATTCGGCCGCCATCGCCTCCCCGGTGCTGGCCCTGGTGTTCCTGGCCATCGCCGCCATGGGCTTCAAGAGCGCCTCCCCGCTCTTCTGGACGATTCCGCAGTCCGGGCTGCACCCGCTGGTGCTGGCGCCGGCGATCGCGATCATCAACTCCATCGGCAACCTCGGCGGCTTCGTCGCCCCGTTCGGCTTCGGCATCATCAAGGAGCAGACCGGCAGCGTGATCCCGGGCCTGTTCGCGCTGGCAGCGGTCTCGGTCCTCGCCGCCGTACTGGTCTACTTCCTCCGCGAGCGCCGTTCCGGCACTGCGGCGGGCACCGCGGCCGACGCCGAGGCCAAGGCTCCGGCCGGCGTCCTCCGGGAGAGCCACGCCTAGGGCAATTTAGTACCCACAGCACAAAGGGCCTGGAACCGGATATCCGGTTCCAGGCCCTTTGTGCTGTTGGCAGGAGCGGCCCTCAGTCGGTTTCCGGGCCGGCGCAGAAGGGGCACAGGGGCCCGCAGTCGGCCCCGGTCTGGGCGTCCTGCCGCTGGAGCGCAAGGTCATAATCAAGCTGGTCGGTCATGGTTTTCTCCCCCGTAAGGTACGCAGAGTGGTCCCGGGCGCCGCCCGGTGGCACGGATGTCCTGTTTCGAGGCTAGGGCCCGGCCTGCCCGTGCGTCCAAGCCCGATTTCGCATCCCTTGATGTCCTCCGGACATCGGCTCGGACGGCAGGCACGCGGCCGGGACGATGCCGGCAAATACCCCAGGCTCCGCCGCAGGGATCTCAGGACCGCCCCACCGCGCGCCGTTCAATAAAGTCCAGCAGGCCGTCCCGGTCCAGTTCCGAGTTGCCGGAGAGCGCATCAGCCAGACTGACCCCGGCGACCGTGTCGTAGATCGAAATCCGCGCCAGCCGGACGCCGTCGGCATGCAGTCCGCAGGCATCGCGGACCGCATCGTACAGCGCCCGCTGCTTCCAGCAGGGCGAGCCGCGCCCGGTCAGGGTGCCCGGCTCGCCCGGCGGGCCGAACATCGCCTCGGCCTCGGGCGAGGTCCACTGCCCGCCCTCCCCGCCGCCGTTCTCCAGGCAGCCGTCCTCATGCTGCCGGCAGTAGTCGCGGTAGGCCGCCGCCCACGGCAGCTGCCTGGCCCACTCGGTTTCCAGCGTGACGGCCCGGTACCGGTTGAAGTGCAGCGGGCCGTCCAGCTGGAGATACAGCTGCCCGTCGAGCACAAAGTCCCACGGGCCTGCCGTGAGCTGCTTCCCGGGGTGCCGGCCGCCGAAGCCCATGTAGACGGCCTCGAGGGAGCGCCGGATGTTGGCCGGAAGCTGCTCCGTGCCCGCCCTCAGCCGCCCGGGTTCGGGCTCCGTCAGTCCGGGCCCGAGTATCCGCTGCAATCCCTCCGCATCGCTCGCCATGGGTACACCCTAGCCGCGCCGCCAAAAACAGCTAAAGCCCCGGCCCCGCAAATCCAGGGCAGTCTCCCGGAACAGCCGGAAACCAAAATGTTGACACTTCAACAAAGATGGTCCATATTAGATGCATAAGCATCTAACCGGGCTCCCCGCCCGCCCAGCAAAGGAGAATCCCATGGCCCTCGAACTCACCCCCGGCACCTGGCAGCTGGACACCTCGCACAGCGAAATCGGCTTCAGCGTCCGCCACGCCGGCATCAGCAAGGTCCGCGGCCAGTTCACCGAGGCCGACGCCACCCTGGTGGTCGGCGAATCCCTGGCGGACTCCTCCGTGCAGGCCAGCGTCAAGACCGCCTCCTTCGACTCCAAGGACGCCAACCGCGACGCCCACGTCAAGGGTGCCGACTTCTTCGACGTCGAGCAGTTCCCGCACATGACCTTCAAGGCCACCGGCGTCCAGGGCAGCCCGGAGCAGTTCGAGCTCGCCGGCGACCTGACCATCAAGGACACCACCCTGCCGGTGGTCTTCGACGTCGAGTTCGGCGGCGTGGCCGTGGATCCGTTCGGCACCACCCGCGCCGGGTTCTCCGCCACCACCCAGATCTCCCGCAAGGCCTTCGGCATCACCTGGAACGCCGCCCTCGAGGCCGGTGGCGTGCTGGTCGGGGACAAGGTCACCATCGCCGTGGACGCAGCCTTCGTCCTGCCGGCCAGCTGATCGTTCCGTCTCCCTTTCCCCGCAGAAGGACGACGTCGGCACCTGCCCGGGTGCCGACGTCGTCCTTTCTGCGTGCGGGACCGGTCAGACCCCGGGCGCCTCGGGCACTCCGGGCGGCTGCGGCAGCGAGTGGTGCAGGGCCGGCAGCGGTGCCCCGGTGACCGCCTGCAGGGCGGTGACCGGCGCGAAGCCTGCCGCCAGCAGCGCGAAATCGCTGTCCGGGTCCGGTGTCTCCTTGGTGTCCGCGATGGACAGGCGTACGTGCTGCTGGCCGCGTTCGGCCAGCGTGGTCTGCACGATGCCGAACCGGGCCAGCGTGGCCGGCCGGTATTCGGGCAGGGCCGGCCCGCCGGTGTTGGGCACGTTCAGGTTCAGCACGGTGCCGGGGGCCTGCTCCATCAGGAAGGGAATCAGCCCGGTGGCCAGCCGGGCAGCCATGTCCCAGTGGAAATGCGCCGGGTCCATGCCGGTGTCCAGGGACACCGCCATCCCGCGGCCGCCGTTCACCCCGGCGGTCAGGGCCGCCCCCACCGTGCCCGAGTGCAGGATGGCCTGGCCGACGTTGGCCCCGCGGTTGATCCCGGAGAGCACCAGGTCCGGCGGGTCCCCGAAGGCTCCGTGGGTGGCGATCATCGAGATGAAGCCCGGCGCCCCGTGCACGGCGTACGCCTCCACCCCGTCCAGGCCTTCCAGTTCGCGCTGCTCGATGCGGATCCGGCCCTCGTTCTCGACGGCGGTAATCGACGCGCTGCTGCCGCTGGCCTCGGTCACGGGGGCGGCCACGGTGACCTTGAGGCCGGCCGCCACGACCCCTGCGGCCAGGGTGTGCAGCCCCGGGGAGGCAATGCCGTCGTCGTTGGTAATCAACACCATTCTGGGCTGGTTCATTGTTCGCGTATCTTCCGTGCCAGTTCGTCCGGGCTCAGCTGCTGTGCCGGTTCGGCTTCGCCGGCTTCCAAGGGAACGATCCGCACCAGGCCGGCCAGCCGGCGGATGGCTTCGGCCTCCCCGCTTCCCAGTCCGTGGCGGGTGACGTTCTGGGCCCCGGCCGCGGTGCCCAGCACCACCGCCTCGTGCAGCGAACCGCCGTCGGCCAGCACGGCCGCCACCCCGGCGGTGAGCGAGTCGCCGGCTCCGTGGGGATCCACGCTTTGCAGCTCCGGCATGTGGACCTCGCTGACCTCGCCTTCGTCCAGCAGCAGGGAGGGATGGTGGGCGCGGGTGACTATCACCGAGCGCGCACCTTCGTCGGCCAGGGTCCGCATGGCCTCGACCAGCTGGTGCGGCTCCGGGCCGGCGGCGCGGCCGCTGTCCACGAGCTCGTTGTCGGCAATCTTGACCACGGCCAGTCCCCCGGCCAGCGCCGCGGCCAGCCGTTCCCCGGCCAGGTCGGTGACCACCGTGCACCCGGCGGTGCCCAGGTCAGCCGCCAGCCGGCGGTAGACATCGACCGGCACGGCGTCTTCGCGGACGGCGCCGCTGAGGATCACGGTGCCGGCGTCCATGCCCGCCTGCAGCGTCAGCCCGTAGAGTTGGTCCAGCTCGTGGCGGGTCAGCTGGTCCCCCGGCGACTCGGCCACAACCCGGCGCTCGCCGCCCCGGCGGTCGTGGATATAGGCCCCGCTGTTGCCCTGGCCCTCCACGGAGAGCACCCGCACCCCTTCGTCGGAGATCAGGTGGCGCGCCACGCGCCCGGTTTCACCGGAGAACACCCCGCACATGGTGACGGAGGTGCCCAGCGCCAGGAGCATCCGGGCCTGCCACACCCCCTGGCCGCCGGCATGCACATGGATGTCGGCGGTCCCGTCGATATCCTCCACCGTCACGGTCAGCACCGGGGACGGCGCGAAAATCACTACTGTGCCCATGAGGGGCCCGCCTCCTCCCGGCCGGCGGTCTCTTGTTCAGGAATGTCGGCCATGGCCGCCTCCTTTTCGTGCGGTTGTTGCCGTGCCCGCCCGGATGCCAAGGCATCCGCTGCCGACGATGTTTCCATCCGGCGGCGGCGCTGTCTACGGGTCCCGGCGTCCGGCCCGGGTGCGACGGCGGCATCCGGCCGGGTGGGTTGCTCAAGGTTGAGCGCCGCAGCCGTAGGCCGCGAACCCTCTTGTGCCGCTCGCCGGTTACGCACGAACTGCCGCTTAGTGCGTAACATCGCTCCGGATCATCCCCGCAGACCTCTACCGGCTGCGGGACCGGCCTGCATGTTCCGCCTCCGCTACGGCCCGCAGCCGCTGCAGGCTCTGCTCCATGCCCTCGTGCAGGGTCTTGGCGCGGTTCCGGTCCTTGCCGAAGCCGCTGACAATGATCCATCCTGGCCGGGTGATCGGACGCACCATCAGGTAGGACTTGGTCACGCGGGTGCCGCCGTCCTCCGGCTCGAAGCGGTAGCGCCACTGCACCTCCGGGCTGTACTCGGGCATCCGGGTCACATCGCAACGACCGCATAGACAGTCTCGGGCGCCGCATCGACGTGAATGCGCAGCTCATCGTGGTCCAGCGTCTGCATCGGGTGCTCCTTCACAAAACGCGGCGGCTTCACGGGGCCTCAGGCTCGGGTGAAGCTGCCCAGCCCGGTCCGGTCGTAGTAGTCCAGCCTCACGCTGTCGGCCCGGCCTCCGCCGGGGGCGAAGATTGCCCCGGCCAGGCCGTTGGCGTTCTCTCCAATGGTCTCGAAGCTGAAGGTGTCGCCGTCGAAATGGCTCAGCCGGAACGTGGTGGGCCGTTCCGCCGGCCCCATGGTCATGGCCAGCCCGCCGTCGTCCTCGGCGACGGTCAGCGGCCCGTAGTAGGAATTGGCGTAGGTGCCCGTGTAGAAGCTGTTCGCCCGCGGCTGCACGGGGCGGGCGGGACGCTTGGAATAGTCGGTCTCCGGCTTGTCCGCCTCATCAATGTGCCGGAACACCTCGGCGGTGAACGCCAGCCAGTCCACGGTCGGCTCCCCGTGCTGGGCTATATCGAAGAACTCCGCGCCGATCGCCTCGGGGATGCCCTGCGGCCGCCCGTTGGTCAGCACCACAATGCCCAACTGTTCCCCCGGCAGCATCAGCACGGAGGTCGCGGCGCCGAGGTTGAAGGCCCCGGAGTGTCCCAGCTGCAGCCGGGCCTGGTCGTCATAGCTGACGTTCCAACCCAGGCCGTAGAAATGCGCGCGGGCCGCCGGGGTGGCCGGCGGCCCGCTGATCGAGTGCGGCTCGCGGGTCACCAGAAGAGCCTGCTCGTCGATGATCTGCCGGCCCGCGTAGCGGCCGTTGGCCAGTTGCAGGCGGATCCATGCGGCCAGGTCGCGCACCGAGGAACTGGCCCCGCCGGCCGGCGCCTCCGCATCGGCGTCGCGGACGTACCTGGCTTCCCACTTCCGGTTGCCCACCGGCACGTGGATCAGGGCCTTGTTGGCAGTCTGCTCGTAATGCGCGTGGCGATAGCTCGTGGAGGCCATGCCCAGGGGCCGGAACAGGACTTCCTCGGCCAGGTCCTCCCACGGCATGCCCATCGCGACGGCGGCCGCCTGGCCGGCCTCGGTGAAGCCGAAGTTGCTGTAGTTGTACGTGGCCCGGAACGGGTCCAGCGGCTGCTGGTCCAGGTGGGCGAGGATGTACTCCCGGTCGAAGCCGAGGTCCTCGAGCAGGTCTCCGGCCCCGGTGTGCAGGCCGCTCCGGTGGGAGAGCAGGTCCACGAACGTGGCGTGGCCGGTCACGTACGGATCCTTGAGCGCGAAGTCCGGATTGTGCCGGACCACCGGGTCGGTCCAGTCGGCCTTCCCGCGGCCAACCACTCCGGCCACCACGGTGGAGGCCAGCGGCTTGGAGACCGAGGCGAGCTGGAACACTGTGTGGCCATCCACCCGGGCCGGCTTGCCGGCCTCCCGCACCCCGAAGCCCTGCGCGTACAGCACCTGGTCCCGGTAGACCACGGCCGCGGCGATGCCGGGCACGCCGGTCTCCGCCATGGCGTGGTGGACCGAGCCGTCCAGCCGGGACAGGGCGTGGTCCACCTTGCGGCGGTCCAGCAGCGGCGGAACCTGCGGCGGCGGCGCGGGAAGCAGCGGCGGCGCCGTGCCGGCGTCGGTTTTTACGGCGGCGTGGGCGGCCGCGGGCGGCAGGACGGTGATCCCCGCCGCCCCGGCCCCGATGGTTTTGAGCAAGGTCCGGCGGTCCGGGAAGCTGGTTCCGGCCATGGGAATCCCCTTCAGCATGGACAATGATGATGCTCCGGTCCGCGCTGCCCCAGGACCACCAGGCTGAAGCCTTTCCTCCATGGTGGACCCTGCGGCCGGCGCCGACAATGAGTTCCGCGCGGCGGGGCACATCACCGCGGCAATCGCCGTCCTGGGCAGCTGCGGAAGCCTCTGGCAAGAAGTCATTGTTTTTTGACCTTGTGTCCAATATTGTTTACATCACGTCCCGCCAACCCGCCTTGGAGGAATCAGATGGCCCCGGAGGAACGAAGCGCCTGGATCATGCTGCTGGCCACGGTCGGCGCCTATGCGGCCTACCTCGTGGCCGTGCTCGGGCAGGCGGGCGGCCTCCCGCTCGCCGAGGTGCCCTACGTGCCGGCCATGCTGTTCTCGATCGGCGGGGCCATCGCGGCCTCGATCGTGCTGAACATCCTGGCCGCCGTCGCCCTGCGCGACGGGGCCGGCCGGAAGGACCAGCGGGACCGGGAGATCTACCGGTTCGGCGAGTATGCCGGCCAGTCCTTCCTGGTCCTGGGCGGCGTCGCGGCGCTGGTCATGGCGATGGCCGAACTGCCGCATTTCTGGATCGCCAACGCGGTTTATTTGGCGTTCGTCCTCTCCGCAGTACTGGCCTCCATCGCCAAGCTCACCGCCTACCGCCGGGGCCTGCCGGCATGGTGAAGCCGACCAGGGTCACCAACCGGATCCGGCGGCTGCGGTTCGAGCACGGCGAGATGACCCAGGCCGAACTGGCGGAGCGCCTCGGCGTGACCCGCCAGACCGTCATAGCCATCGAGCAGGGCCGCTACTCGCCCTCGCTCGAAATGGCCTTCCAGATAGCCCGGGTGTTCGGCGTGCCGCTGGACGAGGTCTTCCACTACCCGGCCGGAGAAGGAGAAACCGAATGAAAGCCATCCTGCAGGACACCTACGGATCCCCCGACGCGCTGCGCCTGGACGACGTCGACAAGCCGGAGGTGCGCGACGACGACGTGCTGGTCCGGGTGCAGGCTGCGGGGGTCGACGCCGGCGTCTGGCACCTGATGGCCGGCAAGCCCTACCTGCTGCGCCTGTTCGGGTTCGGCCTGCGCGCACCCAAGGTGCGCATCCGGGGACGGGACCTCGCCGGCACCGTCGCCGCCGTCGGCCGCAACGTCACCCGGTTCCGGCCCGGCGACGAGGTGTTCGGCACCTCCCTCGAGGGCAGCTACGCCGAGTACACCCGCACCGGTGAGGACCGGCTCGAGCCCAAGCCGGCGAACCTGACCTTCGGGCAGGCCGCGGCCGTGCCGGTATCCGCGTGCGCGGCCCTGCACGGCCTGCGCGACGCCGGCCGGCTGCGGCAGGGCCAGCACGTGCTCATCATCGGCGCCGGCGGCGGGGTCGGCACCTTCGCCGTCCAGCTGGCGAAGGCGTTCGGGGCAATCGTCACCGGGGTGTGCAGCACCGCGAAGGCGGAGCTGGTGCGCTCGACCGGCGCGGACCACGTCATCGACTACACCCGCGAGGACTTCGCCCACGGCGGGCACCGCTACGACCTGATCCTCGACATCGCCGGCAACAACCCGCTCAAGCGCCTGCGGCGGGCCCTGGCTCCGGAAGGAACCCTCGTCATCGCCGGCGGCGAAGGCGGCGGCCGCATCCTCGGCGGCGTGGACCGCCAGCTGCGCGCGTCCCTGCTGTCGATGTTCACCCGGCAGAGAATGCTCGGGCTCATGTCCGCCGAGCGCCCCGAAGACCTCCGCGACCTGCGGGAACTGATCGAAGCCGGCAAGCTCACCCCGGTGGTCGACCAAGCCTATCCGCTCGTCGAGGCGCCCGAGGCCATCCGGCGCCTGCACGCCGGGCAGGCCCGGGGAAAGCTCGTCGTCACGCTGTAACAGCAGGACAACCGGGCCCCGCTCCTGCCGGCGCTACCTCGAGGGAGGAGCTGTGGTCCTGCGGATGACCAGCTCGGTGGGGGCGGTGAAGGACAACTCCGCCTCCCGGCCGTTAATGAGCGCCACCACCATGCGGCCCGCCCTGAGCCCCTGGTCGCGCACCGACTGGTGGACGGTCGTCAGGTCCGTCAGCTCCGCCAGCGGATGGTCGTCGATTCCGATCACGGAGATATCTTCGGGCACGCGCAGGCCGGCCCTGCGGATGGTCCTGATGGCCCCCAGGGCGACCTCGTCCGAATGCGCATAGACGGCGGTCGGGGGCGCGGGCAGGGCCAGGAGCTGGGACATTGCCTCAGCGCCTTCGTTTCCGCCCCAGTTGACCGTCCGGACCAGCTCGGGCTCGGGGACCAGGCCGGCCGATGCCAGCGCCTGATAGTAGCCTTCGGAACGGCCCAGCGTGGCCGGCCATCCGGGTTCATCGGGATCAACGGCGGCGATCATGCCGATACGGCGGTGGCCGAGGAAGATGAGATGGCCGACGGCCTTGCGGGCTGCCTCGGCGTCGTCGATGCACACATAAGGGTAGGAGGCCATCTGGCCTCCGGAGGCGACGATGTGCACGCCCATGAGCTCCAGGCGCTGCTGCTCGGCCGCGGTAACCGGAAAGGCGACGGCCACCACCGCGTCCACCTTCCGGCGCGCCGGCAGCCGCTGGAAGAATTCACGCCGGTCCTCGGCTCCGCCCACATGGTAGAGCAGGACATCGAGGCCCGCTTCGCGCAGGGCGGCTTCGACCCCCTCGAGCATTTCGGCGAAAAACCAGCGGGCAATGTGGGGAACCACCACCGCCACCCGCCCGGTGGTGCCCGGGCGGAGCTTGGACGCTTCGGGAGAGACCACGTAGGCCAGCTGCTCGGCGACCTCCAGCACACGCTTCCTGGTGGCCTCGGCCACTCCCGGGGAGTTGTTCAGGGCCCGGGACACCGTACCCATGCCCACGCCGGCAAGGCGGGCAACATCGGCCATATTGACCTTCGACGCGGTTCCAGTCACACCAGAAACGTAGCACGTTGGAAACGTTTCTGGAACGGAAAGAGCCCGGAACACCCGTAAATTCCGCGGTTTCACGGCAATCCATGGAAAAAGCTTGACCTGCGTCACATCATGCCCCAATACTTGTTGGAAACGTTTCCAAAACACAGGCCACACATGCTGCCTAATGGGGACGGAGCCGCAGCGGACACATGCTGCGGCGGTCGCAGACCCTCGAGCTTCTGGAGAAAACATGTCACGAAGTGGTGCCCGCGCTGCCGCCGGCGGAAGGAAAACCAGGACGGCTGCAGCGGTGCTCGCTACCGCTGCCGGACTGGCGCTCACTGCCTGCGCCCCGGGCGGATCGGCGCCGGCCGCCACCCCCCGGGCGGCGGTGAGCACGGAGATCGGGACCGAACAGATCGAGCTCTCCCTGTACAACTCGCAGGGCAGCAAGGCCAAGACCGAAGCCCTGATCAAGGGTTTCGAAGCCGAACACCCGAACATCGACATCACCGCTCGGTACGATCCGGACAATGTGGTCAGCCAGAACCTGCCGCGGCTGCTGTCCTCGCCGGACTCCCCCGACCTCGCGCTGTCCACCGGCGCGGTGGTGGACAACGTCAGGAAGGGCCTGCTGGTGAACCTGGAGCCGTATGCCGAGGCCTACGGCTGGGACGCACTACCCTCCTCCCAGCTGGCCTCGGCGAGGGTGTCCGCCGAGGGCATCCAGGGACAGGGATCGCTGTACGCCATGCCGGACGGCTTCACACTCACCGGCATGTTCTACAACAAGCAGCTGGCCGCGAAGCTCGGGATGGACAAGCCGCCGGCGAGCGTGGCCGAACTCGAGGCATTGCTCGCCAAGGCGAAGGACGCCGGCATCACCCCCATCATGACCGCAGGCCAGCTCGGTCTCGGGACCACTGCGTACCAGGACCTGCTGAACAACGAACTGGGACCGCAGAAGGTCAACGAATGGATCTACCGCGTCCCGGGCTCCACCATCGACAATGCGGACGGGGTCCGTGCCGCGCAGACGCTGAAGAAGTGGGTGGACGCCGGCTACTTCAACGACGATGCCAACGGCACGTCCCAGGACGCGTCCTACAGCCGTTTTGCCGACGGGGAAGCCTTGTTCATGTTCCAGGGGAACTGGGCGGTACCGATCCTCGCGCCCGGCATGAAGGACAACCTGGGCTTCGCCCTCTTCCCGCCGGTCGAAGAAGGAGGCCCCGTGGCCGCCATGTCGGGGCCCGCCTCGCCGTTCGCCATTTCCGCGCAATCGGAGCACCCCGATGCCGCGGCGGCCTTCCTGGACTGGCTCCGCAGCGACGAGGCCCGCCGGATCGCCGTCGACAACGGCCTGGCCCCGGTCGGCACCGCCGACCAGGAACTGCCGCCGGTCAAGGCCGGCACCGTCGAGGAGGCCGTCCAGCAGGGCTTCCGGCAGTTGTCCGCGGACAACGGCCTGGTCGACTTCGTCCAGAACGCCACGGCGGGAATCCAGGTCAATGCCTGGAACCCCGAGAGCCAGCGCCTGTTCGGCGGCCAGGCGTCCCCGCAGGAATTCGTCACCGCCGTCCAGCGCGTCTACGAATCGGAACTGGGCAAGTGACCGCCGGGACGGATCTGCGAGTGCCCGCCGGGAACATGGCCGCCCAAGCCGCGGCGCCGGCCGCCGGCCGCCGGGGGCAGGACACGCCCCGCACCCGGCGGCGCCGGAAGGCCAGGGCCTGGACCGGCTGGCTGTTCGCGCTGCCGGCCCTGGTGATGTACGGGGTCTTCGTCCTCCTCCCGCTGTGCTCAAGCCTGCAGTACTCGCTGTATGACTGGGACGGCATCACCGCCGCCAAATGGGTCGGCCTGGCGAACTACGTCCAGGTCCTGACCGATCCCCGGCTGGTGGAACCGATCCTCCACGCGTTCATCTTCATCATCTTCTTCAGCATCATTCCCGTCTGCGGCGGGCTGGTGATCGCCTCGATCATCAAGGACCTGAAATCCAAGGCCTTCGGCACCGCGGCCCGGATCCTGCTGTTCATTCCGCAGATCATCCCCGCGGCGGCCGCCGCCGTGGCCTGGGTGTGGATGTATTCCTCCGACGGCGTGGTCAACCAGCTGCTGCGCGGCGCAGGCCTCGGCGGGATGGCGCGGGCCTGGCTCGGCGACTTCGACTGGGCGCTTCCGGCCGTGGGGATCATCGGGACCTGGCTCGGCATCGGCCTGTGCACGATCCTGCTGATCGCCGGGATCGGGAAAATCGACAGTTCCCTCTACGAGGCGGCGCGCCTGGACGGGGCGGGCTGGTTCCAGGAATTCCGCGCCGTCACGCTGCCCGGGCTGCGGTCGGAAATCGGCGTGTGCATCACGATCACGACCATCGCCGCCCTGGCCAGCTTCGATGCAGTCTTTATGTCCACCCAGGGCGGGCCGGGTCACTCCACCATGGTTCCCGGAGTCGCCATCTACCGGCTCGCCTTCGTGGAAAACAACATCGGGCTGGCCTCGGCCATGGCCATCGTGCTGGTCCTGCTGGTCCTGCTCGTCGTCGGCCCGCTCCAGCGGCTGTTCAAGGAGAAATAAGATGCGCACCGCAACCCGGAACTATGCCGGCACCGCCATGCTGGTACTGGTGATGCTCTTCTGCATCCTTCCGATCCTGAGCATGCTCTCCGCCGCCCTGCAGCCGCAGGGAACGGTGCCGATGGGCATCAGCTGGCCGAGCAATCCGCAATGGGGCAACTTCGCCGACGCCTGGAACGTTGCGAACATTTCCGTGCTCCTGCGCTCGAGCGCCGTCCTGGTGCTCGGCGTCGTGCCGGTCTCCGTGCTGATTTCCACCATGGCCGCCTACGCCCTGGCCCAGCTGCACCTCCCCGGCGGCAAGATCTTCTACGTCCTGCTGCTGGTCGGGCTGACGCTGCCCTTTGAGGTGACGATCATTCCGCTCTACTACCAGATCCGGGACATGGGGCTGCTCAACACCCAGCCGGGCCTGATCCTGCCGCTGATCGGCCTGAACATGCCGTTCGCCATCTTCTGGATGCGCGCACACTTCAGCTCCGTCCCGGCCGAACTCTCCGAAGCGGCCAGCATGGACGGGGCCGGCAGCTGGACGTCGTTCCGCAGGATCCACCTTCCGCTGGCCGTTCCCGCCATCGCGTCCCTGGCGCTGCTGATGTTCCTCTCCACCTGGAACCAGTTCCTGCTGGCCATCATCCTCATCCAGGACCCGGACAAACGCACCATGGCCGGCGCCCTGCAGAACTTCGTGGGCGAACACGGCTCGGACCTGGTCCTGCTCAACGCCGGGGCGCTGCTGATCATGGCCCCGACCGTCATCGTCTTCCTCATCCTCCAGCGCCACTTCATCAAGGCCCTGCTCGCCGGCTCCGTCAAGGGCTGAACACCCGGCCGCTTTAGCCATCCCCAATGTGAAGGATCCACTCCCCATGAACAAGACCCCCACCCAGTCCGCCCTCGCCTGCGATCCCGACTGGTGGCGCCAGGCCTCCGTCTACCAGGTCTACCCGCGCAGCTTCGCCGACGCGGACAATGACGGCCTGGGGGACCTCAAAGGCGTCACCTCGCGCATCCCCTACCTGGCGTCCCTGGGCATCGACGCCGTCTGGCTCAGCCCCTTCTACCCTTCGGCCCTGGCGGACGGCGGCTACGACGTGGACGACTACCGCGCCGTCGATCCCCGGCTGGGCACGCTGGACGACTTCGATGAGATGGTTGCCGGACTGCATGCCGCCGGCATCCGGCTCATCGTGGACATCGTGCCCAACCACTCCTCGGACCGGCACGCCTGGTTCCGCGAGGCGCTGGCCGCAGCACCGGGCTCGCCGGAACGGGACCGCTACATCTTCAGGGACGGCACCGGGCCCGGCGGGTCCCTGCCGCCCTCCGACTGGGTTTCCCATTTCGGCGGTGCTGCCTGGACCCGGGTGCCGGACGGCCAGTGGTATCTGCACCTCTTCGCCCGCGAACAGCCTGATTTCAACTGGGACAATCCCGAGGTGCGCGAGGACTTCCTGCGGACCCTGCGGTTCTGGTCCGACCGCGGCGTGGACGGTTTCCGCGTCGACGTCGCCCACGGCCTGGCCAAGGACCTGAGCGAGCCCCTGCGCAGCAAACCCACCACCTCGGTGCCGCTGACCCAGCACGATGGCAACGACCCGCTCTTCGACCGCGACGAAGTGCACGAGATCTTCAGCCAGTGGCGGGCCGTGCTCAATGAATACAACCCGCCGCGTGCTGCAGTGGCGGAGGCCTGGGCACCGACGGTGGCGCGGCGAGCCCTGTACGCCCGCCCGACCGAACTCGGGCAGGCCTTCAACTTCGACTTGCTTGAAGCCGGCTGGGACGCGGCCGCGTTCCGCGCCGTCATCGGCGCCAACCTGGCCGAGGCCGAGCTGTCCGGGGCCTCCTCGACCTGGGTCCTGTCCAACCACGACGTCGTCCGCCACGCCTCCCGGTACGGCCTCCCGCAGGGCCGGGACCTGCGGGAGTGGCTGCTGACCGGCGGACAGGACCCCGTCGAGGACCGCGCCACCGGGCAGGGCCGCGCCCGGGCTGCAGCCCTGCTCATGCTCGCCCTGCCCGGGTCCGCCTACCTGTACCAGGGCGAGGAACTCGGCTTGTTCGAAGTCGCCGACCTGCCCTCCGGCGTACTCCAGGACCCCATCTGGAGACGCACCGGAAACCGCGAAAAGGGCAGGGACGGCTGCCGCGTGCCGCTTCCTTGGAACGCCGGCCTGCCGTTCTTCGGCTTCGGCGACGCCGTCCCCCACCTGCCCCAGCCCGAATGGTTCGCCGACCATGCGGCCGACCGGCAGCACGGGGACCCCGCGTCCACGCTCGAACTGTACCGGGCCGCCCTGCGGCTGCGCCGCGAACTGCAGACCGGGGAAAAACTGGAGTGGATCGACCATCCGGATCCCTCGGTGCTGCACTTCGCCCGCCCAGGCGGCTGGCACAGCATCACCAACTTCAGCACCGGCCCCGTCCAGCTGCCCCCGGGAAACCTGGTCCTGGCCAGCGGACCCGCCGGCGACGGGACCCTGCCCGCGGACACCACGGCCTGGGTCCTCGAGTAGGCCGGCGGCCACCGCCTGGCAGGCACCTAAAACCTCCGCAGCCACTACGGATCGTCGGGCACGTACCTGCCCGTGAAGGGAAAAAGAATCATGGCAACGGTTACCTTTGACCAGACCACCCGCCTGTACCCGGGCACCGGGAAGCCGTCGGTGGACGGCCTGGACCTGGAGATCGCCGACGGTGAGTTCCTGGTCCTGGTCGGGCCCTCCGGGTGCGGGAAGTCCACCACCCTGCGCATGCTCGCCGGGCTGGAGGAGGTCACCGGGGGGAGGATCCTGATCGGTGACCGGGACGTCACCGACGTGGCGCCCAAGGACCGCGACATCGCGATGGTGTTCCAGAACTACGCCCTCTACCCGCACATGACGGTGGCCGACAACATGGGCTTTGCGCTGAAAATCGCCGGTGTGCCGAAGGAGGAGCGCATCCGCCGTGTCCGGGAGGCCGCGAAGCTGCTGGACCTGGAACAGTACCTGGACCGCAAGCCCAAGGCCCTCTCCGGCGGCCAGCGCCAGCGCGTGGCCATGGGCCGGGCCATCGTGCGCAGCCCGCAGGTCTTTTTGATGGACGAGCCGCTGTCGAACCTGGACGCGAAGCTGCGCGTGCAGACCCGCACCCAGATCGCCTCCCTGACCCGCCGGCTCGGGGTCACCACCGTGTACGTGACCCACGACCAGGTCGAGGCCATGACCATGGGCGACCGGGTCGCGGTGCTCAGGGACGGGATCCTGCAGCAGGTCGACACCCCCCGGAACCTCTATGACCGCCCCGCGAACGTGTTCGTCGCCGGATTCATCGGCTCCCCGGCCATGAACCTGCTCGAACTGCCCGCAGCCGACGGCGGCGTCCGGTTCGGCAGCACCGTCCACCCGGTGCCGCGCGAGGTGCTGGCCGAAGCCCGCGGGGCCACCGTCACCCTGGGCGTGCGGCCGGAGGACCTCGAACCCGCCCCCGCAGGCCAGGGCCTGGTCGTGGCGGTGGACGTCGTCGAGGAACTCGGTGCCGACGCCTATGTCTACGGGCACACCGCCCTGAACGGCAGGAACCACGAGATCGTGGCCCGCGTTGACGGCCGGCGCCCGCCGCTGAAGGGCGACACGATCCACGTCCGCCCCGTCCCCGGCCACGTCCACCTCTTCGATACCGCCACCGGCAGGCGGCTCGGTCCCGGCGCATCCGGCTCCAGTCGTGTCCCCGGCGAACAGCCGGTTTTGGTCGCTGCGGCTGACTAGCAACGAAAGAACGACATTATGAGGATCGGTATTTTGACCAGCGGGGGCGACTGCCCCGGGCTGAACGCGGTGATCCGCGGGGCGGTGCTGAAAGGGATCACGGTCCACGGGCTGGAGTTCGCCGGCTTCCGCGACGGCTGGCGCGGGGTGGTTGAAGGCGACGTCGTCGACCTTCCCCGCACCAGCGTCCGCGGCATCTCCAAGCAGGGCGGCACCATCCTGGGCACCTCCCGGACCAACCCCTTCGGGGGCAACGGCGGGGCGGAGGCCATCCGGAGCCAGCTGGAACGCCGGGGCATCGACGGGATCATCGCGATCGGCGGCGAAGGAACCCTCGCCGCCGCCCACCGGCTGAGCGGGGCCGGGCTGAAGATCGTGGGCGTGCCCAAGACCGTGGACAACGACCTGGACGCCACCGACTACACCTTCGGCTTCGATACCGCGGTCCAGATCGCCACCGAGGCCATCGACCGGCTGCGCACTACCGGGGAGTCCCACCACCGGGTGATGGTCGCCGAGGTCATGGGCCGCCACGCCGGCTGGATCGCCCTGCATGCGGGCATGGCCGCCGGCGCCCATGCCATCCTGATCCCGGAACAGCAGGTCTCCCTGGACCAGGTCACCGAGTGGGTCACCGATGCGCACAAGCGCGGCCGCGCGCCCCTGGTGGTGGTCGCCGAAGGGTTCATTCCCGAAGGTCAGGACGCGCCGCATTCCGCGCTCGGCCTCGATGCCTTCGGACGACCCCGCCTGGGCGGCATCGCCGAACAGTTGGCCCCGGAGCTGGAAGCCAGAACCGGTTTTGAAACCCGCGCCACAGTCCTGGGCCACATCCAGCGCGGCGGTGTCCCCTCCGCGTTCGACCGGGTGCTGGCAACACGCCTTGGGATGGCCGCTGCCGACTCCGTGGCTGCCGGGAGCTGGGGGACCATGGTCTCGCTTCGGGGCACCGACGTTGTCCACGTGGACTTCCAACGCGCGCTGGGCAGGCTCAAGACCGTTCCCCAGCACCGCTACGACGAAGCACTGACCCTTTTCGGATAGGACTGGAGGAACCATGAGGCGTGCGAAGATTGTGGCGACGTTCGGGCCGGCGGT
>NZ_JAAZSQ010000036.1 GCF_012395835.1 Arthrobacter mobilis
AACCAACCCAACCTGTCACAACCAGGTTGATTTATACCGCCAGACAGGGAGCACATTCCCGTTCCGGAGCACCCGGCAGGAAACAACGACGGCGGCCGGCACCTCCCGTTCGGAAGGTACCGGCCGCCGTCGTCCATGCCGGGCCGGGCACCGCAAGGCACCCGGTGCAGGGGCTACCGGAGCACCACGGTCCGGCTGCCGTGCAGGATGACCCGGCCCTCGCAGTGCCACTTCACGGCATTGGAGAGCGCCTTGCACTCGGTGTCCCGGCCGGCCGCGACCAGGTCCTCGGGCCCGTAGGTGTGGTCCACCTCCATGACCTGCTGGGCGATGATCGGGCCCTCGTCCAGCTCGGCGTTGACGTAGTGCGCGGTGGCGCCGACCGTCTTGACGCCCTTGTCGTAGGCCTGGTGGTAGGGCTTGGCCCCCTTGAAGGAGGGCAGGAAGGAGTGGTGGATGTTGATGACCCGCCCTTCCATCCGGGTGGCCAGCTGGTCGGAGAGCACCTGCATGTAGCGGGCCAGCACCACCAGTTCGACCTCGAACCGGTCCACCAGATCCAGCAGCTTGGCCTCGGCCGCCGGCTTGGTGTCCGGGGTGACCGGGATGTGGAAGAACGGGATGCCGTGCCACTCGACCAGCCGCTGGTGGTCCCGGTGGTTGGAGACCACCGCCACGATCTCCACCGGCAGCTCCCCGGTACGGGCCCGGAAGAGCAGGTCGTTGAGGCAGTGGCCGAACTTGGAGACCATCACCAGCACGCGGCGCTTGGCCCCCTGCACGTCCAGCTTCCAGTTCATGCCGAAGCCCAGCGCCACCGGTTCGAACTCCTGGCGCAGCTTATCCGTCAGTCCGGGGGCCGCAGGGGTGGTGAAGTGCACCCGCATGAAGAAGTGCCCGTGGCGGAGGTCCCCGAACTGCTTGATGTCCAGGATGTTGCCGCCGTGCTCGAGCAAAAAGCCCGAGACGGCGTGGACGATGCCGGGACGTTCCGGACAGTCCAGGGTCAGCACATGCTCTGCACTGGGTCCCGCGGTGTAGGTTCCAGCTGCGGTAGTTCCGGCCGCGGCGTTCTCTTCAGGCATTTGGCTCAGCTCCTCAGCACTCAATGACGTTTACTGCCAGACCCCCGCGGGAGGTCTCCTTGTACTTGACCTTCATGTCCTTGCCGGTCTCGCGCATCGTCTTGATCGCCATGTCCAGCGTGACCTTGTGCACCCCGTCCCCGGCCAGGCTCAGCCGGGCCGCGTTGATCGCCTTGACGCTGGCGATCGCGTTGCGCTCGATGCAGGGAATCTGCACCAGGCCGCCCACCGGGTCGCAGGTGAGCCCGAGGTTGTGCTCGATGCCGACCTCGGCGGCGTTCTCCACCTGCTCCGGGGTCCCGCCGAGCACCGCGCACAGCGCGCCGGCGGCCATCGAGCAGGCCGAGCCCACCTCGCCCTGGCAGCCCACCTCGGCCCCGGAGATCGAGGCGTTCTCCTTGAACAGGATCCCGATCGCGGCGGCGGTGAGCAGGAAGTCCACCACGCCGTCCTCGTTCGCCCCGGGGACGAACCGGGTGTAGAAGTGCAGCACGGCGGGGATGATGCCGGCCGCCCCGTTGGTCGGTGCGGTGACGATCCGCCCGCCGGAGGCGTTTTCCTCGTTCACTGCCAGCGCGTAGAGGTTCACCCATTCCATCGCCCACAGCGGGTCGGCCACCGGCTGCCCGCCGCTGGCGGCAACGCGCTCGGCTTCGGCCTCCGTTGCGCGCAGTTTGCGGCGCAGCTCCGGGGCCCGGCGGCGGACCTTCATGCCGCCGGGCAGCACCTCCTCGGTGCGGCTGCAGCCGTTCTCCACGCACTCCTGCATCACGTTCCAGATGTGCAGCAGCCGCGTCCGCAGCTCCTGCTCGCTGCGCCAGGACAGCTCGTTGGCCAGCATGATCTGCGCGATGGACTTGCCCTCGCGGCGGCAGAGCTCCAGCAGCTGCGCCCCGGTGGTGAACGGGTACGGCAGTTCGGTCGAGTCCGGGACGATCCGGTCAGCGCCCGCTGCGTCCTCGTCCACCACGAAGCCGCCGCCCACCGAGTAGTAGGTGCGCTCGCGCAGCAGGCTGCCGTCCTCGCCGTAGGCGAAGAAGGTCATCCCGTTAGGGTGCGCCGGCAAGGTCTTGCGCCGGTGCAGGATGACGTCCTGGTCGAAGTCGAAGCGCACGGGCCGGCTTCCGGCGAGCACCAGCTTGCCCGAGGAGGCAGCCTCGCGCACCTGCGCGTCGGCGGTGTCCGTGTCCACCGTCTCCGGGTCCTCGCCGGCCAGGCCCAGCACCACTGCCTTGTCCGAACCGTGGCCCCAGCCGGTGGCGCCGAGCGAACCGAACAGTTCGGCCCGCACGCGCGCCACAGACTCGAGCACCCCGTCCGCGACCAGGCCGCCGGTAAAGCGCCGGGCCGCCCGCATCGGGCCCACCGTATGGGAGGAGGAGGGCCCGATGCCAACGGAAAACAGATCCAGTGCGCTCAGCGCCATTACGGTACCTCGGGAGCGGCGAACTCCGTCATGGCGTCCAGCAGCCAGCGCGCGGCGTAGTCAGCGAAGGACGCCCGCGGCAGGATCCTGTATGTCTGCCCTGACGGGCCCTCGCCGGTCTGCCACAGCAGCACCGGCACCGGGCCGAGCTGGGTGGTGATGGCGGTTCCGGGGCCGAAGACTCGCGGGTGCAGGTCAGCGTTGCAGCCCTTTTCCAGCACCAGCCGGGCCGAGGGGCCGGACAGTTCCAGCGTGGTGCGGTTGGCCGACAGGTCCACCACCGCGCCCGGCTCGTCGCCGAGCGCTTCGGTGAGCGCGCCGGCCCCGGTGCCTTCCGGGGCCACCAGCAGGTACTCGTCGGGGCCGAGCCAGAGCACCGCGGTGCCCTCGGCGCTGCCGGTGGTCTGGCCCACCTTGGTGGGCAGGGCCACGCCGGCGGCTTTTTCCAGGGCGGCCGCGGCGGCGGAGCCGGGCTGGGCGCGCAGGCCCACCATGGTCAGGAACGGGATCTCGCGCAGCGTCACCCCGCGCTCCCCTGCCACTGCCCCGGCCTCGATGGCGCCGGCCAGGTGGGCCAGCGGGCTGCGGCGCAATGCCGCCGGGCCCTGGATGTTGACGTTCTGCTCCATCAGCTGCTCAGCCATCGCGGCGGCTTCCTTCCGGGTCGAAAAGTACTGTTTCTGCCACGGTCACTTCCACCAGCTGCCCGTCCAGCGGGGCGAGCAGGGTTTCCCCGATGCGGTTGCGGCCGTTCTTGATCAGGGCCAGGCCGAAGGTGCGGCCCAGGGCGGCGCTGCGGTAGCTGGAGGTCACGTGTCCCTCCATCGGCACCGGTCCGTCCTGCGGGGTCACCGGCACGCCCTGGGCCACCAGCTGGGCACCTTCGGGCAGCAGGAACTCCGGGTCCACCGGCAGCACGCTGACCAGCTGCTTGCGGTCCTCGCGCAGATTGTCGGCCCGCGAGTAGGAGCGCTTGCCCACGAAGTCCTTGGCCTTGGAGACGATCCACTCCATGGCCGCGTCCTGCGGGGTCACGGTGCCGTCGGTGTCCTGGCCGACGATGATGTAGCCCTTCTCGGCGCGCAGCACGTGCATGGTCTCGGTGCCGTAGGGGGTGATGCCGAATTCGGCACCGGCCTCGGCCACCGCTTCCCAGACGGCCAGGCCGTACCAGGCGTCCACGTTGATCTCGAAGGCCAGCTCGCCGGAGAACGAGATCCGGGCGATCTTGGCCGGGATGCCCGAGGCCAGGACGGTGTCGCGGAAGGCCATGAACGGGAACGCTTCGTTGGACAGGTCCAGCTCCGGGGCCAGCTTGGCCAGCACCGCGCGGGACTTCGGCCCGACGACGGCGGTGGTGGCGATCTGCTCGGTGACCGAGGTGCAGACCACGTCCAGCTCGGGCCACTCGGTCTGCAGCCATTCCTCGAACCAGTCCAGCACCTTCGCGGCGCCGCTGGTCGTGGTGGTGAGCAGGAAGCGGTCCTCGGCCAGGCGCATCACGGTGCCGTCGTCGAAGATCATCCCGTCCGGGGTGCACATCACGCCGTAGCGGCAGGCGCCGATGGCCAGCTTCTTGTAGGCGTTGGTGTAGATCCGGTTCAGGAACTCGCCAGCGTCCTTGCCGCGGACCTCGATCTTGCCCAGCGTGGTGGCGTCCATAAAGCCCACGGAGGAGCGCACCGCGGCGCATTCGCGCAGCACCGCCGTCTCCATGTCCTCGCCCGCCTTGGGGAAGAACCAGGGCCGCTTCCACTGTCCCACGTCCTCGAACAGGGCGCCCTGCTCCACGTGCCAGGAGTGCATCGGGGTCAGCCGGGCCGGGTCGAACAGCTCGCCGCGCTGGCGTCCGGCCAGGGCCGCGAAGGCCACCGGGGTGTACGGGGCGCGGTAGGTGGTGGTGCCGATGCCGCCGATGTCGCCGCTCTTGAGCGCGTGGCCGATGACGCCGATCACGTTCACGCCCGAGGTCTTGCCCTGCTCGTCACCGGTGGAGATCGAGGTGTAGCGCTTGACGTGTTCCACGGACCGCATGCCGGCGCCGGTGGCGCGCAGCACGTCCTTGACGGTCTGGTCGCGGTGCAGGTCCACGAAGTGGGTGCCGAACTCCTCCGCGCCGCTGTCCAGGCTGCCGCCCGGGCCCGGCACCAGCCAGAGCTCGCGGAACTCACCGGCGGCTGCCTTGCGGGCAGCCTCGTCCGGCACGCCGCCGTAGCCGGCGGCACCGGGGACCGTGAAGCCCGCGGCTTCCGCGGCGGCCCGCCCGGCCGAGGCGCCCTCGAGCATGCAGTGCGCGGCGTTGTAGGTGCCGTTGAGCGCACCGGCCAGGTGCTGGTTGGCCACCGGGGCCACCGGCACAAAGGCCGCGACGGACTCGTCCCAGCGGGACTTGCCCTGGCGCTGGCTGTGCAGGTGGATGGTCGGGGTCCAGCCGCCGGAGACGGCCAGCAGGTCGGCCTCGAGCCGGCGGGTGGCGCCCACCGGGCTGCCGGCGCCGTCGAGCGCGCTCACCGTGACGGCGGAGATCCGCCCGGAGTCCGCGGAGGCCTCGGTGTCCACGACGGCCGAGCCGGTGATGACCTCCACCCCGGCCGCGCGCACGGCGGCGGCACGGGCGGACAGCTCCTGGCGGGCATCGACCACGGCGGAAACCGTGACGCCGGCGGCAGCCAGGTCCTGGACGGTGTCGTAGACACTGTCATTGGTGGTGAAGAAGACCACGTTGCGCCCCGGGGCCACCGCGTAGCGGTTGACGTAGGTGCGCACCGCGCCGGCGAGCATGATGCCCGGCCGGTCGTTGTTGGCGAAGGTGATCGGCCGCTCCAGGGCGCCCGGGGCCAGTACGACCTGCTTGGCGCGGATATGCCAGAGCCTGCTGCGGGAGATGCCCTCGGGGACCTCGGCCAGGTGGTCAGTGCGGTTCTGGCTGGCGAGCAGGTAGTTCGCGTCGTAGCTGCCGAAGGCCACGGTGCGCGGCAGCAAGGTGGCCTCTTCGGCCGCTTCCAGCTCGGCGAGCACCTCGGCGGTCCACTCCTGGGCCGGCTGGCCGTCGATCAGCTCGCCCGGGGCAGAGAGAAGCGAGCCGCCAAACTCGGCGTCCTGCTCGATCAGGATCACCCGGGCGCCGCCGCGCACGGCCTCGCGGGCCGCGGCCAGGCCTGCCGGGCCGGAGCCGACGACGACGACGTCGGCGTGCACGTACTTCTTGTCGTAGCGGGCGGTGTCTTCCCGCGGGTCCAGGGTGCCCAGGCCGGAGAGGAGCCGGGCGGCCAGGCCCTCGCGCAGCGGCACGGTCGTGGCGGTGAGCATGGACTCGTCCACCGGGTTGGCCGGGCCGGAGGCGGAGACGTGGATCAGCGCGTTGGTCTCCTCGACGCCGGCACTCATGATGCCGCGCGGGCGGTCCAGGTACAGCGAGTTGCCGCAGCGGATGACGCCGTTGGCCAGCAGGGCGCTGGCCACGGTGTCGCCGCGGTAGCCGGTGTAGGAGGTGCCGTCCACCGTGAAGGCCAGTTCGGTGCCGCGGTCGATGCGGCCCCCCGCTGTGCGGTCGGCCGGCAGGCGGTGGGTCTGGGTGGTGCTCACTTCGCGGCTCCTTCCTGGGTGAGCGAGTCGAAATCGGGGCGGGGTTCGCCGGCGCGGTAGACGGCCTTGATCTCGTAGGTGACGGTGTCGCGGACGGCGTTGAACCAGCGCCGGCAGCCGCCGGTGTGGACCCAGCGCTCGGCGAACAGGCCCTTGGTGTTGTCGCGGTAGAAGAGGTACTGGGCCCACTCCTGGTCGGTCAGCTGGTTCGGGTCCTCGGGGTAGGCCACGTGGGCCTGGCCGCCGTAGTGGTATTCGGTCTCGTCCCGGGGGCCGCAGTAGGGGCATTCAAGGAGGATCATGGTGGCGAATCCTTAGGTCTTAGTGGGCCACGGCGGCGGCGCCGTGCTCGTCGATCAGGTGGCCGGTCTCGAAGCGCTCCAGCGCGAACGGGGCGTTCAGCGGGTGCGCTTCGCCGGTGGCGATGGTGTGGGCGAAGGTATACCCGGCTCCCGGGGTGCCCTTGAACCCGCCGGTGCCCCAGCCGCAGTTGACGAACATGTTCTCCACCGGCGTCGTGCTCACGATCGGCGAGGCGTCCAGCGTGGTGTCCACGATGCCGCCCCAGGTGCGCAGCAGGTGCGCCCGGGCGAAGATCGGGAAGAGTTCGACGGCGGCGGCCATCTGCTCCTCGATCACATGGAAGGCCCCGCGCTGGCCGTAGCCGTTGTAGCTGTCGATGCCGGCGCCCATGACCAGCTCGCCCTTGTGCGCCTGGGAGACGTAGACGTGCACGTGGTTGGACATGACCACCGTGGGGTGCACCGGCTCGAACAGCTCGGAAACCAGCGCCTGCAGCGGGTGGGACTGGATCGGCAGCCGGAACCCGGCCAGGTCGGCCAGCACCGAGGAGTGGCCGGCGGCGGACAGGCCCACCTTGCCGGTGAGGATCCGCCCGCGGCTGGTCTCCACGCCGACCACGCGGTTGCCGTCCTTGATGAAGCCGGTCACCTCGCAGTTCTGGATGATGTCCACGCCCATCTCGTCGCACTTGCGGGCGAAGGCCCAGGCCACATGGTCGTGCTTGGCGATGCCGGCGCGCGGCTGGTAGGTCGCGCCCATGACCGGGTAGCGGATGTTGTCGCCGATGTTGACGATCGGGCAGACTTCCTTGACCTGCTCCGGGGTCAGCCACTCGGCGTCCACGCCGTTGAGCTTGTTGGCGTTGACCCGGCGCACGGACTCGCGCACGTCGCCCAGGGTGTGGGCCAGGTTGAGCACGCCGCGCTGGCTGAACAGGAAGTCGTACTCGAGTTCCTCGGGCAGCTGCTCCCAGAGCTTCAGCGAGTGCTCGTAGATGGCCGCGGACTCGTCCCAGAGGTAGTTCGAGCGGATGATGGTGGTGTTCCGGGCCATGTTCCCGCCGGCCAGCCAGCCGCGTTCCAGGATGGCGATGTTGGTCATCCCGTGGTTCTTGGCCAGGTAGTAGGCGGTGGCGATGCCGTGGCCGCCACCGCCGACGATGACGGCGTCGTAGGAGGATTTGGGCTCCGGGTTCCGCCAGAGGAAGTCCGGGTGCTCGGGCAGCAGGTCGGCCATTACTGGGCTCCGTTCAGGTCTGCGGTGGTCGGGTACAGGGGGAATTTGCCGGCCAGGACGCTCACGCGCTCGCGCAGCGAGGCTTCGAGCTCGTCGTCCAGATCCTGTACCAGGGCGGTGGCGATAATGTCGGCGACCTCGGTGAACTCGGCGGCGCCGAAGCCGCGGGTGGCCAGCGCCGGGGTGCCGATACGCAGGCCGGAGGAGACCATCGGCGGGCGCGGGTCGAAGGGGACGGCGTTGCGGTTGACCGTGATGCCGACCCGGTGCAGCCGGTCCTCGGCCTGCTGTCCGTCCAGCTCCGAGTGGCGCAGGTCCACCAGGACCAGGTGCACGTCGGTGCCGCCGTTGACCAGGCTGATGCCGGCGGCCTTCACGTCCTCGGCCAGCAGCCGGTCGGCCAGGAGCTTCGCGCCCTCGAGGGTGCGGCGCTGGCGGTCCTTGAAGTCCTCGGAAGCGGCGACCTTCAGGGCCACCGCCTTGGCCGCGACCACATGCATCAGCGGCCCGCCCTGCTGGCCGGGGAAGACCGCGGAGTTGACCTTCTTGGCGATCTCCGGGCTGTTGGTCAGGATGATGCCGCCGCGCGGGCCGCCGAGGGTCTTGTGCGTGGTGGTGGTGACGACGTCGGCGAAGGGCACCGGGTTCGGGTGCAGGCCGGCGGCCACCAGACCGGCGAAGTGAGCCATGTCCACCATCAGGTACGCCCCGACGGCGTCGGCGATCCGGCGGAACTCGGCGAAGTCCAGCTGGCGGGAGTAGGCGGACCAGCCGGCGACGATCAGCTTCGGCTTGTTTTCGACGGCGAGGCGCTCGACCTCCGCCATGTCGATCTTGTGGTCCTGCTCGGAGACTCCGTAGGAGACGACGTTGTAGAGCTTGCCGGAGAAGTTGATCTTCATCCCGTGGGTCAGGTGGCCGCCGTGGGCCAGGTTCAGGCCCAGGATGGTGTCCCCCGGAGTCAGCAGCGCGAACATCGCGGCCGCGTTGGCCTGCGCTCCGGAGTGGGGCTGCACATTGGCGAAGCCGGCACCGAAGAGCTCCTTCGCCCGGTCGATAGCCAGCTGTTCGACCACATCGACGTGCTCGCAGCCGCCGTAGTAGCGCCGTCCCGGGTAGCCCTCGGCGTACTTGTTCGTCAGGACCGAGCCCTGCGCTTCCATCACCGCTGCCGGGGCGAAGTTCTCGGAGGCGATCATCTCCAAGGTGGACTGCTGGCGCTGCAGTTCACGGTCCACGGCGGCGGAGACTTCGGGGTCGAGGGTGGCCATCGGGGCCGCCAGGACGTCAACCATGCGGGGTTCTCCTTGTGTTTCAAAAGGCTTCGGTACCAGAATCCGGAAACTAAAATTTCTCTTCTTCGATTCTGATATATCAGTACGAGAACAATGGTATGATGGTCATCACAGCGAGTCAACACCTTCCGGAAAACTCGCAGATCAGCCCGGATCCACTGGCAGCAGCGGAGGTAACCATGAGCCTGGAACTCGTCCCCGTCGAAACCGACCGCGAACCCGTTTCGCTCGCCGAACAGGCCTACCGCGAACTGCGGGACCGGCTCATCATGCTCGAGATCCGCCCGGGCGACCCGATCAACGACGGGCACCTGGCCGCCGACCTCGGCGTCGGCCGCACCCCGGTGCGCGAGGCGCTCAAACGGCTGGAAACCGACCACCTGGTCATCTCCTACCCGCGCCGCGGCACCTTCGCCACCATCGTGGACATCACCGAGCTCGCCGATGTCTCCGAGCTGCGCCAGCTGCTCGAGCCGCTGGCCGCGCGCAAGGCCGCGCGCAATGCCAGCCCGGCCCTGCGCGCGGAGCTGAACTCAGTGGCGCGCACCATCGAGGAACTGGCCCACGCCACCGAGAAGCCGGAGAAGAAGGCGCTGATGCGCTACGACCTGACCGTGCACCGGCTGATCTACAAGGCTGCCGGCAACCGGCACCTGGAGGATTCGCTGATCCGCTACGACAACCTGGCCACCCGGATCTGGTGCCTGGTCCTGGACAAGGTCCCGGCGGTCGCCGGCCACATCACCGAACACGTGCAGCTGCTGGACGCCGTCGTCGCCGGCGACGAGGAACTTGCGGCCCGGCTGGCCCTGGAGCACGTGACCAGCTTCGAAAAGACCATCCGCACGGTGCTGTAAGGCCGCACAGTGTTGCTGGGCCGGACACTGCTGCGGGGCCGGACGATGCCATAGGGGGCCAGCCCGTTCCGCCTGGAGCGGACCGGCTTCAGGCCGCGAACAGCGCCGATCGCACCGCCACTTCGAACCCGTTCACATGGCTGCGCGCAAGGTCGGCAGCCAGTGCCTCGTCGCCGTCGATCACGGCCTGCAGCAGGTCGAAGTGCTCATGCAGGTGCCCGGCAAGACCGGGCAGCTGGTCGATGACCAGGCACCAGATGCGGGTGGCCAGGTTGTCGTAGCGGATCAGGGTGTCTTCCAGGTGCGGATTGCCGGCGGCGCGGTAGATGCCGCGGTGGACCCTGGCATCACAGTGGAGCATCTCGACGACGCCGGCCCCCGCGACGTCGAAGGCCTCGACGTCCTTCATGACCTGGGCCAGTTCAGCGCGCATGGCCGGGGTGGCCACCCGGGCCGCCCGGGAGGCGGCCAGCGGTTCGAGCTGCGCCCGGATCTCGGAAATGTACGCCAGGTCGGTGATGTCCACCTTGGTGGCAAAGGTCCCCCGGCGCGGATAGGTCACCACCAGCCGGTCGACCTCGAGCCTTTTCAGCGCCTCGCGCACGGGCGTCCGGCCGAAGCCGAGTTTGCGGGCCAGCGCCTCGTCGTTGAGCGGATCGCCGGGCCGGATGTCCAGGGTCAGGAGCCGGTCGCGGATGGCCTCGTAGGCGACCTCGGCCAGCGAGGAATGGCCGGCGGGCTCGGCCGGGGACTGAAAGCCGTACGACATGAGTTCTCCAATTCCCTTGCGTAAAGGCCATTGACCTGCGGCGTGAACTGCGTCTAGGCTACTACACATTCTTATATATCAGTCGGATACGGCGCATATATAAAGCTTTCCCTCTCCCATTCCTCTTCTCCCCTCAGGAGATTCACATGACTTTGTTGGACTCGGCCGTGACTCCCGGGATCCGGACGGCACCGGCAGAAGAAGCCGCGCCCCGCTTCGCACTGACGCTCACGTGCCCGCAACGGCCGGGCATTGTCCATGCGGTGACGAGCTTTCTGCTTCAGCACGGCTTCAACATTGACGAGCACCAGCAGTTCGACGACCCGGTCCGCAAGACCCTCTACCTGCGGACGGCCTTCTCCGGCCGGAGCACTAAGAGTGCCGCGGCCTTGGCGGACGAGTTTGCCGAAGTTGCCGGCAACTTTTCCATGAGCTACCAGATCCATGACCAGACCCGGATGCGGCTGCTGGTGATGGTGTCCAAGGCCGGCCACTGTCTGAACGACCTGATCTTCCGCTGGCGTGCCGGCACGCTGGGCGGGGACATCGCCCTGGTGGCGTCGAACCACGAAGACCTGCGTCCGATGGCCGAGGCCGCCGGGCTGCCCTTCGTGCACATCCCCGTCTCCCCCGACACCAAGCAGGAGGCGGAGGAGACCCTGCTCCGCCTGGTCGACGAGCATGAGATCGACCTGGTGGTCCTGGCACGCTACATGCAGATCCTCTCGAACGACCTCTGCGCCGCGCTGGAAGGCCGGGCGATCAACATCCACCACTCCTTCCTGCCCGGCTTCAAAGGAGCCAGGCCGTACCACCAGGCCTATGAACGCGGGGTCAAGCTGGTCGGCGCCACCGCGCACTACGTGACGGCCGATCTCGACGAAGGCCCGATCATCGAGCAGGAAGTCATCCGGGTGGACCACACCTACCACCCGTCGGCCCTCGCCACCGTCGGCCAGGACGCCGAAGCCCTGGCCCTGTCCCGCGCGGTCCGGTGGCACTGCGAGCACCGCGTCCTGCTGGACGGCTCCAGCACCGTCATCTTCCGCTAAGGCCCCCGCGCCGGCACCCCGAAGCGCTTCGAAGGAGAAACCCATGGCCCACTCACCACGCATCGTCATCATCGGCGCAGGAATCGTCGGGGTCAATCTGGCCGACGAGCTGGTCAACCGCGGCTGGACCAACATCACCGTCCTGGAGCAGGGACCGCTGAGGATGCCGGGAGGATCGACCTCCCATGCCCCCGGCCTGGTGTTCCAGACCAATCCGTCCAAGACCATGAGCCAGTTTGCCCGCTACACAGTGGAGAAGCTCAAGTCCATCGAACAGGACGGCGCCAGCTGCTTCAACCAGGTCGGCGGGCTCGAAATCGCCACCACCGAGACCCGGCTGGCGGACCTGAAGCGCAAGCTCGGCTACGCCTCCTCCTGGGGTCTGGAAGGGCGCCTGCTGGATGCGGCCGAATGCAAGGCGCTCTACCCGCTGCTCAACGAGGACATGGTCCTGGGCGGCCTGCACGTGCCCAGCGACGGCCTGGCCCTGGCGGCACGCTCCGTCCAGCTGCTGATCGAGCGCACCAGCGCCGCGGGCGTTCTCTACCGCGGCTCCACCCCCGTGCTGGACATCGAGCAGGCCAACGGGCAGGTGACCGGGGTCCGCATCCCCGACGAGGTGGTTCCGGCAGACATTGTCGTCTGCTGCGCAGGTTTCTGGGGCCCGAAGATCGGTGCGATGGTGGGCATGGCCGTGCCGCTGCTGCCGCTGGCCCACCAGTACGTCAAGACGACGCCGGTGGACGAGCTCAAGGGCCGCAACGAGCTGCCCAACGGAGCGGGGCTGCCGATCCTGCGCTTCCAGGACCAGGACCTGTACTACCGCGAACACGGCGACCGGTACGGCATCGGCTCCTACGCCCACCGGCCCATGCCCGTGGACCTGGACAGCCTGGCCACCTACCGGGCCGAGGAGGTCAGCGAGCACCGGATGCCTTCCCGGCTCGACTTCACCCTCGAGGACTTCCTGCCCGCCTGGGAAGCGTCGCAGCAGCTGCTGCCGGGGCTGCGCAACAGCGACATCGACGACGGGTTCAACGGCATCTTCTCCTTCACCCCCGACGGCGGTCCGCTGCTGGGTGAGTCTTCCGAGGTCGGAGGCTTCTACATCGCCGAAGCGGTCTGGGTCACCCACTCCGGCGGCGTGGCCAAGGCGATGGCCGAACTGATCACTGCGGGGCGCTCCGAAACCGACCTGGGCGAATGCGACGTCGCCCGGTTCGAAGAGGTGCAGCTGTCCCCCGCCTACGTCAGCGAAACCTCGCAGCAGAACTTCGTCGAAATCTACGATGTGCTGCACCCGCTGCAGCCGCGGCTGTCACCGAGGAACCTGCGGGTCAGCCCCTTCCACGCCCGGCAGAAGGAACTGGGCGGCTACTTCCTCGAGTCCGGCGGCTGGGAGCGGCCGTACTGGTACGAAGCCAACGCCAGGCTCCTGAAGGAGCTGCCGACCGAATGGCGTCCGCCGGCACGCGACGCGTGGGCGCAGATGTTCAGCTCGCCGATTGCCGCCGCCGAGGCCTGGAAGACCCGAACGGCCGTGGCCATGTACGACATGACCCCGCTGAAGCGCCTCGAGGTGTCCGGACCGGGGGCCCTGGCGCTGCTGCAGCGGCTGACGACCTCGAACCTGGACAAGAAGCCCGGCGCCGTCACCTACACGCTGCTGCTGGACCACGCCGGCGGCATCCGCAGCGACATCACCGTGGCACGCCTGGACGAGCAGACCTTCCAGCTCGGCGCCAACGGAAACATCGATCTGGCCTACCTCACGAAGGAAGCCCGCCGGCAGACCGACGACGGCACGGCCGGCGGCTGGGTCCAGGTCCGCGACATCACCGGCGGCACCTGCTGCATCGGCCTCTGGGGGCCCCTGGCCCGCGACCTGGTCTCCTCGATCAGCGACGATGACTTCTCCAACGAGGGCCTGCGCTACTTCCGGGCCAAGCAGGCCACCATCGGCGGGGTGCCGGTGACCGCCATGCGCCTGTCGTACGTGGGCGAACTCGGCTGGGAAATCTACACCACGGCCGACAACGGCCAGCGGCTGTGGGACGTCCTCTGGGAAGCTGGGCAGCCGCTCGGGGTCATTGCCGCCGGCAGGGCTGCCTTCTCCTCCCTCCGGCTGGAGAAGGGCTACCGGTCCTGGGGCGCGGACATGACCACCGAACATGACCCGTACCAGGCCGGCCTGTCCTTCGCGGTCAACACCGCCAAGGAATCGTTCGTCGGCAAGGAGGCCCTCGAGGGCCGCACCGAAGAAGGCTCGGCGCGGCGGCTGCGGTGCCTGACGATCGACAACCCGCAGTCCATCGTCCTGGGCAAGGAGCCGGTCTTCTACAAGGACGAGTGCGTCGGCTACGTCACCAGCGCAGCCTACGGCTACACGGTGCGCAAGCCCATCGCCTACTCGTACCTGCCGGCCTCCGTCAACGTCGGCGACGCCGTCGAGATCGAGTACTTCGGCAAGCGGATCCCGGCCACGGTGACCGCCGATCCGCTCTACGACCCGGAAATGAAGCGGCTGCGCGGCTAACCCCGGCCAGCCCTCCCCGCCGGGTAGGGCACACCCTGAACCCGCGGCCCTAACCCCGCCTCCCGCCGACAGGGGTTGGGGCCGCGTTCGATACCACCCGCCGTCACCGACGATTGGACCACAATCCACCATGATCAGTTCCGAAACCATTGAGGGCTACCTGGCACGCCTGGCGGCCCGCCAGCCCACACCGGGCGGAGGCGCCGCCGGCGCCCTCCACGCGGCCCAGGGCGCTGCCCTGATCGCCATGGTCGCCCGGTACACGACCGGCGCCAAGTATGCAGACCACGCAGAAGACGTGGAGCGCATCATCGCCGGCGCCGACGCCGTCATCCCGGTTGCGGTCCGGACCGCCAACGCCGATGAGGAGGCCTTTGCCGCGGTCATCAAGGCCTACGGGCTCCCGGCAGATTCCGAGGACAACCGGGCGCTGCGGACCCGGGCCATCCAGGACGCCCTGGCACAGGCCACCGAACCGCCCCGGGACCTCATCAATCTGGCCGGGCAAATCATCGACCTGGGCCACGAACTGGCTGAATTCGGCAATGCCAACGTCATCAGCGACGTCGCAGCCGCGTCCGAAGCAGCACGGGCTGCCATTGCCACCGCCATGATCACCCTTGAAATCAACATCAAGGCCATCAAGGATGCCGAACTCCAGGATGCCCTCAGGGCCGATGTCCTGCGCGCGGAGCAGATCATCGCGTCCGCCGACGACCTTTCGAGCCGGGTCCGGAAGCGGGTGCTGGCATGAGCGCCGCCGAGCTGCACGGTTCCCCGGTCGCCAAGGTCCTGCAGGCAGAAATCCAGGACCAGGTGTCAGGCCTGGTCGCCGACGGCATCATGCCGACGCTGGCAGTGGTCGTGGCGACCGACAACGAAGCCACCCACTGGTACGTCCGCTCGATCGCCCGGGCGGCGGAAAAGGTCGGCATCAGCTGCAGGATCATCGATCTGGGTCCTCAGGCATCCCAGGCCCACATCGCAGCCACGCTGATCGACCTCAGCGTGGACAAGCAGACTCACGGCATCATCCTGCAGACTCCCCTGCCGGCAGGCGTGCGCGCCGACGAACTGGTTGCCCATATTGATCCGGACAAGGACATCGACGGCGCCAACCCGCTGAGCCTGGGGCGCCTGGCCGTCGGGCTGCCGGCCTTCGCCCCTGCCACGGCCCGGGCCGTGGTGGAACTGCTGGAACACCATGGAATCCCCCTCGACGGCAGCCACGTAACCGTTGTTGGCCGGTCGGCCGTTGTCGGAAAACCGCTGCTGCACCTGCTGCTGGACCGCAACGCCTCCGTGACCATCTGCCATTCCCGCTCGCGGCCCCTGGAAGACTACACCCGGGCCGCCGGCATCGTCGTCGCAGCCGTGGGACGGCCCGGCCTGGTCACCGCACGCCATGTGGCACCCGGGTCCGTGGTGGTCGACGTGGGCACCAATGTGCTCGAGGACGGCAGCCTCGTCGGCGACGTCGACGCCGGGTCGGTGGCCGATGTGGCGTCCGCACTCTCCCCTGTTCCCGGTGGCGTCGGCACTGTCACCACAGCGCTCCTGCTGCTGCACACGACGCAGGCAGCAGATCAGCTCCGGCTCCTGCAGCGGCCTCCGGCACCGGTTCCCGCGTCGCAGGCACGGGCTTAGCAACCGCAGTCATTGCAGCCGCAGGCAGCGGCGGACACACCTGAGGTGTCCGCCGCTGCCTGCGGCCATTTTCCCCATCGTTTTCCGGCTCTTCCTGGCGGCAGTCTGCAGCACGCCGTAATCCAAGCTGCTGTTCAGGCGGAGTATCTGAGACGATAAACCATGACCTCGCAGCATATCTCCGACACTGCTACCGATCCGGAGGGCGCCCAGCACGGCGGCGTGCAGTCCGTGGACCGGGCCATTGCCGTGCTGGAAATCCTGGCCCGGGAAGGCGATGCCGGCGTGAGCGAAATCGCCGACCAGGTAGGCATCCACAAATCCACCGCCTCGCGCCTGCTCGGCGCCCTGCAGGCCCGGGACCTGGTCCAGCAGAACAATGAACGCGGCAAGTACCAGCTGGGCTTCGGCATCCTGCGCCTGGCCGCTTCCATCCCCGGCAGGCTCAGCCTGGTCCAGGAGGCGCGACCGACGCTCGAGGCACTGGCCGCCGAGTTCAAGGAAACGGTCAACCTGGCGGTCCTGCGCTCCAACTTCGCGGTCAACGTGGACCAGGCCATGGGGCCCTCCACCCTGGCCACCCACAACTGGATCGGCAGCCTCACCCCGCTGCACGCGACCTCCAGCGGCAAGGTGCTGCTCGCGGCGCTGAGCGCTGACGAACGGGACCGGATCCTGAAGGAGACGGGCCTGCCGGCCAAGACCTCCCTGACCATCACCTCTCGCCGGAAGCTGGAAGAGCAGCTGCGCCAGGTGGTCCGGGACGGCATCGCCATCACGCACGAGGAGCTGGAGATCGGGCTCAATGCCGCCGCCGTGCCGGTGTTCAACCACAGCGGCGCGGTCATCGGGGCAGTAAGCATCTCCGGGCCGGTCTTCCGTTTCGAGCCCGAGAATCAGCCCGGCCTGCTCGAGGCGCTCAAGCAGGCCGGGCTGGAGATCAGCAGGCGGATGGGCTACTCGACAGCCTGACCATCCAACGGCAGGGGCCGGTGCCTGGGCATTCCTGCCCGGGCACCGGCCCCTGCTGCGCCGGGCCTGTCAGCTGGG
>NZ_JAAZSQ010000008.1:0-26997 GCF_012395835.1 Arthrobacter mobilis
ACGCCGGGTATCACCAATGTCCGTGGTCAGTACAGCTAGCGTTCGCAGCCTGCCCCGCACGCTTCGCGCACGGGGACCCCTGGCTGCTCTCTTCCGAGGATCCCGCCGCGAGCGAAGCGAGCAGCGGGGAGGCGCGACGCCCTGAAAGTTCCGCTTCCTTCGTCGAATCACGCTCCGGCCGCCGCACATGCTAGGGTCGTGGGCATCCACACGGGAGCCCTAATGCAGGGGCTGAGATCGGGCTGAGGCAGCCTGCGACCGTCGAACCTGTCCGGGTAATGCCGGCGAAGGAAGTGAGTACCCATCATGAACGATTCGTTCCATCCTGCCCACTCTCTGCAGTACGTCACCGGCCGGGAGCCGGGCATCCGGGTCCCGGTGACCGAAATTGCCCTGGCGGATTCGCCCAACGGCGACAAGAATCCCCCGCTGCGCGTCTACCGCACGGCCGGGCCGGGCAGCGATCCGGTCCGCGGACTGCCGCCGCTGCGTGCGGCGTGGATCGCCGGCCGCGGTGACACCGAGGCGTATGCGGGCCGGCGCCGCAACCTCCTGGACGACGGCCGCTCCGCGGTTCGCCGCGGTGCTGCCTCCGCGGAGTGGCGGGGCGCCAAGCCCGCGCCGCGCCGGGCTGCCCCCGGCAGGACCGTGACCCAGATGCACTACGCCCGGCGAGGCCTGGTGACCGAGGAAATGAAGTTCGTCGCCCTGCGCGAGAACTGCGACGTCGAGCTGGTCCGGTCCGAACTGGCGGCGGGCCGGGCCATCATCCCGGCGAACATCAACCACCCCGAGTCCGAGCCGATGATCATCGGCAAGGCGTTCCTGGTCAAGATCAACGCGAACATCGGCAACTCCGCGGTCACCAGCTCCATTGCCGAGGAAGTCGACAAGCTCCAGTGGGCGACCCGGTGGGGTGCCGACACCGTCATGGACCTGTCCACCGGGGACGACATCCACACCACCCGCGAGTGGATCCTCCGCAATTCACCGGTGCCGATCGGCACGGTCCCGATCTACCAGGCGCTGGAGAAAGTGAACGGCCAGGCCAACGAGCTGACCTGGGAAATCTTCCGGGACACCGTCATCGAACAGTGCGAGCAGGGCGTGGACTACATGACCGTCCATGCCGGCGTGCTGCTGCGCTACGTGCCGCTGACGGCCAACCGCGTCACCGGCATCGTCTCGCGCGGCGGATCCATCATGGCCGGCTGGTGCCTGGCCCACCATCAGGAGAACTTCCTCTACACGCACTTCGACGAGCTGTGCGGGATCTTCGCCCGGTACGACGTCGCGTTTTCCCTCGGCGACGGCCTGCGCCCGGGCTCGATTGCCGATGCGAACGACGCCGCCCAGTTCGCCGAACTGGATACGCTCGCCGAGCTGACCAGGCGCGCCTGGCAACACGACGTCCAGGTGATGGTGGAGGGCCCCGGGCACATTCCGTTCCACCTGGTCCGGGAGAACGTGGAACGCCAGCAGGAACTTTGCGACGGGGCCCCGTTCTACACCCTCGGCCCGCTGGTGACCGACGTGGCCCCGGGCTATGACCACATCACCTCCGCCATCGGCGCCACCGAAATCGCCCGCTACGGCACGGCCATGCTCTGCTACGTCACCCCCAAGGAACATCTTGGCCTGCCCAACAAGGACGATGTGAAGACCGGCGTGATCACCTACAAGATCGCCGCCCATGCCGCGGACCTGGCCAAGGGCCACCCGGGGGCACACGAACGCGACGATGCGCTGTCCAAGGCGCGGTTCGAGTTCCGGTGGCGGGACCAGTTCGCACTGTCCCTGGACCCGGATACGGCGGAGGCGTTCCACGACGAGACGCTGCCTGCCGAGCCGGCCAAAACCGCGCATTTCTGCTCCATGTGCGGGCCGAAGTTCTGCTCCATGCGGATCTCGCAGGACATCCGCGACCAGTTCGGCGGCGCGGCAGAGCAGGAAGCGATCGCGGGCATGAACGCGAAATCCGCCGAATTCCTGGCCGCCGGCGCCAAGGTCTACCTCCCCGAGCCGGCCATGCCGCGCACCTAAGCACGGGGCCGGGGATGCGTCCCGCTGGCACGCGTCCCCGGCCTTCCGGTCAGTTGCCCGCTGCAGGCAGCGGCGGCAGGGCCGCGCGCAGCCGGCGGGCTGCCTCGGCCGGATCCTGCGCCTCGGTGATCGCGCGGACGACGACGATCCGGGCCGCTCCGGCCTCGACTACCTGCTCGACATTGGACAGGTCGATGCCGCCGATGGCGAACCAGGGCCGCGTGCTGCCGGCCGCATGCACCTGCGCGGCGGCTTCCTTGACCAGTTCCAGGCCGACGGCGGTGCGTCCGGGCTTGGTGGGCGTGGCCCACACCGGGCCGGTGCAGAAATAGTCCAGTCCGGGCTCGGCCACCGCCGCGGCGACCTGCTCCGTGCTGTGCGTGGACAGGCCGATCTTCACACCGCTGCCGGTCAGCGAGCGCGCCGCGGCCAGCGGCAGGTCCTTCTGGCCGACGTGGAAGACCGGGGCGCCGGAGAGCACGGCGATATCGGCCCGGTCATTGACGGCCCAGAGCTTTTCATGGCTCCGGGCGGCGCCGGCGAGGACTGCCAGCAGTTCGAGTTCCTCGGCGGCCTCGATGTTCTTGTCCCGCAGCTGGATAATGTCGACGCCGCCGGCAAAGGCAGCGTCGACGAAGTCGGCAAAGTCGCCCTGGCGGGCGCGGGCATCGGTGCACAGGTACAGCTGGGCGGATCCAATCGGCATGCCTCCCAGCTTAGCCGGAGGCCGGGCAGCCACGCGTTGGCTGGATCCGGCAACTGCTAAGGTGGAATCCGACTGCGGGAGCCCGGCCGTCGGAACGACGCGGGCTGAGAGGGCGTACGGCGCCGACCGCTTGACCTGATCCGGTTAGTACCGGCGTAGGGAAGGAACGAGCAACTTTGCCTGAACACTCCGGGGCTCTTGGCCCCGACACCGATGTCGCCGTCGTTGGTGCCGGCATTGTCGGCCTCGCGATTGCCTGGGAGGCGGCACGCTCCGGGCGCACCGTCCGGGTAATCGATCCGGACCCCGCCGGCGGAGCCACCTACGCCGCCGCCGGCATGCTCGCCCCGGTCAGCGAACTGCACTACCAGGAAGAAGAGCTGCTCGAGCTCACCCTCGCCTCGGCCCGGCTCTACCCGGAGTTCGCCGGTTCGCTCGCCGGTCCCACCGGCTACCGGGCCACCCGGACGCTGGTGGTCGGCGCCGACGCGGCGGACCGGGCCGCCCTGGCCGACCTGCGGCAGCTGCAGCTGCGGCACGGACTGGCCGTGGAACCGTTCACCATCCGCCGGGCACGTTCCCTCGAACCGCTGCTCGGCCCCCAGCTGTCCTGCGCCTTCAGCATCGAACAGGACCACCAGGTGGATCCGCGGGTGCTCGCCGCCGCCCTGCAGTCGGCGCTGGCCGCGCACGCGGAGCAGCAGGGCTGGACCGGCTGGCTGCAGCGCGGGCGCGCCGCCGGACTGCTGCACGCGGACCCGGCGGACAGCACCTCGGCGGTTACCGGCGTCGAACTGGCCGACGGCAGCATGGTGCGTGCCGCGGAAGTGGTGCTGGCCAATGGGCTGGGGGCCGCTCGACTGGCCGGACTGCCGCAGGGGCTGCGCCTGCCGCTGCGGCCGGTCTACGGCGATATTCTGCGGCTGCGCGTTCCGCAGCACCTGCGGCCGCTGCTGACCAATACCGTCCGGGGCCTGGTCCGCGGCCTGCCGGTCTACCTGGTGCCCCGCGAGGACGGCACCGTCGTGCTCGGCGCCACCCAGCGGGAGGACGGTTCCGCCGCGGTATCCGCGGGCGGCACGTACCAACTGCTGCGCGATGCCCAGGTGCTGGTGCCCGCCGTCGCCGAACTGGAGCTGTTCGAGACGACGGCGCGGGCCCGGCCGGGCACGCCGGACAATGCTCCGCTGCTCGGCCGGGTGGCAGCTCCCGGCGGCGCCGATATTCCCGGCCTGATCGTCGCCACCGGTTTCTTCCGCCACGGCGTGCTGCTGGCCCCCGTTGCCGCGCAGATCTGCCGCGGTCTGCTGGACGGCGGCGCCGACGGACGCTGGGACCGGTTCCGGCCCGACCGTTTTTCCCTCATCCCCACTGGAAAGAGCCAACCATGACAGCCATCAACCTCAACGGCAGCCGGCGCCCGTTAGCCGCCGGGCAGACCCTCACCGACCTGGTCGCGGAAGTGACCGGACGGCAGTTCACAGCCGACGGCCTGCCCGCGGACGGGGCGCGGCTGGGCGTGGCCGTGGCGCGCAACTCCGAGGTCGTCCCGCGCCGCAGCTGGTCCGCCACCGTCCTGGCCGAGGGTGACGACATCGAAATTCTCAACGCGGTCCAGGGAGGCTGACGCATGGGCAACGATCCGCTGATCATCGACGGTGTGGCGCTGGATTCCCGGCTGATCATGGGCACCGGCGGCGCCCCGAGCCTGGACGGGCTCGGCGCGGCACTGGAAGCCTCCGGCACGGAACTGACCACGGTGGCAATGCGCCGCTACAGTCCTGCGGCCGGGGACTCACTCTTTGCGCTGCTGCTGGACAAGGGCATCCGGGTACTGCCCAACACCGCCGGCTGCTTCACCGCCCGGGAAGCGGTGCTCACGGCCGAGCTGGCCCGGGAAGCGCTGGAGACCGACTGGGTGAAGCTGGAGGTGATCGCCGACGAGCACACGCTGCTGCCGGACGCCGTGGAACTGGTGGAAGCTACCGAGCAGCTGGTGGCCCGCGGCTTCAAGGTCTTCGCCTACACCAACGACGACCCGGTGCTGGCCCTGCGGCTGGAGCAGCTCGGCGCGGCAGCCGTGATGCCCCTCGGCGCGCCGATCGGCACCGGCCTGGGCATCCTGAACCCGCACAATATCGAACTGATCGTCTCCCGGGCCGGCGTGCCGGTGGTGCTCGACGCCGGCATCGGCACCGCCTCGGACGCCGCCCTGGCCATGGAGCTGGGCTGCGACGCCGTGCTGCTGGCCACTGCGGTGACCCGGGCTCAGGATCCGGTGCGGATGGCCGCGGCGTTCCGGCACGCCGTCGTCGCCGGCCGGCTCGCCGCGGGCGCCGGGCGCATCCCCCGCCGCGAGCACGCCCAGGCCTCCTCGGCCATGGCCGGCCGCCCGGACCTGTAAGGGACGGCCTGCCCCGGTACAGCTACGCGGACGGACGCCGGAGCACCTGGCTCAGCCACCCGGCCACCACGCGTTCCCAGCGTTCGGGCTCCACGTTCCACTCCTTGGTGTGCCCGGGGCTGGAGAACCTCTCGAAGGTCACCAGCTCCGGGTTCCGCTCGGCCAGTTCGGCCGACGGTCCGTACGGGACAAAGTCGTCGAGCTCACTGTGCAGGATCAGGGTCGGCACCGCCAGGTGGTCCGAGCGCGAAACCCAGTCCATCATTTTCAGGTCCACCGGCGCCGCCAGGCCGGTGAGCAGCCGGCCGGCGCGGTTCGAGATCAGCCACTGCGAGAAACGCCCCACCGTCTCCGGGATCCGGTTCAGCCTCGCCTGGTAGGCCAGCACGTCGATCCAGTTGATCACCGGCGCGTCCAGCACCAGCGCCCGGATCCGGTCCCGGTACACCGACTGGTCCGCCGCCTGCAGGCTCACCGCCGCTCCCATGGACCAACCGAAGAGCACCACGTCCTCGGCCCCCCGTGCCAAGGCGAAGCCGATGGCCGCCTCCACGTCGCGCCATTCGGTCATGCCCAGCCCGTACCGGCGGTCCGGGGCATGCGGGGCCTCGCCGTCGTTGCGGTAGGAAATCAGCAGCGACGCCAGTCCCAGCCTGCGGGCCGCGGGAACCGCGCGCAGGCCCTCCGTGCGGGTGGCACCGCGGCCGTGGACCATGATGGCCCAGGTCCGTCCGTCGTGCTCCGCCGGGACCAGCCACGCCGGCGCTTCCCCGCCTTCGACGGCGATCCGAACCTCCTCGCTGGGCAGCCCGGCGGCAGCCGGGTCCGGATACGCCGAGCCGCCCCACCAGCCGCGCACGGCCCGGGACAGGTCTCCGGAATAGACGCGTTCCACCTTCCGCTGCACCGTGCGCTCGCGCGGGGAATAGGAAGTGACCTCCCCGACCCGGGCGTGCCCGGCACCGCCGTCGAAATAGACGCTGTATACGCCGGGAGCTGTGGTTTCCGCGGTGGCCGGCAGGATGATTTCCCGCTCCGCGCCGGAGCCGGTCACGGCCAGGATGGCCAGATCCTGCGGCCGGACCCGCGCCGGGGTGAGCACCTGGCGGGCAAAATAGGAGGCCAGCCCGGAGGTGGCCCCGGCCACCAGCGAGCCGGCCGCCGCCCCGCCGGCCGCCCCCAGCAGTGCCCAGCGGGTCCAGGGCAGCGTCACGGTCCTGCCGGCGGCCGGCGCGGCTTCAATGCTGTTCACTGGCGGTACACCGAACAGATCCATAGCACTATTCATACCTCATCGGCGCTGCCGGACCCCGGCGGGAGCGCGGGCACCGGCCCTGTTGTCCGGTGCCCGCGGGCTGGCTACTCTGGGCGCATGAGTGAAACGGTCGTGGTGCTCACCGAGGAACCGCTGAACGAAGCAGACGTGCAGAACCTGCAGCTGCTGGCCGGCGACGAAACAACGTTCAGCGTCCTGATTCCCGAGGACACCCGGCGCAACCTGGTCCTGGACTTCCTGGACCGGCTGAGCATGCTCGAGGTGGCCCGGGCCTTCCGCGAGCTGCTCCACGGCCAGCCCAAGCCGGAGGAAGCCCGGCTGGCGGCCGATGAAGCAAGGCGGATCTCCGCCGAGGCCCTGGTCCGGGCGGGTCTGCCCGGGAGCGTGGAGGTCGTCGGCGACGACGGCGTCACCGCGCTGGTGGACTACGTCAAGAACCACGAGGTGACCCGTGCGGTGGTCATCACCACTCCGCACGCGATCGAGGACACCTTCCACCGGGACTGGGCCAACCGTGCCCAGGAGAAGCTGGGCATCCCGGTCCTGCACCTGTATTCCGGCACGGGATACATCGGGGACTCCTGAGCGTTGAACGAAACATGAGCGAGAAGAGCGAAACCAGCATCCCGGCCCCCGTGTCCAGGACCGACGAGGAATGGCGCCGGGAGCTCACGCCGGAGGAATACCATGTCCTGCGGCAGGCCGGCACCGAGCGCCCCTACACCGGCAAGTACTGGGACACCCACACCGCCGGCGTGTACAAGTGCCGGGCCTGCGGCACCGAACTGTTCACCAGCAAGGAGAAGTTCGACTCGCACTGCGGCTGGCCGTCCTTCTTTGCGCCGCTGGCCGAGGGACGGGTCCGCTACCTGCGCGACAGCACCCTGGGCATGGAGCGCATCGAGGTCCGCTGCGCGGCGTGCGATTCGCACCTGGGCCACGTCTTCGAAGGCGAGGGCTACCCCACGCCCACCGACCAGCGCTACTGCATCAACTCGATTTCCCTGACCCTGGTCCCCACCGAGGAGTAAGGGAAACACCCCCGCCCCTCCCACAAACCGGCCGGCGAATACTGCCTGTCTGCGCCAGCCGGCCACCGCACAACCCATCACCATGCAGAAGCCCGGCCAGCGAGAGCCGGGCTTCTGCATGTCCTGCGGCCGCCACCTTCGAGGCTAAGAGTTTCTTACTTTGGTTTTATTTTGAGGTAAGAGCAGCTTTTGTGTTGCTACGCTCGGTGCCAGAACTCCAGTACAGATTCCCGGCTCCACCCGGGCACGAGAAAGGTTGGGCACCATGACCATCACCGCCGACGGTTCCGGCACCACCGCCGCGCGCTCCCCGCTTGCTTCGGCCGCCTCCGGCATCGCCGTCCACCCGGCCTGGCTGCGCCTGAAGGCTGCCGCCACCGCCATCCAGCCGCTGCAGGTCCACGACGGCTCCGTCCCGGAAGAGGCCGGCCGCGCCGAGGCAGCCGGACACGTGGACACCATCGTGGGTGCCATCGGGGAACTGTCCCCGCTGCTGCCGCACGACGCCGCCTACCTGGCCGCGCTGGTCAAGGACTTCGGGCGGTGGGCCGCCGGCGGCTTCGGTGTCCCGGACTTCCTCGACTCGCTCACCGCCTTCCAGCCGCAGCTGGACCGCGAAAACGGCCTGGTGCACCTGGTGGTCTTCCCCATGTACACGCAGAACGGCAGCCCGGACCGCCTCGTCGAGGCCGTGCTCGTGGAGGTCATCTGGCCCGGGTTCATCGCCGAACTGGAAGCAGGGGACTACTCCAACAAGCTGTTCGTGCCGATCCGTTTCCTGGACTTCACCGCCGGCTACGACACCAACTCCGCCGTGCTCTTCCCGGAGACCGTGGCCATGCGCGAGACGCCGGCCTTCACCTGGGGCGCCATCTTCGCCGACCGCGAGGCAGCCCGTTTCCGCCGCGTGCTCCGCGCCGCCGCCGGCATCACCTCGCTCGACCTGCCCCAGGACGCCGCAGCCCTGCTCGAGAACCAGCAGCTGGCCGAAGAGACCTTCGTGATGTGGGACCTGATCCACGACCGCACCCACATGCGGGGGGACCTGCCCTTCGACCCGTTCATGATCAAGCAGCGCATGCCCTACTTCCTCTACTCGCTCGAGGAACTGCGCTGCGACCTGACCGCCTTCCGCGAGGCGGTGCGCATCCAGCACGACGCCGGTGCGCCGGAAGCAGCGCGCCGGCATGCCGCACTGGTCCAGTACGCGGTCATCTTCGACCGCATCTTCCGCTTTGCCATCACCGGCAACCGGGTGCGCAACTACGATGGACTGGGCGGCCAGCTGCTCTTCGCCTGGATGCACCAGCACCGGGTCCTGCACTGGACCGACGGCAAGCTCTCCATCGACTGGGACCTGGTGCCGGAGGTCGTGATCGCCCTGGGCCGGCAGATCGATGACCTCTACTGGCGCTCCATCGACCGGCCCAAGGTGGCCCACTGGCTCGCGGCCTACGAAATGCTCACCAGGACCCTCACCCCGCACCCGGCCTCCGTCTGGGCCAAGGGACCGGAGGCCCTGCCGCTGACCGGCCTGCCCCGCGAGATCACCGACCAGGTCCTGGACGACGAATTCCCGCTGTCCATGTTCTACGAGGCCCTGGCCAGGAAGCTGCGCCCGGTGATCGAATCCACCGCAGGCATCACCGGCAGCACGGACAGCGCGGCAGCCCCTGCCGGGAACGGCTCCGCAGCATGAGCGGGCCCCTGGCCGGCGTGCGCGTGGTGGTTGCCGGCGCCACCGGCGCCTCCGGTGTCGCGGTGGCTGCCGCACTCACCGCGGCCGGGGCCGCCGTCGTCGCCGTCGGCAGCAACGACGATCACCTCAAAAAGGCCTTCGGCGCTGACGACGGCACGGCACAACCAGGCGTGGCCACCTACCGCTGCGACCTGGCGGATCCGGAGGCCGTGGCACAGCTGGCCGCCGCGGTCCGTGCCGAGCAGGGGCCGGTGGACGGACTGATCCACCTGGTCGGCGGCTGGCGCGGCGGCAAAGGAATTGCCGGCCAGACCGACGAGGACTGGAACTTCCTGCAGCGGAACATCGTGACCACCCTGCGCAACACCACCCGCAGCTTCTACCCGGACCTGGTGGCCTCCCCGCGCGGCCGGGCCGCGATCGTCTCCGCCACCGCCGTGGACTCGCCCACCGCCGGCGGCGCCAACTACGCCGCGGCCAAGGCCGCGGCCGAGACCTGGATGCGCGCCGTCGCCCAGGGCTTCCGCAAGGACCAGACCGTCCCCGGCAACGACGGCGCCGCTGGCAGCCTGCGCTCGGCCGCCGTCGTCTTCGTGGTCAAGGCGCTGGTGGACGCCGGGATGCGCGCCGCCGACCCGGAGCGCAGCTTCGATGGCTTCACCGACGTCGATGACCTCGCGGAAGCGGTGCGGGACCTGTTCACCACCGATGCCGCCGGGCTGAACGGCAGCCGGCGGAAGCTGGCCTGAGCCCCGACCCGTTTCAAAGGATACGAGATACTTAACCCGTGACTGACGCAATGATTTCCACCCCGCTGTCCACTCCCCTGCACGACGCTCCCCTGCACGACCCCGCACTGCGCGGCTTCGCCTCGGACAACTACTCCGGCGTACACCCGGAAATCCTCGAAGCCCTGGCCAACGCCAACGGCGGCCACCAGGTCTCCTACGGCGAGGACGTCTACACCGGGCGCCTGCAGCAGGTCATGGCCGGCCACTTCGGACCCGGCGCGGAAACCTTCCCGGTGTTCAACGGCACCGGGGCGAACGTCACCGCCCTGATGTCCCTGCTGCCACGCTGGGGCGCGGTCATCTGCGCCGCCACCTCCCATATCAACGTGGACGAAAACGGCGCACCGGAGCGGGTGGGCGGCATGAAGCTGCTCGCCGTACCGACCGAGGACGGCAAGCTCACCCCCGAGCTGATCGACCGGGAGGCCTGGGGCTGGGGCAACGAGCACCGCGCGCAGCCGCTGGCCGTCTCCATTACCCAGTCCACGGAACTGGGCACGCTGTACACGGTGGAGGAAATCCGCTCCATCGCCGACCATGTCCATGCCCGCGGCATGAAGCTGCACCTGGACGGGGCCCGGCTGTCCAACGCCGCCGCGGCGCTCGGACTGCCGCTGCGCGGCTTCACCCGCGATGCCGGAGTGGACGTGCTCAGCCTCGGCGGCACCAAGAACGGACTGATGTTCGGCGAGGCGGTCGTCGTCTTCGACCAGCAGACCGCGGCGCAGCTGACGTACCTGCGCAAGATGAACATGCAGCTGGCCTCGAAGATGCGCTTTGTCTCGGCCCAGCTGGTCGCCCTCTACGAGGGCGACCTGTGGCTGCGCTCGGCCTCGCATGCCAACGCCATGGCTGCCCGGCTGCGCGCCGCCGTGGAGGGCCTCGACGGGCTGTCCATCACCCAGGCCACCGAGGCCAACGCGGTCTTCGCCGCCCTCCCGCCCGGTGCGGCGGACCGGCTGCGGGAGAAGTTCCGCTTCTACGACTGGGACGCCGCCAAGGGCGAAGTGCGCTGGATGTGCTCCTTCGATACGACCGAGGAGGACGTGGATGCCTTCGCCGAAGCCATCCGCGAGGAGCTCGCTGGATACCGCCGGTGAGCTGTCTGGGAATTGTCCGGATGTGACCGGCGAGCCTGCCGCCGGCCGCACCGGGCCCGTCTTAAGCTGGCCCAGTGAGTTCGACCGGTGACCTGTCCGCAGCCCCCGCGGAATTCCTGACGGCGCTGACGGCACTGCGCCGGGCACAGTGCCGCCCCGAGCTGAACCTTGCCGAGCTGCCGGCGCCCGCCAAGCTGGCTCCCTACGCGGTGGCACTGGAAGCGGTGGTGACCGGCAGCGCCTCAGGGCTGGCCGGGGAACCCGAGACGGAGCTGGCCACCGGCCGGTTCATCCTGCTGTATGACCCCGCCGGCCGGGATGTCTGGGGCGGCACCTTCCGGATCGTCACCTACATCCGGGCCGAGCTGGAGGCGGACATCGGCAAGGACGAGCTCCTCGGATCGGTGGCCTGGGCCTGGCTGGTCGAGGCACTGGAGAACCACTGCACCGGCTACCGCAACGCCGGCGGCACCGCCACCCGCATCCTCTCCCAAAGCTTCGGCACCATGGCCGGCAGCCAGGACTCGGTCGACATCGAGCTGCGCGCGTCCTGGACACCGGATTCGGCGGACGTGCAGTCGCACCTGGAAGCCTGGTCCGAAATGGTCTGCAGCTTCGCCGGCCTGCCGCCGCTGCCCGACGGCGTCCTGTCCCTGCCGCTGCGGCGGCACTAAGGCCGGCGGCGGCTGCGACGTGCGGTGGCTTAAACTGGAAGAACCATGACTTTTGTGACCTCGGATTCCCCTGCCCAGCCCAACGACGGAGCGGGTGGGAACACCCCGGCAGCGGATCCGGAAACGGCCGCCCCGGTCCTGGCCGTCCTCGACGAACCGCGCGACGGCATTCCCCTGGTGGTCAATACCCCCGGCGGCCTGGAACGCGCAGCCGAGGCCATCGCCGCCGGCAGCGGGCCGGCCGGCGTGGACGCCGAGCGGGCCTCCGGCTTCCGCTACGGCCAGCGTGCCTTCCTGGTGCAGATCCGCCGCGAAGGTGCCGGGACGTGGTTGATCGACCCCGAGCCCTTCGGCGACCTGGGCATGATCAACGAAGCCCTGGCGGGCGTCGAATGGATCCTGCACGCCGCCACCCAGGATCTGCCCTGCCTGCGCGAGCTGGGCATGAACCCGGACAAGCTCTTCGATACCGAACTGGCGGCGCGCCTGGCCGGACTGCCCCGCGTGGGCCTGGCCGCCGTGATCGAGAGCATGCTCGGCTTCACCCTGGCCAAGGAACACTCCGCGGCCGACTGGTCCACCCGCCCGCTGCCCGAACCCTGGCTGCGCTACGCAGCCCTCGACGTCGAAGTCCTCCCCGAGCTGCGCACGGCCCTGATCGCCAAGCTGGAGGAGGACGGCAAGCTCGGCTATGCCGAAGAGGAATTCGAGGCCCTGCGCACCGCTCCCCCGGCAGCCCCCCGGACCGATCCGTGGCGGCGCACCTCGGGTCTGCACCAGATCCGCGACCGCCGCCAGCTGGCGGCCGCCCGCGAACTCTGGCTCGAGCGCGAACAGCTGGCGGCCAAGCGCGACGTCGCCCCCGGCCGGCTGATTCCGGATTCCGCCATCGTGGCCGCTGCCCGGGCCATGCCGGCCACCGTGCCCCAGCTGCTGGCCGTCAACGGCTTCCACGGCCGGGCGGCCAAGCGCGAGGCGCCGCGCTGGCTGCGCTGCATTGCCGCAGCCAGCCAGCTCACCGACCTGCCGCCGCTGCATGTGGCCACGAACGCTCCGCCGCCGCCGCGCGTGTGGGCGGAAAAAGACCCCGCAGCGGCCGCCCGCCTGCAGACCGCCAGGCCCCGGCTCGCCGCCCTGGCCGAACGGCTCAACCTGCCGGTGGAAAACCTGCTGACCCCGGACTACCTGCGCCGCCTGGCCTGGCGGCCGCCGGCCCCGGTCACCGAGGAATCCCTCGCCGCCGAGCTGGCCGGGCTCGGAGCCCGGCGCTGGCAGGTCCAGCTCGCCGCCCCGGTGCTGGCCGAGGCGTTCCTGCACCCGGAGCCGCTGGCGGAACGGAAGAACGGCGGACGGGACGCGGCCGCCGGCGGGTAGCCCGTCCGCGGGCTCTCCCGTCAGTCCCGCTGCCGCGCGCCGGTCCCGTGCCGGACGTGGGCGGCATTGAACCGGCCCTGGCCCAACCCGCCGAATTCATAGGCAGTCTCGGCGTGTTCGGACACATCGACGCCGGCGATCTCGTCCTCGCGGCTGACCCGGAAACCAATGGTCCTGTGGATGGCCAGGCCGATGACCGCGGTCACCAGGCCGGCCAGGACAAGGGTGACGAGGACTGCGACCACCTGGGCCACCAGCTGCTGGAAACCGCCGCCGTAGAAGAGCCCTCCACCGTGGCCGTCCACGGGCAGGGCGATGAAGCCCAGGGCCAGGGTGCCGACGAGCCCGGCTACCAGGTGGACACCGACGACGTCGAGCGAATCGTCGAAACCGAACCGGTACTTCAGGCCGACGGCCAGGGCTGAAACGACACCGGCCACCGCGCCCAGGCCCAGGGCACCAACAGGGCTGACGTCGGCGCAGGAGGGCGTGATCGCGACCAGGCCGGCGATGACTCCCGATGCCGCCCCCAGGGACGTGGGGTGGCCGTCGCGGATCTTTTCCGTGGCCAGCCAGCCGAGCATGGCTGCCGCCGGAGCAGCTACGGTGTTGATCCAGATCAGGCCGGCCTGCTCCGCGGTGGCGGCGGCTCCGGCATTGAAGCCGAACCAGCCGAACCACAGGAGGCCTGTGCCGAGCATGACGAAGGGCAGGTTGTGCGGGCGGTGGCCGGGATCCCTGCCGAAGCCGTGGCGCTTGCCAAGGATCAGGGCCAGGACCAGCCCGGCCACGCCGGCGCTGATTTCGACGACGGTGCCGCCGGCGAAGTCGATGACCTGGCCGAAAACCGAACTGAGGGCTCCGCCCGGGCTCAGCAGCCCGCCGCCCCAGACCATGAAGGCGAGCGGGCAGTACACAAGAGTGACCCAGAGCGGGACGAAGATGGCCCAGGCGCCGAATTTCGCCCGGTCGGCAATGGCACCGCTGATCAGGGCCACGGTGACCATGGCGAACGTGGCGCTGTAGCCCGCCTGGATGAGGTCGGGCGAGCCGATGAGGTTGGACAGCCCGAAGCTGGTGAACGGGCTGCCGAAGAGGCCGTCAACGCTGTCGCCGCTGATCATGGAGTAACCCCAGAGGATCCACACGACACCCACGATGCCTGCGGAGACGACGCTCATCATGATCATGTTCAGCGCGGCTTTCGCCCGGGTCATGCCGCCATAGAAAACGGCCAGCGCGGGCGTCATGAGCAGGCAGAGCGCCGCCGAAACCATCATCCAGACATTTGCCGCAGTCAGTTGCACCTGCGCGTCCCTTCCCGTCCTCTACGTCACGACGGGCCCTGTTGCTGCCGGCCGCGTGTCCGCCATCAAGGTTCACCGATCCATGTTTCAGCCGACGCAGGGACAGATTGCGGGCAAGTTACCGAAAAAGCGGTCGCGTAAAGAGTGCGTCACCGCAGTGTTTCGGCAATGTAAACGAGGGCAAGGGGCGGACGACGGCGGGAGGATCCGTGCCGCGGCGGCGCCGGCACCCGGGTGCCGGCGCCGCCGTTTTTTGTTCCGCACGACGTCGGCTTCGAAATGCCGAATTATGGCAGGCCCCTTTTGTGCAGCGGCACTGGTGACCCGCCTGAACCCGAGGCGGTACATTTTCTGCATGCCAACCACAAGGCGGCACCAGATCACCAGGCCGGACAGTACGGTGCAGGCGCTGGACGAAGCTGCATCGCCCCCGGCGTCCCGCAGGCCGTGGCCGGAAGAAGGCACCATGCCGCGGAACAACGGCACACCTGGCCAAACAGAAATAACCATCCCACGGGCGCCCGGAACAAGTACCGCAACAGAGGGAGCTGCACCATGACACTCGAGTTCACCACCCCGGCCGGATTGGACCGCGCGGGCGGGATCCTCACCGACGAGGCCCTTGCCTTCGTCGAGGCCCTGCACCGGAACTTCGCCGGCCGCCGCGAGGAGCTGCTGGGCGAGCGGGTCACCGCACGCCGGAAGGCAGCCTCGGACGGCTTCCTCGACTTCCTTCCCCAGACCCGCGAAATCCGCGGGAGCGAGTGGAAGGTCGCCCCGGCACCGCCGGCCCTGCAGGACCGGCGGGTGGAGATTACCGGCCCGGCCACGCCCGCGAAGATGGCGATCAACGCCCTGAACTCCGGGGCGAAAGTGTGGCTGGCGGATCTGGAGGACGCCGCGAGCCCCTCCTGGCACAACCAGGTGGACGGCATCCTCAACCTGCGCGACGCCGCCCTGGGCACCCTCAGCTACACTTCCCCCGAGGGCAAGAGCTACGCCTTGCGGCAGGACGCGCCGCTGGCCGTCGTGGTCACCCGCCCCCGCGGCTGGCATCTGCCGGAGTACAACGTGATCGTGAACGGCGCGCCGGCCTCGGGCTCGCTCGTGGACTTCGGTCTGCATTTCTTCCACACCGCCAAGCTGCTGCTGGCCAACGGCCACGGCCCGTACTACTACCTGCCGAAGCTGGAGTCCCACCTCGAGGCCCGGCTGTGGAACGACGTGTTCACCTTCGCAGAGGAGTATCTCGGGATCGAGCACGGCACCGTCCGCGCCACCGTGCTCATCGAGACGGTCCCCGCCGCGTTCCAGATGGAGGAGATCCTCTACGAGCTGCGCGAGCATGCCTCCGGACTTAATGCCGGGCGCTGGGACTACCTGTTCAGCATCATCAAGTACTTCCGCGACGCGGGCGCGAAGTTCGTCCTGGCGGACCGTTCCACCATCACCATGACTGCCCCGCTGATGCGCGCGTACACCGAATTGCTGGTGAAGAGCTGCCACCGCCGCGGCGCCTTCGCCATGGGCGGCATGGCCGCGTTCATCCCCAACCGCCGCGAGCCCGAGATCACCGAGGCCGCGTTCGCCAAGGTGCGCGCCGACAAGACCCGCGAGGCCACCGACGGCTTCGACGGCTCCTGGGTGGCCCACCCGGACCTCGTGCCGATTTGCCGGGAGGTCTTCGACGAGGTGCTCGCCGGGAAGCCCAACCAGGTGGACCGCCTGCGTGAGGAGGTCCAGGTCACCGCCGAGCAGCTGCTCGATGTCCCCAGCGCCGGCAGCGTGCGCACGCAGAAGGAACTGGCCCTCAACCTCTACGTCGCCATCCGTTACACCGCCGTGTGGCTGTCGGGCAACGGCGCCGTAGCCATCCACAACCTGATGGAGGACGCCGCGACCGCAGAGATCTCCCGCTCCCAGGTCTGGCAGCAGATCAGGAACGGCGTGGTCTACGAGGACACCGGCAACATGGCCACCCGCGAGCTGGTCGCCGAGGAGCTGGAGCGGCAAAAGGAGGTGCTGCGCGGGGAGGTGGACGCCACGTCCTTCGAGCAGTTCTTCGAACCCGCCGCCGGCCTGATCGCCGACCTCGTCCTCGGCGAGGAGTATGTCGATTTCCTGACCCTGCCCGCCTATGACCTGCTGGAGAAGGCGGCTCTCAACGTACTGGGGACGAAGTGAGCGCTTCCCACGCGGAGACCGGGGTCCTGCCCGGGCGGTCCAGCACCGGCCGGGCGAGCGGGACCTGTTCCCCCCCTCGCCCATCCCCAGCTGCGCCCCCGGATCCCCCGTTCCCCCGAAGGCAACTGACATGACCGAACGCACCTACTCCGCCCCGCACGGCGGTCATCCACCCCAGACCGATCTGCTCACCGACCGGGCGATGTTCACGGAGGCGTACGCGGTGATCCCCCGCGGGACCATGCGCGACATTGTGACCAGCCGGCTCCCGTTCTGGGATGACACCCGGCTCTGGGTGCTCGCACGCCCGCTCTCCGGCTTCGCCGAAACATTCTCGCAGTACATCATGGAGGTCGGCCCCGGCGGGGGCAGCGACCGGCCCGAGACCGCCTCCGGCGTCGAGGGCGTCCTCTTCCTCATGGAGGGCGCCCTCACCCTGACCCTCGAGGGCGAGGAGCACGAGCTCGTCCCGGGGGGCTACGCGTACCTGCCGCCGGAGAGCGAGTGGACGGTGCGCAACCATGGCGGCGAGCCCGCCCGCTTCCACTGGATCCGCAAGGCCTACGAGTACGTCCGGGGCATCGAAGTGCCGGAGCCGGTCGTGGCCAACGAGCAGGACGTCGAACCGACACCCATGCCGGGCACCAACGGCCGGTGGGCGACGACGCGGTTTGTCGACCCGGACGACGTCCGGCACGACATGCACGTCACGATCGTCACCTTCGAGCCGGGCGGGGTGATCCCGTTCGCGGAGACCCACGTCATGGAGCACGGTCTCTACGTGCTCGAAGGAAAGGCCGTTTACCGGCTCAACCAGGACTGGGTCGAGGTGGAGGCCGGGGACTTCATGTGGCTGCGGGCCTTCTGCCCGCAGGCCTGCTACGCAGGCGGACCCGGCCGCTTCCGGTACTTGCTCTACAAGGACGTCCACCGGCAGATGAAGCTCGCCTGAGCCGGACGGCTGCTCAGGCACGTGGGCGCCCAACCCGCCCAGGACCTCCCGGAGCTCGTCCGGCCGAAGAACACAACCGACGACGCACCGGCCGATGCCGGTGCGGACATGCAGGAGGGAATCCGATGACGGAGAAGAAGGACCCCAGTGAGGGCGCCACGGACGCCGCCGGGCAGCCCCGGACCACGCCCGGGATCCCGGCGGAGACCGCCAAGGAGGACTCGGCCCGCTCCGCGACCAAGCCCGCCGAGGCGCAGGGCGCCTACGAGTCTGAACAGGCCTACAAGCTCGAGGTCAGCGAGGACGTCAACGACCCCGGACGCATCCGCCGCCTCATCGCCGAGTACAAGCGGGAACACGGGCTCGGCGACGATGCCGTCGACTCCCCGCCCACCGGTACCGGCGACGACGGTGCCTTCGGCGGGGACCGCCGCGGGTTCGATCTCGTGCTGCGGGGCCGGAACGTCTCGTGCGGAGACGTGTTCTCGCCCCGGGAGGTCGGTGTGCGCAACGGCAGGATCGTGGCCATCGAGCCCCTCGGGGCCGGTCTGCGCGGGCGCGAGGTGGTGGAACTGGCCGACGACGAGTTCCTGCTCCCGGGGTTGGTCGACACCCACGTGCACATCAACGAGCCGGGCCGCACCGAGTGGGAAGGCTTCGCCTCCGCCACGCGCGCCGCGGCCGCGGGCGGGGTGACCACGGTCCTCGACATGCCGCTCAACTCGATCCCGGCCACGGTGAACGTGCCGGCTTTGGAGTACAAGCGGCTCTTCGCCCGGGACAACGTCTTCGTGGACGTCGGCTTTTGGGGCGGGGCGGTTCCCGGCAACAAGGCCCACCTGCGCGAACTGCACGACGAAGGGGTCTTCGGCTTCAAGTGCTTCCTGCTCCACTCGGGCGTGGACGAGTTCCCGCATCTGGAGGCCGACGAGATGGAGGAGGACCTGGCGGAGATCAAGACCTTCGACTCCCTGTTGATCGTGCATGCCGAGGACTCCCGGGCCATCGACCGGGCCCCGCACCCGGAGGGGGACGTCTACGCGAACTTCCTGAAATCGCGTCCGCGGGGCGCCGAAAACCTGGCCATCGCCGAGGTCATCGAGCGCACCCGCTGGACCGGCGCCCGCTCCCACATCCTGCACCTGTCTTCCTCGGATGCCTTGTCCATGCTCGCCACCGCAAAGCGCGATGGCCTGGACATCACCGTCGAGACCTGCCCGCACTACCTGACCCTGCTCGCCGAGGAAGTGCCCAACGGGGCCACCGCCTTCAAGTGCTGCCCGCCGGTGCGGGAGGTCGCCAACCGGGAACTGCTCTGGGAGGGGCTGCTCGACGGGACCATCGACTTCATCGTCTCGGACCACTCCCCCTCGACGCTCGACCTCAAGGACCTCGGGAACGGGGACTTCGGGGTGGCCTGGGGCGGCGTGTCTTCCCTGCAGCTCGGGCTGTCCCTGATCTGGACCGAGGCCCGCCGGCGCGGCATCGGCCTGGAACGGGTGGTCGAGTGGATGGCCACGCGGCCCGCCCGGCGGGCCGGGCTGCGCTCCAAGGGCAAGCTGGCCCTGGGCTACGACGCCGACCTGGTGGTCTTCGCGCCCGACGACGCATTCGTGGTGGACGCCAGGAAGCTGCATCACAAGAACCCCATCACGCCCTACCAGGGCAAGGCACTGTCCGGGAAGGTCCGCAAAACCTACCTGCGCGGCACCGTGGTGGACTTCAACTCGCCCCGAGGGCGGCTCATCCGGCGCGGAGAACAGTGAGACCGGACGGGCACCAGCGGCGCAGGTTGAACGCCATGCATGCCCGGAAGCTCTTGACCGTGATCTGCGCCACAGATAACATGGTTTCGCCAAATGGAATTGGTCTTTCACAATATGGAAATTGAGCTGCGGCGCGGACCTTGGCCAAGGCCTGTCCAGCCGGCAGCACAGTCCCCACGGACGCCAGCCCGCCTCCGGGCCACGCCATTCTCCGCCGCAGGAAGGTCTGAACCATGTCCCACCAGCAGGGTCCCGGCTCGCACGACGAGCATGGCCATCCGCCCCTGATCGATCCGGAACCGTGGGGCACCGGCGACCCCGCGGTCGAAGAGATCGTGCGGGGAGAACCGGCCGTCCCGGAACAGTTGCCCGCGGGCATCAGCCCCCGGCTCTACAACGAGGACCTGGCGCCCACCACCCGGAAGGGCCGCACGTGGCACGCCTACAGCATCTTCACACTGTGGGCCAACGACGTGCACTCGCTGGGCAACTACGCGTTCGCCATCGGCCTGTTCGCCCTGGGGCTGGGCGCCTGGCAGATCATGCTGGCATTCCTCCTCGGCGCCATCCTACTGTTCCTGCTCCTGAACCTTTCCGGGTTCATGGGCGAGCGGACGGGAGTGCCGTTCCCGGTCATAAGCCGGATCGCGTTCGGGGTGTGGGGTTCCAACATCCCCGCCATCATCCGCGGCGCCGTGGCCGTGGCCTGGTTCGGCATCCAGACCTATTTGGCCTCGATGGTGCTGCGGGTACTGATCCTCGCCCTCGCCCCGTCGCTGGCACCGCTGGACACGAACTCCTTCCTCGGCCTCTCGACCCTGGGCTGGATCTCGTTCCTGGTGCTGTGGGCCGTCCAGACTGTCATCGTCAGCTTCGGCATGGAGATGATCCGCAGGTACGAGGCCTTCGCCGGCCCGGTCATCCTGCTCACCATGCTGTCCCTGGCCATCTGGATGTTCGTGGAGGCCGGCGGATCCATCGCCTGGTCCACCGCCGAGTCCCTGACCGGCGCCGAGATGTGGGTGCGGATCTTCCAGTCCGCGGCCCTGTGGGTGGTCATCTACGGAACGTTCGTGCTGAACTTCTGCGACTTTACCCGCGGCGCCCCCTCCGAGCGGTCGGTGGTGCGCGGCAACTTCTTCGGCATCCCCATCAACATGCTCTTCTTCGCCGCCATCGTCATCGTCCTCTCGGGCGCCCAGTACAAGATTGACGGGACGGTCATCGAATCGCCCACCGACGTCGTCAACGCCATCCCGAACACGTTCCTGCTGGTGCTGGCCTGTCTCGCGCTGATCATCCTGACGGTCGCCGTGAACCTCATGGCCAACTTCGTGGCGCCCATCTACACACTCTCCCACCTGTTCCCGCGCCGGCTGAACTTCCGCCGGGCCGGCATCGTCAGCGCCGTGATCGGCCTGGTCATCCTGCCATGGAACCTGTACAACTCGCCGCTGGTCATCGTGTACTTCCTCGGCGGCCTCGGCGCCCTCCTCGGCCCGCTGTTCGGCGTCATCATGGCCGACTACTGGCTGCTCCGGAAGGGCAAGGTCAACATCCCGGACCTCTACTCGGAGTCCCCGGACGGAGAATACGCCTACACCCGCGGCGTCAACCGGAAGGCCGTCCTCGCAGGTACACCCGCCGCCGTCGTCGCCCTGGTGCTGGCGCTCGTCCCGGCATTCACCTACGTCTCCGGCTTCTCCTGGTTCGTCGGCGCGATCCTGGCCGCAGTGATCTACCTGCTGATCTCAGACCGCCACGCGACGTTCAACGCGGTCGACGGCGAGCCGATCGCCGTCGCCCCGAAGCACTGACCGTCCGGCAGGGACCCCGGCAACACCGCTCCCCGGGCGAAAGGCTATCCCGCCACGCGCATCCTTGTGGTCGCCTCTCCCGGGACGGAGGTCATGCCCCTGACCCCGTTGTTCGGAGCGGAATCCGTCGAAGGCAACTACGAGAGCTATCTGGGGGCCGTGGCGGTCATGGGGACCGGCCGCGCCTGTCCGGAGCCGTTCGACGCCCGCCATCCAGGCAAGCTATGGCGAGCACGGCAGGGAGGGCCTGCAGGGATCCTGGAGGTGCCCGTGGTTGATATCACGGAGGCCACCGCGGTCACGACTGCCGGGTCGCTCATCCGGATGGGATTGTCCACGCCGAAGGCCCGGACCTACGCTGCTCCCCGGCAGAAGGGCTTCAGGAACTGGCCTCCCCTGCCGGCTTAGGCCTGTTGCCCTGTCCGCCACAGGCCGTGCCTGCCGTCGAGGTTAAGAATCCGTATCGGTGAGATTACGAAACCAGCACGCTCAATCCCGGCACCGGGGTTACGACCCCGGCCTTTGCTCCCAGGGTTTTAGGTGCACTGTCGGGGCGCGGTGCAACGCATGGGGAAGGAAAGACTCCCCGAGGGACGGCACCCTCAGAAGTGCGGTAGTGATGGGCCGGGCAGCCCTCTCAAGGCACGGCTTGGGAACCAAGGAGCGGCCAGGTACGAGAAACCGGGGCCCGCCGGCCACTCCTCCTGTCTTAGGGGACGTGTCTGCCACGTCGAGGGGCACCCAAGGTTCGCGAAAGTTCCATCACCATGAAAGACGTAATTTCGGCGCGCCCGCTGGTCTGGGTTTCAGGCACGATACTGGGTCTGCTCTCTGTTCTCGGGGCGGCTGCGCCGGCCAGTGCAGGCACGACTGTGCCTGCGACGGTCAATGTGGCCGCCGGAGGCGGCTACGGCCACGGCTGGGATGACGACTGGGACCACTGCTGGCACCATCACCACGGGCATTGGAACCATTGGGATGACGATGACCACTGGGACGATTGCGACTGGCATCATGACCATGACTGGTACTTCTCGTATGACCACGACGGCTATGACCGCTTCGACAGGCACCACGACCAACCACCGGTACGTCTTCATCAGGTACTAAACGCTGACAATCCGGCAACAAGAGAGCGGGGTACCGGGACGACCCGGTACCCCTTTTTTGGCGCTAACCGCGCGCCTTGGCCTGTTGTACCGCACGACGTGGGCGTCCCGTGGACGGTTAGCGGCCCGGCGAGTACGTGCACGGCGAACGCTTCGGTGGTTTTCCAGGTCGCGAACGCCGTCCACCGCCAGTCCGCGCACCAGGCCGCCAGCAGCGGCGGCAGGGATACGGAGGTGACGCTGTTGCTGACCAGCCCCCGCCGGACGCCCATCAACACCGGCCGAGGTGACGATGGCAATGCCGGCCCTCCAGCAGCGCATGACGCTGTGCAGGTCCTCGGGGCAATCCGGTGCTGGTTGAGGGTTTCCATACTCGTCCTCCTGTGGGAAGCGGGGTGTGCCCGACGGCGGCGCCCCGGTTCCGCTGTCATGGAACCGGGGCGCCGCCGTCGGGCATCGATGCGGCCGCAAGCGGCCTCACCTGGCCTCCGTCTGCTGGCGCACCTTCGGCACGAAGGCTAGCACACGGGCCGGGCTGCCGCTGCCGCCGACGATCGGCAGCGGCGCGACCACGATCATGGCACCGCGGGCAGGCAGCTGCGCCAGGTTCTGCAGCGAGGTGATCCCATACTTGTCGGCGCCGAGCAGGTAATAGTGCATCGGGAAGGGCGGATCCAGCAGGGCCGCGTTGCCAGCGTCGATGCCGACCGTCTCCACGCCGAAGCCGGCAATGCCGGTTTCCTCGGCGAGCCACTTGGCGCAGGCTGCCGAGACGCCGGGGGTGTGCGAGCCGTTCTCGTCGATGTTCAGGAACTTCTCCCGATCCTGGGCGAACTGGTCCCAGCCGGTGCGGTAGAGCACCCAGCCGCCGTCGGGCAGCGGCCCGTGTTCGGCCTGCCAGGCCTTGACATGCTCCACCTCAAGCAGGAAATCAGGGTCGGCGGCGGCCTGTTCCGTGAAGTCGAGGACAACCGCCGGGCCGGCCAGGCGCGGCAGCGGGATGTCCGCGACGTCGTGGCTGTCCCGGCCGGTGATCCAGTGCACCGGGGCGTCGATGTGCGTGCCGATGTGCTCACCGGTGTGGATGTTGGCGTGCTTCCAGAACGGGCCCGGCTCGTTGTACTCGCTGACCGTCTCCAGGCTGAAGTCGATCAGGTTCGCGAACGGTTGCGGCAGGCGCAGGGTAGGCGTTTCGGCGCTGAGCCGGTTGGTCAGGTCCACGATCCCCACCCCGCCGCCGGCCAAGGCAGCCAGGAAACCGGCGACGGGGCCGGTTTCGGTGCCGCCGGCGGGGGTGTTTGCTGTTTCCTGGGTCATTTCATCCCACTTTCGTCAGGTACGGGTCTGTGCATCGATTCTTGCTTCCGCAGCGAGCGGCAGGCTAGCCGGTCCGCGCAATATCCTGTGCGGTATGCGCGGGGGTCCGGTCCGGCTCAGTGCCCCTTGAAGGCCTCGGCCAGCCACCAGGCGCCGCCGTCGGAAGCGATCTTCGCGTCGATCACCAGCGGCGCGGTCCGCGGCCCCTCCAGCCAGGCGCGCACCCCGGCCAGGTCCGCCTCGGTCCGCACTGTCACGCCGGCGGCCCCGTAGCCGCGGGCAATCGCGGCGATGTCGGTCTCCGGGAAGGTCACGGTGGACAGATCCGGAATGTCCGCCCCGTCGGCCTCGCCAAAGTGGTGCACCTCGGCGCCGTAGGCGGCGTCGTTGTAAACGATGCACACCAGCGGCAGCCCCAGCCGAACGGCTGTCTCCAGCTCCGAAATGCCCATCAGGAAGCCGCCGTCGCCGGTGCCCAGCACCGGCAGCCGGTCCGGGCGGGCCAGCGCCGCACCGATGGCCGTGTAAAGGCCCAGCCCGATGGACTGGAACGCCTGGGTGAAGCAGAAGCCGAACTCGTCCGGCACGTCCAGGTACTGGCTGGGGTAGCCCATGAAGTTGCCCGAATCCACGGAGACAATCCGTTCAGCAGGCAGCAGCGCGTCCAGCCTGGCGCTGAGCACGCGCGGGTCGATCCGGCCCTGGCCCGAATCGTTCGCCGTCGACAGGTCCTCGATGGCCACGTCCTGCCACCGGGCTTCGGCCTTGATCCGCCGCCGCACCTCCTCGGTGCGGTACCTGGTGGCGCCGCCCCGGCCGCGCAGCTCCTCGAGCACCGCGGACGCCGTCTCCGCGCTGTCCCCGAGCACGCCAAGGTCCACCGGGCGGTTGGCGCCCAGGGCCGAATCCTCCAGATCCACCTGCACCACCTTGGCCCCGGTTCCGATCAGCCGGCCGTGGCGCATGGTCCACATGTTCAGCGCACAGCCGAAGCCGACCACCAGGTCGGCCCCGCTGATCAGTTCGGCGGCCAGCGGCGTGGAAAACCCGCCGGAAATACCCAGGTTGAACTCGTCGCCGTTGAACAGGCCCTTCGCCACCGCCGAGGTGGCCACCAGCGCGCCGGTGTGCGCAGCGAGCTCGAGGATCTGCTCCCGGGCACCGCGGCCGCCGCGGCCGGCCACGAAGACCGGGCGTTCGGCGGCGGCGATTAGTTCCGCCAGCGCCAGGACCGCGGACCGGCCGGGCCGCACCGGCGCCGGCACGGCTACCTGCCGCACCGCTCCGGCAGCTTCCGGGGCAGGCAGCGCCTGGACATTCAGCGGCAGGTTCAGCACCACGGTGCGCCGGTCGTTGACAGCGGTACGGTAGGCACGCACGACATCGTCGACGGCGCTGGCGGCCGAGTGCACGCGCTCGGCGACGGCCCCCACGCTGCGCGCGAAGCCCGGCTGGTCCATGGCGAAGTTGGAACGCACTGCGGCGCCGGCGGTTTCGGCGGCGAGCACCAGCAGCGGGGTGCGGCTCTTGGCCGCCTCGCCGATGCCGGTGCCCGCATTGGTCAGTCCGCAGCCCTGGTGCACGGAGACAATGCCCAGCCGGCCGGACATCCGGGCATACGCGTCCGCCATGGTGGCGGCACCGCCCTCGTGCCGGGCAGCAGTGAAGGGCACGCCGGCGGCGCGCAGCGCATTGGTGACCTCGAAGTTGCCGCTGCCGACCACCCCGAAGGCATGGCCGGCACCAAGCGCGGCAAGGGTGCGTCCGACCAGGGCCGCAACACTGTTTGGTTCTATCATTGGGTGTCCTCGCACTTGGTCCCGCTGGCGGGAAGGTGGCTGCCGGCCGTACCGGCGGTTCTGAAGTTGCAAGCATCGCTGATGTTCCGGCTTTTCGGGATCCGCTGCCTCGTTACGGTGGACAAGTCCTCGCCGAACGGGAACCTGGAACCAGTATCCCGGCAGGATATTTCTATCGAGCTCTTGTAACGGGCGTCAAGATCAGTAAATAATATGACACGGGTCACAACCACTCCCCCGTACCCTCACGAGTAAGGCAAACAATGGCTACCTCCAGTCCGACGGCGTGGAACGTCCCGCGCCGCACCACGTCCACGGTCCTGTTCGCCTGCTGGCTGGCCATCCTGGCCGAAGGCTACGACGTTGGCGTGCTCGGCGCCGTCCTGCCGGCCCTGGCCGAGTACAAGGCCTGGGACCTCACGCCCCTGCAGCTGGGCGGGCTGGGCGCCTACGCCCTGGTCGGCATGCTCTTCGGTGCCCTGTTCATCGGCACCGCCAGCGACCTGGTCGGGCGCAGGAAAATGCTGCTGGTCTCCATGGCGATCTTCACCGTTACCCAGCTTGGCGCCGCCATCGCACCGACCCCCGAGCTCTTCGGGCTGTTCCGTTTCCTGGGCGGACTCGGCATGGGTGGCGTCATCCCCGTGGCCGCGGCCCTGACCATCGAATACTCGGCACCGAAGAAGCGCTCCTTCAATTACGGCCTGATGTATTCCGGATACTCGCTGGGCATTGTCGCATCCGCGCTCGTTGCCATGGCCGTCCTGCCCACCCTGGGCTGGCGCTGGGTCATCGGCGCCGGTGCGGTGCCGCTCATCGTGCTGCCGGTGATCATGATGATCCTGCCCGAATCCCTCGAATACCTGGTGGCCAAGCGCCGCTACCGCGAGGCCGGACAGCTGGCGGCGCGCCTGGGCATCACCGGCTTCGACCCGCAGGCCGCTGCGCCGGCGCAGAAGGTCCAGGAACGCAAGGCCTCCTGGACGCAGGTGCTGGCCGCCATGTTCTCGCGCCGGTTCCTGCGCTCCACGGTGTTCTTCTGGATCTCGCTGTTCTGCGGCATGGTGCTGGTCTACGGGCTGAACACCTGGCTGCCGGCCATCATGCGCCAGGCCGGCTACGATCTGGGCTCCTCGCTGACCTTCCTGCTGGTCTTCAGCCTGGCCTCGGCCGCCGGCGGCCTGGTGCTCGGCCGGGCGGCGGACCGCTACGGCCAGAAGCTGATCCTGGTCCTGTTCTACCTGCTCGGCGCCGGCGGCATCCTGCTGCTGATGTTCCCCAACAACCTCGTGGTGAACCTGCTGTTCGTGGCCTTCGCCGGCATCGGCTCCATTTCGACGTCGCTGGTGCTCACCGGCTACATTGCCGACTACTACCCAGCCAATGCCCGCGCCACGGCCACCGGCTGGGCCCTGAGCTTCGCCCGCATCGGCGCCATCTCCGGTCCGTTGATCGGCGGCTGGATCGGCTCGGCCAAGCTGCCGTTCGAGTGGAACTTCATCGTCTTCGCCCTGGTCGGTGCCCTGGCCGCCGGCGCCGTGGCGCTGATTCCCAGGACCAGGCCGGCGTCCGGCGCCGTCCAGCCGGCCGGGGAACAGGAACCTGCCTCCGTGCAGGCCTGAGGCGGCTCCCAGGCAACCGACGGCGG
>NZ_JAAZSQ010000008.1:27097-168661 GCF_012395835.1 Arthrobacter mobilis
CGGGGGTTCCGTTGCTGCGGAACCCCCGGGCGCCGCCGTCGCGCCGGAGCCGGGGACGACGCCGTGGCCGTCTTCCATGTCGCTCAGGGGGATGTCGACGGCACCGACTTGTCGGGCATCGACTTCGTCTTCTGCAACTGGTTCCCTTCGAACCTCAGCGCAGGCGGCTGGAAGGTTGGGGTCGTCATCGACGAAGCCGCGTCGGATGACCAGGCGGCGGCCCTCGAACGGATCCTGCGCGGTGATGCCGGCGGCCCGTTCGGAGACCTCGCGGCCCTGTACGGGGAATGGCTGGGCGTCGAACGCGCCAACGTCACCTTCTCCGACGGCGCCACCCCCTCCGGCTCGGTCGCGGGGCGCGTGGACTTCACCTTCGAGCCCCTGCCCGGGCCAGCGGGAGGAGCCACCACCGTCAGGAACGCAATGTTCGGATTCGCCCCCCGAGTTCCGGATCGGAAAAGCCCAGGCACACTCGGACCTGTTCGGCCTGGGCTTTGACGGCGTCTACGCCGAGAGCGCGGAGTTCACCTTCACCAGCGACATGGCCGAAGAGGCCCCCAGGGGCCGGGTTTGACGGCCGGCCGCACATGACACGCAGCAACCATCATCCGGGCCATGGCGCACGCCCACGCGCCATGGCCCGGATCGATCCGCGCGAGGCCGCGCTGGTCGCCGTCCTGCTCGCCCTGGCCGGCGGGAGCTGGATTTCCACGGCCACGCGGATGAACGGCATGGACATGGGGCGCTGGACCGATCCTGGTCCGCCGGCCTTCTTCCTCACCACCTGGGTCATCATGCTGGCGGCCATGATGTGTCCGTCGGTGGCACCCATGGTCGTCGCCTACGTACGGATCCACCGCCGCCGCAAATCGGGAAGGTACGCGCCGTACGGGTGCACGGCCGTGTTCGTGGCCGGCTATCTGGCCGCGTGGACGCTCTTCGGCACGGCCGCCTATGTACTCTACGTATCAGCCGCCGCGCTCTTTCCCGGGTTCCTGGCCTCGGAGCCGGGCGGCCGCTATCTGGCGGCCGGGGTGGTTCTGGCGGCCGCAGCCTACCAGCTCACCGGGGCCAAGGACATCTGCCTGATGAAATGCCGGACGCCGGTGGACTTCATCCTCCACCGCATGCGTCACGGATACTTCAGGGCGCTCCGCATGGGCGCCGAGCACGGGGCGTGGTGTGTCGGGTGCTGCTGGGCGCTCATGGTGGCCCTGTTCCCACTCGGGATGATGAACGTCGGCTGGATGGCGCTGGTGGGGGCGTTCATCGCGGCCGAGAAGATGCTCCCGTGGAAGCGGCTGGCCAGCCGTTCGGTGGCGGCCGCGCCGGCCGCAGCAGCGCTCGCTATCGCGCTCGTGCCCGCACCGATGCCCGCCATCGCCGGCTGACCAGCTGCCGGCTGCCGGCTGCCGCTGTGATGGTCGGGATCCGGCTGCTAGTCCTCGTCGGCGGCGCTGCGGGTCAGCCGCATGGCCTCACTGATCTGTGCCGCGGCGTGGTTTCCCGAGTCGAGGATCTCCCGGTACTCGGGAGGCACACAGATCTCGAACCGCTCATCGGCACCGAGCATCCGGATGACCACCAAAGCCCTGATCATCTCGACCGGGGGAAGAAGGTACCAGTACCCACCGGTCCCGATCTTTTGCTGGCCGCTGACGACACCCACGAGATCGTCGAGCGCCGACCAGCCCTCCAGCGGATTGCCGCGGTCTATCCGGAAAGCCGCCAGCCGCCCGCTTTCCAGATACCCCTTGTCCAGCCCTGGAGCAGAAGGCCAGTCGTATTGGGTCCATCGCGGCTCAATCTTCGCCCCGCCAAGGCCATCGATCTCTTCCAGCGGCCGGAGCTCGTACCGTGGGTTCATGCGGGTCTTCCTCTCCTCGCCCAGGCTCCCGTGTGCCGGCGGCACCAGCTGCGCCGGCCACTGGATCCGGTAGTCGATCAACTGGTGCCCATTATGGCCGACATGCTGGAATTGGTAAGTGCAACGTGATCTCGGTCCACTGCTGGTGGCCCTCGGGCTGCTGGTGGTCCTGGTGGGTGTGCTGGCGTGGAGCGGCGGACTGTCCTGGTTCGGCCGTCTTCCCGGAGACGTCCGGATCGAGCGCGAGGGCGTGCGTGTGTACGTCCCGTGGGTCTCGATGCTTGTGGTCTCCGCCGTGGTCAGCATCCTGATGTTCCTGGTGTCCCTCTTCCGCCGGTGACCTCATGCCTGCCGAACCTGCCGCCGAAGGGGATCCGGCCGGCTGGCGGTGTGCTGTGCCGCGTCCTGCGTCAGGCAGCGGTCGTAAGCTGGCCCTATGGAGGGATTCGGCGGCACCGGCTGGGAACCGGGCATCGATGAGCTGAAGGCGGCTGCGGCCCGGTTGGAGTCCGCGCTTGTCCGGGCGGTACGCGGCAAGGAGGACCCCTTGGCCGCGCCCGGGCGCCGGCGTATGTCGGTGCTGCCGCCGGACCAGCAGGAGGCGCTGGCCTCGGACCTGCACGAAATCCTGAACGACGTCGAGCGGTCCGACGCCGAGAAGGCCAACTCCCTGCTGCGGGCGCGGAAGATCGACCGGGAGGGAACGGCCTCCGGCATCCCCGTCGAGTTCCGGCGGCTGCGCGCCGCCGCCGGGCAGTAGCCGCAGGCGCTACCGCACCCGGCTGGTGAGCATCTTCTCGAATTCCTCGTCGGTGAGCGTGCTGATCTTCCGCAGTTCGGCGCCGAACCAGTTGATCCAATCGCAGGCCCTGGCCGCCTCCTCCCGGCGGCCGCGCCGCCACAGGTCCAGGGCCTCGTCCCACTTGCGGGCCGCCAGCAGGCGAAGGCTGCGGTAGCGGGCGGTGTCCGCCACCGCGTAGTTCTCCTCCTCCAGCTCCAGTTCCCGGCACAGGTTTCCGCCCCGGGTGTAGGCCTCCGGCTGCAGCCGGCCCCCGGAGGGGGCATACCGCGGCCGGTCCAGGACCGCCGCGACCCGTTCGGCGTAGGCGGCCTCGTCGGGGTCCGGGTACTCCTCCCAGCGGGCTGACGCCGCCTCCGACCACCAGTGCCGGTGCCGGTTGCCGTTCGCCCCCAGGCTCAGGCCGGGACCGGCACTGGTGCCGACGTACAGCAGCTCCCCGTGCCGGTCGTAGATCCGGTACAGGTACGTCAGCCGCCCTGTCTGGGTGTTCCGGTGGATCATGGCTCCCCCTCGACGTCGATCACCGGCAGCTTCCGGAGCCGGTGCCAGACTGCCATTGTCGCCCGGGTTTTCCGGGGTATGGGGCAGGAGGCATGATCAAACGTTTCCCCGGCGTGGCGTGTGCCAAGCGGCAGCCTGCACGCCTTCGTCCGGGCCGGCGGGATCCGGATGTACTGGGGGCGGCGGTCCGGATTGTCAGGGTGAAACCGTTTCGGCAGGCGGCGTGTTCGCCGCGGCGTCCAGCATCCGGCACACGTCCTGGACACCTTTTGCGCTGTTCTGGGTGATTTCGGCCGACACGGTTCCGGCGTCCGGCGTCTCCGGGGAGACGGTCTTTCCCGCAATCCTGCCCCCGGTGAAATAGACCATCCTGGGCAGCCCTTCCTTCTGGAATGCGCTGTTTTCCACGTCATCAAAGGCCGTGACCAGCGAGGGCCCGTCCCAGGACCAGATGGCGGTCAGGCCGTCCCGGGAACGCAGTTCGTAGCCGGGCCCGGATGCTTCCAGCTCATCCAGCCGCGCCCCGTCCGAGTCCCGCGACACGTCGAGCGTCAGGCCGCCCCTGAAATCGAGGCGCATGGATCCGTCCTCCTGGCGGCTGGCCTTGTACTCGGTCCTGCGGACGTCGCCGGCGGCTATGGTCACGGTCCCCCCGCAGGCCTCCACCTCGAAGGGCTGATAGTAATCCTCCGGGGCCGGCACGAACTTTCCCCCGGTATCCTCCTGCGTCCAGTCGGAAACTGCCGGGCCGCTGGTTGGCGCCGCACCGGGGCCGGACGGTCCCGGCGGGGTCGTATTTGCCCCGGGCGAGGCTGTTTGGGCCTGGTCTGCGCCGCCGGCGCATCCGGCGGCAAGCAGCCCGGCAAGAGTGAGCGCCGGGTAGAGCCGGCGGCAGCGGGCGGTGTTGTGGCAGGTAGGCATGGCTGACCGATTCTGTCCTGCTCTGCCCGGCAGGTGGGCGGCGGCAGGTGCCTGGCCCCACCCAGGGCCGGGACAGGGCTGGCCTGTATGGGTGCCGGGTTTGCCGGCGGACGTCTGTTCAGACGATGGGGAAGCCGGCGCCAATAGCTGTCCCGGGCCGGCCGCCGGTTCCGCGGTGCAGCAAATCTATCCAATGGAGAAGCACCTGTCACTGCGGGGGCCGGCGCGTTCTTCCGCGGCAGGCTGCCTCCGGGGTAGGGTCCAACATGACACGTCCCACGTACCGGAAGGATCCAGACCATGCCCAATGCCCTGACCATCACCCGGAATTTCCAGGCCCCCGTCGAGCAGGTCTGGGAGGCCTGGACCCGGCCGGAACTCTTCGCCGCGTGGTTCGGGACCGAGGCGGTCGAGGTGCCGCTGGAGACAGTATCGCTGGATGTGCGGCCCGGAGGAGCCTGGGCTGCGGAGATGCGGCTGCCGGACGGCAATTCCATCAACTGGACGGGCGAATACACGGAGGTCGACCCGCCCCGGCGCCTGGCGCTGACCATGAACGACGACCCGGCCGCCCCGGCGGACCCCTCCCCGGTCGTGGTCGAGCTCAGGCAGGCAGGCGGGGGCACGGAGATGACACTCACCCAGCCCCGCGGCGACTTCACGGACGAGCAGCTGGAGCAGACCAGAGCAGGCTATGGCGGTTTCTTTGACGCCATGGAGAAACTCCTCACCGGGCGGGGCTGACGCCGTACGCACGCGGCACCGCCAACGCCCGGGCTGATGCCCTCGCTCCAGGCGCAAGACCGGGTTCGCACAGACAGGGCGCCGTCCCGGTCGGGGCCGGACCGGGACGGCGCCCTGTCTGTTCCCTCGGGAGGGAAGCTGGTCGCCGGCAGGGCCGGCATCCGGTGCCATGGAAGCACTGTATGCTCCCTGACCTGTGAAAACCCTGCTGCCGGGCTGAGAGGGGATATGCCAAGGCGCCCCGCAGATCCCTGGACCGCCGGGCTAAGCACTCCGCTGCATGGCCCCTTCCAGCGCCACCGTCCGGTGGCAGTGGCTGCGGGCGAAGTCGGGATCATGGGTGGACAGCAGCACGGCGGCGCCCTGTTCCGCGGCCCGGGCCAGGACCTTCCCCAGCAGCTGGCGGCCGTGTCCGTCCAGCGCGACCGTCGGCTCGTCCAGCACCAGCACCTTGGGTGCGCGCGCCAGCACGGTGGCCAGCGCCACCAGGCGCCGCCGGGCGGCGGGCAGTTCGTAGGGGTGCGCCTCCGCGGACCCGGTGAGCCCGCAGGCCTCCAATGCCGCGTGCACAGCTTCCGGACCAGGCCGCGAGCGCGGCGACCCGAAGGCCACTTCCCGGCGGACGGTGCGTTCGAAGAGCTGGTCGGCGGGGTTCTGGAACAAAAAGCCTGCCACCGAGGCCAATGCCGCCACCGCCGCGGTGCCGGCGTCGAACCCTGCTACCCGCACGGTGCCGGCGTCCGGCCGGACGAGGCCGAGGGCCATTTTCAGCAGCGTGGTCTTGCCGGTCCCGTTGGCTCCGGTCAGGGCGACGCATTCGCCGGCGTGCACGGCAAGGTCCAGCCCGTCCAGCAGCCGGGGTCCGGCGGACGGGATGCGCTTCCGGCGGCCGGGCCGTCCGGGCGCAGGATAACCGAAGCCGACACCGCGGTATTCCAGCAGCACCTCCGCTCCGGACGGCGGAGCAGGCAGCGCAGCACCGACGGCGGTGCCGGGGACAACGACGCCGACGCCGGCCGCCTGCCGCCGGACCGGGTCCGGGCCGCAGGCCACCGGCGTCCCGTCCTGCAGCAGCAGCGCGTGGCTGGCGCCGGAGGCCAGCGCGTCCAGGGCCTGGGTGAGCACGACGACGGCAGTCCCGGCGGCGCGCAGTACCCCGACGGTAGCGGCAACCCGGGCCGCGGCGCCTTCATCCAGGCCCGCCAGCGGTTCGTCAAGCACTAGGACGCCGGCGCCGGAAACGGCGGCGGCGGCGATCGCCACAAGCCGTTCCTGGCCGCCCGAGAGCCGGGCCGGATCCCGCTGCAGCAGCGGCTCCAGGTCCAGCCGTGCGGCGACGGCGGCTATCCGGGCGGACATGGATTCCGGCGGGACGGCAAAGTTCTCCAGCCCGAAGGCCAGTTCCTCCTCCACCGTGGAGCGGATCATGGACAGGTAAGTGCGCGCGTCCTGCGGCACGTACGCCACGTGCCGCGCCCACTGGCGCAGGTTGACCACCGGCGGCTCGCCGCCGCCGTCGTACTCCACGGTCTGGCCGGCGAGGCGGATCCGCCCGGCCAGCCGGCCGCCGGTGCCGGCCGGCAGGTACCCGGCCATGATCCCGCCCAGGGTGCTCTTGCCGCTGCCGGATGCTCCGGCCACCACGGTAAGCGTGCCCGGCGCGACCGACAGCCGCAGTCCTGACAGTACCGGCCGCGTACTGTCCGGGTACCGGTAGCTGCCGACCTCCACCTCCATCAGGCGCCCCGCGGCAGAACCAGCAGCACCACGGCGGCGGCCGCCAGACAGGGCGCCAGCACGCTCACCGTCCGTTCCCACGGCCTGAACACCAGGCTGCGGTACTGGGTCCGGTCCTTTCCTGCGGGGAAACCGCGCAGCTGCAGGTGCACCGACCGCTCGGCGGCATCCTGGACGGCGGAGAGCACCAGCGGCACCGCCCGGAGCCGGGCCGTGCGCAGGCGCGCGGCAACTCCCCTGCCGCCGGCCCCGCGCACGGCCTGGGCGGCGGCGATGGCCCGAAGCCTGTCAGCGGTGGCCGGGACCAGGGCGAGCGCGGCGGCCAGGATGTAGCCCAGCTGGGCGGGAATCCCGGCGGCGTCCAGCGTACGGATCAGGCCTGCGCGGTCCACGGTGAGCGAGTACAGCAGGAACACCAGCACAAAGGCAGCGGTGCGCAGGCCCAGCCCGCCGGCCGCCGCCAGCCCCTCGGCCGTGACCCGGACCGGGCCGGCGGCCGCGAGCACATGGCTGCCGGTGCGGTCGAACAGGGCGTGGACCATCAGCTGGGACAGCCACAGCGGCGCCAGCACGGCCGCCGACAGCACGGCGAGCCGGCGGGCAGTGCCGGCCAGCGCCCCCAGGACCAGGGCCGCCGCGGCCATGCCCAGGCTGAGCCACCACTGGCTGGCCGCCAGGGTAACCGCCACGGCGGACGCCGCCAGGGCCAGCCCGGTGAACGGATGCAGTCCTGTCATGCCGACCTGCGGTCAGCTGCGTGCGCGCCGGGCGGCAGCCCGGGCCGGCAGCGGGAACTGCAGGCGGATCCGGCGCGGCAGGGCCATGACCAGCAGGGCCGCGACCAGGAAGGTGACCGCCTTGTCGGCCGGGTCCGAGATCAGCGCCTGCTTGGTCACCGAGGCCAGCAGCGAGTCCCCCATGGCCCGGAACATCGCCACCAGCGCTCCGGTGGCCGCACCCGAGGTGCCGCCGAAGACGAAAGCGGCCACCGGGGCGGAGACGACCCCGGCCACGATGCCGGTGATGAACCCGGCGACGACGGCGACATAGGGCCGCAGCGCGCCCAGGCGCGCTGCGCTGCCCGCCAGGAACCCGATCAGCGCGGCGCCGGCGGCAAACGGCAGCACGGTGGGGTTGAACAGCGACCAGACCAGCGAGCCAAGCACGCCCGTGGCGGCACCGGCGGACCGGCCGGCCAGGAAGCCGACCAGCACGGTGCCAATCGAGTCCAGGTACAGCGGCACCAGGGTGCTGCCGACGAACTGGCCCAGGACGATGTTCAGCACCAGGGCCGCGGGAATGAGGGCTACCACGGAGGTGGGCAGCTGCGGCAGGACGCCGGCCAGCAGCAGCACCGCACCGGCCAGGTAACCGGCGAAGGCGGCGACGGCGGGCCAGCTGGCCAGGCCGGCGGCGGCCTCGGCAGGCTGGAGCAGGACCAGCATCAGGTAGGTGGCGGCGATGACCAGTGCCCCGAGCAGGGGCAGCAGGCGGGCCCGCAGCGGCACGGCGGCGCCGGCAGAAGGCAGCGTCAGGGATTCGGACACAGGTTTTCCTTGGAGTTTCTTGGCGGATGCGACGTTCGCAGGACAGGCCTATGTCACCTCGACCCGGTCATCCAGCTTACCGGACCGGCACCGTCCGGTCCCCGCCCAGCCGCCTGGCCAGTGCCCCGATGGAGCCGAGCACTTCGTCGAACACTGCGGGCGGATCGTTCCAGGACACAATCCGGGCGTTCGGCTTCCGGCCCCACAGGCCGCGGAAGTCCGGTACCGTGGTGCCGGCCAGCAGGCCGGGGCCGGTTTCCACGTGCACGGTGGCGCTGCGGGTCCGGTAGTCCGCCGTGCCCGCTGCGACGGCGGCGGCGAACACGTCGTGGACATGGGCCAGGTAGCCCTGGTCGTAGTGCCGGTGGAACTCGAAGTAGAACCGCAGCGCATCGGAGAGCACCCGGATGAGCGGGACCGAAGCGGTGCTGCGCTTGCCCGGGGGGTCTTCGGGCAGCACCAGTTCCGGTTCCGCGCAGCCGGCTTCCCGGGCCAGCCTGGCCACGTGTCCGGGGCGGAGCTCGATCCGCTCGGTGGTTTCCAGCGCGCAGACAATCGGCAGGCGCTCCTCCGGCAGCCCTTCGAAGGCCGCGAACACCTCGGCGGCCGCATGCGGGTCCACGTGCGTGTTCCATTCGGCGGTAGGCGTGGTGTTGCCCTGGTAGTAGAAGGCGCCGCCCATGACCACTACCCGCTTGAGCAGTTCCGGCAGCCGCGGCTCCTTCCGCAGGGCCAGCGCGAAATTCGTCAGCGGCGCGGTCACGAGCGCGGTCAGCTCCCCCGGGTTCCGCCGCACGGCGTCGATCCAGAGGTCGACGGCGCCGGCCCGCGCGGTCTGCCCGGATGGCGGTGGCAGTTCGGCATAGCCGATCCCTTGCGGGCCGTGGGTCTCCGGCGTCGTCACCAGCGGTATCTCCAGCGGCGCGGCGGCACCGACGGCCACCGGGACCCCCGTCCGGCCGCACAGCTGCAGCAGCGCCAGGTTGTTGCGTGCCACCTGGTCGGCGGAAACATTCCCCGGTGTGCTGGCTACGGCCACGAGCTCCACCTGGGGCAGGCTCAGCAGGTACACCAGCGCCAGCGCGTCATCGATCCCGGTGTCGTTGTCGAACAGGATGCGTTCGGTCATGTGCCCGGCCACCGCTAGAAGAGGGCCACCTTGGGCTCGCGCGGGAAGATGTCGTCCAGCTCGGCCAGGTCCTCCTCGCTGGGGAACCAGGACACGGCCGCGGCGTTCTGCTGCACCTGTCCGGCCCGGGTGGCCCCGGCGATCACCGAGGCGACGGCCGGCTGGGCCGCGAGCCAGGAGAAGGCCACCTGGATCTCGGTCAGGCCGCGGTCGGCGGCGAAGCGGGAGAACTGCCCGAGCTGGGCCCAGTCCGCATCCTTGAGCAGGTTGGTGCGCGAATGGGTCAGCCGGCTGCCCTCCGGCGCCTGGCCGGCCCGGTACTTGCCGGTGAGCAGGCCGTTGGCCAGCGGGAAGTACGGCAGCACGCCCAGCCCGTACGCTTCGGCGGCGGGAATGACCTCCAGTTCGGCCCGGCGGTCGAGCAGGTTGTAGTTGCTCTGGCTGGAAATGAACGGGGTGTAGCCGCCGATCCGGGCGGTGAACTCCGCCTCGGCGATCTGCCAGCCTGCCCGGTTGGAGTGGCCGATGTAGCGCACCTTGCCGGAACGGACCAGATCGTCCAGGGCCGAGAGCGTCTCGTCGATCGGGGTCAGCGGGTCCGGAGTATGGAACTGGTAGAGGTCGATCCAGTCGGTGCCCAGCCGGCGCAGCGAGGCCTCGGCCGCCGTGATGATGTAGCGCCGGGAGCCGCGGGCGCCGAAGTCCCGGCCGTTGGCCCCGCGCATGTCCATGCCGAACTTGGTGGCGACCACCGCATCCGCGCGCCGGCCGGCCAGCGCCTTGCCCAGGTACTGCTCGCTCAGGCCCGGCTCCCGGCCATAGGTGTCCGCGACGTCGAAGAAGGTGACCCCGGCCTCGAGCGCTGCGTGCACGACGGCGTCGGTCCCCTCCTGCGTCTGGGTCGCGGTTCCGGGGCGGCCGAGGTTGTTGCAGCCCAGGCCCACCGCCGAGACGGTGAGTCCGGAGGTGCCGAGGCGCCGGTATTCCATGGCGGGGCGGTTTCCTTCCTACGGGATCTTGGGCAGCTGCCCGGTGGGCAGGTTCTGGCCCGGCAGCGGCCGGGCGAACGGCACCTTGGTGCCCAGCACCTGGGCGACGATGTCGTGGGTCACCTGCTGAGCGGTGAGCCCGACGCGTTCAAGCACTTCGGCGCGGGTGCCGTGGGCGAGGAATTCGACCGGCAGGCCCACCTCGTTCAGGGCCGTGTCCACGCCGGCGGCGCGCATTTCCTGCCGGATCCGGGAGCCCACACCGCCGGCCCGGACGCCGTCCTCGATCACGGTGACGATCCGGTGCCGGGCGGCCAGGCCGATGATCGAGCGCGGCACCGGCAGGACCCAGCGCGGGTCCACCACGGTGGAACTGATGCCCTGCGCGCCGAGCCGGCCGGCGACATCCAGCGCCAGTTCGCCCATCGCCCCCACACTGACGATCAGCACGTCATGGTCTTCGGCCGACAGGTCCGTGCCGGGGGGACGCCGGGCGAGCACGTCCACGCCGTCGGCCAGCCGCTCGATGGCCTCGATCCCGCGGCCCACGGAACCCTTGGAGTAGCGCACCACACTGGGGGCGTTGCCGATGGCCACTGCCTCGCGCAGTTCCTCGCGCAGCCGGGCCGCATCACGCGGCGCGGCCAGGTGCAGGCCGGGGATGATCTGCAGCATGGACAGGTCCCACATGCCGTGGTGGCTGGGCCCGTCCGGTCCGGTCACCCCGGCCCGGTCCAGCACCACGGTGACGCCGGCCTTGTGCAGGGCCACGTCCATCAGCAGCTGGTCAAAGGCCCGGTTCAGGAACGTCGCGTACAGGGCCACCACCGGGTGCAGGCCGCCGTAGGCCATGCCGGCGGCACTGGCCAGGGCGTGCTGTTCGGCAATACCGACGTCGAACACCCGGTCCGGATGCCTGGCGGCGAACTTGTGCAGGCCCACCGGGATGAGCATGGCCCCCGTGATGCCCACGATGTCTTCGCGCTCATCGGCGATGTCGGCGATCTCGTCGGCGAACACCGAGGTCCAGGACCGGGCGCCGCCGGCCGCCAGCGGCTCGCCGGTTTCCGGGTCGATCACCCCGACCGCGTGGAACTGGTCCGCCTCGTGCGCACGGGCGGGGGCATAGCCGCGGCCCTTCTCGGTCATGGCGTGCACGATGACCGGGCCGCCGTAGTTTTTGGCCTGCCGCAGCGCGTCCTCGACGGCGTGCTGGTCGTGGCCGTCGATCGGGCCGATGTACTTCATGCCCAGGTCCTCGAAGAGTCCCTGCGGGGCCCACCAGTCCTTGATCCCCTTCTTCGCCGCATGCAGGCTCTTGTAGGCCAGCCGCCCGACCAGGCCGCCGTTCTGCAGCTTGCGCTTCCACCAGTCCATGGTGTCTTCGTAGGCCTTGGCCGTGCGGAACCTGTCGATGGTCGAGCGCAGCGCGGCCAGCTGGTCCGCCAGCCCGCCGATGGTCGGGGCGTAGGAACGGCCGTTGTCGTTGACCACGATCACCACGCGCCGTTTCTTGTCCGCGGCGATGTTGTTCACCGCTTCCCAGGTCATGCCGCCGGTCAGGGCACCGTCGCCGACCACGGCGACGACGTACCGGTCGCCCTCGCCGGTCAGCTGCCGGGCGCGGGAGATGCCGTCGGCCCAGGACAGCGAGGAGGAGGCGTGCGAGCTTTCCACGATGTCGTGTTCGGACTCGGCCCGGTCAGGGTAGCCGGAGAGCCCGCCCTGCTGGCGCAGCGTCCCGAAATCCTGCCGTCCGGTGACCAGTTTGTGCACGTAGGACTGGTGGCCGGTATCGAAGACAATGCTGTCGCGCGGGGAATCGAAGACGCGGTGGATGCCCAGGGTCAGTTCCACCACACCGAGGTTCGGGCCGAGGTGGCCGCCGGTCCGGGAGACGTTGGCGATCAGGAACCGGCGGATCTCCGCCGCCAGGGCTGCCATCTGGCCGCCGCTGAGCTTGGTCAGGTCCTGCGGACTGCGGATTGTCTCGAGTAGACCCATGGAAGCCTTCCTAACGTTTGCTGCACTTTGCCCCCCAGCGCGGGCGGCACGCACGCAACCGTTCCCTGTCCGGGGCGTCGCGGGCATGCACCCAAACACTTAACCATAGCGCGCCGAAGGCCCCCGGCCCGCCGTGCGGCGGGCCGGGGGCCTTCGTCAGCCCACCTGCTTTACTTGGCGCCGGAGATCTGGCGCAGCACGTACTGCAGGATGCCTCCATTGCGGTAGTAGTCGGCTTCACCTGGGGTATCGATGCGCACCACCGCGTCGAAGCTCTTGGTGGAACCGTCCTCGGCAGTGGCGGTGACCTTCAGGGTCTTCGGCGTGGTGCCGTTGTTCAGCGCGGTCACGCCCTCGACGGCGAAGGTTTCCTCGCCGGTCAGGCCCAGGGTCGCGGCGTTCTGGCCGGCCGGGAACTGCAGCGGCAGCACGCCCATGCCGATCAGGTTGGAGCGGTGGATGCGCTCGAAGCTCTCGGCGATGACGGCCTTGACGCCCAGCAGCGCGGTGCCCTTGGCCGCCCAGTCGCGGGAGGACCCGGAACCGTACTCCTTGCCGGCCAGGACCACCAGCGGGGTACCGGCGGCCTGGTAGTTCATCGCGGCGTCGTAGATGTAGGTCTGCGGGCCGCCGGTCTGGGTGAAGTCGCGGGTGAAGCCGCCCTCCACGCCGTCCAGGAGCTGGTTCCTCAGGCGGATGTTCGCGAAGGTGCCGCGGATCATCACCTCGTGGTTGCCGCGGCGGGAACCGTAGGAGTTGAAGTCCTTGCGCTCCACGCCGTGCTCGAGCAGGTAGCGGCCTGCCGGGCTGTCGGACTTGAAGGAGCCGGCCGGGCTGATGTGGTCGGTGGTGACCGAATCGCCCAGCTTGGCCAGCACGCGGGCGCCGGTGATGTCGGCCACCGGCTCCGGCTGGGCCTTCATGCCCTCGAAGTACGGAGGCTTGCGCACGTAGGTCGACTTCTCGTCCCAGGCGAAGGTGTCGCCCTGCGGGGTCTGCAGCGACTTCCAGCGCTCGTCGCCTTCGAAGACGCCCTCGTAGCCCTTGGCGAACATCTCCTCGTCGATGGACGCGTCGATGACCTGCTGGACCTCGGTCGGGTTCGGCCAGATGTCCCGCAGGAACACGTCGTTGCCGTCGGAGTCCTGGCCCAGCGGCTCGGCCTCGAAGTCGAAGTCCATCGTGCCGGCCAGGGCGTAGGCGATGACCAGCGGCGGGGAGGCCAGGTAGTTCATCTTCACGTCCGGGTTGATCCGGCCCTCGAAGTTGCGGTTGCCCGAGAGCACCGAGGTCACGGAGAGGTCGTTGGCCTGGATCGCCTCGGAGATCTCCGGCTCCAGCGGGCCGGAGTTGCCGATGCAGGTGGCGCAGCCGTAGCCGACGATGAAGAAGCCAAGCTTCTCCAGGTACGGGGTCAGGCCGGACTTCTCGTAGTAGTCGGTGACCACCTTCGAGCCCGGGGCCACGGAGGTCTTGACCCACGGCTTGGAGGTCAGGCCCCTGTTGACGGCGTTGCGGGCCAGCAGCGCGGCGGCCAGCATCACCGAGGGGTTGGACGTGTTGGTGCAGGAGGTGATCGAGGCGATCGAGACCGCGCCGTGGTCCAGCACGAACGCGCGGCCGTCGGCCATCTTGACCTCCACCGGGTGGCTCGGGCGGCCGTTGGCGCTGGCCGCAGCCGAGTGACGGAAGACGGAGGTGATCGCTGGCGGATCGGAGGCCGGGAAGGACTCTTCGCTGGCCTCGTCGATCGCGTCCTCGTTGGAGGCCTTGACATAGCTGCCCAGGTCCTTGCGGAACTGCTCCTTGGCGCGGGTCAGCTCGATGCGGTCCTGCGGACGCTTCGGGCCGGCGATGGAGGGAACCACGGTGGACAGGTCCAGTTCCAGGTACTCGGAGAAGCGCAGCTCGCGCGACGGGTCGTGCCAGAGGCCCTGTTCCTTGGTGTAGGCCTCGACCAGGGCGATGTTCTCCTCGGAGCGGCCGGTCAGGCGCAGATAGTCCAGGGTCACGTCGTCGATCGGGAACATGGCGGCCGTGGAACCGAACTCCGGGCTCATGTTGCCGATGGTCGCGCGGTTGGCCAGCGGCACCTCGGCCACACCCTCGCCGTAGAACTCGACGAACTTGCCCACGACGCCGTGCCGGCGCAGCATCTCGGTGATGGTCAGCACCACGTCGGTGGCGGTGGCACCGGCAGGGATGGAGCCGGTGAGCTTGAAGCCGACCACGCGCGGGATCAGCATGGAAACCGGCTGGCCCAGCATGGCAGCCTCGGCCTCGATGCCGCCGACGCCCCAGCCGAGCACGCCCAGTCCGTTGACCATGGTGGTGTGCGAGTCGGTACCGACGCAGGTGTCCGGGTAGGCGCGCAGCTTGCCGTCCACTTCCCGGGTCATCACCGTGCGGGCCAGGTATTCGATGTTGACCTGGTGCACGATGCCGGTGCCCGGAGGGACGACCTTGAAGTCGTCGAACGCGGTCTGGCCCCAGCGCAGGAACTGGTAACGCTCGCCGTTGCGCTGGTACTCGATCTCCATGTTGCGCTCGAGCGCGCCGGCGTTGCCGAAGACATCGATCTGCACCGAGTGGTCGATGACCATTTCGGCCGGCGCCAGCGGGTTGACGCGCTTGGGGTCGCCGCCGAGGTCCTTGACCGCCTCACGCATGGTGGCCAGGTCCACCACGCAGGGCACGCCGGTGAAGTCCTGCATGATCACACGGGCAGGGGTGAACTGGATTTCGGTGTCGGGCTGGGCATCCGGATCCCAGCCTGCCAGGGCACGGACGTGGTCCGCGGTGATGTTCGCTCCGTCCTCGGTGCGGAGCAGGTTCTCCAGCAGGACCTTGAGGCTGAACGGGAGGCTTTCGGCGCCTTCGATGCCGCTCAGCCGGAAAATTTCATAATCGGTTCCGTTGACGCTCAACACGCCCTTGGAACCGAAGCTGTCCACATTGCTCACTGTGGGACTCCTCTCGCCAGATTCACATCTTGGTTGCCTGTCCGGGCGCACCGCCAGTTAGGCGGGCCTTCTGGCCAAGCGTCCGGTTTGGATTGCGGCAGAGCTGTTGCCAGTCTATCCCCGCAGCCGTTGGGTGGACCCCCGGGGCCGGGGATCTCTTGACATCAAGATTTACGACCACCATACTTTCCGAATATCTTGATGTCAAGATAACGTTGGATGGACAGGGCCGGCGCGAAGGAACCAAGGGGACATGGAGCGGCACATGGATGCGGTGGACGAAATCATCGACGGGTGGCAGCGCGTTATGCCGTCGGAGGACGTCGAGCCGATGGGCGTCTTCAGCCGGATCAGCCGGCTGGCCCAGCGCTTCGACGCTCTGCGACGCAATGCCCTGGCTGCCCACGGTCTGCAGCTGGGTGACTTCGATGTGCTCTCGGCCATCCGGCGCTGCCCGGACGGCGCATTGACCGCCGGGCAGCTGGCCAAGGAGAACCTGGTGACCTCGGGCACCATGACCAACCGCATCGACCGGCTGGTGGCGCGGGGCCTGGTGGCCCGCTCGACGGACGTCGCCGACGCGCGCATCGTCCGGGTGCAGCTCCGCCCGGAGGGGCGGCGGATCGTCGATGCCGCATTCGTCGAGCTCCTGCGCATCGAGCACGAGCTCCTGGGCTCCATACGCGACGCCGACCGCCAGCCGCTGGTGGACAGGCTGCGCGAGCTGCTGGCACGGATCGAGGCCTAATACACCTAGCGTTCGATGCCTGCCCCGCACGCTCCGCGCGGGGACCCCGGGCATCTCTCTGGCCCTTCCGCGGGTCAGGCGCGCACCAGCAGGCCGAAGGTCTCCATGTGGTGGGTGTGTGGGTACAGGTCGAAGACCCGCAGCGTCTCCAGCTCCCAGCCCAGGGCCAGGAAGTACCCCAGATCCCGGGCGAAGGAGGCCGGGTCGCAGGAGACGTAGCCCACCACCCGCGGGCGCAACTCGTCCAACTGGCGCACCACCGTCTTCCCGGCCCCGGCCCGCGGCGGATCCAGCACCACGGCGTCGAGGCCGCGGCGCACCTGCCGTCCGGGCGTGCCGCGCCGCTGCGGGAATTCGGCGCGCAGCACCCGGTCCACCTTGCCCTGGACGATGTCCACCTGCGGTGCGTCGTGCAGGTTCTTGCGGGCGTCCCGGCTGGTGCCCGGCGAGCCTTCGACGGAGAGCACCCGGCCGCCCTCCCCCACCGCGGCTGCCAGCGGCGCGCTGAACAGTCCGGCGCCGGCATACAAGTCCGCCACATGGTCGCCGGGCTGGGGCCGGATGCCCTCGAGCACGGCCGCGGCCAGGATTGCCGGGGCCTGGCGGTGGATCTGCCAGAACCCCTCGCCGGTCACCCGGTACTGGTGCACACCGCAGCTTTCCTGCACCCAGGTCCGTCCGCGCAGCCGCGTCAGCCTCCCCTGCTCCGGCTCCCAGGCGGCCACCGACACGGCCCGGTCCTGGCCGATGGCTGCGGCCACCGCGGGCAGCCGCTGCGGCGGGGTGCCGGGCTGCGGGATCAGCAGCACCAGCGGCGTGCTGCCGTTGGCCGGCGCGGCCACTTCCACCCGGGCCACCCCGGCCAGGTCCGTGTCCCAGAGCGTGAGCGCGTTGATGGCATCCACGGCCAGCGGCATCTGCTGCACCGGGACCAGTTCGCCGGAGCGGTGCGCGTGCATGGCCAGGCGTCCGGCCGCGTCCACCGCGAAGCCTGCGCGGGTGCGCCAGCCGAGTCCGCCCGCGTGCTCCTCCCGGGCCGGCTCCACTTCCACCTCCCGCCGGACGCCGGCCAGGCGCTGCAGCTGCTCGGCGAAGACTGCCGCCTTGATCCGCCGCTGTTCCGCCAGTTCGATGTGACCGAACTCGGCCCCGCCGACGGCCGCGCGGCCGTCGGCCGCGGCCAGCAGCGCATCGGCCGGCTGCCAGGGATGGGCCACCCGGTGCGCCGACGGCTCGAGCACCTCGACGGTGTCGGCGCGCCAGAAGCCCGAGCCGGCACCGCCGTCGGTCACCCGGGCCAGCACGCGCTCGCCCGGCAGCGCATGCCGGACGAAGATCACCCGGCCCTCATGCCGGGCCACGAAATGCCCGCCGTGGGCGGGGTTGCCGATGCTCAGTTCGAGCAGCGGGCGGTCGTTCTCCGCCGCTGCGCTCGATGCCGGTTCTGCCATTCAGCCAAGCTCCTGGTATTTGCGGACGGCGTCGGAGGAGGCCAGCTGCCATGGCACACTGGCGACCATTACGCCCGGTTCAAAGTGCAGGCGGGTCTTGATCCGCAGGGCGGTCTGGTTGTGCACCAGCTGCTCCCACCATCGGCCCACCACGTATTCGGGGATGTAGACCACCACCAGGTCCCGGGGCGATTCGCGCCGGATGTTCTTGATGTAGTCCAGGATCGGCGTCGTCGTCTCCCGGTACGGCGAGGCGAGCACGGTGATAGGCACCGGGATCTTCAGCCGCTCCCAGTCGGCCAGCGTGGCGGCGGTCTCGGCCGGGTCGATGTCCACCACCACGGCGTCCAGCCTCGACGGGCGCGAGGCCCGGGCGAAGGCCAGCGCCCGCAGCACCGGCTTGCGCACATGCGAGACGAGGATGACGGCGTGCACCCGGGACGGCAGCGCGGTGGCCGGCTGGTCCGGATCCACTGCCAGTTCCCGGGCCAGCCGTTCGTAGTGGCGGTTGATGCTGTACATCACCAGGGACAAGGCCACGATGCCCAGCACCACCAGCCAGGCGCCAAAGATGAACTTGCTGGCCAGGACCACCACCAGCATGGTGGCTGTGAGTGCAAAGCCGATCAGGTTCACCATCCGGGACCGGGCCATCCGGTGGCGCACCCGGCGGTGCCCGGTGGCACGCAGCTGGCGCCCCCAGTGCCGGATCATGCCCAGCTGGCTGATGGTGAACGAGACGAAGACCCCTACCACGTACAGCTGGATCAGCTGGGTGACATCCGCACGGAAGAGCAGCACCAGGACCAGGGCGGCGCCGGCCAGGGTCAGGATCCCGTTGCTGTAGCCAAGCCGGTCCCCGCGGGTGCGCAGCTGCCGGGGCAGGAAGCCGTCCGTGGCCAGGATGGAGGCCAGGGTCGGAAAGGACCCGAAGGCCATGTGGGCGGCCAGTGCCAGCACCAGCACGGTGGCCGCCATGACCAGGTAGAACAGCGGGTGGCCCGCACCGAAGACGGTGCCGGCGAGCTGGCTGAGCACCGGCATCTGGAAGTAGTCCGCCGGTACCGGCCCGCCGTCCAGACGCAGCTGCTGGGCCGGGGACTGCACCACGTGCACCTCGGTCAGCCGGGCCAGATAGATCACTGCCATGGTCATGACCGCCGCGGCGACACCCAGCGCCAGCAGCGTGGTGGCGGCGTTGCGGGCCCGGGGCGGCTGGAAGGAGGCCACATTGCTCGACGGGGTTTCCACCCCGGTCAGTGCGGCGGCGCCGGTGGAAAAGGCCCGCAGCACCAGCAGCGCCCCGGCCAGGCCCGTCAGGCCTGCCTCCAGGCCGGGTTCGGGGACGATGTCGAACGCTGCGCTCGGGGCCAGGCCCAGGTTGCCGGTGAGGTATTGGACGAAGCCGGCGGCACACAGCAGCAGCACCGCCGCCGTGAAGATATAGGTGGGGGCGGCCGCGGCGGGCCCGGTCTTGCGCGCCCCGCGCAGGCTCATCAGGGCCAGGATTACGACGCCGGCGCTGGCCACCGCCGGCTGCCAGCCGTGCAGCACCGGGACGGCGGACACCACGTAGTGCGCGGCCGAGGACATGGACACGGCCACGGTGAGCACGTAGTCCAGCATCAGGGCCGAACCCACCGCGATCCCGGCTTTCTTGCCGAGGTTCTCACTGGCGATCTGGTAGTCCCCGCCGGACGGATAGGCCTGCAGGCTCTGCCGGTAGGAGGCGACGATCACCAGCAGGACCACGATGACGGCCAGTCCGACCCAGGGCGAAAGTGCCAGGGCGGCCACCCCGGCCAAGGCCAGGGTGAGCAGGATCTCGTCCGGCGAGTAGGCCACCGAGGAGAGCGCATTGGCGGAGAACAGCCCGAATGCCTCCCGTTTGGGCAGCGGCCGCTGTTTCAGCCGCTCGCTGCGGAACGGTTTGCCCACGAGCAGCCGTTTGAGGGCATCAAGGAATGTCAGCACGTACCGCACTCTCCTGCATGGGCGTCCGGACGGGCCTGCCTGCATACATCATCAGGAAACGAGTCTAGCGTCCGCCGGCGGCGCCGCGGATCCTGCCGCGGGCCGGCGGACGTCCGGGCGGCAGCGCAGGGGATATTGTTGCTTCTGTAGGCAGAATATCCGGCCGGACCAACCGGCCGGAACGGTTCGGAGGAACGGTCGCCGATGGCGCACTTTGTGATCATGGGATGCGGACGCGTCGGCGTCACGCTCGCGCACACGCTGGACGACTCCGGCCACAGCGTCGCCGTCATCGACCAGGACGAGCGTGCCTTCCGCCGGCTGCGCAGCGGCTTCTCGGGACGCAAGGTCACCGGCGTCGGCTTCGACCGGGACACGCTCCGGCACGCCGGCATCGAGCAGGCCTACGCCTTTGCCGCTGTTTCCAGCGGCGACAACTCCAATATCCTGGCCACCCGGGTGGCCAGGGAAACCTTCCACGTGCCCCATGTGGTGGCGCGGATCTACGATCCCGGCCGCGCCGAGATCTACCAGCGCCTGGGCATCCCCACCGTCGCCGCCGTGCGCTGGAGCGCCGACCAGGTACTGCGCCGGATCCTGCCCGAACAAAGCATCAACGGGGACTTCCGGGAGGCCTCCGGGCGCCTGATGCTGGGCGAAATTTCCCTGCACGAAGGCTGGGTCGGGCACAATTTCGCCGAAATCGAGGAGGCCTCGGGCGTCCGCGTGGCCTACCTGACCCGCTTCGGCGAGGGGACGCTGCCTGCCCCGGACGCCCGCTACCAGCAGGGCGACATCGTCCACGCGATGATCCGTGTGGACAGCACCGCCGAGATCAGCCGCGTGCTCTCCAAGCCGCCTGTGGAGGAATCCGAATGAAAGTAGTCATTGCCGGTGCCGGCAGCGTGGGCTCCTCCATCGCCCGCGAACTGCTGTCGAACAACCACGACATTCTGCTCATCGACCAGAAGCCCGAAGTCATCGGCCGCAGCGGGCTCAAGGGCGCCCGCTGGCTGATCGGTGACGCCTGCGAAATCACCACCCTGCGCGACGCCAAGCTCGAGGAAGCCGACGTCGTCGTGTCCGCCACCGGCGACGACAAGGTCAATTTGGTGGTGTCGCTGCTGGCCAAGAGCGAGTTCGGTGTGGGCCGCACGGTGGGACGGGTGAACAATCCGAAGAACGACTGGATGTTCGACGATTCCTGGGGCGTGGACGTCGCAGTCAATACCCCGCGGCTGATGACCGCGCTGGTGGAGGAGGCGGTGGAGATCGGGGACCTGGTGCGGCTGCTGACGCTGCAGACAGGTGTCGCCTCGCTGGTCGAATTCACCGTGCCGGCCGACTCGGCCCTGGTTGGGCGCACCCTGGGCTCCATCGACTGGCCGCAGGACAGCACGGTGGTGGCGATCCTGCGCGACGACGCGCCGATCACGCCCAGCCCGGACGATGTGATCGAGGTCAGGGACGAGCTCTTCTTCATCACCACCATCGCGGCCGAGGACGAGCTGCGCCTAGTCCTGGCGCCCCGTACCGGTGCCGTTCCCGACAACTCCCTGCCCGGCGGGGCGTGAGACAAGCCAGGCCAGCCACAGCCCGAGTGCGTACAGCGGCAGGCCCATGACCAGGCGCGTGGTGCCCAGGGCCACGAGGTTGTCCGCCAGGTACAGCGGGACCTGGACCACCAGGCGCAGCGCCAGCACGGTGACCAGGATCCAGGTCGCCGCACTGTAGAGGCGGATCCGGCGGCGGTCCTTGCGCCAGTCCAGTCCCTCGCCGCGGATGAAGCCGAAAAGCAGGCCGGCCAGCGGCCATCTGGCGAAGACCGAAACGGCCATGGCAACGATGTAGCCGGCATTGGTGACAAAGCCCCAGAGATAAAAGTCCTTGGGCTGTCCGGTGCGGTTGGCCACGAAAGCGCAGATGGCCACGCCGACGAGCCCCGAAAAGGCCTGCGTGACGGTACCGCGCTGGACGAGCCGGACCACCGTGAAGACCGCGGCCACCCCCAGTGACCCAATCAGCGCCGGCCCCAGCTGCCCGCCGGCGGTGAAGACGACGAGGAACACCAGTCCGGGCAGGATGCTCTCGGCCAGGCCGCGGATGCCCCCAATGGATTTCAGCACGTCGATCCTGCCGTCCGCGCCGCGGCTGACCCCTGCCTTGGCCGCGTAGGCCCCGGCCAGCCCGCCCAGCGCCGGACTGCCTGCCTGCGCGTCGTCGTCGGGCCGGCCGGCCGCTTCGCCGGGCTGGTCGCCGGGGCGGGGTGGTTCTGCCATGGTGTCAGGCCTCCGTCGGGCTGAGGATTTCATAACGCGGGTTGTACATCGTAGGCATGCCGTCCACCACGAACACCATGCCCTCGAAACCCAGCCGGATGCCGGCTTCGATGCCCGGCACGCGGTGCTGGCCGAGCCAGACCAGCCGGATCCGGGCCGGACCGCCGGCACTGCGCCGGTCCGGCTCTGCCTCCGTCACCACTGCCGAGAACTTTGGTGCCTGGTCGGCGGGCAGGATGGTGATGGCGTCCACATAGCCGCTGGAGGCCACGCGGCCCCGGACGGGCAGGTGCGCCAGATCCACCCGTTCGGCCTGCAGGCCGGCTGCGGACTGCCGGGGCTGCTCAGCCAATCTCGGTAATTTCCGGTCCCCGCTCCGGCGCCGCCAGGCGGGGGCCCGGAGCCGGGGCGGCAGGCCGTTCACGGGTCGCGCCCTGGGGCAGCCGCAGCACGAGCAGGTCCCGCGGAGGCATGGGGGCATCCCCGCGGACCACGATGGTGGAACGGAACATCTCCTCCAGCACCGCCCCCTGCTCGCGGTCCAGGGCCGCCGGCCCGCCGATGACCCCGCGCAGGAACCAGCGCGGTCCGTCCACGCCCAAAAAGCGTGCCACCCGGTAGCCGCGCTGCCCGTCAGGCATCTGCACCGGCAGCCTGGCCACCACTTCGGTACCGAGCGGGCCCTCGATCTCCTCGACGGTGCCGCCTTCGGAGCCGACGGAGGAGCCGATCTGCCCGCGGATCTCGTCCCACAGCCCTTCCGACTTCGGCGCGGCGAACGCCTGCAGCTGCAGGCTCGACCCGCCGTAGTCGAGGGTCACCGCCACCACGCGCTGGGTGTTTTCCTCGACCTCCAGCCGCAGCTGCAGTCCCTCCCGCGGCAGGATCCGCAGGGCGCCCAGGTCCAGATAGCCGTCGGCGCCGGCCTTCTCGGAGCTGTCGAACGGGCCGTTGCGGCGCAGGCCTTCGACACGCCCGTCCGCCGCCTCGTCCACGGCTGCCTCGTCCGCGGCTGCCTCCTGGCCGCGAGCCTCATGGCCCCCGGCCCCGGGCCCGGTCTTCTCGCTGTGCCTTTTCCGGCGGCCAAAAACCATCACGGATCCCTCTCTCCGGTTCCTCACCGGTCTGCTGATAAGTCCAGCGGAACGCTGCCGGCTAGGCCGGGCGGCCGTACCCGCCGGTGGAGCCGAAACCGCCCTCGCCGCGCACCGAGTCCGGAAGATCCTGGACCAGTTCGAAGGCAGCTGTTTCCACGCGCTGGATCACCATCTGGGCTATCCGGTCCCCGCGCTTGAAGGTCAGCGTCTCCGAGCTGTCCGTATTGAGCAGGGTCACGGCAATTTCCCCGCGGTAGCCCGCGTCCACCGTGCCCGGCGCATTCACGATCGTCAGCCCGTGCTTCGTTGCCAGGCCGGACCGGGGATGGATCAGGGCCACGTAGCCGTGCGGCAGAGCCAGCGAAACGCCGGTGGGTACGAGGATGCGCTCCCCCGGACCCAGGCGGAAGTCGATCCGCGTCCGCAAGTCCGCGCCGGCGTCGCCGGGGTGCGCATAGGCGGGTGGCTCCAGGCCGTCGTCGAGCATTTTCAGCTGGACGTTGAGCGTGGGCTGTACGTGTTGCACTGCTGTGTAGTTTCCGTTCCGTCGTGTCCGCCGGCTGTTCTCCGGTCATCTCCCGACCGGCCCTGTCCTGTCCGGAATTCCCATTCCGGCGGATTGGTCCGCACATCACTCTAGCGCGTTTGCCGGGCCCCACCTATGAAGATGAAATGCCCGGCAAAAGGTGGAAAGCTGAACCTATGAGCGCACAACCAGTCCCCGCCGCCGACGGGGCAGCCGCAGGAGCAGCCGACCCTGTCCTCTTCGAGGAGCGGCTCTGGCCTTCGGCATGGGTCTGGATCGTCGCCGCCGGCATGGCCGCCGCCGTCATCGTGGTCCTGGCGCCCATCAACCTCGTGGTCGGCTACGTGGCCGCCGGCGTGGTCGCCGTCATCCTCACGGTGCTGCTGGTCGCCTCCACCCCGCGGCTGGTGGTCACGGCCAACACCCTGCAGGTGGGACGCGCCCGGATCGAACGGCGCCATCTCGGTGCTGTCGAAGCTTTCCGCGGCGAGGATGCCACGCACCAGCGCGGCCCGGCACTCAACGGCACGGCCTACCTGTGCATCCGCGGCTGGATCGACCCGGTGGTCAAGATCGAAATCACCGACGAGGCCGACCTGACGCCCTACTGGTTAACGTCGACGAGGCGGCCGGCGCAGCTCGTCGCCGCGCTGACCGCCCCGGCACGTTCCTGACCGCCTCCGGCGGCTGATCTCCGGCGGTTAATCTCCGCGATTAAGCTCCGGCCATTAATCCCGGCCGCTAATCTTTGGCCGTTAACCCTCGCAGTCCTTGCAGTACAGCAGTCCGTCCTTTTCCCTGGCCACCTGGGAGCGGTGGCGCACCAGGAAGCAGGAGGCACAGGTGAACTCGTCGGCCTGGGCGGGCAGGACGCGGACCATCAGCTCCTCGCCGGAGAGGTCAGCGCCCGGAAGCTCGAATCCCTCGGCCGCTTCCGCCTCATCCTCATCTACGACGGCAGACTGCTTGCTGGAACGGTGGGTCTTCAGTTCCTCGATGGATTCCTCACTGGTGAGGTCCTCTTCAGTCTTACGCGGCGCATCGTAGTCAGTCGCCATAATTGTTTGTTCACGCTCCGAGTCGTTTGCAGTTATGAAGCAGGCCTGCTTCCTGTGATCGGCTGATTGCCGGCCTTCCCCGGCCGCGCGCCCGCCAACCTGTCACAACACAACGTCCTGATGCCCGATTTTGTGCCCGTGACGCGAAGATTTTGGCGCACGGGGTCCGGTTCTGCCAAACCTTCTGTTCCCGGCGCCCGCTGCGGCACGGTGAAACCTGTATTCTCTGCGCGCCACACCGCCGAAAACAATAGGAAATGGTTACTTTCGGTGGCAGAGTTTCAGGCAGGCAATGTCGTTCAGTGGAGGGTTTTCATGCAGGATCTGCGGCTGGTGGGTGTCCATGAGGATGGCGAACATCTGCTGTTGAGCGGTGGAAGCGGAGCCAGCTACCGGCTGGCCATCGACGAGGCTCTCCGCGCCGCGGCCCGGCCGGCACCCCGGGTCCAGGCGGGCGCGGATTCCGGTGCGGCCATGACCCCCCGGGAAATCCAGGCGCGCATCCGTGCCGGCGCCACGGTGGAAGAGGTTGCGGCCGAATCCGGCGAGGACCTGCAGCGGATCATGCGCTTCGAGGGCCCGGTCCGGGCCGAGCGCGACTACATGGCCGCCATGGCCCGGCAGGTGGAGCTCTCGTCCGCCCTGCCGGCAGCCGACGGCAGCCGCTCGTCCTTCGATGACGAACCGGCGACCTTGGGCGATATGGTCAGCCACCGGCTGCGGGACTTCGGCATCGATGAGGCGTCGCTCGTCTGGGACGCCTGGCGCCTGCAGGACGGTACCTGGGAAGTGGTGGCCGCCTTCACCCTGCCCAAGGACGGAACGCCGAGCGTCGGTGAGGAACCGCCCGCGCGCTGGATTTACAGCCCCCTCCGCAAGACCATCCGCAACGCCAACCGCTGGGCCCAGCAGCTGAGCGAGCTGGAACCCGTGGACGGGGCCCTGCCGGCCCGCCGGCTGGCGGCCGTCGCGGACCGGGTGTTCGACTTCGAGGCCGACAGCGCCGACGAAGCGGACGGCGGCCAGGACGACGCCGGGGAGCAGGAAACCTCGGCCTCGGACAATCTGCTGGAGGTGCTGCGCTCGCGCCGCGGACACCGGCTGGGAATCGACGACGAACCCGACGACGCACTGGCGCTGATGCTCAACCGCGGCCATATTCCCCCCGCCCATCCGCGCCGCGAGTCCACCGAGGCCCATCCGTCCACCGGCAAGCTGCCGGTCATGGGCGTGCTGCCGCCGGAGGACTCCGGCGCGGGGCTGCGGAATCCGCTCTTCCCGCCGCTGGGCCTGGCCTCGGTGCGCGGCACCGGCCCGTCGCCGCTGGAGCTGCATGCCGGCATCAGCACCATCACGCGCGAAATCACCCTCTCCGGCGAACCGCGGACCGCGCCGGTCCAGGACGCCGTCCGGGACACGGCACCTGACAGCGGGCCGGAACCCGTTTCCGGGGACACTGCCGCGCAGTCCACCCAGTCCGGGGAGCAGTCCGGCCAACCGGCTGCAGAGCCGGCAGCAGAGCCGGAGGCTGCGGAACCGGTCCCGTACTCCGGAGAACCGGCCGGTGACGGCACACTGCGCGACGAAGCCCCGGCCAAGCGGACGGTGAAGCCGAAGCGCTCCTCCATTCCCAGCTGGGACGAGATCGTTTTCGGCACCAAGGGCGATTAGCGCCGCGTCCGCTCAGTGCCGGGTGCGCCCCTTGCGGGCGGTTTTGGTGCCGACCAAATGGCCGGAGGATCCGCCCCGGCCGGTATGGGCCAAGGTCAGCAGCGGCACGTCGCGCTCGGCGCGGGTCAGCGAACCGTGCTGGCCCACCAGCTCCAGCGCCGAAGCAGGCAGCCGGCGCATGTCGTAGAGCGCGAGCGGCTCCCGCGCGGCCACCAGCACGTCCCCGATCCGCGGCATCACCGCCGGTTCCACCCGGCCGAAGAGCCCGTGGGCGACGGCCTCGTCCCGGGTCAGGATCCACGCCCGCCGGCCATAGGCCGACTGCCAGGCCCGGAGCAGCTGTTCCCGGTGGGCGGCGGAGGCATCCGGCTCGAAGTACAAGTGCAGCATCCGCGGCTCGCCGGCCGTGTGGCGCAGTCCGGCCGTCAGCGCCGGATCCGCGGAAAAGTCGATCCGGTGCTCCGGGGCCACATCCAGCATTCCGTGGTCCGCGGTCAGCAGCAGCAGCGTATCCGCCGGCAGGTGCGCGCTCAGCCGGCGCATGTCCGAGTCCAGTTCCTCCAGCGCGTGCCCCCACTGCACTGATCCGCAGCCGTGCCGGTGGCCCGCCTTGTCCAGTTCGTTGAAGTACAGGTACATCAGCATCTTGTCCTGCCCGGCCAGCTGCTCGGCGGCCGCGCCGGTGCGGGCGTGCCCGGAGGAGGCGGGGACAAAGGCTCCCCCGCGCAGTGCCGCCCGGGTCATCCCGGAGGCGGCGAACTGCGGCAGGCTCACGGTCACCACCGGCACCTCGGCCGCCACCTGTTCCAGCACGGTGGGGTTCGGCTGCCAGCGCAGCGGATCCACGCCGTCGTCCCAGCTGCCGAGCTGGTTCACCACCTTGTCCTGCTGCGGATCCAGCACATCGTAGCCGACCATGCCGTGCCGCCCGGGCTCCAGGCCGGTACCCAGGGACGCCAGCGACGCCGCGGTCGTCGAGGGAAAGGCGCTGCCGAGGGTGCGCGAATTCTCCAGGCACTTGCGCAGGAACGGCGCATGGCCGCCGCGCTGCTTCAGCAGCGCCTTGCCGAGTCCGTCGACCATGACCACGCACACCCGCCGGGCCGCGGGCAGGCCAAGCGCGTTGGGGAAGGAATCCAGGCCCAGCGCGGCGGCCGCGCTGGTGAAGACATCGGCGATGCTGTCCCGGCCGTAACCGGGCGGCGCAGGCAGCGGCTCCTGCAGGGACGGCACGGTGCCGGGCATCACCGCTGGTGGTGGCTGCGCGTCAGCCGGCCGGCCAGCCGCGGGCGTGCTCCGGCCAGTTCGGGGGCCCGGGGCGCGGCGGCCGGAGCCGTGCTGAGCTTGCGCAGGGCGCGCGCGAAGGCCTTCGCGTTGAGCACCGCCTGCTGGCCGTCCGCCTCGGCGCTGACCCGGATCACGATGTCGTCCTGGACAATCGTGCCGGTGTAGCCGTGGTCGGCGTCGCACTGCGGGTCCGCGCAGCCGGCCGGCCCCATGTCCAGGCGCTGCCCGCCGGACCAGGCGATCGACAGGGTCAGTTCGCGGGCCGGGTCCGAGGGCTGGTAGTTCTGCGGCTGGGCGTACACGTAGCTGAGCACCACGGAGCGGATCTGGCTCACCGGCACGGACTCGGTGGAGATCTGGGCCATCACCTGCTCGCCGGCCTCGTCCAGCTGCTGGTCGTCCACGTGGGTGACCACCAGCATGTCCTCGGTCAGCACCAGTACGGTGATGTGCCGGTGCACCGCGTTGCGGTCGATGTGCGTTTCCAGATGCACCAGGTGGGACAGCGGGGTCCGCTCGTCCAGCGCGTCGTGCACCACGTCGGCCACCAGCAGCGGGTAGAAACCTGCCCGGTTCAGGTCCTCGTCGAGGCTGCGGCGTGCGGAAGTCGCGGAAGGAGTCATGGATCCATTCTCGCAAAGCCGGTGCGGGGAACGCGAACCGGCGGCAACGCCTAGTCCCGCATGGCCCGCCGGGCGCTGTCGGTGCGCTGGGTGTGGTTGCCCAGCCGCAGGTCCGCGCTGAGCACCGTCAGCGAGTTTCCGGCCACCAGTACCGGGTTGAACTCCAGCAGCGCAATTTCCGGGTGCTCGTCCTTCATCACGGCCACCCGTCCCACCAGGTCCTCCAGTGCGGCGACGTCGACCGGCGGCAGCCCCTGGTAGCCGAAGAGCTTGCGCGCCGCGCGCGGGCCGCGGACCAGGTCGGCCACGTCCACCGTCGTCAGCGGCGGGATGCGGTGCGCCCAGTCTTCGAGCAGGTTGACCGCGTCCCCGGCCAGCCCGAAGGACACCACCGGGCCCAGCAGCGGATCCTCGATCGCGCGCAGCACGCAGGCCTGGCCGGCCGGCGCCATGGACTGCACTTCCAGCGGCACGTCCCCGAAGGGAGCCAGCAGCCGGCGCATCTGCTCGATATTGCGCCGCAGGGACTGCGCGTCCACGATGTTCAGCCGGACCCCGCCCAGGTCCAGCCGCTGGCGCAGCCGCTCATCCGTGGTCTTCAGCGCCACCGGCCAGCCGAGCCGGTCCGCGGCCGCCACCGCCTCGTCGGGGGTGTCGAAACCGGCCGAGGGCAGCACGCTGATCCCGTAGCAGGCCAGCAGTTCTGCCGTCTGTTCCAGGGTGGGCCGAAGCAGTTCGGTGCCGCCGATGCCCTCCACCAGGGTATCGATCAGCGCGGCCGCGCGGTGCGTCTGCAGTCCGGCGGCCACTGCCGGTTCGCCCTGGTCCCGGGCCGCCCACTGCGTGTAGCGGACGACGTCGGCGAGCGCGGCAACGGCGGCCCCCGGGCTGGCGTAGCAGGGCACGGCCTGCTGCCGCTGCCCCGCTGCGGCGGCCGGCCCGTCGCCGAGCAGCCCCTCGACGCTCTGGGCCGGGTCCGCCAGCCCGGTAAAGGCGGCGACGACCGGCTTGCCGGCTGCCGCGGCTGCCTGCTGCAGGGCCGCGGCCAGCTCCTCCACCGCAGCTCCCGGCACCGGCAGCAGGACGACGACGGCGGCATGGATCCGGTCCCCGGCCAGCGCCGCGGCCAGCCGCCCGCCCAGCACCGGGGCCGCCTGGCCGCCGGCCAGGTCCAGGCCGGCGTCCATTTCCTCCACAATGAGTTCGTGGGTGGTCGCCGCATCCGCCACGACCCGGCCGAGGGCGCCGGAATTGCCCAGCACCGCCAGGCCCGGCCCGGCCGGCAGCGGCTGGCTGACCAGGATCTGGGCGATGTCCATCAACTGCTCGTTGGTGGCCACCCGGATCACCCCGGACTGGCGCAGCATCGCGTCCAGGGCGCCGGCCGGGGCCTGGGTGGTGCGCACCGAGTGGCCCGGGGGCAGCCGCAGTCCCATCAGGTCCGACTTGGCGACGACGACCGGTTTGCTGCGGGCCAGCCGGCGGGCAATCCGGGAAAACTTGCGCGGATTGCCGAAGGATTCCAGGTAGAGGCCGGCCGCCAGGGTCGCCGGATCGTCCTCCCAGTACTGCATCAGGTCATTGCCCGAAACATCGGCCCGGTTGCCCGCGGAGACCGCCGAGGAGACTCCGATCCCGCGCCGCCGGGCCGCGGCGTCGAGCAGCACGCCGATCGCCGAGGACTGGCTGAACAGGCCCATCGGGCCGGTGCGCGGCAGCCCGGGGACCAGGGACGCGTTCAGCGAGACCGCGGGATCGGTGTTGAGGATGCCCAGCGAGGCCGGGCCGATCACGCGCATCCCGTAGGCGCGGGCATTGCGCACCAGGGCCCGCTGCCGGGCCAGCCCCCGCGCGCCGTCGTCCGCGAAGCCTGCGGTGGCGACCACCACGCCCCTGACGCCCGCGGCGGCGCAGTCGGCCACCACCTGCTGCACCTGCTCGTAGGGCACCGCCACGACTGCCAGCTGCACGGGCTCGGGCACCTCGGCGATGCCCGAGTAGCAGGGGATACCGGCGGGGAGGCCGGCCGGTTCCGCACCCCCGGGGGTGACGGCGTAGACCCGGCCGGAGAAGCGGCCCTCGAGGATGTGCCCGAGCAGGACCTGCCCGATGCCGCCGGCGTCCGGGCCGGCGCCGATGACGGCCACCGTGCCGGGAGCCAGCAGGGAGGCGACGCTGCGGGCCTCGGCCCGGTGCTCGCGCGATTCCATTACGGCCCGGGAGCGCTCGGTCGGGTCGATGCCGAACTCGAGCATGACCACGCCGTCTTCGAAATGGCGGCTGACCTCGTAGCCGGCGTCGTTGAAGACGGTGAGCATTTTGCGGTTCTCCGGCAGCACCTCGGCGGAGAACCTGCGGATGCCGTGCTCGCGCGCGGCGGCGGCCAGGTGCTCGAGCAGGATCGAGCCCAGGCCCCGGCCCTGGTGGGCATCGGAGACGTTGAATGCCACCTCGGCATCCGTGGGATCGTCCAGCCGGTCGTAGCGGCCGACGGCGACAATCTGGCCCCGGATGGTAATGACGAAGGCGACCCGGTTGTGGTGGTCCACGTTCGTGAAGCGCTCCAGTTCCCGCGGGCTGAGGCTCGACTTGTAGGTGAAGAACCGCAGGTAGATCGAGCTCTCCGACTGGCCCGCGTGGAAGGCCTGCAAGGCATCGGCGTCGGCGGGGGTGATCGGCCGCAGGTGGGCCGTGCCACCGTCGCGCAGGACCACGTCCGCCTCCCAGTATTCGGGATAATCCTCGGATTCGGCCGCATCAGACATAAACTCACTGTATCCGCAATCATTTACGCAAAGGATCCGCGCTTTTCCCATGGCCCGCCGTCAGAAACCCGCCTCCGGCAAGGACTACCCGCAGAACTTCACCGAGAACATCGTCGACATCGACGTCACCTCGGAGATGGAGGGGTCCTTCCTGGAGTACGCCTATTCGGTCATCTACTCGCGGGCCCTGCCCGATGCCAGGGACGGGCTGAAGCCGGTCCAGCGCCGCATCCTGTTCATGATGACCGACATGGGCCTGCGCCCTGACCGCGGCCATGTGAAGTCCGCCCGCGTGGTGGGCGAGGTCATGGGCAAGCTGCACCCGCACGGGGATGCGGCCATCTACGACGCCATGGTGCGCATGGCGCAGGACTTCTCGCTGCGCATCCCGCTGATTGACGGCCACGGCAACTTCGGCTCGCTCGACGACGGCCCGGCCGCCCCGCGCTACACCGAGGCCCGGCTGGCCGCCCCGGCCCTGGCGCTGACGGACCACCTGGACGAAGACGTGGTGGACTTCGTGCCCAACTACGACAACCAGCTGATGCAGCCGGAGGTGCTGCCGGCCGCCTTCCCGAACCTTTTGGTCAACGGCTCGGCGGGCATTGCCGTGGGCATGGCCACCAACATGGCCCCGCACAACCTGGGCGAGGTGGTGGCCGCCGCCCGGCACCTGATCCAGCATCCGGACGCCACCTTGGACGAGATCATGGAGTTCGTCCCCGGCCCGGATCTGCCCGGGGGCGGGCGGATCGTGGGCCTGGCCGGCATCAGGGACGCCTACGCCACGGGCCGCGGTTCGTTCAAGACCCGCGCGAAGGTGGAGATCGAGCAGCTGAACGCGCGGCGCACCGGCCTGGTGGTCACCGAGCTGCCCTACATGGTGGGGCCGGAGAAGGTGATCGAGAAGATCAAGGACGCGGTGACCTCCAAGAAGCTGGCCGGGATTTCGGACGTGGTGGACCTGACCGACCGCACCCACGGGCTGCGCCTGGTCATCGAGCTGAAGAACGGCTTCAACCCCAAGGCGGTGCTGGCACAGCTCTACCGGTACACGCCGCTGGAGGATTCCTTCGGCATCAACAACGTCGCCCTGGTCCAGGGCCAGCCGCGCACGCTGGGCCTGCTCGAGCTGCTGCAGGTCTACGTGGACCACCGCCTGTCCGTGGTGCGCCGGCGCACCGCCTACCGGCTCGGGCGGAAGAAGGACCGCCTGCACCTGGTCGAGGGCCTGCTGGTGGCCATCGTGGACATCGACGAGGTCATCCAGATCATCCGCAGCTCCGATGAGGCCAGCGCGGCCCGCGAACGGCTGATGTCCATCTACGACCTGACCGAGATCCAGGCCAACTACATCCTCGAACTGCGCCTGCGCCAGCTGACCAAGTTCTCCCGGATCGAACTGGAGAAGGAGCAGGAGGAACTGCGCCGCGACATCGCCGTGCTCGAGGAGATCCTCGGCTCGGACACCCGGCTGCGCCGGCTCGTCTCGGACGAGCTGGGCGAGATGGCCGCGCTGCATGCCACGCCCCGGCGCACCGTGCTGCTCGAATCCGAGGCCGTCGACCCGGCCGGGGCGGCCGCGCTGGCCGGCGGAAGCGGCACGTCCGCCAGCGCGGGCAAGGCCGCCAAGGCGGTGCTGCCGCTGGAGATTCCCGACGATCCCTGCTGGGTGATCCTCTCGGCCTCCGGGCAGCTGGCCCGCACCATGACCCAGGACCCGTTCGCCGACGGCGGCCAGCGGGTGCGCCACGACGTCTTCACCTCCGTGGTCCCCAGCTCGGCCCGCGGCGAGATCGGCGCCGTCACCTCCGCCGGCCGGATGTTGCGGCTGCAGGTCATGGACATGCCCGTGCTGCCGGCAACCGCCGGTGTGCCGAACCTCACCGGCGGTGTGCCGGTGAAGGAATTCCTCACGCTGGCCAAGGGCGAGTCCCTGGTCTCGCTGGTGCCGCTGAACACCGTGCTGGCCGTGGGCACCACGCAGGGCGTGGTCAAGCGGGTCACCCCCGACTACCCGCTCAACCGCGAGGACTGGGAGATCATCACCCTCAAGGACAAGGACACGGTGGTTGGCGCCGCCGCGGCCACCGAGGAGGACGATCTGGTCTTCCTCACCGCCCAGGCCCAGCTGCTGCGCTTCCCGGCCACGGCCGTCCGCCCGCAGGGCCGGACCGCGGGCGGCATGGCCGGCATCCGCCTGGCCGGCGGGGACTCGGTGATCTTCTTCGGCCCCGTCTCCCCCGCGGACGAGGCAGCGGTGGTGGTGACCATCGCCTCCGGTTCGGAGTCCCTGCCGGGGCTGTCCGCCGGCTCCGCCAAGGTGACGGCGCTTGCCGAATACCCGGTGAAGGGCCGGGCCACCGGCGGCGTGCGCGCCCACCGTTTCCTCAAGGGCGAGGACCTGCTCAGCCTGGCCTGGGCCGGCCACGGACCGGCCAAGGCCGCCGCGGACAACGGAGCCTCCCGGGCCCTGCCCACCGAGCACGGCCGCCGCGACGGCTCCGGCGTGCCGCTGAGCCAGACCGTCGACGCCATCGGTCCCAGCCTCAGCTAGGGAGTGGGGCGCGCCCGCAGTGCCGGCTTCGCAGCCCGCCCGCTCCGGGGCACCGCGGCGCCGGGGCGGGCATAAACTGGCGGCATGGCAATCATTCCGGACACCAAGGACTGGATGTGGGTCACCGGACGCAGCTGCCCGGACTGCGGGTTCGACCCGGCCGGCGTCACCCCGGCCACCGTGGGCCCGGCGCTGCGCGCCGCGGTACCGCGCTGGCACCAGGTGCTGGCCCGCCCGCAGGTGCGCGAGCGGCCGGACGACTCCACCTGGTCGCCGCTGGAATACGCCTCCCATGTCCGGGATGTCTGCACGCTGTTCCGCTCGCGGCTGGAGCAGATGCTGACGCAGGAGGATCCGGGCTTCGCGAACTGGGACGCGGACGCGGCCGCCGTCGACGGGCGCTACGGCGAGCAGGATCCGGCCGAGGTGGCCCGGCAGCTCGAGGCCGCCGCCACCGCCACGGCCTCGGCCTTCGAAGCAGTCACCCCGGAGCAGTGGCAGCGGCCCGGCCGGCGCAGCAACGGTACGCCCTTCACCGTGACCACGCTGGGGTCCTACTTCCTGCACGAAGTCGTACACCACATGTACGACGTCGGCGCCTGAGCAGGGGCCCTGGCCACCTGCGGGAGCGTCCCAATTTCAGGTCAGCGGGAACTCCCAGGCAAGGCTGCGGGTGGTCGGGGTGTAGCCCAGCCGCGTGTACAGGCCGAGCGCCCCGCTGGGGTTCTCCGTGTCCACGCCCAGGCCTGCATGGTCCATGCCGGCGGCCTTGAACCGCCGCATCGCCTCGGCCAGCAGCGCAGCGGCCAGTCCGCGGCCCCGCCAGGCCCGCCGGACCCCGAGCAGGTCGGTGAAGCCCTCGTCGTAGCCGTGCCGCAGCCGGAATTCCGGATCGAAGCTGGCCAGCTGGTAGGCCACCGTTTCGCCGGTGGCGGTCTCCACCACGGACAGGCTCCATTCCGGCTTCAGCTGCGGGTGCCGCACGGTGAAGGCCCAGCGTTGCGCGTCCCGCGGCTCGCTGCCCCAGTGGTCGGCGAACGCCTCGTTGTGGGCCAGCCGCACCGGCTCGCTGTCCTCCGGGTCCAGGACAGCGAAGCTGAAGCCCGGCGGCAGCGGAGGTTCCGGCAGCGGACCGGCGAGCGGGCGGGTCATCTCGGTGAAATACCGCACCACCGCGGCCCCGGCCGCGGCCAGCAGCGCGTTGTGGGACTGGTCCTGTTCCTCGGCGTGCGTGCGCAGCACCCCGCCGGTGATCCCGGCTGCCTCGAACCGGCGGCGCTGGCATTCGCGCTGCCAGGCGTAGACGGCGGCACCGATGCCGCGGCGGCGCCAGGCCGGATCCACCCCGCCCCAGGTGTGGGCGACGGCGGAGCCCGGGTTCGCGGCCACCCGGCCGGCCGCCCGCAACACGCCGCCGCTGTCGAAGCCGGCCACGGTGGTCAGCTCCGGGTCGTTGGCTGCGGACGCGAGGTACTCGGCCAGGTCCTCCCGGGTTTCGGACCACGGCGGCTGGTCCACCGCGGCCATCCGGCGGACCAGGCCGTACCAGGCCGCGGTGTCCGCCGGGGTCAGCGCCCGCCAGTGCAGCCCGGTGCCGGCGGTATCCGGGTAGTTCGGCCTCGCGATGGTCATCGGCCTAGGCTAGCGCGGCTGCCGGATTGGCGGAACCCAGCCGCAGCTGGCGGTCGCAGGCGGCTGCCTCCCGCGGGTCGTGGGTGACCAGGACCACTGCCTTGTCCGCGAGGGCGCGGCGCAGGTCGGCCAGCAGGTCCGCCGCGGCCTCCCGGTCCAGGTGCGCCGCCGGTTCGTCCAGCAGCACGACGTCGGCGGACGTGAGCAGGGCGCGTGCCACCGCCACCCGCTGGCGCTGGCCCCCGGAGAGGTGGTGCCCGCCCGGGCCGATCCGCGTCTCCAGGCCGTCCGGCAGTCCCGCGACGAAGGATCCCAGGCCCACGGCCTCCAGCACGGCCAGCAGGTCCTCCTCCGCAGGCCGATCCTGCCGGCTGCGGGCCAGCAGCAGGTTCGCGCGCAGGCTGGAATCGAACAGGTGGGCTTCCTGCGGAGTCCAGGCCAGCCGGCCGGCGGCACTGCCGGGCCGGCCGTTGACCAGGCAGCTGCCTTCCTCGGGTGCCAGGAAGCCGAGCAGCACCCCCAGCAGGGTGGACTTGCCGCTGCCCGAGGTCCCGGTCACCGCCAGCCACTCCCCGCGCCGCACCTGCAGGTCCAGGCCGGCGAACACCGGCTGCGCCTGCCCGGGATAGCGGTAGGTTGTCCCGCGCAGCGCGAGCGAGGCGACCGGGCCGGCTTCCGGCCCCGGAACCTCCGGCCGGGCAGCATCCGGGTCCGGGCTGCCCAGGTCCGGCAGCACCCGCTCCCCCAGCCGGCGCCAGGCACCCCACTGCTGCACCGCGGTGTTCACCGCCGTGTAGGGCTCGATCAGCGCCAGCTGCATCAGGATGACGACGGCGGCGGCGCCGGGCGCCGTTCCGCCGGCTACCGCTGTTTCCGCCGCCGCGGTCATTGCCAGCGCGGACAGTGAGCAGGCCAGTGCCGTCACCGCGTGCCCCAGGCCCTGCGCCCAGGCGCTGCGCCGCAGCTGCGCCACCGTGGCGTCCCCGAGGGCCAGCACCTCGGCCCGCACCGGGCCGGCGGCGCCATTGGCGGCCAGGTCCCCGGCTGCGCCCAGCAGCCGGGACACGCCAGTCAGCGAGCGGCCCTTGAGGCCGACGGCGGCGGCCTGTGCCGAGCGGTCGGCCCACCGGGTCAGGGCCGGGGCACCCAGTACTCCGGCGAGCCCGAGCAGCAGCTGCCAGCCCAGTCCCGCCGGCAGCAGCAGCGCGGTAACCAGGCAGGAGGCCGCGGTGGTCAGCAGCCCGACCAGCGGGGCGAAGACCGCGCGCGGGGCGACGTCGCGCAGCTCGTCGACATCGCCGACCAGCCGTTCGAGGGCACCGCCGCCGCGGGCCAGCCGGCGCCAGCCTTCCGGACGCTGCAGCAGGCCGTTCCAGAGCTGCACGCGCAGCCTGTCGGTGCTTTCGAAGACCGCCTCATGCAGGTGCAGCCGTTCCTGGTAGCGCAGCACCGCGCGGCCGATGCCGAAGAAGCGCACGCCGACGACCGCCGTCATGAGGTGCAGCATGGGCGGCTGTTCGCTGGCGGCGACAATCAGCCAGCCGGAGAGCCCGGCCAGGGCGATGGCGCACAGCGTGGCCCCCACGCCGAAGCACAGCGCGGCGGCGAACCGGCGGTTCCGGGGCCGCAGCAGGGCCAGGTGTCGCCCCAGACCCGGCCGCTGCCGGGCGGCACCGGCCGCCGCAGCACGCCCGGCGGTGCTCCGGGCCCCGTTCCGGCTCCTTTGGCCGGCCGGTCCGGCCAGGCCCCCCTGTTCCGCGGTGGAAACGAAGTTATCCGGCATGCCGGCGCGCAGCGGGGCAGGGGCACCGGCGGAACCGGTGACCGGGATGATCCGGTCCGCAAGCGCCGCGGTGGCCGGGTCGTGGGAGACCAGGATGACCGTCGCCCGGCCGCGCAGCCCGGCCAGGGACCGTTCGATGGTCCGGGCGGAGACCTCGTCCACATGGGCGGTAGGCTCATCCGCCAGCAGCACGTCCACGCCGGGGACGTGCTCCAGCCGGGCCAGGGCGCGGGCCACCGCCACCCGGCGCAGCTCCCCCGGGCTCAGCTCCCCGGTTTGTGCGTCGGCCAGGCCGGCGGCATTGGCCCCGGCCAGGGCGCGGACAACGGCCTCCCGGGTCTCCGGGCCGTCGGCCAGTCCCGCGTACAGGGCGACTTCGGCGGCCACGGTGGCGGCCACCGGCACCGGGTGCTGCGGGATCCAGGCCACGGCTGCGGGCCGGATGCCTTCCACCGTCCCGGAGATCTCTGCGCCGGCCCCGTCCCGGCGCAGCCCGGCCAGGACCTCCAGCACCGTGGTCTTGCCGGTGCCGCTGGCTCCGGCCAGCGCGGCGATGCTGCCGGCCGGCACGGTGAAGTCCAGGCCGTCGAGCACCGCCTCCGGCCGGCCGGGGTAGCGCACGCTCAGGCCGCGGACGCCCACGGTGCCGCACCGGGTGTCCGTGCCGGTTGCCAGGGCCCGGCCGGCCGGGGCGCGCAGGATGCTGCCGGTGCGCCGAAGTGCCTCGATGCCGTCCTCGCTCGCGTGGTGGGCGGCGCCCAGGTCCCGCAGCGGCTGGTAGCACTCCGGGGCCAGGATCAGGGCCAGCAGCCCTGCCTCCAGCGGCATCTGGCCGTGCACCAGGCGCACGCCGATGAACACGGCCACCAGGGCCACGGACAAGGTGGCGATCAGTTCCAGTGCCAGCGAGGACAGGAAGGCCACGCGCAGGGTGGCCATGGTCCGGGTGCGGTAGGCGCGGGCGACGTCGGCCAGCGCGCGGGTCTGCGCCGCGGCCCGGCCCAGGCCCACCAGCACCGGCAGGCCGCGGGCCAACTCCAGCAGGTGGTCCGAGAGCCGGTGCAGCGCCTCGGCGGCTTCGCGCGCCTTGTCCTGGGTGTGCAGGCCGATCAGCACCATGAACACCGGCACCAGCGGGATGGTCAGCACCACGATCAGCGCGCTGATCCAGTCCGCGGCCAGGATCCGCAGCCCCACCAGCAGCGGCACCACGGCGCAGGTGACCAGGGCCGGCAGGTACTTGCAGTAATAGTCGTCCAGGGCGTCCAGGCCCCGGGTGGCCAGCACGCTCAGCGCACCATGGCCTGCCGCGGCCTCGCCGCCGGGAACACCGCCGCCGGCGTCGAGCACCGTGTCCACCAGCGCGGCCCGCAGTTCGTTCTTGACCCCGGCGGCCGCACGCTGGGCCACCGTCTCCTGGCCCCAGACGGACAGCGAGCGCAGCAGCGCACCGGCCGCACCGGCAGCCGTGACGGCCTGCCAGTCCAGGCCGCCGCCGGCCAGTCCGGCGATGCCGGCGGCCACGGCTCCGGCCAGCAGCACCAGTCCGGCGGCCTTGGCCGCAGCCAGCAGGCCCAGCAGGTAGAGCGCCCGCCGGCCGGCAGGGGTGATTGCCAGGGCGCGTTTCACTGCGGCCGGACCGCGTGCGCCGCCGGAATGTGGGCCGGGCCCACCCGCTTGCGGAACACCCAGTAGGTGTAGATCTGGTAGGCCAGCACGGCCGGGATGCCGAACAGCGCCACCACGCTCATCACCCCCAGCGTGTAGTCCGACGAGGAGGCGTTGGCCACCGTCAGGCTGAAGGCCGGGTCGACGGTCGAGGGCAGCACCGTGGGGTAGACGGCGGCGAAGATGGCCCCGGCGCCGGCCAGCAGGAAGACGCCCAGGGCCGCGAAGGCCGGCCCCTCCAGCCCCCGGCCGGCCAGCAGCCGGGCGGCCGCGGCGCCGAGGGCCGCGACGGCGAGCGCCGCCCATGTGGTGGCCTTGCCGTGGGCCAAGACCACCAGCAGCGCCCAGGCCGCCAGCGGCACCAGGCCCAGGGGCAGCCACCGGCACAGCGCCCGCCGCGCGCGGTGGCGCACCTCGCCGTCGGTCTTGAGCATCAGGAACGCCAGCGCATGGATGAGGCAGAATCCGGTCACGGCCAGCCCGCCCAGCACGGCGTAGCCGGTCAGCCACACGAACGGCCCGCCCACCCGGTCCCCGTTGGCATCCAGCGGCAGGCCGGTGGTGGTCACCGCCAGCATGGCGCCGACCCCGAAGGCCGAGACCAGCGAGCCGAGGGCGATGGCCCAGTCCCAGCCGGCCCGCCAGCGGTCCGAATCCGCCTTGCCCCGGTATTCGAAGCCGACGGCACGGAAAATCAGCGCCAGCAGCACCAGCACCAGCGGCACGTACAGGCCGGCCAGGAGCGAGGCGTACCAGTGCGGGAAGGCGGCGAAGAGCATGGCTCCGGCGGTGATCAGCCAGACCTCGTTGCCGTCCCACACCGGGCCGATGGTGTTCAGCAGCACCCGGCGCTCGGTATTGCTGCGGGCGAAGAGCTTCATCAGCATCCCGACCCCCAGGTCGAAGCCCTCCAGGAACAGGTAGCCGGTGAAGAAAAACCCGATCATGACAAACCACAGGGTGGGCAGGGATTCCATCTCAGTTCTCCAATTGGATCTTCACGGGTGCGGTCAGCCGGGCCGGGCCGGGTTCAGTAGGCGAAGGCGAGCACATCGCCGCCGTCCTTGCCGCCGGTGCCGGGGCCGCTGCCGCCGTCGCCGTCATCGTGGCGGTCCTGGCTGCTGCCGCCGTGCCCGGGCAGCAGCTCCGGCATGGCCGCCGGCACCCCGCCCCGGCAGTAGGCGGCCAGCAGCTTCACCTCCACCACCAGCAGTGCCAGGTAGACCAGGGTGAAGGCACTGAGCGAGAAGACCAGCTCGGGCAGTGAAACCCCCGGCGAGACCGCCGCGGCGGTGAACATGAACACGTCGTCGATGCCGTTCGGATCAGGATTCGGCGCCACCACGAACGGCTGGCGGCCCATCTCGGTGAAGATCCAGCCGGCGGAATTCGCACCGAAGGGAGCCAGGATGCCCAGCACCGCCAGGCGCATCAGCCACCGGGACGCCGGCACCGTGCCCTTGCGGACCAGCCAGAGCGCCACCAGCGCGGCCGCGGCAGCAAGCATGCCGAAGGTGATCATGATCCGGAAGCCCCAGTACGTCACCTCCATGACCGGCACGTAATCGACCGGCTGCCCGGCGCGCTCGCCGTAGGCCGGGTTCTCCGGCACGGTGGTCCCGTACCGCTCCTGATATTCGGGGATCAGCGTATTGACCCCCTTGACCTCGGTGGTGAAGTCGCCGTTGGCTAGGAAGGAGAGCAGGCCGGGCACCTCGATCACCGCCACGATTTCGTCACAGTCCTGCGAGCCCAGGTCACCGACGGAGAGCACGGAGAACCCGGTGCCGTCGTGGCAGGCAGCCTCGGCGGCGGCCATCTTCATCGGCTGCTGCTGGAACATCAGCTTCGCCTGCACGTCTCCGGTCAGCGACACCCCGGCGAAGGAGACCAGGGCGACGACGGCGCCAATCCGCAGCGACTGCAGCCAGACTTTGTGGTCGGCGGCGTCCCGGCCGGTGGCCGGCTGCGAGCCCACCACCACCCGGCCGCCGGCGTCCACCGTGTCGATGCCGTCCCGGCGGCGCTTCCACAGGTGGTACCAGGCGATGCCGAGCAGGAAGCCGCCGGCGACGGAGAAGGCACCGAGGACGGTGTGCGGGAAGGCCACCAGCAGCGTGTTGTTGGTCAGCACGGCCCAGATGTCCACCAGCACCGGCCGGCCGTCGACCATTTCCACCCCCACGGGGTGCTGCATCCAGGAGTTGGCCGCCAGGATGAAGTAGGCCGAGCCGATCGAGGCCAGGGTCGCGGCCCAGATGCTCAACAGGTGCACGGCCCGGGGCAGGCGCTGCCATCCGAAGATCCACAGGCCCAGGAAGATGGACTCGGTGAAGAAGGCCAGCAGGGATTCCATCGCCAGCGGGGCACCGAACACGTCCCCGACGAAGCGGCTGTACTCGCTCCAGGCCAGGCCGAACTGGAATTCCTGGACCAGGCCGGTGGCCACGCCCATGATGAAGTTGATCAGGAACAGCTTGCCCCAGAACTTGGTCATCCGCAGGTACTGTTCCCCGCCGGTCACGAACCAGGCAGTCTGCAGCGACGCCACCACCAGTCCCAGGCCGATGGTCAGCGGGACCATCAGGAAGTGGTAGACGGTGGTGATGCCGAACTGCCAGCGGGCAATCTCGAGAGCTTCCATGGAACTGTCCTCCAGACGGGCCATCCGGGCGGGGTGGCGCCAACTTCTACACTCGGTAGAAATGTCTCTTTCTACGTACTGTAGAACAATTTTCCGGAAGGCCGTAAATTGGATAGTGAGCGCACAAACCGGGCCGGCCCGGACTGTGCGGTCGGACAGAGCCACGCAGTACAGCACCTGGGGTAAACGGAGGAAACACATGGCCACTCTCGGCGAACTGGAGCGCGCAGTCATGGACCTGCTGTGGAACCAGATTGACTCCGCCGGCGCGGAGGATGCCGCCCTGACGGCGAACACGCTGCGCGACCGGCTGGCCCGCAGCAGCTCCGCCGACGGCAAGGAACTGGCCGTCACCACCGTGCTCACCGTGCTCTCCCGCCTGGAGAAGAAGGGGCTGGTCCAGCGCGAGCGGGACATCCGCCCGCACCGTTACCGGGCCGTGACCAGCCGCGAGGAGCACACCGTCGAACTGATGCACGAGGTCCTGGGGTCCGCGCCCGACCGCGAGGCCGTGCTGGCCCGCTTCATCGGCACGGTGAGCGAGCAGGAAGCCGAAACGCTGCGCAAGATCCTCGCCGCCGGCTAGCCTGAGGATGTTCTGGGCCTCCTACCTGCTGGCCGCCCTGGCGGTCCTCCTGGCCTGGCCGGTCCCGGTCCTGCTCTCGAAGGCCCGCTGGACCGCCCGCGCCCCGATGGCCGCGCTCATCCTCTGGCAGGCGATCGCGCTTGCCGGCGGCCTGTCGATGATCGGGGCCATGCTGACCTGGGGGCTGGAGCCGCTGGGCGAGAACCTGCTGGCGGGCCTGCGGGGCCTGGCCGGCCTGCTGGTCGGCCGCCCGGCCGGCCCGGCCACCGACCATGGTCTGGACCCGGTCCATGTCTTCGCCCTCAGCGCGGCGCTGCTGCTGACCGTCCATCTGGTGTTCACCCTGCTGCTGACCTACCTGCGCATCCGCCGGCAGCGCAACCGCCACCGCGACCTGCTGAACCTGCTCAGCTCCCCCTCGGCCCATTCGCCCGCCACGCTGGTCATCAGCCACCCGGCCCCGGTGGCCTACTGCCTGCCCGGCGGCGAAGGGCCGGTGACCGTGCTCTCCGAAGGACTGCTCGAGCTGCTCTCCCCCGAGGAACTTGACGCGGTGCTCACGCATGAGCGGGCGCACCTGGCCCAGCGCCATGACCTGCTGCTGCTGGCTTTCGCCGCCTGGCGCACCGCGCTGCCCTGGCTGCCGACCTCGCAGCTGGCCCAGCGGGCAGTGAGCGAACTGACCGAGATGCTGGCCGACGACGCCGCCCTGGGCAGCGCACGGCGCGAAACCCTGATCCGGGCCATCGCCGTCGTTGCCTCCGGCGGGCGGGATGCCGGTGCGGCAGCCCTGCCGCCGGCCGGCCCTGCGGCAGGGCTGCCCGGCGCGGCCGAAGCGGAAGCAGCCAGCACCGCCCACCGACTGCGCCGCCTGCTCACTCCGCAGCCGGCGCTGGCCGCCGGCGGGCAGTCCCTGGTCGTGCTCGGCGCGGCACTGCTGCTGTCGGTACCCACCGTCCTGCTCATCGCCCCCGGCCTCGCCGGCTAGACGTACTGAGCACGGACGTCCCGCCCCCAGCGCGCGAAAAGCCCGGCGGCGGCACCCCGGAAGGGTCCCGCCGCCGGGCTTCACCGGCCGGAGGTCAGCTGTCAGCGGCTGTGCGGTGCGCCCTGCGCAGCCACCGGCCGGCGGGCCTCCTCTTCTTCCTCCCGGGCGGCGGCGATGGCCCGGATCCGGTCGCGGCAGCGGTACCAGCTGAGGATGAGCAGCGGGACGATAATGGCCAGCGAGGCCACGGTCCACGTGCCCACCGGGGAATCGAACGCCATCAGGACCAGCACCGCCAGCAGGAAGGCCAGGGTGACGTAGCCGGTGACGGGGGCACCGGGCATCCGGAAGGACGGGCGGGCGGCCAGGCCCTGCTTGGCCCAGTGCGCCAGCTTCAGCTGGCACAGGATGATCATGCCCCACGCACTGATGATGCCGATGGCGGCGGCGTTGAGCACGATCTCGAAGGCCTGGGCGGGCACCACGGCGTTGAGCACGACACCGAACAGGGCGATCACCGAGGTCAGCGCGATGCCGCCGTAGGGGACGCCGGACTTGTTCATCCGCAGCGCAAAACGCGGGGCGGAACCGGCAACCGCCATCGAGCGCAGGATCCGCCCGGTCGAGTAGAGGCCGGCGTTCAGGGAGGACATGGCCGCGGTCAGGACCACCAGGTTCATGATGGCATCAACGCCGGCCACCCCGATGGTGCCGAAGAAGGTCACGAACGGGCTTTCCCCGGCCTTGTAGGCGGTGTAGGGCAGCAGCAGCGAGAGCAGGATCAGCGAACCGACGTAGAACACTGCGATGCGCAGCACCACGGTGTTGATGGCGCGCGGGATGACCTTCTCCGGGTTCCGGGTCTCGCCGGCGGCGGTACCGATCAGCTCGATCGAGGCGTAGGCGAAGACCACGCCCTGGATGACGACGATGGCGGGCATCAGGCCGTTGGGGAAGATCCCGCCGTTGCCGGAGATCAGGCTGAAGCCGACCTCCTGGCCGTCAACCGGCGTGCCGAAGATGACGAAGTAGACGCCCACGAGCAGGAAGGCCACCAACGCAACGACCTTGATCAGCGCGAACCAGAATTCAAGTTCGCCGAAGACCTTCACCGAGACCAGGTTCAGGCCGAGGACCAGCAGCAGCGCGGCCAGGGCGAAGACCCACTGCGGGACGTCGCCGATGGGTTCCCAGTATTTGGCGAAGAAGTTCATGTACAGGGCCACTGCCGTGACGTCGACGATGGCGGTCATCACCCAGTTCAGCCAGTACAGCCAGCCCGTGGCGAAGGCTGCCTTCTCGCCGAAAAACTCCCGGGCGTAGGACACAAAGGAGCCGGAGGAGGGCCGGTGCATGATCAGTTCGCCCAGGGCCCGCAGGATCAAAAAGGCGAACAGGCCGCAGACCGCGTAGGTGAGCACCAGGGCCGGGCCGGCGTTGGCCAGCCGGCCGCCGGCTCCCATGAACAGGCCGGTGCCGATCGCACCGCCGATGGCGATCATCTGGATCTGCCGGGGTTTGAGGCCTTTGTGGTAGCCCTGGTCCTCGGCGTGCAGGGCGGCTTCGGAGATGTGGCCGTCGTCGGAGGGCGCAGCGCGGCGCACTCCCTGGGGGGAGGAAGTCATGACAATCCTTGCGGGGTGGAGGGGAAGATGCTGTGAACGGGGGTCTTAGTTGCTGAGGTTGGCCAGGCGCTGGGGCTGGAGCAGTTCTTCGAGCCGGTCGGCGGAGAGCAGCCGGTGTTCGAGGACCAGGTCGGCCACGCCGCGGCCGGTGGCCAGGGCTTCCTGGGCGATGGCGGTGGCGGCGGCGTAGCCCAGGTGCGGGTTCAGGGCGGTGACCAGGCCGATGGACTGCTCGACCGAGAGCCGCAGCCGCTCGGTGTTGGCGGTGATGCCGCGCACGCACCGTTCGGTCAGGGTGCGGCAGGCGTTCTCCAGGTGCGAGATGCTCTTGTCCAGGCTGTGGACGATGATCGGTTCGAAGGCGTTCAGCTGCAGCTGCCCGGATTCGGCGGCCATGCTGATGGTGACGTCGTTGCCGACGACTTCGTAGGCGACCTGGCTGACGACTTCGGGGATGACCGGGTTGATCTTGCCCGGCATGATCGAGGAACCGGACTGCACTGCCGGCAGGTTGATCTCGCCCAGCCCGGCGCGCGGGCCGGAGGAGAGCAGGCGCAGGTCGTTGCAGATCTTGGACAGTTTCAGTGCCACCCGCTTGAGCACCCCCGACAGGTGCACGAACGCGCCGACGTCCTGGGTGGCCTCGATCAAATCGGGCGAGGTCACCAGCGGCAGGCCGGTGATCGCCGCCAGGTGCCGGCAGGCCGCGGCGCTGTAGCCGGCCGGGGCGTTCAGGCCCGTGCCGATGGCGGTGGCGCCCAGGTTGATCTCATGGATCAGCAGCCCGGCCTCGGCGAGGCGCTGCCGGTCCTCGCCGATGGTGACCGCGTACGTGCCGAATTCCTGTCCCAGGGTCATCGGCACCGCGTCCTGGAGCTGGGTCCGGCCCATCTTGACCACGGTGCGGAACTCGGCCGCCTTGGCGGCGAAGGCCGCCTCCAGGGTTTCGAGCGCGTCGAGCAGCCCGCGCACGCCCAGGATCGTGGCCACGCGCACGGCCGTCGGGTAGACGTCGTTGGTGGACTGGCTCAGATTGACATGGTCGTTGGGGTGCAGCCGGGAGTAGTCGCCCTTGCCGTAGCCCAGGATCTCCAGCGCCCGGTTGGCGATGACCTCGTTCGCGTTCATGTTCGACGAGGTGCCGGCACCGCCCTGGATGACGTCGACGATGAACTGCCCGTGCAGCTTGCCGTCGAGGATCTCCCGGCATGCTTGGGCAATGGCGTCCGCCCGGACCGCATCCAGCAGTCCGAGTTCCTGGTTCGCGCGGGCCGCGGCCAGCTTGACCGCGGCCAGGCCGCGGACCAGCTGCGCGTTGGTGGACAGGGGCTGGCCGGTGATCGGGAAATTCTCCACCGCCCGCAGGGTGTGCACGCCCCAGTAGGCGTCGGCAGGGATGTCGCGCTCCCCCAGCAGGTCGTGGTCGGAGCGGAAAGAGGCAGCAGTCATGATGTCCTTTACTTCGGTGGGTGACGTCGTTGTCGCAGGAAGGGGTCGCAGGGAAGTGGTCAGCGGGTAAAGTCCACGGCGCGCAGGCGGCCGACCGGCCGGCCGCCGCCGAGGACCGGCTCCGGTCCCAGCACGCCGAGCGCGCCGTCGTCCAGCCCCATGGCCTGCAGGGCATGGAGGGTAACCGGCAGCCGGGCACGGTCGGACCCGTCGGCGATCTTGATGGCCAGGGCGCGCCCGTCCGGCAGCCCGGCCAGCTGGAGGCCCTCGAAGCCGTCCTTGGCGAGCAGGCCCGGCAGCCGGCGCATGAGCTCGGTGACGTCCCGGCCATCGCCGGCCACCTGCTCCGGATGCGCCCGCATCGCCGCCGCCACCGTTGCCTCGGCAGTTCCCGGGGCGGCGGAAGCGATCAGCCCGAAGGCCCGGGCCATGCCGCGCAGCGTCAGCGCGAACAAGGGGGTTCCGCACCCGTCGGTGCTGACCAGGGCGGGCTCCTCGCCGGTGAGCTCGCTGACGACGCCGGCAATCGCCTGCTGCAGTGGGTGCTGCGGCTCCAGGTAGCCGCGCACGGGCCAGCCGTTGAGCACGCAGGTCGCGGCCATGGCCGCGTGCTTGCCCGAGCAGTTCTGCGCGAGCCGGCTGGCCGCTCCGCCGCCGCGCAGCCACTCGCTGCTCTCGGCGCGGCCGTAGGGCAGGTCCGGTGCGTTTTCCAGGGCCTGCTCGTCCAGTCCGTGCAGGTCCAGGATCCGCCGGGCCCCGTCCTGGTGCATGCCGGCACCGGAGTGGCTCGCAGCGGACAGCGCCAGCAGCGGCGCCGGCAGCCGGAGCCCCGCGCGCACCATGGCGACGGCCTGCAGCGGCTTGAGCGAGGACCGCGGATAGAACAGCGCCAGCGGATCTCCGGCGGAGAAGATCGTGCCGCCGTCGGCCGCCAGGGCGATTACCGAGCCGTAGTGGACGCTCTCCACCAGTCCGTCGCGGATCTGTTCCGCCACCGGAACGTGGGCAGGCCGCACGATGGCAGGATCGGTCGCAAGGGGCTGGGGCAGCATAGAGATAATGTCCTTTGGTTCGTGTTGGGTACCCGGTGCCCGGCTTCGGCCGGCCCGGGAAGGCTTGCGGGGAAGGGGCCGGTCAGCTGCCCAGGATCAGGCCAAGGGCGGCGTCCACCGCTTCAAGATGCCGGCGCATGGCTTCGGAGGCCTGGGCCGCAGATCCCGTCTCGATGGCGGCGAGGATTTCCCGGTGCTCGGCATCCGAATCCTGCTGCCGTCCGGCCACCATGTTCAGGGTCTCCGACTGGTTCGCCATCGCGTCGCGGATATCCGCCACGACCTTCTCGAAGACCCGGTTGCCGCTGAACCGGGCAATTGCCGCGTGGAAGGCGGCGTCCAGGGCCACCCAGGCCTCCGGGTCGTCCTCGCGGCTCATCGAGTCCACGATGTCGCGCAGGTGCTGCAGGTCGTCCTCGCTGCGGCGCCGGGCCGCCAGGCCCGCGGCAGGTACCTCGATGTGCGGCCGGGCCTCGGTCAGCTCCCGCGCCGAATACTGGCCCAGCGTCAGGTCGCCGCCCACCCGGTCGGCAATCACGAAAGTGCCCTTGCCCGTCCGGGTTTCGGTCAGGCCCAGCGACGCGCAGGAGCGCAGCGCCTCGCGGACCACCGACCTGCTGACTCCGAACTGCTGGGCCAGGGCCGCCTCCGAACTCAGCCGCGTCCCCACGGCGAGCCGGCCATCCTCGATGGCCTGGCGCAGGGAACTGAATACGGCCTCGGCGGCACTCACTCGTGCAATCGGCTGTCCTGCTGTCCAGCTGTCTGACAGGTTCACGTGCAAAAAGATGTCACGGATCACACTCCCGTGTCAACTCCTGCCCGCCGCCGCGGGCGCCCCACGTCCCGGCCGGACCGCGATCCTAGGCGTCGATCCGCTCGCGGTCCAGCATGGTAGCCCCGGCGATGATGAACTCCTTGCGCGGGGCCACATCCGAGCCCATCAGCAGGTCGAAGGCACGCTCGGCGGCCTCCGCGTCCTCGATCCGGACCCGGCGCAGCGTGCGGTGGCGGGGATCCATGGTGGTCTCGGCCAGCTGGTCCGCATCCATTTCGCCCAGGCCCTTGTAGCGCTGGATCGGCTCCTTGTACTTGCGCCCGTCCTTCTCCAGCGTGGCCAGCAGCTGTACCAGTTGGCCCTCCGAGTAGGTGTACACCATCTCGTTGGGCTTGGATCCGGCGTTGACCACTTCCACGCGGTGCAGCGGCGGCACGGCCGCGTATACCCGGCCGGCCTCGACCAGCGGCCGCATGTAGCGGAAGAACAGGGTCAGCAGCAGCGTGCGGATGTGCGCCCCGTCCACGTCCGCATCCGTCATCAGGATCACCTTGCCGTAGCGGGCCGCCTCCAGCTGGAAGCTGCGCCCGGAGCCGGCGCCGACCACCTGGATCAGCGCCGCGCATTCGGCATTCGAGAGCATGTCCCCGACCGAGGCCTTCTGGACATTGAGGATCTTGCCCCGGATCGGCAGCAGGGCCTGCTGCTCGGAGGACCGGGCCAGCCGGGCCGTGCCCAGCGCGCTGTCGCCCTCGACGATGAACAGCTCGGAACGCTCCACGTCGTCGGTGCGGCAGTCCAGCAGCTTGGCCGGCATGGTCGAAGTCTCCAGCGCGTTCTTGCGCCGCTGCGTCTCCTTGTGCACGCGCGCGGAGATGCGCGACTTCATCTCGTTGACGACCTTCTCCAGCAGCAGCGCCGACTGCGCCTTGTCCGCGCGCGCGGTCGAGTTCAGCTTCGCGGTGATCTCCTTCTCCACCACGCGCGAGACAATCGCGCGCACGGCGGACGTGCCGAGGATCTCCTTGGTCTGGCCCTCGAACTGCGGCTCGGCCAGCCGGACCGTGAGCACCGCGGTCAGTCCCGCGAACACGTCGTCCTTCTCGATCTTGTCGTTGCCGGCCTTCAGCTTGCGCGCGTTGGCCTCGATGACCTTGCGGAAGGTCTTCAGCAGGGCCTGCTCGAAGCCGCTCTGGTGCGTGCCGCCCTTGGGTGTGGCGATGATATTGACGAAACTGCGCACCGTCGTGTCGTAGCCGATGCCCCAGCGCAGGGCCACGTCCACCTCGCAGTCGCGCTCCACCTCGGCAATCCGGCTGTGCCCCTTCTCGTCCAGCACGGGCACGGTTTCCTTGAACTTGCCGGCCCCGTGGATCCGCCAGACATCGGTGACGGCACTGTCCGCGGCCAGGAAGTCGACGAACTCGGAAATGCCGCCGTCATGGTGGAACACCTCCTCCACCGGCCCGTCCTCCCCCGGGGTGCCGGGCAGCCGGCGCTCGTCCCGCAGCGTCAGGCGCAGCCCCGGCACCAGGAAGGACGTCTGCCGGGCCCGCGCCTGCAGCTCCTCGTAGGAGAACCTGGCGTCGGGGGTGAAGATCTGCCGGTCCGCCCAGTAGCGGATCCGGGTGCCGGTCACCCCGCGCTTGGTGCTGCCGACGACGGCGAGCCGGGAACTGTCGACGAACGGCTCGAACTTGGCCGCGGGGTCCGGAGTCCTGCCGGTGTCCGCGAAGCTGCCGGGCTCGCCGCGGCGGAAGGACATCTGGTAGGTCTTCCCGCCCCGGTCCACCTGCACGTCGAGCCGGGCCGACAGCGCGTTGACGACGCTGGCGCCCACCCCGTGCAGGCCGCCCGAGGCGGTGTAGGACCCGCCGCCGAACTTGCCGCCGGCATGCAGCTTGGTGAAGACGACCTCGACGCCGCTCAGGCCGGTCTTCGGTTCGACGTCGACGGGGATGCCGCGGCCGTCGTCGTGGACCTCCACCGAGCCGTCCGGATGCAGGATGACCTTGATGTTCTGCCCAAACCCGGCCAGGGCCTCGTCCACCGAATTGTCGATGATCTCCCACAGACAGTGCATCAGGCCGCGCGAGTCGGTGGACCCGATGTACATGCCGGGCCGCTTGCGCACGGCCTCGAGGCCTTCCAGGACGGACAGATGCCGGGCGGTGTAGTCGGAACTCGGGGGCGTCACAGGTAAAGCTACTCCTTGTACGGGGTGTGGGGACCGCACTGGCAAGTCCCTGACGGCCGTATGCTTCGGAAAACAGGCCATTACTAGGCTAGTCCCCCTTGGGCCGCCCTGCTGCACACCCCGTCCCGCGCGTCGGCTGCGGCCGCCCCGGAGGGCAAGCTCTACGCGCTGAGCGAAAGTGGGCCAGGAACATGAAGGAATCCGGCGGCCGGGTGGTTATATAGGCATAACGCTTATGAAGGAGGCCGTCATGACAACAGCAGTAGCCACCCGCGAACTGACCGCAATGGATCGTTGCGACCGGTGCGGAGCCCAGGCCTACGTCCGCGTCGTGCTGGGTTCCTCCGGCGGTGAGCTGCTGTTCTGCGGCCACCACGCCCGCCAGCACGAGCCGCAGCTGCGCCCGATTGCCGCCGAATGGCAGGACGAGACCGGCCGGCTGCAGGAGAAGTCGGCGGCAGCGGCCGACTGACGGCGCTGCGCGGCAGCACCACACGCCTGTGGAAGGAGGGGACCTGGCCGGTCCCCTCCTTCCGTGCTTAACGGGTTTAGCGGCTTGTTGGCGGCCTGCCCCCAGTCCGGCCCTGCCGGCCCGCCCGGGCGGCAATGCGAAAGGGCGGTGCCCCTCCCTCAGCGGGAGGGGCACCGCCCCTGCGGCGGCATCCCGGGGCTGCCCCGGGATGCCTTGCCGGCTTCTAGTCCAGGTAGTCGCGCAACACCTGCGACCGCGAGGGGTGGCGCAGCTTGGACATGGTCTTGGATTCGATCTGGCGGATGCGTTCGCGGGTCACGCCGTAGACCTTGCCAATTTCGTCTAAAGTCTTCGGCTGGCCGTCGGTGAGCCCGAAGCGCATGGCGACCACGCCGGCTTCGCGTTCGGAGAGGGTGTCCAGCACGGAGTGCAGCTGCTCCTGCAGCAGCGTGAAGCTGACCGCGTCGGCAGGCACGACGGCCTCGGAATCTTCGATCAGGTCGCCGAACTCGGAGTCGCCGTCCTCGCCCAGCGGGGTGTGCAGCGAGATGGGCTCGCGGCCGTACTTCTGGACCTCGACCACCTTTTCCGGGGTCATGTCCAGTTCAAGGGCCAGCTCTTCCGGAGTGGGCTCCCGGCCCAGGTCCTGGAGCATCTGGCGCTGGACGCGGGCGAGCTTGTTGATGACCTCGACCATGTGCACCGGGATGCGGATGGTGCGGGCCTGGTCCGCCATGGCACGGGTAATGGCCTGGCGGATCCACCAGGTGGCGTAGGTGGAGAACTTGAAGCCCTTGGTGTAGTCGAACTTCTCGACCGCGCGGATCAGGCCCAGGTTGCCCTCCTGGATCAGGTCCAGGAAGAGCATGCCGCGGCCGGTGTAGCGCTTGGCCAGGGAGACGACCAGGCGCAGGTTGGCCTCGAGCAGGTGGTTCTTGGCGCGCTTGCCCTCGTGGACGATCTGCTCCAGGTCCCGGCGCAGGCGGATGTCCATGCTGCCGTCGTCCTTGGCCAGCTTCTCCTCGGCGAACAGGCCCGCCTCGATCTTCAGGGCCAGGTCCACCTCCTGCTCCGCATTGAGCAGCGCGACCTTGCCAATCTGCTTCAGGTAGTCCTTGACCGGGTCGGCAGTGGCGCCGGCGGAGACGACCTGCTGGGCCGGGGCGTCGTCGTCGTCGGCATCCGAGTACACGAAGCCGGTGCCGGTTTCGGAGGCCTTCTTCTCCGGAACTTCCTCGGCGTCCTCGGCCACATCGACTTCCTCGACGTCGCTCAGGTCCGGCTCGATGTCCAGGTTTTCGTCGTCGAGCTCCCCAACCTCCTCTTCCGCTTCGGCGGGGGCGGCAGCCGTGTCCTGGCCCTTCTTGGCAGCTGCGGCGCCGGGCTTGCGGCCGCGGCGCTTGGGGGCATCGTCCGGGCCTGCAGCCTGCCGGGTCCGGGCCTTGGTTCCTGAACGGGCGGCGGCCGGCTTTGCGCCCGCGGTCTTGGTCGACGACGTAGTCGCAGAGGTCGCAGTCTCCTCGGCAGGAGCTGCTGCAGTCTTCTTGTCGGGTGACACAGAGAACCTTTCATACGGCGTTCTGCGGAGCTACCTGCGGGTAACACCACTATGACCCTGTCAAGTCCGTGTTTTGATTCAAGATCGATCCGCGGACGCAGGGTCTGCACAACAGAACCTGTCCCGCGGTACAGGTATTCCCGTCTCCGTGAAGAATCTTGGGAATACCGCCTGAAACACGAACCCGACCGGGTCTCGGTTCCCATTGTCTCATGATTTCCCATCCCGCGTGAATGGAACCGTTGCGCCCCGGTAGCACCCCGTTCCCGGTCGGCCCGTGCGCAGGACTCAGGCCACCCGCGGTGCCGCCCCCGGCCAGGCAGTGTCCGGATCGAAGGACCACTCGGGCAGCATTCCGGTGGCCAGCAATCCGTCCACCAAAACCGCCAGCCGGTAATCCGGACATTCGGCCAGGACCGCGTCGACCATCGACTGCGCCCGAGAACCGCGGGCACGGGCCCATTCCAGCCAGGTCAGGATGGTTCCGCAGGCGGCCCTGGATACCGTCCCGGCGGCGGCATAGAGGCAGCCGAGCAGCTGGGCGGCCGCCTCCACCCGGCCCCAGTCCGGCGGTGCGGCGGTGCTTCCGGTCAGGATCCGGGCAAAGTCGCTGCCGTACTCCTGCGGGGACCGGCCCGGCGACCATTCCGGCAGCGCTGTCCGGGCGCCGGCCGGGAAGTCAGTGCCGGGCGTAGTCCCGGTGAGCAGGCCGCAGCTGTGCGCGCCTCCGCAGGCAGCATCAAGGCCCAGGCAGATCTGGACCACCAGCGCATCGCGCACCGCGGTGCATTCCAGGCTGGCCAGCAGGAACGCCGCCATGTCCTGGTCCGGCAGGCCGGCGCCGGTGGCGGCCCGCTCCCAGCAGTCCAGGGTCCGCCGGAAGGTGCCGGCCTCGGTCCACCGGCCCGCGAAGCTGCCGGCATATCCGCGTGCTGCCGCCCGCAGCCGCTCCGGGGTCCAGCCTGGCACGGCCTCCGGCAGGCAGAGGGCAGCTTCCGGGCTCGCGGCCACCCGGCTCCCCCGGTAGATCATCTCGGCATTCAAGGCGCTGTCGGCGATGCTGTCGATGCTGTGCCCCGGGAAAGGACAGCAGTCCCGATCGGCGCAGTACAGCCCGCGCCAGTAGTGCGGGCCGACAACCCAGCCGTCCCTCGCCGGCAGCCCCGCACGGGCCAGCGCCGCACACAGCGGGGTGGCCAGGTCCCCGGCCACCGGCCCGGCACCCTCCCAGCCCGCTCCCGTATAGATGACCAGCAGCGAGCCGTCGGCCGCCCGGTGCCGGCGCAGGTAGCCGGCAGCAAGAGCGACAAAGCGGTTGAGGGTCTCCGGGTCGCGGCGCTGCGGCAGGTCCAGCCGCAGGGTCGCCCCCAGGCGGCGGCCGGCCAGGGACAGCAGCACGGCACTTTCGGCCGGGACAAAGCCCAGGGCATGGGGCACGTAGCCGAGGATGTCCCGGGCCTGCTGTGCCTTGAAGGGGTCCGGCAGCGGCGCCGGGGCGGGTGTGGTATCCATGCCCCGAGTCTGGCCGCCGGACCGGGACTGGATAAGGACCGAAGGCCCGGGTGTGGGCAGCCGGGCCTTCGGCGGCTGCCTGTGGAGGACCGGTCAGCCGCGGGCGCCGGGCTCCCCTGCATCCTGGGGTGCGCCAGGGCGGCTGTTGCGTCCGGTCCGCGCGTCCGGGCGCACGGTGCGGGTCCGGCTCACCAGGACCTTCCACAGCGGCTGGATGATCACGCCCTGCTCGGCCAACTGGGCGCGGACCCGCCGCCTCGTGGCCAGCAGCGCCACCGCGCCGCCGGCCAGGAACACGAACTGCAGGCTCAGGGCCAGCTTGAACGATTCAAGCGCGTACAGCTGGCCGCCGGAGAACCCTCCGGCCAGGAGCGCGTCCAGGATGAGGCCGATGCCGAACATCACCAGCAGCGCCGCGACGAATCCGCCCACATTCACGATCCCGGTCGCCGTACCCACCCGGCTGACCGGGTTGAAGGTCCTGGCGAAATCGAAGGCGATCATCGACCCCGGTCCGCCCCCCGCGAGCACCACCACCAGCAGCACCAGCAGCCACAGCGGCGCCCGTCCCGGGTACAGGATGACGGCCAGCCACACCGCCGCTGTGGCGGCGGTGATCAGCAGCACCAGGCTGGAGCGGCGCATCGGATGGCGGGAGACGAACGTGCCCACGAACGGCCCGCAGACCAGCGCCACCAGGACAAAGAGCGTCATCAGCACCGACGCCGTGCCCGGCCCCAGGCCCTGCGCCGAAGCCAGGAAGGGGTAGCCCCAGGCCAGCACGAACACGTTGCCCGCGAACTGCACGGTAAAGTGCGACCAGAGCCCCAGCCGCGTGCCCGCCTGCTTCCACGCCCCGGACAGGGACAGGCCGGTCTGCCGCAGTGTCTGGGGTACGGGCCGCACTGCGCCGGCGGGAACATCGCGGATAAGCGCGGCGGCCAGCACCGCGGCCAGCACGGACAGCGCCCCGGCGGCGAGGAACGCACCCGTCCAGCCGCGCAGGTGCAGCAGGGCCGCGAACGGCACGGCGCTGATGATCTGCCCCAGCATCCCCAGCATGCCGGTCAGCTGTGTCAGCACCGGAATACGCTTCGGGCCGAACCAGACCGGCAGCAGGCGCATCACCGAGACAAAGGTCATGGCGTCGCCGGCACCCACGAGCAGGCGTCCGGCCAGCCCCCCGGGCACCGTGGCGGCAAAAGCCAGCTGCAGCTGGCCCAGGCACATCAGTACCGCCCCGCCGGCGATCATCACGCGGGAACCGAACCTGTCCACGAGCAGGCCGACGGGGACCTGGAGCCCGGCATAGACGATCAGCTGGATCACGGTGAAGGCGGACAGGGCGGCCGCGGAGGCATCGAACCGCTCGGTGGCGGCCAGCCCCGCGACCCCGAAGGACGTCCGCTGCGTGATGGCCACCAGATAGGCGAAGACTCCGGTTCCCCATACCCACCATGCACGCCGCGTATCCACCCCGCCATTATCGACGCGCCCGGACGCGGACACGAAACGGACGGGACAGCGCCGCACTAGTCCGCCGCCCCGGGCTGCCCTTCCGCCTCCTGGGGGCGGGCCGCCAGGAAAGCTTCCACCGCCGCACCGATTTCGTCGGCGTCCGGCAGCTCGTCGTTCTCCTTGGTCAGCAGGGAGCGGCGGGAGGTGGTGTGCGCGTGTTCGTCGTAGCGCTGTTCCAGCCTGTCCACGATCCGGGCCACTTCGGCCGAGTCCCTGACCTGCTCGGCGATCTGGACCCCCACGTCCCGGCCGGCCTCACGCAGCTTGTCCGTGGGCAGCACCAGGGACGTTGCCGCCCCGAGATACTCCAGGGCCGCCACGGCCGCCTGCGGGTACACCGAGTCCGCCAGGTAGTGCGGCACGTGCACCGAATAGCCAACGACGTCGCGGCCGGCCTCGGCCAGCCGCACCTCCAGCAGCGGCGCGACGCCGGCCTGAAGGTCAGCGGTCGGCTTCCAGGACGTGATCCCCTCGATCAGCTCCGGCCGGTTGCCGTGCGCGGTCACCCCGATCGGGCGGGTATGCGGGACCGGCAGCGGCAGCGACTGGACCCACGCCACCAGGCGCACATCCAGGCGCTCCACCAGGCGCAGCACCGCGCGGCAGAAGCGCTCCCACTGGTAGTCGGGCTCGACGCCGGTCAACAGCAGGAAGGGCCTGCCCAGGCCGTCGCGGACCCGGTACAGCTCGATCGCCGGTGCCTGGTAGTCCCCGAAGTGGTCCCCGACAAAGGAAATCCGCGGCCGGTTGCCGCGGTAGTCCACCAGCTGGTCGGTGTCGAACCGTGCCACCCGGACGTGGTCGAGCTGCCCCAGCAGCTCGCTGCCGATCTGGGAGACCACGTGGCCGGCCTCGGCAACGCCGGTGAACCCCACGATCAGGTTCAGTCCGCGCAGTGCATCGGCATCAATCAACTGCGGGTTCGTACTGACCAGGGCTTGGGGATCCAGCATCACTTTCTCCATTCCGGCAGCCGCGCCGGCCGGACACCATGGCCCGGACGGCGTCCGGCTGCGAGACGACATCGCCTCCGCATAGCGCGCACGGGGGCGAAATAATTCCGAAGCATCTTCGGCGGCACTACTGTAGACACAACGTTAGGGGACGGCGCCGCGCCCGTCCGGCGCAGGCCCTGCTGCCGGGCGGCACCGCGCCAGACCCCGGGACAGAACGCATTGTGACGTACATCGACGACGCGAAGTGAGGACGGATCTGCGTGGCCACAACCCCCGAGCTCAAAATCAGTGCCGCTGCCAAGGACAGGAAGGTCCGCGCCGATGCGCTGGTGGTGGGCGTGGCCGAAGGACCCGGCGGTCCGGTCCTGCTCGAGAACCCGCTGCCGTCGGCGTCCTCCAAGGCCCTGAATGACTCGCTCGGGGCGCTGGGCATCACCGGCGCCCGCGACGAAGTGCGCCGCCTGCCGGGCCTGCCCGAGCTGCATGCGGACGTCCTGGTCCTGGCCGGGCTGGGCAAGGCAGCTGCCGACGGATCAGCTCCCGGCGAGGACCTGCGCCGCGCCGCCGGTTCGGCCGTGCGGCAGCTGGCCGGCCTGTCCACGGTGGCCCTGGCTTTGCCGGCGGCGACCGTCGAGGCGGCCGCCGCCGTCGCCGAGGGGGCGGCCCTGGGCGCCTACGCCTTTACCGAACACCGCAGCCGCACCGCCGCCAAGGCCCCTGCGGCGGTGCGGGAAGTCACCATCCTGACGCCGGCGGCGGGCGAGAAAGCCCTGCCGGCCGCCCTGGACCGCGCACGGCTGATCGGCCGCGCCGTCAACGCCACGCGCACCCTGGTGAACCAGCCGCCGAGCCACCTGTACCCGGAGACCTTCGCCGCGGCGGCCAAGGAACTGGCCGGGAACCTGCCGGTGAAGGTCACCGTGTTGGACGAAAAGCGGCTGGAAAAGGACGGCTACGGCGGCCTGACCGGCGTCGGCAAGGGATCCACCCGGCCGCCGCGCCTGGTCAAGCTCGAATACTCCCCCGCCCGGGCCAAGGCCCGGCTCGCGTTCGTGGGCAAGGGCATCACCTTCGACTCCGGCGGCCTGTCGCTGAAGCCGGCTACCGGCATGGTGACCATGAAGTGCGATATGGCAGGTGCCGCCGTCGTGCTCAACACCGTCCTGGCGATCGCCGAACTGGGCCTGCCGCTCAAAGCCACCGGCTGGCTGTGCCTGGCCGAGAACATGCCCTCGGGCACGGCCCAGCGGCCCTCGGACGTGCTCACCGTCTACGGCGGCAAGACCGTGGAAGTGCTCAATACCGACGCCGAGGGCCGGCTGGTCATGGCCGACGGCCTGGCTGCGGCCAGCGAAGAGACCCCGGATGTGCTTATCGACGTCGCCACCCTGACCGGCGCGCAGATGGTGGCCTTGGGCAGCCGCGTGGGCGCGGTAATGGGCGACGACGGCGTCCGGGACGCGGTCAAGGCCGCGGCCGATCGTGCCGGCGAGCTGTTCTGGCCGATGCCGCTGCCCGAGGAACTGCGCCCCAGCCTGGACTCCCAGGTCGCGGACCTGGCCAACATGGGCGAGAAGTTCGGCGGCATGATGACTGCCGCAGTCTTCCTGCGCGAGTTCGTGGGCGAAGTCCGCGGCGAGCGCATCCCCTGGGCCCACCTGGATATTGCCGGGCCTGCCTTCAACGAGGGTGCCGCCTACGGCTACACCCCCAAGGAAGGCACCGGCATGGCCGTGCGGACCCTGCTGGCCTATGCGGAAGACGTGGCGGCCCGGGCCCGCTGACCGGCTGCCCTGGAGGGTGCTCCGGGGCCTCGTTTTCCACGCTGCGGAAGCCGGACGGGCGCCGCAGCGTGAGCCCGCGCACATTCCGGCCCCCAGCGGCCTTAACCAAGTAGATGATGGTAGAACGTAGGTCTAAGGTGGTCAGTTAGCATCACTACAGCCCATCACCAGTCGATGTGCACCAGCACGTCCTGATCACACGAGGGAGCGTTCAAGTGGCCGATTCGGCAACTGCGCAAGAATTCGACATCCTGGTACTCGGTGGCGGCAGCGGCGGTTACGCAGCTGCCCTGCGTGCCGTGCAGCTGGGCTTCACCGTAGGTCTGGTCGAGAAGGGCAAGCTGGGCGGCACCTGCCTGCACAACGGCTGCATCCCCACCAAGGCGCTGCTCCACTCGGCTGAGCTGGCCGACCACGCACGGGAATCGGCGAAGTACGGCATCAACGTCACGCTTGACTCCATCGACCTGAACGCTGTGAAGGCCTACAAGGACGGCATCGTCGCCGGCAAGTTCAAGGGCCTGTCCGGGCTGATCAAGGCCAAGGGCATCACCGTCATCGAAGGCGAAGGCAAGCTCACCGGCCAGGACACCATCGAGGTCAACGGCACCGCCTACAAGGGCAAGCACATCATCCTGGCCACGGGCTCCTACTCCCGCACCCTGCCCGGCCTCGAAATCGGCGGCCGCGTCATCACCTCCGACCAGGCCTTGGAAATGACCGAACTGCCGCAGAGCGTCGTGATCCTCGGCGGCGGCGTCATCGGCGTCGAATTCGCCTCGGTCTGGAAGTCCTTCGGCGTGGACGTGACCATCGTCGAGGGCCTGCCCTCCCTGGTCCCGAACGAAGACCCGGCGATCATCAAGAACCTCGAGCGGGCCTTCAAGAAGCGCGGCATCAAGTTCAACACGGGCGTCTTCTTCGAGAAGGTCGAGCAGACGGCCAATGGCGTCACCGTCACCCTGGCCGACGGCAAGACGTTCGAAGCCGACCTGCTGCTGGTGGCCGTTGGCCGCGGCCCGAGCACCGCCGGGCTGGGCTTCGAGGACGCCGGCATTACCGTGGACCGCGGTTTCGTGATCACCAACGAGCGCTGCCACACCGGTGTGGGCAACATCTACGCCGTCGGCGACATCGTCCCGGGCGTGCAGCTGGCCCACCGCGGCTTCCAGCAGGGCATCTTCGTGGCCGAGGAAATCGCCGGCCGCAACCCGGCGGTGGTCGAGGACATCAACATCCCGAAGGTGACCTTCTGCGAGCCGGAGATCGCCTCCGTCGGCCTGAACCAGCCCCAGGCCGAGGAGAAGTTCGGCAAGGAGAACGTCGAGACCGCCGAGTACAACCTGGCCGGCAACGGCAAGAGCTCCATCCTGGGCACCAGCGGCATTATCAAGATGGTCCGCCAGAAGGACGGCCCCATCGTCGGCATGCACATGATCGGCGGACGTATCGGCGAGCAGATCGGCGAGGCCCAGCTGATCGTCAGCTGGGAAGCCTACCCGGAGGATGTCGCCGCCCTGATCCACGCCCACCCGACGCAGAACGAATCCCTGGGCGAGGCCGCCATGGCCCTGGCCGGCCGCCCGCTGCACGGCTAGCACCGGTCCCCCGCCCACGCCCCCGGACCATTGGTGTCCGGGGGTCTGCCGGGCCCGCATCATTCCTCAGCCGCGCGCTGACTTGGAGAAACACTAATAAGGAGAAACGGGGACGAAATGTCTGAAACCGTGAACTTGCCCGCCCTCGGTGAAAGTGTCACCGAAGGTACCGTGACCCGCTGGCTGAAGCAGGTCGGTGACCGGGTCGCAGTAGACGAGCCCCTGCTGGAGGTTTCGACCGACAAGGTCGACACGGAAATCCCGTCCCCGGTCGCCGGCGTGATCGAGGAAATCCTGGTGGCTGAGGATGAGACCGCCGACGTCGGCGCCCCGCTGGTCCGGATCGGCACCGGCGAGGGAACTGCTGCTGCCGCCGCACCGGCCGCTCCCGCTGCCGAAGCGGCCCCTGCCGAAGCCGCCCCGGCCCCCGCCGCCGAAGCCGCCCCGGCCCCCGCCGCGGAGGCTGCCCCGCAGGCGGGCGCCGCCGAGGGCACCGACGTGACACTGCCGGCCCTGGGTGAAAGCGTCACCGAAGGTACCGTGACCCGCTGGCTGAAGCAGGTCGGCGACACCGTGGCAGTGGACGAGGCGCTGCTGGAGGTTTCCACGGACAAGGTCGACACCGAGATCCCCTCCCCCGTTGCCGGTACCGTGCTGGAGATCCGGGTCCAGGAAGACGAGACCGCCGAGGTCGGCTCCGTCCTGGCCGTGATCGGCTCCGGCGCCGCGCCCGCTGCCGCTGCCCCGGCTGCTGCCGCGCCGGCTGCCGCCGAGCCGGTCGCCGCTGCCCCCGCCGAAGAACGCGAAGCCCCGGTGGCACAGCCGGCCGCCGCAGCCGCTCCTGCCCCGGCCCAGCCCGCGGCTCCGGCCCGGCCTGCCGCTCCGGCCGAGGCCGCCCCGGCTGCTGCTGCCGAATCCGGCGACGCCGGCTATGTCACCCCGCTGGTGCGCAAGCTGGCCAACCAGCACGGCGTGGACCTGGCTGCCGTCTCCGGCACCGGCGTCGGCGGGCGCATCCGCAAGCAGGACGTACTCGACGCCGTGGCCAAGGCCCCGGCAGCCGCCCCGGCGGAAGCCCCTGCGGCCGCTGCGGCCGCTGCGGCGCCGTCGGCAGCGGCTCCGGCCCCCGACGCCCGGCGCGGCACTGTCGAGAAGGCCTCGCGCATCCGCCAGGTCATCGCCCGCCGCATGCGCGAGTCCCTGGACATCTCCACCCAGCTGACCCAGGTCATCGAGGTGGACGTGACCCGGATCGCCAAGCTCCGCGCGGCTGCCAAGGACAAGTTCCTGGCTCAGAACGGCGTGAAGCTGACCTTCCTGCCCTTCTTCGCCAAGGCCGTGGCCGAGGCCCTGAAGCAGCACCCGAAGCTGAACGCTTCCTACGACGAGGCCACGCAGGAAATCACCTACCACAACGCCGAGCACCTGGCGATTGCTGTGGACACCGACAAGGGCCTGCTGGTTCCGGTGATCAACGACGCCGGCAGCCTGAACCTGGCCGGCCTGGCCGGGCGGATCGCCGACGTTGCCGCGCGCACCCGCAGCAACAAGATCGCCCCGGACGAGCTTTCGGGCGGTACGTTCAGCATCACCAACATCGGCAGCGTGGGCGCGCTGTTCGACACCCCGATCATCAACCAGCCGCAGGTGGGCATCCTGGGCACCGGCGCGATCGTGAAGCGGCCCGTGGTGATCACCAACGCGGACGGCGACGACACGATTGCCATCCGTTCGATGGTCTACCTGTCGCTGACCTACGACCACCGCCTGGTCGACGGCGCCGATGCCGGACGCTTCCTGCAGACGCTGAAGGCCCGGCTGGAAGAGGGTGCCTTCGAGTCCGACCTCGGCCTCTAGGGAGCAGGGCCCGCTCCATTCCAAGACGACGGCGGGTGCCGCTTCCGTACGGGAGGCGGCACCCGCCGTCGCCGCACCCGCAGCTTTCCTACTACAGAGGGTAGAAAAGTTGCCGCGACATGGGCAAAGATCCGCCCGGATGGCAGTGCGGGGTCGGTAGGATCGACTCTATGCAGATCCTCTACAACATTCTCGTTTTCCTGCACATCGTCGGTGCGGCCATGATCGTGGGCATCTGGATCGGCAATATGAAGAAGCCCACCGTGCACCCGCGGCAGTTCGACGGCGCAGCCCTCCAGGTGCTCACCGGCGTTGCCATGATGGGCCTCATTCCCGCCCTGGACATCGATGCGAACTACGTCAAGCTCGGCATCAAGCTCGCCATCGGGCTCGTGGTAGCCGTCCTGGCCTTCCTCGGTGCGCGCAAGTACAAGCGGAACCAGCCCGTGGCAGCCGGCATGGCGCACGCCGTCGGCGGCCTCGCGCTGCTGAACATCGCGCTGGCAACGCTCTGGAACTAGCACCGGGCGCGGCGGCCGGCTCCCCTCGGGGAGCCGGCCGCCGCGCGTCCGGTAGCCAGCAGGCCTGCTCCCCCATAGGATGAAGCAGAGGCCCCGGCACCGCCGGGCACCGGTGGCTACGCATGCCACGGCACCCATTCCCTGTACGAGGAGGAACACACATGGCTGCAACCCGTTCTGCCCACACCATCTGGAAGGGCGACCTGTTCACTGGCTCCGGCCAGACCACCCTGGACAGCTCCGGTCTCGGCACCTACGACGTGACCTGGAAGGCGCGTGCCGAGCAGTCCGAGGGCAAGACCAGCCCCGAGGAGCTGATCGCCGCTGCCCACGCCTCCTGCTTCTCGATGGCCTTCAGCAACATGCTCAAGGAAGCCGGCCACGTGGCCGACAGCATCGAGACCCGTGCCGACGTGGACTTCGTGCCCGGCCAGGGCATCACTGAGATCCGCCTGGCTGTCAGCGCCAGCATCCCGGGCATCAGCGAGGAGGACTTCCAGCGCATCGCCGGCGAGGCCAAGACCGGCTGCCCGGTCTCCCAGGCTCTCGCCTCGGTACCGAGCATCACCCTGCAGGCCGCGCTCAACAGCTAACGGCCGGGCGCCCGCCCCGGCGGCGCCGGCAACAGGATCAACCGGCAGCTTTGGTTTAACCGGGTGCTGCCTGCCGGCTGTGTCAGCGGCCTGCCAGGCCGGCCGGCTGCGGACGCGCCGGCAGCGGCCCCGGCCGCAGCGACGGGTGGCCGGTGCGCGCCGGCGGCCTGTCGGTGGGCAGTTCCTGGAGCATCTCCTTCAGGACCCCGACGCCGTATTCGAGCTGCGGGTCCTCGCCCGCGGCGTAGGCGTGCGGCGGGTAGGGCACCTCGATGTCCGGATCCACTCCGTGATTCTCCACGTTCCACCCGACCCCCTGGGTGAACCAGAAGGCATAGCGCGGCTGGGTCACCCCCGTGCCGTCGGCCAGCGTGAACTTGCCGTCAATGCCGACCACGCCTCCCCAGGTGCGCACGCCGATCACCGGGCCGATCCCGCGCAGCTTGCAGACCTGGGTGATGATGTCTCCGTCGGACCCGGCGTACTCGTCTGCCAGCACGACAACCGGTCCGCGCGGGGCGTGCGCCGGGTAGGTGCCCGGCTGCTCGCCGCGGGCCAGGTTCCAGGCCGTGACCTTCCGGCCGATCAGCTCCGCCACCAGCTGCGAGGTGTGTCCGCCGCGGTTGCGCCGGACATCGACGATGAGCGCGTCCTTGGCGGTCTCCACGTCCAGGTCCCGGTGCAGCTGCGACCAGCCCCGGGCCACCATGTCGGGGATGTGCAGATAGCCGAACCGGCCCCCGGAAGCGGTCCGCACGGCACGCCGGTTGGCCGACACCCAGTTCTGGTAGCGCAGCCGCTCCTCGTCGGCGACCGGCACCACTGCGATCCGGCGCTGCCGGCCCTCGTCCGGTCCCGGGCCGTTGACGATGGTCAGTTCCACGGTCCGCCCGGCGGCACTGACCAGCAGCGGGCCGGGTCCGGCCGCCAGGTCCACCGGAAGCCCGTCCACCGCGGCAATGATGTCCCCGCTGCGGACCGCGGCGCCAGGAGCGGCCAGCGGCGAGCGCGCCAGCGGATCCGAGGACTCGCCCGGAAGGATGCTGCGCACCGCCCAGCCGGCGCCGGTACGCTCCAGGTCGGCGCCGAGCAGGCCCTGCCTGCCGGCACCAGGTTCGGCTGCAGGAGGCGGGCTCACGTAGGCATGCGAGGTGCCCAGCTCCCCGTGCACCTCCCAGAGCAGGTCCACCAGATCATCGTGCGAGCCCAGCCGCTGCACCAGCGGACGATAGCGCCGGCGGACGCCTTCCCAGTCCAGCCCGGCCATGTCGGCATCCCAGTAGAAGTCCCGCTGCAGGCGCCAGGTCTCGTCGAAGGCCTGTTCCCAGACCTTGAGCGGATCCAGCATGACCCGGATCCGGCCCAGGTCCACCGCCACACTGTCCGGAGACTCGTCCTCGACCTTCCCGGCGGCCGGCACGGCACGCACCTGCTGCTTGTTGATGTAGACAATGCGCTTGCGGTCCCCGGAAACCTCGTAGGCGGACAGCGCCGGCGCCAGCGTGCTGACCTCGCGGCGGACCAGGTCGAAGCGCTCCAGCCGGTGCGGCTGCGCCGGCTCCTCCGCACTGGCCCGGCCTTCCCCGGTCACCCCGGCGGCGTCCGTGGCCAGCCAGAGCAGCGCGCCGTCCACGGCCGCGAGCCGGCTGTAGCGTCCCTGCGGGACCGGCAGCGGGATGATCCGTCCGGCAATCTGTTCGGGATCGACGGCGACCTTGGGGACGGTGCCGCCCGCTGCCCCGCCGGCATTGTGCCCGGCGTCGTGCCCGTCACCGGCCGGTGCCGTGCCATGCACGGCCGGACCGAACGGCGAGGGCGTGCCGGCAGCCAGCGCCACCAGGAAGGGCTTGGTGGACTGCGGGAAGCTCAGGTCGAAGCTGTGCGTGTCGTAGACCGGGTCGAAGCTGCGCTCGGACAGGAAGGCAGCGAACTTTCCGTCCGGGGTAAACGCCGGGCCGTGGTCGCGGAAGCGCCCGTCGGTGATGTCCACCGGCTGCCCTTCGCCCGAGGCGGGGGCCAGGCGCAGCCGCGTGCGCGTGCCCTCGGTGGTCACCGGTTCGGCCCACAGGAGCCAGCGGGAGTCCGGGGACACAGCCACTTCCTCGATGGCACCGTGGTCGGTCGCAGCGATCTCGGTCAGCGCGCCAGTATCGGCGGCCACTACCAGCAGCTGGCCGAACTCGGTGGCCACGGCAGCGAAGGTGCCGTCCGGACTGGGGCAGACCGCACTGACCCGGGTCGGTCCGTCAAAGTCCACGCGCCGCAGCGGGGCCGTGCCGCTGGGTTCGGCCTCCCGGGCGCTGCCGGCGCCGTCCGGCCCGGAAGCCGGCGGTTCCGGCGCCGGACGTGCCGGCAGGCCGTCCGCGGCGACGACGGCGGAGGCCGCGACCGGCCGCGGCAGGGCCGCGCCCGATTCCGCCAGCTCCGTTTCCGGCAGCTCTGCCTGGGAAGGCGCGGCGCTGCCGGCGGCCCAGCCCAAGGCGTCGAAGACGTTGCGGATGTACAGGGCCTCCTCGCCGCCGTGGTCCGCCACGTAGATGACTTTGTCCGTTCCGAGCGGCCGGGCCAGCCGCGCACGCACGCCGGGCGTGGATTCGACGGAGCGGGAGGGCCCGTCCCGGTGCGTGAGCCAGTGCACCGTGCCGTGGGTTTCCACCACGGAGGCAGTGCCGTCGGCATTCGGGACCGCTGCCTTCAGGTGCGCGGCGGCATTCAGCGGAGCCGGCCGCCGGGCCGTGGACGCCGAGCCGAGGGTGATCTCCAGCTTCCGCGCCTCGGAGTCCAGGTCCTCCAGCAGCCACAGCCCGCCTGCCGATTCGAAGACCACACGCCGGCCGTCGCTGGCCGCATGGCGGACATAGAAGTCTTCATGGTCGGTGTGCCGGCGCAGCCCGGTCCCGTCGGCTGCCACCGAATACAGGTTGCCATAGCCCTCGTGGTCGCTCAGGAAGGCGATCCGCCCGCCGATCCACATCGGGTCCACCAGGTTCCCGGCCAGTTCCGGGACCAGCCGCGCGAAGTCCCCCGACCCGTCGCGGTCCAGCCAGAGCTTGCCCGTGGTTCCGCCCCGGTAGCGCTTCCACCAGGCCGGCTCGCGCGAGCATACGCTGCCGACCACTACGGGACGCTCGTCCCCGACGGCCGGCCCGAAGGTGATCGAGTCCACCGGACCGAACGGCAGCACCCGGCCCGCCGAGCCGTCCAGCGGCACCGCATGTGCCCAGGTGTGGCGCGGTTCCTCGCGCTGGTAGGCGCTGGTGACGATGACTTCACCGGCTGCGGTGAAACCCTTCACGCGCGTGGACGGGTGGCCGAAGAAGGTCAGGCGCCGGAAGCCGCCCCCGTCCACGGCGGCGGTGACGGCCTCGGGGGCGCTGCCCTGGACCACGCTCCAGGCCAGGCTCCGGCCATCGGGGGAAAACCTGGGGTTCCGCGCCGGCAGCTGCAGCGAGGAGACCCGCCAGGCCCGTCCGCCGTCGAGCGGAGCCACCCAGACGTCGTCCTCCGCGACGAACGCCAGCAAATCATCGTGCAGATGGGGATAACGGAAGTAGCTCGACGAAGTCATGGGATCGATCTTAGCCACCGTTGCAGGCGGGGCCGGGCCGCTGTTACGGCCCCGGACAGCGGGGGTGCCCTGCTGCTGCCCGCTGGCCGATCTGTTGCTGCCATGTTCCCACCCGCAGCTTTACATGCTGGGATGTAGCCATGAAAGTCCTGATCGCCGGCGCCTCAGGCCTGATCGGCAGCGCACTGGCCCGGCTGCTGGAAACCCGGGGGCACACGGTCAGCCGGCTGGTCCGGCGGCCGGCCCGCAGCGCAGCGGAAGTACCGTGGGATCCTGCCGCGGGCAGCCTGGATCCCCGGGCCGTGAGCGGCCAGGACGCGGTGGTCAACCTCGCCGGCTCCGCCCTGCACCTGCGCCCGTGGACCCGGTCCACCAAGGAAGACCTGCTCTCGTCCCGGGTCGGGAGCACCCGCACTCTGGCCGCCGCCATGGCCGCCGCCGAACAACCGCCGGGCGTCTTCATCAGCCAGTCCGGTTCCGGCTACTACGGGGACCGGGGTGACGAGGTGCTGACGGAGGAAGCGGCGTCCGGGGACCTGTTCATGTCGGCTGTCTGCCGTGCCTGGGAGCACGCCGTCCTCGGTGCCCCGGGCCGGACCGTCGTGACCCGCACGGGCATCGTCATGGCCCCGCAGGCCGGCGCCCTGCCGCGGCTGCTGCTGCCTGTCAGGCTCGGGGTCGGCGGTCCGCCCGGCAGCGGCCGGCAGTGGTGGCCCTGGATCACCCTGGAGGATGAAGCCGCGGCGCTGGCCTTCCTGCTCGAGGCTGACCTGTCCGGCCCGGTCAATCTCTGCGCCCCGGAACCAGCCCGGGCCGGGGAATTGGTCGCGGCCGTGGCCGCGGCCCTGGGCCGGCCGGCCCGGTTCCGGGCCCCGGAGGCAGTGTTGAAGGCGGCCCTGGGGGAAATGGCGGAAAACCTGGTGCTGCCCAGCGCCCGCATGCTGCCGTCGCGGCTGACTGCCGCAGGGTTCGCGTTCGCCCAGCCCGCGGTGGCGGACCTCGCCCGCTGGGTAGCGGGCCGGGCCGCCTGACCGGCCGCCGCGGACAGCATGGACGCTCAGTCCTCCGCCGGATCCGGGGGCGGCAGCACCGCGCTGACCAGCCAGCGTCCGCCTGACTGCTCGAGCCTCAGCGTCAGCTGCTGCTGCTTGGGTCCGGCTACCTCCCGGACCAGCCCCGACGCCGCACTGTGCTCCTGGAACGCGGAGGTGGACACGACCGCGAAAACCTCCGCCTCGGTATCGGAGGCAGCCACCAGCTCGGCCTTCTGCACGGTCGCATCCAGTCCGCTGAACCAATGGTCCTGGTCCAGCAGGGCTGCCATGATCCGGCGGTCCGCCTCCATGGCCGCCGAACCGGCAACGTTGACGTCCTGGAGCAGCGTGGTGCTGCGCATGCGGATGGCTTCGGTGCGCAGCCAGGCCAATCCGGACAGCGCCGCCACCGGATCCTTCGAGGCCAGAGCGGCGCTGATCCTGCCCGGCACCGGCCGTCCCGCAGGCCGAGCCGGTCCTGGGGACGCAGCCGGTCCCGCCGCCGGGGCAGCACCGGCCCCGGGCCCCGGACCGCCGGCAAGCATCCCCAGCAGCGCAGCAACCAGGCCCAGGCCCGCCGTCAAGGCGGTGCCCGCCAGCAGCAGCCGGCCCAGGTCCGGCCGCGGTCTGCCGGCCCGGGTCCTGCCGGCCCCGGCCGGTTCCGGCGGCACGGAACGGCGGCGCCCGGACCGTTCCCGCTGGTCCGGGCGCCGCCGGGTCAGCAGCTGGGGCACCACGCTGGGGTGCACCGCGGCGGCGAGGTCCACCGGCTCGGCCGCCGCGCAGCGGTACACCCGCCGGGCGAATTCGGCGGCGGCCGGACGTGCGGCCGGGCTGTCGTCCAGGCCTTCTTCAAGCACCTCCGCCAGCTCGGCGGGCACGCCCGGACAGAGAATGCCCAGCGGCGGACGGGCCTGGGTGGCCGCGGGAACCCGCCCGGTCAGCGCGTACCAGCCCAGCGCGGCCAGCGCATAGACGTCCGCGGCGGGCCCGGCGGCTTCGGTGCCCGGGTGGAAGCCGGGCGTCGCGGCCGGCCGGACGGGGGCCGAACCGGCCACCTGTCCTGCAGCCAGGTCCGCCAGCAGGGGCTTGCCGGCCGCAGTGAAGAGGACATTGCCGGGGGAAACGTCCCCGTGGGCAATCCCCTGGGCATGCAGGAACGCCAGTACCTGCCCCAGCGGGGTCAGCACGGTGACCGTCTCGCCGGTCGACAGCGGACCGCGGGCGGCCACCAGCCCGGCGAGCGAACCGCCGGCCGCAAACGTCAGCAGCAGTCCCGGGCCCAGGCTCGTGGCCACCTGCCGGTAGGCCTGGACCAGGTGCTCGTGCTCCACCCCGGCCAGCAGTACCTGCTCCCCGTCTGCCCCGCTGCCGCCTGCGCTGCCGCGGGCACCGTCCGGCCCGGTGAAGACTTTGAGCGCATATTCCGTCCCGTCCTCGGCCGCCGCCAGCCAGACCGACGCCGATGCCCCGCTGCCGAGCCAACGCACGATCCGCAGGCCGGCCGCTTCCGGCCGCGGCGGTTCCGGACCGCTCTGTCCGGCGGGAGGCTCCGGCTGCTGTAGCTGGACGGAAGGCTGCAGTGCATCCATGGAAGGATGTTCTACACGCCCGGCGGCTGGCGTGCAGAAGTTATCCACAGCCGCCCGGAACCGCCCACTCGTACACAATCGACGGCCCGAATGGAGTCCGACCGAGCCCGCGGCGTAGGCTTGGCCCATGACTCTTGAGTTTTCCCGGGTTGGATTTGCCCCCGATTACGTTGATTACGAGGAGGGCTGGGCGCTACAGCGCCGGATCCATGAAGCAGTGGTGGCCGGTGCGGCATCCAGCACCGTCCTGCTGCTCGAACATAGCCCGGTCTACACTGCAGGCAAGCGCACCGAAGACCATGAACGTCCCTTCGACGGCACCCCGGTGGTCAATGTCGACCGCGGCGGCAAGCTCACCTGGCACGGTCCGGGCCAGCTGGTCGGCTACCCGATCGTCGCCCTTCCGGACCCGACCAGGGTTGCCGACTACGTGGAGATCCTTGAGCAGGTGCTGATCAACGTCCTGGCCGGCTTCGGCATTGCGGGCACCCGGATCGAGGGCCGCTCCGGCGTATGGATCGAGGCCGACGCCCAGGGGCCAGCGCGCAAGATCGCCGCCATCGGCATCCGGGTCAACCGGCGGGTGACCATGCACGGCTTTGCCTTGAACTGCAGCAACGACCTGGCCCCGTACTCGCAGATCATCGCCTGCGGCATTACCGACGCCGGCACCACCTCGATCGAGGCCGAAACAGGGCAGAAGGTGCTTCCCGCCGACATTGCCGGCCGGGTGGAAGAAGAACTGCGTACATTCGAGGCGCGGCTGGTCAAGGACGCCGCTGCCCAGGAAGGAGCCCTGCTGTGACGCTCGCCCCCGAAGGCCGGCGCATGCTGCGCATCGAGGCCCGCAACGCGGCCACGCCGGTGGAGCGCAAGCCCGACTGGATCAAGGCTAAGGTCAATATCGGTCCCGAGTACGTCGGGATGAAGAACCTGGTCAAAAAGGAAGGCCTGCACACCGTCTGCGAGGAGGCCGGCTGCCCGAACATCTTCGAATGCTGGGAGGACCGCGAGGCCACCTTCCTGATCGGCGGCTCCGAGTGCACCCGGCGCTGCGACTTCTGCCAGATCGACACCGGCAGGCCCTCGCCGCTGGATCTGCTCGAGCCGGAAAAGGTCGCCCGCTCCGTCCAGCAGATGAACCTGCGCTACGCGACCGTCACCGGCGTCGCCCGGGACGACCTGCCCGACGAGGGCGCGTGGCTGTACGCCGAAACCATCCGCAAGATCAAGGAGCTGAACCCGGGCACCGGCGTCGAAATCCTCATTCCGGACTTCTCCGGCAAGCCCGAGCACATCCGGGCCATCTGCGAGGCCGCCCCCGAGGTGTTCGCGCACAACGTGGAGACCGTCCCGCGGATCTTCAAGAGCATCCGTCCGGCCTTCCGCTACGAGCGCTCCCTGGATGTGATCAGCCAGGGCCGGGCCGCGGGCATGGTCACCAAGTCGAACCTGATCCTGGGCATGGGCGAGACCCGCGAGGAGGTCTCCGAGGCCCTGGCCGACCTGCACGCTGCCGGCTGCGACCTGATCACCATCACCCAGTACCTGCGCCCGACCGAGCGCCACCACCCGGTGGAGCGCTGGGTCAAGCCGGCAGAGTTCGTCGAACTGCGCGACGAGGCCGAGGAGATCGGCTTCCTGGGCGTGATGAGCGGACCGCTGGTGCGCTCCTCCTACCGCGCCGGCCGGCTCTGGGCCACCGCCATGCGCAAGAAGGGCCGCGCACTGCCCGAACAGCTCGCGCACATTGCCGAAGGCATCGAAGACTCCGGTTCCACCCGCCAGGAAGCAGCCAGCCTGCTCCCCCGCTAGGACCCGGACGCCATACTTCGGGCATGACGGGGCGGTTCCGGCCGGTGGCCGGGGCCGCCCCGTCATGCCTGTGCAGGACTCGGAGCACGGGCCCGCACAGGTTAGAATTGAGCCATTATGGCCAATAGCACCGATTCCCCTGCCAACTCAGCTGCGGACCGCCGGCGGGGACTCTTTTCCCGCAAGTCCGCCGCGGACAAAGCCGCCGCCAAGGCGAACAAGCAGCCCGGACGGCTGAAGCAGATCGCCCAGGTCTTCCAGATGACCCGGCGCAACGACCCGAACGTCGTCTGGCTGATGCTGCTGGCCTTCCTGGCCGTGGTGGCTGTCTGCCTGATCATCGGCCTGCTGATCCAGAACTGGATCACCCTGCTGATCATCTCCCTGCCGCTGGGCCTGCTCGCGGCCACCTTCATCCTGTCCCGCCGGGCCGAGCGTGCCGCCTTCGCCCAGATCGAGGGCCAGCCCGGTGCTTCCGGCGCTGCATTGAGCGTGCTGCGCCGCGGCTGGATCCTGCAGGAGCAGCCGGTGGCCGTGAACCCGCGCACCCAGGACGCCGTCTTCCGGGCCGTCGGCCGTCCGGGCGTGGTCCTGGTAACCGAGGGCCCCTCCCACCGGGTCAAGCAGCTGGTGGACGCCGAGCGGCGCAAGCTGAACCGCATCCTGCCCAACGTCAAGGTCCATGTCATCGAGACCGGACGCGGCGAAGGCCAGGTGGAGCTGAGCAAGGTTGCCAAGACCGTGCAGAAGCTCAAGAAGGAACTGACCAAGCAGGAAGTCGCCGCCGTGGACAAGCGGCTGCAGGCCCTGGGCAGCAGCAAGCTGCCGATTCCCAAGGGCGTGGACCCGTTCCGGGTGCGTCCCGACCGCCGGGCGATGCGGGGCCGCTGAGCCGGCAGTCTGCGGACACAGCTTAAAGACCGGGCAGGGCCCGCCGTACGGCGGGCCCTGCCCGGTCTTTAAGCCTCCGGGGGTGCTGGCTCAGTTCCGTACCAGCACCGTGCCCATCGCCCGGTCATGCAGCCCGCGCTGGTCGACATCGAAGACCAGGGCGGGGATGACCAGGCACAGCAGCAGCGTACGCACAATGGCGGCCAGCGGTCCCGGGGCACCGCCGTCGAGCCGGCGGACGCGCAGGCCCAGCAGCCGGTGGCCGAAGCTGTAGCCCAAGGTGCCCAGCAGCAGGATCTGTTCGGCGGCGAAGACGGCCAGGATCAGGAATTCGTTGCCTTGGTTGCCGCCGGCCAGCCACCAGGCGATCAGGTAGCTCATGCCCCAGTCGATGCACAATGCGGCCAGGCGCCGGCCCGGGCGGGCAATGGAACCGGATCCGCTTTGGGGCAGTCCCAGCCGGCGGCCGGGCCACTGCCCGGCCGGAGTGGGCGGGCCTTCCAGCCAGGATGCTAAGTCTCTTCTGTCAACCACCCCTCAAGATTACCGGCGGCCCGGCGGCAGGCACCATTCGCGGCCGGAGCGGCCCTGTACCCGTGGCCGGGCGTGTCGGATTCCAAGGACGGTTAGGCTGGGAAGCGTATGTAACAAGCCGGAAACAATGGCGACACCAGCGGGAAATTCCCTCCCCCTACTCTGGACGCAATGCCGGTGCCCGCGCGGCGGCCGGCCGATCCCCTGAATGTGTAAGGAGCATGACCGAAGATGTTCAACAATGCGGACGAGGTCCTCAAGTACATCGCCGACGAAGAGGTGAAGTTCGTCGACATCCGGTTCACGGATCTGCCCGGCGTGCAGCAGCACTTCAATGTGCCGGCCAAGACCGTGGACAAGGACTTCTTCGTCAACGGGCAGCTGTTCGACGGCTCCTCCATCCGCGGCTTCCAGGGCATCGCCGAATCCGACATGCAGCTGATCCCGGATGTCACCACCGCGTTCATCGACCCCTTCCGCGTCGAGAAGACCCTGGCGCTGAACTTCTCCATCGTGAACCCGCGCACCGGCGACCCCTACCACCGTGACCCGCGCGGCGTCGCCGAGCGTGCCGAGGCCTACCTGGCCTCCACCGGCATCGCCGACACTGCCTTCTTCGCCCCCGAAGCCGAATTCTTCATCTTCGACGATGTCCGCTACGAATCCAGCCCGCAGGGCTCCTTCTACGCGGTGGACTCCATCGAGGCCCACTGGAACTCCGGCCGCAAGGACGAAGGCGGCAACCAGGGCTACAAGACCGCGGTCAAGGGCGGCTACTTCCCGGTGGCCCCGACCGACAAGCAGGCGGACCTGCGCGATGCCATCTGCGTCGAGCTGGACGCCGTGGGCCTGGAGGTCGAGCGCTCCCACCACGAGGTCGGTGCCCCCGGCCAGGCCGAGATCAACTACAAGTTCGACACCTTGGTCCACGCTGCCGACGACCTGCTGAAGTTCAAGTACATCGTCAAGAACGTCGCCGACGCCTGGGGCAAGTCCGCCACCTTCATGCCCAAGCCGGTCTTCGGCGACAACGGCTCCGGCATGCACTGCCACCAGTCCCTGTGGCTGAACGGCCAGCCGCTGTTCTACGACGAGAAGGGCTATGCCGGCCTGTCCGACACCGCCCGCTGGTACATCGGCGGCCTGCTCAAGCACGCCTCCGCCGTGCTGGCGTTCACCAACCCGACGGTCAACTCCTACCGCCGCCTGGTCAAGGGCTTCGAGGCCCCGGTGAACATGGTCTACTCGCAGGGCAACCGCTCCGCCGGCATCCGCATCCCGATCACCGGGTCCAACCCGAAGGCCAAGCGCATCGAGTTCCGCGCTCCGGACGCCTCGTCCAACCCGTACCTGGCCTTCGCGGCGCAGCTGATGGCCGGCCTGGACGGGATCAAGAACCGGATCGAACCGGCCGACCCGATCGACAAGGACCTCTACGAGCTGCCCGCCGAGGAGGCCAAGGACATCCAGAAGGCCCCCGGTTCGCTGGAGGAGGCGCTGAACGCCCTGGAGGAGGACAACGAGTTCCTGCAGGCCGGCGGCGTCTTCACCCAGGACCTGATCGACACCTGGATCGCCTACAAGCGCGAGTACGAAATCGCCCCGCTGCTGCTGCGTCCGAACCCCTACGAGTTCGAGCTGTACTACGGCTGCTAAGGCCTGATCGACCAGGCACCGGCACGAAGGCCGGTGCCCCGCGGATCGCCGCGGGGCACCGGCCTTCGCCGTGTCCTGCCTAGTACGCGTCCTGGTAGCCGTGTCCTCTTCGTTCTGCCGGGCCCTTCCCGCGCCTATGTCTCGGTGACGGCGGTGAGCAGGAAGACAGCGTCCTCCGCAGCCTCGACCGAATGCCGTTCCTGCGGCACCAGCGACAGCTGGTTTTCGTGGATGGGCGTCCGCCCGGAGGCCGACACCACGGTGATGGATCCCTCCAGCACGTAGATGGTGCCGGCCAGCGGCGCATTGTGCTTGCCCATCACGGTTCCTGCCTTGAGCGCGATGACTGTCTGCCGCAGCGGACCATCCTGCGCCACCATCACGGCGCTGCGGCCGTGCGGCGAGTCCACGGCCGCGGCCAGATGCTCCCGCGCTACCAGGTCAATATCGGTCATCGCGCCTCCCCTTCCCGGCCGCCGGCAGCCGTCCGCCGGCGGTGATGCTGCCCCGAGCCTACCCACAAAGCCCGGGCGGAGGAACCGCAGGCTCAGGCGGGCTCGCCGTAGAAGTGCCGATCGAAAATCCCGCGGGCATGGCGGGTCACGCGCAGATAGTCCTCCTCGAGGGCACCGGCCCCGCCCGGCCGGTACCCGCACCAGCGCGCCACCGCCTCCAGGTCCCGGCGCGAGGAGGGCAGCAGGTCCGAGCTCCTGCCGCTGGAGACGATATTGCCGGAGCGGATCCGCGTGGCCAGGCACCAGCTCTCGCGCAGCGTCCGCACGTCGGCTGCCGGCAGCAGCGCCGCCTCCTCGATGGCGGCCAGGGCTTCGAGGGTATTGGTGGTGCGCAGCGCGGGCACAGCGGCTGCGTGCTGGAGCTGCTTGAGCTGGACCAGCCATTCGACGTCGCTGAGCGCCCCGCGCCCCAGCTTGAGGTGCCGGGCCGGATCGGCGCCCCGCGGCAGGCGCTCGGACTCCACCCGCGCCTTGATCCGGCGGATCTCGCGCACATCGTCGGCGGTGATCTGCTCCGGGTAGCGGATCGGGTCGACCAACTCCAGGAAGTCGGCAGCCAGGGCATCGTCCCCGGCGATCGGGCGGGCCCGCAGGAGCGCCTGCGCTTCCCAGATCAGCGACCACCGCTGGTAGTACTCCCGGTAGGAGTCCAGCGAGCGCACCATCGGCCCGTTCTTGCCTTCCGGCCGCAGCGCGGCGTCGATTTCCAGCGGGCGTTCGGCCAGCACCGGCGGAGTGCAGGGCTGCTGGAGCAGGGCCGAGAGCTGGCTGACAATACGCAGTGCCTGCTGCTGGGCAGCGTCCGGGTCGGCCCCGGGCAGCGGCCGGTGGACATACATCACGTCGGCATCGGACCCATAGCCGATTTCACGTCCGCCCTGCCGGCCCATGGCCACCACCAGCATGTTGGTGAGCCGGCCTTCGGTCCCGGCCACCCCGGCCTCGGCCACGTGCAGGGCGCCCAGGATGGCCGCCCGGTCCGCGTCCGAGAGCGCGAAGCCGACCTGGGTCTGGTCCAGGATCCCGGCCGCGTCGGCAATCGCGATCCGCAGCATCTCCCGGCGCCGGATCAGCCGGATCAGGCGCATCGCCTCCCGCGCCTCCGGGTGGCGGGACATCTGGTGCCGGATCTCCTGCCAGAGCGTGTCGAAGTCCCGCGGCGCCAGGTCCTTGTCGGTCCCCAGCCAGGCAGCCGATTCGGGCGAGACCTCCAGCAGGTCGGTGATGAACCGGCTGCTGGAGAGCACATGGCAGAGTCGCTCGGCCGCCGAACTCGAGTCGCGCAGCATGCCCAGGTACCAGTGGGAATCGCCCAGCGCCTCGCTGAGCCGGCGGAAGCCGAGCAGGCCCGCATCCGGATCCACGCCGTCGGCAATCCATTCCAGCAGCACCGGCAGCAGCTGCCGCTGCAGCTGCGAGCGCCGGCTGATGCCGGCGGTCAGGGCCTCGATGTGCCGCACCGCCCCGCGCGGATCCAGGTAGCCCAGCGCGGCCAGCCGGGCCCGGGCGGCCTCGGGCGTCAGCTGCACCTCGTCCGCGCTCAGGGTGGCGGTAGTGGCCAGCAGCGGGCGGAAGAAGATGCTTTCATGCAGCGCGCGCACGCGGCGTTTGGTCCGCTGCCAGGACTCCAGCAGGGCCTCCGGGGCAGGCCGGTGGGTGCTTAGCGAGCCGAGCGCTGCCTTAGCCAAGGCCCGCAGGGCATCCGGGGCCTCCGGCATCAGGTGGGTGCGGCGCAGCCGCACCAGCTGGATCCGGTGTTCCAGCACACGAAGGTAGCGGTAGGCGGCGTCCAGTTCGCGGGCATCGGCGCGGCCGATGTAGCCGGCCGCGCTCAGTGCTGCGATCGCCGACGTCGTATCCCGGACGCGGATCGATTCGTCCACCTTGGCGTGCACCAGTTGGAGCAGCTGGACGGTGAATTCCACGTCCCGCAGTCCGCCGCGGCCCAACTTGATCTGGCGGCCGCGCTCGTTGACCGGGATGTTCTCGGTCACCCGTCCGCGCATGGCCTGGACCGATTCGACAAAGCCTTCGCGTTCGGACGACGTCCAGATCAGCGGCGCGACGGCTTCCTCATAGCGCTTCCCGAGCCCTGGATCGCCGGCGACGGCCCGGGCCTTGAGCAGGGCCTGGAATTCCCAGCTGTGGGCCCAGCGCCGGTAGTAGGTCAGGTGCGAATCCAAGGTGCGCACCAGCGGGCCGTCCTTGCCCTCGGGGCGCAGGTTGGCGTCAACCTCCCAAAGGGCCGGTTCGGGCCCGGGCGAGGACACGGCCCGGGTCATGCCCGCGGCCAGGCCCGTACCGATCGCGGCGGCCCTGGCCTCGTCCATGCCGTCCGCCTCAACCACGTAGACCACGTCCACGTCCGAAATATAGTTCAGTTCCGCGGCCCCGCATTTGCCCATGCCGATCACGGCCAGGCGCACCGCCGCGACGTCCTCGGGCGGATACCGTCCGGCCAGGTCCGCCCGCGAGACCGCCAGTCCCGCCTCCAGCGCCGCAGCCGCCAGGTCCGCCAGCTCCCGCCCGGCAGTCGGCATGAAGTCCTCCGGCGAGGCCGCCCCCAGGTCGCGGATGGCCAGCTCGGCCAGATGCCTGCGGTAAGAGGCCCGCAGCGCCGTGTAGGCGGCCGTCCCGGTCACCGCCGCCACCGGGTTCTCCGCCTCCGGGTCCGCTCCGACGGCCTCGAGCAGGCTGCGGCGCAGCAGCGGCGCCGGCACGCCGGCCGGCTCCGGGCTGACCTTCGCCTCGAGGACGTCCAGGTGCTCGGGCCGGCGCAGCAGGAAGTCGGCCAGGGCTTCGGAGGCACCGAGCAGCCGGAAGAGTGCCTCGCTGCGGCGTTCCCCGCCGTTGACCAGCTCGGCCAGCTGCGGGGACCTCTCCAGCAGGCGCACCAGCGACACCAGCGCCAGGTCCGGATCGGCGGAGAGCGCGAAACCTTCCAGCAGCAGCCCCCGGTCGATGCCCTCCAACTCGCGGGCGGCCAGGAAACGGTTGGCCTTCTCCAGGTCGTTGAAGCCGGTGGCGATCAGCTGGCGGTTCAGGCTCATGGTGTGTCCTACAGGAGTCCGATGTTCCGCTTCAGCTCATGCGGGGTCACCTGCAGGCTGTATTCGTGCCATTCGGCGCGCTTGTTCCGCAGGAAGATCTCGAAGACCTGCTCGCCCAAAACTTCGGCCACGAAGTCCGATTCCTCCATCTTCCCGACCGCGTCGTGCAGGCTGGTCGGCAGCGGGTCCAGGCCCAGCGCGCGGCGTTCGGCCCCGCTGAGGCTCCAGACGTCGTCCTCGGCCCCGGCAGGCAGGTCGTAGCCTTCCTCGATGCCCTTCAGGCCGGCCCCGAGCAGCACCGCATAGGCCAGGTACGGGTTGGCCGCGGAGTCGATGCCGCGGTACTCGATCCGGGAAGACTGGCCCTTGCCCGGCTTGTAGAGCGGGACCCGGACCAGTGCCGAGCGGTTGTTGTGGCCCCAGGAGACGAAGCTCGGGGCCTCGCCGCCGCCCCACAGCCGCTTGTAGGAATTGACGAACTGGTTGGTCACGGCGGTGAACTCGGGGGCGTGGCGCAGGATGCCGGCGATGAACTGGCGCGCCGTCTTGGAGAGCTGGAACTCTGCCCCGGCCTCGAAGAAGGCGTTGGTATCCCCTTCGAAGAGCGAGAAGTGGGTGTGCATGCCGGACCCGGGATGCTCCGAGAAGGGCTTGGGCATGAAGGTCGCGTAGATGCCCTGCATCAGGGCCACCTCCTTGACCACCGTCCGGAAGGTCATGATGTTGTCGGCCGTCTGCAGGGCGTCGGCATAGCGCAGGTCGATCTCGTTCTGGCCCGGCCCCGCCTCGTGGTGGCTGAATTCCACCGAAATGCCCACCGATTCAAGCATGGCCACGGCCATGCGGCGGAAATCCTGCGCCACGCCGCCGGGCACGTGGTCGAAATAGCCGGCGCCGTCCACCGGCACCGGCACCCCGTCGGGGCCGAGCTGGCTGGATTCGAGCAGGTAGAACTCGATCTCCGGATGGGTGTAGCAGGTGAAGCCCATGCCGCTGGCCTTGGCCAGCGTCCGCTTGAGCACATTGCGCGGGTCCGCGGCCGCCGGTTCGCCGTCCGGGGTCAGCACATCGCAGAACATCCGCGAGGTCTGTTCCCGTTCCCCGCGCCACGGCAGGATCTGGAAGGTGGAAGGATCGGGCTGGACCAGCATGTCCGATTCGAACACGCGGGCGAGGCCCTCGATCGAGGAGCCGTCGAAGCCCAGTCCCTCCTCGAACGCGCCCTCGACCTCGGCCGGGGCCAGCGCCACGGACTTAAGCGAGCCGAGCACGTCGGTAAACCACAGGCGCACGAAATGCACGTCGCGCTCTTCGATGGTACGGAGCACAAACTCCTGCTGACGGTCCATATGCCACCTTCCAGGTGCGGCCGCGGCTGCTTCCATGGGCAGCCTTTCCGGCTGGTCAGCGTCAACGGGCGCAGCCGGCGGCTTGGGAACAGTTCTCTTGTACCCAAGCCTAATCGTCCCGCCCGGGATCTGCCCGCAGCTGCCGTATTCCGGCCTGCATGTCGGTACCGCAGCAGCACGCCCCCGGCACGGCACGGCAGGTCCTGCCTGACCCGCCGAGGGGCATCGGCCTCCCGGCCCCGAAACGAGTTTCAGGGCCGGGCCCTCGGCTACTACTCTGAAGACCATGCCACAGTCTTCCACCCCCGGGGCCCCGGCTCCCCTGCCCGCAGCCCGGGTCCGCGTCCACCACCTGCAGCAGCTCAAGGACACCGGCGGGCGCTTCGCCATGCTCACCGCCTACGAGCAGTACAGCGCCCAGATCTTCGACGAGGCAGGCATCGAGGTCCTGCTGGTGGGCGATTCGGCCTCGAACAATGTCTTCGGCCACGAGACCTCCCTGCCGGTGACGCTCGACGAGATGATCCCGCTGTGCCGGGCGGTCGCACGCAGCACCCGGCGCGCGCTCGTCGTCGTCGACCTGCCGTTCGGCAGTTACGAGGTTTCCCCCGCCCAGGCTGTTGAATCGTCGGTGCGGCTGCTGAAGGAAGCCGGCGCCCATGCGGTCAAGATGGAAGGCGGCGCCTTCTATGCCGACCACGTCCGCGCCATGGTCCAGGCAGGCATTCCGGTGATGGCCCATATCGGCTTCACCCCGCAGAGCGAACACGCCCTCGGCGGCTACCGGGTGCAGGGCCGCGGCGACGACGCCGAGCGGCTGATCGAGGATGCGGTCGCCCTGCAGAACGCCGGTGCCTTCGCCGTCCTGATGGAAATGGTGCCGGCCGCGGCGGCGGCCGCGGTGGACCGGGCGCTCACGGTCCCTACCGTCGGCATCGGCGCGGGCAATGCCACCACCGGGCAGGTTCTGGTCTGGCAGGACATGGCCGGGCTGCGCGGCGGCCGGATGGCCCGGTTCGTCAAGCAGTACGCGGACCTGCGCACGGTGCTGGCCGGTGCTGCGGCTGCCTACGCGGACGAGGTCCGCTCCGGCGCCTTCCCCGGCCCCGAGCACTCGTTCTAAGGCGCTTCCCAGGAGCGCCCCAAGGGAAGCGGCAGGGCCCCCGGCCGAGCGTGCGAGGCCGGGGCAGCCGCCGAGCGCTCAGTCCTCTTCGCCGGCGTCCCAGGCCTCGTTGCGTTCCCTGACCTTCTCCAGTGCCTTCTCGGCCTCTTCGCGGGTCTCGTAGGGTCCGATCAGCTGCGTCCAGTCCGACTGCGGCCCCTCCTCGACCTGGTGGGTCACGACGTTGAACCAGTAGTTGGCCATGGGCGTTCCTCCTGCTCTTCCGAAGCCTGTGATGATGTTCGGTCCCGGCGTCCGGCCGGCAGCCGGCAGCCCGAAGCGGCGGCGGCAAAGCACCGATAAGATCGATGGTATGCCCCACATCGCAGCAACAGCACCCCTGGGTACCTTGGTCCAGGGCACCGTCTCCCCCGTCCTGCCGGTTCCGCCCTCGATCCCCCGGCCCGAGTACGCCTGGAAGCCGGCGCCGGCCAAGTTCACCGGATCCGAGATCAAGGATGCGGAAACCATCGAGAAGATCCGTGCCGCCGGCCGCATCGCCGCCCAGGCCATCGTCGAGGTCGGCCGGCACATCCGTCCCGGCGTGACCACCGACGAACTGGACCGGGTCGGGCACGAGTTCCTCCTGGCGCACCACGCCTACCCCTCCACCCTGGGCTACCGCGGCTTCCCGAAGTCCCTGTGCACCTCGGTCAACGAAGTCATCTGCCACGGGATCCCCGACAGCACCGTGCTGCAGGACGGGGACATCATCAACCTGGACATCACCGCCTACCTGGACGGTGTCCACGGGGACACCAACTACACCTTCCTGGTCGGCGACGTGGACGAGGAGTCCCGGCTGCTGGTGGAACGGACCCAGGAGGCGCTGAGGCGGGCCATCAAGGCAGTGGCCCCCGGCCGCGAGATCAACGTCATCGGCCGGGCCATCGAGTCCTACGCCAAGCGCTTCGGCTACGGAGTGGTCCGTGACTTTACCGGCCACGGCGTGGGCGAAGCCTTCCACACCGGGCTGATCATCCCGCATTACGACGCCGCCCCGGCCTACAGCAAGGTGATGGAGCCGGGCATGGTCTTCACCATCGAACCGATGCTGACGCTGGGCACCATCGAGTGGGAGATGTGGGACGATGACTGGACAGTGGTGACCAAGGACCGCAAGCGCACGGCCCAGTTCGAGCACACCCTGGTGGTGACGGACTCAGGCGCGGAGATCCTGACGCTGCCGTGATCCTCGGGTAGTCTGCACGGCAGGAACGCGCCGGCCGGACCCCCGGCCCGGGACCGACGGAGGGGACATGGGCAAGAAAGAGAAGGCGGAGAAGGTCGTCCGCAAGGAGCGCCACGGCCTGGGCATCGATGTCGGCGGCACCGGCATCAAGGGCGGCATCGTGGACCTGCGCAAGGGCAAGCTGGTGGGCGAGCGCTACCGGATCGATACGCCGAAACCGGCGACGCCGGACGCCGTGGCCGAGGTGGTCGCGGCGATTGCCGCCGAACTGGACTCGCGCCCGGAGGCCCCGGCGCCGGACAGCCCGGTGGGGGTCACCTTTCCGGCGATCATCCGGCACGGGGTGGCGCTGTCGGCGGCCAACGTGGACAAGTCCTGGATCGGCACGGACGTGGACACCCTGCTGACCGGCAAGCTGGGCCGGCCGGTCCAGATGATCAACGACGCCGACGCGGCCGGACTGGCCGAGGTCCGCTTCGGAGCGGGCAAGGGCGTGGCCGGGACGGTGCTGGTCATCACCCTGGGCACCGGGATCGGCTCGGCCTTCATTTTCAACGGCGTGCTGGTGCCCAACGCCGAACTGGGCCACCTGGAGCTGGACGGCTTCGACGCCGAAACGAGGGCGGCAGCCTCGGCCCGGGAACGGGACGGCCTGGACTGGGACGGGTACGTGCAGCGCCTGCAGCGCTACTTCTCCCACCTCGAGTTCCTCTTCTCCCCCGAACTGTTCATCGTCGGCGGCGGCATCTCCAAGCGCAGCGAGGATTTCCTGCCCAAGCTCAGGCTCAAGACGCCGATTGTGCCGGCGAAGCTGAAGAACAACGCGGGCATTGTCGGCGCCGCCCTGCAGTCCTCGCTCAGCCTCGGCACGGCCTGAGCGGCCCCGCCGGCCAGGGACGGGGACTCGGGCCGGCTATTTGGCGGTCAGCGGGCGCTGGGTGCCGGCGGGGCTGCGGCCGGCGGCCGCCGCTGCCTCGCTGCGCAGCTGCTCAATGGCCGCCTCGAAGTCCTCCAGCGACTCGAATCCCTGGTAGACGCTGGCGAAGCGCAGGTAGGCGACCAGGTCCAGCTTCTTCAGCGGACCCAGGATCGCCAGCCCGACTTCGTGCGCGTTGATCTCGGCCGCCCCGCTGGCCCGCACCGTTTCCTCGACTTCCTGGGCCAGCAGCGCCAGGTCGTCGTCCGAGACCGGACGGCCCTGGCAGGCCTTGCGCACCCCGCTGATGATCTTGCTGCGGCTGAACGGTTCGCCCGCGCCGGAGCGCTTGATCACGGTCAGGCTCGTGGTCTCCACGGTGGTGAACCGCCGCCCGCACTCCGAACACTGGCGGCGGCGCCGGATGGCCGAGCCGTCGTCGGCAACCCGGCTGTCCACCACCCGCGAATCCGGGTTGCGGCAGAACGGACAATACATGCCGCACCTCCTTCGTGGGCGCCGGTTACGGCCCCATCATAGGAATACATCGAATGGAGTTACAAGGATGTGGTTCCGTGCTTCAGCCCTGGCTGAAGCGCACGGACACCGCGTCCCCGTGCGCCGGCAGGTCCTCGGCCCGGGACAGGGCCACGATGTGCCCGCTGACTTCGGCCAGCGCCTCGCGGCTGTAGTCCACGACCTGGATGGCGCGCAGGAAGGTCGTCACGTTCAGCCCGGAGGCGAAGGTGGCCGTCCCGCTGGTGGGCAGCACGTGGTTGGAGCCGGCGCAGTAGTCGCCCAGGCTGACCGGGCTGTAGTCACCCACGAACACGGCCCCGGCGTTGCGGACCCGGCCGGCCAGTTCCGCGGCATTGGCGGTCTGGATTTCCAGGTGCTCGGCGGCGTACGCGTCGCAGACCTGCAGGCCCTGCTCGAGGTCGTCGACCAGGATCACGCCGGACTGCGGCCCGGAGAGCGCCTGCCGCACGCGGTCCGTGTGCTTGGTGGCCGCCACCTGCCGGACCAGTTCGGCCCGGACGGCGTCGGCCAGCGCCACCGACGGGGTGATCAGGACCGAGGCCGCGTGCGGATCGTGCTCGGCCTGGCTGACCAGGTCCGCGGCCACGTAGGCGGGCACCGCCGAGTCGTCGGCCAAGATGGCGATTTCGGTGGTTCCGGCCTCGGCGTCGATGCCCACCACCGACTTGACCAGCCGCTTGGCCGTGGCCACGTAGACATTGCCGGGCCCGGTGACCACGTCCACCGGTTCCAGCGCCGGGCCCGCCTCGCCGGCCGGAATGCCGTAGGCGAAGGCTGCCACCGCCTGGGCACCGCCGATGGCGTAGACCTCGTCGATGCCCAGCAGCCTCGCCGCGGCCAGGATGGTCGGATGCGGCAGGCCGCCGAATTCCTTCTGCGGCGGGGAGGCCAGCGCCAGCGACCCCACGCCCGCGGCCTGGGCCGGCACCACGTTCATCACCACCGAGGACGGGTAGACCGCCAGCCCGCCGGGAACATACAGCCCCACCCGGGCCACCGGCACCCACTTGTGCCGGACCACGGCGCCGGCGGCGATTTCGACGGCGGCATCGGCCGGCTTCTGCGCCGCGGCGAAGGCGCGGGCGCGGGCTATGGACTCCTCCAGCCCGGCCCGGACCGCCGGATCCAGCGACTCCAGCGCCTCGTCCAGGGCGCCGGCCGGAACGAGCGGATGCTCCTGGGCCACGCCGTCGAACCGCGCGGCCAGCTCGCCCAGCGCCTCGAAACCGCGTACCCGCACGTCCTTGATGATCGCCTCGACCGCTCCGGTGGCCACGTCGAACGTTGTCTCGGCACGCGGCATGGCGGCCTTGAGCTCGGCAGGGCCCGGATGGCGGCCGCGCAGGTCCAGGGTGGGGAAATCGACGGGGATCCCGGCAGCAGTCTCAGCATTCACCCCTTCATTCTACTGACGCAGGTGCTGCCGGGTTTGCCACGGCCGGTAACACAATAGGTCCGGCAGGTCCGTTGCCGGAATAGGCTGGTATACGGGACCTGGGCAGCCGCCCGCCGTCGAACCACCGGGAGAACCTGTGAACGCCAGACCTGAGAATGCCATCAGCCCGGCCGATGCCGCCAACGACCAGCTCTTTGCCCGGACTTTCCGTGAAGTCTTCCGGCGCCATGCGTCCGGGGTGGCGATCCTGACGGTCAACTACGGCGGGCTGCCGTTCGGTTTCACCGCCACCTCCGTGGCGTCGCTGTCCGCGGAGCCGCCGCGGTTCACCTTCAACATGTCCCGGACCAGTTCTTCCTGGCCGGCGGTGGCGAATTCCACCTACCTGGGCGTGCACATGCTGGGCCTGGAGAACCGGGAGCTGGCCGAGCGCTTCGCCCGGACCAAGGACAGGTTCGGCGGGGACCACTGGGAGACCGGCCCGCACGGCGTGCCGCTGCTCAAGGACGTGCCGGCCTATCTGGTGGGCAGGATCGGGCTGCGGCTCTCGTTCGAGAACAACGCCGTGGTGGTGGTCGACGTGGTCGAGGGCTCGCTGGGCGACGAAACGGCCCCGCTGCTCTACCACAGCGGCAGCTACGTCCGCCCGCAGCCGATCGAATACGAAATCTGACGGGGCACCGGCGGCCCCGGGCCGCCGGTGCCGGCTTCCCACGCGTCAGCTCACACGTCGAGGCAGGTGGGTCCGAGCAGGACCTTCAGGTCGCCGAACAGCGACGGCGTGGGGTTCACGCGGAAGTTGAGCCCTAGGCGCATCACCTCGATCTTCCGGGCATGGTTCAGCCGCACCTGCACGTCGGTATTGCCCGGGTGCGTCCGGAGCACATCGCCCAGCGCCGTGACCACGTCCTCGGTGGCCTTGTGGTTGGCCAGCGAAATGACCACCGGCCCGGAGTGCCCGTCGCTGAGGTCCGGGACGGTCAGCTCCTGGGCGTTCAGCGTCACCGCCCCGTCGTCGCGCCGCTGGATCCGGCCGCGGACCACCACGATCAGGTCCTCGGCCAGGATCGAGGAGATCGGCCCGTAGACCTGGCCGAAGAACATGACCTCCATCGAGCCGCCGAGGTCCTCGATCTCGGCCCGGGCGTAGGCGTTGCCGCTGTTCTTGGCAATGCGCCGCTGCAGCGAGGTGATCATGCCGGCAATGGTGACCATGGCGCCGTCGGCGGGCCCGTCTTCGCCGATCACCGAGGTGATGGACTGGTCCGCGTGCTGGCTGAGCACCCCTTCGAGGCCCTGCAACGGGTGGTCCGAGACGTAGAGGCCGAGCATTTCGCGTTCGAAGGCGAGCTTGTCCTTCTTCTCCCATTCGGGCAGGTCCGGAATGTCCACGGCCAGGCCGGCGTCCGCCGCCCCGCCGCCGTCGCCGTCGCCCATCAGGGTGCTGAACAGGTCGAACTGGTTGGCCGCCTCGTTGCGCTTGAGCACGATCACCGAGTCCACCGCCTCTTCGTGGACCATGGCCAGGGCCCGGCGCGGGTGGCCGAGCGAGTCGAAGGCCCCGGCCTTGATCAGCGATTCGATGGTGCGCTTGTTGCAGACCACGGCCGGCACCTTCTGCAGGTAGTCGCTGAAGGAGGTGAAGGCGCCCTTCTCCTCGCGCGCGGCCACCATGGCGTGGACCACGTTCGCCCCGACATTGCGGATGGCCCCCATGCCGAAGCGGATGTCCGTGCCCACCGGGGTGAAGTTGACGCTGGACTCGTTCACGTCCGGCGGCAGCACCGTGATTCCCATGTGCCGGCACTCGTTCAGGTACATGGCCAGCTTGTCCTTGTCATCGCCCACGGAGGTGAGCAGGGCGGCCATGTATTCGGCCGGGTAGTGCGCCTTCAGGTACGCGGTCCAGTAGGAGACGACGCCGTAGGCCGCCGAGTGCGCCTTGTTGAAGGCGTAGTCGGAGAACGGCAGCAGGATGTCCCAGAGCGTCTGGATGGCCGCCTCGGAGTAGCCGCGGTCCTTCATGCCCTGGGAGAAGCCGGCGAACTGCTTGTCCAGCTCCGACTTCTTCTTCTTGCCCATCGCCCGGCGCAGAATGTCGGCCTGGCCCAGCGAGTAGCCGGCCAGCTTCTGCGCGATCGCCATGACCTGTTCCTGGTACACGATCAGGCCGTACGTGCCGCCGAGGATTTCCTTCAGCGGCTCCTCGAGCTCGGGGTGGATCGGGGTGATCTCCTGCAGGCCGTTCTTGCGCAGCGCGTAGTTGGTGTGCGCGTTCGCGCCCATGGGCCCCGGCCGGTACAGCGCGAGCACGGCGGAGATGTCTTCGAAGTTGTCCGGGCGCATGAGCTTGAGCAGCGAGCGCATCGGCCCGCCGTCGAGCTGGAAGACCCCCAGGGTGTCGCCGCGGGCCAGCAGCTCGTAGGAGGCCTTGTCGTCCAGGGCCAGGTCCTCCAGAACCAGGTCCTCGTGGCGGTTGAGCTTGATGTTCTCGATCGCGTCCGAGATGATCGTCAGGTTGCGCAGGCCCAGGAAGTCCATCTTGATCAGCCCCAGGCCTTCGCAGGTGGGGTAATCGAACTGGGTGATGACCTGGCCGTCCTGTTCGCGGCGCATGATTGGGATGATGTCGATCAGCGGGTCCGAGGACATGATCACGCCGGCCGCGTGCACGCCCCACTGCCGCTTCAGGCCTTCCAGGCCCAGCGCGGTTTCGAAGACCTTGGCCGAGTCGGCATCGGACTTGAGCAGCTCGCGCAGCTCCTCGGCCTCGCTGTAGCGCTTGGCCTCCGGATTGTGCACATCGGTCAGGGAGATGCCCTTGCCCATCACGTCCGGGGGCATCGCCTTGGTCAGGCGCTCGCCCACCGAGAACGGATAGCCCATCACGCGCGAGGCGTCCTTGAGGGCCTGCTTGCCCTTGATGGTGCCGTAGGTGACGATCATGGCCACGCGCTCGTCGCCATACTTGTCGGTGACGTACTTGATCACTTCCGGCCGGCGGCGGTCGTCGAAGTCGACGTCGAAGTCGGGCATGGAGACGCGGTCCGGGTTCAGGAACCGTTCGAAGATCAGGCCGTGCTGGAGCGGGTCCAGGTCGGTGATGCGCATGGCATAGGCGGCCATCGAGCCGGCACCGGAGCCGCGGCCCGGTCCGACGCGGATGCCGTTGTTCTTGGCCCAGTTGATGAAGTCGGCCACCACCAGGAAGTAGCCGGGGAAGCCCATCTGGGTGATGACGCCGATCTCGTAGTTCGCCTGCTTGCGCACCTCGTCCGGGATGCCCTGGGGGTAGCGGTAGTGCAGGCCCTTTTCGACTTCCTTGACGAACCAGGACTCCTCGTTCTCCCCCGGCGGGCAGGGGAAGCGGGGCATGTAGTTGGCCTGGGTGTTGAATTCGACGTCGCAGCGTTCGGCGATCAGCAGGGTGTTGTCGCAGGCTTCGGGATAGTCGCGGAACAGCGCGCGCATTTCCGCCGGCGACTTCAGGTAGAACTCGTCGGCGTCGAACTTGAACCGCTTCGGGTCGGCCAGCGTGGAGCCGGACTGCACGCACAGCAGGGCCGCGTGCGCGGCGGCGTCCTCGGCATGGGTGTAGTGCAGGTCGTTGGTCGCCACCAGCGGCAGGTCCAGCTCGCGCGCCAGCTTGATCAGGTCCGCCTGCACACCGCGCTCGATGTCCAGGCCGTGGTCCATCAGCTCGCAGAAGAAGTTCTCCGCGCCGAAGATGTCACGGAAGTCCGAGGCGGCCTGCCTGGCCTCCCGGTACAGGCCCAGCCGCAGCTTGGTCTGTACCTCCCCCGAGGGGCAGCCGGTGGTGGCGATCAGGCCCTTGCCGTAGGTCTGCAGCAGCTCCCGGTCCATGCGCGGCTTGTACAGGTAGCCCTCCAGCGAGGCCAGCGAGGACATCCGGAAGAGGTTGTGCATGCCCTCGGTGGTCTGGGCCCACATGGTCATGTGGGTGTAGGCGCCGGCGCCGGAGACGTCGTCGCGGCCGCCGTCGCCCCAGCGCACGCGGGTCTTGTCCTGCCGGGCCGTGCCCGGGGTCAGGTAGGCCTCCACGCCGACAATCGGCTTGATGCCGGCGTTGCGGGCCTTGTTCCAGAAGTCGAAGGCGCCGAACACGAAGCCGTGGTCGGTGGTGGCCAGCGCGTTCATGCCCAGCTCCCCGGCGTGGCTGAACAGGTCGTTGAGCCGGGCGGCGCCGTCGAGCATCGAGTACTCGGTGTGGTTGTGCAGGTGGACGAAGGAATCCGTGCCGGTTTTGGTGCTGCTCACGTCGTACCTCTTCCGTGTCCTGCTTCTAGATTCTATTCTCGGCCAGCGCCTGCAGCGCGTAGGCCAGGTCGGCGGGGTAATCGCTGGTGAATTCGACCCATTCGCCGGTACGCGGGTGGGCGAAGCCGAGCCGGCGGGCGTGCAGCCACTGCCGGGTCAGCCCCAGGTCGGCCGCCAGCTTCGGGTCGGCGCCATAGGTCAGGTCCCCGGCGCAGGGGTGGTGCAGGGCGGCGAAATGCACGCGGATCTGGTGCGTCCTGCCGGTTTCCAGATGCACCTCCACCAGCGAGGCCCGGCCGAAGGCCTCCAGGACCTCGTAGTGCGTCACCGAGTGCCGGCCGTCCTCGACGACGGCGAACCGCCAGTCGTAGCCGGGGTGCCGGCCGATCGGGGCCTCGATGGTGCCCTCCAGCGGGTCCGGCAGGCCCTGGACCAGCGCATGGTAGACCTTCTCCACGGTGCGCTCCTTGAAGGCGCGCTTGAGCAGCGTGTAACCGTGCTCGGTCTTGGCCACGACCATCACCCCGGAGGTGCCGACGTCGAGCCGGTGCACAATGCCGGCGCGCTCGGCCGCCCCGGAGGTGGAAATCCGGTAGCCGCGGGCGGCCAGCGCACCCACCACGGTGGGTCCCACCCAGCCGGGCGAGGGATGCGCCGCCACGCCGACGGGCTTGTCGATCACCACGAAGTCCTCGTCGTCGCCGAGGATTTTCAAGTCTTCTACCTCTTCCACCACGATCTTCAGCGGGTCCGGGCGTTCCGGAACGGCCACCTCGAGCAGGCCGGCCGCAGGCAGCCGCTCGGATTTGGCGATCCTGCGGCCGTCCAGCCGCACATTGCCCTCGCCCAGCAGCACCGCCGCCGCGGAGCGGGAGATGCCCAGCAGCGCCGCCAGCCCGGCGTCGGCGCGCTGGCCTGCAGTCCCCGGCGCCAGTTCGATGCTGCGCAGCGGACCGTCAGCGGCGGCCATCGCCGTCCCCGCGCTCTGCTCCGGGCTCCTCCTCCGGCCCGGTGCCGCGGGAGGGGACCCGCCGGCCGTCCATGCCAATGCCCATCAGGGTCAGGATGCACCAGAGGATCACCGCGCCGACGATGGCCGAATCGGCGATGTTGAAGATCGCAAAGTTCGGGAAGGCGATGAAGTCCACCACGTGGCCCATGCCGAAGGACGGCTCGCGGAAGAGCCTGTCCGTCAGGTTGCCCAGCGCGCCGCCCAGCAGGAAGCCCAGGGCGATCGACCACCAGACGGAGCGGATCCGCCGCGCGTAGAACAGGATGGCCCCGGCCACCAGCACCATCACGATGCTGAAGACCCAGGTGAAGTCCTGGCCAATGGAGAACGCGGCCCCCGGATTGCGGATGAAGTGCCAGCTCAGCAGCGGCGGCAGCACCGGGGTGATCTGGCCTTCGGTCATGGTGCTGACCACCCAGAACTTGGTCAGCTGGTCCAGCACGTACGCGAAGGCAGCGCAGCCGGCCAGGATCAGCACGAACTTGCGGCGCGGCCGCGGGGAGCCGGTGGAGGGTCCGGCGGTCCCGCCGGTAGGGAGTTCTTCGGCAGACGGTGATTCAGGCATAGTACTTCCGTGCGGTAGGCCCGCGGCGCCGGCAGGCGCCGCAGGCTAAACGATTGGCCGGTGACCGGGCACTGGTCCCGGCACCGGCCAACAGCCTCCGGCACGGCCCGCTGGCCGGACCGGAGGCAGCGACTCCCTGAGGAACTAGGAGTTGGCGGGGTCCTTCGCTTCGGAGAACGAACCGCGCGCTTCCAGGTCCCTCAGCTGGCCTTCGATGTAGGCCTTGAGGCGGGACCGGTAGTCCCGCTCGAATCCGCGCAGCTGCTCGAGCTTGCGCTCCAGCACGGCCTTCTGCTGCTCCAGTGCGCCGAGCGTCTTGCGGCTCTTTTCCTGGGCGTCGTTGACCAGGGTGCTGGCCTCCAGCTGGGCCTCGGCGATGATCTTGTCGCGCTGCTCGATACCGGCATTGACGTACTCGTCGTGCAGCTTCTGGGCCATGGCCAGCACGCCGGCGGCGGATTCGGCGACGGCCGTGTGCTGGGTGCTGGACTGGGCAGCGGCGGGAACGGCCGGGGCGGCCTGCGTCTTGGGCTGTTCCTTGACGGCCGGAGCCGCCGGCTTCTGGGCAGCCGGTGCCTCCTGTGCGGCCGGGGCGGCGGCAACGGGGGCGGGGACAGCGGCAGCCTCGCTGCCCTGCCGGGAGGTGGCCTCGGCGAGCTTCTTGCGGAGCTCTTCGTTCTCCTGGTTCAAGCGGCGCAGCTCAACGACGATCTCGTCCAGGAAGTCGTCGACCTCGTCCTGGTCGTAACCCTCCCGGAACTTCGTGGGCTGGAACCGCTTGTTGACAACGTCTTCTGGCGTCAGAGCCATCTGGTCACCTCATACTGGTTCTGTGTGGATCATGGCTCCGGGTCTGGTTGCTTGACCGGACACATGACAACGGTTGCGAATACTCTCTGTGACACTTTACAGGCACAGGAGCCTTCACCTCAGAATATCCCCTTGCCGACCCCGCGACCGAACGACACACGCGGGGCCGGGGAGCCCCGCCGGGAGAGCCGCTGCAGCGTGTAACGCCGCGTCAGGCCAGGGCTGCGGCCGCGTTGGCGCCCAGGCCGGCAACGACGGCCTTGGCGATGGAAATCACGATGAACAGCACCAGGAAGGCCAGGTCGAGGGCGAAGCCGCCGATGCGCAGCGGCGGGATGATCCGGCGCAGGGCGCGCAGGGCCGGGTCGGTGGCGCCGTAGATGGCCGAGGCGGCCACCAGGGCCAGCCCGCGCGGGCGCCACTGCCGGGCGAAGCTCTGCACCACTTCGAAGACGATGCGGACGATGAGCGCGGTCTGGAAGAGCATCAGCACGAGGTAGAGCAGAGCAAAAATAATGGACACCGGTGATCCGCGATTCCCAACGGTAGAAGAGGAACTGTTCAGGCTAAATATTGCCCCATGCCCGGGGCCTTCCGCCAGCGGGGCGGCACCTGCCGTCCCGGGAGAGCGGGCCGCTGCCGGACTTCTTAGCTCTGGTTGAAGACCGTGGACTGCTGGTCCGTGGCCTTGCGGTCCTCGCCCAGCACCTCGATGGTCGAGGGCGACAGCAGGAACACCTTGTTGGTCACCCGCTCGATGCTTCCGTGCAGGCCGAAGACCAGGCCTGCCGAGAAGTCCACGAGCCGCTTCGCGTCCGCTTCGCCCATGTCCGTCACGTTCATGATGACGGGGATGCCGTCGCGGAAGCTCTCGCCGATGATCTTGGCGTCATTGTAGGAACGCGGGTGGACGGTGGTGATCTGCCGCAGCACGGACGACTCCTCGCGGGTTGATGGGGCACGCTTGATCGGGGTCACGGGGGCCCGGTACTCCTCCGGCACCGGCTTCAGCACTGCCGGCGCCGTTTCGGCGCGCTCGGGGCGGCGTTCCTCGCGTGCCGGGGGCTCCTCCCGGCCGTCCTGTTCCTTGCGCTCGGGCTCCGGCGCCTCGGTCCGCTCGGGAAGGCGGATCTGCTCGGATTCGTAGTGCTCGTCGCCGTCGGCAAGCCCAAGATAAATCATTGTCTTGCGCAGTGCACCGGCCATGGTTGGCTCCTCACGTCTCGTACCCGCGGCTGTTCCGACGCACGGATCGTCAAGCCCGCAGTCCTGCCCGCCCGTCTGGAAAAACGCTACCCCACCGCGGGTCTGTCGCCGAGGACATCTGATCCGACACGCAGGTGTGTCGCACCGGCAGCGACGGCCGCCTCAAGGTCCTGGCTCATTCCGGCCGACATCATGGTGGCGCCGGGATGGCTGCGGCGCAGTTCGCCGGCGTAGCCTGCCAGTCTGCCAAAGGCCTCGGCCGGGTCCGCGCCGAGCGGCGCGACCGCCATCAGCCCGCCCAGCACCAGGCCGTCGGCCGCGTCGATCAGGCCGGCCAGCCCGGGAACCTCGTCCGGGGATGCTCCGCCCCGGCCCGGGGCGGAGCGGGGGCGGTCGTGGGACGGGCGGTTCTCCAGGTCCACCTGGACCAGGCAGACCAGGTCCGCCCGCGCGGGCAGGCCGGCGTCGCGGCGGCGTTCCTGCTCGGCCAGCATGGCCTTGGACAGCGCCGCGACCAGCGGGGCGCGGTCCACCGAATGCACGGCGTGGGCGTAGCGGACCACCGACTTGGCCTTGTTGGTCTGCAGCTGCCCAATGAAGTGCCAGCGCAGGTCCGCCGCGGGGCTGCCGGCCTGCGCGGACAGTTCGGCGGCCTTGGCGGAGGCTTCCTGGTCCCGGTTTTCGCCCACGTCCCGGACACCCAGCTCCGCCAGCGCGGCCACGTCGGATGCCGGGAAATACTTGGTGACCACAATCAGCTCGGGTACGGTGCGTCCGGCTGCCGCACGGTCGATCCGGGCGCGCACCTGCTGAAGGTTGGCCGCGAGTTCGGCCTTGCGCGCGGTCACGCCGCAGCCCAGATCAGGCCGGCGAACCGGCCGCAGCCGGGATCCCTGCGGTAGGAGAAGAGCTCCGGGGTTTCCCGGGTGCACCCGGGCACCCGGTGAACCCGGACCGCCAGTTCCTCGAGCGCGGCGGCGGCCCCGGCGGCCAGGTCCAGCGCCGGAGTGCCCCAGGACGTTTCCGAGCGCAGCGCCGGCAACTGGGCGCAGGCCTCGGCCTGCAGGTCAGCCGGCACCTCGTAGCAGCGTCCGCAGATGGACGGGCCGATCCAGGCCTGCAGGCCGGTGCCGCCGGCACGGACCAGGCCGGCGGCGGTGGCGGCCAGGATGCCCCCGAGCAGCCCGCGGCGCCCGGCGTGGACTGCGGCGGTCATCCAGCCGCCGTCCGGGGCCTCGGCGGCGAAGAGCACCGGCAGGCAGTCGGCCACCATGACGGCCAGCGGAATGCCGGCATCGGGGCAGAGCAGCCCGTCCAGCTCCGGACCGGTTCCGGCGGCCGGCCCATCCCCGGCCGCCACCGTGCCGACCCGGGCGGAGTGGACCTGGTTCATGAAGCGCAGGGACCCGGGCATCACGCCCATCCGCTCCTCCAGCCCCGTCCGGCGCGCCTGCACGGCGGCAGGATCGTCACCGACGTGCAGGGCGAGATTGCCTGTGGCGGAGTCCGTGAAGGCTGCCCACAGGCCGTCCCCCACTTCCCCGCGCCACCAGAAACCGTCCGGCAATCCGCCCACCTGTCCGTCCTACTTGAGGAAGTCGGGCACGTCGAGGTCGTCGGTCCGGCCTGCGGCCAGGTCGGGTTCGACCACTGCCGGCAGGTCCACCTCGAAGCCGTCGGCCGGGATCACGGAAGCGCCCTGGCCCTGCGGCAGGTGTCCCCAGCCGTTGTTCTGCACCGAGGCGGCGGCGAACTGGGCGGTGGCCGGCTGGGCCACCGGCAGCGACTGCGGCGCGTTGGCCGGCACTGCCGGGGCGGCAGCCTGCCTGGCCGCCTGCGGTGCGCTGGTCACGTCCACCTGGTCGAACCCGGCCGCGATCACGGTGACCCGGGCCTCGTCGCCCAGAGCATCGTCGATGACGGCGCCGAAGATGATATTGGCCTCCGGGTGCGCCACTTCCTGGACCAGCCGGGCCGCTTCGTTGATTTCGAACAGCCCCAGGTCCGAACCGCCCTGGATGGACAGCAGCACGCCGTGGGCGCCGTCGATGGAGGCTTCCAGCAGCGGGGAGGCAATGGCCAGTTCGGCGGCCTTGACCGCGCGGTCCTCGCCGCGGGCCGAGCCGATGCCCATCAGGGCCGAACCCGCCCCCTGCATGACGGACTTGACGTCGGCGAAGTCCAGGTTGATCAGGCCGGGGGTGGTGATCAGGTCGGTGATGCCCTGGACACCGGAGAGCAGCACCTGGTCGGCGGAGCGGAAGGCGTCCAGCATGGACACGTTGCGGTCGCTGATCGAGAGCAGCCGGTCGTTCGGGATGACGATCAGCGTGTCGACTTCGTCGCGCAGGGTCTCGATGCCGCTCTCGGCCTGGTTGGAGCGGCGGCGGCCTTCGAAGGTGAACGGACGGGTCACGACGCCAATGGTCAACGCGCCCAGCGAGCGCGCAATCCGGGCCACTACCGGCGCGCCGCCGGTGCCGGTGCCGCCGCCCTCGCCGGCGGTCACGAAGACCATGTCGGCGCCCCGCAGGACCTCCTCGATCTCCTCGGAGTGGTCCTCGGCGGCCTTCCGGCCCACCTCCGGGTCCGCACCGGCACCCAGACCCCGGGTCAGTTCGCGCCCGACGTCGAGCTTGACGTCGGCATCACTCATGAGCAGAGCCTGCGCATCGGTGTTGATGGCAATGAACTCCACCCCGCGGAGACCAACCTCGATCATGCGGTTGACGGCATTCACCCCACCGCCGCCGATGCCGACGACTTTGATGACGGCCAAGTAATTCTGCGGTGCTGCCACGTCCTGTGTCCCTTGTTCGAATCTGTGCACTGATCGATGCCGGGCGTTCAGGCCGCTTCCTGCGGATCCGGCCTGCCGGCTTACCGTACCTAACCCTAACCTTCAGCTTGAGGGTTAAAGTTATGTCAAGTAACTTCTAATCCGAGACGCTAGGCGCAAGCCCGGCCTCATGCAATTACCGGCTCCGCGTGTCGGATGAAGTTGCGGATATTTCCATAGCCCCCGCCGCTGGACCGTCACCGGGTCACCGGGCGGGTCGGAGTGCTCACGTCGTAGACCTGGATGGGCACCTCGGGATCCGCGTTCAGCAGCGCCTCAAGCACCTTGGCCTTCAGCACCCGCTCCCCCGCATTCCCCCACAGCACGGAGGTGCCGTCCTTGAGTTCGAGCTGGACCGAGTCCACGGATTTCGCCGAGGCATGGTCCAGCCGTGCCAGCACCTTCTGCGGCAGTGCCCCGAGCACGGCGGCGATGGTTTTGAAGACCTCCGGGTCCTTCTTGGCCTTGGCCGCGTCGATCAGCGGCAGCTTCACGGCCTCCCGGGACTTCACGCTGGTCAGCCGGCGGCCTTCGGCATCGATCAGGGCGTAGCGCTTGCCACTGCGCAGGACCGCCACCGGCACCCGTTCGGTGATCCGGACCGCCAGCTCCGACGGCGGACGGGCTTCGACCTTGACATCCGCCACTGCCGGCAGCCCGGACAGCAGGGAACGCACCTCGGACTCGGTCACCTGCGGCAGCGGCGTGCCCGCCAGCGGCGCCAGCAGTTCGTCGACCTTCGCCGACGGCACCAGCGAGGTGCCCTGCACCGTGATGGACTTCACCGCCAGCAGCGGGGAGAAGACCAGCACGCCCACGGCGGCGGCCGCCAGCACCAGCACGGCGGCCGTGCCCATCCACAGGCGCCGCCGGACCCTGCGCCGCGCGGGCTCCGGAAAGCGCAGTACCGTCGGTCCGGCGGCTGCGCGGGGGCCGGCGGTTTCCTCCCGCAGCACCTGGACCCTGGCAGGGTTGGCCTTGGCAGGATTGGCTTTTGCGGCATTGGCCTTGGCTGGGTCGGCCTTGGCGGGGCCGGGCGGGGCAGCACCGGAGGTGGATGCACCGGTCTTCGGCGCACCGGTTTGGGGAGTCCCGCCGGCAGGCACCGCGGCCGGACGGCGCGGCTTGCGGCCGGTCACGGATGCTCCGCGGCGGCACCTGCCTGCAGGGCGGTGACGATCTGCGGCCCGTACTGCGTCACGTCGCCCGCGCCGACAGTCAGGATGATGTCCCCGGGCCTGGCCCGCCGGGCCACGGCCTCGACAGCCCTGCGCGGATCGGGCTCATAGCCGCCGGGCACCTGCAGCTGCCCGGCGATCAGCTCGCTGGTCACCCCGGGGACCGGATCCTCGCGCGCCGCGTAGATCTCCAGCACGGTCGCGGAATCGGCCAGGGACAGCGCCTCGGCGAATTCGGCCGCGAACTGGCGGGTGCGCGAGTACAGGTGCGGCTGGAACAGCACATGGACTCCGGCGGTGCCCGCCACGTCCCGGGCGGCCCGCAGGGCTGCGGCCACCTCGGTGGGATGGTGGGCGTAGTCGTCGAAGACCCGCACGCCGCGGCCCTGCCCCTTGGCCTCGAAGCGCCGTGCGGCGCCGGTGAACTCCGCCAGGCCAGCGGCTGCCGCTGCCGCATCCAGGCCCAGGCTGAGCGCGGCGGCGAAGGCCGCCGCGGCATTGCGCACGTTGTGCTCGCCCGGCACCTGCAGCCGCAGCAGCTGCTCGCCGCCGGGGTAGCCCAGCGTGCTGGTGCTCGAGGTGGCGGAGAAGCCGCCGCCGGTGATGCGCACGTCGGCCTCCGGGCCGTAGCCGTAGCCGACGACCCGCGGACCGCCTGCCGCGGCAGCCACGCGTCCGGCCAGGGCGCGGGCCCCCGGATCATCCACGCACGCCACCAGCACGCCGTCGGCCGGCAGCAGCGCGGCGAACCGGCCGAAGGCCTCGTGCACGGCCTCGGCGGTGCCGTAGTGGTCCAGGTGGTCCGCCTCCACGTTGGTGACCACGGCGATACGCGGCCGGTAGTTCAGGAAGGAGCCGTCGGATTCATCGGCCTCGGCCACGAACCAGCGGCCGGCGCCGCAGGCCGCGTTCACGCCCAGGGCCGCGACGTCCCCGCCAATGGCGAAGGACGGATCCAGCCCGGCATGGCGGAGCATGACGGCGGTCATCGACGACGTCGTCGTCTTGCCGTGGGTGCCGGCGACGGCGACCAGCTCCTGGGTCCCCATGGACGCGGCCAGCGCCACCGACCGGTGCACGATGGCCAGGCCGGCGGCGGCGGCCGCCTGCAGTTCCGGATTCCCGGGCCGGATCGCAGTGGACACCACCACGGTGTCGGCACCGGCCACGTTCGCCGCGTCATGGCCGACATGGACCACCGCCCCCAGGCCGCGCAGCTGTTCGAGGACCTTCGAATCCTTGGCATCGGAGCCGGACACCGGAACCCCGCGGGCCAGCAGGATCCGGGCGACGGCGGACATGCCGGCGCCGCCGAGGCCGATGAAATGCACCCGCCCCAGGTCCTCCAGACGCAGCCGGTCGGTCGTGTGGAAGTCAGCGGATTTCATCGGTGTCCTTTCCGGCGCTGCTGTTCCCGGTGCCGCCGCTCCCGGCGCCGCCGTTCCCGGTCCGGTAGCCGGCGGCTTCGAAGACCATCGCGGCCATGCGCTCGTCCGCATCGCGGATGCCCAGGGAACGGGCGGCGGCCTCCATGGCCGCCAGCCGGCCGGAGTCCTGCAGCAGCGGCACCAGCTCCCGGACCGCCCATTCGGGCGTGAAGTCCCGGTCCGCCACGAGCACGGCGGCGTGCGCCTCCACCAGGCTGGCGGCGTTCAGGGCCTGCTCGCCGTTGCCGTGCGGCAAGGGCACCAGCACGGCCGGCACACCCACCGCCGCCACCTCGCACACCGTGGCTGCCCCGGCGCGCGCCAGCAGCACGTCGGCCGCGGCATAGACATCCTCCATGCCGTCCACGTACTCCACCTGGCGGTAACCGGGAGCGGCGAGCGGCGCCCCGGATCCATCCAGCTGCACCTTGCCGCGGCCGGTAATGTGCAGCACCTGGATGCCGGCGGCGGCCAGGGCAGGCAGCGCCGAGGCGATGGTGCGGTTGATGCTGGCGGCCCCGGAGGAGCCTCCCGTGACGACCAGCGCCGGCCGGCCGGGCTCGAAGCCGAGCCGGGCACGGGCCTCCTCCCGGGCCGCCGGACGGTCCAGCCGGGCGATCTCCCGGCGCATCGGCATCCCCACCCAGCGGGCATTGGGCAGCGGGGTGTTCCGGAAGGCGGTTCCCACATGGCTGGTCAGCCGGGCACCGATCCGGTTGGCCAGTCCCGGGCGGGCGTTGGCCTCGTGGACCACCAGCGGCACGCCGCGCCGGCGCGCGGCCAGGTAGATCGGCGTGCTCACATAGCCGCCGACGCCGACGACGACGTCCGCGCCGGCTTCGTCGAGGATCCGTCCGGCCTGCCGGACCGCGGCGGCCAGCCGCAGCGGCAGCTTCAGCAGGTCCAGGGACGGCCTGCGCGGCATCGGCACCCGCTCGATGGTGGCCAGGTCGAAGCCGGCGGCCGGTACCAGGCGTGTCTCCATCCCGGCGGCGGTCCCGACGGCCAGGATTTCCGCTTCCGGCGCCCCGGCACGGATGGCCCGGGCGATGGCCAGCAGGGGGCTGATGTGGCCGGCGGTACCGCCGCCGGCGAGCACCACTGACAGGTTCTGGTTCTTCATCTCTTGCTGATGCACCTTCGGTCGTTGCTCAGGTCAGGCCCTGGCGGTCTTGCGGGCGGGCCGGGCAAAGGACAACAGTACACCGACCGCCGCGAGCGTGATGGTCAGCGCCGAACCGCCGTAGGAAATGAACGGCAGCGGCACGCCGATCACCGGCAGCAGTCCGGTGACCACGCCGATGTTCACGAACGCCTGGCCGATGATCCACACCATGATGGCCCCGGCCAGGATCCGCACGAACGGGTCCGGCTGGCGCAGCACGGTGCGCACCAGGGCGATGGCCAGGATGCCGAACAGGGCGAGCACCACGAACGTGCCGAGCAGGCCCAGCTCCTCCCCGATGATCGCGAAGATGTAGTCGTTGTGCGCCTCCGGGATCCAGCTGTACTTCTGCCGGCTCTGGCCCAGGCCCACTCCCCACCAGCCGCCGGAGGCCAGGGCGAAGAGGCCGTTGCAGGACTGCATGTTCAGGCCGGTGGTGTCCTCGCAGCTTTGGTCCAGCCACACCGTGATGCGGCCGAGCCGGTTCGAGTTGGTCAGCGCCAGCAGCAGCACCACCGCGGCGACCGCCCCGCCGGCCATGGCGAAGAACTTCATCGGCACACCGGCAATGAACAGCGCCCCGGCCACGATCAGCAGGATGATCATGGTGGTGCCCAGGTCGTTTCCGGCCATCACCAGCAGGACCACCAGCCCGGCGACGGCGCCGACCGGCACCAGCACGTGCTTGAACTGGTGCAGCAGGTGCGCCTTGCGGACCAGCACGTTGGCCATCCACAGGCTCAGGCCCAGCTTTGCCGCCTCCGACGGCTGCCCGGTCATCCCCGGGCCCAGCTGGATCCAGTTGCGGTTGCCGTTGACGTCGATGCCCAGCGGGGTGAAGACCAGCAACAGCAGCAGCAGGGACAGTCCGAGTGCCGGCCAGGCCAGCGCCTTGAACCGGGCCACGGAAAACCGGGACAGCACCAGCATCAGCACCACGCCGACCACGGCGAAGATGCCCTGCTTCAGGAACAGTCCGAAGGGCGATTCACCCTCGGCGATGGATTCGACCGCGGAGGAGGAGAGCACCATCAGCAGGCCGATGGCGGTCAGCGCCAGCGCGGTGCCCAGGATCAGGTAGTAACTCAGGCCGGAGGGCTCCCTGCCGGTGCCGTCCACGAATTCCACGAACCGCTTCAGCCGCTCCGCGGCACTCTCGGCGCGCGCGGACCCCTGGCTGCCGTTCGCTGCCTCCCCCGCACGCCTGGCGCGCGGGGACCCCTGGCTGCTCACTTACCTAGTGCTCCTCTGCGGTCTGCTCCTGTCCTTCCTGAAGCCGGCGGACCGCCGCGATGAAGGCGTCGCCCCGGTGGGCGTAGGAGGGGAACTGGTCCATGGACGCGGAAGCCGGGGCCATCAGCACGGTGTCGCCTGCGACGGCGATCCCGGCCGCTGCGGCCACGGCCGCAGCCATGACCTCCCCGCCAGGAAGCTGTCCTTCTTCAGTGTCTCCCGGCGGCACGCTGATGACCGGCACATCCGGGGCGTGTCGCCGCAGCGAACCCTGCAGGTCCGAGCTGTCGAGGCCGATCAGCACGACCGCCCGGAGCCGGGTGGCATGCTCGGTGACCAGCACGTCATAGTTCACGCCCTTGGACAGCCCTCCGGCGATCCAGACCACCGGATCGTAGGCGCTCAGCGACGCCGCCGCGGCGTGCGGGTTGGTCGCCTTGGAGTCGTTGATCCAGCGCACGCCGCCGATGACGGCCACCTGCTGGATCCGGTGGGCACCGTGCTTGAAGTTGCGGATCCCGGCCCGCACCGCCCCGGGTTCGATGCCGTAGGCCCGCACGAGCCCGGCGGCCGCCAGGGCATTGGCGACCAGGTGGCGGGGGACGACGTCGCCCAAATCGCTGAGCGCGGCCAGTTCGGCGGCCGACGTCCGGCGGTTCTCGATGAAGGCGCGGTCCACCAGGAGGTCGTCGACCACGCCGAGCATGCTCACCGCCGGAATCCCGGTGGTGAACCCGACCGCACGGCAGCCTTCGACGACGTCGGCCTCCTCCACCATCGCTTCGGTCTCGCGCTGCTCGGCGTTGTAGATGCAGGCGATCTGGGTGTTGGCGTAGACCTTGGCCTTGTCCGCCAGGTACTGCCCGAAGGAACCGTGCCAGTCCACATGGTCCGGGGCCACGTTCAGGCAGACGCTGGCCAGCGGGGAGAGCGAGGAAGACCAGTGCAGCTGGAAGCTGGAGAGCTCCACGGCAATCACGTCGTAGCCCACCGGGTCGCGCACCGCGTCCAGGATCGGGGTGCCCACGTTGCCGGCGGCGATGGCCCGCAGGCCGGCGGCCTGCAGCATGGATTCGACCAGCCCCACCGTGGTGGTCTTGCCGTTGGTGCCGGTGATCGTCAGCCACTCGGCGGTCCGCCGGCCGGCGCGCCGGCGCACCCGCCAGGCCAGCTCCACATCCCCCCAGATGGGGATGCCTGCCTGTGCAGCCGCCGCCAGCAGCGGATGCCTTGGGCTCCACCCGGGCGAGGTCACCACCAGTTCCGGCGGCTGGCCGCCGACCAGCGGCAGCGTGCGGGTGTGCTCCTCGCCCAGCAGCACGTCCCTGATCCCGACGATCCGGAGCGTATCGGCCTTGGCCAGGGTCTGCTCGGACTCGACGGCGTCCACCAGCACCACGTGCGCGCCCAGTTCGATCAGGGTGTCCGCGGCGGAGAAGCCGGAGAGCCCGATGCCGGTGACGACCACCCGCAGCCCGGCCCAGTCGGCGTCCCAGCTGTCAAGCGCCTGAAGCCGGCCGCTGTTTGTCCCGGTCATAGCCCGACCACCCATTCGGCGTAGAAGATGCCCAGGGCGCCGGCCACGCACAGCCCGGCGATGATCCAGAAGCGGACCACCACCGTGACCTCGGCCCAGCCCTTGAGCTCGAAATGGTGCTGCAGCGGGGCCATCTTGAACACCCGCTTTCCGCCGGTGAGCCGGAAGAAGACCACCTGGATGATGACGGACATCGTGATGATCACGAACAGCCCGGCCAGGATCACCAGCAGCAGCTGGGTCCGGGACAGGATCGCCAGGCCGGCAATGGCGCCGCCGAGGGCCAGCGAGCCGGTGTCTCCCATGAAGATCTTCGCCGGCGAAGTGTTCCACCACAGGAAGCCGATCAGGGCCCCGACCATGGCGCTGGAGAGCAGCGCCAGGTCCATCGGGTCGCGGACCTCGTAGCAGACCTCGCCGGTGACCTTGACCGAGCCGCAGCTCTGGTTGAACTGCCAGATGCCCATGAGCATGTAGGCGCCGAAGACCATCACCGCTGCCCCCGCCGCCAGCCCGTCCAGACCGTCGGTGAGGTTGACGCCGTTGGTCGCGGCGGTGACGATCAGGTTGGACCAGACAATGAACAGAAGGGTGCCCACCAGGGTGCCGGCGAAGGCCAGGTTCAGCCAGGGGATGTCCCGCACCAGCGAGATGTTCATGGACGCCGGCGTGCGCCCGAGCGCGTTCGGGAAGTTCAGCGCCAGCACGGCGAACAGCGTGCCGACGAGGCCCTGCAGGATGACCTTGCTGCGGGCCCGCAGTCCCAGGCTGCGCTGGCGGGAGATCTTGATGAAGTCGTCCAGGAATCCCACCAAACCCATGCCCCCGGTCAGCAGCAGCAGGACTCCGCCGGAGATCGTCGGCCCCGTGTGGCTGCCGTCGGCCAGCCAGAGCACCAGGTGGGTGAGCAGGTACGCCGCGAGCACCGAGCCGACAATCACCGCCCCGCCCATGGTGGGCGTGCCGCGCTTGGTGTGGTGGGCGGTGGGTCCGTCGTCGCGGATGAACTGGCCGTAGCCCCGGCTGACCAGCAGCCGGATGAACAGCGGCGTGCCGAGCAGGGACAGCACCAGCGCGAGCGCGGAACCGATCAGCAGGGAAATCATGCCGGCCCGCCTTCCCCGGCACCGCCGGCAGCCGCGGCGATCCGGTCACCCAGGAACCGCAGGCCGGCGCCGTTGGAGGACTTGAAGAGGACCAGGTCCCCCGGCCGCAGCTGCTCCGCCAGCACGTCGTAGGCTTCCTCCGGGGTGTCGACATACATCGATTCCTCACCCCAGGACCCTTCCAGCACTGCCGCGTTGTGCATTGCCTTGGCTCCGGCGCCGACCACGACCAGCCGCGAAATGTTCAGCCGCACCGCGATCCGGCCGAGGGCGTCGTGCTCCTGGACGGAGTCCTCCCCCAGTTCGAGCATCTCGCCCAGGACCGCCCAGGTGCGCCGTCCCCGGCCCAGCTCGGCCAGCGTGCGCAGCGCGGCCCGCATGGACTCGGGGTTGGCATTGTAGGCATCGTTGATCACCGTGACCCCGTCCGGCCGCTCGGTGCGCTCCATCCGCCAGCGGCTGGCCGGGCCGCGCCCCCGGAGGCCGGCAGCGATCATCTTCGCGTCGATGCCCAGGGCCCAGGCCGCTGCCGCCGCGGCAAGCAGGTTCGCCACGTGGTGGCTGCCGATCAGGCCGGACACGATGTGTTCGGCGGAGCCGTCCGGGAAGTGCAGGGTGAACTCAGGGTGGCCGCCGGCGGCCGTGCGGACACCGGCGGCGCGCAGCACGCGGGCGCCGGCGTCTGCGGGCTCGAAGCCTTCGTCGGCAGTGAAGTAGAGGACGGCCGCGGAGGTCCGCGCCGCCATGGCGCGCACCCGCGCGTCGTCGGCATTGAGCACGGCGGTGCCGGCCGCATCGAGCGCCTCGACCAGTTCGCCCTTGGCCCGGGCGATGTTGTCCACGCCGCCGAATTCGCCGGCGTGCGCAGTGCCGACGCCGAGCACGACGCCGACCTCCGGCTTGACCATCTGCGCCAGGTACTCGATGTGACCGATGCCGGTGGCTCCCATTTCGGCCACCAGGTAGCGGGTGGAATAGTCGGTCTCGAACACCGTCAGCGGCACGCCGACCTCGCCGTTGTAGGAGCCCACCGGGGCCACCGTGGGGGCCACCTGGGTCAGGATGCCGGCCAGCAGGTCCTTGGTGGTGGTCTTGCCGGCGCTGCCGGTGATGCCCACCACCTGGAGCCCGCTCCCGGCCCGCAGCCGGGCCACGACCGCGGCAGCAAGGGCGCCCATGGCCAGGACGGAATCCGGCACCACGACCTGCGGCAGGAGCCGGCCGGCGTCGTCGCGGATTTCGCGTTCGGTCAGCGCCAGCACGGCGCCGGCCTCGAAGGCCCGGGGCACGAACAGGTGGCCGTCCGCGTATTCCCCCGGCTTGGCGACGAACAGCGCCCCGGGACGGACCTCGCGCGAGTCGGTAGTGGCGCTTGTCACGCAGACTGAGGCGGCTGCCGCACCGCCGGCCGTCTCTCCCAAGGCTTTTCCGCCCGTAATGGCGGCAATTTCGGCTGCAGAAAGTTCTATCATGTCGAGTCAGGACTTTACCGTGTCGCCCTCGGCCACTTCGAATCCGTGCCGCCGCAGGGCCTCGCGCAGCTCCACCCGGTCATCGAACGCGAGGTTCTCGCCGTTGACGTCCTGCCACACTTCGTGGCCGCGGCCGGCCACCAGCACGGTGTCCGCCGGACCGGCCAGGGCGACGGCGCGCTCGATCGCCGCGGCCCGCGGGAAGACTTCCAGGATCTCGGTGGCCAGCTGCTCCTGCTGCCGGGCGGCCAGGGCGCCGGCCATCACCTCGCGGCGGATCGCCGCCGGGTCCTCGCCGTGCGGGTCGTCGTCGGTGACGACGACGACGTCGGCCAGCCGCGCGGCAATGGCGCCCATCAGCGGGCGCTTGCCGGCGTCGCGCTCCCCGGTGGCCCCGAAGACCACGATCACCCGGGCGTCGGTGCCCGGCGTCCGCACGGAGGAGATGGTGCGTTCGAGGGCATCGGGGTTGTGCGCGAAGTCCACGATCGCTGCCGGCCGCCTGCCGACCAGCTGCATCCTGCCGGGCACCTCGATGGTGAACGGGTCGTGCGCGTCGCAGGCCTGCTGCAGCACCCGCGGCTCCACCCCGGAGGCCAGGACCATCACGGCGGCCAGGGCGGCATTGGCCACATTGAAGGTACCGGGCAGGCCGGTGCGCAGCCGCAGCCGCGCCCCCTCCGGCCCGTGCAGCTCGAAGCGGTGCCCGAGCCCGTCGCGGACCAGCGCCTGCACGCTCCAGTCCGCTGTTTCCGGCCCGGTGGCCGGCTGTGCCGCCGTGCTCAAGGTCAGTACCGGCACGGCGCCGCCCTCGTCGAGCCGGGCGGCCAGCGTCCGGCCCCAGGCATCGTCGACGCAGACCACGGCCCGCCGCGCCCGGGCGGGGGTGAACAGCTCCGCCTTGGTCTCGAAGTACTCGTCCATGCTGCCGTGCAGGTCCAGATGATCCTGGGTCAGGTTCGTGAAGCCCGCCACATCGTAGACCACCCCGTCCACCCGGCGGTAGGAGACGGCGTGCGAGGAAACCTCCATCGCCGCCGCGTCCAGCCCGCGCTCGCGCATCAGGGCCAGGATGCCGTGCACCTGAGGGGACTCCGGAGTGGTCAGCGCGCTGGGGACCGGCTCCCCGCCGGCCAGGATCTCGATGGTGCCGATCAGTCCGGTGGTGCGTCCGAGGGCACGCAGCAGGGAGTTGACGAAGTACGTGGTGGTGGTCTTGCCGTTGGTGCCGGTCACCCCGAAGAGCACCGGCCGCGGCCCCTGGCCGGGCTGGCTGTCGAAGACGGCGGCGGACAGCGGCCCCACCAGTGCCCGCAGGTTCCGGGCCAGCAGCACCGGCAGCCCGCCGAGGTCCTGGGCGGCGGCCAGCCGGGCGCCGTCCTCGTCGGTCAGCATGGCCGCCGCTCCGGCCGCGGCGGCCACGGCGGCGAACTGTGCCCCGTGGGCCCTGGCCCCGGGCAGCGCCACGTACAGGTCTCCCGGCTCCACGGCGCGCGAGTCGATGGACAGGCCGGTCACGGTGAGCTCCCAGTCCACCGCGGCGCCCGGGGCCGGCACCATCGGCGGCAGGCCCAGCTGTTGCAGCACGGCGTTGAGCCGGCCCAGGGGCAGGGGGCGGACCACCTCGGGGCGCATGGGCGGGGCGGACCGGCGGGACGGGGTGGTCGAGGGCAAGAACTTCTCCGGTTTCATCTTGGTTGCTGTACGTCGCTGCTGCCGGCGGCAGGGACTACTCGAGCGGCAGCTTCACCGGCTTGGTGGTCGACGGCGGCACGTTGTAGGTGCTGAGCACCTGGCCCATGACCTTCTTGAACGGCGGGCCGGCCGTCAGCGAGAAGACCCCGCCCTTCGGCCGCTGGATGGTGGCCACGACCACGAACTCGGGGTCCTCCATGGGCGCTATTCCCGCCATCGAAATGGTGTAGCCGCTGAAGCCGCCGTCGTCCGAGGGCGCCTCGGCGGTGCCGGTCTTGACGCCAACCCGGTAATCCTCCACTTTACCGGGCAGGCCGCCGCCCTGGGTGGAGACGGTCTCCAGCAGGTCCTGGACCTGGCCGGCGGTCTTCTTCGAGACCACCTTGACGCCCTTTTCGCGCGGCAGCTTGTGCTCGGTGCCGTCCGGGTCCACGTAGCTGTCGATCAGCCGAGGCTGCATCCGCACGCCGTCGTTGGCGATGGCCGCGTAGGCCATGGCCGTATGCAGGGCGGTCTGGGCCAGGCCCTGGCCGAACAGGACGGTATATTCCTGCCGGCCGTCCCACTGCCCGGGCTTGGCCAGCAGGCCGGAGGTCATGCCGGTCAGGCCGATGTCGTAGAGCTCGCCGATGCCGAACTTGCGCAGGTAGTCATAGCGCTGCTGCCGGGTCAGGTGCTGGCCGATCATCACCGTGCCGGTGTTCATGGACTTGGCGAAGATGCCCGCCGTCGTGCGCTGCACCGTCCCGTGGGGCACCGCGTCGGTGAACCGCTGGCCGTTGACCGAGTAGCTGGGCGGAATGGTGTACCGGGTGGTCGGGGTGGTGATGCCTTCTTCGATCGCCGCGGCCATGGTGATCATCTTGGTGGTCGAGCCGGGCTCGAACGCCTTGGTGACGGAGAACGGCTGGCGCTGTTCCACCGGCGTGGCCCCGGGGTCGTTCGGGTCCGGGGTGGTGGACTCCGCCATGGCGATAATGTCGCCGGTCCTGGCATTGACGACCACGATCGTGCCGTACTCGGCCCCGTAGTCCCTGACCTGTTCGGCGATGGTTTCCTGGGCGAACCACTGCACGTCCGTGTTCAGCGTCAGCTTGACGTTCCGGCCGTCCTCGGCCGGAACCTCCTCATTGGTCGCCACCGGAATCCGGATGCCGTCCGCACCGATCTCATAGGTACGCTCGCCCGGCGTCCCGGACAGGACCTCGTCCTGGGTGGCCTCGATGCCGGCCAGCGGGTTGCCGTCCGAGCCCAGGAAGCCGATGACCGAGCCGGCCACCTCGCCGTTCGGGTAGTTGCGGATGGTGGTCTCCCGGGCCTGCAGCCCTGGAAAGGACAGCCGCTCCACCCGGTTCTTCACCTCCGGGGTCACCGCCTTGGCCACATAGTTGAACGGGCGGTCACCGAGCACCGCATCGGCGACGGTGTCCGTTTCCTGGCCGAGCACCTCCGCGAGCCGGGCGATGGCGTCGGTGATCCTGACGTCCTCGGGCTGCTTGGTCTTCGGGTTGAACCGGGTGTAGTCCTTGACCAGGCGCTGGTCCACCACGATGTCGAAACGCTGCACACTGCGGGCCAGCACATTGTTGTTTGCGTCCAGGATCTCCCCGCGGAGGGCAGGGATCTCGGTGGTCCGCAGCCGCTTCTCCACCGCAGCCTGGGCCATGCCGGCGGTGTCCAGGCCCTGCAGCTGGAAGAGCCTGCCTCCGAGCACCACCAGGGCCAGCAGCACCAGGACCAGGCCGGTCCGCACCCTGGCGGCCATGACCGTCGATCTGCGGTCCCGGCCTGCGTCCTGCGCTTTTGCCACGTTCGGTCCTATGCGTTCCCTGCCTGTACCTGCTGCCTGCCTACTGTCCGCCCCGCTGCTGCGGCGCCGGGATGGTGCCGCCGTTCAGCTCGGCTTCGGTGAACTTGCGTTCGCTGCCGGTCCGGGCGGACGACGACGGTGCCCCCTGCTGCTGCCTGGCCCTGGCCGCCTCGGCCGCTTCCTTGGCCTGCTTGGCTTTGGCTGCCTTCTCCTTGGCTGCCTTCTCCTTGGCAGCCGCCGCGGCCCGGTCCTGGTCCGTCCGGGCCGGCGCCTGTCCCGGCACCTCCGGGCGGGCTACCAGCCCGTCTGGCGAGGTTCCGGCCGCGGCGGCCTCGGGCTGGCCGACGACCTTCATGGTCTCCAGGTCGATGGAGCCGACCGAGGGCGAGGCCACCATGCCCAGCTTGGCCGCCTCGGCCGCCAGATTCTGGGGGGCGCGGTTGTTTTCCAGCTGCTGGGTCAGCTTCTCGTTCTGCTGCTCGAGGCTGACCTGCCGGCCGCGCAGCTCGACGATCTCGTACTGGGCCCCGGACACGGAGATGTTGAGCATCAGCACGCAGCCGAGTGCGGCGACCAGCACGGCAAAGCAGAACAGGGCGAACGGAACCCGCCGGCGCGCCGGGGCGGTGGCCACCAGCGACAGCGGGGTGCGCCGCGGCGAAGATTCCGGAGCAACGCTGCCGCGCTGCCGGGGGCCGGCCAGCGCCGGGGCGCTGCTGCCCACGACCGCAGGCTGGCGGCCGCCCCTGGCGTTCATCGCTGCTGCACTCATGAGGCGCTCCTGTTCCGTATCCGTTCCACTGCCCGCAGCCTGGCCGACGCCGCCCGCGGATTTTCCCTGATTTCTTCCTCGGTGGGCACCTCGGTGCCCTTGGTTAGACGTTTGAACTGGGCCTTGTGCTCGTCCAGCTCGACCGGGAAGCCCGGCGGTGCGGAGGAGCGGGAACCGGTGGCGAAGAAGCCCTTGACGATCTTGTCCTCCAGCGAGTGGTAGGACATCACCACTATCCGGCCCCCCAGTGCGAGGGCTTCCATGGTCGCCGGGATGGCCCGTTCGAGCACGTGGAGCTCTTCGTTGACTTCGATCCGCAGGGCCTGGAAGGTCCGCTTGGCCGGATGCCCGCCGGTCCTGGCAGCCGCCGCCGGCACGACCTTGCGGATCGTCTCCACGAGCTGCCCGGTGGTGGCGAATGCCTCGGCCTGCCGGGCAGCCACGATGGCTGCGGCGATCCGCCCGGCGAACTTCTCCTCGCCCCACATCCTGATGATCCGGGCCAGTTCCTCCTGGCTGTAGCCGTTGACCACGTCGGCGGCGGTCATCCCGCGGCTGGTGTCCATGCGCATATCCAGCGGCGCATCGTAGGAATAGGCAAAGCCGCGCTCACGCTCGTCCAGCTGGAGCGAGGAGACGCCCAGGTCGAACAGGGCGCCGTCGACCGCCTCCACGCCCAGATCCGCCAGGACCTCGCCGATCTGGTCGTAGACCGCATGGACCAGGTCCGTGCGGTCGCGGAATTCCGCCAGCCGTTCGCCGGCCAGGGCCAGGGCCTGCTCGTCACGGTCGATGCCGATCAGGTGCAGCCGCGGAAAGCGCCGGAGCATGGCTTCGGAGTGGCCGCCCATGCCAAGGGTCGCATCGACGACGACGGCCCGGCCGGACGCTTCGGCGGCGCGCTCGATGGAGGGGGCCAGCAGGTTGACGCAGCGCTCGCGCAGCACCGGAACATGCCGTTCCGCGGTGGGGCGTTCCTCGCTCATCCGCGTCTGGTCCTCTCCGGCATGCTGCCTCTACCGCCGGCCGGTGCCGGCCGCCGCTCACATCGTCAGTCCTGCTTGGTCTTCATCAGTCCTTTAAGCATGCGGATTCTTGGACCAGACCCCCATCCGCGCCTGGTGCGACCGGCCTGGCTCCGGGGAAGGTGAGCCAGGACGGTACCGCCGGGCGGCTGGAGATCTCATTCAAGAATCCCGCACTGTCCAACTATGTTTTCCGACTGAGTTCCCCGGCTTGTGGCCGGCTGCCCGCGGTCAGAAGATTCCGGGTATAGCCTCTTCGTCCGTTTCGGAGAAGGCAGCTTCCTTCTCCTCCAGGTACGCATTCCAGGCCGTGGCGTCCCAGATCTCCGCGCGGGTGCCCGCGCCGATCACTGCCAGTTCCCGGTCCAGCCCTGCATAAGCACGCAGCGCGGGCGGAATCGTTACCCGGCCCTGCTTGTCAGGGATTTCATCAGAGGCCCCGGACAGAAAGATCCGAATGTAGTCACGAGCCTGCCGCGACGAAATTGGCGCCTGCCGCATCTGCTCGTGGACCCGTTCAAATTCCTTCTGGCTGAAGACGTAGATGCAACGTTCCTGGCCCCGTGTCAGCACGAGGCCGTCGGCCAGTTCCTCACGGAATTTGGCAGGAAGAATCAGGCGGCCCTTCTCGTCGAGCCGCGGAGAGTGCGTTCCAAGGAACATCCCCACCGCCTTGCCGACTCAAAAGGAGACCGTCGACCCCCTACGTCCACCACTACCCTCTGATGTCCTCCACTTTACTCCACCAACTACCCCGGTCAACACGACACACTCCCCACTGCTGGGCGTGTCGCACCTCCGGGACCAGGGAATTCCGCGCCGGCACAGGGAAGAAAGGCGGACACGCCGGGGTGGAGCGAAGTGGAGGGATTTCGGTCGTTAAACGCCGGAAGACCCGCAGGTGCGGGTCTTCCGGGACGTCAAGCCGCCGTCGTAGCCGTCCGGCCTGGCAGGCGGAGGGACTCCGCGCGGCGTCCATTCCGCGGCGGAGGCTCGGGAGGGAAAGGTCAGCGGTCCTCGCCGTTGCGGCGCTGGTCCCAGCGGTCCTCGAGGCCGGACATGAAGCCGCCCTTGGACTGGGACGTCCGGCGCGCACCGGAGCCCTGGCCGCGGGAAGGCCGCCGGGTGGTGGCCCAGTAGACACCGGCACCCATGATCACAAAGCCCAGGACGCCGACGGCAATAATCTGGTTCCAGATCCCGATGAGCAGAACAAGGATGCCTGCCACGGCCACCAGTGACCCGACCACGATGTGCCGCGTGGAAAGGGACCTGCTGCCCGCAGCCTCCATGTGGCTGGCAAACTTCGGGTCGTCAGCATGCAGCTGCTGCTCCAGCTGCTCCAGCAACCGCTGTTCATGCTCTGAGAGTGGCATCAGAGCCTCCTTATTCCCTACGAGTTATTCCCTTGCGTGAGCCATCTACCGGCTCAACGAACTCCGCGGGCGAAGAGTTCCAGGAACCTCCCGCACACCTGTATTTCCTTACCACTAAGGATAGATTGCCAGGCGCCTAACTGAAAGCTGGCGCGGCCGCTACTGCCGCGGCAGACCGGGCTTTGGCCGCCGCTGGGGAGTGCCCAGAAGCGCTGCCGGCACCACCTGTGCGCCGCCGAATTTCCGGTTCACCTGATCCAGGGCCTGCTCCGCGCTGCGCCAGTGGTCTTCGCTGCCGTCGAAGGAGAGCTGCCGGCCGCCGCCGGAGGGTTCGAGCTGCTCGGCCCGGAGCCCGACCAGCCGGACCGGCTGGGGCCGCGGGCCCAGTGCCTCCAGCAGGTGCACCGCGGCCGCATAAAGTTCCCGGGCACTGTCGGCCGGCTCCGGAAGCCGGCGCGATCTATTAATAGTGGTGAAGTCCGCATAGCGCAGCTTCAGGGCCACTGTCCTGCATTGCTGCCCGGAACCGCGCAGCCGGGCGGCAGTCCGGTGGGCCAGGCGCAGCAGCTCGCGCCGCAGCTGGTCGGTGCCGTCCACATCGTCCTCGAAGGTCTCCTCGGCGCCGATGCTCTTTCCGGCCCGTTCGGGCGTGACCTGCCGGCCGTCGATGCCCCACGCCAGCTGGTGGACCTGGTCCCCCGCCGCGCCCAGCAGCTTGTGCAGCACCGGTGGCGGCGTATGGGCCAGGTCCGCGATCGTGCGGATACCCAGCCGGGCCAGTATCTCCCGGGTTTTCTCCCCTACGCCCCACAGCGCGCCGACGGGCAGCGCATGGAGGAACCGGACGGTGTCGTCCTCAGGCACCAGCAGCAGGCCGTCCGGCTTGGCCTGGGTGGAGGCGATCTTCGCGACGAACTTGCTGGCGGCGATCCCGACGGTGGCGGTGATTCCCAGTTCATCCCGGATGGTCCTGCGGATCAGCTCCCCGATCTGCAGCGGCGGTCCCAGCCGGCGCCGGGATCCCGAGATGTCCAGGAAGGCCTCGTCCACGCTGAGCTGTTCCACCTGGGGCGTGACGTCCCTGAAGATCTGCATGACCCGGGCCGACACCTCCCGGTATTTTGCCTGGCTCGGTTCGATGACCACCGCCTGCGGGCACAGGCGCAGTGCCCGGGCCATCGGCATCGCCGAGCGCACCCCGTAGCGGCGGGCCTCGTAGGAGGCCGACAGCACCACGGACCGGCCGGATGCGGACCCCACGATGACGCATCTGCCGCGCAGGTCCGGCCGCTGCAGCAGTTCCACGGACACGAAGAAGGCGTCCATGTCCACGTGCATGATGTTGCAGTTCGCGGAGCCGTCCTGCTTCTGGCCCGCCGGTTCATTGCCCACCCCCCCAATGGTAGGTCCCGCCACCGTCATCCGGCCGCCCCCGCTGCCGGCTCCCCCCGCCCGCAAGCTCGCGGCGGGACCCTAGGCCGCTAACGTTCAGCGGCCTCCCCCCGCCCGCAAGCTCGCGGCGGGACCCTCGGCCGCTAAACTGGCCGGATGAACCATCTTCGCCCCCTGCCCGCAGCCGGCACCGTGGCCGAGCAGGCGGTCTACCGCCAGGCCGTCGCCGACGGACTGGGCAGCTTCCTGGACCTCAAGCGCCGGGAACTGCTGGCGGCGGCACCGGATGCTGCTGCGCTGGTTGATGCCATTGCCGACCTGACCGAAGGCGGCAAGCGGCTGCGGGCATTGCTGGCTTACTGGGGCTGGCGCGGCGCCGGCGGCAGTGAAGCCGCCCCGGAAGCCGTCCGGGCCGGCGTGGCCCTGGAGCTGTTCCAGGCGGCCGCCCTGATCCATGACGACATCATTGACCGGTCGGACACCCGCCGCGGCAAGCCGAGCGTGCACCGGCAGTTCGAAAGCCTGCACCGCAGCCGGGGCTGGTCGCTGGCCGCGGACCGTTACGGCCTGGCCGCGGCACTGCTGACCGGGGACCTGTGTTTGTCGCTGAGCGAGGAAGCCTTCAGCTCCATCGATGCCGGGGCCGGCAGCGGCAGCGAGGCACGGCGCATCTTCAACCAGATGCGCACCGAAGTCATGGCCGGACAGTACCTGGACGTCCTGGAGGAAGCGGCAGGCCCGTCCCGGCCGGCAGGCACCGCAGTGGAGCGGGCCCTGCAGATCCTGCGCTTCAAGTCCGCCAAGTACTCGACGGTGCACCCGCTGTGTCTGGGCGGTGCGCTGGCCGGCGGCAGCCGCCAGCTGCTGCAGTCCTACGCCGACTTCGCCTTGCCTCTCGGGGAAGCGTTCCAGATCCGCGACGACGTGCTCGGGGTCTTCGGGGATCCGGCAGCTACCGGCAAGCCGGCCGGGGACGACCTGCGGGAAGGCAAGCGCACGGTGCTGATCGGCCACACCCTGAACAACTGCTCCAAGGCCGAACGCCGCTACCTCGAGGAGCATCTGGGCTCGCCGCTGATCGAGGACTCGACGATCGAGGAATTGCGTGCCCTGATCATCCGCTCCGGAGCCTTGGCAGCAGCGGAGCGGATGATCGCGGACCTGACCTCGGCCGCCTACGGCCACCTGGAGCAGCTGGCGGTCAGCCCCGAGGTCTCAGGCGCCCTGCGCACCCTCGCCGACGCCGCCGTCCGCCGGAATTCCTAGCGTTCAGCCCCCGCCCCGCGGTTACCAGGCCAGGGCCTGTGCCCGGCGCCGGATCTCGGTCTTGCGGCCTTCGCGCAGGGCGTCGATCGGACGTCCGGGAAGCGATTCGTCGGCTGTATAGAGCCAGCGGAGGATCTCCTCGTCGTTGAAGCCCGCATCCGTCAGCACGGCAATGGTCCCTTTAAGGCTTTCCAGGACATGGTCCTCGACCAGGAATTCCGCGGGAACGCAGCGGATGTTCCCCTCCCCCACCCGGGCGGCGACGAGGGTACGGTCGTCGATCAGGCTGTGGACTTTCTTCAAGGGCAGTCCCAGCCGTTCGGCAACGTCCGGGATGGGGAGCCAGTCGGTAATCAGTTCTTCAAGTTCACTCACTTAACAAGCGTGCCACGGGCCGGGCACCGGCAGCCATTCACCCGGCCGACACGCCGCGGCCTCCACTGGATCCCCCGCCCGACCTTTTGTGTTATGTGGCGATAGTGTAGATTCACTACAGTCACAGTTGTCACAGCAATAACACCGGAAACATCAGCAACGACAACGGGGACGCCCAGGAGCACACGCACCGTCCGGTACCAGCCCACCGGCCCGGCACACGCCGCCGACCATTGTGAGGAACCATCGATGTCTGACCAGCGACCGTCCATCAGTCCGCTCGGCACCCAGACGGAGGCCAGCGGCCAGCCGTCCAGGATGTTCCTTTCCGCCGCCGCCACCGCCGCCATTCCCGCCGTCGTCCTGTCCTCCGCGGCCTTGGCGCTGCCTGCGCAGGCGGCCGAGCAGGCGCCCCGCGCGTCCCTGCTGCCGCGGCTGGCCGACGGCGCGGCCGCTTCCCTGCCAACCCGTGTGGTCCCCGCCGGCCAGGTCGCCGTACAGCTGCCGTCCATGCTCCGTCCGGCCCAGGTTCCCGCCAGCTACGTGGTGCGCGCCGGTGACACCGTCAGTGCGATCGCGGCCCGCTACGGGCTGAGCACCTCCAAGGTCCTCAGCCTCAACGGCCTGCGCAGCACCTCGATCATCCATCCGGGCCAGAAGCTGAAGCTCCCCGGCACCGCCGGCCGCGCCGCGCAGACCGCGGTCAGGTCCTCCGCCGCCGTTTCCATGTACACGGTCAAGGCCGGCGACACCCTTTCCGGGATCGCCTCGCGCTACGGCATCACCCTGGCCAAGCTGCTCTCGGCCAACGGACTGAAGGCCACCTCGACCATCTACCCCGGGCAGAAGATCCGGCTCACCGGCGCCGCCAAGTCGTCCCCGGCAGCCGCCGGGAGCACTGCCAGGATCACCCGGACCTCCGGCAGCTACACGGTCCAGGCCGGCGACACCCTCTCCGGCATCGCCGCCCGCCCCGGCACCACCCTGGCCCGGCTGCTCTCGGCCAACAGGCTGAAGGCCACCTCGACCATCTACCCGGGCCAGAAGCTCAAGGTCGCCGGCACGGCCAAGGCACCGGCCGGCTCCCCGGCCAGGACATCCGCGGCCTCGACGTACACGGTCAAGGCCGGCGACACCCTCTCCGGCATCGCCGCCCGCCCCGGCACCACCCTGGCCCGGCTGCTCTCGGCCAACGGGCTGAAGGCCACCTCGATCATCTACCCGGGCCAGAAGCTCAAGGTCGCCGGCACGGCCAAGGCACCGGCCGCGGCCGCAACCTCCGGTGCCGCCGGCAGCTATACGGTCAAGGCCGGCGACACCCTCTCCGGCATCGCCGAACGTCTGGGCATCGGTCTGAGCAAGCTGCTCGCGGCCAACGGCCTGACCGCGTCCTCAATCATCTACCCGGGCCAGCAGCTGAAGGTGGCCGGCAGCGGTGCGACGACGGATGTTTCCTCCTCGACCATCGAGCCGCTGGTGCCGAACACCTTCCTGCACTACACCTACCCGGACGAAGTGGTGGCCGACGCAAACAAGAACAAAGCCCTGCTGCTGTCCACCCCGCAGCCGGACCAGTCGCAGATGAAGCAGATCATCCGGGACACGGCGGTCGCCATGGGAGTGGACCCGGCCCTGGCCCTGGCCTTCGCCTACCAGGAATCCGGCTTCCAGCAGACCGCCGTCTCCCCCGCCAACGCGATCGGCGCCATGCAGGTGATCCCCTCCTCGGGTGTCTGGGCCTCGGAGCTGGTCGGGCGCAAGCTGAACCTGCTGGACCCGCATGACAACGCTGCCGCCGGCGTTGCCATCATCCGCTCGCTGGTCCGCACCAGCGACACGCTGGACATCGCCATCGCCTCCTACTACCAGGGCCAGTACTCGGTGACCACGCATGGCATGTACGACGACACCAAGGCCTATGTGAAGGCTGTGAAGGCCCACATGAAGAACTTCAGGTAGGCCGCTACGGCTTAGTATCGAAGAGTGCAGGAACATGTAGCAGATCCGCTGGTCGGCGCCACCGTGGACGGGCGCTACCTGGTGGCCTCGCGGCTGGCCCGCGGCGGCATGTCGACCGTCTACCTGGCCACGGATACCCGCCTGGACCGGCCGGTGGCCCTGAAGATCCTGTACCCGCACCTGGCCGCGGACCGTTTTTTCCTCGAGCGCTTCGAACGCGAAGCCAAGTCCGCGGCCAAGCTGTCGCACCCCCACGTCGTCGGCGTCCTCGACCAGGGCTATGACGCCGACGTGGCCTACCTGGCCATGGAGTACATCCCCGGCCACACACTGCGCGATACGCTCAATGAAAAGGGCGCCCTGACGCCCCGGCTGGCCCTGGCCCTGCTGGATCCGGTGGTGGAAGGACTTGCTGCCGCCCACCAGGCAGGACTGGTGCACCGGGACGTGAAGCCGGAAAACGTGCTGATGTCCGCGGACGGCCGCATCAAGATCAGCGATTTCGGCCTCGCGCGCGCAGCCTCCGTCAGTTCAAGCACCGCCACGTTGATCGGCACAGTCGCCTACATTGCCCCGGAGCTGGTCTCCAATGCCGCGGCCGATGCGCGCAGCGACATCTATTCGGTGGGAATCATGCTCTTCGAGATGCTCACCGGCCGGCAGCCCTTCACCGGCGAGTCCCCGATCCAGATCGCCTACCAGCACGTCAATTCCGCCGTTCCTCCGCCCTCGAGCCTGGTCCCCGGCCTGGCGGCGGACCTGGACGAACTGGTCCTGTGGTGTACGGCCCGGGATCCGGAACAACGTCCGCACAGCGCCCAGGACCTGCTGGGCGAGCTGCGCCATATCCGCACCACCCTGGACGACCGTGCGCTGGACTTCCGGGCCGCGATGGCAGGGCCGGCACCGCGCGCCGCGGGCACGGAGGGAGCTGGCGGACAGGCGGCCACGGTGCCGCTGGCAGCCGCACCGCCCGCAGCGCCGGAAAACGGCGGCGAGGATCCCAACCGCACCACCGTCATTGCCGCCAGCTACCAGCGGACGACGGCGATACCCCGCACCCCCGCCGCTGTGGCGCCGGCGGCGCCCCCGCCGGACCTGACCAAACGGCAGGCACGGGCCTGGGAACGCGACCGGGCCCGGCAGGCACAGCGCCCGGCCGTCGCCCTGCGTCCGGGCAACCGCCGCCGGCGGGGAATCCTCTGGATCGTCCTGCTGGCCGTGCTGGCCGTGCTGGCGGCCGGGGCCGGCTGGTTCTTCGGGATGGGCCCGGGGGCACCGATCCCGGTCCCCGAGGTGGCCGGCAGGACGGCCACCGATGCGAAGACCCTGCTGGAAGAGCGCGGGCTGGACTTCCGGCTCAACGAAGTGTTCGACGAGGAGGTCGCACGCGGGCTGGCCGTGGGGACCATTCCGGCCCCGCCTGCCCAGGTGCGCTGGTTCCAGCCGGTGACCCTAATCATCTCCAAGGGACCCGAGCTCTTCGATGTGCCCGCACTGCTCGGCCTGGCCGAAGAGGAAGCCCGGGCCGAGCTCCGAGATGCCAACCTCGACGTCGGCCAAATCAGCAGGGAATACAGCGACACCGCCCCGGCCGGACAGATTATTGCCCAGGACCCTGCTGCCGGCGAACAGCTGCGCCGCGGCAGCGCCGTCGACCTGACCGCCTCCGCCGGCCCGGAACCCTTCGATGTGCCCGATGTGACGGGCCGGTCAGCCGAGGACGCGACCGCCGAGCTGCAGGAGGCCGGCCTGCAGGTGCGGATCGCCGACGAGCGGGTCTTTGACTCCGAGATCGAGGCCGGCGACGTCGTTGCCCAGTCCCCGGCCGAAGGCACCGTCGTGCCCGGAGACACCGTGACCCTGACCTTGTCCCAGGGCCCGCGCCTGGTCGAGGTCCCGAACGTCGTCGGCGACCGGCTGCGCGATGCCCGGCGCACCCTGGAGGAACTCGGCTTCGACGTAGACGTCGACGGCTTCTTCTTCGGCGGGGACGACGCCGTCGTCCGCTCCCAGGAGCCCGGCGGCGGGACCGCGCCCGAGGGCAGCACCATTACCCTGCGGGCCGATCCCTTCCCCTTCTGAGCACCCTCCGGGGCAGGCGGCCGGCCGGCCGGAAGTCCAGCCGGCCAGGAGGTTACGCGCCCTTCTTCGCCAAGGCCCCGGCCACCAGGAACGCCATCTCCAGCGACTGCATGTGGTTCAGCCGCGGGTCGCAGACGGATTCGTAGCGGTCCAGGAACGCTTCCTGGTCGATCGGGTCGGACCCGCCGAGGCATTCGGCGACATCGTCCCCGGTCATCTCCACGTGCAGGCCGCCGGGGAACGTGCCCAGGCTCTTGTGCACCTCGAAGAAGCCCCGGACCTCGTCGATCACGTCGTCGAAGTTGCGGGTCTTGTAGCCGTTGGGCGAGGTCACGGTGTTGCCGTGCATCGGATCGGTCACCCAGAGGACCTGGGCACCGCTGGCGGTGACCTTCTCCACCAGCGCCGGCAGCTTCTCCCGGATATTCTTCGCGCCCATCCGGGTGATGAAGGTCAGCCGGCCGGGTTCGCGCTCCGGATCCAGCTTCTCGATCAGGCGCAGGGCGTCATCGGCGGAGCTGCCCGGACCAAGCTTGACGCCGATCGGGTTGCGCACGCGGGACAGGAAGTCCACATGGGCCCCGTCCAGCTGGCGGGTCCGCTCGCCGATCCACAGGAAGTGCCCGGAGGTGCCGTACGGCAGGCCCGTGCGCGAATCGATCCGGGTCAGCGCCCGTTCGTAATCCAGCACCAGGGCCTCGTGGCTGGCAAAGAACTCCACCCGCTTGAGCGCATCGAAGTCGGCCCCGCAGGCGTCCATGAACTTGACTGCACGGTCGATCTCGCGCGCAAGGGACTCGTAGCGGGAGTGCGCGGGGTTGGCCATGAAGCCCTTGTTCCAGTGGTGGACCAGGCGCAGGTCTGCGAAGCCGCCCTGCGTGAAGGCGCGGATGAGGTTCAGGGTGGACGCCGAGGTGTGGTACGCACGGACCATCCGGGAGGCGTCGTGGGCCCGGGATTCCGGCGTGAAGTCGAAGCCGTTGACCATGTCGCCGCGGTAGGCCGGCAGCGTCACGCCGTTGCGCGTTTCGTCGTTGGAGGAGCGGGGCTTGGCGAACTGGCCGGCCATCCGGCCCATCTTGATCACCGGCAGGGAGGCTCCGTAGGTCAGCACCACCGCCATCTGCAGGATGGTGCGTACCCGGGCGCTGATCTTGTCGGCCGTGGCCCCTTCGAAGGTCTCGGCGCAGTCGCCGCCCTGGAGCAGGAAGGCCTTGCCCTGGGCGGCCGCGGCCAGCCGCTCCCGCAGCACGTCGACCTCGCCGGCGAAGACCAGCGGCGGCAGGGCCGAAAGTTCGGCCACCGACGCCTGGTAGACGGCGCTGTCCGTCCACGTCGGCTGCTGCACGGCCGTCAGACCGCGCCAGGCATCCAGACCCGGATAGTCTGCGGCGGAAGGGATCGGTTCGGTCGGTGCTGTGGTTACAGGCAGGTCGGTCACCTCTTAATGCTAGACCACTGCCGGATCCCGCCGGCCGGAGCCGTAACGCTGCCGGGCGCCGCCGTCATAAACGTCCGGCCGGTCCCTGCCGGTCCTGCGGCGCAGAGCTGCTGCCGGGCTCGGTGATCGCCCCCGGGGCCTTGGCCGGCGGCTCGGTCCCGGCTTCCGCCCCGGCCGGCGCCGTCCCTGCCTGTTCGGGGACCAGGCGCACGGCATCCCGCGCGCGCTGCTCCCTGCCGGTCCTGCCGGCCTTGTGGACCTTGTGGGCGGCCTGTTCCGCCTTGACAGTGCCGGCGTAGACATCCACATACTCCTGGCCGGAGAGGCGCATGATCTCGTACATGATTTCGTCCACCACGGCGCGCTGGACGAACCGGTCGTCGGCCAGGCCGTGATATCGGGAAAAATCCAGTGGTGCGCCGATGATGGTGCCCACGCGGCGGATATTGGGGATCCGGCGTCCGATCGGCTGCACCTTGTCGGTACCGATCATGGCCACCGGGATCACCGGCACGCCCGCGCGCAGCGCCAGCTTGGCGACGCCGGTCTTGCCCCGGTAGAGCCGGCCGTCGGGGCTGCGGGTACCCTCAGGGTAGATCCCCAGCAGCCCGCCGGCGGCCAGCACGTCCGCGCCGGCGAGCAGGGCGCTGGCCGAGGCTTCGCCGCCGGAGCGGTCCATGGGCAGCTGGTTGGTCAGGCGGAAGAACGCCGCGGTGAGCCGGCCCTTGATCCCCCGGCCGGTGAAGTACTCGGCCTTGGCCAGGAAGACCACCGGCCGGGGTACTGCCAGCGGCAGGAAGATCGAATCCGAGAAGGACAGATGGTTGCTGGCCAGGATGGCCGGGCCGGTGGCAGGAATGTTGTCCAGGCCCTTGGTCCAGGGCCGGAACAGCAACCGGACGACCGGCCCAATGAAGATGGTCTTCATCACCCAATAGAACACATGCGGCCTTCCGGTTCCGGCTGCGGCACAGCCGGCCGCAGCGCCCGATGGGACTCGTCGGTTCAGACTTTACTCCAGCCTCCCGTCGCCTGGCCGGGGGCGCAGGTTACGCGCACGGCGTAGTCGGGCGGGGCCGCCGGATGACACGATAGAGGCATGACATCGATCCAGCCCGGCAGCGTGGTCGTGGGCCGCGGCAGCGGCCCCAACGGTGATATCGGCATCGTGCTCGGGCACGGCTTCACCGGCTCCCCGTACAGCATCCGCGACTGGGCCGACTATCTGGCCGGACAGGGCTTCACCGTGGCGCTGCCGCTGCTGCCCGGGCATGGTACCCGGTGGCAGGACCTCGCGCGCACGAGCTGGCAGCAATGGTACGGCGCCTACGAACGGGCCTGGGACGAACTGGCCCGCGAGCGCGCGGCTGTCTTTGCCGCCGGGCTGTCCATGGGCGGGACGCTGGCGCTGCGGCTGGCCTCACACCGGCCGGTAGCCGGCGCCGTCGTCGTCAACCCGGCACTGACCACCGCTCCCGCCGCCCGCTATGCCGGGCTGCTCCGGTACGCCGTCCGCAGCGTGAAGGCCATCGGCAACGACATCAAGCGGGCCGGCGTGGACGAGCAGTCCTATCCGCGCACCCCGGTGGCCGCCGTGCACCAGCTGACCCGGCTGATTGCCGATACCGCGGGGCGGTTGCCGGCGGTCACCGCCCCGACCCTGGTCTTCCGCTCCGCGGTGGACCATGTGGTGCCCGAATCCAGCCTGGAACTGATCCGCAGCAGGATCGGCAGCAGCCTGGTGGAGGTGGTGCCGCTGCCGGACAGTTACCACGTGGCGACACTGGACAATGACGCCGAAACCATTTTTGCCCGGACGGCCGGGTTCATGACCGCCCATGGCCATGCGGTCCAGGCAAAGGCAACAGCGCAGGGAAAGGCAGCGCAGGGCCGCGGAGAGGACCGGGCATGAGCGACCGTGAGCCGTCGCGGGACGAGGCCGAGTGGCTGGACCTGGTCGCCCGGCTTGAGTCCACGGACAGTGACAACGGCAGCGACAGCGGCCCGGGAGCCGCCGCCGGCCCCCGGGACTACACGGTCCCCGAGAACGACGACGGCGCGTTCGTGCCGCCGGAACCGGCGCCGCTGGGTGCCGGGGAACCGCTGGTGGTGCTGTCGTGGCTTGCCGTTGCCGGCGGCCCCTTGGGACTGCTGCTGATTGCCATGTTCTGGCGCGGCGCCCCGACGGCCGTCGTGCTCGGGATCATTGCCCTGGTCATTGCCGGCGCCGGCTACCTGATCTCCCGGCTGCCTTCGGAGCGGGACGACTACGACGACGGCGCCAAGGTCTAGGAAGCATGCCGGGACAGGTCCGCGGCGCCGACCAGGCCGGCGCGCGGCCCAAGTGCGGCGAGGCGGATGGGCGCCGCCGGGCGGAAGCCGCGCCCGGTCAGGTTCCGGGCAAAGGCGTGCCTGGCCGGTTCCAGCAGCAGGCTGCCCGCTTCGCACAGCCCGCCGCCGATCACGAACATTCCCGGGTCCAGCGCCGCTGCCAGGTTCGCCAGCCCGATGCCGAGCCATTCGCCGGCGTCCTCGAGCAGGTCCCGGCTGGCCGCATGGCCGGCGAGCGCCAGCCGCGTCACCGTCGCCCCGGTAATGTCCCGTGCCTGTCCGCCGGCGGCCCTGAGCCATTCCAGGGATACGGGCGAGTGCGCCGCCGCCAGTTCGCGGGCCTCCCGGCCCAGGGCGTTGCCGGAGGCGTACTGCTCCCAGCAGCCGCGGTTGCCGCATTCGCAGCGGTGGCCGCCAGGTACCAGGATCTGGTGGCCGAACTCCCCGGCCACTCCCCAGTTGCCGCGCTCGATGCGGCCGTCGGTGATGATGGCCCCGCCGATGCCGGTGCCCAGGGTGATGCACACCAGGCGGCGCTGTCCGCGGCCGGCGCCGAAGCGCCATTCGGCCCAGGCCGCGGCGTCGGCATCATTGGCCACCAGCACCGGGCGCTGCAGCAGCGCCTGGAGGTTGGCGCGCAGTGGTTCATGGCGCCAGGCCAGGTGCGGGCTGAACAGCACGGTCCCGCCGTCCAGGTCCAGCCAGCCGGCGGCTCCGACGCCCACCGGAACGGCCGGATAGCTGTCCGCCAGGCCGCGGACCAGCTCGGCGATCACCCGCTCCACTTCGCGCGGGTTGTCGCCCGGGGTCGGGCGCGTATCCTCGGCCAGCACCTGCCCCGCCCCGTCGACGACGCCGGCGGCCACCTTGGTGCCGCCGATGTCCACGCCGATGGCCAGCCCGGTCCGGCCTGGTCCCCGCCGGCCGCGCCGGCGGTCCAGTGCCGCCGGTATCCGGCGGCGCCGGCGGCAAGAATCCCTGTCCATCGCCCCACCCTTGTTACCGATTCGTTGGCCGGCCGCCGGGGCCCCGGGCCGGATTAGCCTATACGCTAGGGGCAATCCCTGCAGGGGCCGGAGCCGATTCCGAAGGAGCTGCCGTGCGCGAATACAGCGTACCCCCCATGGTTGATGTCGAGCGCTCATCCAACATCACCGACCTGCTCATCCGGCAGGCCGGGCTCGCGTCGAACCCGGCACTGTTCTCGCGCCGCGATGGTGAGGGTACCTGGCAGGACATCACTGCCCGCGGCTTCCTCGCGGACGTCACCGCTCTGGCCAAGGGGCTGGTGGCCAGCGGCATTGCTGCCGGGGACCGTATCGGCATCATGGCCCGGACCCGGTACGAGTGGAGCCTGGTCGATTTCGCCATCTGGTTCGCCGGCGCCGTGCCGGTGCCGATCTACGAAACCTCCTCCCCTGCCCAGGTGGCCTGGATCCTGGGCGATTCAGGTGCGGCGGGGGCCTTCGCGGACGGCCCGGCGCACGAGCAGCGGATCCGGGAAGCGGCGCACAGCGAGGGGCTGGAGGGGCTCCGGCACGTCTGGCAGCTGGACGGCAAGACCCTCGATGCCCTGCGCGAAGCGGGCCGGAGCGTGGCGGATGACGCCCTCGACGGGCGGCGCCGGCAGGCCGGCCTCGACGACCTGGCCACCATCATCTACACCTCCGGCACCACCGGACGGCCCAAGGGCTGCGAACTGACGCACGGGAATTTCGTGGAGCTGGCCCTGAATGCCGGCGCGGCACTGCCCGAAGTGGCCCACGAGGGTGCGCGGACCATCATGTTCCTGCCGCTGGCCCACGTCTTCGCGCGCTTCATCTCGGTGCTCTGTGTCGCCTGCGGAGTCACCGTGGCGCATACCCCGGACGTCAAGAACCTGCTGCCGGATCTGCAGAGCTTCCGGCCGTCCTTCATCCTGGCCGTGCCGCGCGTGTTCGAGAAGGTCTACAACAACTCCATGCTCAAGGCCGAGGACGCGGGCAAGGGCAGGATCTTCCATGCGGCCGCGGACACCGCCGTCGCCTGGTCCAAGGCCGCGCAGGCGGGCAAGGTTCCGTTCCTGCTGGCATGGAAGCACCGGCTCTTCGATAAGCTCGTCTTCCACAAGATCCGCGAGGCTATGGGCGGGCAGGTGCACTATGCCGTCTCCGGCGGCGCTCCCCTGGGGGAACGCCTCGGCCACTTCTTCCACGGCATCGGCCTGCTGGTTCTGGAGGGCTACGGGCTGACCGAAACCACCGCACCGGTCTCGGTCAATACTCCGCGGCTGGTGAAGATCGGCACTGTCGGCGCCCCGCTGCCCGGCAATGCGGTGCGGATCGCGGATGACGGCGAGATCCTGGTCAAGGGGGTCTGCGTGCTGCGCGGGTACTACAACCGTCCGGACCTGACCGCCGAAGCGTTCGTGGACGGCTGGCTCCGCACCGGGGACCTGGGCGAACTGGACGCGGACGGCTTCCTGCGGATCACCGGGCGCAAGAAGGAGATCATCGTCACCGCCGCCGGCAAGAACGTGGTTCCGGCGATACTGGAGGACCGGATCCGGGCCAACGCCCTGGTCTCCCAGTGCGTGGTGGTCGGCGACCAGCGGCCCTTCATCTCGGCCCTGATCAGCCTGGACGAGGAGGCCCTGCCCGGGTGGCTGGAGCGCCACGGCCTGCCCGCCGGCACCAGCGTGGCGGACGCGGCGACGCTGGCGCCGGTGCTGGCCGAGCTGCAGGCACTGGTGGACGAGGCCAACCAGAGCGTCTCCCAGGCCGAGGCGATCAAGGCCTTCAGGGTGGTCCCGGCCGACTTCACCGAGGCCTCCGGCCATCTGACCCCGTCGCTGAAAATCAAGCGGGCCCAGGTCCTGCAGGACTACGCCGGAGTGGTGGACGAGATCTACGCGGTGCCGAAGCCGGCCCAGCGCTGACGGTTCAGCCGGCCACATCCAGGGCCAGCAGCGCGTTCTCCACGACCTCGGTCAGCGCCGGGTGGATCCAGTACTGGCCGCGCGCCATGCTGGGCACGTCCAGTCCGAAGGCCATGGCCTGGATCAGCGGCTGGATGAGCGTGGCGGCATCATGGCCCATAATGTGCGCGCCCAGCAGGCGCCCGGTGGCCTTCTCCGCCACCAGCTTCACGAACCCTTCGCCGTCCTCCATCGCCCAGCCGTACGCCGTGGAGCCGTAGGCCTGGACAGCCGTGGCAATCCCGGCGCCGCCGGCGGGGTCCGCGGCGCGGGCCGCCTGTTCGGTCAGCCCCACGCTGGCGACCTGCGGCCGGGTGAAGACCGCGGCGGGGACGAAGCGGTGGTCGCTGCGGCGCAGCGCGCCGGGATGTTCGAGATTGTGGGCCACCACGCGGGCCTCGTGGTTGGCCACGTGCTTAAGCTGGAACCTGTTGCTGATGTCGCCAAGGGCCCAGACTCCGTCCACCGGCTGGCCGCCGGCCAGCACCCGCTGGTAGCCGTCGACGGCAAGCCGTCCGTCCGGCTCCAGGTCGAAGCCGGCCGCGGCTGGATCCAGCGAACCGGTGTTCGGCACCCGCCCGATGGCCACCAGAACGATGTCGGCGTCCACCGACATGGTGCCGGTGGACGCCTCTGCAGCCGCGCCCGGCACCACGTGGAAAACCGCGCGCACGCCGGTACCGTGCTCCTCGACGGCTGCCAGGTTCCAACCGAGCCTCAGGTCCCAGGAACGCGCCGCAGCCTCGGTGAAGCGCTCGGACACCAGGGCATCCTCGGATTTGAGCAGCGGGGCGGAGCGGTTGACCTGGGTGACCCGGGCGCCAAAACCGGAAAACACCGCGGCGAATTCCGCGGCGACGAAGCCTCCGCCGACCACCAGCACCCGTTCCGGCAGCGCATCGATGCGCATCACGGAGTCGGAGGTATGTACCTGGGGCAGGTCGATGCCCGGCACCTGCGGCAGCACGGCCCGGGAACCGGCGGCGATGACCACCTGCCCGGCCTCGACGGTTTCCCCGGCCGCCGTGAGCAGCGTCTTCGGCCCGGTAAAGCGGGCATAATCCTGGTACAGCGTGACGTGGTCCAATTCCACGTCACGGTAGCGCCGGCCCGCCTCGGAGATGGCGTCGATCCGGCCGAAGATCCGGTCGCGCATCTGCTGCCACCGCACCTGCTCCAGGTTCAGGTCCACGCCCAGCGGCCGGGCCTGGCCGGCGGCTGCGGCCAGCCCTGCCGGGTAGACGAACATTTTGGTGGGGATGCAGCCGGCGTTCAGGCAGGTGCCGCCGAAGACACCGCCATCGATGATGGCAACCTTCTTGTTGTCCCAGTACGGGGTGATCAGCGAGTTGCCTGAGCCCGAGCCGATGATGGCCAGATCGTAATACGTCACAGCCCACCAGTGTACCGGGGCGGCCGAAGCCGCCCCGGTACACTGGTGGGCTATTGCTCCTGCAGCTATTGCTCCTGCAGCGGGCCGACGACCACGAGCAGGTCCCCGCCCTGGACCTGCTCGACGGCGGAGACAGCCAGGCGCGAGATGGTCCCGCCCACGGGGGTGGTGATCGCCGCTTCCATCTTCATGGCCTCGATGGTGGCCACGGTGTCCCCGGCCTTGACCGTGTCGCCGACCTTCACGGTGACGGTCACGGCGCCGGCGAAGGGTGCGGCGACGTGTCCGGGCTGGTTCGGGTCGGCCTTCTCGGCCACCTTGACCTCGGATTCGACCGAGCGGTCGCGGACGGCGACGTTGCGCTGCTGGCCGTTGAGCGTGCACAGCACCGTGCGCATGCCCTTCTCGTCGGGTTCGGAAATGGCTTCGAGCCTGGCGATCAGCTTCACGCCGCGTTCGAGCTGGATGGTGTGCTCGGTGTTCTGCTGCAGCCCGTAGAGGTAGTCGCGGGTGTCCAGCACCGAGACGTCCCCGTAGGTTTCGCGGGTCTTCTCGAACTCCTTCGCGGGCCCGGCGAAGAGCAGCCGGTTCAGGGTGGCGCGGCGGGTGGCCGAACCGTCCTTGAGCGCGACGGCGTCCTCGGGGCTCAGCTCCGCGTCGCGGACCTTCACCGTCCGCCCCTGCAGCGCCTTGGTGCGGAAGGGTTCGGGCCAGCCGCCGGGCGGGGTGCCCAGCTCGCCGCCAAGGAAGCCGATCACCGAATCGGGGATGTCGTAGTTCTGCGGGTTCTCGGCGAAGTCGGCCGGATCCACATTGGAGCCGACCAGGGCCAGTGCCAGGTCCCCGACCACCTTCGAGGACGGGGTGACCTTGACCAGCCGGCCGAGCATCCTGTCGGCGGCCGCGTACATGTTCTCGATGTCCTCGAACCGCTCGCCCAGGCCCAGCGCCATCGCCTGCTGGCGCAGGTTGGACAGCTGCCCGCCGGGGATTTCGTGCAGGTAGACCCGGCCGGTGGGGCCCGGCAGGCCGGACTCGAACGGCGCGTAGACCCGGCGCACGGCTTCCCAGTACGGTTCCAGCGAGGACACCGCTTCCAGGTCCAGGCCGGTGTCCCGTTCGGTATGGGCCAGGGCCGCGACCAGGGCCGAGGCCGGCGGCTGGCTGGTGGTGCCGGCCATCGCCGCGCTGGCCACGTCCACGGCGTCGACGCCGGCCTCGACGGCGGCCAGCAGGGTGGCCAGCTGGCCGCCGGCGGTGTCGTGGGTGTGCAGGTGCACGGGCAGGTCGAACCGCCCGCGCAGCGCCGTGACCAGCTTGGCGGCCGCGGCCGGGCGCAGCAGCCCGGCCATGTCCTTGATGGCCAGGATGTGGGCGCCGGCGTCGACGATCTGCTGCGCCAGGTCCAGGTAGTAGTCCAGGGTGTAGAGCGTCTCGGCCGGGTCGAGCAGGTCCCCGGTGTAGCACAGCGCCACCTCGGCCACGGCGGTGCCGGTCTCGCGCACCGCGCGGATGGCCGGCTCCATCTGCGACACATCGTTGAGCGCGTCGAAGATGCGGAAGATGTCGATGCCGGTGGCCGCGGCCTCCTGGACGAAGGCGGTGGTCACATCCTCCGGGTACGGGGTGTAGCCGACCGTGTTGCGCCCGCGCAGCAGCATCTGCAGGCAGATGTTCGGGATCGCCTTGCGCAGCGCCGCCAGGCGCTCCCACGGATCCTCACCCAGGAAGCGCAGCGCGACGTCGTACGTGGCTCCGCCCCAGGCCTCCACCGAAAACAGCTGCGGCATCAGTGACGAGACCGCCGGCCCGGCGGCGACCAGGTCGCGGGTGCGCACCCGGGTGGCCAGCAGCGACTGGTGCGCATCGCGGAAGGTGGTGTCGGTGACGGCCACCGCGGTGCGTTCGCGCAGCGCGCGGGCGAAGCCTTCCGGCCCCAGCTCCTGCAGCTGCTGCCGGGAACCGCTGGCCGGGACCACGGCCAGCGCCCCGGTCACAGCCGAAGCATTGCGCACCGCCGACGGCAGCTTGTCCGCCGGATCCGACACTACCCGGGGCCTGCCGTTGGGCTTGTTCACGGTCACGTCCGCCAGGTAGGTCAGCAGCTTGGTGCCGCGGTCGGCGGAGACCCGCGCCTTGAGCAGTTCGGGGCGTTCGTCGATGAAGCTCGTGGCAACATTGCCCGCCACGAACTCCGGATCATCCAGCACCGCCTGCAGGAACGGGATGTTGGTGGAGACGCCGCGGATGCGGAACTCCGCCAGCGCCCGGCGGGCGCGGGCCACGGCCGTGCGGTAGTCCCGGCCCCGGCAGGTGAGCTTGACCAGCATGGAGTCGAAGTGCGGGCTGATCTCGGCGCCGGTGTAGACGGTGCCGCCGTCCAGGCGCACGCCGGCGCCGCCGGCGGAGCGGTAGGCGGTGATCTTCCCGACGTCGGGGCGGAAGCCGTTGGCCGGATCCTCGGTCGTGATCCTCGACTGCAGCGCCGCACCCTTGATGGAGACCGACTCCTGGCTCAGGCCCAGGTCTGCCAGGGACTCCCCCGCGGCGATCCGCAGCTGGGCCTGGACCAGGTCCACGTCGGTGATCTCCTCGGTCACCGTATGCTCGACCTGGATGCGCGGGTTCATCTCGATGAACACGTGCTGGCCGGCCCGCTCCCCGACCGTGTCGACCAGGAATTCGACGGTGCCGGCGTTGACATAGCCCAGTTCCTTGGCGAACTTGACCGCGTCCCGGTACAGCGCCTGGCGGATGCCCTCGTCCAGGTTCGGCGCCGGGGCGATCTCGATCACCTTCTGGTGGCGCCGCTGCAGCGAACAGTCGCGTTCGAACAGGTGCATCACGTTGCCCTGGCCGTCGGCCAGGATCTGCACCTCGATGTGCCGCGGCCGCAGCACGGCCTGTTCCAGGAAGACCGTCGGATCGCCGAAGGCGGTTGCCGCCTCGCGCATCGCCGAGGCCAGCGCCTCCGGCAGCGCCTCGCGGGTATCCACCCGGCGCATGCCGCGGCCGCCGCCGCCGGCCACTGCCTTGACGAAGATCGGGAAGCCGATCTCCTCTGCCTCGGCCAGCAACTGCTCCGCATCGGCGGACGGCGCGGAGGACTTCAGCACCGGAATCCCGGCCTTCCGGGCCGCCTCCAGGGCGTGCACCTTGTGCCCGGCCAGCTGCAGCACCTCCGCCGGCGGGCCCACGAAGGTAATCCCGGCGGCCGCGGCGGCCCGGGCCAGGTCCGGGTTCTCGGACAGGAACCCGTACCCCGGATAGATCGCGTCCGCTCCCGATTCCCGAGCCACCCGCACGATCTCGTCCACGTCGAGGTAGGCCCGCACCGGATGGCCTTCCTCCCCGATCAGGTAGGCTTCGTCCGCCTTCTGCCGGTGGATGGAATTGCGGTCTTCGTGCGGGAACACCGCCACCGTCTTCGCACCCAGCTCGTACGCTGCGCGGAAGGCACGGATGGCGATCTCGCCGCGGTTGGCCACAAGGATCTTCGAGAACATGATGCTCCTGCGTCGTCGCGGATGATGGCTAAGCCTGTGCTGCAAGTCTCAGTGAGGGCCGAGCCATCTGACAAGCCAGTGTTGCACACATCACTGCGGCCGCCGTCCTTTATTACCGGCCTTATTACCAGTCCTCATTGCCAGTTCTTAATTGCCGGCCTTTAATCGCCATCTGCCCACACGCATTGACCAAAGCCGGGCAACCCCCGGCCGCCCACCTATCATGGATGGGGACGCAGAGTGTCCCGACAAGCATAAGAGAGCTGCCGATCGTCCCCGCGCCGAGCGTGCGGGGCAGGCAGCGAACGGTGAGGTTTCGGTTTTAGACGTGCAAGTAGTGAGCATCAGCAGCCTTAAAGGCGGAGTCGGCAAAACCTCGGTCACCTTGGGGCTGGCCTCGGCAGCCCTGGCCGCAGGCATCCCCACCCTGGTCGTCGACCTGGATCCGCATGCCGACGCCACCACAGGCCTGGGCGTGCGGCCGTCCCGCCAAAGCGACATCGGCCAGCTGCTCAGGAACGTGCGCCGCGCCGATCTGGCAGCCAACGTCGCCTCCAGCGGCTGGGTCGCCGCCGCCGCGGCCAGGCAGGAGCTCCCGCTCGGCCGGCAGGTGCTGGATGTGGCCGTCGGCTCGGCCTACACCGGCATCTACGACCGGCCTGACCTGCGGCGACGCGACCTGGGCCGCCTGGCAAAGCTGCTCTCCAAGGTGGAGGGCTATGCGCTGGTGCTCATCGATTGCCCGCCGTCGCTGAACGGGCTGACCAGGATGGCCTGGATGGCCAGCAACCGCGTCCTGCTGGTGGCCGAACCGAGCCTGTTCTCGGTGGCCGGGACCGAACGGACCATGCGCGCGCTGGACCTGTTCCGCGAGGAATTCGCCCCCGAACTGGCGACCGCCGGCGTTGTGGCCAACCGGGTGCGTGCCGGCTCGAGCGAGCACATGTACCGCATGGCTGAAATGCGTGCCATGTTCGGGGACCTGCTGCTCGAACCCGCCATCGCCGAACAGGCCAACTGGCAGCAGATCCAAGGTGCTGCCCATGCCATCCACCAGTGGCCGGGGGAAGCTGCCCGCCAGGCGGCCGGCGTCTTCGACGACCTGCTCAAGCACTTCACGGATTCCGGCCGGCGCCGGCACCGCAGGTCGCCGGCTCCGGCCGCGGCAGGCAGCACGGCAGGTACCGGGGCCGCACCCGCGAACACCTCCGCCGCTGCGCCCCTGGCCGAACCTGCGGCAGGCTGAGCGCGGCGAAGAGCGCAGGCAGCCAAAGCAAAGCGGCTGCCCCTTCCCGGGCTTGCGCGGGAAGGGGCAGCCGCTGAACGCTGTGGCGTGCCGGGGCCCCGGCCCCTAGCTGATCCGGCGGGCGGCGCGGCGGCGGCTGAGTTCGTCCTCGGGGTAGTCCTGTTCCCCGGCATGCTCGCTCGGCAGCTGCGCCAGGCTGCCCTCGACCTCGCGCCAGACGCGGCCCACGGCGATGCCGAACACCCCCTGGCCACCCTGGACCAGGTCGATCACTTCGTCCGCGGAGGTACACTCGTAGACGCTGGCGCCGTCGCTCATCAGCGTAATCTGGGCCAGGTCCTCCACGCCGCGCTCGCGCAGATGCTCCACGGCGGTGCGGATCTGCTGCAGCGAGACCCCGGTATCCAGCAGGCGCTTGACCACCTTCAGGACCAGGATGTCCCGGAACCCGTAGAGCCGCTGGGTACCGGAGCCGGAGGCTCCGCGGACGGCGGGCTCGACCAGCCCGGTTCGGGCCCAGTAGTCCAGCTGGCGGTAGGTAATGCCGGCGGCCTTGCAGGCCGTCGGGCCGCGGTAGCCGGCATCCTCGTCCAGCACCGGAAGGTCCTCGGTGAACAACAATCCCTGTGCGCTGGCCGGTACGGCTGCGCCCCGGTTCCTGGCGTGCGTGGCCTTCCCAGCATCACCTTTAGGACTCACGTGAACCCTCCTTGTTGAAGTTCCCCCGGGGTAAATCAGCACCGCCTGCATCAACACGGTTTGAACTAAGTGTGCTCTCAGATTACTGCCGGTGCAATGGGAACTGTATGCTTAGACGTTAGAACGGAGGGCGCCCGGGGTCAAAGACCTTGGCACTTTCGGATGCGGCGTGTCGCCCGGTGTGTCGGTCCCGGACCCGGCCAAAACCTTGACAAGCGCGGAAATCCGCCTATTTTGCGGGCGCTACTTCTCAAAATCCTCAGGTTCGACGTCGGCCAGGAATTCGCGGAACTGGCGCAGCTGCTTTTCCTCGTTTTCCTCCTCGCCTCCCGCGGCGTCCTCATCCTCAGCCGGCTCGGCGATCTTGACCCCCGCGTCCTCCATCACTTCCTCGGCACAGTAAATGGGGCACGGTACGCGCAGGGCGACCGCCAGCGCATCCGAGGCGCGCGAGCTGACGGTATTGCCGCCGTCGAAAACCAGCTCGGCGTAGAAAACGGTGTCCCGCACCTCGACCAGCCGCACCTCCGTCACTGTCCGGCCCAGCTCGCGGACGACGTCGACCAGCAGGTCGTGCGTCATCGGCCGGGGCGGGGTGATGCCCTGCTGGGCGAAGGCGATCGCGCTGGCTTCCGGCGCGCCGATCCAGATCGGGATATGGCGTTCGCCGTCCTTTTCCTTCAGCAGGACCAGCGGCTGGTTGGAAGGCAGTTCGATGCGCACTCCCACAACCTCGACTTCGAGCATGGCTCCTCCGATCAGCGGTCCAGTCTGGCGATATCGCCGTTCACCAAGGCGCTGTGGAGCTTAAGGCAGATCCCGCTGATCTCCTTGGCCGTCTCCGCCGCACGCGCCTTGGAAGCGACGTCGCGGCGGGAGGCCAGCGGTGCCACGGCGCCTTCGACCAGGTCCATCTGCCGGTCGGCGGCGGCCCGGAAACTGCGCAGGTGGCGGGGCTCTATGCCATGGGCCTGCAGCTCCACGCAGGCCTTGACCACGCCGAGGGCGTGTTCGTCGTAGCCGGAGTCCTGCTGGTGCAGCAGGCCGTAGCCGAGCAGGTCCGCCATCAGTTCCTGGCCCGCCCCGGCCTTCTCCCCCAGTTCGGCCAGGCTCCAGGTACGGCCCCGCCCGGCAATCTCCCGGGACAGCTGCTCGGACACCACCCGCGGTGTCAGGGTCATGCCCCCGGGCAGTGCCTCCGGACGTTCGCCGCGGTCAATCGCGTCCAGGTAGTCCTTGATGACCTTCAGCGGCAGGTACTGGTCCCGCTGCAGGGCCAGCACAAAGCGCAGCCGTTCGACATCCTGCCCGGTGTACTTGCGGTAGCCGGCCGGCGTGCGCTGCGGCGAAATCAGGCCCTTCTCCTCCAGGAACCTGATTTTCGACGCGCTGATCTGGGGGAAGTCGCCGCTGAGTTCCTGCAGGACCTCCCCGATGTTCAGGACACCGGAACGGTGCGGTTCCCGTCCGGTGCCCAGCGCGCGCCGTGCCGGTTGCGAGGCAGGCACTGCCTAGTCCTGCCCCTTGGGGACGGCAGTGCCCGCGTAGTAGGTCAGGCGGAACTTGCCGATCTGGACCTCATTGCCGGTGCGCAGCTGCAGGCTGTCCACCCGGTCGTTGTTGACGTACGTCCCGTTCAGGCTGCCGGAATCGACCACCATGAAGCCGTCGGCGTTGCGGCGGAACTCCGCGTGCTTGCGGGACACCGTCACGTCGTCCAGGAAGATGTCCGCATCCGGGTGGCGGCCGGCAGTGGTGACATCCTGGTCCAGCAGGAAGCGGGCGCCCATATTGGGCCCGCTGTGGGCAATCAGCAGGGCGGATCCGGCCGGCAGCGCGTCGACAGCCGCTTCCTCTTCGGCGGACAACCGCGGCTTGCGGGAGGGAGCCGCCGCCCGAGGGGGCAGGCTGATGGAAGTGGTCTCCGGCACAGGCTCGGAGGCGGCAGCGTCCCCGCCGCCTGCTGCATTATGCTTTGACCCCACCATCAAAATGTCCTCCCCTTGGATTAGCGTGATTTGGCGGCCAGCCGGCCGGCAACCGGCTGGCCGATGGAAAATTCCGGCCTCGGTAAATCTAGCCTACCTGCTGTTCGTACTCGGAAGCACTGAGCAGCGTGTCCATGGCGTCGGCCTCGGCCAACCGGATCTCAATGAGCCATCCGTCACCGTACGGATCGGAGTTGATCAGGGCCGGGTCGGAGTCCAGCGCCTCGTTGCGGGCCACCACTTCACCGGTGACCGGCGCGTAGATGTCACTGACGCTCTTGGTGGATTCCACCTCGCCGACCACGTCGTTGGCCACGATGCTGGTGCCGTTCTCGGGCATCTGCACATAGACGACGTCCCCGAGCGCATCCTGGGCGAAATCGGTGATGCCGACCCGGACCACTCCGTCCTTCTCCGTCGGGGCCACCCATTCGTGCTCGGCGGTGTAGTGCAGATCTGCGGGGACGTTGCTCATCAGAGGCCTTTCTCGCGCCATTACTTCGACCGCAGCTTTCCGGCCGCGGCAGTGGTCCGCGCCACCGGTGAAAGTATAGGCATACCGCCTCCGGCAGCGCTCGGCATCTGCCATCATTGCCGCATGGGCTTGACTGCGGGCTTCAGCGAAGATCCGGAACCGGCCTCCGCTGGTCCGGCGGCAGCGGAACCGGCCGGACGCGCCGCGGTGTCCTGGCCGGGCCGGGCCGCCGCGGCCCTCCTGCTGCTGGTCCTCGCCGTGGCCACCGGCGCCGTCCTGTCCACCGTCCTGCCTCCCTGGTGGGCCGCCGTCATCGCCACACACGTGGGCCGGGATCTGGCCGCGGGCATCCTGGCCGGGATGTTCTGCGGCTTCACCTTCACGCTGGTGCCCCTGCTGATGGGCTGGCAGGTGCACTTGAGTCGTATCGGCCGGACGTTGAAGGCCGGGATCCTGGCCGCGGCCGTCCTGCTGGCCGCGCCGAACCTGCTGACGGCGATCGTCGCCTCGGACACATCCAGCGGCGCCCGGCAGGCCCGGCAGGTGCTCGGCACCGAAGCTGCGTGGTTCATCCCGTGGAGTATGTACTCGGCCATCGCCGCGGTGCTGGTGTTCATCGCAATGGCCGTGTTCCGGATAATGTGGCGGCGGAACGGCCGCAAACTGAAGAGTATGCACGACGAGCGCGGGCAGGACCGGCAGGCGGCCGAACCCGGCGACGAGGCAGCTGGCGGCAGCCCGCAGCTGCCCTGAGACCGGCACCGCCGTCGGGCTCCCCCGCCCCGTGGCGCTGCCGCCAACGGAAGGAGTACCGGCCGGAGACGAAAAAATCCGCTCCGCGCCGGAGTCCGGCGAAGGAGCGGATCTGTGTTTCGTCGGGTTGACAGGATTTGAACCTGCGACCCCTTGACCCCCAGTCAAGTGCGCTACCAAGCTGCGCCACAACCCGAAACCGTCCCCCGGGCCGGCGGTCCGCCGTCCGAAGCAACTAGATAACAATAGCCGATGGGCGGGCCGATTCGAAAATCGGCCCGCCCATCGGTGTGTCGGCTGTTTCGCCCGTGCTACTACTTCCGCTGGCGCTTTTCGCGCACCCGCACGCTGATCTCGATCGGGGTGCCTTCGAAGCCGAAGGTCTCGCGCAGCCGGCGGATGATGAAGCGGCGGTAGCCGGCCTCCAGGAAGCCGCTGGCGAACAGCACGAACTTCGGCGGCCGGCTCGAAGCCTGCGTGCCGAAGAGGATCCGCGGCTGCTTCCCGCCGCGCACCGGATGCGGGTGCGCGGCCACCAGTTCGCCCAGGAACGCGTTCAGGCGCCCGGTGGGGATGCGCTTGTCCCAGGATTCCAGCGCCTTGTCCAGCGCCGGCACCAGCTTGTCCTTGTGCCAGCCGGTCCGGGCCGACAGGTTGACCCGGGGAGCCCACTCGACGTGCGCCAGGTCCTGTTCGATTTCGCGCTCCAGGTACCGGCGCCGTTCGTCGTCGAGCAGGTCCCACTTGTTGAAGGCCAGGACCAGGGCCCGCCCGGAGTCGATGGCCAGCTGCAGGATGCGCACGTCCTGTTCGCTCAGGACCTCGTCCACGGCCAGCAGGACGACGGCGACTTCGGCCTTGTCCAGCGCGGCCTGGGTGCGCAGCGAGGCATAGAAGTCAGCGCCCTGCTGCAGGTGCACGCGGCGGCGGATGCCGGCGGTGTCCACGAAGCGCCAGGTGCGCCCGCCCAGTTCGATCAGCTCGTCCACCGGGTCGCGGGTGGTTCCAGCCAGCGGGTCCACCACCACGCGCTCACTGCCGGCCAGCTTGTTCAGCAGCGAGGACTTGCCCACGTTCGGCCGGCCGAGCAGCGCCACACGGCGCGGACCGCCGGTGGGGATGATCCCGCCGTAGGCCGAATGCTCCGGCAAAACGTCCATCACGGCGTCAAGCATGTCCGCAGTGCCGCGCCCATGCAGCGCGGACACCGGGTAGGGCTGGCCGAAGCCCAGCGACCACAGCGAGTAGGCGTCCGCCTCCTGCACCATGTCGTCGACCTTGTTGGCCACCAGGATCACCGGCTTCTTCTTGCGCCGCAGCATCCGCACCACTGCCTCGTCGGTGGCCGTGGCGCCGACGTTCGAATCCACCACGAACAGCACGGCGTCGGCCAGGTCCGCGGCGATCTCGGCCTGGTCCGCCACCCGGGCGTGGATGCCCTTGGCGTCGTGCTCCCAGCCGCCGGTGTCCACCAGGGTGAAGTTGCGCCCGTTCCAGGTCGCCGAATAGCTCACCCGGTCCCGGGTGACTCCGGGGGTGTCCTCCACAACCGCCTCGCGCCGGCCCAGGATGCGGTTGACCAGCGTGGACTTGCCCACATTCGGCCGCCCCACAATGGCCAGCACAGGGTCCAGCTTCAGCGGCGCATTCTCGTCCGCCTCCTCGAAGCCTCCGGCCAGCAGGGCTGCGTCCTCCTCGTCCAGGTCGTAGTCGGCCAGGCCGGCCCGCAGCGAGGCCGCACGCTGCTCGGCCTCGTCGTCGTTGAGTTCCTGGAGCCGTTCGGCGATGTGGTCCTCGGTCTGCGGCTCGTACTCGTCGCCGAGGGTGTCCTCGCCCGGATTGCCGGGTCGGTTCGCGCTCATGGGAATGTCCTTCTGGTCGGGGGCTGTCAGTGGGTGGCTCGCCGGATGACGGACAGCACCGCGTCAACCGTTTCGTCAAAGTCCAGGTCGGAGGAATCCACGGTGAAGACGCCGTCGGCGGCCTCGTGGAAGTTGACGACGGTGGAGTCCCGGGCGTCGCGGGTCAGCACCTGTTCCTCCAGGGCCGCCGCGCTTTGGGTGCCGCCCAGCTGCAGGCCGCGGCGGCGCAGACGGGATTCCTCGCTGGCAGTCAGCAGGATGCGCACCTCGGCATCCGGGGCCACCACGGTGGTGATGTCCCGGCCCTCGGCGACGATCCGGCGGCCGGAATCGGCAATGATCTGCTTCTGCCGGCGGATCAGTTCGGCGCGGGCGCCCAAGGTGGTGGCCACGGCGCTGACGGCCTTGGAGATCTCCGGCTCGCGGATGGCGGTGGTGACATCCTCCCCGCCCACCGCCACGTGCTCGCGGTCGGGGTCGGTGCTGATCGCCAGCACCATTTCCTCGCAGGCGTTCTCGATCGCGGCGGCGTCCTGCAGGTCCACGCCGGCCGCCAGGCAGTACCAGGTCACCGCGCGGTACATGGCCCCGGTGTCCAGATAGGCCGCATGCAGGCGGCGGGCCGTTTCCCGGCTGACGCTGGATTTGCCCGACCCGGAGGGGCCGTCGATGGCGACGACCAGGGGCTTGCCCCACCGGAACCTCGACATGTCCACTTCAGCCAGAGTCATTGCAGTACCTTCCATCCATGCGTGCTCAAGTAGTCGACCAGTTGCTGGCGCTTGCCCGGCACGACCGAAATCTCCACCATGCCCACGTCCTGTCCGGCCGAATGGTCCAGGCGCAGGTCCTCGAGGTTGATGCCTTCCTCGCCGATCTCGGTGAGCAGGCGGGCAATCTGCCCCGGCCTGTCATCCACCAGGACCGTCAGCCAGGCGAAGGACTGCGGCGGGCCGCCGTGCTTGCCCGGAATCCGCGCCTGGCCGGCGTTGCCCTCGCTCATCAGCTGGGCCAGGTCCAGCCGCGCGCCGTCGGCCTCCGGATGCTCCAAGGTGTTGATCAGCCGGTTCAGGTCCTCGCGGACCCCGTACAGGTGCTTGACCAGGCGGGGGGCGTTGGCGCCCAGGATCTGCACCCACAGGGACGGGTCCGAGGCCGCGATGCGGGTGACGTCCCGCAGCCCCTGGCCGGAGAGCGACAGCGCATGCGCAGGGGTGTCCTGCAGCCGGCTGGCCAGCAGCGAGGACATCACCTGGGGCAGGTGCGAGATCAGCGCCACCGATTCGTCGTGTTCCTCGGCGGACATCCGGGACACCAGCGCGCCCAGGTCGATGGCCAGTTCGCGGGCGGTCTTGACCGCCGCCGGGGCGGACAGCTCGGACGGGCACAGCACCCACGGCATGGAGGTGAACAGCTCGCCGCGGGCGGCCACCGGACCGGACTTTTCCCGCCCGGCCATCGGGTGGGTCCCCACGTACCGGGCCAGATCCGCGTCGGTCAGCGAAGCATCCCGGCGCAATTCGGCCATCACCGACACCTTGACGCTGGCAATGTCGACCACGACGGCGTCCGGGTACTGCCGCAAGGCCGTGGAAACCACGCGGGCGGTCACATCCGGCGGCGAAGCGACGACGACCAGCTGCGGCGCGGCGTCACCGCCCGGCGGCAGGATGCGTCCGGCGCCGATGTCCTGGGCCACTGCCTGGGCGGACGGCGACGGGTCGGACAGCAACACCTCGATGCCGCGGGCGCGCAGGCCCAGGCCGATGCTGGCGCCCAGCAGGCCGGTGCCCAGCACCAGCACCGGCCCGGCCAGATGGGTGTCATGGTTGTTGGCGTTGGTGGTCATCTCTTCCGCCACAGGTTGCGCCTGGTGTTGTGTCGCTGGCAACGGCTACATCCCCACCAGTGCCAGCAGGTGGCCAACTTCCTGGCGGCCCAGGGCCCGGATGCTGCCCTGACGCTGGTTTCCCAGGCCGATCGGGCCGATCTGGGTGCGCACCAGCCGCTCCACCGGATGGCCCACCGCCTCGAACATGCGGCGGACAACCCGGTTCTTGCCCGAGTGCAGCACCACTTCCACCAGCACGTGGCCGGGCGTAGAGTCCACCAGTTTGAAGGAATCCACCGTGGCGAGGCCGTCCTCCAGCTCGATGCCCTGCTTCATCCGGGCGCCGATGCCGTGCGCCATCGGTCCGCGCACCTGCACCAGGTAGGTCTTGGGCACCTCGTACGAGGGGTGGGTCAGCCGGTTGGCCAGCTCGCCGTCGTTGGTCAGCAGCAGCAGGCCCTCGGTGGCCTGGTCCAGCCGGCCCACGTGGAAGAGGCGCTCGCCCTGGTGCTTCTTCAGGTAGTCGCTGATGCAGGGCCGCCCTTCGGGATCCTCCATCGTGCAGACCACGCCCTTGGGCTTGTTGAACACCAGGTACTTGAGAGCTTCGTTGGTCTGGATCCGGATCCCGTCCACGTGGATGACGGCGCGGGCCGGATCCACGCGCACGCCCAGTTCGCGGACGACGACGCCGTCGACTTCCACCCGGCCGGCCTCGATCAGCTCCTCGCAGACGCGGCGGGAAGCCACCCCGGCCGAGGCCATCACCTTCTGCAGGCGCACCCCTTCCGGGTTGTGCAGCTCGGAGGTCTCCCCCTGCCCGCTGCGCACCGGGCGGGGACGGTTGCGCACCGGACCGAGGTTCTGCCCAAAGCGTTCCTGGCCGAAGGGCCGGGGACCGGAGGCAGCACCTGCGCCCCTGCCCGGCTGCCCCTTGCCGGCGGCCGGCCTGCCGGACTGTGCCTTACCCGGCCCGGGCCTGCCGGACTGCGTCTTGCCTGCACCGGTCCCGCCAGGCTGCCCCTTGCCGGCTGCCGGCCTGCCCGGCTGGCCCGGCTTGAAGCCCTGGTCCTTTCCACCGGCCTTGCCCGGCCTGCCACCGCCGGCCGGGGCTCCGAAGGCCTTTCCGGGCTTCCGCGGACCGTTGCCGCCGCGGGGGCTGTTGCGGCCGGAACCGGAGCGGGGCGCGTGTGTCATCGTGGATCCTTAGTATCGAATGCAGGTACTGGTGCTCAGGAAGCCCCCTGGCCAAGTCCCTGGACCTCAGCGGGCCAGGTCATCAAGATCGCCCAAGTGTTCCAGCCCGGGCAAATGCGGGGCCAGTTCGGGCAGTTCGGAGATGCTTCCTATACCTAATCTTTCCAGAAAATAAGAGGTGGTCCGGTACAGCACTGCTCCGGACTCCGGATCGGTGCCGGCTTCGGCGATCAGTCCGCGCTGCAGCAGGGTCCGTACCACCGAGTCCACGTTCACCCCGCGGATGGCCGAAATCCGCGCCCGCGGGACCGGCTGGCGGTAGGCGATGACCGCCAAGGTCTCCAGCGCAGCCTGGGTCAGGCGGGCCGTGCGGTCTTCCCGGACGAACCGGGACACCACCGGGGCAAAGTCGCCGCGGGAGAAGATCCGCCAGCCCCCGGCAATGCTGCGCAGCTCGAAGCCTCGGGGCGCACCGTCTGCGCCGGAAGCCCCGCCGGCGCCGTCGTACTCGGCCTGCAGCTGGTGCAGCAGCTGCCGTACCTGTTCCGCGGGCACGCCGAGGGCGGCGGCGAGCTCAGCTTCGGTGGCAGGTTCGTCGATGACCATCAGCACCGCTTCCAGCGCGGCCTTCACCCCGCCGGGCAGGCTCTCCAGGTCCGGCGCTGCGCCGTCCGGCACTGCCGGTGAAGCGTCCTCAGCCATCAGTGTCCTTCCGGCACTTCGTCATATTCGGCATCGTCATATTCGGCATCGTCGTATTCGGCATTGTCGTACTCCTCGCCCAGCCGCTCCGCGCTCCATGCGGATTCCGGGCCGGTCCAGCGCACCGTCAGCTCCGCGAGCGGGGACTGCTGGTCGAAGGCCACCACTGCCGCGCGGAACAGTTCGAGCAGGGCCAGGAAACGTGCCACCACCACGAGCGTACCCTCCGCGTCCGCGGTGAGCACCCCGAAGGTCTGCGGACCGGCCGCGCGCAGCCGGGAGGCGATAATGCCGGCCTGTTCCCGGACGCTGACCTTGGGCGCGTGCAGGTGGGACAGGCCAACCTCGGTGGGCGCCGGAGGCTTCGGCTGCAGGGCCTTGGCAGCCAGTGCGGCAAAATCCTGCGGGGAGGTCCGCCAGACAAGTTCGGGCAGCAGGGCGGCGAACTGCGGCTCGAGCGGCACCTGGCGCGGATAGCGCTGCCCCTCCTCGGCCAGCTGGCGGCTCAGCAGCCCGGCAATGCCCTTGAACGCCTTGTACTGCAGTAGCCGGGCGAAAAGCAGGTCCCGGGCCTCCAGCAGGGCGATATCCTCCTCGCTCTCCACCTCCCCGGACGGCAGCAGCTTCGCCGCCTTCAGATCCAGCAGCGTGGCGGCCATCACCAGGAATTCGCTGGCCTCGTCCAAGGCCCACTCGCCGTCGCGGCGCAGCCTGCGGATGTAGGAGATGAACTCGTCCGTGACCTTGGCCAGGGCGATCTCGGTAATGTCCATTTCATGCTTGGCAATCAGCCCCAGCAGCAGGTCGAACGGGCCGCTGAAATTGTCCAGCGTGACTTCGAAGCTGCGCTGTTTTCCCCGGGGCAATGCCTGCGGGGCCTGCGCGGCCGGTTCCAGCGGCTGGTCCGCCACCGGCCCCGGCCCGTTCATCAGGGAGCGCCGCCGCGGCTGATCAGTTCGCGCGCCAGTTGCCGGTAGGCCTCCGCGCCGGAGTGGTTGGCGGCGTAGGAGGTAATCGGCTCGGCCGCGACGGTGGCGTCGGCGAACTTGATGGTGCGCTTGATCACAGTCTGGAAGACCTTGTCCCCGAACGCCTCGACCAGCCGGCCGATGACCTCGCGGCTGTGCAGCGTCCGGGCGTCGTACATGGTGGCCAGCACGCCGTCCACCTGCAGGCCCGGGTTCAGCCGGTCCTGGACCTTGTCGATGGTTTCGACCAGCAGGGCTACCGCGCGCAGGGCGAAGAATTCGCAGATCAGCGGGATGATGACGCCGTGGGCGGCGGTCAGCGCATTGACCGTGAGCAGCCCCAGGGACGGCTGGCAGTCGATGAGGATGACGTCGTAGTCGTCGGAAACCCGGCGCAGGGCCCGCTCCAGCACCTGTTCGCGCGCTACTTCGTTGACCAGCTGGACCTCGGCGGCGGAGAGGTCGATGTTGGCAGGCAGCAGGTCGATGTTCTCGAACTCGGTGCTCAGGATGGCCTCGCGGATATCGGCCTTCCGGTCCATCAGCACGTTGTAGACAGTCATCTCCAGCTCGTGCGGATTGGTGCCCAGCCCTGCGGACAACGCGCCCTGGGGGTCAAAGTCCACCAGCAGCACCCGGCGGCCGGCCTCGGCCAGGGCGGCGCCGAGATTGATGGTGGAGGTGGTCTTGCCGACGCCGCCCTTCTGGTTCACCATCGCGATCACGCGGGCGGGGCCGTGGGAGGACAGGACGGGCGGCTCGGGGAACTCCGTCAGCGGACGGCCAGTAGGTCCCAGCACTGCCTCGTCCGGTTCCTGCAAAATGGTCGAACCCTGTTCGCTGATCACGTTTTATCCCAGCTTCCATCGTTGCGCGGCTGCTATTCTTCCAGTCAAGATTACAGTCACTGCGCGGGCATCCCGCGGATATCGGACGGCGGGACGGCGAGCCTTCAGGCTCAGGTTGAAGTACAAGGCCCGCCCCGGTGCCGGAACGCCGGAACCGCGCCGGCACTCCCCGGGCGGGGCGTGCCGGCGCGGTTCCACAGGGTGCGGACGGCTGCGGCCGGTCTCAGCGCGCGGCAACCAGCCGGTCGTCCTGGTCCGCGCCTTCCACGGCACCTTCCGGCGCCGTGCCGCCGGAGGTGGCCGGACCGTGGCCGTGGCCGGCTTCCATGGTCTGCTCGTCGAAGGGCAGGCGGCGCTCCAGCACCTCATCGACGCGGGCGCGGTCGATTTCCTTCGTCCAGGTGCCGATCAGCACGGTGGCGACGGCGTTGCCGGTGAAGTTGGTCAGGGCGCGGGCCTCGGACATGAACCGGTCGATGCCCACGATCAGGCCGACGCCGTCGACCAGGTCCGGGCGGTGGGACTGCAGGCCGCCGGCGAGCGTGGCCAGGCCGGCGCCGGTGA